>NZ_BSTM01000023.1 GCF_030269515.1 Actinomadura sp. NBRC 104412 | reverse complement strand
AATCCCAGCAAACACGCGCGCCCACCCACCAAACAGGCGAACCACGCGCATTGCCTCAAAGAAATCCCCACCACAAACCACCCCACCAACGGGACGGCCTGCGGCCACGGGGCGATCCACCCACCCCCCGAAAAGAGGCGAATGAACCGAAAAGGCACTGGCTTTTAACACGCTGTTGAGTTCTCAAGAAACGGACACCCACCGCGCCAGACCCGCTCACACGAACCCAGCTCCGGGGCAACCCTTCTAACTTACCAGGATCTCCGTACCTGTCAACCGGTCCGACTGGACCGATCTTCGAGGACGGCGCCCAGTCCCCTGTGCGACATCCACGAGCGGGGCGAGCCGCTCGCGTCGAGTCGTTCGGAGGAGTCCCTCGGGCCGGCCACCTCGCGGCGTCCTGCATCCCGTCTGGGCTTGACCACCTTAGGGTACCTCGGCTCGCGGCAAGCTTTGAACCGATTTTCCTTCGGCGGCTTCCCGGGAGGCCGTCCGCCTTCCGGCGTCCCGCATCCTCTCGGGCAGGAAGAAGATTAGGTGATCAAGGACCAACCGTCAACCTGGGTGCCGTACCCCTCCCCTCGCCTCGCTAAACCCACAGGTCAGGCCGTCTCGGCCAACCGAGACGGAGACGCGGATCCGCTCGACGGAGCGCGGAGCGCGCGGCGGGGTCGTGTCAGGGGCGTGTCAGCGGGATGTGACCGGTTGTCCGTGCCGTGTGAGTGCCGTGTCAGCGGCGTCGGCGAGCTTGGTCGGCGAACGAGCGATCTCCGGAGAGGAACGCCGATGGAGCAACTGATACGAGCGGAGGGACTGCGCAAGCGGTTCGGAACGACGCAGGCCCTGGACGGGGTCGATCTGGAGGCCGGGCCCGGGATGGTCCTGGGGGTACTGGGGCCCAACGGCGCGGGCAAGACGACGGCGGTGCGGGTGCTGGCCACGTTGCTGCGTCCGGACGCGGGCCGGGCCGAGGTCTGCGGTTACGACGTGGTGAAGGTCGCGGCCCGTGTGCGGGCGATGATCGGGCTGACCGGGCAGTATGCGTCGCTGGACGAGGTGCTGACCGGCACCGAGAACCTGATCATGATCGGGCGGCTGCTGGACTTCGGGCGCGCGCGGGCGCGGTCCCGGGCGGCGGAGCTGCTGGACCGGTTCGGGCTGGCGGACGTGGCCGGGCGTGCGGTGAAGACCTATTCCGGCGGTATGCGGCGGCGGCTCGACCTGGCCGCGAGCCTGGTGGGCCGGCCGCGGGTGATCTACCTGGACGAGCCCACGACGGGGCTGGACCCTCATGCCCGCAACCAGGTCTGGGACACGGTGCGGGAGGTGGTCTCGGACGGCGCGACGGTGTTGCTGACCACCCAGTACCTGGAGGAGGCCGACGCCCTGGCCGACCGGATCGCGGTGTTCGACCACGGCCGGGTGATCGCGGAGGGGACGCCGGCCGAGCTGAAGTCGCGGATCGGGCGGCGGACGCTGGCCGTCCGCGCCGCCGACGAGCACCGGACGGATCAGCTCGCCGCGATCGTCGCGGACGTGACGGGTGAACGGCCCGCGGTGCACGGGCCGACCGGGCTGGTCACGGCGCCGGTCACGGATGCGGCGGTGCTGGCCGAGATGGTGCGGCGGATGGACGCGGTGGCGATCGTGCCCGCCGAGCTGGGGTTGCGGGTGCCGAGCCTGGACGAGGTGTTCCTCACCCTGACCGGCCACCGCACCACCGAGGAGACCGTGCCGACCACCGAGTTCGTCCATGAAGGGAGCCTGTGATGACCGCCGAGACGATGACCATGGTGGCGCCGCCGCGCCGGGTGGGCCCGCGCCGGACGCTGCACCACGGCCTGACCCTGGCCTGGCGGAACGTGGCGCAGCTCCGGCACTCGCCGGAGAAGCTGCTGGACGTGACGCTGATGCCGATCGTGTTCCTGGTGCTGTTCCTGTACGTGTTCGGCGGCGCGGTGGCCGGTGACACGCGGACGTACCTCCAGATGCTGCTGCCGGGCCTGGTGGCGCAGATGGCGATGTTCGGGACGATGGGGCTGGGCACCGCGCTGAGCGAGGACATCCACAAGGGCGTGTTCGACCGTTTCCGCAGCCTGCCGATCGCGCGTTCCGCGCCGCTGATCGGGACGGTGCTGGGCGACACGGTGCGGTTCGGCATCGTGATGGTGGTCCTGGTCGGGTTCGGGTCGGCGCTGGGCTTCCGCTTCGAGACCGATCCGCTGTCGGTGGTGGCGGCCTTCGCGCTGGCGTACGTGTTCTACCTGTCGGTGTCGTGGGTGTCGGTCCTGGTCGGCCTGGTGGCGCCCTCGCCGCAGACGGTTCAGGGGCTGGCCATCATCTGGGTGATGCCGCTGACGTTCGGGAGCAGCATCCTGATGCCCGACACCTCGACGATGCCGGGGTGGCTGGAGACGTGGGCGAACTGGAACCCGGTGTCGCGTCTGGCCGACGCGGTGCGGGCGCTGACGGTCGGCGGGCCGCTCGGGAACGACGCCTGGTACACGCTGGCCTGGGCCGCGGGGATCGTGGCGGTCGCGTTCCCGCTGGCGATGCGTATGTACGCACGCCGTGCCTGAAACGGGCGCTCACTTGCAGAGCGCCCAGGCTTCCTCGTGGTCGGCGCGGCGGCCACGCTCGTACGCGGAGTCGAACCCGTCCCTGCCCAGTGCGGCGCGGGCCGCCTCCTCGGCGCGGTGGGCGTCGAAGCAGGACGGTTCGGAGGAGGCGAATGGCCTGGCGAAGCCGCGCAACGTACGGGCCATGCCGAGCAGTTCGGCGGCACGGGCGTGGTCGCCGCGGGCCACGTCCAGTGTCGCGCGGCCTTCGAGCAGTGCGGCGAGGGCCTGGTTGTCGCCGACCAGTCCCGAGCCGAGCTTGCGGAAGGCCCGGGTATGCCAGGACTCCGCGGCGTCGAGGTCACCGCGCTGCTCGGCGAGCCCGCCCATCATGCTGTAGGCGAGGGAGGCGGCCTTGTAGAAGTCGGGCCGCTCCTGCCGTGGCTCGATGAGGGCGAGCGCGTCGTTCACGAGGGCTTGGGCGGTGTCCGCGTCGCCTTCGCGGCGGGCGAGTTCGGCCAGGTACAGGCGTCCGGAGGCGGCGTCGCAGTACTGGCCGACCCGCTCGGCCTCGACGATGCCCTGTTCGAGGTCCGCGCGGGCGCGGGTGAGGTCCCCGGTCTGGGCGCGTGCGCGGGCGAGCTGGATGAGCATGGCCGCGCCATGGTCGGGATTGATGCTGCCTTCGAGGGTGTAGCCGTGCGCCTCCTCGCCGTACCGGACGGCCTCGGCGGGGTCGCCGTGCGCCATCGCCAGCTCCGTCAACAGGCCGAGGCTCATTATCAGGCCGAACCGGTCGCCGAGCGCGTGGAAACCCTCGTAGCAGGCGCGGGCCTCGGTGACGGCGGTCTCAAGGTCGCCCTCGTTCATCGCCAGGTAGCCGAAAATGCATTGGGCGACGGCTTGCAGCCACGGATCGGGATGATGCCCTTTGAGGTCCCACAGGGCCTCCCGCGCGGCGGGGACGTCCCCCTGGAAGAACCGCGCGGCGAACCTGATCAGGGCCAGCATCGGGTGGCGGGGCCGCTCGGGGATCAGCCGGAGGACCTCCTCCAGCGTCTCCTTGAACGAGTCCCGTGTCAGCCCCGCCTCATCGGTGATCTCGGCGACCATCCGCGAGACGGCGACGCTGATGGCGTAGGGCTCCTCAAGTCCGGGCGGGGCCGTGCCGCCGGCGATGTCGCGGACGGCACGGGCCCAGCCGCCGGACTCGACCTCCTGGTCGCGCACCAGCCAGTACCAGAACAGCGCCGAGATGAAGCGCAGGCCGGTGGCGGCGTCCCCGGTGTCGATCGCGAAGCGCAGCGCGGCCTGCCAGTTGCCGCGTTCGGTGTCCAGCCGTTCGGTCCAGCGGATCTGGTCGGCGCGCCGCAGCTCGGGCTCGGCGCGCTCGGCCAGGTCGAGGAAGTACGCGGCGTGCGCGGCGCCGATCCGCCGGGTCTCGCCGGCCTCGGCCAGCCGTTGGGCCGCGTACACCCGGACGGTCTCCAGCAGCCGGTACCGGACGTCGGCGGTGCCCTCCGCCATCACCAGCGACTTGTCCACCAGCGCCGCGATCACGTCGATGACCGGCGGGTCCTCCGGCAGTCCGGTGCCGCAGACGGCGGTGACCGCGTCCGGTGAGGCGCCGCCGGCGAACACCGACAGCCGGCGCAGGACGGCGCGTTCGCGGTCGTCCAGCAGGTCCCAGCTCCAGTCGACCACCGCGCGCAGCGTGCGGTGCCGGGGCAGCGCGGTCCGGCTGCCGCCGGTGAGCAGCCGGAACCGGTCGCCGAGCCGGTCGGCGACCTGCGCGGGGGTGAGGGAGCGCAGCCGGGCGGCGGCCAGCTCGATGGCCAGCGGGATGCCGTCCAGCGCCCGGCAGATCTCCACCACGTGCGGGACCGTCTCCTCGTCCACCGCGAACCCGGGGCGGACGGCGGCGGCCCGGTCGGCGAACAGCCGCACGGAGTCGTAGTGCAGCGCCTCGGCCGCGTCCGCGTCCGCCGGTGGCAGCGCCAGCGACGGCACCGGGCACAGCGACTCGCCGGTGATCCCCAGAGGCTCGCGGCTGGTGGCGAGGATCCGTACCCAGGGGGCGTCGGCCAGGATCCGGCCGGCCACCGTGGCGGCGCCCTCGATCAGGTGCTCGCAGTTGTCCAGGACGAGGATCATCCGCCGTGGTGCCAGCACGTCGGCCAGCCGGTCCAGCGGCCGGGTCAGGGAGTGCGTCTCGCCGGGGCGGACGGTCTCCTTGATGTCAAGGGCGGTCAGCGCCGCCTGCGCGACACGTTCCCCGTCGCCCTCGTCGGCGACCGGGGCGAGCGCGACGAACCACACCCCGTCCGGCATGTCCTGGACGGCGCGGCCCGCGGCCTCGGCCGCCAGCCGGGTCTTGCCCGCGCCTCCCGGGCCGGTGAGCATGACCAGGCGGGACTCGCGCAACAGCTTGTCCAGGCGCGCCGACTCCTCCTCCCGCCCGACGAAGCTGGTGAACTGCGCGGGCAGGTTGGTCAGCCGCGCCCTGCCCGTCGCCGGCTCCGCGGGCCGTTCCGGGACGTCCTGCCGCAGGATCGACAGGTGCACGGACGCGAGCTCGGGTGACGGATCGACGCCGAGGTGGTCGGCGAGGGCCTGCCTGGTCTCCTCGTACACGCTGAGGGCATCCGCCTGCCTCCCGGCCGCGTACAGGGCGCGCATGAGCTGGGCGCGCAGCCGTTCGCGCAACGGGTGGGCGTCGGCGAGCGCCTCCAGCTCGGGGACGAGCGGCGCCACGTCGGCGCCCGCGGCGAGCTCCGCGTCCACGCGGTCCTCGATGGCCGTCAGGCGCAGCTCCTCCAGCCGCGCCGAGTGGCCTGCGGCGAACGGCGCGTCCGCGAAGCCGTCCAAAGCGGGGCCGCGCCACAGCGCGAGCACCCGCCGCAGTTCCTCCGCGCGAGCGGACGGGGACTCCAGGGTACGCGCGGCGGCCACGGCGCGTTCGAAGGCGACGGCGTCCACGTCCGCCGGGTCGACCGCGAGCCGGTAACCGGCCGGGCCGTGCTCGATCAGGCCGGGGCCGGTCGCGGCGCGCAGCCGGGACACCAGTGCCTGGAGCGCGTTGCCGCCACCCGCCGGCGGAGCCCCGTCCCACAGATCGTCGAGCAGCCGGCCGGGCTGCACCGACCGTCCCGGCTCCAGCGCCAGCCGGACCAGCAGCGCGCGCAGCCGCGGACCGCTGATCTCGACGGGACGCCCGGACGGGTCCCGCACGTCGAGCGGGCCCAGAATGCCGATGCGCACGACAGCCCCCTTCGTCGCCTGCCATTGTCCCCCCTGGCGGAACGATCGGAGGCCCGGCGTTGCACAGGGGTGGGGACGGCCTGCCATGGTGGGCCTTATGCACGAGAAACCAAGGATCGTCTCCGGCGTCGAGGTCATCCCGCTCTGCGACGCGGTGGGTCCGATGGGTGAGGCATTGCGCCGTCCGCTGGACGAGACCTTTCCCGGTGCGCGCCCCGCTCTGTGGGAGAGGACGCGGGCCGACGCACCCGCGGCGTTCGGGCCGGACGGCGAGTGGGTGTTGCACTTCCATTGCTTCCTACTGCGCGACCCGATGGGGCCCACCGTCCTGGTGGACACCGGCGTGGGCGCGGACGGCTCCCCCGCCTCCTCCTGGGCGCCCGTCCCTGGAGGGCTCCCCGGCGCCTTGCAAAAGAGCGGCATCGCACCGGACGACATCGACACGGTCGTTCTGACCCATCTGCACAGCGACCACGCCAGCGGGGCCGTGAACGACGGCGAGCCCCTTTTCGCCAACGCGCGCCACCTCGTTCAAGAGGACGAACTGGCATGGCTTGAGGCCGAGGGCGGGGATGTGTTGACCCAGGTGGTGAACCCCCTGCGCGAAGCGGACCGTCTGGAGTCCCTCCAGGGCGAGGAAAGGCTGTCCGACGGGCTGCGGGTCATCCCCACCCCTGGGCACACACCGGGACACCAGTCGGTGGTGCTCGGCGAGGACGAGCTGGTCGTGACGGGCGACATCATCCATCACCCGGTCCAGCTCGCCGACCCGTCCGTGACGTACCTGTACGACGAGGACTCCGCGCAGGCGGCGGCGGCCCGCACCGCGCTCCTTGCGCGCGTCCGCCAGGCCCGCGGCACGCTCGCGACCCCCCACCTGCCCGATCCGTTCACGGAGCTGGGCTGAGCGGCGGGGGACGCTCCTCGCCCGCCGATCACTCCTCGTCGAGGCGCATCGCGGCCTCCTCGGCCGTGTAGCCGCCTCCGTCGTCCCCCACGTCGTCGCCCACCATGTATTCCTCGGTGTCGGCATGGGCACCCTCGTCCGGCGCGACCAGCCGCCCGGCGGGCGCGGCGGGACCCGGCTCCATGCGCGGGCCGTCCGGCTGCTCCCGCCGCAGGCGTCCGTCCAGGGGCTCGCCGGTGTGCATCTCCGTGCCGGTCATCCCGTAGTCGTCCAGGGCCGCGGGGTCGTCCCCGGGAATCGACTGTTCCTGCGGGTCCTCGGCCCAGTACTGCTCGGGGGATCCGTCCTGGAGATCGGGGATCCCCTCGTCCTCGGGCGTGCCGTGACGCTCGGTCATCGCGTTCCCCCTTTCGCCCCAGCCAATACCCGACAGACAGGGATCATGCACTGCGAACAGGGGCGTTTGGGACGGCTGCGACGGGTAGGGCACGCATATGGATGTGTCTTTCCTCAAGCCGCTGTACGCGAGGCCCGGTCCGTACGCCTCGGTGTACATGGACATGACCCGCAGCACCGAGGACGCCGAGAAGGTCATCGAGCTGCGCTGGCGGGCGCTGCGCGAGGAGCTGGAGGCACAGGGCTGCCCGCCCGCGACGCTGCGCGCGATCGAGGAGACCGTCACCCGGGAGATGGAGCGCCGCCGGTCCGAGGGACTGGTGGTCTTCGCGGCGGGCGGGGAGGTCGTCCACTCGGCGCGGCTCCAGCGCCCGCCCCGCGCGGAGCTGGCCAGGGTATCCCCGCTTCCGCACGTCCTGCCGTACCTGTCCTACCGGGGTGAGCGGTTCGCGTACATGGTCGCCCGGGTGAACCGGCGCGGCGGCGAGATCGACTGCTTCGGCCCCGACGGCCGGCACCGCCACATCGACGTCCCGGGGGACGAGGACTACCCGATCCGCAAGACCAAGGCCGGGGACTGGAACCAGTCCCGCTACCAGCGCGCCTCGGAGAACGTCTGGAAGCACAACGCCAAGAAGGTCGCCCGCGAGGTGGACCGCGCCGCCTCCGCCTGCCACGCCGAGGCCGTGGTGATCGCCGGCGACCCCCGTGCCCGCACGACCGTGCTGGAGGAGATCTCCGAGGGCACGCTGGAGAAGGCGGTGGAGTCCGACCGCGGCGAGATCGTGGAGGACGACCTCTCACGCATCCTGGACCTGAAGTCCACCGAACGCGTCCTCACCGTCGCCCAACGCTTCGAACGCGAGCTGGCGCACGGCGAGCGCGCCGTCGCGGGCCTGCCCGCCACGGTCGAGGCGGTCCGGCGCAGCCAGGTCGAGAGCCTGCTCCTGGACGAGGACCCCGGCGCCCCCACCAGCCTGTGGATCGGCCCCGGCCCGGGCGACGTCGCGACCGAGCCCGACGAGCTGCGCTGGCTGGGCATCGAGGACATCCAGGAGGAACGCGCCGACGCCGCCTTGGTCCGCGCCATGGCCGCCACCGAGGGCGATCTGGTCGTCCTGCCGTCCGACAACCGGGTCGGCGTGGGCGCCGTGCTCCGCTACAGCGACCCGACGACCGTCCACGAATAGGCCCGTGGAGCTATGGGGATTCGAACCCCAGACCTCCTCCATGCCATGGAGGCGCGCTACCAACTGCGCCATAGCCCCGCGGCGACGAGCTTAGTGCATCGGCGGGGGTGATCAGCGCCAGCCGAGGCGGTCGGCCACCTCGTCGGGGGCGTAGCCCTGCTGCTGGGCCTCGCCGATCCACACCATGCCGTCCGCCTCGGCGACGGCGCCCACGGTGTGCTCGTAGGGCATGCGGGGCTGGGTGACGAGCCGGACCTCAAGCCGCGGATCGAACCGCCGCAGTTCCTCGATGAGATCCGCGACGGTGAACTCGCGCCTGGCTCCCCTGCGATGCCGTCCCATACCTCTGAATGCAACCATCAAGCGGCGACCGTTCCCTTTTCTCGTCTCGCTGCCCACCGAGCCACACACCCTCAGGGTTACCCATCTGAAGCTTTACGACTCATCTTGTAACGCAAAACGAGGAACGGCAAGCCGAAAATGGAGAACGCGTGTGTCGCCCGCAATTCTCCGTCCTCCACGAAAACGTCCAGTTTCTCCGCGAACCCGTGCACGGCCAGCGTGGTCAGGTCCCTGGTCTCCGGATCGATGAACGTCAGATAGTGCCCCGGATGGTCCAGATCGGTCACGCTCGTGAGCACCAGCCCGCCGCCCTCCCGCGCGTACGGCGCCAGCGTCGCGGTGAAACTCGCCTGCGGCAGCGGAAATCCGACACTCACATATCCGCGGTCGCCATGCCGGTACGTGGTGTAAATCCCGACATAAATGGGCTCGTCGGTATCCGCGAAAGACCGGATCCACCCCCTGAGGGAGACGACGCCCTCCAACCCGATCGTGTCGATACGGCCGCGCACCCCCCGCTGCGCCTCCCGCTGGTTCATGGGAACGCTGGCCTGCCCCAGCGGCCTGGCCAGCAGCGTCCGGTACAGCAGGTAGCCGGGCCGCACCCACGTCCGCCACTCGGGCACGATGTCCAGCGTGAACCGCGCCGTGTGCTCGTAGAACTCGCGCACGAGGGGATGCACGTCCGCCGGGTCGAAGTCAGGGCCGCGCAGCTCGTCCAGTGAGCTCACGATCCCCACGTCCGCGACGTCCTCCGCGTAGGTCCCTCCCAGGACCGTGGCCAGCTCCCTCACGTACCCCGTTCCGACATAACGGGACCGGGCCTCCAACGGCACCACGAAGGGCAGCTCCTCCTCGGGCACCTTCTCCGCCAGCAGGCTGACCTGCGGGTCCCGGAACACCACCGCCGACAGGCACCTGAACGCCACGACGGCCCCCGCCGCCGCGATGGCGGGCGGAGCGCCCGAGGAACCCACCGCCAACCCCACCACAGGCCCAAGGGCGACCTTCTGCGGCCGCAACCCCAGAGCACCCGCCAAGGCCCCGGCCCCCGTACCCACGGCAACCGGCCCGGCGAACCGGCCGGCGACCCACCCAAGAGGAGCGACCATGGCCCCGCTCACCGCGATGCGCTGCCAGAGCGCGGGGATCTCCCCCGGCTTCTGCCTGGCCCGCGCCACCGCCTCGCCCAGGCCCAGCCCAACGGCCCCCACGACGGCCCCCACGCCCGCCGCCCGCCTCCCTCGGTGCCCCGCCAGGGCGGCCCCGGCCAACGCCCCGATGGCCGCGACAATCCCCACCGAACCACGTTCTTCGGTCACAACCGCAAGCTACAGCGTTTCCCACCGAGGTTCAGCGGCCCGACCATGGCAAAGTTACTCCGATCGAACCTTGACCCCCCGACCATGAAAGGTTCCGCGCATGCGCCGCCTGGCGGTCACGTTGATCCTGCTCCCCGGCTCTTTCGGCCTCTCCATGTGGACCGGCGTGGGCCCGGCCGACGACTGGGTCCACACGTGCCAGGTACGCCAGTCCTACCTGGACCGCCTGGAGGCCATGGAGGTCGAGGTCAACCGCCTCCGCATCCAGGGCCGCACCGAGCAGGAGATCGCCCGGGTCATGGTCCCCAAGCGCAACCAGGCCACCGCCCTGGTCCGCACCAAGATGAAGATGAAGGACATCCGCCGCCTCGACCAGCGCAACCAGGCCCGCTACGGCAACCCCTACGGCCCCACCATCGAATGGATGTACGCACGCCACGGCGGCAACTGGCACGAGATCGTAGAAGCCACCCTCAAGTCCAACGGCTTCTACGACATCTCCTGCATCTTCTGGTACGACCTCTAAACAAAAGGGGGCAAAGCCCCAAAGGGGGGCAAGGGGCGAAGCCCCAAAAGGAACAGGGGCAAGGGGCGAAGCCCCAAAAAGGGCGCGCAGCGCCCGTACGGGGGCGTGGGGGCGGAGCCCCCACATCGGGGGTCTGGGGGTCGCCCCCCAGATAAACATGACGAGGGAGAACCGGGAAATCGCCCCGCCAGGGGCGACGACCATACTTCCCCCACTCCCGAGCGGGCGTGGGGGCGGAGCCCCCGCATCGGGGGTCTGGGGGTCGCCCCCCAGATGAACATGACGAGGGAGAACCGGGAAAGCGCCCCCCAGGGGCGATGAACACACTTCACCCACTCCCGAGTGGAGCTATGGGGATTCGAACCCCAGACCTCCTCCATGCCATGGAGGCGCGCTACCAACTGCGCCATAGCCCCGTGCGACTGCGTGGACTCGCATCCCGCAGCGCTTGGCCAGTGTATAGGACTTGAGGGCCGTACTCGAATCGGTTTGGGGTCAGGTGCCGTTGACGGCGCGGTCGTCGCTGAGGACGGGTTCGGGGAGGGTTCCGGCGTTGTGCTCGACGAGCCGCCAGCCTTCGCCGCCGCGCCGTTCGCTGAGGACGGACCAGCAGCAGTTGGCGAGGCCGCCGAGGTTGTCCCAGTGCTGTTCGGGGAGGCCGAGGAGGCCGCACATGCCGAGGCGGAGTGCGGCGCCGTGGGAGGCGACGACGAGCAGCCCGGTGGGCGGCAGGTCGTCGAGGGCGCGTTCGATCGCGGCGGAGACGCGTTTGGCGACCTGGGCGCTGGTCTCTCCGCCGGGTGGCTGCCAGGCGGCGTACTCGGCGGGGTAGCGTTCGCGGATCTCCTGGTTGGTGAGGCCCTCCCAGGCGCCGCCGTCCCGTTCGACGAGGTCGCGGTCCTGCGCGACGGGCAGGCCGGTGATCGTGGCGAGGGCCTGCGCGGTGTCGGAGGCCCGCTGGAGCGGGGAGGTCAGCAGGGCGGTGGGGCGGAGCGCGGCGAGGAGCCGGGCGGCCCGCCGGGCCTGCTGAAGGCCGGTCTCGTCCAGCGGGATGTCGGTCTTGCCTTGGAAGCGGCGTTCGACGTTCCAGCGGGTCTGGCCGTGCCGCCACAGGACGACCCGGCGCTTGCCGGGTTCCCGGTCCTTGCCGGGTTCCGGGTCACTCACTGGGGCTCCCGACGGCGCGTCCGCGCTGGGCCGAGCCGGCGTTGACGGCTTCGGGAAGTCCGATGAGCGGGCAGTCCTTCCAGAGACGTTCGAGCGCGTAGTAGGTGCGCTCCTCTTCGTGCTGGATGTGCACGATGATGTCGGAGTAGTCCAGCAGCACCCAGCGTCCGGCGCGTTCGCCTTCGCGGCGTACGGGCTTGGCGCCGGCCTCTTCGCGCAGCCGCTTCTCGATCTCGTCGACGATGGCGCGGACCTGCCGGTCGTTGGGCGCCGAGCAGAGCAGGAAGGCGTCGGTGATGACGAGCTGCTCGCTCACG
Source organism: Actinomadura sp. NBRC 104412 (assembly GCF_030269515.1). GTDB lineage: Bacteria > Actinomycetota > Actinomycetes > Streptosporangiales > Streptosporangiaceae > Spirillospora. The sequence continues at coordinate 116,800 of NZ_BSTM01000023.1, read as the reverse complement.
TCATAGGCAAGGATGTCGTCGGCCAGCTTGTCGCCTGCCGCCTCGGCGGCGATCCGGACGAGCTGCACGGCCCTGTCGGATGCGGTCACGATGCGCTCGCGATCCTCCCTGTAGGGGTCTTTTCCCGGTTCCAGCTTCTCACGGGCGCCGGAAACGGGCCCTGATTTATTGCCCTACGGCCCGTCATGCCCCATTCACGAAGCGGCGGCGTGCCGTCTCCTCCAGAGTATGACCCGCCGGGTACCTGCGGTAACGCACGGACGAAGGTCACGCAAAGGTGGGCGCGTCACTCGGTGTGCTCGCGGTAAAGACCGCGTTTGTTGATGTACTGGACGATCCCGTCGGGGACGAGGTACCAGATCGGCTCGCCCGCGCGGACCCGGTCGCGGCATTCGGTCGAGGAGATCGCCAGGGCGGGGACCTCCATGAGGCTGACGCGCCCGTTGGGCAGGCCGGGGTCGGCGAGCCGGTGGCCGGGCCTGGTGCAGCCGACGAAGTGCGCCAGTTCGAACAGCTCGTCGGTGTCGTGCCAGGTGAGCATTTTGGCGAGGGCGTCGGCACCGGTGATGAAGAACAGTTCGGTGTCGGGGCCGTGGGCGCGGCGCACGTCGCGGAGGGTGTCGACGGTGTACGTGGGGCCGGGGCGGTCGATGTCGATGCGGCTGACGGAGAACCGGGGGTTGGACGCGGTGGCGATCACGGCCATGAGGTAGCGGTCCTCGGCGGGGGCGACGCCCCGCTCGTCCTTGTGCGCGGACCGGCCGGTGGGGACGAACACCACCTCGTCCAGCGAGAACACGTGCGCGACCTCGCTGGCGGCCACCAGGTGGCCGTGGTGGATCGGGTTGAACGTGCCACCCATGATCCCCAACCGTCGCTTTTGGGTCATGCTGACGAGAATAGCCAGCGCGGGGGGCGGCTCCGCGCACCGCCCCTCGGGCCGCGTGCCGCCCGCCGAGCGTGCCTCCGAGAACGGGGTCAGCCGATGCCGGGCAGAGGAGGTTCGCCGGATTCCCAGGTCACGACCCGTACGGCCTTGCCGACCTCCACCCGGGGCACCGTGCCGGACGGCAGCACCCGTACGTCGGCGGTGAGGCCGAGGTCGGCGCGTAGCGCCCGCGTCAGCTCCTCCGCCAGGGCCCCTTCCGCCGCCTCCGGGGAGGCGTCTGAGGCCGCCTCTGTGGCCGCTTCACAGGCCACCACGAGCCGTACGTCAGGCTTCCGCCGGTCCACGACCATCTGGTAGTGGGGGACGACCAGCCCGGAGCCCAGCAGGACCCGTTCGACCTCGCTGGGGTAGACGTTGACGCCACGGATCACCAGCATGTCGTCCACCCGGCCGCGGACCTTGCTCATCCGGACGAGGGTGCGCCCGCAGTTGCAGTCGCCGTGGGTGAGGGACGCCACATCGCCGGTGCGGTAGCGCAGCAGCGGGAGCGCCTGCTTGGTCGGCGTGGTGAACACCAGCTCGCCGGGTTCGCCGTCGGCGACGGGGGTGCCGGTCTCCGGGTCGACGGCCTCGACGATGAAGTGGTCCTCGTTGACGTGCAGGCCGTTCTGCTCCAGGCACTCGGTGGCGACGCCGGGGCCGATCACCTCCGACAGGCCGTAGATGTCCAGCGCCTTGATCGGCAGGACGTCCTGGATGGCGGCCCGCAGCTCCTCCGACCACGGCTCGGCGCCGAAGACGCCCGTCTTGAGCGAGGACAGGTCGACGCCCGCCTCGGCGGCGGCCTCGCCCAGCCGCAGCGCGTACGCGGGCGTGCAGGTCAGGATGTCGGGCTTCAGGTCGGCGAGCATCCGCACCTGCCGCTCGGTCATCCCGCCCGACATGGGGACGACGGTGGCGCCCAGCGCGACCGCGCCCTGGTGGATGCCCAGCCCGCCGGTGAACAGCCCGTACCCGTAGGCGTTGTGGACGACGCTTTCCGCGGACGCGCCCGCGCAGGACAGCGACCGCGCGCACATGGACGCCCACAGGTCCAGGTCGGCCTTGGTGTAGGCGACGAGCGTGGGCCTGCCCTTGGTGCCGGTGGATCCGTGGACCGCGACGACCTGGTCCCGGGGGACGGCCAGCATGCCCAGCGGGTAGGAGTCCCACAGGTCCTGCTTGGTGGTGAACGGCAGTTTGTGCAGCTCGGCGAGGGTGACGTCGGCGCCGCGCTCGACGCCGGCCTCGCGCAGCCGGTCCGCCTGCACGCCGCCCGCCAGCATCAGCCGGTCGACCAGCCCCCACAGCCGGTGACGTTGCAGCGCCGCCCGCTCGTCCCGGAACATCGCCTCGGCCTTCGGATCGAACATCGCGCCTCCTCGCGCCCCGCTGACCTGTGTCTTCGTCCGCCACCGGACCCGTGCGCCCCCGCCGCCGGGCGTCCACTACTCTGCCGCACCCGAAGCCCGCCGCACGGACAATCTCCACAAAGTGCCCGCATCGGATGGATCACGGCGCGGCGGCGCGCGCGGGGCCGGAGGTGGCCCTATCGTCCCGACGCGGGAACCTGCGCATGTACCGGTTCGTCGGACTTACCAAGCTGGACTGGGCCCGGTGGCATGCCCAGGGTGGATCCGAACAGTGCACGGCCAGAACCGAGCGAAGGGAGGGAGCGGCCCTCGCCGCCGGCAGCGAAGCCGGGCCGGTGCCGCGTACCCCATGACGACCAACACACCGGACCGGGCGCGCACCCGCTTCCCCGGGATCAGCTCCCGCGCCTACGAGCACCCGGCCGACCGCTCCGCGCTGGTCGCACTGCGCGGCCTGACCGGCTTCGACACCGTGCTGCGGCGCCTGTCGGGACTGATCAGCGAGCGGGCGCTGCGGCTGATGTTCCTCGGCGGCGCGGTACGGGTCGGCGAGAACCAGTTCCACCACCTGAACGACATGGTCCGCGACGCCTGCTACATCCTCGACATGCCCGAGGTCCCCGAGGTGTACGTCCGGCAGTTCCCCGTCCCGAACGCGATGGCGATCGGCAGCGACCGGCCCTTCATCGTGATCAACACCGGCCTGCTGGACCTGCTGGACGACGAGGAGACCCGGTTCGTGGTCGGCCACGAGGTCGGGCACATCCTGTCCGGGCACGCGGTGTACCGGACGATGATGGAGATCCTGATCCAGCTCGGCGCCCGGCTGTCCTGGCTGCCGCTGGGCAACGTCGCCATCGGCGCCATCCTCATCGGGCTGAACGAGTGGTTCCGCAAGGCCGAGCTGTCGTCCGACCGGGCCGGGCTGCTGACCGGCCAGGACGTGGACGCCGCCAAGCGCACGATGATGAAGCTGGCCGGCGGCACGCGGCTGCACGAGATGAGCAGCGAGGCGTTCCTTGAGCAGGCCCGCCAGTACGACGCCGCCGGCGACGTCCGCGACGGCCTGCTGAAGTTCCTGAACCTGCTGCCGCAGACCCACCCGTACGCGGTGATCCGCTTCGCCGAGCTCGACCGCTGGGCGAAGGGCCCCGAGTACGAGCGGATCCTGGCCGGCGACTACCCGCGCCGCGCCGACGACGCGTCCGCCAAGTTCACCGACGAGGTCCGCGAGGCCGCCAACTCCTACCGCGAGTCCTGGGAGCGCAGCGCCGACCCGTTCATCGGCAAGGTGCGCAGCGCCGCCGAAGGCGCCGCCTCGGCCGCCGGCGGCCTCTTCGACCGGATCTCACGCCGCGACAGCGGGCCCACCGGCAACAGCAACTGAGGTCGCCGCGCTGGGGACTACCGGAGGTGGCCTTCGCCGGTGACGACGTATTTGGTGGAGGTCAGCTCCGGTAGGCCCATGGGGCCGCGGGCGTGGAGTTTCTGGGTGGAGATGCCGATCTCGGCGCCGAACCCGAACTCCTCGCCGTCGGTGAAGCGCGTGGAGGCGTTCACCATGACCGCGGCCGAGTCGACCAGCGCGACGAAGCGGCGGGCCGCCGTCTGCGACGTGGTCACGATGGCCTCGGTGTGGCCGGAGCCGTAGACGCGGATGTGCCGTACGGCCTCGTCCAGGCTGGGCACGACGCGGGCGGCGATGTCGAGGGACAGGTACTCGGCGTAGTAGTCGTCCTCGGTGGCCGGGACGACGTCGGCCGAGTAGGCGCGCACGGCCTCGTCCCCGTGGACCGTGACGCCCGCCTCGCGCAACGCGTCCAGCGCCTTGGGCAGGAACTCGGCGGCGATGTCCTGGTGGACCAGGACGGTCTCGGCCGCGTTGCACACCGACGGGCGCTGCGTCTTGGCGTTCAGGAGGATCGTGACGGCCTGGTCGACGTCGGCGGCGGCGTCCACGTAGACGGCGCAGTTGCCCACCCCGGTCTCGATCACCGGCACCGTGGACTGCTCCACCACCGAGTTGATGAGGGACGCCCCGCCGCGCGGGATCAGCACGTCCACCAGGCCGCGGGCGCGCATCAGGTGCCTGACCGACTCGCGGCTGGTGCCCGGGACGAGCTGCACGGCGTCCCGCGGGACCTCGGTGCCCGCCAGCGCGCCCTGCATCACGTCCACCAGCACCGCGTTGGACTCGTAGGCGGACGACGAGCCGCGCAGCAGCGCCGCGTTCCCGCTCTTCAGGCACAGCGCGGCGGCGTCGACGGTGACGTTGGGACGGCCCTCGTAGATGATGCCGACCACGCCCAGCGGAACCCGCACCTGCCGCAGGTCGAGGCCGTTGGGCAGGACGTTGCCGCGCACCGTCTCACCGACCGGGTCGGGCAGCGCCGCCACCTTGCGGACGGCCTCGGCGATCGCGGCGATCCGCTCGGAGGTCAGGCTCAGCCGGTCGATCATGTACTCGGAGGTGCCGGACTCGCGGGCCCGCGCCACGTCCGCCTCGTTGGCCTTGACGATCTGCGGCGCGGACGCCACGAGCGCGTCCGCCACGGCGTGCAGGGCGGCGTCCTTGGCCGCCCGCGGCAGCGGCGCCAGCCCGGCCGCCGCCTCCCTGGCACGCTCCGCAACCCGCAGGAACTCCTCGCGCTCCCGCTCCTGCACCTCGCCGCTCATCTACCGGCTCCTTGTCGTCTCTTCGGTCGCTCGCTCGCCGTCTTCCGCGCCGTTCGCGGTGCCGCCCGGCAGGCCGCCCGGCTCGCCGGCCCCGTCCAGGATCACCAGGTCGTCGCGATGAATGATCTCGCGCTCGTACTCCGGGCCCAGCTCGCGGGCCAGCCAGCGGGTGGACCGGCCCATCAGGTCGGGGATCTCCGCCGCGTCGTAGTTCACCAGCCCGCGCGCCACGACCCTGCCGTCGGCGCCGCACAGGTCGACCGGGTCACCGGCCGCGAAGTCGCCCTGGACGCCGGTGATCCCGGCGGGCAGGAGCGACTTGCGGCGCCGGACGACCGCGTCCACCGCGCCCGGGTCCAGCATGACACGGCCCTGCCCGGTCGTGGCGTGCGCCAGCCACAGATGCCGCGTCGACAGGCGGCGTCCCCCGGCGGGATGGAAGCAGGTGCCGACCGGTTCGCCGGCGAGGGCCCGGTGCGCGGACGCGGCGTCGGTCAGCACGACCGGGATCCCCGCGATCCTGGCGGCCTCCACCTTGGTGACCATGCCGCCGGTGCCGACCCTCCCGGAGCCCCCCAGCTCGACCTCGTCCAGGTCGCGCGGGCCGTGCACGTCGGTGATCCGCCGGACGCCGGGGCGGCGCGGGTCACCGGTGTAGAGGGCGTCCACGTCCGACAGCAGGATCAGCGCGTCGGCCCTGGTCAGATGGGCCACCAGCGCGGCCAGCCGGTCGTTGTCGCCGAACCTGATCTCGTCGGTCGCGACGGTGTCGTTCTCGTTGACGACCGGGACGACGCCGAGGTCGAGCAGCTTGCCCAGCGCCCGCGAGGCGTTGCGATGGTGGACGCGGCGGATCATGTCGTCGGCGGTGAGCAGCACCTGCCCCACGGTCAGCCCGTACCGGGCGAACGAGGAGGTGTAGCGGGCCATCAGCAGCCCCTGCCCGACGCTCGCCGCCGCCTGCTGGGTGGCCAGGTCGCCGGGACGGCTGACCAGCCCCAGCGGGCCGAGCCCCGCGGCGATCGCGCCGGACGACACGAACACGATCTCCGTACCGGCCCTGCGGCGGGACGCCAGCACGTCCACCAGCGCGTCGATCCTGTCCGCGTCGATCGTCCCCTGAGGTGTGGTCAGCGACGACGAGCCCGCCTTCACCACGATCCGGCGCGCGCTCGCCACCTCCGGGCGTCCCGGCGCGTCACGGTCCAGGACGGTACCGGCGGTGCGGGATGTCGCGGGTGCCTGGTCGGGGCTCATGCTCTCCCTCGGGAACGCGTGGTCGTGATCTCGGGTCGGTCGGGCGGCTAGCGGTAGCCGCCGAGGCGGCGGTCGGTGCCGCGCGGGCCCAGGGCGCCGTCGCCCGCGACCACCTCCGGCTCCCAGTCGAACACGATCGAGTCGTCCCGGGTGCCGATCATGACGGTGGCGCCGGCGGTGGCGCTGGCCTCGGCCAGCGCGTCCTCCACGCCCAGCCGGGCCAGCCGGTCGGCGAGGTAGCCCACCGCCTCCTCGTTGGAGAAGTCGGTCTGCCGCAGCCACCGGACGGGCTTCTCGCCCGTGACCAGATAGGTGTTGTCGCCCATCGGCCGCACCTCGAAGTCGGTGCCGCCGTCGACCGGCTCCGGCCTGATGACCAGCCGCGTCGGCTCGGCGGGCGGCAGCGAGGCGCGGTACTCCTCCACCATCGCCGCCATGGCGAACGACAGCTCGCGCAGCCCCTCGCGGGTGGCGGCGGACACCTCGAACACCCGCAGCCCGCGCGCCTCGAACTCCGGGCGCACCAGCTCGGCCAGGTCACGGCCGTCCGGCACGTCCACCTTGTTCAGGACGACGACGCGGGGACGGTCCGACAGCGGCCGGTCGCCCAGCGCCCGGTCGTAGGCCCGCAGCTCCTTCTCGATCACGTCGAAGTCGCTGAGCGGGTCGCGTCCCGGCTCCGGGGTCGCGCAGTCGAGCACGTGCGCCAGCGTGGACGAGCGCTCGATGTGCCGCAGGAACTCCAGGCCCAGGCCCCGGCCCTCACTGGCGCCCTCGATCAGGCCGGGCACGTCCGCGACCGTGAACGTGGTGTCGCCCGCGCTCACCACCCCCAGATTGGGGATCAGCGTCGTGAACGGATAGTCGGCGATCTTTGGCCGGGCCGCCGACAGCGCCGCGATCAGCGAGGACTTGCCCGCGCTCGGGAAGCCCACCAGCGCCACGTCCGCGACGCTCTTCAGCTCCAGGACGACGTCGCGGGCGTCGCCGGGCTCGCCGAGCAGCGCGAACCCGGGCGCCTTGCGCTTGGCCGTGGCGAGGGCGGCGTTGCCCAGCCCGCCCTTGCCGCCGCGCGCCACGACGAACCGGGTGCCCTCACCGACGAGATCGGCGAGGACGTTCCCGTCGGTGTCCTTGACGACCGTCCCGTCCGGCACGGGCAGCACCACGTCGTCGCCGTCCGCCCCGGTACGGTGCCCGCCCTGCCCCGGACGGCCGTTCGCCGCCTTACGGTGCGGGCGGCGGTGGTAGTCCAGAAGGCTCGCGGCGCCCGTGTCGACCTCAAGGATCACGTCACCGCCACGGCCGCCGTTGGCGCCGTCCGGGCCGCCCAGCGGCTTGAACTTCTCCCGGTGGATCGAGGCGCAGCCGTTCCCGCCGTCGCCCGCAGCGACATGCAGCACCACCCGGTCCACGAACCGCGCACCGGATCCGGCTTTCGCCACCACGATCCCCTCCCGTGCTCTCTCGTCCCGAACAGGAACAGGGGCGGACCCGGAATGGTCCGCCCCTGTCGTTAACGTCGCTGACGGCGGATCTACTCCGCCGGGACGATGCTCACCGCGTTGCGGCCGCGGTAACGCCCGAACTTGACCGTGCCCGCGACCAGCGCGAACAGCGTGTCATCGCCGCCCCGCCCCACGTTCAGGCCGGGGTGGAAGTGGGTGCCGCGCTGCCGCACGATGATCTCGCCCGCGTTCACGACCTGACCGCCGAAGCGCTTGACGCCCAGGCGCTTGGCGTTGGAGTCACGACCGTTACGGCTGGACGACGCGCCCTTCTTGTGTGCCATGTCCCGGACCTCCTACTTCCCGGCCTCGATACCGGTGATCTTGACCTCGGTGTACGGCTGGCGGTGGCCCATCCGCCGCTTGTACCCGGTCTTGCTCCGGTAGTGCATGATGTTGATCTTCGGGCCCTTGACGGCGCCGAGGATCTCGGCGGTCACCTTGTACTTGGCGAGCTCGGCGGAGGAGCTGACGACCTTCTCGCCGTCCACCACCAGCACGGCAGGGAACGTGACGGTCGAGCCGACCTCGCCGGGCAGCCGGTCGACGGTGAGCACGTCGTCGACGGCCACCTTCTCCTGCTTGCCGCCTGCGCGGACAATCGCGTACACCGCGGAAACCTCTCCTCTGCGCGCGCTTCCGGAACGAACCGGTCCCGCGCGTGGTCTTCACCAGCCCCCGGGTGGGGGCCTACCCGCGACCGGAGCCGCGGGCGGCACACCAGGACGCCATCGCCTGGCGCTCTCTGCTGAATCCTCACCCGCCGGAGGGGCGGGCGACGCACCGAAGTGGTGCACGTCGAGACGACGCGCTCCCGCACGTCGAAGACCCAGGATACCGGACGCCCGTGCCGGACGCGAACGCCGCCGGCACGGGCACCGGTCAGTCCCCCGGGTCCGCCGACGCGGCCTCGGCCTTGGCCCGGACACGGCGGGTGCGCCGCCGCCTGCCGTTGCTCAGCGCCGCCTGATCGTCCTCCGTCCCGGCCGCCGACCCCGGCTCGGCCTCGGCCTCGGGCTCGGGCTCGGTGCTGAACTCAAGCCCGGGGCCGGGCTCCGCCTCGTCGGCCGGCTCGGCGCCGTTGACCAGCGGGTCCACCGGGCCCTCCGACGCCAGCGCGCCCGGGCCGGACTCCGCGGACTCGGCCGCCGCCTCCGCCGCCTCCACGGCCGCCTGAGGCTCGGGCTCCTCGGTCACGTCCGCGGCGTCCGGACTGGTCGACGCCGTCGCGAGTCCCGCCGGACCGCCGGGCGGATCCGCCGCCTCCAGCTCCTCCGGGGGCGCGCCCGCGGGACGCGTGGCGACCCGGGGCTTGGCCTGCTCCCGCTTGGCCTGCGCCTCGTCCTTCTCCTTGGCGGCCTTGCCTTCCTTGGCCTCCTTGGTCTTGCCCTTGGCGCGCTCCTGCTGGGAGAGCTTCTCTTCGACCGCCTTCTCGACCTCGCCCTTGCGCTTGCGGCGCCTGCCGCCCGCGCCGCCGGACGCCCCGGCGCCCGCACCCTTGTCGGCCTTGGGCTCGACCGGGGTCATGTGGACGTGGATGCCGCGGCCGTTGCACGACTCGCAGGTCTCCGAGAACGCCTCCAGCAGACCCTGCCCGACCCGCTTGCGGGTCATTTGGACCAGGCCCAGGGACGTCACCTCGGCGACCTGGTGCTTGGTGCGGTCCCGCGACAGGCACTCCACCAGGCGGCGCAGCACCAGATCGCGGTTGCTCTCCAGCACCATGTCGATGAAGTCGATCACCACGATGCCGCCGATGTCGCGCAACCGGAGCTGGCGCACGATCTCCTCGGCCGCCTCCAGGTTGTTGCGGGTGACCGTCTCCTCCAGGTTGCCGCCCTGCCCGGTGAACTTGCCGGTGTTGACGTCGATGACGGTCATCGCCTCGGTGCGGTCGATCACCAGCGAGCCGCCGCTGGGCAGCCACACCTTGCGGTCCAGCGCCTTGGCGATCTGCTCGTCGATCCGGTACGCCGACAGCACGTCCTGGGTGTCGGTCCAGCGCTCCACCCGATCGGCCAGGTGCGGCGCCACGTACTCGACGTACTCCGAGACGGTGTCCCAGGCGCCGTCGCCCGCCACCACCAGCTTGCTGAAGTCCTCGTTGAAGATGTCGCGGACCACCCGGATCGTCAGGTCCGGCTCCCCGTACAGCAGGGACGGCGCCGACGCGCTCTTGACCTGCTTCTGGATGTTGTCCCACTGCGCCGCCAGCCGCGACACGTCCCGCGCCAGCTCCTCCTCGGTGGCGCCCTCGGCGGCGGTGCGCACGATCACCCCGGCGTTCTCCGGCATGACCTTCTTCAGGATCTGCTTGAGCCGGCTGCGCTCCTTGTCGGGCAGCTTGCGGCTGATCCCGGTCATCGAGCCGTCGGGCACGTACACCAGGTAACGGCCGGGCAGCGAGATCTGGCTGGTCAGCCGGGCGCCCTTGTGACCCACCGGATCCTTGGTGACCTGCACGAGCACGGCCTGGCCCGACTTGAGCGCGGACTCGATCCGGCGCGGCTGGCCCTCCAGCCCGGCCACGTCCCAGTTGACCTCGCCCGCGTACAGGACGGCGTTGCGGCCCTTGCCGATGTCGACGAACGCCGCCTCCATGGAAGGCAGCACGTTCTGCACCTTCCCGAGGTAGACGTTGCCCACGTACGACTGGTGGGTCGCGCGGTTGACGTAGTGCTCGACCAGGACGCCGTCCTCCAGCACGGCGATCTGGGTGCGCTCGCCCTCCTGCCGCACCACCATCTCGCGCTCCACCGACTCGCGGCGCGCCAGGAACTCCGCCTCGGTGATCACCGGCGGCCGACGACGGCCCTGCTCGCGGCCCTCGCGGCGACGCTGCTTCTTGGCCTCCAGGCGGGTCGAGCCGCGCACCGACTGGACCTCGTCCTCCACCGCGCGCGAGTCACGGACGTGCACCACGGTGTTCGGCGGGTCGTCGGGCACGGTCGCGCCGTCCCCGTCGACCGCGCCGGCGCGGCGGCGGCGACGCCTGCGGCGGCGGCTGCCGCTCCCACCCGTCTCGCCGTTCTCCTCGGCCTCGTCGGCGGTCTCGGCCTCCGCGGCCCCGGCGGCGGCCTCCTCGTCCTTCTTGCGCCCGGACTCGGCGCGGGCCTCCTTGGCCTCCTTGCCCTCACCACGGGCACGGCCGCCCTTGCCCGCCTTCTCGCCCTGGTCCTTCTCGGCCTTGGCGGGCTCCTCGGCCTCCTCGCCGGCCTCCTCGTCGGTGTCCCGGCCGCCACGGCCGCGACCCCGGCCGCCCCGGCGGCGGCGCCGCCGCGAGGGGCGCTCGCCCTGCTCCTCGTCCTCGTCCCGCTCGACCTGGGCGGTCTCGTCGGGCTCGAAGTCCTCCTCGTCCCGTTCCCGCTCCTCCTCGGCACGCGGGGGGACCGGCTGCGGAGGCTGGAACACCACCATGGGCGGCTGGAACGTCACGCTCGGGACGCCCCCGGACACCGGCTCGCTCTCCTGCGTCCGCTGGCCGCCGGGCCCCAGGTCCGGGACGACCGGCACGCCGGGAACCGGCGGGGTCACGGGAGCCGTGGGCACGGCCGCCCTGTGCTCCTCGGCCACCTCCGGCGGCGGCCCGGCCGGACGACGGCGCGTACGCGACCGCGAGGGCGCCTCGCCCTCCTTCGCCGCCCGCGTCCGGGACCGTGCGGGCTTACTCGGCTCCGCCTCTTCAAGCGCCTCGTCGGGGGCCATCGCGGGCCTGGTCGCCCGCGTCGTCCGCACCCGACGCACCGGACGCTCCGGCTTCGCCGTCTCCTCGTTCTCCTCCGCCTCAGCCGCGGCGGGCGGCGTGGCGGGCACAGTGATCACGGCGGGCGTGTCATCGATCTCCGGAGGCGGCCCGGCAGGCCGGCTGGCCCGCCGACGCTGCACCGCGGACCCGGCCTGCTCCGCCGACTCACCACGCTCGGCCCCGGCCTCGTCGCCGCTGACCGCGTCCGCGGTCCCACCGGCCTCCCAAGCCTCCGCGTCGGCCGCCGGCGTATCGATGGTCTCCACCATCCCCGCGGCCTCCGGAGGCTCACCACCAGGCTCAGCGGACCCAGCGACCGGCTCGCCACCAGGCTCCTGCTCAGCACCCCCGGCCTCGATGATCTCACCGGTCTGCTCAGTCCCAACGGTCTCCCAAGGCTCACCACCAGGCCGCCCAGCACCGACCTCCGCACCCCCCTCGGAGCGCCCATCGCCCACCGGCTCCTGCGACCCCTCAACGGACCCGCCAGGCTCCGCGATGACGCTCGGCTCCTCGGCCCCAGCGAGTTCCGCGGCATCACCAGGCTGCGTGGCACCAAAGTTGCCAGCGTCAACCGACTCCTGCGCCCCTTCGACAGAGCCCGACTGCCCAGAACCAACGGGCTCCGCAGCACCACCGGACTGCGCGCTTCTACCGGGCTGCGCGGTCTCCCCGGGCTCCACGGTGCCGCCGACTACCTGCGACCCCGCAGCGTCCCCCGAAGCACCGCCAGACTGCTCCGCGCCAACGAGCTCTGCGGCATCGCCCGACTGCGCGGCGGCCTCAACGGACCCGCCAGACTCCACAGCGCCCGGCTCCGCGACCTCATCGGACTCCACCGCGTCACCAGGCTGCGTAACACCAGAGCGGCCAGCGTCAACCGACTCCTGCGACTCCTCGACGGAGCCCGACTGCCCAGAACCAACGGGCTCTGCGGCATCGGACTGCGCGGTCTCAGCGGAGTGCACAGCGCCGGCCTCCACGGTGCCACCAGTTACCTGCGATCCCGCAGCGTCCTCCGAAGCACCACCGGACTGCTCCGCGCCAACAAAGTGACCAGCGTCACCGACCTGCTGCGACCCCTCGACGGCACCTGGCTGCCCGGCGCCAACGGGCCCTGCGGCATCGCCAGACTGCGCGGCGGCCTCAACGGAGCCGCCGGACTCCACGCTCCCACCGGGCTGCGCGGTCTCCCCGGGCTCCACGGCGCCACCGCTCACCTGTGACCCCGCAGCATCCCGTGAGGCGCCACCGGACTCCGCGGCGTCACCAGGCTGCGTGGCACCGAAGTTGCCAGCGTCACCCATCTCCTGCGGATCCTCGATGGCACCTGGCTGCCTGACGCCAACGGGCTCTGCGGCATCCGACTGTGCGGTCTCAGCGGAGTGCACAGCGCCGGCCTCCACGGTGCCGCCGGCCACCTGCGACCCCGCAGCGTCCTCCGAAGCACCGCCAGACTGCTCGGAGCCAACAAAGTGACCAGCGTCACCGACCTGCTGCGACCCCTCGACGGCACCTGGCTGCCCGGCGCCAACGGGCTCTGCGGCATCGCCGGACTGCGCGGCGGCCTCAACGGAGCCGCCGGACTCGCCAGCGCCCGGCTCCGCGGTGGTGCCAGAGCGGCCGGCGTCAGCCGACTCCTGCGCCTCTTCGACGGAGCCCGGCTGCTCGGCGCCAACGGGGGCTGTGGCATCGCCGGACTGTGCGGTCTCAGCGGAGTGCACAGCGCCGGGCTCCACGGTGCCGCCGGTCACCTGCGATCCCGCAGCGTCCTCCGAGGCATCGTCGGGCTGCTCGGCACCAACGGGGGCTGTGGCATCACCGGATTGTGCGGCGGCCTCAACGGATTCGCCGAGGGTGCCGCCGGTTGGCTGTTCGCCGGACTGCGTGGCCTCAGGGGTCTGGGTGGTGGTTGGCTGTTCGGTGGGCTGGGTGGTGATGCCGGAGTGGCCGGCGTCTACGGATTCCTGGGATTCCACTTGTGTGGTTTCGCCAGGCTGCGTGGTGGCGGGTTCCTTGGTGCCGCCGGATGGGGTGGGGGTGTCGTCTGTCGTGTTATCGGTGCCTTCGGCCTGGGCCTGATCGGCTTCGTTCTCCAGCATGCGGGCAATCTCCCGTCAGGTTCCCGGGCGCGACCGTCCGCCGCCGCTTGGGGCGGGCTGGTGCGGTGCGCCGCACGGGAACTCTCCAGTCAGTCGTCGGCGCCGCCGCCTCCGGGCCAGGATGGTGGCCCCGAGGCGACGACGAAGTCGTCGGGGGCGCGCCCGCCGCTCCCTGGAAACCGGTTCCGCGTCACCACGGCTTCGGTCTACGAGCGGGCGCCGGCGACATCCGCGATCGCGGCCTGATCGGACTGCAACGGCGCGTGAACGGGCGCCGTCCCGGCGTCATCGCCGGACGGCACCGCGGTCTGGCGCCCGGGCGAGAAGGCCCGGTCGAGTTCGAGCGGATCCGCGAGCTCACCGGTCTGCGCGTCGAGTGGCCCCTGCGCCAGCCTGGTCACCAGCGGCGGTGACGGCGGCGCGAGGTCGGCGACCTGGCGCAGTCCGGTGAGGATGTCGTCGGGTCGAACGGCAGGTGTGGTATGCCGAACAACCATTCGAAGTATTGCACAAGGGGCGTCCGCCGCCTCCGCGGCGCGCCGGTCCCGCTCTGCCTCGAGAGCGCTGACGGCGGCGCGCACGTCGAAACGGCGCCGTCCCTTCTTGGTGAGCCGTTCCACCTCGATCGTGGCGGCGCCGAGGAAGGCGGCCACGGCCCGTGCGGCGTCGCTCTCGCGTACGCCGTCCAGCCGCACCCGCCACTCGGACGCTTCGAGCCGGTCCGCCAGCGCGCTGGTCTTCTCCGGTCCGGCGGCCACGACATCCACGATGTCGAGCCCGTCCGGCAGCGCGGCGTCCAACTCGGCCCGTACCCGCCCAGGGTCGCGGGTCTCGGTCAGCCCGATCTCCAGGTACTCCGCCTCACTGGCCACCCCGGTCGCCGCCGCACCCGCGTACGAGATCTTCGGATGCGGGCTGAATCCGGCGCTGAACGCGACGGGGATCCCGGCGCGCCGTACGGCGCGTTCCACGGCCCGGGATATGTCGCGGTGGCTCGTGAACCGCAGCCTGCCGCGCTTGGCATAGCGCACGCGCAGGCGCTGGATCACTGGGGCCGGCGCCGGGCCCTCCGGCATGGGAGCCAGGGCTTTCGTCCTTCCTACTCGTGCCGAGTCGAAAACGTCTCCCTATAGAGTACGGGTCGCCCGGGGCCCTTCGACCCGCCGGGCCTCCGGGAACAATCCAGGAACGGCGCGACGACCTGGGCTTTCGTCCCGGAGACCGCGCGTGGAACGTCGTTCTAGACAACGGAGAGCGGGAGCAGTTTCTTCCCGGTCGGGCCGATCTGGATCTCGGTTCCCATGGTCGGGCAGACGCCGCAGTCGTAGCAGGGCGTCCAGCGGCAGTCCTCGACCTCGGTCTCGTCCAAGGCGTCCTGCCAGTCCTGCCAGAGCCATTCGCGGTCGAGCCCGGCGTCGAGGTGGTCCCAGGGCAGCACCTCGACCTCGTCGCGTTCGCGGACGGTGTACCAGTCCAGGTCGACCGGCTCGTCGGCCAAGGCCCGCTCGGCGCAGGCCGTCCAGCGGTCGTAGGAGAAGTGCTCGCTCCAGCCGTCGAAGCGGCCGCCGTCCTCCCACACCGCCCGGATGATCCTGCCGACGCGGCGGTCGCCGCGCGACAGCAGGCCCTCCACGATGGACGGCTTCCCGTCGTGGTAGCGCAGCCCGATGGCCCGGCCGTACTCCTTGTCGGAGCGCAGCGCGTCCCGCAGGGCGCGCAGGCGCCGGTCGACGGTCTCGTGGTCGCACTGCGCGGCCCACTGGAACGGGGTGTGCGGCTTGGGCACGAACCCGCCGATGGACACCGTGCAGCGGATGTCCCGGCGGCCGGTGGCGTCCCGGCCCGCCTTGATCACGCGCCTGGCCATGTCGGCGATGGCCAGGACGTCCTCGTCCTCCTCGGTGGGCAGCCCGCACATGAAGTACAGCTTGACCTGCCGCCAGCCGTTCTCGTACGCGGTGGTGACGGTGCGGATCAGGTCCTCCTCGGTGACCATCTTGTTGATCACCTTGCGCATCCGCTCGGAGCCGCCCTCGGGGGCGAACGTCAGCCCGGACCTGCGCCCGCCCCGGGAGAACTCGTTGGCCAGCGTGATGTTGAAGGCGTCCACCCGGGTGGAGGGCAGCGACAGCGACGTGTTGGTGCCCTCGTAGCGGTCGGCCAGGCCCTTGGCGACCTCGCCGATCTCGCTGTGGTCGGCGCTGGACAGGCTGAGCAGGCCGACCTCCTGGAACCCCGACTCCCTGAGGCCCTTGTCGACCATGGCGCCGATCGTGGTGATCGACCGTTCCCGCACCGGGCGGGTGATCATCCCGGCCTGGCAGAACCGGCAGCCGCGGGTGCAGCCGCGGAAGATCTCCACGCTGAACCGCTCGTGCACGGTCTCGGCCAGCGGCACCAGCGGCTTGCGCGGGTACGGCCACTGGTCCAGGTCCATGACGGTGTGCTTGTCGACGCGCCACGGCACGCCGGGCCGGTTGGGCGCGACCCGCTGGATCCGCCCGTCCGGCAGGTAGGTCACGTCGTAGAACTTCGGGACGTACACGCCGCCCGACTTGGCCAGGCGCAGCAGCAGCTCGTCGCGGCCGCCGGGGCGTCCCTCGTCCTTCCACTCGCGGATCACCTCGGTGATCGCCAGCGCGACCTCCTCGCCGTCGCCGAGCACCGCGGCGTCCAGGAAGTCGGCGATCGGCTCCGGGTTGAACGCGGCGTGCCCGCCGGCCAGCACGATCGGGTGCTCCTCGCCCCGGTCGGCGGCCTCCAGCGGGATCCCGGCCAGGTCGAGCGCCGTGAGCAGGTTGGTGTAGCCCAGCTCGGTCGCGAACGACACGCCGAGCACGTCGAACGCCCCGACCGGACGGTGCGCGTCCACGGTGAACTGCGGGATGCCGTGCTCCCGCATGAGCGCCTCCATGTCCGACCAGACGCTGTAGGTCCGCTCGGCCAGCACGCCCTCGCGCTCGTTGAGGATCTCGTAAAGGATCTGGACGCCCTGGTTGGGCAGCCCCACCTCGTAGGCGTCCGGGTACATCAGCGCCCACCGGACCCGTGCCTCGTCCCAGTCCTTGACCTGGGAGTTCAGCTCGCCGCCGACATACTGAATCGGCTTGCCCACGCGCGGGAGCAGCGGCTCCAGACGCGGGAAGATCGACTCGACAGGCATGCGATGGGCCTCCGGAATCACGGCTCTGGAAGAGTCACGGGGAACCCTCAGCCTACCGCCGCGCCCGGGACGCCCCGGCCGTACGGGCTAGTCGTACGGGCGGCGTCTCAGATGCACGGCCTGCAGCAGGCCAAGGGCGATCATGTTGGCGAACGTGGCGGAGCCGCCGTAGGACACGAACGGCAGCGGCAGGCCGGTGATCGGCATGATGCCCAGGGTCATGCCGATGTTCTCGAACGACTGGAAGGCCAGCCAGCACACGATGCCGGAGGCGACCAGGGTGCCGAACAGGTCGGCGGCCTGCGTGGCGATGCGCAGGCCCCGCCACATCACCAGGCCGAGCAGCAGGACGATCGCGGCGCCGCCGATGAAGCCCAGCTCCTCGCCGGCGACGGTGAAGATGAAGTCGGTCTGCTGCTCGGGGACGAAGTGGCCGCCGGTCTGCTCGCCGTTGAACAGCCCCTTGCCGGTGACGCCACCGGAGCCGACCGCGATCCGGGCCTGCTGGGCGTTGTAGCCGGCGCCGCGCGGGTCGGCGGACGGGTCGATGAACGCGGTGAAGCGGGCGATCTGGTACGGCTTGAGCAGCCCGAAGAACCACACCGCGAACCCCAGCAGCAGGCCGCTGCCCACCAGCCCGGCCAGCCAGCGCTTGCGGGCGCCGGAGACGGCCAGCATGCCCAGCACGACGAAGATGAACACCAGCGTGGTGCCCAGGTCCGGCTGCAGCATGATCAGGACGGCGGGGGCGCCGACCAGCAGCAGCGCCAGCAGCATGTCGCGGGTGCCGGGGCCGACCTCGCCGTCGCGTGGCTCGCCCAGGATCATCGCCAGCAGCACCACCAGCCCGACCTTGGCGAACTCCGAGGGTTGCAACTGGAAGCCGCCGCCGACCACGATCCAGGAGTGTGAGCCGTTGATCGTCTCGCCCAGCGGGGTGAGCACCGCGATCAGCCCGACGCAGGCCAGCCCGTACAGGATCGGGGCGTAGGCGCGCAGCAGCCGGTAGTCCATGACCGACACCAGCGCGCCGATCGCGAACGCCAGCACGACGTTGAGCACGTGCCGCTGCACCATGCTCTCGGGATCCTCGCCGCGTTCGGCCAGCAGCGGGTACGTGGCCGCCCTGACCAGCAGCGACCCGAGCACCGACAGCACCAGCGCCGACAGCACCAGCACCCAGTCGAGCCGGCGCAGCGCCGCCAGCCGCCGCTTCCACAGGCCGCGTTCGCGGTACCCGTCGAGCGTGCCGACCCCGGTGTCGCCGATCACTGCGCGGTCCCCGTCGTCACCCTGGGCTGGAGGTCGGGCAGGTTCTCCGGCAACTTGCCGTCCTTGAGGGCGGGCTTCTTGCCGTTCAGCCCGTAGATCGCCTCGTAGATCTCGCGGACGGCGGGCGCGGCGGTGGAGCCGCCGGTGCCACCCTGCGAGACCATCACGACCACCGCGAACCTCGGCTTGTCCGCGGGGGCGTAGGAGGCGAACCAGGAGGTGTCGCCCTTGCCGAAGACCTCGGCGGTGCCGGTCTTGCCGGCCACGCGCAGCTTGCCGAAGTCGAAGCCGTGGAACGCGCCCGCCGCCGTACCCGACTTGGGCACGTCCGCCAGGCTGTCCCTGATGTAGTCGAGCACCTTGGCGCGGACCGGCAGCTTCGGCGCCTTCGGCGCCTCGATGCGGCGCACCAGCGTGCCGTCGGGGTTGAGCACCGCGACGCCCAGCCTGGGCACCACCAGCCTGCCGCCGTTGGCCAGCGCCGCGTAGGCCCTGGTGAGCTGCAACGGGGTGACCAGGACGTCGCCCTGCCCGACGGAGAGGTTGGCCGCGTCACCCGCGCGCCACAGGTAGCCTCCGGCGCAGTTCTCGGCGGCGATGGCCTTGAGGTAGGCGGCGCGGCCCGGGTCGGACTTGGCGAGCTCCGGGTAGCCGCGCTTGGCGCCCTTGCAGTTGGCCTCCTTGGTGGCGTTCCAGTAGTCGAGCTTCCACTTGCGGTCGGGGATGCGGCCCGTGGCCTCGTCAGGAAGGTCGATGCCGGTGCGGGTGCCGAAGCCCCAGTCGCGGGCCATGGCGACCATCGGGTCGGCCGGCTTCTTGCGGGGCTTGGTGCCGCCGTCGCGGAGCCACTGCTCGTAGGCGAACTTGTAGAAGATGGTGTCGCAGGAGACCACCAGGGCGCGGTGCAGGTTCATGTTGCCGTGCGCCTGGCCCTCGAAGTTGCGGAACGCCCGGGTGCCGACCTTGAACGAACCCGGGCAGGGGTAGATGCCGTTGAGCGAGTAGCCGTTCTCGACCGCCGCGGCCACCGAGGAGACCTTGAACGTGGACCCGGGCGCGAACTGGCCCTGGGTGACCCGGGAGATCAGCGGCTCGCCGCGCTTCTTGCCCAGCAGCGCCTCGTACTCGTCCTGGGAGATGCCGCCCGTCCACACGCTCTGGTCGTAGCTGGGCCGGCTGGCCAGCGCCACCACCCGGCCGTCGGTCACGTCCATCACCACGGCGGCGCCCGCGTCGGCCTTCTCGCCGCGTCCGCGCGCCGCCTCCATCTGGTGGTCGAGCGCCTTCTCGGCCGCGGCCTGCACCTTGGCGTCGATGCTGGTCACCAGGGTGGAGCCGGGCACGGCCGCCTGTTCGGAGGCGGTGCCGGTGACCCGGCCCTGGCTGTCCACCAGCACCGTGCGCAGGCCCGGCTCGCCGCGCAGGTCGGCGTCGTAGGTCGCCTCCAGGCCGTCCCGGCCGATCAGGTCGACGGCGCTGTAGCCGGTGACGAGCAGGCCCTTGCGCCGGTCCATCTCCTCCTGGGTGATCGGCTGGAGGTAGCCGATGGCCTGCACCGCGGTGGCGCCCTCCGGCTTCGGGTACTCCCGTACGGCCTGGACCTGGGCGGTGACGCCGGGGAACTCCTCCTGCCGCTCCATGATCTGCATGGCGCGCTTGGGGTCGACCCGGTCGTCCACGGGGATCGGCTGGTACGGGGAACCGGGCCAGCACGGGCGCTTGACCGTGGGCGAGCACAGGCGGGTGCGCTTGGTCAGCTCGTCGTAGGTGGTGCCCAGGACGCCCGCCAGCTTGGTCAGCACCGCCTTGCCCTCGTCCTTCTGGCGGGACAGCGCGGTCTTGTCGACCGACACCACCAGGGCGGTGCGGTTGCGGGCCAGCGCGCGGCCCGAGCTGTCCAGGATCATGCCGCGGACCGCCGGGACGACGATGTCGCGGGTGCGGTTCTGCGCGGCGACCTGCCGGTAGTAGTCCCCGTCGAGGACCTGCAACGTCCACAGCCGGCCCAGCAGCACCAGCGTCATCGCGCCGACCAGCACGTACAGCACGACCAGCCGGAAACGGGTCTTGGGGTTCACAGGCCCGGCCCCCGGCCCGAGATCGCTCCGAACCCGCTGTCGGCGGCTCTGCGGTCGGACAGGGCCCGGTAGCGGGCGGCGGGAACGATCATCCGGTCGCGCCCGCGCTCACGGCGCTCGTGTCTGCCGGTGACGCGCAGCACCGCCCACACCACGAACGGGCTGGCGAGCACGTCGTACAGCACCTGCAACGGCACCATCCGGGACGCCAGCGTCCATGTCGAGCGGGCGTCGCCCAGCATCATCCCGGTCACCGCGTACAGGACGGACCCGGCCAGCGCCCCGGCGGCGACCGCGAGAAACGGCACCAGCGACTGGCGGTCCATCTCGTCGGCGGCCAGCCCGCACACGTACCCGATCAGGCAGTACGTGAGGGCGTACCGGCCGATGGTGTGGTCGGCGGGCGGGATGATGTCGGCGGCGAGCCCGGCCGCGAATCCCGCCACGATGCCGGTCATCGACCCGTACACCAGGGCCAGCGCCACCACCGCGAGCAGCACCAGGTCGGGCGTGACCTGGCCGGGCAGGGGCAGCCTGTTGGCCACCGACACCTGCAGGACCAGCGCCACCGCAAGGATCAGTCCGGCCAGCAGGTTGCGGCCGGTCGGCGTGGTGTCCGGTGCGTTGAGCACGTCGATCAATCCCCCGATCGTGTCGTTCTCGGCCTCGGTGACCCGGAGTCGTCGCCGCTGGGGCGCTCCTCCGGGGCTCCGCTTCCGCGCGGACTGGGGGTGCCGCTGCCCCTCGGGGTGGGCGTGGGCGTGGGGCTGGGCCGCGGCGGCAGGACGGCGTCGCGCGGGTCGGCCTTGGGCGGCGCGACCACGACGGCGACCACGTCCAGGCTGGTGAAGTTGGTGAACGGGCGGATATAGGCGGTGCGGATCAGCCCGCCCGACGGGGCGTCGATCCGCTCGATCACCCCGATCGGCACCCCGGGGACGTAGGGGCGCTCCCCCTGCGATCCCAGCGTGACGAGCCGCTGGCCGACCTGGAGCGGGGCGTTGGCGTTGAGCATCTGGAACCGCATCGGGGTCGTCCCGCCGCCGCCCAGGCCGCGGCGCCCCCTGCCCTGGACGAGCCCGATCTCGCGGCTGGCCTCCAGCCTGCTGCCGACCGTGGAGGTGACGTCGGTGGCCAGCAGCACGGTCGCGGTGTGCGGGCCGACCCTGGTGACCCGGCCGACCAGTCCCTCGGCGCTCATGACGGTCATGTCGGGACGGACGCCGCTGGTGCTCCCGACGTCCAGCGTGACGGTGTCCTCGTAGCCCTGCCCCGCGGAGATCACATGCGCGGCGACGATCTTGTAGCCGCCGATCCCGGCGGTGCCGAGCAGCCGTTGCAACTGGGCGGCCCGGTCACGGTCGAGCCGCCCGGCCCGGAGCTGCTCGCGGAGGCGCTGGTTCTCCCGTTCCAGCCGGTCGGCCCTGCGCCGCTCGCCGGGGGCGTCGGTGATCGCGTCGAAGGTGCCGCCGATCGGGCGTACCACCGCGGCCGACGCCCGCTCGACCGGGCCGAAGACGGCGGCGCCGAGGCCGCGGAGCCCGCGCAGCGGCGAGTTCGCGCCTCCGCGGTAGTCGACCGTGATCATCGTCAGCGCGACCACCAGCAGCACGCCGAGGACCACGCGGGTCCGCCGGGTGTCCTTCACCCACCGACCTCCCGATTCGTCGTCTTGGGGGGACGGCGCCGCCCCCGGGGGCCGCGGTCCCCCGATCGGCTCCGCCGGACCGGCGTGCCGCCGGACGGCCGGGCCGCGTCAGTCCGTCAGTGGCGGGGCTCGGGGACGAGCACCTGCCGTAGCGACTCGAAGTCCTCCACGCACTTGCCGGTGCCGAGGACCACCGAGTCCAGCGGGTTGTCGACCAGATGGATCGGCATTCCGGTCTCCTCGCGCAGCCGCTCGTCCAGGTTGCGCAGCAGCGCCCCGCCGCCGGTCAGCGCGATCCCGCGGTCCATGATGTCGCCGGACAGCTCGGGCGGGCACTTGTCGAGAGTGGTCTTGACCGCGTCCACGATCGAGTTCACCGGCTCCTCGATCGCCCGCCGCACCTCCTCGGCGGAGATCACCACCGTCTTGGGCAGCCCGCTGACCAGGTCGCGGCCCCGGATCTCCGCGTGCGGCTCCTCCTTCTCGGCGGGGAACGCCGAACCGATCGCCATCTTGATCTCCTCGGCGGTGCGTTCCCCCAGCATGAGGGAGTACTCCTTCTTGGAGAACGAGATGACGGCCTGGTCGAGCTCGTCGCCGCCGACCCGGACCGACTGGCTGGTGACGATGCCGCCCAGCGAGATGATCGCGACCTCGGTCGTGCCGCCGCCGATGTCGACGACCATGTTGCCGGTCGGCTCGTACACCGGGAGACCGGCGCCGATCGCGGCGGCCATGGGCTCCTCGATGATGTAGACGCGGCGGGCGCCGGCCTGGTAGCCGGCCTCCTTGACGGCGCGCTGCTCGACGCCGGTGATGCCGCTCGGCACCGCGACCACGATCCTGGGTTTGGCGAAGTGGCGTCTCTTGTGCACCTTCTGGATGAAGTAGCGCAGCATCCGCTCGGTCACGTCGAAGTCCGCGATGACCCCGTCCTTGAGGGGACGCACGGCGACGATGTTGCCCGGGGTGCGGCCGATCATCCGCTTCGCCTCGATGCCGACCGCGACGATCTTCCCGGTGTTGGTGTTGATCGCCACGACCGAGGGCTCGTTGAGGACGATGCCGCGCCCGCGCACATAGACCAGCGTGTTGGCGGTGCCCAGGTCGACCGCCATGTCACGGCCGAGAAACGACAACTTGTTACCCATGAAAAAAGGGAGCCCTTCATGCTTGACGGGCGTGCAGAGCGGCGTCCCCATCGTAACGCGACGAAGCCGGGCAGGGCAGGCACCCCCAGGCCGCGCGTCGGCTAAAAAGCCGGTGCCCGACGGCTGACTTTTCGGTGAAACGCGACGCGGGCCGGATGATCCGGCCCGCGTGTCATGGTGATCGTGCCCGGTGATCGTGCCCGGTGATCGTGCGCCGTTCGGCGTCGGGGCGCGGTCAGGCCAGTTCGGGGAAGAACAGCTTGATCTCGCGGGCGGCGGAGTCGGGAGAGTCGGAGCCGTGCACGATGTTCTCGCCGATCTCCAGCGCGTGGTCGCCGCGGATGGTGCCGGGGGTGGCCTTGACCGGGTCGGTCGCTCCGGCCAGCGCGCGGAACGCCTCGATCGCGCGGGGCCCCTCGACGACCATCGCCACCAGGGGGCCGCCGGTGATGAACTCCACCAGCTCGCCGAAGAACGGCTTGCCGGCGTGCTCGCCGTAGTGGGTCTCGGCGGTCTCGCGCGTCAGCGTGCGCAGCTCCAGCGCCACGAGCCTCAGCCCCTTGCGCTCGATCCGCGAGATGACGTCGCCGACGACACCGCGGCGGACGCCGTCGGGCTTGACCAGGACAAGAGTGCGCTCGGACACCGGTGGTTCTCCTTGGAAGGCTCGTGAACGACGAAAGGTTCTTGAACGATGGACCCGCACCCCTCACCAGGGGCCTGCCGGGTGCGCCGCGAAGCTTACCCGGCGACCGGCTCCGGCAGCGCCTTGGCCGGGGTTGAGGCCCTGTGGCGCCGTGCCGCCAGGGCGGGCGGCAGCGCCAGCATGAGGGCGATCGCGGCGGCCGTGAGCAGCCACGTCTGGTAGCCGGCGGCCAGCGCCTGTGCCTGCTGCGCAGGGGTGGCCGCATGCGCCTGCTGCCAGCGTCCCGCCTGGAGCGAGAGGACGAGGAGCTGGCCTGTCAGGAGGGCGGGGAAGCACAGCCCGAGGCCGAACAGCGCCGCGCCCGCGCCCGCGTCCCGGAGCGAGGCGGCCAGCGCGACCCCCACGCCCAGGCCCAGGGGGACGAGCACCGCCGTCAGCGGACGGGGCTCGGCCGGGGTGCGTGCGGCCAGTGCCGTCAGCACCGCTACAACGATGAGCGTGTGCCCGGCCAGGACGGTGCCGTGCACCGCACGCTCGGGGAGCCGAACGGTGAGCAGCGCACCGGCCAGCGCCGCCGCTCCGCACGCCGCGAACGGGACGGGCGGCACCGCGCCCTCGGCGGCGGCCAGGCCCGCCAGCGGCCCTGTCACCGGGTACGTGAGGAGCCCGGTGGCGACCATCACGACCGCGCAGCGGAACGGGCTGCCCGCCGCCGCGTCCCGTCCCGCCGCCAGGGCCGGTCCGCACAGCGCGACCAGCGCGATGCACGCCACGACCAGTTGCGCGCCCGGCGACCACTGGTGCGTGGCCATCACCGCCAGGAACGCGACACCGGCGGCGGGGGCGATGGGCAGCATCACCTGCCCGCGTTCCGCCTGCTTCGGTACGGGCAGGGGCTCGCCACGCCAGGCCAGGCACGGCACGAGCGCCGCTAGCGCCACCAGTGCGGGCCATGGGAAGGGGGCCAGCGCCACACGCCAGTGACCGCTCATGGGAAGCACGTACAGGGCCAGGGGCATCGCCACCAGCAGGCCCGCGCCCAGCGCCCCCGCCCACAGCGCGACGAGGAACCTGCTGCGCATCGCCCACACCAGCACGGCCGTCGCAGGGAGGACGAGCCCCGCTCCCACGCCTTGCAACACCCGTCCCGCTGCGATGAGCGGCACGGTCTCGGCGTACCGGACGCAGGCGAGCCCGGCGAGCAGGCTGAGCAGGCCCGCCGCCAGCACGGCCCGCGCCGGGAGGCGCCGCGCCATCACCGCCGCGGGAGGGACGGTCAGCACGAGGGCGGGGAGCGTGAGCCCCGCGGCGCGGACGAAGCCGGACGCCGCCGCCAGGTCGGCGCGCGCCCCCTCGACGACCTGCGCGCTCAGATCGGGAACGACCAGCGCGGCCGCCGGCGGGGCCGCCAGCGCCAGCAGCGCCGCTCCCGGCATGGCGATGAAGGAACGGTAGGACACGGCCCTCCCCTTCCGAAGGTCGCCGCCCACCGTTCGCGTTGTACTTAATCAACGGTAATTTCCCGAAATAACCGTTTCGGATTGCGCGGCGGGCGAATGGCGAAGCCGTCCCCGCGAATTTAGCGCGCGCCCGCGCGCCCCGTCCGGCGGCCCATCCAGATGACCGTCCCCCAAAGCGCGCCGAAAAGGGCGCCAAGGAAGAACATGGTCGGCACCATGAAACCGGTCGCGATGATCAGTGCCTGGAGCGCCGACCCGGCGGCCACCGCCCAGGGGAATCGCAGCATCCCCGCCATGACCAGGCACAGCACCGCCAGGCCCCCGCACACCAGCCCGGCCGCCCCGGCGTCCACGCCGCCCACGGTGATCGCCACCGGGATCGCGAGCCCGATCACGACCGCCTCGCACGCCAGGATCGTCGCGAACAGCCGCCGGACGGCGCTCATCGGACCCGCCTCGTTCGCCGCGCTCATCGGGAACCCTCCACACGGAGCAGGATGCGGGCGTCGCCCACCGTGACCGTCGAGCCGGTGATCAGAACGCCCGCGCCGCGGTACTCGCCGGTCTCCTCGGCCAGGCCGATCGCCAGGTCGATGGCGTCGTCCAGGCGCGGCGACGGATGCACGCGCTCCGGGCCGAAGATCCCCTCGGCCAGGTCGGCCAGCTCCTCGGGCGGCAGCGAGCGGGACGAGGAGTTGCGGGTCACCACCAGCTCGGCCAGCACCGGCTCAAGCTGGTCGAGGACGCCCGCCAGGTCCTTGTCGGCGGCGCCCGCGAACACCCCCACCAGCCGGGTGAAACCGAACGACTCGGTGATCGTCCGCACGGTCGCGGCCATCCCCTCCGGGTTGTGCGCCGCGTCCAGCAGGACGGTCGGGCCGGTGCGCACCACCTCCAGCCGTCCCGGCGAGGTCGACTTGGCGAACCCGCTGCGGACCAGGGCCGGGTCGAGCTGCCCGGCGTCCCCGCCCGCGTACGTCTCGCCCGGAGCGATGCGCGTCGCCGCCTCCAGATTGGGCTCGCCCCGCGTCGGGGCGCCGCCGGCGAACGCCTCCACAGCGGCCAGGGCGGTCACGGCGTTGCTCGCCTGATGGTCGCCGAACAGCGGCAGGAAGATCTCGTCGTACTCGCCGTGCAGGCCCTTCAGCCGCAACTGCTGGCCGCCCACCGCCACGTCGCGTCCCAGCACGCCGAACTCGACGCCCTCGCGGGCCACGACCGCGCCGACCTCGGCAACCCGGCGCAGCAGCACCTCGGCGGCGGGCACCTGCTGCTGCGCCAGCACCGCGACCGCGCCCGGCTTGATGATCCCGGCCTTCTCCGCGGCGATCTCCTCGATCGTCCCGCCCAGGTAGTCGGTGTGGTCCAGGCCGATCGGCGTGATCACCGCCACGGCGCCGTCGGCCACGTTCGTGGCGTCCCAGGCGCCGCCCATCCCGGTCTCCACCACCGCCACGTCCACCGGCGCGTCCGCGAACGCCGCGAACGCCATCCCCGTCAGCACCTCGAAGAACGACAGGTGCGGCTCGTGCTTGTCGTCGACCAGCCCCAGGTAGGGCAGCACGTCCTCGTAGATTTGGACGAACCGCTCCTCGCCGACCGGCTCCCCGTCGATGGCGATCCGCTCCCTGATGGTGGTCAGGTGCGGGCTGGTGAACAGGCCGGTCCGCAGGCCCCGCTCGCGCAGCAGCGCCTCGATCAGCCGGGCGGTGCTGGTCTTGCCGTTCGTCCCCGCGACATGGATCACCGGGTAGGCCCGCTGGGGCTCGCCCAGCAGCTCCACGAGATCACGGATGCGGTCGAGGGTGGGGTCGAAGCTCCATTCGACGCCGCGCGCGCCGATGGCGGCCATGACCTTCTGGTAGTCGCTGAGTCGGGATGCCGGCACGCAGCCAGCCTACTTGCGCCCTGCCCCGTCCCGGACGCACCCCGCGTTCCCCGACCGCTCCGGGGCGTCAGCTCGTGCGCTTCTCCAGGTCGGCCCGCATGCGGGCGGTCAGCTCGGCCAGACCGGCGGGCCGCGCGGTCTCGGCCGGGTCGTTGGACGCGATGAAGCCGAAGGAGTTCGCCGTCGCCCACGCGCAGTAGAGGTGGGTGGCCGACAGCACCGCGAACGTCCCGCAGGCGACCTGCCCGCCTCCCTTGCCCGGGACGGTCGGCGCCGCGGTGAGCAGCGTGCTGGGACGTGCCCGCTGTAA
Source organism: Actinomadura sp. NBRC 104412 (assembly GCF_030269515.1). Lineage (GTDB taxonomy): Bacteria > Actinomycetota > Actinomycetes > Streptosporangiales > Streptosporangiaceae > Spirillospora. Next base: position 89,595 of record NZ_BSTM01000023.1, on the reverse strand, counting down.
GAAGGCGGCGGGGTCGCCGATGGCGGCCTTCCCGCCGAGGAACAGGACGTCCGGCCCGCCCGTCGCGGGGTCGAGGTAGGCGCCCTTAGCGGTGACGGCCTCCGCCACGCCGCCCGCGCGGGCCGCCGCGATGAGGAACGGGTAGGCGGCGGTGGCCTCGGGAAGGCCGTCGTCCTTGCGGAGGCCGCCCGCCGTCCCGGCCGCGGTGACCTCGTACACGGGGATCTGCTCTTGCCTGGGCAGGGTGACGACGACCGCCGCCGCGACCACGCCCAGGAGGAGCACGACACCGAGCGCCGCCCACAGGCCCTTCCGCCTCCGCCGCCGTGGCCGGGGCTCAACGGGGGCGGGCGGTGGCGCGGGGGCGGGCGGTGGCGCCACGCGCACGTCCACAGGCGGCGCCTGGACGGGCAACGGCCCCGTCCCATGGGGTAATGGCGGGGCGGGCGCGGTCAGGGGCGGAGGGGCCGTCTCGATGATGTCCTGGACCACGCCCTGGACGACCTCCTGTGCCATGCCCTGGGCAAAGTCCTGGGCATAGCCCTGCCCGTAGTCCTGGGCGGCGCCTTGGGCGTAGTCCTGGGCGTCCCCGAGGGGCAGGTGCTCCGGCGGCGTGGGGTCCGGGGTGGACTTGGCCCACCAGGGCGCCACCGGCAGCGGCGCCGGTGGCAGCATGAACGGGCGCCCCGCTCCCCCGTCCGCGTCCAGCTCGAGGTCCTCGTCCGGCGGCAGATCCGGCCGGGGGAGCGATTCAGTCATGGCGCTTGCGAAGCCTCTCCTCCACGGGCCGCCGCGCTCAGCCGGACGGCAGCGCGGCGAGCTGGGCCTCCAGGCGCCGGATATCGGCCTCCGCCTGGACGAGCCGGTCCCGGTTCTTGGCCACGACCGCCTCGGGCGCCTTGGCCAGGAACGCCTCGTTGGCGAGCTTCCTCCGGGCCTGGTCGGCGTCCTTGCGGGCGGCGGCCAGGTCCTTCTCCAGCCGCCTGCGCTCGGCCGCCACGTCGATCGCCCCGGCCGTGTCCAGCCGCACCGTCACGCCCTCCACCGGCAGGGACGCCGTCGCCGAGAACGCCTCGCCCGGCTGGTTGAGGCGCAGCAGGGTACGGATGCCCTCCTCGTGCGCGGCCAGCGGCGACGCGCCGAACTCCAGGACGGCGGCGACCCGCTGCCCCGGCTTGAGCCCCTGGTCGCTGCGGAACCGCCGGATCTCGGTGATCAGCCGCCGCAGCGACTCCACCTCGGCCTCGGCGGCCGCGTCATGCCGCGCCGCGTCGGCGACCGGCCACGCGGCCGTCACCACCGTCTCGCGGCCGGTCACCGACGTCCACAGCTCCTCGGTGACGAACGGGATCATCGGGTGCAGCAGCCGCAGCAGCGTGTCGAGCACCTCGCCCAGGACCCGCCGGGTCCTGTCGGCCCGCTCATCGGTCAACTGGACCTTGGCCAGCTCCACGTACCAGTCGCACACCTCGTCCCAGGCGAAGTGGTACAGCGTCTCGCACGCCTTGGCGAAGTCGAAGCCCTCCAGCAGGGCGTCCGCCTCGGCCACCACACGGTTGAGCCGCGACAGGATCCAGTTGTCGACGGTGGTCAGCTCGGCGGCGGGCGGCAGGTCGCCGCGCACGTGCGCGCCGTTCATCAGCGCGAATCTGGTGGCGTTCCAAAGCTTGTTGCAGAAGTTGCGCGAACCCTGCGCCCACTCGTCCGCCACCGGGACGTCGCCGCCCGGGTTCGCGCCGCGCAGCAGCGTGAACCGGGTGGCGTCGGCGCCGTACCGCTCGATCCAGTCCAGCGGGTCGACCACGTTGCCGAACGACTTGGACATCTTCTTGCCGTGGGCGTCGCGCACCATGCCGTGCAGCGCGATGACCTTGAACGGCTCGGCGCCGTCCATCGCGTACAGCCCGAACATCATCATCCGGGCGACCCAGAAGAACAGGATGTCGTACCCGGTGACCAGCACCGAGGTCGGGTAGAAGCGCTCCAGGTCGGCGGTGCGGTCGGGCCAGCCCAGGGTCGAGAACGGCCAGAGCGCGGACGAGAACCACGTGTCGAGGACGTCGGTGTCCTGCGTCCAGCCCTCGGGCGGCTCCTCGTCCGGGCCGAAGGCCACGACCTCGCCGTCCGGGCCGTACCAGACCGGGATGCGGTGCCCCCACCACAGCTGCCGGCTGATGCACCAGTCGTGCATGTTGTCGACCCACTCGAAGTAGCGGGCCGCCATCTCCGGCGGGTGGATCGCGACGCGCCCGTCCCGGACGGCGTCGCCCGCCGCCTTGGCCAGCGGGCCCACCTTGACGAACCACTGGAGCGACACGCGCGGCTCGACGACCGTGGAACAGCGCTGGCAGTGCCCGACCGCGTGCTCGTACGGGCGGACCTCCTTGACGATCCTGCCCTGCTGGCGCAGCGCCGCCACCACGGCGGGACGCGCCTCGAACCGGTCCAGGCCCTCGAACGGGCCGGACGCGGTGATCACGCCGCGCTCGTCCATGATCACCTCGACCGGCAGGTCATGGCGGCGGCCGATCTCGAAGTCGTTGGGGTCGTGCGCCGGGGTGACCTTGACGGCGCCGGTGCCGAACTCGGGGTCGACCAGCTCGTCGGCCACCACGGGGATGCGCCGGCCGGTCAGCGGCAGCTCGACCTCGCGCCCGACCAGGTGCCTGTACCGCTCGTCGTCGGGGTGGACGGCCACCCCGGTGTCGCCCAGCATCGTCTCGGCCCGGGTCGTGGCCACCACGATCTCGGTGTCGCCCGACCCGTACCTGATGGAGACCAGCTCGCCCTCGCGCTCGGCGTGCTCCACCTCGATGTCCGACAGCGCCGTCAGGCAGCGCGGGCACCAGTTGATGATCCGCTCGGCGCGGTAGATCAGGCCGTCGTCGAACAGCCGCTTGAAGATCGTGCGGACGGCGCGGGCGCGCCGGTCGTCCATCGTGAACGCCTCGCGCGTCCAGTCCACGCTGTCGCCCAGCCGCCGCATCTGGCCGAGGATCGCGCCGCCCGACTCGGCCTTCCACTGCCAGACGCGCTCGACGAACGCCTCCCGGCCCAGGTCATGCCGGGAACGGCCCTCCTTGGCCAGCTCGCGCTCGACCACGTTCTGGGTGGCGATGCCCGCGTGGTCCATGCCGGGGACCCACAGCGCCTCGTACCCCTGCATGCGGCGCCGCCGGACCAGCGTGTCCTGGATCGAATGGTCCAGGGCATGGCCCATATGCAGCGAACCTGTCACATTAGGAGGCGGTATCACGATGGAGTACGCGGGGGCGTCCGGACGCCGGCCAGGGTCGGCGGTGAAGTGCCCAGCCGATACCCAGCGTTCGTAGAGCCTGCTCTCGACGTCCGCAGGCTGGTACTGGGTGGGCAGCTCGACCTCGGCGGCCCCATGGCCGCGCTGAATGCTGGGCGTTGTCACGGAGCCCGATTCTACGGGTCGCCGCGCAGTAGAACGCTCGGACGGTCGGATGCGTCCAAACATCCGTCACAGGGGATCGGACAGGCCGGACCGGAGGCGCCGCCTCCGGTCCGGCGGCGACAAGGAGTACGGAAGAGATGAGCGGTTGGAACCCCCCGCCCGCGCCCGGCGGGCCGCCGGGCCCCTACGGTTACGGCGCCCCGGGCCCGGTGCCCTATCCGCCGCCCCCGCCGCGCCGCTCGTCGAGCGCGGGGCTGGTCATCGGGTTGATCCTCGGCATCGGCATGATCTTCGTGCTGCTCGTCGTGGTGGTCGTGGTGGTGCTCGCCGGCAACAGCCACAGCATCGGCACACCGCCGCCCACCGCGGGCGGCTACACCAGGGACTACTCGACCGAGAGCCGGATCTCCTCGCAGATCAACTCGCAGCGCTCGATCATCCGGCGGGCCACCGACTACGCGATCGACGACGTCTACTCGGCCGTCTACGAGTCAGGCTCCGACAAGTACCTGTTCGTCGGGGGCAACGGCGACTTCGACCCGAGCGACCTCTACAGGGAGTTCCGCAGCGCCGTGAACTCCGAGATCAGCAGCAACGTCACGGCCGCCGTCATCCCGCTGGCCGACGCGGGCGGCGACGGCGAGGCGGTGTGCGCCTCCGTCCTCAACCGGCAGTCGTCCCTCAGCACCTACAGCACGGCCCTGTGCGCCTGGGCCACCAAGGACACCTTCGGGACGATCATGCCGGTGCCCGAGGGGTCGCTGAGCACGTCCCGCAGCTACAGCTACGGCACCGTCGCGACCGCCATGCGCCTGATGCGCAAGGACCTGGAGGACTGAGCGGGCTCTCCACCCGCCCGTGACGGCCGGTCCCTGCGGGGGCCGGCCGTCGGCCGTTCCCGCCAAGGTCGGGACTCCGGTCACCTGACATCGGGTCGCCCCACACGCGACGCTGGTCAGCGGCGTCCCGACCGGCCTGGGAACACCGGCGGCGTCCCGACCGCGCCGTACGACCGCCCCGACCGGGCATGGGATGAAGGGACGATGAAGGGACATCGAGGGAGGACCGGATGCGAGCGGTACTCGCGGGCGCGGCCGGCGCGGCGGTGGCGTTCGCCTGCGGAGCGGCGGTGGCGCACATGGCGCACGCCCCCCGGCTCGCCCGGCTCACCTCGGACCTCCAGCGCTCCCGCGAACGCATCCTGGCCACCCGCGAAGAGGAACGCCGCCGCCTGCGGCACGACCTGCACGACGGGCTCGGCCCCACCCTGGCCAGCCTCGCCATGTCGCTGGACACCGCGCGCCTCACCCTCGCCGGCGAGCCGGAACGGATCGAGCCGGTACTGACCGACCTGCGCGACCGGCTGGCCACCACCGTCGGCGAGATCCGCGAGATGGCCCGCGGCCTGCGCCCGCCCGCCCTGGACGACCTGGGCCTGCCCGCGGCGATCGAGTCGCTGGCCGAGGGCTGTAGCGACCGCGTGGACGTCCGCTTCGACGGCGACCACCGCCATCTGCCCGCCGCGGTGGAGGTCGCCGCGTACCGGATCGTCGAGGAGGCGGTGGAGAACATCCGCAAGCACTCCCGCGCCGGCACCACCCTGGTGCTGCTGACCCGGGACGCGGACCTGCACATCATGATCGCCGACTCGGGCGTCGGCCTGCCCGAACCGGTACGGGGCGCGGGCCCGCCCGCGACCGGCGGCCTGGCCCGGATGCGCGAATGGGCCGCCGAGGTCGGCGGCACCTGCACCGTCACCTCCCGGCCCGGCGTCGGCACCATCGTCTCCGCCCGCCTCCCCCTCGCCGTCCCGGACTACCATCGGGCATTCAGCGGCGAATCGGGGCGAGCGGGGAACACATCATGAGCGGACCGCAGGGGCGCGGCGGCGCCTGGACTGACGAGCGAGGAACGAGCGAGGAGGGCCGAGGCGGTCGGCGGGGTCGGTTGGTCGGGGCGAACACGGGGCGCCAAAAGGCGCCCCGGAGGTCCGCGGGGAGCACATCATGAGCGGACCGCAGGGGCGCGGCGGCGCCTGGACCGACGAGCGAGGAACGAGCGAGGAGGGAAGGCGTCGCCAAAAGGCGCCCCGGAGGTCGGCGGGGAACACAGCCAGTGCCGAGGGCATCAGGGTTCTCATCACCGACGACCATCCGGTGTTCCGGCAGGGCCTCAAGGGTCTGTTGCAGGCGCTGGGCGTGGAGGTGGTCGCCGAGGCCGAGAACGGGCCGGACGCGGTGCGGCTCGCCGCCGAGTTGCAGCCGGACGTGGTGGTGATGGACCTGCACATGCCGGGCGGCAACGGCATCGAGGCCACCCGGACGATCACGCGCACCAGCCCCCGGATCGGGGTGCTGGTGCTGACCATGTTCCGCGACGACGACTCGGTGTTCGCGGCCATGCGCGCCGGGGCGCGCGGCTATCTGCTCAAGGAGTCGGGGGCCGAGGAGATCGCGCGCGCGGTGAAGGCCGTGTCGGCGGGCGAGGCCATCTACGGTCCGGAGATCGCCCGCCGGGTGCTGGCGTACTTCACCGAGATGCCCGACCGCAGGCAGACCGCGTTCCCGCAGCTCACCGAGCGGGAACGGGAGGTGCTTGAGCTGATCGCGCAGGGCCGCAGCAACCAGGAGATCGCCTCGGCGCTGTTCCTCAGCCAGAAGACCGTCCGCAACCACGTCAGCAACATCTTCATGAAGCTGCATGTGGCCGACCGCGCGCAGGCGATCGTCCTGGCCCGCGAGGCGGGCCTGGGCGAGACCGCCCGCGACCGCGACGGCGTCCCTTAGGCGCTCTTCTCGCGAGGCTCGCGCTTGGTGCGCTCGCGCGGTACGAGGGTCGGGTTGACGTGCTCCAGGACGGCCTCGCGGGTGATGACGACGCGGGCCACGTCCTGACGGCTCGGCACCTCGTACATCACGGAGAGCAGGACCTCCTCCATGATGGCGCGCAGCCCGCGGGCGCCGGTGCCGCGGAGGATGGCCTGGTCGGCGATCGCCTCCAGGGCGTCGTCGGTGAACTCCAGATCGACGCCGTCCAGCTCGAACAGCCGCTGGTACTGGCGGACCAGCGCGTTCTTCGGCACCGTGAGGATGTTGATCAGGGCCTCGCGGTCGAGATGGTGCACGCTGGTGATGGCCGGGAGGCGGCCGATGAACTCGGGGATCATGCCGAACTTCAGCAGGTCCTCGGGCATCACCTCGGCCAGGTGGTTGGTCGAGTCGTCGTAGTCGGACTTGGAGCGGATCACCGCGCCGAAGCCCATGCCCTGCTTGCCCACCCGGGCCTCGACGATCTTCTCCAGGCCGGCGAAGGCGCCACCGCAGATGAACAGCACGTTGGTGGTGTCGATCTGGATGAACTCCTGGTGCGGGTGCTTGCGGCCGCCCTGCGGCGGGACGCTCGCGGTGGTGCCCTCCAGGATCTTCAGCAGCGCCTGCTGGACGCCCTCTCCGGAGACGTCCCGGGTGATCGACGGGTTCTCGCTCTTACGGGCGATCTTGTCGACCTCGTCGATGTAGATGATCCCGGTCTCGGCCTTCTTGACGTCGTAGTCGGCCGCCTGGATCAGCTTGAGCAGGATGTTCTCGACGTCCTCGCCGACATAGCCGGCCTCGGTGAGCGCGGTCGCGTCCGCGATCGCGAAGGGGACGTTGAGGAGCCTGGCGAGCGTCTGCGCGAGCAGCGTCTTGCCCGACCCGGTGGGGCCGAGCAGCAGGATGTTGGACTTGCCCAGCTCGACGGCGTCGTCCCGGCCGCTGTCGCCGGACTGGACGCGCTTGTAGTGGTTGTAGACCGCTACCGAGAGCGCCTTCTTCGCCGTCTCCTGCCCGATGACATAGGAGTCCAGGAACTCGTAGATCTCCCGGGGCTTGGGCAGGCTGTCCCACTTGAGGTCGGAGGTCTCGGAGAGCTCCTCCTCGATGATCTCGTTACAGAGATCGATGCACTCGTCGCAGATGTACACGCCCGGACCCGCGATGAGCTTCTTGACCTGCTTCTGGCTCTTCCCGCAGAACGAGCACTTGAGCAGGTCACCACCGTCGCCGATGCGTGCCACCCAACTGTCTCCTTTTCGTGGGGCCGTCCGCCCGCCTTGGACGCCGCGGCGGATGCGGCTCGGTTCGTTGCGTCCCGAAGGCTTTCGACGTTGGACTCGACGTTACCGTCTCGGGCGGGCTTGGTAAGCCCCTCGCCCGGAAGATGTGGCGTCCGGGCTGAGGGTCTCCCAGGCCGCGCGCCGTCTCAGGACGACACTACCTCGGCCGTGCGCTTCCTGCTGACGAAGACGTCGTCGACCAAGCCGTAGGCCTTGGCCTCCTCCGCCGTCAAGATCTTGTCGCGTTCGATGTCCCGGCGCACCTCGTCCACGGACTTGCCGCTGTGCCGGGCCAGGATCTCCTCCAGTTGCTCGCGGATCCGCATGATCTCACGGGCCTGGATCTCGATGTCGCTGGACTGCCCGTAGCCGCCCTCGGTGGCCGGCTGGTGGATCAGCATCCTGGCGTGCGGCAGCGCGGCCCGCTTGCCGGGCGTCCCGGCCGCCAGCAGCACGGCCGCGGCCGAGGCGGCCTGGCCGATGCAGACGGTCTGGACGTCGGGCTTGACGAACTGCATCGTGTCGTAGATCGCCGTCATGGCGGTGAACGAGCCGCCGGGCGAGTTGATGTAGATGCTGATGTCGCGGTCGGGGTCGATCGACTCCAGCGTGAGCAGCTGCGCCATCACGTCGTTGGCGGACGCGTCGTCGATCTGCACGCCGAGGAAGATGATCCGCTCCTCGAAGAGCTTGTTGTACGGGTTCATCTCCTTGACCCCGTACGTGGTGCGCTCGACGAAGGACGGGATGATGTACCGGTCGTCCACCGGCATCGGGCGCCGCCCGCCCTGGGTGACCAGGTCGGCGAAGCCGGGTCGGATCAGATCGCTCACTGTGTGCCTCCGATAGGGATTTCTGCGCGTCAGGAGACGGGGCCCTCGGAGGGCACCTGGTTGGCGCTGAGCACCACGTGGTCGACGAAGCCGTAGTCCTTGGCCTCGTCGGCGGTGAACCAGCGGTCACGGTCGGAGTCGCGCTCGATCTGGTCGAGCGGCTGCCCGGTGTGCTGGGAGATCCGCTCGGCGAGCATCCGCTTGACGTAGAGCATCTGCTCGGCCTGGATCTTGATGTCGGAGGCCGTGCCGCCGATCCCGCCGGACGGCTGGTGCATCATGATCCGCGCGTGCGGCAGGGCGTAGCGCTTGCCCGGCGCCCCGGCGCACAGCAGGAACTGGCCCATCGAGGCGGCCAGGCCCATGCCCACCGTCACCACGTCGTTCGGGACGTACTGCATGATGTCGTAGATCGCCATTCCGGCGGTGACGGAACCACCTGGCGAGTTGATGTACAGGGTGATGTCGCGGCGGCCGTCCTCGGCGGACAGCAGCAGCAGCTCGGCGCAGATGCGGTTGGCGATGTCATCGTCGACCTGCTGGCCGAGGAAGACGATCCGCTCGCGCAGCAGCCGCTGGAACAGCTGGTCGCCGAGCGGCAGCAGGGGCGCCTCGGCGACCCGCGCCATGATCCGCGACGACTCGTCGAAAGTCGGAGGCATGCTCACCGGGTGTTCCTCCGGTCCTTTTATCGGTTCGGATGCTTTGGACATTAACGCGCCCCGGCGGCCGATCACGCCGCGAGACCCCGCTTTTCGCTGGGGGCGTACCCGCGCATGGTGATCTCAATAGAAGGGGAACGCCCCGTGCCCTGGCCGGGCACGGGGCGTGAGCCGATACGGGATCAGGCGTCCTTCTCGGACGTCTCCGAGCCCTTGGCCTCGGCGGTCTCCTCGGCCTCGCTCTCCCCGTCCGTCTCCTCGTCCTTCTCCCCGTCCGTCTCCCGGGCCTCGCCCTCGGCCTGGACGGTCTGGCCGGTCTCGTTGTTCAGCTCGCGGCGGATCGCCTCGATGTCCACCTCGTTGCCGGAGGCGTCCTTGACGGTCACGTGCTCGACCAGCAGGTTGAGCGCCTTGCTGCGCAGCACCTCCGAGACGATCGCCGGAAGCTGGTTGTTCTCGGTCAGGTACTCGGCGAGCTGCTGCGGCTGCACGCCCATCTGCATCGCCTGGGTGACGACGTAGTCGCTGAGCTCCTCGTTCTCGACGCCCAGCTCCTCCTGGACGGCGAGCTGGTCGAGCACGAAGCCGCCCTTGACCGCCTGCCGGGCCGCCTCGGCGACCTCGGTGTCGAACTCCTCTTCGGACTTCTCCTCGCGGGAGAGGTAGTCCTCCTTGGTCATCCCGGCCATCTGGAGCTGCTGCTCCAACTGCCGGCCGCGGCGCTGGATCTCCTCCTCGACCACCTTCTCGGGCAGCGGGATGTCGATCTTCTCCAGCAGCGCCTCCAGGGCCTTGTCGCGGGCCTCGGAGATCTGCTGGAGCCGCACCTGCCGGGACAGCCGGTCGCGGATGTCGGCGCGCAGCTCGTCGATGGTGTCGAACTCGCTGGCCATCTGGGCGAACTCGTCGTCCGGCTCGGGCAGGTTCTTGACCTTGACGCTCTGCACGGTGACGGTGATCTGGGCCTCCTCGCCGGCCCGCTCGCCGTCCACCAGGGTGCCGGTGAAGGTCTTGCTCTCCCCGGCCGACAGGCCCGGCAGGGCGTCGTCCAAGCCCTCGATGCCGGACTTGCTGCCGACCTCGTAGGAGTAGCCGGAGGTGGAGGCGTCCTCGACCTTCTCGCCGTCGATCTCGGCCACCAGGTCGAGGGTGACGAAGTCGCCCTCCTCGACCGGCCGGTCGGCGGCGGTGAGGGAGGCGAACCGCTCGCGCAGGTTGCCCAGGGTCTCCTCGATCTGCTCCTCGCCGACCTCGGCGTCCTCGACGGTCACCTCGAGGCCGTCGTAGTCGGGCACCTCGAACTTGGGGCGGATGTCGACCTCGGCGGTGAAGGCGAACTGGTTCCCGTCGTCGAGCTCGGTCACCTCCACGTCCGGCTGGCCGAGGACGAAGATCTCGCTGTCCTCGACGGCGCGGCCGTACAGCTGGGGAAGCGCGTCGTTGACCGCCTCCTGCAGGACCGCCCCCCGCCCGACGTACTGGTCGATCAGCCTGGCGGGGACCTTGCCGGGCCGGAAGCCCTTGATCCGCACCTGCTGCGAGATCTCCTTGTACGCCTTGTCGAGGTTCGGCTTGAGCTCGTCGAACGGCACCTCGACGGTGAGCTTGACCCGCGTGGGGGTCAGCTCCTCGACATCGGTCTTCACTGGGGTAGGTCTCCTTGATCGGGCGCTGTCTCGGCCGCGGCGTTCGACGCGTGCTTGGCCCGTCGTCGTCTCTCTCCGCAGGTCCCGCGCTGAACGGGCCACGGTGGACGGGTCCACCGCGGGCGGCGCGACGCGGGCAGCCGGTAGCCGGGTCCGCGCGTTCGCGCGCCAGTCTATGGGGTACGGGCCGGGAGTGCCGACACCGCGCCCACCAAGCCGGGGCACGTCGCCGAACTGATGGGCATACCGCTCGTTACAGCGGGTCAACCGCCGGTCCTAGATAGTTTTCTCTAACGCGCCGGTATCAGCAATGTGTTGCCAGGGTGTGACATTGAGCATCCGGACCCCCATAATCGTGCGGGATGAACGGGATAGTTGCGGCCTTTGGTGCGACCGGCCTCTACTATGTCGGCTTCGCGATCTTCAAGGTGGCGGCCGACCGCCTCGAACGGCTGCGCACCAACAGGCTCCTGCGCTTGGTCTGGGTGATCCTTTCCAACTGGATCTTCCTGCTCGGCCTGGCCCTCGTTCTGGGCGGGCTCGCCCTGCAGATCGTGTCGATGTCCCAGGTCTCGCTGGCGATCGGCGTGCCGATCTTCATGTCCGGCGTCTTCCTGCTGCTGCTCATCGCGCTGGTGTTCTTCCGCGAACGGCTCACCGGACGGGAATGGCTGAGCCTGCTCATGATCGCCGCCGCGATGGTGCTGATCGTCGCGTCGATCGGTAATCCGCCCCCGATCAGGGCCGTGGACGTGCCCCCGGAGAAACTCGCGATGATCATTACCCCGGCGTTGCTGGTGCCGGGGATCATCTGGCTGATCGGCGATCACCGGCCGGACGGAAAGCACGCCCGGGAGATCACCGGGATCGCCTACGGGCTCAGTTCCGGCCTGCCCATCGGCACCGCCGAGTTGTGCATCAAGGGCTGGAGCGACTCGGGCATCAGCGTGTCGAGCCTGTTCACGCCCTACCCGTACGCGACGGTGGCCTCGGCGGTGATCGGCTTCGCCGCGCTGATGGCCGGGTTTCAGCGGTGCCGGGTGTCCATCGTGGCGGTGGTGATGACGGCCGTCGCCAAGACCCATCTGCTGGTGACGGGCACGTTCATGTACGGCGAGCCCTGGCCCCAGGACGCGCGGCACCTCGGGATGCGGCTGGGCGCGCTGGCGCTGGCCGTGATCGCCGTCCTGCAATTCCCCCGGCACCGGCCCGTCTCCGCCCAGCCCGCCTCCGGGCCGGGCTCAGGGGCCGCACCCGCGTCCGGGTCCGGCGAAGGCCGGAAGGAGACGGGACGAGGCCCGCAGGGCACCTCGCCCTCCTTGTCGTCCCCTCCCCAGGGACGGCGCTTCGGCGACACCTCATCCGTCCCGCTCTCGGCTCCGACGCCCACGACGATGCCCAAGACAGCGCCGCCCCCGGCGCCCCCGGCGCCTCCGCCCGAGACGTTCCCGCCGTTCGAGGACGCGCCTCCGGGCCTGAGCCCGTTCGACCGGCCGAGGGAGCGGCGCCCGCCCGGCCGCCGCCGACCCCCGGGCGAGTCCCCGTCCGGGCACCTGGCGCCCGACCGGGGCTCCGGCCCGCAGGCGTTCGGCCGTCCCCCGCCGGAGGACCGCGCCACCGGCGAGATCCCGTCCGTGACACCGCCGAAGCCCGGCCCGTACGCGCAGGACCCCCTCGGGCGGGGGCCGTCCTGGGACGACGACACGTACACCACCGGCGCCGGGGAGGACGGCGCCCAAGAGACGTCCGGCGGCGTCCACGATGGAATGTGGAGGCCGCCGGGTTCCGCCGGCTAGCGGCGGCGCTTGCCGCCCTTGCCCATGTCCCCGGGTAGGCCCTTGTCGAGGCCCGCACGGCGCAGCGCGTCGGCCATCGCACCGCCGCCGGAGGCGCCCGCACCGCCCCGGTCGTAGCCTCCGCGGCCACCGCCGCGCCCGCCCTGACCCCGGCGGTTCCCCTGGCCCGCCCCCCGGCCGCCTCTGCCGCCCTGGCCGCCATCGCCCCGGCCACGGCCGCCGCCCTGGGCGCCGCCTCCGGCGCGGGCGTCGTCGTCGAGCCGCAGCGTCAGCGAGATCCGGTTGCGCCTGAGATCCACGTCCAGGACCTTCACCCGGACGATGTCGCCGGGCTTGACCACGTCGCGCGGGTCCTCCACGTACCGATCGGACATCGCGGAGATGTGCACGAGACCGTCCTGGTGCACGCCCACGTCCACGAACGCCCCGAAGGCCGCCACGTTCGTGACGACCCCTTCGAGGATCATGCCGGGCTCCAGGTCGGCGGGGGTGTTGACGCCCTCCTTGAACTCGGCGGCACGGAAGGCGGGACGCGGGTCGCGGCCCGGCTTCTCCAGCTCGGCAAGGATGTCGGTGACGGTCGGCAGCCCGAAGGTGTCGTCCACGAAGTCGGACGGGCGCAGCCCGCGCAGCACGCGGGTGTTGCCGATCAGGCTCCGGATGTCGCCGCCCGCGGCGTCCACGATGCGGCGCGCCACCGGATACGCCTCGGGGTGGACGCTGGAGGCGTCCAGCGGGTCGTCGCCGTCGGGGATGCGCAGGAAGCCCGCGCACTGCTCGAACGCCTTGGGCCCGAGCCTGGGCACCTCCCTCAGCCCCGACCGCGTGCGGAACGGGCCGTTGGCGTCGCGGTGGGCGACGATGTTCTCCGCCAGGCCCTCGGAGATGCCCGACACCCGGGTGAGCAGCGGCGCGGAGGCGGTGTTGACGTCCACGCCCACGGCGTTCACCGCGTCCTCCACGACGGCGTCGAGCGACCGCGACAGCTTGACCTCCGACACGTCGTGCTGGTACTGGCCCACCCCGATGGACTTGGGGTCGATCTTGACCAGCTCGGCCAGCGGGTCCTGGAGGCGGCGGGCGATCGAGACCGCGCCGCGCAGCGAGACGTCCAGTCCGGGCAGCTCGCGCGCCGCGTACGCGGACGCCGAGTACACCGAGGCGCCCGCCTCCGACACCATGACCTTCGTGAGCTTCAGCTCCGGATGCCGCGCGATCAGGTCGGCGGCGAGCCGGTCGGTCTCCCGGGACGCGGTGCCGTTGCCGATGGCGATCAGGTCGACGGCGTGCTTGCGGGCGAGCCCGGCCAGCGTGGCGATGGACTCGTCCCACCGCCCGCGCCCCGCGGACCCCGTGTGCGGGTAGATCGTGTCGGTGGCGACGACCTTGCCGGTGGGGTCCACGACGGCGACCTTGACACCGGTGCGCAGCCCCGGGTCCAGGCCCATGGTGGTGCGGGACCCCGCGGGCGCGGCCAGCAGCAGGTCGCGCAGGTTGGCGGCGAACACCCGTACCGCCTCGTCCTCGGCCTCCTGCCGCAGCCGGGTCCGGATGTCGATGCCGAGGTGGACGAGGATGCGGGTGCGCCAGGCCCAGCGCACCGTGTCGTTCAGCCAGCGGTCGGCGGGACGGCCCAGGTCCTCGACGCCGAAGCGCCGCGCGATCTCGGCCTCGTAGGAGCTGCGGGACGCCGAGTCGTCCGGCTCCTCGGGTTCCAGGTCGAGTTCGAGCACCTCCTCCTTCTCGCCGCGGAACAGCGCGAGGACCCGGTGCGAGGGCAGCTTGGCGAACGGCTCGGAGAACGCGAAGTAGTCGGCGAACTTGGCGCCCGCCTCCTCCTTGCCCTCGCGCACCTTCGACACCACGCGGCCGCGCGACCACATGCGCTCCCGCAGCCCGCCGATGAGGTCGGCGTCCTCGGCGAACCGCTCGACCAGGATCGCGCGGGCGCCCTCCAGCGCGGCGGCCTCGTCGGCGACGCCCTTGTCGAGGTCGACGTAGGCGGTGGCGGCGGCCCGCGGGTCGTTCGACGGGTCGCCCAGCAGCAGGTCGGCCAGCGGCTCCAGCCCGGCCTCGCGCGCGATCTGCGCCTTGGTGCGCCGCTTGGGCTTGTACGGCAGGTAGATGTCCTCGAGCCTGGCCTTGGACTCGGCGGCCATGATCTGCGCGCGCAGCTCGTCGGTGAGCCTGCCCTGGGAGTCGATCGACTCCAGGATCGCGGCGCGCCGCTCGTCCAGCTCCCGCAGGTAGCGCAGGCGCTCTTCGAGCTGCCGCAGTTGGCCGTCGTCGAGGGTGCCGGTGGCCTCCTTGCGGTACCGGGCGATGAACGGCACCGTGGCGCCGCCGTCAAGGAGCTCGACGGCGACCCGCACCTGCCCTTCACGGACGCCGAGCTCCCGCGCGATCCGCTCGGTGATCGGCGGGACCGGCGGCGGGACGGCCCGGCCGTCCGCGCCCTCGCTGGACACGTTCTGGCTGATGGACGCTGTCACGATGTGGATTCGCTCTCCCCTGGAAGTCCCCTGGTGGTGCCCAAGCATTGTGCAGGTAACCGGGCCGCTTGTCGCGCCGCCCCGAAGATCGGTGAAGTGGACTTAGCACCACTGAGGTAGCGCGCGGAACCGTCCACAATGGACGCGACGGCGCAAAGACGATGGGGAGCGACGGGAAGGCGGAGGAAATCCTTCCCGCTGTCTCGACGGGAGGATCCGCATGGACGGCGACCGCAGGGCCGAGATCGCCCGGGTGGGTCTCGTCACATGCCTGCGCGGTCTGGTGCAGGCCGTGCTGGCGCTGGCCGTGGGCATCCCGCTGTTCGTGATGACCGTCCTGTCGATCGCTTTCATCCCGCTGGGCGTCGGGGTGTTCCTGGCCCCCGCCTCGCTGTCGGCGCTGCGCTCGTTCGCCAACATCCAGCGGATGTGGGCGGCGGAGTGGTCGGGCGTGCCGATACCCCTCCCGTACCGGCCGGAGCCCGCGAACGCGCACAACCCGTTCCGCCGCCTGTGGTGGATGCTGTCGGATCCGGCGACCTGGCGGGATCTGCTGTGGCTGGTGGTGAACATGCCGGTCGGGCTGGCGCTGGGCCTGCTGCCGGCGTGCCTGCTTGTGTACGGGGTCGAGGGCATGTTCGTGGCGCCCTGGCTGGGGCAGATCACCTCCTACGGCTGGGGGCCGTTCTGGCCGCTGGAGGCATGGGGCGTCGTTGGCATCGTCGCCCCGTTCGTCCTGGGCGCCCTGCTCACGGCCGTGTCGCTGCCGGTGAATCCGTGGATCCTCAAGGGTCACGCCCTGGTCGCCCAGTCCCTCCTCTCCCCCGCCCGTACCGCGCTGGCCGAGCGGGTACGGGAGCTGACCGAGACCCGTACCGAGACCGTGGACGCGTCCGCCGCGGAGCTGCGCCGCATCGAGCGCGACCTGCATGACGGCGCGCAGGCCAGGCTCGTGGCGCTGAGCATGAACATCGGCTTGGCCGAGCAGCTGATGAAGCACGATCCGGAGGCCGCGCAGCAACTGCTCGCCGAGGCGCGGTCGGCCAGCGGCCAGGCGCTGACCGAGCTGCGCGACCTCGTCCGGGGCATCCACCCGCCGGTGCTGGCCGAGCGGGGCCTGGACGGCGCCGTGCGGGCGCTGGCGCTGTCGCTTCCGCTGCCCGTCGATGTCAGCGTCGACGTGCCGGGGAGGGTGGAGGCGCCGGTGGAGTCCGCCGCCTACTTCGCGGTCGCCGAGATGCTGGCCAACGTGGTCAAGCACAGCGGCGCGGGCCGGGCCTGGGTCCAGATCGAGCACGCCGGGGACCGGCTGCGGATGATCGTCGGGGACGACGGCGTGGGCGGGGCGGACCCGGCCTCGGGCGGGGGAATGCGGGGCATCGAGCGGAGGCTCGCCGCCTTCGATGGCACGATGGCGGTGACCAGCCCCTCCGGTGGGCCGACCGTCGTGACCATGGAGCTGCCGTGCGCGTTGTCATCGCCGAAGACCTCGCCCTCCTCAGGGACGGGCTGATCCGCCTTCTGCAGGCGTTCGGGTTCGAGGTCGTCGAGGCGGTGGACAACGGTCCCTCCCTGCTGCGCGCGCTGACCACGCACCGCCCCGACGTGGCGGTGGTGGACGTGCGGCTGCCGCCCACGTTCACCGACGAGGGGCTGCGCGCGGCGCTGGAGGCCCGCAAGCAGGTCCCGGGCCTGCCGGTGCTGGTGCTGTCGCAGCACGTGGAGCAGCTCTACGCGCGGGAGCTGCTGTCCGACAGCACCGGCGGCATCGGCTACCTCCTCAAGGACCGGGTGTCGGACGTGAGCCAGTTCGTGGACGCGGTGCGCCGGGTCGCCGACGGGGGTACGGCGCTCGATCCGGACGTGGTGGCCCAGTTGCTCACCAGGCACGCCCGCGAGGAGCCGTTGCAGAGGCTGACTCCGCGTGAGCGCGAGGTGCTCGGCCTGATGGCGGAGGGCCGCTCGAACGCGGCCATCGCGTCGGCCATGTTCGTGACGGAGAAGGCCGTCAGCAAGCACACCAACAACATCTTCAGCAAGCTGGGCCTGCCGCCTTCGGAGGACGACAACCGCCGCGTCCTGGCCGTCCTCACCTACCTGGGCATGGCGTAGGCGCGGCTCAGCGCGCCCACAGCGGGACGAGCCGCTCGTCCCCCTTGGGCGCCAGGTCGCACGGTCGCTGTTCCTCGCCGGGCTCGGCCAGGACGTAGACCTGGGTGCCGGCGGGGGCGGTGACGACGGCGGAGAACCCGCCGTCCGGGCCGGTGGTGACCTGACGGGGCACGTCGGCCGGCATGACGACGGTGTCGCCCGGCCCGACGGTGAGCTCCTGCCCGCCGAGGTCGATGGTGGCGGCGCCGTCCAGGCAACTCCACACCTGCTCGGTGTCGGCGGCGTGGCGCGGCCCGCGGCGGTCGGGGATCATGTCGACCCGCCACAGGGCGAGATCCGCGGCTCCGCCCTGGGTGGGGCTGGCAAGGGTCGTCATCACTCCATTGGGCGTCTCGGTCCTGCGGCAGTCGGCCTGGCGTACGAGGGTCATGGCGATCTCCCCTAAGATAGACAATCGAGTTGTCCATATAGTCAATGAGGTTGTCTTTTATGTCAAGCGCCTCCGGCACGGGGCCCGACCTCCGCCCCGGCACCGGATACGAGCTGCCGCTGCGGATGCTCATGGCCTTCCGCCTGGTCATCGACGAGGTGCACCGGGAGCTCGCCAGGGAGGGCCACCCGGACCTGCGCCCGCTGCACGGCTTCGTGTTCCAGGCGATCGGCCCGCACGGCACCACCGCCGCCGAGCTCGGCCAGCGGCTCGGCGTGTCCAAGCAGGCCGCCGGCAAGACGGTCGAGACCCTGGAACGGCTCGGCTACGTGGAGCGCGGAACCGATCCCGCCGACGCCCGCCGCAAGATCGTCCGGTTGACGGCCAGGGGCGCCGACTCGCTGGCCCGCTCGTCGGCGGCGTTCGACCGGATCAGGGCGCGCTGGGCGGACGACCTGGGCGCCGACCGCCTGCGCGCGCTGGAGGAGGACCTGCGCAGGCTCACCCCCGAGGACTTCTTCCGGCTGGACGTGCCGGGGTGGTTCGGCACCGCCTGACCGGCCGCCCGACCGGCTGTCCGGGCCTTGCCAGACCGTCTCCGGTCGCCTACGATCCGTTCAACTCTTAGGAAAGTTTCCTAAGAATTAGAGCGGGGTTCCGATGTTGGGTTCGGGGGCGAACTTGAACGGAGGACCATGTCCAGGCCAGAGGGACGGCGGGCCGGAAGGCGCGCCCGCACATCGATCATCACGGCGACCGCACTCTTCGTGACCACGCTGACCGCGCTCCCCGCGTCGGCGACCGTCACCCCAAGGCTCCCCTCCACCACGCAGGCGACCGCGCCCGCCCCTGCACAGGCGGCGGACAGGGTGGTCGGCTACTTCGCGCAATGGGGCGTCTACCAGCGCAACTACCACGTCAAGAACATCGACACCAGCGGCTCGGCCGCCAAGCTCACGCACATCAACTACGCCTTCGGCAACGTCCAGAACGGCCAGTGCGCGGTGGGCGACTCCTACGCCGACTACGACCGCTTCTACCAGGCGTCCGAAAGCGTGGACGGGCAGCCCGACTCCTGGGACGCCGGGGCCCTGCGCGGCAGCTTCAACCAGCTCCGCAAGCTCAAGGCCAAGTACCCGCATCTGAAGGTGCTCTGGTCGTTCGGCGGCTGGACGTGGTCGGGCGGCTTCGGCCAGGCCGCCGCCAACCCCGCCGCGTTCGCCGAGTCCTGCTACAGGCTGGTCGAGGACCCGCGCTGGGCGGACGTGTTCGACGGCATCGACATCGACTGGGAGTACCCGAACGCCTGCGGCCTCACCTGCGACACCAGCGGGCCGGGGGCCTTCCGCGACCTGATGGCGGCGCTGCGCTCCCGGTTCGGGCCCGGCAACCTGGTGACCGCCGCGATCACCGCGGACGCCGCCGCGGGCGGCAA
Organism: Actinomadura sp. NBRC 104412; assembly: GCF_030269515.1. Classification (GTDB taxonomy): domain Bacteria; phylum Actinomycetota; class Actinomycetes; order Streptosporangiales; family Streptosporangiaceae; genus Spirillospora. Next base: position 70,672 of record NZ_BSTM01000023.1, on the reverse strand, counting down.
GATCGACGCGGCGGACTACGCGGGCGCGGCGCAGTACGTCGACTGGTACCTGCCGATGACCTACGACTTCTTCGGAGCGTTCGACGCCGACGGGCCGACCGCGCCGCACTCGCCGCTGTACTCCTACGACGGGATCCCGCAGCAGGGCTTCGACTCCGACGCGGCGATCCAGAAGCTCAAGGCCAAGGGCGTGCCCGCGAGCAAGCTGATGCTCGGCATCGGGTTCTACGGCCGCGGCTGGAGGGGCGTCACGCAGAGCGCGCCCGGCGGCTCGGCCACCGGCCCGGCGCCCGGCACGTACGAGGCGGGCGTCGAGGACTACAAGGTGCTCAAGACGAGCTGCCCGTCCACCGGCACAGTCGCGGGCACCGCGTACGCGCACTGCGGCGACCAGTGGTGGAGCTACGACACCCCCGCCACCATCGGCGGCAAGATGGCCTACGCCAGGGACCAGGGCCTGGGCGGGGCCTTCTTCTGGGAACTGAGCGGCGACACCTCAGGAGGTGAGCTCATCACCGCGATGCGGAACGGCATCGGCTGAGCCCGTTCCGGCTCCGGCCTCCCTGCCCTCGCGCGTGCCGCACCGGCGGACACCGCCGGACGGCCCTCGGCAGGGAGGCTGTTGCCGTGGTCGTGCCGTTGCCGGGTCGTTCCCGGGGGGCCGCCGAGGCGCGCATATCCGGATGCACGGGCTCGCGGCGGGCGCTATTTTGACCCGCATGGTGCTTCACGAGGCAGGGCGGCGAGCTAGCCGCGCCGAGCCGGGGAACGGGCGGTCGCGCCCGGCCCGGTTCGGCGTCGCGTGCCGCCGTCCCTTCGACCTCGTGAGGCCCTTCCATGCTTTCCGGTGAGATCCGGCAGACCTTCCTCGACTTCTTCACCGAACGCGACCACCGCGTGGTGCCGTCGAGCCCGCTCGTCCCGTCCGATCCGACGCTGCTGCTGACGGGCGCGGGGATGGACCAGTTCAAGCCGTACTTCCTCGGCCGTTCCGAACCCGACCACCCGCGCGCGGTGTCGGTGCAGAGATGCGCGCGCACGACCGACCTCGACCACGTCGGCCGCACCACGCGGCACACGACGTTCTTCGAGATGCTCGGGAACTTCTCCTTCGGCGACTACTTCAAGGAGGAGGCGACCGCCTGGGCGTGGGAACTGCTCACCCGCGGCTTCGGGCTCGACCCGTCCCGGCTGTGGGTGACCGTCTACCTCGACGACGACGAGGCGGTACGGCTGTGGCGGCGGATCGGCGTCCCCGGCGAGCGGATCCAGCGGCTCGGGATGGCCGACAACTTCTGGTCCATGGGCGTCCCCGGCCCGTGCGGGCCGTCCTCGGAACTGCACTACGACCGTGGCCCGGCGTTCGGGCGCGAGGGCGGACCCGCGGTCGACGGCGAACGTCACCTGGAGATCTGGAACCTGGTCTTCATGCAGAACGTGCGCGGGGAAGGGCCGTCCAAGGAGGGCTACCCCATCGTCGGCGACCTGCCCGCGCCCAGCATCGACACCGGCCTGGGCCTGGACCGGCTCGCGGCGATCCTCCAGGACGTCGACACGCTGATGGAGACCGACCTGGTGGCGCCGACGCTGCGGCTCGTCCAGGACCTGTCCGGACGCGAGTACCCCGGGCGGGACGGCGGCGAGGAGTCCACGTCGTTCCGGATCGTGGTGGATCACGCGCGCACCATCGCTTTCCTCATCGCGGACGGGGTGCTGCCGTCCCCGGAGGGCCGCGGGTACGTACTGCGGCGGCTGATGCGCCGCGCCGTCCGCCACGCGCGGCTCCTCGGGGTGGACGAGCCGGCGCTGCCCGCGCTGACGTCGTGCGTCGTCGACACGCTCGGCCCGGCCTGGCCGCGGCTGGTGGACGGGCGCGAGCTGATCGCGCAGGTGTGCGGGGCGGAGGAGGAGACCTTCGCGCGGACGCTGCGGCAGGGGTCGCGGGTGCTGGACTCGGCGATCGGGCGTGCGCGCTCGTCGGGTTCCACGGTGCTCCCCGGACGGGCGGCGTTCGACCTGCACAACTCCTACGGCTTCCCGTTCGACCTGACCGTGGACGCGGCGCGCGCGGCGGGCCTGACGGTGGACGAGGACGCGTTCACCGCGCTCCTCGAAGAGCAGCGCAGGCAGGCGTACGAGGCGAGCCGGCAACGCAAGGGCGGCGAGGTGGCGCGGCGCGACCTCTACCGGCGTGTCGCGGGCGAACACGGCCTGACCACCTTCGTCGGGTACGACGCGACCTCGGCCGAGTCCCGGGTGCTGGCGCTCCTGGACGGGTCGGGCCGTTCGGTCGCGTCCGCGTCGGAGGGCGACGAGCCGGAGGTGATCCTCGACCGGAGTCCCTTCTACGCGGAGGGCGGCGGCCAGGTCGGCGACACGGGCACGCTGCGCACGTCCGGCGGGACGGTCCTGGAGATCCGTGACACCCGTCCCGGACTGGACGGGCTGCACGTCCACTCGGCGCGGGTCGTCTCGGGTGAGATCCGTACCGGGGACGAGGCGGAGGCGATCGTCGACGCGGCGCGGCGGGCGGCGACCGCGCGTTCGCACAGCGCGACGCACGTGCTGCATGCGATGCTGCGCCGCTTCCTGGGCGAGCACGCGGTGCAGCGAGGGTCGCGCGTCGAACCCGGGCGGCTCCGCTTCGACTTCTCGCACTTCGCGCATGTGGACGTGCGGCACGTCCAGTCCCTGGTGAACGACTACCTGATGGACGACCCCGAAGTCCGCGTGTGGGAGGCGAAGCGGGACGAGGTCATGTCTCCGGGCTTCGGCCTGATGGCGGAGGCGGGCGCGGTCGCGTTGTTCGGCGAACGGTACGGCGAACGGGTGCGGATCGTCGACATCGGGAACGCGTCCCGCGAACTGTGCGGCGGCACGCACGTCGGGCACGGGTCACAGGCCGGTCCCCTGCACATCCTCAGCGAGACCTCGATCGGGACGGGACTGCGCCGCATCGAGGCGCTGACGGGCCCGGACGCGCTGCGCCACCACGACCACGAGCATGCGCTGCTGCACGAGCTCGCGGCGCTGCTGAAGGTGCCCCCGGACCAGGCGCCCGAACGGCTCCGGCAGAGGCTCGACACCTTCGCGGAGGCGCAACGGCATCTGGAGGCGCTACGGGCGTCCGAACGTGCGGCGCTCGCGGACCGCCTCACCGGCGGCGCCGAGATCCTCCCCGGCGGCATCTGGCTGGTCACCGCGACCGTCCCGGACGGGGTGGTCTCCGACGCCGGCGACCTGCGGACGCTGGCGCTGGAGACGATCGCGCGCTGCCCGTCCGGGGAGGGCGCGGTCGTCCTGGGCGCGCGCACGGGCACGGCGGCGTCCCTCGCGGCGGCGCTGACCCCGTGCCTCGCCGGCTCCGGGCTGCGCGCGGCCGAGCTGCTCACCACCGCGGCGCGGACGGTCGGCGGCGGCGCGGGCGGCAAGGGCGGCATCGCCACCGCGGGCGGACGGGACACCGGACGGCTGGACAAGGCGGTCGCGCAGGCGGCGCGCACCGCCCGCGAGCTCCTCACCAGCGCGCCTTGATTGTTGATATTTCAGGCGTATCGTCCGAATCAGTCGGGCCGATCGAGTGAGGGGAGCGTGGCTGTGCTGCGGGTGTTCTGCTTCGGCAGTCTGGGAGTGACGGTGGAGGACGTCTTCCTGATCGATCCCGACCCCGAGCACGCCGCACGCGAACGCGGCGCGCGGGTCGAGCTGCGCCTGCTCGACCCGCAGCCGTGGCGCGGCTCCATCAACGCGTCCCAGAAGGTGGTCGTCGACCAGGCCGTGTGGCGCGCCGACTTCCTGGAGACCGAGGAGGGCGGGCCCGGCAGCAAGGACCGGATGCACTACCACCCCGGCATGCGGAACAACGAGCCCGGCCGGCGCACCTTCCGCGACGAGCTCACCGCCAACCCGATGGGCTGGCTGGCCGGCCAGCTCGCCGACCCCCTCTCCCTGCTGGAGGACGCCGGGATCCAGGACCTCGACGCGTACCGTCCCTCCGCCGACGCCCTCCGCGAGGGCCTGGGCGAGGTGGTGCTGAGCGTGACGAACGTCCTCCAAGGCGTGCGCGCGGGCGACCTGGCCAAGGTGCCCGTCCGCCCCGGCCCGCCGGCCTGAGGTCAGAGGAAGGCCGCGCGCACCTCAAGCAGCCAGCGTTCCACCGTGTCCTCATCCGGCCGCTCGGTCAGCGGCGTCCGGATCGCGTCGAACTTCGACTCGGCCTCGGCCAGCAGGCTCTTGGCCTCGTCCAGTTCCCCTTGGGCCACGCGCTCGCCGAAGTCCCGGTACCACTGCGGGTTCTCCAGCCTTACCGTGAGCCGTCCCGTCCGGTACAGGTCCAGCCCCTGGTGGACGAGCCGCGCCAGATGCCGGGCGTGCTTGGCCGTCCGCTTGCGCGTGTCCGCCGAGAACGACCCGTCCCCGCGTCCCTCCAGCCTGCGGAACTGGGACACCGCGTAGCCGAAGTACGCGTCCCTGACCCGCTTGGCCGACAGGAACGCCTCCCGCACGCCGATCAGCCGATCGCCCAGCTCCGTGCGCGTCTCGTACTCGTCCAGCCACAGCAGCTCGGTGACCGTGGGGTTCACGCCCAGGCACAGCGCCGCGAACTTCCCCGCCTCATGTCGCGTGACGTCCGGGTCGGTGGTGACCTTGGTGGCCTGCTTGCCCACCGGCGGATGCAACCCGTGGAACAGCACCGTCGGCGCGGCGAACACCGCCAGCCGGTCCACGTCCGACTCCGGAGTCGCCAGCCCGTACGCGGTGGACCCCACGACACCGGCAAGCAGCACATTCGTCACATCCACCATCACGGCCTCCTTCCCGGGACATTCTGGAGACCGCCCCTCACCGCCGCACCACCTTTTCCAGGACGGCGGGAAGGATTCGCCGCACCAGGGGTAGACCCACCTCAGGGGGGTGAGGACGTGGCCGAGCCGCGCGGCGGGGAGCGCGACCAGATCCAGGCCAAGCTTCAACGGCTCGCCACCGAGCGGGGCGAGGCCCGTGCGCTCCTGGACGCCGTCGTGGAGATCAGCAGGCATCTGGAGCTCGAGGAGGTCCTGGAGGCCGTCGCCCGGGCGGCCCAGGAGGTGGTGAACGCCCGGATCGCCTCGGTGGGCGTCCCGGACGAGGAGGGCCGGTTCGGCAAGTTGATCAGCTCGGGCTCCGGGGCCGGGTCGTTCGCCGAGCAGGTCGGCGACCTGCCCACTCCGGGGAACGCGCGGCAGGACCCGCTGCGACTACGCCTCGACCAGCTCACGGAGGCCCAACAGCCGACGATCGCCTCGCTGCTGACGGTGCCGATCCCGATCCGCGGCGCGGTGTACGGCCACCTGTACCTGATCGACAAGGCCGGGGGACGGTTCACCGACCGGGATCAGCAGGTGGCGACCGCGCTGGCCGGCGCGGCCGGGGTGAGCATCGAGAACGCCCGCCTGTACGCCAGGCTCCGCGCGGCCACCGAGGACTTCCAGCGCCGGCTGCTGCCCTCCATGCCGCAACTGAGCGAATGGACGCTGGAGGCCCGGTACGAGCCCTCGGGCCAGGCGCCGAACATCGGCGGCGACTGGTACGACCTGATCCATCTGCCCGAGAAGGTGCCGTGCCTCATGGTGGGCGACGTGATGGGCCACGACGTACGGGCCGCCACCGTCATGAGCCAGATCAGCAACATGCTCCGCGTGATCGCCTTCGACCAGCGCGAACCGCCGAGCCGCATCCTGCAACGCCTGGACGAGGTCCTGCACGCCCTCCACGGCGGCCCGATGGCCACGGTCATCGTGGCCCGGCTGGAGGGCACCGGCCCGTCCCGCCGTATCTGGTGGTCCAGCGCCGGTCACCTGCCGCCCCTGCTGGCCGTCCCCGGCGAACCGGCCCGCTACCTGGACACCGAGGCCGGACCCCCACTAGGCGTCGCCCCGGAGCTGGACCGCCCCGACAACGAACATTTCATGCCCGCCGGCGCCACCGTCATCCTGCACACCGACGGCCTGGTAGAAGACCGCGCCCACACCCTGCAACAAGGCATGGACCGCGCCGTCAGCATCGCCGCCACCCACGCCGACTGCCCGCTGCCCCAACTCTGCGACACCCTCCTGGCCGGCAGCCGCCACCCCTTGGAAGACGACGTGGCCCTCCTGGCCGCCCGCCTGGCGGTCTGACCACCAAGCGAAAGAGGCCCCGTCCTCCACGTTGGAGTCCAGAGCCCCTGCCCTCCGTCGGGCTGGCGGGATTTGAACCCACGGCCCCCGGCACCCAAAGCCGGTGCGCTACCAAACTGCGCTACAGCCCGTCCGACCCGAGCAGTCTAATGCCGATCAAGCCCGGACGCCTCGCCCAATACCCGCGCAACGCGAGCACGCCCGAAACCCTGTACCCTACGGGTGTCGATCAGCGGCCCTCCGGCCCACCGACGCGGGCGTAGCTCAATGGTAGAGCCCCAGTCTTCCAAACTGGCTACGCGGGTTCGATTCCCGTCGCCCGCTCCAACCACGAAGGCCCAGGTCAGGGACCGATTTTCCCGCCTGGGCCTTGCTCGCACTCAAGATCGTTTGGGCTTCCGTGCCCGTTGCGTGCCCGATCGCTTCTTCGTGCCCTTCCTGGGCTTGCCGCCGTCCCGCGCGATCTTGAACGCCTCCCCCAGCGCCTCAGCGATCGCCCGGTCCCGATCTTGAGTCGCGTGCTGGTAGATCAGCGCCGCCCGCGTCGAGGCATGCCCCATCCGAGCCATCAGCTCCTTGAGACTGGCCCCAGTAGTCGCCGCGAGCGTGTTCCCCACATGCCGGAGATCATGAAAGTGCAGGTCAGGCAGGTCGACATCTTTCCGGACCTTGTTCCAGATCCGCCGGAATCCCGACCGCCGTAGGGGCCCGCCCTTGGGACCCACGAACACCCGGCCATCCGGCCCCTCCTCAGCGAACTTGTCCAGGTGGGCCCGAAGGTCAGGGATGATCTCCGCCGGGATCGACACCACCCGCCGCCCAGCGCGCGACTTGGGCGTGTCCTCCACGAGCTTGCCGCCGTCCAGCTCAGCTATCGCGCCCTCCACCCGGACAAGCCCCGCCTCCAAGTCGAGATGCCTACGGCGCAGCGCAGCCAACTCACCCCATCGCAAGCTTGCGAAGGTGCCCAGCAGGACGAGCGCTCGATACCGTTCGGGCGTCTTGGCAAGGATCTCGATCACCTTGCCCAGCGGGATCATTTGTCGCTCCGGAGTGTCCGGGACGCCGGCCCCCTTGATCCGGCACGGGTTACGGCGGATCAGCTCATCATCCACCGCTGTGTTCAGAATCGACTTGAGGAGCTGGTAAGCCTTTGCCACCGTCGACTGTCCGACCACGCCGAGCCGCTCCTTACGCCACCGCCGGACATCAGCCTCCCGGATGTCGACGAGATCGAAGTTGCCGAAAGTCGGGAGCAGGTGATTCCGCAGGAGCCCGCGATACAGCCCCTCCGTCCGAGGCTTGAGCACGCGGTCATCGATCCACTGTTTCGCGAAGACCTCGAACGGCACCCTGCCCGCGTCGGGGTCGATCCACTCGCCCCGCCGGATCTCCGCCTCTTTCAGCACGAGCCACTGATCCGCGTCCGTCTTGCTCGCGAAGGTATTCGGCGCCGGACGGTCGACCCCATCCGGACCGAGGTACCGCGCTTGGTAGCGCCCGGAGGGGAGTTGCCGAACGCGTCCGAACCGTCGCTTGCCAGCCATCAGGCAGCCCTCCTTGTCTTGTGGCCGTGAAGGGTGACCGGCTCGACGAGACCGGCCGCGATGAACTCACGTAGTGCCGATTCGGGGATGCGGACGAACCGTCCGACCCGCACGAAGCGGATCCGTCGTTCCTCCACCAGCCGCCGGGGGAACCGCGGACTGGTGTTGAGTACTTCCGCCGCTTGCTTGTAGTTCAGGAGCCGGTCATCGGGATGGAACGGCTTGTCCTTGCCCGTCTTGTTCACGCCGCCTCCGCAGTTGCCGAAATCTCAGGGGTGGTGTGCTGGGTGGCTTGGTCGAGTTGGGTGCGTTGTTGGATGCGTTCGTTGATCAGCAGCAACAGGCGATGCTCGACCGGCCGCACGTCCGGATCACTTGGCCCGGCGCGTTCCCACACATGGGTGGTGTGGGTGTCGGCGGTGTTCATGACAGGGATGCCGGCTTCTGCGAGCCGGGCCAGGACCCAGGTTTTGCGGTCGGCGCGGTGGTCGGCCAGGGTCTTGCCGGACCATTTGCGGGAGACCAGCACGCGGCGCCCGCCATAGCCGAGGTGTTCGCGCCGGTGTGCCTTGCCCTTGCAGAACCCCGGAGTCAGGCCCCGCCGGGCGTTCTTGGGCTGGACGCCGTAGCGCAGCCAGTTCGCGCACGTCGGGGAGCACGGCTCATACCGCAGCGCTTCGGCCATCCGGTCCATGTGCTCCCGCTGGGCCGCCGTTTCGGGTTCGTGGCATTCGGCTACGCCCTTGACCAGGTACTTGGTCAGGTAGCCGATCAGCTTGCGGGACTGGGGCGTGTCGGCCATGACGCCCTGGGCGTCGAGCTGACGCCCGAACCGCACCACGTGCAGCGGCTCAGCGTCGGGGTCCTGCCCGATCGCGTCCAGGGCTTCATCCCAGGTGGGCAGCACCTCGCCGGTGTCGGGGTCGATGTAGCCGCCGTTTGCGCCCGCCGCAGCGTCCCAGACCGGGAGCCGGTCCGCCTGGTAGAGCACGCGGTCGGTGGGTGGCCACCACACTTGGTGGTAGGTCGCCGCTACGACCTGCCGCAGTTCCGCGCGGGAGATGGTGCCGCGGATGGCCATGTGCAGGTGGGGGGCGAGGCGGCGTTGGGGTTCGACGGTGGCGAAGTACTGCACGTCGTAGCCGACGAACCGGCGCAGGTTCTGCACGAACCGATCGATCAGCTTGCCGAAGTGCAGCGCATCGCGTGCCGCCCGCGTGTAGTCGTAGGTGTCGGGGTCGGCCGGGGTCCCATCGGAGTTGACCCGCCCATAGGAGTCCAGGGTCAGGGTCAGGAACAGCGACGGGCGGAAGGTTGTGCCGTCCCGGCCCCGGTACACCTTGCCCACCGTGCGGGCGTCGACCGGGCGCCGGGGCAGGTCGGGGGCGTCCTGGCGGCGCCGGGTCGAGCGGGTACGCCGCGCCGGTCGGTCGCCGGTCTTGAGGGAGCCGCGGACGCCGGAACGTTCGATCTCGCCATCGAGTTCGGCCAAGAGCCGGTCCCAGAACTCCACGCCTTCCCCGGCCGCCGTCCCGGTTGCCGCCGCGCGGTCGCGTTCGGCTTGGGCACGGGCGCGTAGCTCCATCAGCCCGGCCTGTTCGGCATCAGGGTCGGCCCGTTCGATCACCGGTTCGGCGTCCAGGTGCCAGCCCTGGGCGCATTGCACCGCGCGCAGCCGGCGCTTGCGTTCGGCGCAGGGCGGGCACACCGAGGCCAGGGTGTGACCGCACGGCAGGTACACCACGTCGGAGGCGCCGGTGTGCAGGTCCACGCGGCGCATCGGCACCGGGCGGATGCACACCCCATGGTCGATGGCGACCTGTTCCAGCACACCCCGCGCCAGCGGCGGCAGCGTCTTGACCACCGCCCCGCCCGAGGCTTGCGCACCCGATGGAGCATCGCCCGCCGACTCGGCCGAGACGCCCGGCAAGGAGGAGCCGGAGGGCTCTTGGAGCAGGAGTTGAGTCACGCCACCTCCCCGAACCCGCCGGTCTCGCCGAGGCCGAGGGCGACCATGTGGCGGATGTCGGTGTCGGAGACGTAGGCGGCGCGGACCCGTACCGGGTCGGGGACGGCCTCCAGCCGCACATAACCGACCCCGGCGCCGATCTCGGGGACGGAGGAGATCTGATCGGCCAGCGCGCCACGGTCACGCGCCCCGTCGCCCAGCACCATGTCGACCTGTTCGGATTCGTCCAGGCGCAGGGCGATCCGGTCGGGGAACAGGTTGCGCAGGTTGTTGACCTCTTTGCGGGCGTCCTGCTGGGCGCCCAGCACGCAGTACCCCACCGACCGGCCCTGTGAGGTCAGCACCGCCAACGCCGACTCGGCCCGGCGGCGTAGGTCGCGTTCGGGGCAGTAGGCGGTCAGGAACGCCAGCTCATCCACGATCACCAGCCGGAACGGATCCTGATGCGAGGGGGTGAACGAGCGGGTGTGTCCGGCGAACCGGTCCGCGCGGGCGTTCATGTCCTGCGCCGCCGACTCCAGCAGGCGGACCATGCCGCCGTTCGGGTCGGAGGAGTAGCGGCCGTAGCGTTCGAACAGCGCCCGCCCAAAGGACAGTTCCATGCGTTTGGGGTCGATCGCCCACACCTGCACCAGCCCGCCCAGCATCAGCGGCAGCACCGCGCGGATGGTGGACCAGATCACCGACCCCTTGCCGGCCCCCGTCGCCCCCGCGATGAGCACGTGCGTCCCCAGCAGCCGCAGCCGCCAGGGTGAGCCGTCCTCCTGCCGCCCGATCACCACCCCGGACAGGTCCACCTGGTCCGCCTCCGGGATCGGGAGAGCGGGGATCGGGTGGGCTAGGGCGTCGTGGCGGACGAACTCCAGCCAGATCCGGCCCGGACGGTCCCCCTCCCGGATGCGGACCAGGCGGGCGCCGAAGCCGTGCGCCAGGTTGGCCGCCACCCGCTCCCACGCCTCCGGCGCCTGCCCTTTAAGCATGCGGACCAGCACCCGATCGGAGGTGGGGCCGGAGCGGACACGCACGATCGAGGGCAGGTACTCACGGCCCCGGTGGACCTTGGTCAACCCGGCGGTGACCAGGACCGGTTGCCAGTGCCGCCGGTACACCCAGGCCAGCCGCCACCGCGACCGCACCGGACCCGCGAAGTAGCGGACGAAGGTGGGACGGTCCGCGACCGCCCAGGCCGCCAGGACGAGCACGGCCAGCACGACGAGCAGGACGGGGACCGGCCAGCCGAAGGCGTAGCCCAGCAAGGACAGGACGGCCGCCACGCTCACGGGGACGATGTTGCGGACCAGCCACACCAACACCCGCACCAGGACGCGGACGGCGTTCACGGCGAGGACCAGGCCCTCAGGCATGTGCCAGACCGGGGGCGCCCACTTGGGCGCGGCGAACGGGTCACGCTGGGCCTCGACGGCGACGTTCTCACCCGGCCCCAGCTTGCGGAACTCCCATGCCATGATGGATCACCTCTTCAACTTGCGGGTTTGCGAGGGGAGAGATGCGGGGCGGCCGGAGATGCGACCTCCAGCCGCCCCACCTGTGTCAGACCGGCCGGACGGATCCGGTCGGCAGCGAGCGGGACCGGCACACCCCGCAGCCGGGGTCGCCGCAGAACCGCGCCAGGGTGTGCGACCAGCGCGCCGCCCGGCGCGACTCGGCCCAGCCCAGCAAGGCCCGCAGCCCGGCCACGCCCAGCACCAGCACCGCGAACAGGACCGCCAGGGCGACGAGGGGCGCGCTCATGCTGCACGCTCCGGTCCGGCCGTGCCCGCCCCGTCGGTTGGGGCGTGCAGCCGCTGCATCTCGGCCAGGTAGGTCTGCGCCGCCGTGACCAACTGCCGGGCGAGGTCCACATCGGCCGCCGTGACCGGCCCCTCACCCCGCCCGGCCGGAGTGATGCTCACGCTCACCGGGGCGCCGTGCATCTCCAGAATCGGAGCCTTACCGGGGTAGGCGTGACAGATCACCCACGCACCCGAACCCGGATTGACCGACAACGCCGCCCACGTACCACGGACCTTCCCGGCCATCACGCCACACCCCGCTTCCCCGACCGGCCCGGCGAGGAGACGCGACGCCCGGACCGATACAGCCGCTCCACCTCGATCGCGTACGCGGTCGCCTGCTCGGCCAGGCCCCGCGCGAACTGCACATCACCCGGCCCCAAACGCTCGGGAAGGGTGAGGATGACCAGCACCCGCCCGGCCGAGAGCGTGAACAGCGGCGTGCGCGTACGGAACGCCCGGAACTCACTAGAGGCGTTCGCGTCAACCGGCAGCGACAACGCCGACACACGCCGACTGGCCCGGCCCGCCATCATGCCGCATCCTTACCGGACGACCCGGAGGAGGCGGAACGGCCCGCGCCCTTACCTGCGGCAGCGGCGGGACGGATGCCGCGCGCCCGGAAGGAGTAGGCCACCCGCACCCGCGGATCCCCGTTGGGCTTGCGGCCGGTCTCCTCCACATACGGCGTCACCGTCAGCCCCTCGAACTCGATCGGGCGGAACGGCCCGAACACCGCATCCGGCACCACCGGGCACACCTCGGCGGCCACCTTGACCCGGATCGCCGACGCCCTGTGACCCGCCGCCGGGTCGGCGTCGTACACATCGATCACCCACACCGGAAGGCCGGTGGCCTTGTCGATCTCCTGCCGCTTGGACTCGAAGTTCTCCAGCGCCTCCGCCGGACCGGTCGCGTACACCCCGTGCGGGAACACCTCACCGAAGCTGACGGGGATCCTGCCCTGAATCGCCATGGTGGCATCACTCCACTCGTTCGACCGCTCGACAACTTGTACTGTCGAGTTGCCATGAGAGTACGTCGCCGGAGACGACTCGACAAGTCGAGTACCCGAGGGAGATAGTGTGACTTAGGTCACGTCACAGGGTGTAGGTCTCTTCCAAATCGTGCAGCTCACCCGGCAGCACCAGCTCCACCACCAGCACCGCACGCCCGTCACCGTCGAGCACCGAGGCCAGCACTCCGAACACCGGCGCCGTCCTGGAGATCTGGAGCGGTTTGGCCTCCGCCGCCGTGGGCCGCCGCGCGCTGAGCCGTTCCACCACGTGCACCAGCCGTGTCCGCGTGCCCGCCTGCACGAGCTGACGGACCGGGGCCGTCAGCGGCTCGGCCTGGTCCAGCCCGGACGAGCGCGCCACCTCCGGCGACGCCCACAGCGACACCAGCTCACACGGCAGTTCCCCGCGCAGGCCCAGGCGTTGCCGCCGCAGCAGCGGCGCACCGGCCACCACACCCAGCAGCCGCGCCACATGCTCCGGAGCGTCCACCTGGCCCACGTGCAGGATGCGCACCCCGGCGCCGGCCTCTGCGTCATCGAGCACGGTGCGCGCCGGGTGCGCCTGCTCACCCTCGGGCGTGAGCGGGGCCGCCTTGACGAACGAGCCGCGGCCGTGCTCGCGGACGATCTCCCCGCGTAGTTGCATCGCCTGCAACGCCCGCACCACGGTCGGGCGCGCTACCCCGAACTCTTTGATCAGTTGCGATTCCGAGGGCAGGGCGGAGCCGGGCGGGTAGGTGCCATCGGCGATCCTGCGCCGTAGCGCCGCGATGATCTGCGCGTACTTCGGTGGCGCGTACCCCATATCGTCCGACATCTCATCCTGCCATCAGCTCGACAACTCAACCGTCCAGGCAGCGTAGCGGGTTGCCGCACGTCATGTCACGACTTCACAGGACCGCCACCAGGCACCTATCAAGGCGGGCGAGCACCCCGGCCAGGTACCCGCACGCCGGGCAGTTCGCCGGTCAGCTCACCACCGGCCCTGCCGTCGTCCAGTTGAGCGTGTTCCCGGCGTCCTCATCCAGCCAGATCACCACGTTCCGGAACTCCATGACCATCATCGGCATGCGGCCATGCAACCGGCACACCAGCAACCGGCCCGACCCCTGCACAGCCGGGACCAGCTCAGCGCGCAGCACCGCGCGCACCGGGCAAAACTCGCACTCCTGATCGGTATCCGCACCCACGACCTTGGCCAGCAGAGTCATGACCGGTCACCCGCCCGGCTCAGACCACAACCCGGCCGCTCGGGCTGAGAGGACAGGTCGATTTCAAACCACACGTTCTGACCCGCCCCATCGGCGTACACCCCCATCGCCGCCGACAGCTCCGCAACGATGAACAGGCCCCGGCCGCCCTCGGCCAACAACCCGGCCTCTTCACCCAGCACAGAACCGGCGCCGTTCCCCTCGTCCAGCACCTCAACGCGCAGCCGGTCGAAGGTCTCCACCACCACCAGGACCAGGAACCCGCACGGCGCCGTCCCCGAATGCAGCACCGCGTTCGTCACCGTCTCGCAGGTACACAGCACCACGTCATCAAGCAGGCCCGCCGGGTAGTGCGCCAGCTCGCCCCGCAGCACCCGACGCGCCCGCACGGCCGCCGTCGCATCACACGGCAACCGGCGCACCAGCATCCGATGCGTCATCTGGCGCACCAACCGCCGCCACGCCTCCGGCGAGACCGCAAGCACCACACCGCCACGGTCGGTCGAATCACGAACGGCCACAAACCCCGGGCCCTTCGCCACCTCCACGCACCCGGTCTGATTCAGCGTCTCGCACCGCGAAGCCCTCCGGAACTCCAACGGCACCGGCAACCCCGGCACTGCCACTCTCCTCACCTTTCCGTGTCGAAGTCGGCGGGCACATGCAGGCGAACGCGACATACGCCACCAGGCCAACCAGGTAACTGTCATAACCCCGATCAATGGCGCGTACCCCGGCCTCATACCGGTGATCACCGGTCAGTTCCCCGTCCCGCACCAGCAGCGCCCGCACCACCGCCCGCGCGCCCGCACGGTCCCGCCGCTCCGGCAAGACCCGCCAGGTCCCATCACGCGAGGTGCCCACATGCCAGTGATCAGGCACCCACACCCGAGCATTCGCCGGCACCGGCCTCACCCACCCGGCCCCACAACACCGGCGCCCTTCCCACCCGCGGCGCCGACCAGGACGCGGCCCGCCCGCACCCACGACACCCCGAACCCGACGCCCGGCCCCTGCACCATCACGCCGCCTGCACCCCCGTCCCCACACACAACGGACAGGGCTCCAACTCCTGAACCGGAAGCGGCTCGCGAGCACCCCCCGACCGGACCGCGACCAGCCCACGCCGAGGAAGAACGAACTTGCCACCCCGCCCACCACACGACACACAGGCCCGGCGAGGCTCATCCACTGTCTGCTGCTGCGTCATGGCGACCACGATCGGCTAGATGCAGATCCAGACCCATCTCGCGCCGGTATCACACGGCGATATCACGCGCCGAGATACGCTCGACCCACGGCGCCGTACCTGATGAGCTGGAAGGCAGAGACGATGCCCCCACGGGCCTCAGACCCGATCGCCATCCCCGCTTCACTCTGGCAACGACCGCAAATGATCGATGCTCTCCGCAGTCGCAATATCGGCGCCGTCTTCCAACTGGTCCACCAGTACGCAGGAGCCAGCCAGACCCAGATGGGCATCGCCTGCGGCATGGCACAAGGCACAGTCAGCGTCTACATGAACGACGCCCGGCAAGTGCAGACGCTAGACGTCCTCGAACGCATCGCCGACGGCCTCAACATGCCCGACTCCGCCCGCATGGATCTTGGCCTCGCACCTCGCACATCTCCCGGCGAGCCCACCAGCAGCATGCCCCCGGGACCGCGTACCGAGCCCCGAGATTTGGCAACGGGGTCGATCCTGGGTTTCCCTGGTATAGACAGCTACATCGGGGAGGACATGGAACGCCGCCAGCTCTTGCAGGCCCTAGCCGCGCTCGGCATCAGTGTCTCGCCGGGCACGTATGCTCTCGAAGCCATCCGAACAAGCATCGGGCAGACCTTCGAGAACAATGACGGGCGACAACTCGACCATTGGGCAGAGACTTCTCTAGAGTACGGATACTCCTACCTATCAACTCCGCCCGAACACCTCATTGAAGATCTGGCAGCAGACATGGTATCCCTCCGCCTGCTGACCAGGGGCGTCAAGGACCGCGATTCGCCGGTCTATCGGGAATGGTGCCGGATCAGCGGAATCCTTTCCGTCCTCATGGCGAAGACGCTCAGCAACCTGGGTCGCGCCAGGGAAGCCCGTCACTGGTGGCAAACCGCTCAGGCAGCATGTGACAGCTCAGGCGACCTTGAAAGTCAGTTGTGGGTACGTGGCGAACGGCTCATTCACGGACTATACGAGAAGCGGTCCCCGCATCTTCTGATTAGACAGGCCAGTGAAGCCCTCGAACTTTCCCAGGGCCACCCGTGCGCCGGACTCGCGTCCGTCAGCACAGCCCGCGCCCAGGCTCTCATCCTGGCGGGCAAGGTCGACAACGCCAACCGAGAGCTATCCCGAAGCGAGCGGATACTTGAACAACTACCCTCCAGCGTCACTGAGGACCTTGATTCAGTGAACGGATGGGGCGAGGACCGATTGCGCTACACCGAGGCATGGGTTCACGCCCACAGCGGCGATGTGGCCAAGGCCGACAACGCAGCCCGCAGAGCGATCCAGCTCTACCCAGCAGAGGACAGCAGGAGCCCAGCCCAGATCAAGCTCCTCCAAGCGTTCGCGCACGTCCAAGCGGGCGACATCAGCGAAGGTGTCCGGCAGGCCCAAGCGACCTACGAGGCACTTCAACCGGCCCACCGCACCACAATGATCACCAATTTGGCAAGTCAGGTCCTCCAACCCGTGCCACCCGAAATGCAAGGCCATCCGATCATCAGCGAGTACCGCGAACGACTCGCACTCGCCGCATCACCAGCTCACAAGGCGATCAGGTCATGACCGACGCCACGTACACGCACCACACCGGCGAGCAGACACTGGAAATGCTCCCCGAACTGACCGAGGTCTACCTAGCAGCACGCAAGGACGACCCGCACCGCGACGACCCCCTCTTCAGCCGCGAACAGTTCACAGCCCGCACACAGGCCCAAGCCCACAGCCCAGGCTTCAACCTGGTGACCGTCCACGTGGCCGGAGCCTTGGCCGGCTTCAGCTTCGGCTTTCGCTTCCCAGCCGGAGGCTGGTGGGCCGACGCCACACCCCCACCTGAACCCATCCTCACAGCGACCAAGTTCGCCGTCATCGAGCTGGACATACACCACGCCCACCAAGGCCAGGGCTTGGCGCACCCCCTCCTTGACGCCCTGCTCACCACACGCAGCGAGGACTACGCCACACTCGCCACCATCCCCGGATCCCCCGCCCAAGCCATGTACGAACGCTGGGGCTGGTACAAGATCGGCACCATCGGCGGCGAAGGCCCCGTCATGGACGCCATGCTCACAGACCTCTAAACCACCGGCAAAACCATGCCACCGCCGAGACTCATTCTGTGGGAGATTGACCACACGCTCACAGAGACTGGAAAAGTCAGGATAAGAATGCTTATCGAATAGTGGACTATTTTATCTTGTCCGTCAATTTACGGATGGCTCTTGTTAGGTCATATAACGTTCCCTCGGCTAGAACTGGCCCCTCCAATAGGAGGGCATTTAGATCTAACTTATACTCCAGAGGATCCAGGGCTCCAAGCGGACCATCTCCCGTGATCTTAACGCTATAGGACTTTGGGAGATTTGAACTAGCAAGTTCGAAGCCCAGGCCGAAAAAATGAGAGACGCGGGCACCCGGGGGCATTGCGGGAATCCCTTCAGCAAGCGCCTTTTTAGCGCCTATGTCCCTGAACTTTTCGGTGGCCGACTCTAGTGGAGGGTTAAACTCGACGCGAACATTGGTCGCTACCGATCTACCAATGTTCTCAATTATAAGCAGTAGCATAGAGCCGTTTCGTGGATCTGGTCGAATGTCCACATATACGTAGGGTTGCGTCGCGTCCCTCCACATCTTCTCTTGAAGTGCAAGCGATCCCTTCGCCGCCTCAGCCTGATTTCTCGCGTGAGCCACTTGCCTCCAACTTGCGATCGCGGCTACAACTGCTATCACGGCCGCAATAGTCGCTATCCAGTCAGTCGCATCCATTTGTCACCTGTCCCGACTTAGAACCGACCTGTTCAAGTGAGACTACGCTAAGTTGGTCGAACTCTGTGAGCAGTTGACTCCATTGCCGAATTCGGCCATCTAAGATCAAGGGCGGCGGCGCTTCGCGCCACCGCACCGCCCGCCCGGCGACGCCGGGGCGGGCGTGCGGCCTGGGGGCCGGTCCCGCCCCGGCGGGCCGAAGGCGGGCGCGCGAAAGCCACCGCCCAGGCCGGCCGCCCGGCTGACGGCAGCGCCGGGGTACGCGCCGCCGCCGAGTGCTTAACGACGACGAGTAAGGAGCCGGTCCAGCACTGCGAGCGCCGCTCGCCTCCGTAATGGTTTACGGGACCACACGGCCGGGAGCACCACCCCGAAGGTCGCGACTAGCAAGACGAGCGCCCACAGCAAGGCGAAGAGAGCCAGCCCAGGGAAAGAAGTCATGGCAAGCAGACTGCCGAAGCTCCTCTCACATCACCACAGACGTAGCGTCCTACTTTGAGTCTCTCGGCATCGAGAGGTAGGACGTAACGTCCTAGCTGTGCAGCTCAGGAACTATCCGCTTCCGAAGACTCCCGGAAAAAATTCGCCTCCGGCGGGGGCCTCCGACTCCGGGAAGCCGACCCGCAAGATTACCGGAGGGCGAGGGGTTGAGTTAGGGGAGCTTCCCGTCTGCCGCCGTCCCGATCGGAGATCTACCAGACCAGGGCCAGGGCGCCAAGGTCGTTCGTCCAGTGGGGCGCTCCACCTTGGCGCCCTGACCCCGCCCTGGTAGCGCGGAGCGCGGGACGACGGCAGACGGGAAGCCCAGACACAGGGTCCGCGCAGCTATTCGAAGCGACTAGACCATCCCCGCGCGCGCGGGGAGTCATTTTTTTATGGTAGAAGACATCGTTCGCGGGTTTTTTGAGAGAGGGATTGCCGTTACACCACTGGATAGGGCCAGGACGGCAACAAGGAGAGCACGCGACTCATCGTCTTCAACGTAGCCAGCTACGGCAGACAGGGCGGCGAGCCACCCAGCAACTCCAGCCACGAGCATGGACCTCCACTGCTCTGGACTAGGTTTGCGCATCGTCTCTCCCTGCTGCCGTCTCCCCCGAGACGCTCCCGTAACAGCTTAGGTTCCCTGCCGGATGCAGGAGACTGAGCGTGCCCTGATCGTGCCCGTTCGGTCGGTCGCCAGCGGGGGGTCACGGTCACTTTCGGATCATGGCTTAGGAGCGCTGAGCTGGATGGAAGCCGGTTGCGTGATCATGGGCCGATATCTTCCAAACTGGCTACGCGGGTTCGATTCCCGTCGCCCGCTCCAACCACGAAGGCCCAGGTCACCGGCATGATCCCCGTGTCCTGGGCGTTACCCGTCTCCACCGGCCACCCGCTTCGTGGCCGGCCGTGAGCGGCTGGGGCGATCTTTCGGGCAGGCAGTGGCAGAGTCCCATTGATGCGTCCGGCCTGGGTGGATGCCGTCCACTTGGGTGGCTTCGTCTTGCGGGTGTTGTTGAAGGCCAGCCGTACGCCTCGTTGTGAGCGTGTTCTCGATGGCATGGTGTTGGTGAGTCGTGCGGTGTCCTGGGATGGGGGGTCGGTGGTGGGGCTTCTTGGGGTTGTTGTTTGTGCGGCCGGGCCTGCGGGGGGCGTTGGGGAGCTGGTGTCGCTCGCGCAGGGGCGTGGGTGGGACGTGCAGGTCATCGCCACGCCTTCGGCGTTGGACTTTATTGATGTCGAGGCGTTGGAACGGCAGACGGGGAATCCGGTGCGTTGGCGGTACCGGAAGCCCGGGGAGCCTCGGGCGCCCTTGTCGGACGCCATCATCGTGGCGCCGGCGACGTACAACACGGTCAACAAGTGGGCTCATGGCATCAGCGACACCTATGCGCTGGGGGTGCTCGCGGAGGCTCCTGGGATGGGGACGCCGATCGTTGTGCTGCCGTTCGTCAACAGTGCGCTGGCGGGGCGTCACGCGTTCAAGGAGAGTGTGTCGACGTTGCGCAGTGAGGGCGTGCGTTTCGTGACGGGGTACGGGGAGCGTCCGCCGCGGAGTGAGGGGGACGACCGTTTCCCCTGGGAACTGGCGTTGAGGGAGGTTGAGCGGGCCGGCTGACCTGGATTGCGGCCGTTGGGGATGGGGAGGTCAGCGTGTACGTCCTGAGGGGCGGGAACGGGGGGGAGAGGTGATTTCCAGGCGGGTCGGCGGATGGTTCCTGCGCGTGCTGCCGTACGGAGTGATGGTCCTTGTGGCGGCCATCGACTACGTCGGCGGTCCCGGGCACGCCTTCCTGCCCATCCTGTCGCTCGGGCCGGCGTTCGCGAGCCTGACCGGCGGGGTCTGGCGGATGGTCGTCGTCGGCGCGGTCGCGGTGACCTTGGCCGGGCTCCTGGCGGCCTACAACGGCCTGCTGGGCACCCGCACGGCCTACCTCAGCATCGTCACCATCGCCGGTGTCGTCGCCGCCGGGATCTTCGCGGGGAAGATCAGGCAGGACAGAGCCCGGGAGCTCGCCGACATCCGTACGGTCGCGGAGGCCGCGCAGCGGGTGCTGCTGCGTCCGGTGCCGACGCGCGTCGGCTCCATTCACGCGGCCGTGCGGTACATCTCGGCCACGGCCAGGGCCCGTATCGGTGGCGACCTGTACGAGGTCGTGGTCACCCCCAGGGGCGTGCGGCTGATCGTGGGGGACGTGCAGGGCAAGGGACTGGACGCGGTCGAGACAGCCGCCGCCGTCCTCGGCACGTTCCGCGAAGCGGCCTATGACGAGCGCGACCTGGCGGGCGTGGCGACGCGGTTGGAACGCACGTTGTCGCGTCGGTTGAACGAGGAGGAGTTCGTCACCGCGGTCCTGGCCGAACTCCAGGTGGCCGACCGCATCCTCCTGCTCAACTGCGGTCATCCCGCGCCGCTGGTGCTGCGCGCGGACGGCTGTGTCGAGCTGGTCGAGCCTTCCGAGCCCGCGCCGCCGCTGGGCATATCGCCGCTCGCCGACATCCGGCCGCCGCTGTCCGAGGTGCCGTTCGCGCCCGAGGACCAACTGCTGCTGTACACCGACGGGGTGATCGAGGCGCGCGATGCCCGCGGGGCCTTCTACCCGCTCGTCGAACGGGCCGGGCTGCTTCGGGACGATGACCCGGAGAAGGCGCTCGACAGGCTCCAGGCGGATCTGCTCGCGCACTCCGCGTCACCGTTCCAGGATGACGCCGCCATGTTGCTCCTCAGACGGCGTTCCGATGCGCCGTCGCCCGAAGGCATCCCGGCGACATCGGCACCGCAAGGCCCCGGGTAGGCTTGACGCGCCGCGTACGGCATCGGCGCAACGCGCGAACTGCACGCTTTCCGTCAAACCGCGCATGGGCTGCGCCCAGAGGGAACGCATCCGAAGTGAAACGGCGTTCCGACGCGTCGCTATGACGGGGGAAACATGAAGCTCTCGCAGGATGAGGCACGCAGGCTCCAGCAACTGGAGCAACGGCTGGCGGTGGACGATCCGGACCTGGCCTCGCTGCTGTCCACGGGCCTTGAGGAGCCCGACCCGCCCGCGCGTGTCTCCCCGCGGCTGGCTCCGCACGGCCTGCCGGCGCGCGGTGGCGGGACGGCGACGGCGATGGTGCTCGCGCTGGTCTTCCTCGCCCTCCTCGTCCTGGGTGCGCACGCGCTGACGGCGAACCCGCCCGCGGATGAGGGCGGGTCGCAGTGTCCCACCGCCGGCTGTGAGGACTTCCGGCGGTACGTGCCCGGCGAATGACCGTGCGCGTACCGCCGGAAGAGGCGTCTCAGCCGCGGCCTCGGCCGGTGACCTTGTCGAGGACCCTGTCGGCCATCGCGACCGCGGCGCCCGCGCCCTTGAGCACGCCCGGCGTCGGCGGCGTGTTCGGATGCGGCCGGGTCGGGGCCCGCTTCTTGCCCTCTTCGAGCTTGCGCCCGAGGTCCTGAGCGCGCTCCTGCGTGATGACCTTGCGCAGCTCAGGCCACACCTGGTCCTCCTCGTAGGCGATGTGCTCGCGGCCCTCGGCGATGAACGAGGCCAGCAGTTCCTCGAACCGGTCCGAGCCGGCCTCGGCGTGCCTCAGGTCGTTGAGGGTCTTCTTGGCCTCCTGCTCCTGCGCGACCGCGTGGTCGGCCAGCCGGTCGCCGTCGGGGACGAGCTCGCGCACGGTCGGCCAGAAGTACTCCTCCTCGACCGCCTCGTGCTTGGACTCCTCGATGATGAGCTGCTCCACCATGTTCTTGCGGAGCCGCCGCCCGTCCTCGCCGGACGGCGGCGGGCGGCCCTCTTCGAGTTCGGTGCAGACCCGCTTGACCTCGGCATGGTCCCGGGAGAGAACATCGAAGACGTCAGGCATCGGTTCTCCTCTCATCGGTCTCCCCCACCCCTGCCCGCTCCGCGCGCGGCAAACGTACGACCGCGGACGAGGTTGAGGATCACCTTGCGAGGAGGTGGGCGGAGGTGCCGCGGGTCGCGAGGGCGACGGCGCCCAAAACCTCGGCGCGGTCGCCGAGGCTGCCGGCCACGATGGTGACGCCCTGGCTGACCGCGGGCGGCAGCCGCCGGGCCAGGATCTCGCGGACGCCGTCGAGCAGCGGCGCCCCGGCCGCCGCGAGCTGACCGCCGATGATCACCAGTTTGGGGTCGAGGACGGGACAGATGCCGGACAGCGCGCGTCCCACCGTGCGGCCCGCGTCCACCAGGACGCGCAGGCAGCCGGGATCCCCGCACTCGGCCAGTTCCAGCACGTCCGCGAGCGTGATCTCCGGGCCGCGGGTGTGCGCGACTGCGGCGGTGAGCGCACGCGCCCCGAGCGTCCAGGCATCGCGACGGTCACCGCCACGGTCCGCTACCAGGGAAGGACGGCGTCGACCAGCTTCGTCGTCCACGTCGCCAGGTAACCGGCTCCCGCTACGGGGACGGATCCGCACCATCGCTGGATCCGTCCCCTTTCCCTCGGGCGTCGCGGATACGGGGCGGATCCCTGGGTATGCGCGGCGTGAGAGATCGCGAAGCCGCAGAACATCAAGGGGGCCGACCATGGCACAGATCGTGGGAGAGGTGATGACACCCGCGCCGGTGGCGGTGCCGCCCGAGGCGTCCCTCGTCCATGCCGCGGTGCAGATGCGCGAGCATGGGATCGGCGATGTCCTGGTCGCCGAAGAGGGCCGCCTGGTCGGCCTCCTGACCGATCGCGACATCGTGGTGCGCGGGGTGGCGCTGGGCCGCGACATGGCCGCGACGACCGTCCGCGAGGTGTGCAGCGCCGACCCGGTCACGGTCTCCCCGGGCGACGACGCCGAGACGGCCGAGCGGCTGCTGCGCGAGCACGCGATCCGCCGCCTGCCGGTGGTGCAGGACGGCCGTGCCGTCGGCGCGATCAGCCTCGGTGACCTGGCGATCGAACGGGACTCCCGGTCGGCGCTCGCGGACATCAGCGCCAAGCCGCCCAACACCTGAGCGGACGGCGCACGACCCGATCACCGACACCAAGAAAGGCCAGCCGCGTGGAAACCTGGGAAGCCATCACGTCCCGGCGCAACGTCCGGTCGTACCAGGACGAGCCCCTGCCGAAGGAGCAGCTCGACAGGATTCTGGAGGCGGGGCGCCGGGCGCCGTCGTCCCAGAACTGGCAGCCGTGGGACTTCGTGCTGGTGGCGCAGCGGCGGCGCTTGGAGGAGCTGGCCCGCGTCTGGGGAGGCGCGGGGCACGTGGCGCGCTCGGCCGCCACCATCGCCCTGGTCACGGACGCCGCCACGCAGGAGAGGGCACGGTTCGACCTGGGCCAGGCCACGATGGCGATGATGCTGGCCGCGGCCGACCTCGGCATCGGCAGCGGCCACGCCAGCGTCTCCGACCAGGAACTGGCCCGTGAACTGCTGGGCTTCCCCGAGGACAAGGTCTGCGCGTTCCTGATCGCGTTCGGGGTGCCGGCGGACCGGCCGCTGCGCCCGATCCAGCGGCCCGACCGCAAGCCGTTCGACCAGGTCGTGCATCGCGAACGCTGGTAGGCGCACGTCTTCAGCCGGTGACGACCTCGCCGAGGGCACGGCGCAGCGCCGCAGACAGGTCCGCCGGGTCGTACAGCACGGCCGCGACATAGGCGTCGGGACGCACCAGCCAGATCTCCCCGGGACGGGCGCCCAGGGCCTTGGCGAGACCGCCCGTCCGGTCGATCTCCGCAAGGGCGAGCACCGGCACCGGCACGTCCCGCAACGTGACACCCTCGGTCGTCAACGCGAGGAACCCGTCCCGTGCCAAAGCACGCATGTGGTCGCGGCGCGCCGTCACGGGCGCGTCGGGAAGCAGGACCCCGGGACCGGGCGGCGGGACGTGGCCACGCGGCGGGCGTCCCGCGAAGGGACGTTCCGGATCGGGCGTCGTCAGCGGGGACGCGACGTACCAGAAGGGCTCGGCGAGCCGCCCCGAATCCACCTGGGAACGGGCTGTGGCGTCGGTGGCCGCGCGTGCCAGCACGTCCGCGCGGTGACGGCGGGCGGCGTCGTCCTGCGGGACGAGGAAGTCCATCGTCGCGGAAGTGACCTCAAGGTTCTCCAGCGCGGCGGCGTGCCGTTCGGCGTGGTAGCTCTCCAGCAGTCCGGGACCTGCCTCGCCGCGGAGCGCGTAGGCCAGCTTCCACGCGGCGTTCTCCGCGTCCCCGACCCCGGAGTTCAGGCCACGGGCGCCGAAGGGCGAGTAGACGTGCGCGCAGTCGCCGGCGAGCAGGACCCGGCCCACGCGCATCCGGTCCGCGACGCGCGAGCTGAAGCGGTACACCGACTTCCACACGACCTCGTACGGGCGGTCGCCGACGATGGCGCGGATCCGCGCGTCCAGCCCGCCGGAGACCTCCTCGGCCGCCAGGTCGTAGCCGGCCGGGACCTGCCAGTCGATCCGGAACGTCCGCCCCGGGCACGGATGGATCAGCACCTGGCGGCCCGGGTTCCAGGACGGGTCGAAGTAGAACCGCCGCTCGTTCGCCCATCCCGGCAGGTCGGCGCGGATGTCGCAGATCAGGAACAGGTCGTCGAACGAGCGCCCGTCGAACGCCACGCCCAGCATCCGCCGCACGCCGCCATGCGCGCCCGTGGCGGCCACGGCGTAGTCGGCGCGGATCTCGCGCGGCCCCCCGCCGGTCCGGCAGGTGACCGTCACGCCCGCGTCGTCCTGGTCGATGCCGGTGACCTCATGGTCCCAGCGCACGTCGATCAGCGGTTGCGCGGCGATCCGCTCGTCCAGGATCTCCTCGGTACGGGACTGCGAGATGTTGACGAACGGCGGGAACGCCGACACCCCCGGGTCGGGCAGCGCGCAGGCGAACAGCTCGCGGTCACGGCAGAACGTGCGCGCGGTCGTCCAGGTGACGCCCTCGGCCGCGATGGCACGGCCCGCGCCCACGCTGTCCCACACGTCCAGGACGTCGCGCTGCTGGCAGATCGACTTGGACCCGATGCGGTCGCGCCCGGGACGGCCGTCCACCACGACCACGCGCACGCCCCAGCGGGCGAGCAGCAGCGCGGCGGTCTGCCCGACGGGCCCGTTGCCGAGCACCGCGACGGTTCCGCTTCCCATGGGCACCATCGTCACCCTGGCCGCCCGCCACCGGAAGCGCGGCGCGCATCCGCCCCTTCCGCGCGGCGGTCGTCACGGACGGTAGCGCCACGCCGGTGCGGGGCGTCCGGTGTTGTCCCCGCCGTCCGCTAGCGTCTGGGTAGCCGGCCTAGCAGAAAGGACCACATGGCGGAGAAGGTCATCCTCGTCGACGACATCGACGGGACCGAGGACAGCGATGTCGCCAAGCGTGACTTCGAGGTCCTGGGACGGACGTTCACGATCGATCTCAGCGAGGCCAACGACAAGCGGCTGCGGGACGCGCTCGCCACGGTCGAGCAGTTCGTGGACAGGGCCCGTGAGGTCAAGGCCGCCGGGCGGGGGCGCAAGGCCGCGAGCGCGGCGAAGGTCAAGGGTTACACCAACTCCGACGTGCGCGCGTGGGCGCGGGAGAACGACGTCGAGGTCTCGGCGCGGGGCGTGATCGCCGACGAGGTCTACGCGGCGTTCATCCAAGCCCACCCCGACGCCGCGCCCGACACCGCGCCCGACACCCAGGCGTCCGACACCCCGGCGCCTCCGGCGGACCAGCCCGACGACGACGCTTAGGGCGACCCGCAACCTGGAAACGGACGGCACGCGGGGCGTGCCGTCCGTTTCCACTTCTGGCCGTCCTCTGGCCGTCCGAAACCCGCGCGCCTCGCACCGTCCCCCCGCACTCCCTTCCGTGGAAGTCCGTGCGGCGGCGGCCTTGTGCGCGAAGTCACGCACGCAAACGGGGAATGGCGTTACCATCTCTGCGTGCACGTGCATTCGACCGAGCATCTGCACCGCCCAATGCACGGGAATTCGCGGGGTGACGGTGGACGACGCAACGACGCGTAGGACGATGCTGGCGGTGCACCGGACGATCCTGTGCGCGGACGTGGAGGAGTTCTGCCGTCCCGATCGGACCAACCCCGTCCAGGTCGCGGTGCGGGCCGCCCTGCGGAAGGCCCTGGAGACGGCGTTCGGCCGGTCGGCGCTGCGCTGGGAGCGCTGCCACCGCGAGGACCGGGGCGACGGGGTGCTGATCCTGGTGCCGCCGGAGATCCCGAAGGGACTGCTGGCCGGGCCGTTCATGTCAGCGCTGTCCGCCGCGCTCGCCGAGCACAACCGCCAGGCCCCGCCCAGCGCCAGGATTCGGCTGCGGGTCGCGCTGAACGCCGGGGAGGTGCAGTTCGACGCCCATGGCGTGGCCGGGACGTCGATCAACCAGACGTTCCGGCTGCTGGAGTCGAAGCCGCTGAAGGAGGCGCTGCGCACCTCGCAGGCCGACCTGGCGCTGATCGTCTCCCAATGGTTCTACGGCGAGGTCGTCCACCACCAGGAGGCCGGCGAGTTCGGCGCGTTCGACAAAGTGCCGGTGCGGGTGAAGGAGACGATGGCCTGGGGATGGCTGCGGCTGCCGGACGAGCCCCGTACCGTCCTGGGATCGTCCTGTCCCGCGCTGGCGCCCCCGGCCGCACGCATGTTCCGCCTGCTGGCGCTGCACCCAGGCCCGGACATCTCGGTGCCCGCCGCCACCGCCCTGTCCGGTGCCACCACCGCCCAGACCCGCCGCCTTCTCGACACCCTCGCCCGCGCGCACCTGCTCGTGGAGACCCCGGCCGGCCGCTACCGCCTCACCGGGCCGCCGCGCGAGTACGCCACAGAACTGGCCGTGACCGAAGGCGGCGAGGACGACGCCGACAGCGCCGTCCGCCGTGCCCTGTCCTGGTACCTGCACACCGCCGACGACGCACGGGACGCTCTGAGCACGCAGCGCCGCACCATCTCGCTCTCCCTGCACGGCCGGCAGGCGCAAGCGCATCCGTTCGCGTCCATGTGGGACGCGCACCAGTGGTGCGAGGCCGAACGCGTCAACCTGATGGCCGCCGCCCGTCACGCGGCCGCCACAGGCAATCACGACATCGGCTGGCGCCTGCCGCTGGCCCTGTGGGAGCTGTTCAGCCTGCGCGGCCCCTGGGTCGACTGGGTCGACATGCTGCGCACCGCGCTGGATTCGGCACGCGACGCCGCCGAGGAGGAAGGCGAAGCCCGCGCCCTGACCGCCCTCGGCTACGCCTGCCAGGACAGGTGGCTGTTCCACGAGTCCGCCGACCATCTGCTGCGGGCGCGGCCTCTCTTCCGGCGCATCGGTGACCGGATGGGCGAGGCATGGGCGTTGCACGGCCTCGGCCTGGCCGTGCGCAGGTTGCAACGCTACGAAGAGGCGACCCTGCTGCACCGCGAGACCCTCCACATCGCCACGGAAGTGGGTGACCGCGGCGCCCAGGCATGGGCGCTGGGCGGCCTGGGCTTCTCCTACGCCGGTGGCCGCCGCTATGCCGAATCACTTGAGCAGTTCCAGCGGTCGCTGAGACTGGCGCGACAGGCCGACCGGCGCGCCGAAGGGTGGGCCGGATACGGCCTCGGCCACGCCTACCAGCGGTTGCGCCGGCCCGACCGGGCCGTCGCGCACTACCGTCCCGCGCTGGAGATCTTCCGGGCGATCGGGGACTGGCCCGGCGAGGCCGAGACCCTCGACGCCCTCGCGAGGATCCAGCTGTGGGCAGGTGAACGCGAGGCCGCCCGCGCGTCCTGGACGAGCGCCTTGCGGATCTTCCGGCTGCTGCGGATGCCGCAGGAGGCGCGGGTCCGCGACCGGTTGCTCACCATGGCCGGCCAGGACGTCGTCGACTATCCGGAGGTCGAAGCCGCCATCGCCGGCCCCTGAGAGATCAGCCCTGGCCGCGTCCCTCGGAACGCCGCGACCTCCCCTGAGCGCGCCCGCCCTCCTCGCGGCCCTGGAATTCGGGGCGTGCCCGTCCGGAACGGTCGCGCGGCTCCGGGGCCTCGCCGGGGAGCCCGTGGGCGTCCGCCTCGGCACGCGCGCCCTCGCGTGGGGCGGGATGCTCGGCGGGAACGCGGACCGCCGCCTCGTCCTCCTGGAGCAGGCCCGCGGTCTCCGCGTACTGGCGCCCGCGGGGGGTGATGTCCCAGGCGTTGTGGCGCCACTCCTTGCGGCGCCACACCACGCCCGCCGCCAGCAGCTTGCGCCCCACCCGGCTGATCTCGGTCTCGTCGGTGCCGAGCTCGGCGGCGAGCTCCTTGTTGGACATGCCCTGCCGCCGCGCCACCGCCACCAGGAAGCGAGCCGCGTGACCGTTCGGGTGCAGGCTGAGCTGGAGCCCTGACGGCAGCCGCCGCAGTGCCCACTGCACGGTGTCGATCAGGCCGAGGATCCGGCCGCGCTGCTCGCGCTGGTCGCCGTCCAACGCCGGGACGTCCAGATAGTGGGTGCGGACCAGCCACTGGAGGCCGTCCTGCACCTCGACCAGCGCCGGTTCGTCCGCACAGAGCGACGCGTCGGTGATGAGCATGCCCAGGGCGCTGAAGTGGCCGTCGCCGACCCCCTTGCCGTGCTCCATGGAGCCGATCAGCCGCCGGGCCTCCGACCTGCGGTCATGTCCGATCTGCGGGAACGGACCCTTCGCGCGCGCCCTCGGATTCACGGGTCACCTCACGGGTCTCGGGGAGGACGGACCCTTCCAGGGTGCGTCGACGCCAAGTGAATGTCAAGTGAGGAATCTCCGGAATGTCACCATGAGCCGCACCACGGTCGAGGGGGACCTGCCCGCGGCGCGAGGAGGGCGTGACCGTTCCGGTATCCACTCTCGCGAACCCGGGCGCCACTTTCTGTATCGGATGCAACTGATCGAAGCCGCTCGCCGGAGTTAGCATCGATCGACCTCACGTGACCACCCTTGTCAACCCCCTGGGGGCGCTTATGACGGATCAGTGGGCGGCGCCTGCCCCGGCCCACCCCGCCGATCCTGCTGATCTCTTCATCCGGCTCTACGACGCGCTTCCCGACCATCGATTCCAGGGCTGGCAGGCGACCGACTGGCACCGCGACCCGGCGGTACGGCGCCGGGCCGACGAGATCTGCGAGACCGTCCTGGCGCTCGGCCGGCTCGACCCCGACCTCACCGAGGAGATCATCGAGGCGGACGGCGACCGCGGGCGGTTCGCGATCCTGCTGGGGCTGGACGCCGCGCTCGCCTACGCCAGCCCCTACTCGCCGTACCACGACGCGCCCGCGCTCAGCGGCGTGCTGATCCAGTACCTCACCGAGGGGCGGCTCAACTCCGACGAGCGCGACGGGGCGCTGCTGCCCCGCTGCGCCTTCCCCGGCCGCCCGCTCGGACGGCGGACGAAGGCCGAGTTCTTCGGCGTGCACCGGGTCCCGCCCGCCGAATGGGAGCGGATCGACCACAGCGTGCTGCCCGCCGTCAACGACGCGCACTTCAACCGCGACGAGCCGGTCACCGTCGGCTGCGCGCCCGTGCTGGAGACCTTCGACGACGTCGAGATCGGGTTCGAGCGCCGCTACGACATGACCCTCTACCGGCTCCATCCCGTCGACTCCGACGCGGTGCGCAAGCGGATCCGGACGATCGTCAGGCGGCTGGACGAGGCGGGCGCGCGGATCGCGGTGATGCCCGAGATCGCCCTGTCGGACGGCCTGCTGGAGCACTGGAAGGAGGTCGCCTACGACACCGCCGGCCGCGACCGCGACCAGCACCCGCTGCGTTACATCATGCTGGGCAGCGGCCCGCTCGGCCCTGGTGACCCCCCGCCCAACCGCGCCGTCCTCATCGACCGCTGGACCGGCGAGGAACTGCTCGTCCAGGACAAGCTCTCCGGCTTCACCCTCGACCAGGACCAGATGCGGCTGTGGCGGCTGCCCGGAGCGCCGACGAGCGGCACCGCCGAGGAGCACATCCAGCCCGGGACCAGGGTCTCCGTCCTGGACATGGCCCTGGGCCGCCTCGCCATCCTCATCTGCGAGGACCTGACCCGCTCCATCGGCTGGGAACGCGAGCTGCTCGCCTGCGGCGTGTCGCACCTGCTGGTGCCGATCTTCTCCAAGCCGATCCTCCGCTACCGCTGGGAGCAGCAGGGCGCCGAGCGCCAGATCGCCACCCTGGGGAGCTGGGTCACCGTCGCCAACAGTCTCGTGGTCGGCACCGTCATCCCCGACGACGAGCTTCCGGGGCCGCGCTACACGGCCCTGGTGGCGGGTCCGGAAGGGCTGGAACGCACCTCCTACTCGGGCACCGTCCAGTTCGCCAAGGCCAAGACCGGTGACCGGTTGGCCGTGCTGGACGACACCGAGGCCCTTCCCACCCTCCTGCCCGGAGCCCCCTACGACGTGTGGCACAGCCACTGGACGGGTTGACGCCCCACGCCCCGGTCGCAGGCCCGCCCCCCTCAGTCGACGGTGAACTCCGTGGCGCTCGTCGCGGAGCCCGAGGGGGTCGTCACGGTGAGGCGGCCGGTGACCGCGCCCGGCGGGACGGTGGTCTGAAGGCGGGTGTCGCTCACGTCCGTGACGGGCGCGTCCGCCTGACCGAAGCGGACGGTGGAGGCCGAGCCCAGGCCGATGCCGCGGATGACGACCAGGCTGCCGACCCGGCCGGACGCCGGTTCCACCGAATGGACCTGCGGGGGAAGCGCCTGGTCGCGGCCCGCCCGCGGGTGGGCGAGAAGGGTCGCGAAGACGGCGCTCAGCTTCTCGGCGGTCTCCCGGGAGAACAGCCCCACCAGCGCGGCGATGGCCGTGACGCCGTAGGGGTTGACGTCCGAGGAGCCGCCGGTCGGCGAGGTCAGGCCGCCGCGCAGCACCAGGTAGACCATCAGGCCGAGCAGCGCGCCGACGAGCGGCAGGAAGCCGTACATCATCAGCCAGCTCCGGCGGAGCGTACGGTTGCCGACGTACCAGTAGAGCGAGCGGAGCGCGTGCACCACCGCGCCGAGCGCGCCCGCCGCCATGACGACGATGAACAGGCACGCCTCCCGCGACAGGCGGGGCGACCAGCCGAAGAGGCGGACGGTGACGGTGTCCGGGGTGAAGGCGTAGCGGCCGTCCGCCGACACGCGGGGGCCGGGCGGCCACGCCTGGACCAGCACGACCACCAGCGCGGCGGCCAGCAGAACGAGGAACCCCGCGATGAGGACGATGTCCCGGACCCCGGCATACCGGTTCCCGACCGTCGACTCGTTCTCCCCCAACGCGCGCCCCCTCCACCGGCTCCCGATGTCGCAGGGTTATCTAAGCGTGCCGGGAGGGACGTTGCGAGCCCCCTCTAGACGGGCGCCAGACGGCCGCGGACGGGCGGCGGACGGTCCGCCCTGGAGGGCGGCGGCGCGCAGGCGTATGATCCTGGTCACTTGAGCGAACGTTCGTTCACACGCCGTCTCCTGGATCGGTGACCGTCATGACCGACGCCGCCTCGGCTCCCACCCCCATCCCCGGTCCCCACTCCACCCCCTACACCGCTCCCGGCCCGCGCCTGGCCGCCGGCATCGGCCCGGACGGCACGTACAACAGCGGCGGCCGCTTCCTGGCCTTTCTCGCCGGGCTCTGGACGATGGTGGCGTTCTTCCCGCTGCTGTTCGTCGGCGCGGTCCTCTACACCAAGGCCGAGGAGATCTGGCCTCAGGATCCCGAGCGCGCGCGCAGGCTGGTCGTGTGGTCGTGGGCGTCCGTCACCTGGATGCCGCTGGTCTGCGCCGCGGTCGTGACGGGCGTGACGCTGGCCCTCAGCTTGCTGTAGTCCCCGCCGTAGAACATGGTCCCGCCGTAGAACGTGTCGTAGAGCGGGAAGAGGACGGGACGCCGCGGAGTTGGACGGATCATGACCGTCCCGTTCTCCGTGCTCGACCTGTCCCCCGTGGTCAGCGGTGGTTCCTCGGCGCAGGCTCTGCGCAACACCCTCGACCTGGCCCGCCACACCGAGTCCCTCGGATTCCACCGCTACTGGCTGGCCGAGCACCACGCGATGCCCGGCATCGCCAGCTCCGCCACCGCCGTGCTGATCGGCCAGGTCGCGGCGGCGACGTCCCGGCTGCGGGTCGGCTCGGGCGGGATCATGCTGCCCAACCACGCGCCGATGGTGGTGGCCGAGCAGTTCGGGACGCTGGAGGCCCTCTACTCGGGCCGCATCGACCTCGGCCTGGGCCGCGCCCCCGGCACCGACCAGCGCACCGCCCTGGCCCTGCGCCGCTCGCCCGAGGCGCTGTCGGTGGACGACTTCCCCGAGCAGGTGCACGAGCTGCGCGGCTACTTCGGCAAGGACAGCACGGTGACCCCGGCCGCCGGCAACGAGCCGCCCGTGTGGCTGCTGGGCTCCAGCGGGTACAGCGCGCGGCTGTCGGGACTGCTGGGCCTGCCGTTCGCGTTCGCCCACCACTTCAGCTCCGAGAACACGCTTCCGGCGCTGCACCTGTACCGCGAGTCGTTCCGGCCGTCCGCCGATCTCGACCACCCGTACGCGATGATCGCGGTGTCGGTGACGGCGGCCGAGGACGACGAGCGGGCCCGCGAGCTCGCCGCGCCGCAGGCGCTGTCGTTCCTGCGGCTGCGGCAGGGACGCCCGGGGCCGCTGCCCAGCCCCGAGGAGACCGCCGCCTACCCGTACACGCCGTTCGACCGGGAGATCATCCAGGCCCGGCTGTCGGGGCAGGTGATGGGCGGGCCCGAGACCGTCCGCGGGCAGCTCGACGCGCTGCTGGAACGCACCAAGGCCGACGAGGTGATGGTCGTGACCTCGGTGTACGAGCACGAGGACCGGCTGCGCTCCTACGAGATCCTCGCCGACCTCTACGGCCTCAAGCCCGAGACGGCGCCGTAAAGCCCTCAGAGGGCGGCGAACGCCTCGTCCAGGACGTCCAGCCCTTCCAGCAGCAGGTGCTCGGGGATCACCAGCGGGGGCAGGAACCGCAGCACGTTGCCGTAGGTGCCCGCCGTCAGCACGAGCAGCCCGGACTCGTGGCAGCGGCGCGCGACCCGGGACGTGAGCCCGGGGTCCGGTTCCTTCGTGCCGGGACGCACCAGCTCGATCGCGGTCATCGCGCCGCGCCCGCGCACGTCGCCGATCGCGTCGTGGCGTCCGGCGAGGGCGCGCAGGCGGGGCAGCATGATCTCGCCGATGCCCCGGGCCCGCTCCACCAGCTTGCCGTTCTCGATCTCGTCCAGGACGGCCAGCGCCGCCTCGCAGGAGACCGGGTTGCCGCCGTAGGTGCCGCCGAGCCCGCCCGGGTGGACGGTGTCGAGGATGTCGGCCCGCCCGGTCACGGCCGCCAGCGGCATCCCGCCCGCGATGCCCTTGGCGGTGGTGATGATGTCGGGGACGACGCCCTCGTGCTCGCACGCGAACAGGTCACCGGTGCGGGCGAACCCGGTCTGCACCTCGTCGGCCACGAACAGGATCCCGTTGTCCCGGCAGAACCCGGCGATCGCGGTCAGGAACCCGTCCGGCGGGACGACGAAGCCGCCCTCGCCCTGGATCGGCTCGATCACCACCGCCGCCACGTTGCCCGCGCCGATCTGCTTCGTGATCTGGTCGATGGCCTGTTCCGCCGCTTCGGATGCGCAGTTCTCCGGGCCGCCGGGCCACCGGAACGGGTAGGCCATCGGCATCCGGTACACCTCGGGCGCGTACGGGCCGAACCCGTGCTTGTACGGCATGTTCTTGGCGGTCAGCGTCATCGTGAGCAGCGTCCGGCCGTGGTAGCCGTGGTCGAACACCACCACCGCCTGCCGTCCGGTGGCGTAGCGGGCGACCTTGACGGCGTTCTCCACCGCCTCGGCGCCGCTGTTCACCAGGAAGGTGCGCTTCTCGTGGTCGCCGGGGGTGAGCCGGTTGAGGGCCTCGCAGACCGCGACGTACGACTCGTACGGGGCCACCATGAAGCAGGTGTGGGTGAACCGCCCGGCCTGCGCGGCGACCCGTTCGGCGACGCGCGGGTTGGCGTTGCCGACGTTGGTGACGGCGATCCCGGAGCCGAAGTCGATCAGCGAGTTGCCGTCGGCGTCGACCACCACGCCGCCGCCCGCGTCCACCACGTACACCGGCAGCACGCTGCTCACCCCCGGGGCCACGGCCGCGGCGCGTCGCTCCTGGAGCGCGCGCGAGCGGGGACCGGGGATCTCGGTGACGACACGGCGTTCCTGGGGCAGGCGGTCCAGGCCGGCGGGCCCGTCGAAGATCTGGCTGCTCATGGCGCGAACATAGGACGGCGCGGCCGTACGCTGAACCGTACGTCCCGGCGAATCGGGCCCGCCGGCCTGGACGGTCCGGCGATCCGGACGCCGATCGTGGAAGGAGTCGCGAGGTGCCGCCCACCCTGCGCCAGGTGGCCGCGCTGCCCCAACTCGGCCTGCGCCCGCTGACCGAGCTGCGGCGCGGCGTCACGGTGCGGTGGGTCGCGGTCAGCGAGCTGGAGGACCCCACGCCGTTCCTGGAGGGCGGCGAGCTGGTGCTGACCACGGGGATGCGGGTGACGGCCGAGGGCGCGGCCCGGTACGTGGCGCGGCTGGTGGACCGGGGCGTGGCCGGGCTCGGCTTCGCCGTCGGCGTCATCCATGAGGACGTGCCGCGCGAGCTGCTGGACCAGGCCCGCGAGCAGGGCCTGGCGCTGCTGGAGGTGCCGCGCCCCACCCCGTTCATCGCGATCGGCATGGCGGTCTCGCGGCTGCTGGCCGCCGAATGGTACGGGGACGTCACCCGGTCGTCCCAGGCGCAGCGGGAGCTGACCCGGGCCGCCCTCAAGGGGCCGGGCCCGCTGATCGCCCGGCTGGCACGGGAGCTGGGCGGCTGGGCGCTGTT
Organism: Actinomadura sp. NBRC 104412; assembly: GCF_030269515.1. Taxonomy (GTDB): domain Bacteria; phylum Actinomycetota; class Actinomycetes; order Streptosporangiales; family Streptosporangiaceae; genus Spirillospora. The sequence continues at coordinate 35,761 of NZ_BSTM01000023.1, read as the reverse complement.
GCTGGACGCGTCCGGCGAGGTCAGGCATGCCGAGCCGGCCCGTGCCCGCCGCCGCGCCCCCGGCCTGGCCGGGGAGCTGGAACGGCTCAGGCGGACCCGCTCGTCCCGTCCGCGGCAGGGTGAGGCGCCCGCCAGCGTCGCGCTGTCCGGCGAGGAGGGGCATGTCGTCGTCCAGGTCGTGGGGCTGGGCGGCAGGCCGCACGGCTTCCTGGCGGTCGGCACCGAGGATCCGCTGCCGCCGTCCGCGCACGCGATCGTGGGCGCGGCCGTCTCGCTGCTCACCCTCCAGACCGAGAGCCCGGGGACGCGGCGGCGGCTGCGCGCCGCGCTCGGCGGCCTGCTGCTCGGGCTGCCCCCGGACGTGGCGGCCGACGGCGTGCTGCCCGAACCGCCGGTCCGGGTGCTGGCCTGCGCGGGCGGCGAGGCGGTGCTGGACGCGCTGGAGCTGGACCCGGCGGGCGAACGCTGTCTCGCGGTGCTCCTGGACGACGGGCGCTGCGCGGTGATCGTCCCGGACCGGCTGGCCGGGCAGGTCACCGGGCTGGCCCGTGCGAGCGGCCCGGTCGGCGTCAGCGACCCGGTGGACGAGCTCGGCTCACCGGATCAGGGCCTCCCTCATGCCCTCGTCCAGGCGGAACGGGCGCTGGTCGCGGCGTGGCGCGTCCGGGCCGGGCGCGACAGCCCGCACGGTGTCCTCTGCCATGCCGACCTGCCGGGGCAGGGCCTGCTGGGCCTGCTCGACCCCGGCCTGGCGCAGGGCTTCGCCGAGTCGATGCTCGCGCCGCTGCGCTCGGAGGACCCGTCGCTGATCGATTCGCTGCGCGCGTACCTGGCGGCCAACGGGCAGGGCGAGGCGGCCGCGCGCGCTCTCGGCGTGCACCGGCACACGCTGCGGACGCGGATGCGCAAGGCCGCCCGGCTGCTGGGCCGCGACCTGGACGATCCGGCGGTCCGGGCCGAGCTGTGGATCGCGCTCGCCGTGACGGACAGTCCGCACACCGCGATTGGACATGCTGGAGGGTCGCGGAACGCTCCACCGGAGATAGCGTGAGGGTATGAACGCGACCCCCTTCTGGCTGGCCGGTCGGCCCGCGACCGGTGACGAGGAACTGACCGTTACCCACCCGTACGACGGCCGTGTCGTCGGGACCGCCGCCGTACCGACCCCGGAACAGGTCGAAGAGGCGGTCGCCGCCGCCCACGCGGTGCGCCGCGAAGCCGCCGCGCTGCCGCTGCACGTGCGCGCGGACGCGCTGACGCACGTGTCCAGGCGGCTGGCCGAGCGCTCCGAGGAGATCGCCCGGCTGATCACCGGCGAGAACGGCAAGCCGCTGCTGTGGGCGCGCGGCGAGGTGACCCGCGCCGTCGCCACCTTCCGGTTCGCCGCCGAGGAGGCCCGCCGCTGGAGCGGCACGACCCAGCGGCTCGACACCGACCCCGGCGCGGTCGGCCGGATGGCCTACATCGCCCGCGTGCCCCGCGGCCCCGTGCTGGGCATCTCGCCGTTCAACTTCCCGCTCAACCTGGCCGCCCACAAGATCGCCCCGGCGATCGCGGTGGGCACGCCGATCGTGCTCAAGCCCGCGCCCGCCACCCCGCTGTCGGCGCTGCTGCTCGGCGAGCTGCTGGCCGAGACCGACCTGCCCGAGGGCATGTTCTCCGTCCTGACCGTCCCCAACGACCGGGCCGGCGGGCTGGTCGAGGACCCGCGGCTCCCGATCGTCTCGTTCACCGGGTCGGTCCCGGTCGGCTGGTCCATCCGCGACCAGGTGCCGCGCAAGCACGTCACGCTGGAGCTGGGCGGCAACGGCGCGGCGGTCGTCCTGCCGGACGCCGACCTGGACTGGGCGGCGTCCAGGATCGGGCTGTTCTCCAACTACCAGGCGGGGCAGAGCTGCATCGCCGTGCAGCGCGTGTACGTCGACCGCTCCGTGTACGAGACGTTCCTGCCCAAGCTGGTCGAGGCGGTCAACGGCCTGGTCACCGGCGACCCCTGGGACGACAAGACCCAGGTCGGCCCGCTGGTCAGCCAGGACGCCGCCGAGCGCGTCGAGTCCTGGGTGAACGAGGCCGTCGAGGCGGGCGCCAAGGTGCTGACCGGCGGCACCCGCGACGGCGCCGCCTACGCCCCCACCGTGCTGGCCGACGTGCCCGCGGACGCCAAGGTGCGGAATCAGGAGGTCTTCGGCCCGGTCATGCTGGTCGAGCCGGTGGACGGGGTGGACGAGGCGTTCGACAAGGTCAACGCGTCCTCGTTCGGGCTTCAGGCCGGAGTGTTCACCCGCGACCTCGACCTGGCCTTCCGCGCCCACCGCGAGCTGGAGGTCGGCGGCGTGGTGATCGGCGACGTGCCGTCCTACCGCGCCGACCAGATGCCCTACGGCGGTGTCAAGGAGTCCGGCGTCGGCCGCGAGGGCCTGCTCTACGCGATGACCGACTACACCGAAGAGAAGATCATGGTCCTCACGGGCCTCCCCCTGTGACCAGGCCGTTGATCGCGCTGCCCGCGCGCTTCTCGGAGTCGGCGTCGGCGCTGCGGTACCGGGCCGAGGTCGCCGCGCGGGCGCTCGTCGAGGCCGTGTGGCGGGGCGGTGGCGAGCCGTTCATCATGCACCCCGCCGACCCCGCCGAGGTGCCCGCACGGCTGGCGCGCTGCGACGGCGTCCTGCTGCCCGGCGGCGGCGACCTGCACCCGCGCCACTACGGCGCGGCGGAGGCGCACGAGGCGCTGTACGACGTCGACGAGGAGCAGGACGCCTTCGACCTGGCCGTGGCCGAGCACGCGCTGGCGTCCGGGCTGCCGACGCTGGCCGTGTGCCGCGGGCTGCAGGTCGTCAACGTGGTGCGCGGCGGGACGCTTCGCCAGCACATGGACAGCGCCCACCGCCACGTCGTCCACCCCGTCGCGGTCGAGCCCGGCACGCTTCTGGCCAAGACGGTCGACGGCACCTCCGCCGCCGCGTCCTGCTACCACCACCAGGACATCGACGTCCTGGCCGACGGCCTCATGGTCACCGCCCGCGCCGCCGACGGGACGATCGAGGGCGTGGAGTACGCGGAGCCCGGTCCCGGCTGGTTCCTGGGCGTCCAGTGGCATCCGGAGGACACCGCCGCCACCGACCCCGCCCAGCAGGAGATCTTCACGGCCCTCGTCCGGGCCTGCCGGTAAGCGCCGACAGGGCGTCCCCGATCGCGGCGGCGGCCCGGCGGCAGAACGCCTCCGGCTCGTCCGCCGCGTCCGGGCGCTCCTCGACCAGCTCGTCCACCAGCCCGTCGCTCAGCAGCTCGGACGCGCCGATCCGCTGCGCCGCGGCCGCCTCGGCGGCCCGCCCCGCCGTCCGATACATGATCACGGAGGCGCCCTCGGGCGGCAGCGGGGCCAGCCAGGAATGCCGTGCGGCCAGCACCCGGTCCGCCGGCAGCAGCGCCAGCGCCGCCCCGCCCGCCCCCTCGCCCATCAGCAGGCACACCGCCGGAACCGGCAAGGCGATCAGATCCGCCATGCACCGTGCGATCTCCCCGGCCAGCCCGCCCTCCTCGGCCTCGGCCGACAGGTCCGCCCCCGGCGTGTCCACCACGGTGACCAGCGGCAGCCCCAGCTCGCCCGCCAACCCCATCCCGCGCCGCGCCACGCGCAACCCCGCCGGTCCCAGCAGGTGCCCGCGACGCTGGCTGCGCCGGTCCTGGCCGACCACGACACAGGGGACGCCCCCGAACCGCGCGAGGGCCAGGAGCAGGCCGGGGTCGGCCTCACCCTGGCCCGTCCCCGACATGGGCGTGACCGCGTCCGCCCCGAACCTGAGCAGCTCCCGTACCCCTGGCCGCCCGTCCCTCCGAGCCCGCCCGAACACCTCCTGAGCGTCCTCACCGAGTCCGAACGGGACTTCGCGCCATGACGGCGTACGGACTCGCCGGGAGCTCACGGGAGGCGGCGAGGCGGGGCAGGGACGGGAGGCCAGGATCTCCAGGGCATTGGCGGCGATCTCGGGGAGGTCGTCGATGCCCACCACGGCGTCGATCAGGCCCTTCGCGAACAGGTTCTCCGCCACCTGGACGCCCTCGGGGAAGGGCTTGCCGTACAGCCCCTCGTACACGCGCGGGCCCAGGAAGCCGATCAGCGCGCCCGGCTCGGCGGCCGTCACATGCCCCAGCGAGCCCCAGGACGCGAACACGCCGCCCGTCGTGGGATGGCGCAGGTAGACCAGGTAGGGCAGCCCGGCGGCGCGGTGGCGGGCCACGGCGGCGGTGATACGGGCCATCTGGACGAACGCGACCGTCCCCTCCTGCATCCGGGTGCCGCCGGAGGACGGCGCCGCGACCAGGGGCAGCCCCTCGGCGGTGGCGCGCTCCATCGCCGCGACGATGCGGTCCGCGGTCGCCACCCCGATCGACCCGGCCAGGAAGCCGAACTCCGACACGACGTAGGCGATCCGCCGTCCCCGCAGAAGCCCCTCACCGGTGAGCACGGCCTCGTCGCACCCGCTGCGCTCGCGCGCCGCCGCGAGCTCCCGCGCGTACGCCGACCCCGGTTCCGCCACAGGACGGGGCTCCACGTCCCACGGCCGATGCTCGTCCAGCACCCGCCGCAGCAACTCACGAGCCCCGACACGCCCACCCGGCCCCACCATACGAACCTCCCTGGACCAAGCATGCGCCCGCAACCTCACCTGTGCCCGCCCCGCGCTCACAGATCAATACAGCGGGAGGCGGCAGATGAGGCGGGCACCGCCGGGACCGTCGCCCACCACCAGGTTGCCGCCGTGTGCCTGGGCGATCTCGCGGGAGATGGGGAGGCCCAGGCCCGTCCCGTCGCCGTCGGCGCGGCGGCCTTCGGGGAGCCGCAGGAAGCGCTGGAAGACGCGCTCGCGTTCTTCGGGCGGGATGCCGGGGCCATCGTCGGCGACCATGAGGAGGGCGTCCCGGCCGTCGCTGCCGACCGCGACCCAGACCTTGCTCTCGGCGTGCCGTTCGGCGTTGTCGAGCAGGTTGGTGAGCAAGCGGACCAGGTGGGAGGGGGTGGCGCCGACCACCACGGAGTCGTCGACCTGCACATCGATCGGCACGCGCCCGGCGCGCCGCGCGGTCTCGGTCTCGACCAGCTCCCCCAGGTCGATCTTCTCCCGCTCGGCCTGCGCACCGGCCTCCAGCTTGGCGAGGACCAGCAGGTCCCGGACGATGCGCTGAAGCCGGTCGGCGCTCTCCAGGGCGGCGCGGGCCACCGTGGGCCAGTCCTCGTCCTCGGGGTGCGCCAAGGCCGTTTCCAGCCGGGTCCGCAGGCCGGTCAAGGGGCTGCGGAGCTCGTGGGACGCGTCGGCGACGAAGGCGTGCCTGCGTTCGGCCATCCGTTCCAGGTGCTCCAGCGTCACGTTCACGGATCTGGCCAGCTCGGCGACCTCGTCATGGCTCGGCGGGACGCTGACGCGGCATTCGCCGGGTTTGTCGGCGATCTCCTTCAGTTCCCGGCTCATCACCTGGACGGGACGCAGCGCGCCGCCGACCGTGCCCCAGAGGATCCGGGCCACCGCCCCGAGCGCGACCGCGAACCCGATTCCCAGTGCCAGGTCGAGCGCCATGCCGCCGCCGTCCAGGGCCGCCGCCGCGTGGATGCCCAGGGCGCCCAGGACCAGCAGCGCGCCCGCGACCGCGGTGGCGACGGCCGTGAGACGCGCCCGCATCGACCACCGTGACGGAGTCCACCGCACGATCGGACTCATCATCCCGGTCGCCCTCCCATCGTTGCCACGCCGGCGTGCTCGCGCGGTGTTCACCGGTCCTGGGGGTTGGCGGCGGGGACTCTGATACCTCCGCTAGGACGGGTTGTAACCCTCCCATTGCCGGACGAAACCCTGATCTGCCGGATGATGGGATCCACCACGAACGAAGTCACGGTGAAAGCGGCTTCGCGTCACCGTACCGGCGGCGCGGGTCACGCTCGCCCCAGGGCGAATCGAGCGGGGCGAACTGGGTAGAGGGGGCGCAGCGGCAGAAAAGGATCGATGCCCGCGCGGAACGGCGCCTCCCACCCCTGGGGTACCGACCGCGCGGACATCGCCTTCGGTGCCGCCAACCACCCCGGACACCCGCGCGCCGAGGAGGATCCGACGGGAGCCGGGCGGTTGCCGAACTGGTTATTACTGTGCCGTGCCCGCGTGCCATCGGGGCTACATCGACGTGACGAACACGTTTCATACGATCCGTGTTCATAGGGCACCATACTGTGCACGATCATCGGGGGGGGACAGGCTGGACCGAAGGCCCTGGAAGGGGGCGAGGAGTACTTCATGGAAGGGCACCTCAGCGGAGCCCCGGCCGGTGACGTCCGCCCCCTCGACGACGTGCGGCCGCTGGAAGCGGGCGACCCCCGGCTGGTGGGCGGCTACACCCTGCTCGGCCGGATCGGCTCGGGCGGCATGGGGACGGTCTATCTCGGGCACGCCCCCGGCTCCGACGGCCGGGTGGCGGTGAAGACCATCCACCCGCACCTGGCCGCCGACGCCGCGTTCCGTGAACGGTTCCGGGACGAGGCGGTGCTGGCGGGCCGGGTCGCCTCTTTCTGCACGGCCCGGGTCCTGGCGCACGGGGAGGAGGACGGCCTCCCCTACATCGTCAGCGAGTACGTCGGCGGCGTCTCGCTCCAACGCCGGATCGCCACCGGCGGGCCGCTGCCGGGAGCCGAGGCGTACGGCGTGGCGGTGAGCGTGATGTCGGCGCTGGCCGCGATCCATGCCGCCGGGCTGGTCCACCGCGATCTCAAGCCCGCCAACGTGATGCTCACCCTCTCCGGATGCCGCGTGATCGACTTCGGCATCGCCCGCTCCCAGGACGCCCCGGCCGCGCCCGGCGCCCTCACCTCGGCCGGCACCGTCCTCGGCACCCCGGGATGGATGGCCCCCGAAGTGCTCGGCGGGGAGCAGGCCACCCCGGCGTCCGACATCTTCACCTGGGGCTGCCTGATCGCGTACGCGGCGACCGGCCGGATGCCGTTCGGGGACGGCGACCCGGCCGCGGTCGCGCTCCGTGTGATGCGCGACGAGCCGGATCTGGACGGGCTGCCCGTCCCCCTGCTCCTCCCCGTACGGTCGGCGCTGGCCAAACGCCCCAAGGACCGCCCTCCGGCGTCCGATCTGCTGCTCGCCCTGGTCCAGCAGGGCGGGCTGCCCTCCGTCCACGACGGCACCGCGAAGATCATTTCCAGGTCCGCCCCGGCCGCCGGGCGTCCGGGCGGGGACGACGAAGGGCCGGACACCGTGGCCTTCACCGTGCTCCGGCATGTCGGGGCGCGCTCGACCACCCGTGCCCGCGTCCTGGCAGGGGCCGCCGCTGCCGCTGTGGTCCTCCTGCTGGGCGGTCTCGTCGCGAGCCTGACCGGAGGTGGCGGCGGCTCTCCCGCCTCGCCTCCGCCGCCCTCAGCGCCCGCCAGGACGGGACCCGTCACGACCGCGCCCGCCTCCGTCCCCGGCCACGGTCACTGAGCCACCGCGACGGCCGGGCGGGGCGGGTCAGGAGCGCCAGATCAGGACGAGGGCGCAGTCGTCGTCGCGGGTCGCGGCCATCGTCTTGACCAGTTCCTTCGCGCCGCTGCGGAAGCCCTCGGGGACGAGCCGTTCGGCCTCGCCCAGCAGCCGGTCGATCCCGGCGTCCAGGTCCTGGCCCGGGGACTCCACCAGGCCGTCCGTGTACAGCAGCAGCGCGTCCCCCGGGCCGAGCCTGCCGTGCTCGGGGACGCAGCGCAGGTCGGGCACCACGCCGAGCACGACCCCCTTGGCCGAGCCGACCCGCCAGGTGCCGGTGCCCGCGTCGAACTGGACGGCCGGAGGGTGGCCCGCCGACTCGATCGTGTACTCGCCGGTCTTGAGGTCCAGGACGAGGTGGACGGCGGTGACGAAGCCCTCGTCCCAGCTCTGGCGCTGCAGATAGGTGTTGCAGGCGGGCAGGAACCGATCGGGCTGGAGCGATCCAAGCAGCCCACCGAACGCCCCGGACAGCATCAGGGCGCGCGTTCCGGCATCCGTGCCCTTACCGGACACGTCCACCAGCGCGACCTCCAGTTTCTCATCATCGGAGGCGGAAACGACGAAGTCGCCCCCGAACGAGGAGCCGCCCGCCTGGAGCAGGACCACCTGGGAGTCCCAGCCGTCCGGAAGGGCGGGCAGCTCGCCCTGGCGGCGCAGCCGGTCGCGCAGCTCCAGCAGCATCGAGTCGCCCCGCAACCCCTGGACGCCCAGCTTCTGCCGGGTACGGGCCAGGGTCAGGGCGAGGACCGCGGCGACCGCCATGGTGGCGATCAGGCCCGGACCGACCTCCCTGGTGTCCTTCCAGTCGTTGTAGGCGATCATGACCGCGACCAGCCCGAGCAGGATGCCCAGGCTGCGGACCTTCAGCAGCAGGCCGCCGCCCAGAACGGTCAGCACGAGCGCGCTCGGCGGCGCCCAGGCCCGCGAGACGGGCGAGATCAGCCCGATCGCCAGGGTCAGCAGCGCGAGCGCCGCGAACACGTACCGGTCACGGGCCAGGTTGCCACGCCTGAGCCACTGATAGATCCGCACCAGGACGGGGATCCGGCGCAGGAACGCGCGGACCCCCGGAGGGAGCAGGTGGACCAGACGTTGCAGCATGACTCCGGCACTGTATCGAGCATCCACACCAACCGCGCGCATACGTGCGACCTCCCGCCCCGCGCGGACGAAGGCGGCCGTCCTGTTCGCCGGTGACGCGCGTCCCGGGTTGTCCCTGCTCCCGGCCGGTGGTGTCCAATGGACATACACCCCGAAGGCGTGCAGGCCGGAACGAAAGGCGGGCCATGGGACAGCCTGGTATGCGGATCACGGTGGACGCGGCCATGCGGGCGCGGGACGTCTCGCGGCCCCGCCAGGACGGCGCCGAGGCCGCCACGCCCCGGCCCGCGGCGTCCACCGACCACTCCGAGACCGGCAAGCGGGGCAAGGCGGCCAAGAACGAGCGGCGCCGGCTCGACAAGCGCGGCGGACGCAAACCGCCCCAGGCCGAGCCCCGCTGACCCGGGCGCCCAGCCGCTCCTCAGGACGAGCCTGGGATCCTGCCCGTGCGCTCGTACTCGCTCAGCATGTCGATCCGGCGGGTGTGGCGCGGCTCCTTCGAGTACGGCGTCTCCAGGAACAGCCGGACGAACTCCGTCGCGGTGTCGAGGTCGTGCTGGCGGGCGCCGAGGCTGATGACGTTGGCGTCGTTGTGCTCGCGGGCGAGCCTCGCGGTGTCGGCGTTCCAGACCAGGGCGGCCCGGATCCCCTTGACCTTGTTGGCCGCGATCGCCTCGCCGTTCCCCGATCCGCCGATCACGATGCCCAGCGTGCCCGGTTCCCCGGCGGTGCGCTCGGCGGCGCGCAGCACGAACGGCGGGTAGTCGTCGGCGGCGTCGTACTCCAGCGCCCCGCAGTCCACCGGTTCGTGGCCGTTCGCCTTCAGCCAGCCGACCAGGTGCTCCTTCAGCTCGTAGCCGGCATGGTCGCATCCGAGAAACACGCGCATGGGGGACATCCTTGCAGGCTCACCCGCGGCGGCTCACCCTGGGACCGGAACGGGGAAGCGGAAACCGTGGTCGACCTGGGCCTCCAGATCCTCGCCCACCGCGCGGTTGGCCCAGCTCCGGGCGTTCTTGATGTGGAACTCCACGGCCTGGCGGCGGTAGCGGTCCCAGTCGCGCTCGGGTTCGCGGGCGTCGACGGCCGCGAGCATCGTGTCCAGCGCCGCCCTGTTGGACGCCTCCAACTCGGCGTCGTCGCGCCCCTGCTCCAGCGCCCTGACGGCCGCCGACTGGCCGAGCCAGGTCAGCAGGTCGTCGCCGACGTGCTCGCGCAGGTAGGCCACGTCGGCCTCGCCCTGCACCTTGTTGCCGACGACCGCGATGGCGACCTCGTAGTCGCGGGCGTACTCGGTGTACTGGCGGTACACCCCGACGCCCTTCCTGGTGGGCTCGGCGACAAGGAACATCAGGTCGAAGCGGGTGAACAGCCCGGACGCGAAGGTGTCGGCGCCCGCGGTCATGTCGACGACGACGTACTCGCCGGGGCCGTCGACGAGGTGGTTGAGATAGAGCTCGACGGCGCCGGTCTTGGAGTGATAGCAGGCCACGCCCAGGTCGTCGTCGTTGAACGGGCCGGTGGCCAGCAGCCGCACGCCGCCGACGTCCACGCCCAGCGCGTGCACCGGGTCGTCGCCGCGGACCCGTAGCAGCCGCGACCCGGCGCCGGGCGGGGTCGTCTTGACCATCGCGGACGCGGAGGAGATCCGCGGGTTGTCACCGCGCAGGTACTCCTTGATCTCCGGCAGCCGGTCGCCCAGCGCGGGCACGGCCGCGGCCGTCTCGTCGTCCAGCCCGAGCGCCGCGCCCAGGTGCTGGTTGATATCGGCGTCGATGGCCACCACCGGAAGGCCCCGCGCCGCCAGGTGCCTGACGAACAGCGACGACAGCGTGGTCTTGCCGCTGCCGCCCTTGCCGACGAATGCAACCTTCACAAATGCCCCGTTTCGGATATGAAAACCGTTGCCATTTCCAGTAGTCAACTCTCCCCGACCGCCGCCTCCGGCGCAAGCGGAAACGCACAGGTACACACGGGAACGCACGCACACCCGGCCCCCGGGCGGGCGTGCGGGGCTCAGAGCCGGGCCGCGGCGGACGGGTCGAACCCGAAGGGCAGTTCCAGGCGATGGGCGGCCAGCAGCTCGGCGTCGGCCAGCAGGTCCGGCGTGGGGGCGTCGGCCGCGATCACGCCGTCGGACAGGATCAGCGAGCGCGGGCAGAGCTGCGCGGCGTACGGGAGGTCGTGGGTGACCATCAGCACCGTCACGTCCAGCGACAGCAGGATCTCGGCCAGCTCGCGGCGGCTGGCCGGGTCCAGGTTGGACGACGGCTCGTCCAGGACCAGGATCTCCGGCTCCATCGCCAGGACGGTCGCCACGGCCACCCGGCGCCGCTGCCCGAAGCTGAGGTGCTGCGGCGGGCGGTCGGCGGCCTCCAGCATGCCGACCCGGCGCAGCGCGTCCTCCACCCGGCGGTCCAGTTCGGGGCCGCGCAGGCCCAGGTTGGCCGGGCCGAACGCGACGTCCTCGCGGACGGTCGGCATGAACAGCTGGTCGTCGGGGTCCTGGAACACGATCCCGACCCGGCGGCGGATCTCCCGCAGCGACTTCTTGTCCTTGGGATCGACCCGGAGGCCGCCGACGCGCACCTCGCCCAGGCCGCCGTGCAGGATGCCGTTGAGATGCAGGACCAGGGTCGTCTTGCCCGCACCGTTGGGTCCCAGCAACGCCACCCGCTCTCCCCTGGCGATGGTGACGTCCACGCCGTACAGGGCCTGGGTGCCATCGGGATAGGCGTACGCGAGGCCGCTTACCTCCAGGGAAGGGGTCATGGGGTCATCCAAGCGGCAAGGGCCACCAGCCCGGCACTCAGGGGCAGCGCAGAGGCCATCCCCCACTGCGCTGCGGTCGCGCTGACCTCGTACAGGACGGGCATGCGGCCGTCATAGCCGCGGCTCACCATCGCCAGGTGCACCCGCTCGCCTCGTTCGTACGACCGCAGGAACAGCGCGCCCAGCGACCGGGCCAGGACCCCCGCGTGCCGCAGGTCGCGGGCCTCGAAACCGCGCGCCGCGCGGGCCAGCTTCATCCGGCGCAGCTCCCCCACCACGACGTCGCCGTACCGGAGCATGAACCCGGCGATCTGCGTGATGAGCTGTGGCATGCGCAGCCGCTCGATGCCCAGCAGCAGCATCCGCGGCTCCGTGGTCGCCGCCAGCAGGACGGACGCCATCACGCCGAGGGTGCCCTTGGCCAGGATGTTCCAGGCGCCCCACAGGCCGTGCCGGCTCAGCTCCAGGCCGCCGAGCACGGTGACCTTGTCACCGGTCGCGACGAACGGCATCAGCAGCGCGAACGCCACGAACGGCACCTCGATCAGGGTGCGGCGCAGCACCACCCCGTACGAGACCCGCGCCATGGCGGCGACGACGGCCAGCAGCACCGCGTACACCGCGAACGCCCAGATCCGCTCGCGCGGGGTGGCCACGACGACCAGCACGAACGCCAGTAGCGCCACCAGCTTGCATTGCGGCGGGAGCCGGTGCACCGGCGAGGCCCCAGGGACGTAGAGCCGGTGCACATGGCGATGCCCCACCTAGCCGCCCTTCGCAGGAGAGGAACCCATGGTGTCCAGGGCCTCGTCCTGGGCGGGCCCGCGGCGGCGCAGGACCCAGAACAGCCCGCCGCCCAGCGCCAGCACCGCGGCGACACCGATCACGCCGGACAGCCCGCCCGACAGGCGCTCGTTGTCCACGCCCTTCACGCCGTAGTCGCCCAGGGGCGAGTCCTTGAGGGCATGGTCCTTCTCCCGGGCGTTGATGCCCTTTTCCTGCGCGACCTTCTCCAGGCCGTCGGGCTTCGAGCTGGCGTAGTAGCTGACGAACCCGGCCAGGACGACCGTCACCAGCAGGGCGGCGAGGAAGAAGCGCTTGGTGGTCATGACTGGTTTTCCAGGGGCTCGGAGGGAACGGCGGCGGGCGTGCCGGCGGCGGTGCGCAGCGTCACCGGCTTGATCAGGTCGCGCGCCCCGTACACCAGGTCCGGGCGGACGGCCAGCACGCTGGACACCGCGAACGACGTGATCAGCGCCTCGCCGATCCCGATCAGCAGATGGACGCCGACCATGGCGCCGGCGACCGTCCCGATCGGGATGTCGGTCGTGCCGCCGAGCGCGTAGATCAGCGTGAAGGCCAGGGCGGAGGCGGGCACCGACACCGCCGCCGCCGCGAACGCCGCTCCGCTCGCGGCGGGACGGGTCTTGGGCAGGACGCGCAGCAGCAACCGGAACAGGCCGTACCCGACGGGGACGGTGACCAGGGCCATCAGCGTGATGTTGACCCCCAGGGCGGTGAGCCCTCCGTCGGCGAACAACAGCGCTTGCAGGAGCAGCACGACCGAGACGCACAGCACGCCCGCGTACGGGCCGACCAGGATCGCCGCCAGCGTCCCGCCGAGCAGATGCCCGCTCGTCCCGGAGGCGACCGGGAAGTTCAGCATCTGCGCGGCGAACACGAAGGCGGCCGTCAGCCCGGCCAGCGGAGCGGTGCGGTCGTCCAGCTCCCTGCGAGCGCCGCGCAGCGAGACCGCGACGCCCGCGACCGCCACGGCCCCTGCCGCGAGCGACACCGGTGCGTCGATGAATCCATCCGGCACGTGCACGTTGCCCTCCCATCCCGCCGATTCGACTCGACGGGACCAGTGTGCGGGCATATCGGTAGCAACTGCAAGTCAGTCGCAATAGCCGCACTCTCGCAGCCGAGAGCGGGGTCTCTGGCCGGAAGCGGCCGGTAGCGGCCGGACGGCAGGGGACCGTCCCCGGAGGCCGGGCCGGACGGGTCAGTCGAAGATGGGGTCCCTCGTCCTGGTGCGCTTCAGCTCGAAGAACCCGTCGGTGCTCGCCACCGCCAGGACCCCGTCCCACAGCTTCACGGCGGCCTCGCCGCGCGGGATCGGGGTGACGACGGGGCCGAAGAAGGCGCTGCCCTCCACCTCGATCACCGGGGTGCCGACCTCCTGGCCGACCTTGTCGATCCCGACCTTGTGGGACGCGCGCAGGGCCTCGTCGTAGTTGGTGGAATCGGCGGCCTCGGCCAGCTCCGGGTCCAGGCCCGCGGCCTCCAGGGCTGCGGCGAACGTCGCCTTCTCCTTGGGCTGCTTCTCGTTGTGGAAGCGGTTGCCCAGCTCGGTGTAGAGCCGCTCCAGGACCTCCGAGCCGTACTTCTGCTCGGCGGCGATGCACACCCGGACCGGCCCCCACGCCTTCTTCAGCCATTCCCGGTACTGCTCGGGGATGTCCTTGTTCTCGTTCAGGACGGCCAGGCTCATCACATGCCAGCGCGGCTCGATCGGGCGCAGTGCGGCGACCTCGTGCACCCAGCGGGACGTGATCCACGCCCAGGGGCACGCGGGGTCGAACCAGAAATCCACGGGGGTGCGCGGCGTGTCTGAAGACAAGGGGGTCCTCCTTAGACCGGTCAATGTCACTCACGGGCAACCCAGGGATCCGCATCACCATTCCCGCCGATTCCGGTCCGGTTCACCGTTTCGCCCACACCGGCCGTGCCGCCTCGCCCCAACGAGGAGCCCCCTTGGTAGACATGGAACGACACCTTTCGGGACAGCCAAGGAGTACATGTGGCAGGCAACCTCACGCGCGACGAGGCGCGGGAACGGGCCAGGCTGCTCACGGTCAGCGAGTACGCCGTCGACCTGGACCTCACCACGGGCGACGAGCGGTTCGGCTCCACCACCGTGATCAGGTTCGGCTGCGCCGAGCCCGGCGCGTCGACCTTCGTCGACCTGCACGGGGCCGTGGTGCGGGAGGTCACCCTCAACGGGACCGCGCTGGACCCCTCCGGTTATGACGCCGAGAAGGGCCGGTTCCCTCTGCCGTCGCTGGCCGAGTCCAACGAGCTGCGCGTCGTCGCGGACTGCGCCTACTCGCGGTCGGGTGAAGGCCTGCACCGGTTCGTGGATCCGGTCGACCAGAACGTATACCTCTACACGCAGTTCGAGACGGCCGACGCGCACCGGATGTACGCCTGCTTCGACCAGCCGGACCTCAAGGCCACTTTTGCGTTCACCGTCAAGGCGCCCGCAGATTGGCAGGTCGTCACCAACGAGGCCCCTGACGGCCGCGACGAGGCGGAGGCCGGCGGCCCCGCCGTCATCTGGCACTTCCCGCCCACGCCGAAGGTCTCCACCTACATCACGGCCCTGATCGCGGGTCCGTACCACAAGGTGACCGACGAGTACCGGCGCGCGGACGGCACCACGATCCCCCTCGGCGTGTACTGCCGCGCGTCGCTGGCCGAGCACCTGGACGCGGACGCCATCGTGGAGGTGACCCGGAAGGGCTTCGCGTTCTTCGAGGACGTCTTCGACCGCCCCTACCCGTTCGCCAAGTACGACCAGTTGTTCGTGCCCGAGTTCAACGCGGGCGCGATGGAGAACGCCGGGGCCGTCACGTTCCTGGAGGACTACGTCTTCCGGTCGCGGGTCACCGACGCCGCCTACGAGCGGCGCGCGGAGACGATCCTGCACGAGATGGCGCACATGTGGTTCGGCGACCTGGTCACCATGCGCTGGTGGGACGACCTGTGGCTGAACGAGTCGTTCGCCACGTACATGAGCGTGCTGTGCCAGGCCGAGGTCACCAAGTGGAGCGGGTCGTGGACCACCTTCGCGAACCTGATGAAGGCGTGGGCGTACCGGCAGGACCAGTTGCCCTCCACCCACCCCATCTCGGCCGACATCCCCGACATCCGGGCGGTGGAGGTCAACTTCGACGGGATCACCTACGCCAAGGGCGCCAGCGTGCTCAAGCAACTGGTGGCCTATGTCGGCCGTGACAACTTCCTCGAGGGGGTGCGGCGGTACTTCCAGCGGCACGCCTGGGGCAACACCGTCCTGACCGACCTGCTGGACGCGCTGGAGGAGACCTCGGGACGCGACCTGGAGTCGTGGTCCAAGGAATGGCTGGAGACGGCGGGCGTGAACACGCTGCGCCCCTCCTACGAGGTGGACGCCGACGGCGCCTTCACCTCGTTCGCCGTCCTGCAAGAGGCCAAGGCCGAGTACCCGACGCTGCGCTCGCACCGCATCGCGATCGGCCTGTACGACCGCACCGAGGAGGGGATCGTCCGGCGGGACCGGGTCGAGCTGGACATCGTCGGCGCCCGCACCGAGGTGCCCGCCCTGGTGGGGCGCGAGCGTCCCGACCTGGTGCTGGTCAACGACGACGACCTCACCTACGCCAAGATCCGGCTGGACGACACGTCCCAGCGGACCCTCATCCAGGGGATCGGCGACATCAGGGAGGGGCTGCCGCGGGCGCTGTGCTGGTCGGCGGCCTGGGACATGACCAGGGACGCGGAGATGGCCACCCGCGACTACGTCAAGCTGGTCGTCAGCGGCATCCGGGGCGTCACCGACATCTCGGTGGTGCAGACGCTGCTGCGTCAGGCCCGTACCGCCGTCCAGCAGTACGCCGACCCGGCCTGGCGGCCCGAGGGCCTGCGGCTCATGGCCGACGCGCTGCTCGAACTGGCCGAGGAGGCCGAGCCGGGCTCGGACTTCCAGCTCGCCTACATCCAGGCGCTCGCCTCGGTGGCGGTGACCGACGACCACCTGGACCTGCTGGCCGGGCTGCTGGACGGCTCGAAGGTCATGGAGGGGCTCAAGGTCGACACCGACCTGCGCTGGGCGCTGCTGCGCCGCCTGGTGGCGATGGGACGCGCGGGCGAGGCGGAGATCGCCGCCGAGGCCGAGCGGGACCCCACCGCGGCCGGAGAGCGGCAAGCGGCAGGCTGCCGCGCGGCGATCCCGACCGCCGAGGCCAAGGCCGCGGCATGGAACCGCATCATCGGCGGTGAGCTGCCCAACGCGGTGTTCCGGGCGACGCTGGGCGGGTTCGTGGAGCCCGACCAGGCCGAGCTGCTCGTCCCGTACGCGGACCGGTACTTCGGCGAGGTCGGCCGCATCTGGAAGGAGTGGAGCAGCGACATGTCCCAGACGTTCGCCGAGGTGGCCTACCCCTTCCTGGTCGTGGAGCAGTCCACGATCGACCGCACCGAGTCCTACATCGCCGAGAACGACCCCCCTGCCGCCTTGACCCGCCTGCTGTCGGAGGGACGCGACGGCGTGGCCCGTGCCCTGAGGGCCCGCCGCAAGGACGCCGAGGCCGCGAGCTAGGAGAAAAGGGGCGCTGTAAGGGCGCTTGAGGAAAGGGGCGATGGAGGAGCCGCGGGAACAGGCCCGTGGCAGGGTGGAGGCGTGGAGACGGCGCGGGAAGTACTGACGGCGCTTGCGCGCAGACACGCCTTCGGTGACATCGCGGCTCTGGTCGCCTCCGGCTTCCGGGTGGACGGTGAGTCGACCCGGGTCGAGGCGTTGTGCGCGTTCGGGCAGCGCGTCCTGGACTTGGACGCCGAGGACTTCGGCATGCCCGAGGAGGCGGGGGAAGTCCCCAAGGACCTCCTGGACCGGGCGCGCGCAAGCCGGATGCCCCAGGCCCCGCGTGAACGGCCACGCGGGGCCCTGGCCAGCCTGCGGCCCGCGTACGCGCTGCTGCTGGAGGTCGTGGAGATCCGCTGGCGCAGGCGGGAGATGGCCGCCCTCGTCGCCGCCCTGCACATCGCCGGCGAGTACCTGCCGATGCTGGCCTGGGAGCCCGTCCTGGGCCATGCGGGCGACCCGGCCCGGCTGGGGGAGTCGGTCTCCGGGCCGGGCAGCCGGTTCGGTGTGCCCATCGAACCCGGTGCCGAGCGCAGGTGCGACCACACCCGTCCCGAACGCTCCGCCTGTGAACGCAGCCTCCGCGTCGCCAACGAGCCGCCCCCGGGCTGGCGTGCCTACCTGGACCGGCAGCACAGCCAGGTGTCCAAGGCCCTGGGCGACTGCGCCGCGCGCTGCCGCACCCCCTGCTCGGTCATGAACCGCCTGGACGGCCACGTACGCGCCGATCTGGAGGAGCGCTGCAAGCTGGCGGCCGAGTTCACCGACGGCGCCCTGGTCAAGCTGCGGCACGCGGCGCCCGTCGGGCATGGCTTCGGGGTGCCGTCACCCGAGGAGGTCCAGACGGCCTGGTCGCGTTCCCGGTCGTCCCTGCGGCGCCACCGCCTGGGCAAGGCCGCCCTGGCGGACGCCGACGCCGACCCGTTCCCGCTCCCCGGCCTACCGGCGGTGTTCTCCGCCATAGCCGCCGCCGACATCACCCCGGACGACCTCTTGGAGGACGTGTCGTCCAGGCTGACCGCCGCGCTCTCCCTAACCTGAGGGCGGCTGGAACGGAGCCAGAGTGGTCTCCAACATGGGGGCGCCCGGAAGCTCCTCCAGGTAGACGGGATCGCCCTCGGAGTCGCCCAGCGGAATGCGCCAGTTGGGGTACTCGTCGGTGGTACCCGGCTGGTTCTGGGTGCGCCGCTCCCCCACGGCGTCGGCCAGGGAGACCCCGACCAGGCGGCACGGTGTGTAGGCGAGGAAGGCGTGCAGCGCGGCCGTGACCTCCGCGTCGTGGTCGATGGAGCCTTCCTTGAGCGCGTCCAGGATGTCCTCGGGCGTGGTGTCCAGCAGTTCCTCCTCGTGCAGGAGGTGCAGCCAGTCCGCTAGCTGCCTGGCGTGGTCGGCCGTCTCCTCCTCCACGGGACGGGTCAGCAGGCCCAGGCGTTCGCGCAACTCGATGTGGTCGCCGTGCAGGAAGCCCGCGATGGGCGGCATGTCGTGGGTGCCGACCGTGGCCAGGGACGACTCCCGCCAGTCCTCCGGCTTCTTCGGACGGCCCTCGGCGTCCCGCTCGAACCAGAGCAGCGACGTCCCCAGCACGCCCCGTTCGGCGAGGTCGTCCCGTACCCCGGGTTCGACCGTGCCCAGGTCTTCGCCCACCACGACGGCCCCCGCCTGGGCCGCCTCCCAGACGAGCGTGGAGAGCATCGCCTCGCGGTCGTAGTACACGTAGGTGCCCTCATCCGCGGACGCGCCCTCGGGCACCCACCAGAGGCGTGAGATCTGCATGGCGTGGTCGAGACGCAGGCCGCCCCCATGGCGCAACGCCGCGGCCAGCATCCCCCTGAAGGGAAGGTAGGCGGCATCGGCCAGGCGGCCCGGGTGCCAGGGTGGCTGGCCCCAGTTCTGCCCCTTCTGGTTGAACTCGTCCGGGGGCGCGCCCACGCTCATCCCCGGCGCGAACATGGGCCGGTACATCCAGGCGTCGGCGCTGCCCGGATGAACACCGACCGCCAGGTCGTGCATGATGCCGATGGGCATTCCCGACTCACGCGCCGCCGCCTGGGCCTGCGCGAGCTGCTCGTCGAGCTGCCATTGGAGCCAGGCGTGGAACTCGACGCGGTCTTCGAGGCGCTTGGCGGCATGCGCGACGGCCGGGTTCTCGGCGTCCCGCAGCTCGTGGGGCCAGCGCCGCCAGTCCGCGCCGTGCTCCTCGCTCAGCGCGCTCCACGTGGCGAAGGCCGTCAAGGGGGCTCCCTCGCGATGGCGGTACCACTCGTAGGCGCGCTGCCGTTCGGCGCTGCGCGGCACGGCGAAAAGGACCTCAAGGGCCTCCCGCTTGGCCTCCCACGCGGCATCCCTGTCGAGGAGGGCACCTCCTTCGCGGCCGGTCCCGTCACGCGGCTTGGCCTTGGTGGCGAGGACGGAGATGCGCTCGCGGTCCCTCGCGGGCAGGGCCGCGTACTCGGGGACGTCCTCGACCCTCAGGTACAGGGGGCTGGCGAAGCGGCGGCTCATCGGCGAATACGGGGACGGCCCTATGGGGGTGACGGGTTCGGTGGCGTGAAGCGGGTTGACCAGGATGAACCCCGCGCCCAGGTCACGGCCGCTCCACGACGCCAGGTCCGCCAGGTCGTGCAGGTCGCCGATCCCCCACGACTCCTTGGACCGGACCGAGTACAACTGTGTCGTGAACCCCCACGCCCTGGACGGAACCTCAAGGCGCGCGGGAGTGAGCAGCAAGGGCGCGCTCTCCTCCCGCCACAGGCTGCGGACCCTGACACGTACGCGATGCCAGCCATGCGGCGTCCCAGGCGGCAGGTGGTACTGCTTCAGCAGACCGTCGCGTGTACGGACGCTCGTGGCATGGAGCTGGACCGACCCGCGGTTGGCCATGTCCAGCCACACCTCGTCCGGCCCCCGCGCACCCCATGGGATCTGGAGGGCCTCCCTGCGTCCCGCCCGCTGGAACAGGATCGGAGGCAGCAGGCGGCTGCGCTTCTCCTCCTCCACCCTGGCCAAGGTCTCGCGCACCGCCGCAGGAGTGGAGACGTCCGCCCCCAGCGCGGTGAGCACCGCCCTGAGGGTGTCGTCGGACACCTCGGTCTCCTGGCCCCGCCAATCGGTGTAGCGCGTCGCCACCCGATGCTCTTGGGCCAGCCTGTTCAGTTCCGCATCAGCCACGCTCTGACCATGCCCCTTAGTCCGTGCCCCCTAATACGCAATACCCGTGTACGAGAACCTTTCCCACGTACGCCGCCGACCGTCTCTGAGTTGCGCGCCCCCGCCGGGTCACTCGTCCCAGATCGGAGGCTTGCGGTCGATCCAGGGACGGGCCTCTTCGAGCTGCGCGGACAGCGAGATGAGCGTCGCCTCGCCCCCCAGGCGCCCCGCGAGCATCACGCCGATGGGAAGACCGTCGGCGTTCCAGTGCAAGGGCACGTTCACCGCGGGCTGCCCGGACACGTTATAGACCGCGCAGAACGGCGTGAAGTGCTTCTGCCGCTCGAAGTTCTCCGCGGGCTCCTGCTCGTGGAAGTACCCGATGGGCACGGGCGGCTGGGCGAGGGTCGGGTGCAGGATCGCGTCGAACTCGTCCATCACCGGGAATGCGCTGCGCAACGCGGACTGCAACATCGCGTGCGCACGGAACAGCTCCGGCCCGCTCGTCGCGTCCCCCTTGGCGCGCAACCACCGGGTGAGCGGCTGCAGAAGCTCCTCCTGCGAGGGATCGACCGGCGTCAGCGTCGCCATCACCCCCCACAGCGTCTCGAAGATGGGGACGAGCGCGGCGTCCACGACCGGAGGCAGTTCCACCACCTCGTGGCCCAGCTCCTCAAGCAGCGCCGACGCCTCCTCGTACGCCGCGACGCAGTCGGGGTGGACCTCGGCCCCGGGCACCACCGGTTCGCGGCTCCGAGCGATCCGCAGACGGCCCGGCGGACGCTCGGCCGCCTCCAGGTAGGTCCCCTCCGTGGGCGGCGCCATGTAGAGGTCTCCGGGCATCGGACGGGCCATCACGTCCAGCAGCAGCGCCGCGTCCCGCACCGACCGGGCGATCGGCCCGTTGGTCGACAGACCGAACAGGTCGGGAACGATCGGACCCTGCGAGACCCGGCCCCGCGTCGGCTTGATCCCGAACAGCCCGCACACGCTGCTCGGAATCCGGATCGAGCCGCCGCCGTCGCTACCCTGCGCGACCGGGGCGAGCCCGCCGGCCACCGCCGCGGCCGCACCACCGCTCGACCCGCCCGCCGAACGCGAGGTGTCCCAGGGAGTACGGGCCGGTGGCGCGACGGCGCTTTCCGTATAACAGGGCAAGCCGAATTCGGGGGTCGAGGTCTTACCCAGAAGGACAGAACCCGCTTCCCTCAGGAGGGTGACGACACTGTCGTCCGCGAACCCGGTGAAGCCCTCGTAGGCCCTCGATCCCAGGGTCATCCGGACCCCGTCGACCATGTTCAGGTCCTTGACCGGCACCGGGACGCCCAGCAGCGGCGGCAGCTTGGCCGGGTCCGGCGCCTCCAGAACCCGCTTCTCCGCGCGCCTGGCCTCCTCCCTCGCCCGCTCGGGCGTGCTGGTCACATAGGCGCCGAGCCTGGAGTCGAGCCGCTCGATCCGATCCAAGTAATGCTCGGTGACCTCGACGGGGGACAGTTCCCTGGCGCGAATGGCGGCGGCGAGCCGCATGGCGCCCAGATCGTGGGTATGAGTCACAGAGCCGAACGCTAGACGCCGGATGCCCCGGCATCAAAGATGACAGGGGCGGCAAGTCGCCCGACTCGGCCGACAAGGCAGCGGACGCCCGTACCCGGCCATGGCAACAACTAACCCCTTGGAAGCGGCGACAAAAGTATTAACCCGACACCGCTAGTCCGCGGACGCGGAAATGATTACTCTGCGCACGGAGGATCATGCTTGCGGTACGAAAGGATGACGGAGCGTCAACTCATGGCAATCATGGAGCGGGGCGACGCACGGGAGGCGCGCGGCCAGCCCCAGCAGACGCAGCACACATCCCACGACCAGGCCAGGGAGGCGAGGGGAGGCCCTGAGGGACGCCCTCCCGCCAGGGACTCGCTCACCGAACTGCTGAAGGAGCCGCGGGTGCGCCGGTGGCTGGAACGGGCGGCGGTGGCGCTGGTCCTGTTCATCGTGCTCAGCCTCATCTTCAGCATGCGCATCGGCATCACGGTGGCGGCGCTGGCCGTCATCGCCGACGTCGTCCGCCGTTCCCGCAAGGACTCCAGCGTCCCCGCGTGGCAGAAGTCCTCGGCCGCGGAGCGGCGCACCGAGAAGCAGCTGCGCTCGCTGGAGAAGGGCGGCTACCGCGTCCTGCACGCGCGCGCCGTCCCGCGCGACGGCGAGGGCGTCAGCGACGGCCGCATCGACCACCTGGTGATCGGCCCCAGCGGCGTGTACGCCATCGACTCGGAGAAATGGGACAAGCGCCTCCCGGTGCGCACCCTCTCCCACCGCAAACTCTTCCACGGCCCCTTCAACAAGAAGGACCGCCTGGACGAGGCGCGCTGGGAGGCCGAGCAGGCCAGCAAGATCATCGCCAACCGGGTCGGCTTCGAGGTGCCCGTCCAGCCGTCGGTGGCCATCTACGGCCCCAGCATCCCCTGGAAGGTGATGCGGGTGCGCGACGTGGACGTCTACGCGGGCCCCCGTGCCCGCGGCTATCTGCGCCGCCGCCCGAAGATCCTCACCGAGTCCGACGTCCAGCGCATCTACCAGGCCGCCCAGCAGGCCCTGCCCCCCAAGTACCCGACCGAGGCCGAAGCCGGCCTCGACAGCAAGCAGTAAGCCCGGGGACGGCCCGAGGCCGTCCACGGCTCAACGCAGAGCCCCGAACGACCGGGCCCGCAGACCGGTGAGGAGGGGCACCTCGTGCTCGCCGGCCGGCGACCCCTTAACGGCATCGAGCGCGAGGCGCCCTCCTCTCTTCGCGCCGGACGCCGCCCTCTGGCCGATCACCGCCGCCTTGCACAAAGGCCGTTGATACCATCGGCCCGTACGAGCCGGCCCCACACGACCTCTGCAGAGCCGGCCGCGGCGCCGCGATCCGCCGCCGCGACGAAGATCATCGTATGGCGCCGTCCGGCCGACCTCGCCGGCGGACGTACGATCGTTCCAGAGCACGCCACAGGTTGGAGAGGTCACAGATGCCCCCGCTCAGGTCACGTACGGTCACCCACGGCAGGAACATGGTGGGCGCACGCGCCCTCATGCGCGCCAGCGGCGTCCAGCGGGAGGACTTCGGCAAGCCGATCGTGGCGGTGGCCAACAGCTTCACCCAGTTCGTCCCCGGCCACGTCCACCTGCGCGAGGTCGGCGACATGGTCGCCGCCGCCGTGCGCGAGGCCGGAGGCGTCCCCCGCGAGTTCAACACCATCGCCGTGGACGACGGCATCGCCATGGGACACGGCGGGATGCTCTACTCGCTGCCGTCCCGCGAGCTGATCGCCGACGCCGTCGAGTACATGGTCAACGCCCACTGCGCGGACGCGCTGATCTGCGTCTCGAACTGCGACAAGATCACCCCGGGGATGCTGATCGCCGCGTTGCGGCTCAACATCCCCACCGTGTTCGTCTCCGGCGGCCCCATGGAGGCCGGCAAGCCCGTCGAAGGCGTCCAGAACGGCCACAAGCTCGACCTGATCGACCCGATGATCGCCTCCGCGGACACCTCCGTCTCCGACGAGACCCTCGACAAGCTGGAGGAGGCGGCCTGCCCGACCTGCGGGTCCTGCTCGGGCATGTTCACCGCCAACTCCATGAACTGCCTCACCGAGGCGATCGGGCTGGCCCTGCCCGGCAACGGCACCGTCCTGGCCACCCACACCGCCCGCAAGAAGCTCTACGCCGACGCGGGCCGCACCGTCGTCGAGCTCGCCAAGCGCTACTACGACCAGGACGACGACTCCGTCCTGCCGCTGAGCATCGCCACCCGGGACGCGTTCGAGAACGCCATGGCCGTCGACATCGCCATGGGCGGCTCCACCAACACGATCCTCCACCTCCTGGCCGCCGCGCACGAAGGCGGCGTCGGCTTCGGCCTCAAGGAGATCGACGAGCTGTCCCGCCGCGTCCCCTGCATCTGCAAGCTCGCCCCCGCCACCCCCAAGTACCATGTCGAGGACTGCCACCGCGCCGGCGGCATCCCCGCCCTCATGGGCGAGCTCGACCGGGCCGGGCTCCTCAACCGTTCCGTCCACACCGTCCACTCCGCGTCCCTGCCGGAGTTCCTGTCCGCCTGGGACGTGCGCTCCCCCGACGTCCGTCCCGAAGCCGTCGAGATGTACCACGCGGCCCCCGGCGGCGTCCGCACCACCCAGGCGTCCGGCCAGAACGCCCGCTGGGACACCCTCGACCTCGACCGCGAGACCGGCTGCATCCGCGACGTCCAGCACGCCTACACCGCCGACGGCGGCCTCGCCGTCCTCTACGGCAACATCGCCCCCGAAGGCGCCATCGTGAAGACCGCGGGCGTCGAAGAGGAACTGTGGACCTTCACCGGCCCCGCCGTCGTCTTCGAATCCCAGGAGGACGCCGTCGAAGGCATCCTCGGCGACAAGGTCAAGCCCGGCGACGTCGTCGTCATCCGCTACGAGGGCCCCAAGGGCGGCCCCGGCATGCAGGAGATGCTCTACCCGACCAGCTTCCTCAAGGGCCGCGGCCTCGGCAAGGCATGCGCCCTCATCACCGACGGCCGCTTCTCCGGCGGCACCTCCGGCCTGTCCATCGGCCACGCCTCCCCCGAAGCCGCCGCCGGCGGCGCCATCGCCCTCGTCCAGGACGGCGACCAGGTCATCATCGACATCCCCCGCCGCACCCTCGAACTGGACGTCCCCCACGAGGAACTCACCGCCCGCCGCGACAAGCTCCTCGCCGACCTGGGCACCTACCGCCCCCGCAACCGCAACCGCCCCGTCTCCGCCGCCCTCCGCGCCTACGCCGCCATGACCACCTCAGCCTCAACAGGCGCCGCCAGAAACATCGATCTACTCTAGCAAGCACGAGCTGCGCTGTGTTTATTGGCGGTGCCTGCGGCGTCGGGCGCTGGGCGCCCTCCTTCTCCGGCACCGCGTGCGATCGCTGCATCGCTCCGACTCGCCCAGGGGCTCGCTCCGCGATCAGATTCTCGCTCCGCTCGAATCTGCCTTCGGACGCGATCGCAACGCTTGAGCGACCGTTCGGGGCTGGGGTGTTGGCTGAGGTGGGTGCGAGAGGTGTTTATTGCAGGCGCGAGCTGCGCTCCTCGCCTTGACGGCTCGCTTTGCGATCAGGGTCTCGCTGGTGCTCGCCCCTGCCTTCGGACGCCTGGGCATGGGTGAAGGGAGGGGTTTCGCTCTCCGGCTGCCGCCTGGTGGGGTGGTGCCGCGGCCTCGTATCCTTGAGACGTGCCACGTTATGACTACCGCTGCCGCGCGTGCGGATCGACGTTCGAGGTGTCGCGTCCGATGAGCGAGGCGTCCTCGCCCGTCGCCTGCCCCGGCGGCCATGACGACACCGTCAAGCTGCTCTCCACGGTCGCCGTCACCGGAACGTCCCGCGGCGGCGCTCCCGCGCCCCCAGCCGCCGGCGGCGGTTGTTGCGGTGGAGGCTGCTGCTCCTGACCCACAGCACGCATCCGTCGGGCAGGGTGTGGTTCAGGCGCTCTACCTTGCCGTTCGCCTGTAGGCGTTCGAGCTCCTGACCGACGGCCGTGGACCCGATACCCGCTCACATGGGGGCTGCCACTGGCTGCACGTCCTGAGCATCATGCTGGGCGATCAGACCTTGTCCTCAGCAGCTCGCCCCTGCCAAACATGACAGCCGACCTCAACTCGTCACCCCAGCCCCGAACGGCGCCCAGGCGTTGCGATCGCGACCGAAGGCAGGTTCCGAGCCTGCGAGGAACCTGATCGCGAAGCGAGCCCCTGGGCGAGTCGAAGCGATGCAGCGATCGCACGCGGTGCCGGAGAAGGAGGGCGCCCAGCGCCCGACGCCGCAGGCACCGCCAATAAACACGCGCTGCGATCGCGACCGAAGGCAGATTCGAGCGAAGCGAGAATCTGATCGCGGAGCGAGCCCCTGGGCGAGTCGAAGCGATGCAGCGATCGCCGCAAGCACGACAAGCGAGGAGCGCCAGCGACGAGCGCAGCTCGTGCTTGCCAATAAGCACTACGCCGCTACGTAGGGGGCCCATTGGGGGTCGCCGTCGTGGATGATTCCTATCAGGCGCCAGTGGGCGCCCCGGGGGACGCCTGGGGTGACTTTGAGGGTCCAGCCGATTTCTTCGAGGAGCCGGTCGGCCTTGCGGTGGTTGCAGGTCATGCAGGACGCGACGCAGTTCTCCCAGACGTGTTTGCCTCCGCGGCTTCGGGGCTGGACGTGGTCGATGGTCTCGGCGCGGTGGCCGCAGTAGGCGCAGCGGAAGTTGTCGCGGCGCATGAGGGCGGCGCGGGTGAGGGGGACTCGGGTGCGGAAGGGGATCCGGACGTAGCGGCGGAGCCTGATCACCGAGGGGACCTCGATGGACATGGTGGCCGAGTGGAGGACGGCGCCGGAGGTGTCGGTGTGGACGACCTCGGCCTTCTCTCTGAGGACGAGGCAGACGGCCCGCCGGAGTGGGAGCGTGGTGAGTGGTTCGTAGGTCGCGTTGAGAAGGAGGACCTGTCTCATCGGAGGCCCTCCATCGGGTTCTGTGTCGCCTCGGCGGACGCGCTCGTGCGCGCCTCACACCGAGGCCCGAGTATTGTCTCCGGCACCTGTGAACCCGCCATGAGGACCTCCCCAGGGGTGAACGGACCCCAAATCAGTGTGGCGCGTGAGAAGGCCGACCGCTACCCCATTAATCCCCACAAGCTCTTCAGATCGAACGCCACGCGCTGCTTGTACCACGGATGGTAAGTGCTTTGTCTCTCGCCGTGATGGATTTTACGCGGTCTCAGTGGGTGTGCGGCCAGGCCTGCCACCAGGTGGCGTGGCCCTTGATCTGGACCTTGCCGTGGAGGTGGCGCGGGACGATGGCGGTGAGCGCGCCGGTCCTGCGTTCGCCGGGTCGCAGCGTCCCGTACTCGCACCGGATCGCACCGCCTTGGACGATGACGCAGGGCGAGGTGAGGGAGGCGATCCGCAGCTTGGGGGCGAGTTCGTGGGTGAGGACGACCCTGTTGGCGGTGTGGTTTCCGCTGTTGCGGATCGTCCAGCCCCAGGTGGTGCGTTCCCCTGACGCGGTGACGCGCGGAGAGGTGTAGGCGAACTCCACGCGGGCTGCCGCGGCGGCCAGCAGTGGCAGGGCGACGGCCGCGGCGGCCAGGTGGGCGGGCGGACGGCGCCCGGCGGCACGAACCTTCATTTGATCAACCCCCGATGACGATCGGTTTCTCTTCTACCGGAGATGACCTGCGCATTCACCGTCCGACACGTGGTCGGGACGGATGTCGGCGCGCCCTCTTCCCGGCATTCCCGGACGGATCCGCATGGAGCGCCCCGGCCGCATAAGGTGCGGGTCATGAGCCGACCGTTGTACCCGCCCGCGCAGCGCCAGGACATCGTCGAGGACATCCACGGACATCGGGTCGCCGACCCGTACCGGTGGCTGGAGGACCGTGGGGACGCCGCCACCGAGGAGTGGCTGGCCGCGCAGGACGAGCTGTTCCATTCAGTCGTCGACGGGCTGCCCGGCCGTGACGGGCTCCGGGAACGGCTGACGGAGTTGCTCGGCGCGGGCAGCGTCGGCTCGCCGGTGTGGCGCGGCGGGCGGCGCTTCTTCACGCGGCGCACCGCCGGCCAGGAGCATCCGGTGCTCTACACGGTGGAGCCGGGCGACGGCGCGGAACGCGTCCTGATCGACCCGATGGAGCTGGACCCGGACGGCACCACCACCCTCGATCTGTGGCAGCCGGACAAGGAGGGGCGGCTGCTGGCGTACAAGATCTCCAAGGGCGGGGACGAGGAGTCCGTCCTGTACGTGCTGGACGTGGCGACCGGCGAGCGGGTGGAGGGCCCGATCGACCGGTGCCGGTACGGGTCGGTGGCGTGGCTGCCGGGCGGGGAGGCGTTCTACTACGTGCGGCGGCTGCCGCCGGAGGCGGTGCCGGACGGCGAGGAGCAGTACCATCGCCGCGTCTACCTCCACCGGGTGGGCACCGACCCGGAGACCGACGACGTCCTGATCTTCGGCGAGGGCCGGGACAAGACCACCTACTACGGTGCGGGGGTCAGCCGGGACGGCCGCTGGCTGACCATCTCGGCGTCCGAGGGGACGGCGCCGCGCAACGACCTGTGGATCGCCGACCTGACCGCTCCGGGTGGGCTGGAACGTCCGGCGCTGCGTCCCGTCCAGGAGGGGGTGGACGCCGAGACCGGCCTGCATGTCGGGAGGGACGGCCGCGCGTACGTCTTCACCGACCGGGACGCGCCGCGTTCCCGGCTGTGCGTGACCGACCCCGCCGATCCCGCGTACGAGAACTGGCGGGAGCTGATCCCGCAGGACGACACGGCGGTCCTGACCGACTACGCGATCCTGGACGGTCCGGAGCTGCAACGCCCCGTGCTGCTGGCCGCGTGGCGGCGGCACGCGGTCAACGAGATCACCGTGCACGATCTGGCCACCGGCGAGCGGACGGGGACGGTGCCGATGCCGGGGCTCGGAACGATCGGCGGCATCGTCGAGCGGCCCGAGGGCGGCCACGAGGCGTGGTTCGCCTACACCGACAACGTCACGCCCACGGGGGTGCTGCGGTACGACGCGCGCACCGGTGAGGTGGACGTGTGGGCGTCCGCTCCGGGCACGGTGGAGCTGCCGGAGATCGAGTCGCGGCAGGTCACCTACGCGTCGCTGGACGGGACGCAGGTGCGGATGCTGGTCATCTCCCGCCCCGGGGCGGCAGCGGAGGGGCCGAGGCCGACGATCTTGTACGGGTACGGGGGTTTCAACATCTCGCTCACCCCCGCGTACTCGGCGAGCATCCTGGCCTGGGTGGAGGCGGGCGGCGTCTACGCCATCGCCAACCTGCGCGGGGGTTCGGAGGAGGGCGAGGAGTGGCATCGCGCGGGCATGCGCGACCGCAAGCAGAACGTCTTCGACGATTTCCACGCCGCCGCGGAGAAGCTCATCGCCGACGGGGTGACCACGTCCGACCGGCTGGCCATCTCGGGCGGCTCCAACGGCGGGCTGCTGGTCGGCGCGGCGCTCACCCAGCGTCCCGACCTGTACAGAGCGGTGGTGTGCTCGGCGCCGCTGCTGGACATGGTCCGGTACGAGCGGTTCGGCCTCGGCCGCACCTGGAACGACGAGTACGGGACGGCCGACGACCCGGAGGAACTCGGCTGGCTGCTCTCCTACTCGCCGTACCATCACGTCCGCAAGGGCGTCCCCTACCCGGCGACACTGTTCACGATCTTCGACAGTGACACGAGGGTGGACCCGATGCACGCCCGCAAGATGTGCGCCATGTTGCAGCACGCGACGTCGGGGGACGCGCCGATCCTGCTGCGCAACGAGTCGGAGGTCGGTCACGACGCCCGTTCGGTGAGCCGTTCGGTGGGGTTGATGACCGACACGCTGTCGTTCCTGGCGTCCCAGACGGGGCTTGACCTGTGAGGCCCGCGCCGCGGCTCGGCGACACGGCGCAGGAGAGGATCCTGCGCCTCCTCGCCGAGCCCCCTCCCGAGCAGGACGGGTCGTCCCCGTACCTCGACCTTCTCCCGCCCGAAAGGCCCGCCACCGGCACCCCGGCGCAACGGTTGATGGAGTCGGCGTTCCTCCCGCGGATCTACGAGCGGATCTGGCGGCCCATCGGCTTCAACCTCATGAAGGGCTGGCCGGTCGGCCCGGACACCGGCGAGGAGCACGCGCTGGCCCGTTCCTGGCTCGCCCTGGACCGGTCGCCGCCCCCGGACGCGGCCGTGCTGGACGTGGCGTGCGGTCCGGGCAACGTCACCCGCGCGCTGGCGTCCGGCGTGGACGAGAAGGGCGGGCTGGTGGTGGGCCTGGACGTCGCCGCCGGGATGCTCGCGCGCGCCGCCGCCGACACCTCGATGCCGCAGGTCGGGTTCGTCCGCGGCGACGCGACCGACCTGCCGTTCCGGGACGGGACGTTCGACGCGGTGTCCTGCTTCGGCGCCCTCTACCTGTTCGACGACCCCTGGGGCGCCCTCGACTCGATGATCCGGGTGCTGCGGCCCGGCGGGCGGATCGCGATCCTCACCAGCCGTCGCCCGTCCGTCCCGCTCAACCGCACGGCCGGCGGCGCCCTGCACCGTCTTGTCGGCCTGCGGCTGTTCGGCGATCGCGAGGTCACCCGCTTCCTGGACGGCCGCGGCCTCACACAGATCAGGCAGCGCAGGTACCCGGCCATGCAGCTCGTCGGGGCCCGCAAGCCGGACGCCTAGACGAGGGGCTTCTCCAGGTAGACGTTCACGATCCCCCCGATCTGCTCCCTGCGCACCTCCGTCCAGCCGAAGCGGCGGTACAGGCGCAGGGCCGACTGCTGCAACTCGGTGGTGTCGGCGCGCAGCACGCGGTAGCCGAACTCGGCGGCACGCTGTTCCAGTGCCCTGACCACGGCGGACCCGTAGCCGCGGCGTTGCACGTCCGGGTGGACGCGCAGGCGGACCATCTCCACCGCGTCGAGCGCGGGCCCGCCCAGAACGTAGCCGCCCAGGGCGCGGTCGCGGCCCGCCGGGACCAGGTCGGCGCGGCGCAGGCCGCCCATGGCGACGATCCGCCCGTCCAGCTCGCCGACGATGAACTCGCCGTCGTTGCGGAGGTAGATGTCCTCCATCCGGAAGAAGTCGTGGTCGTAGTAGACGCCGTCGCCGGGACGCAGCCCCACCTGGGCCAGGCCCTCGCGATGCAGCTCCAGGACGGTGGCGTGGTCGTCGGCGCGGTAGCGGCGCAGCCACAGGGCACCGTACGTCCACACGGGCGGCTCCACCCGCAGCCGGACCACGGCCGTGGAACGCCTACCGCCCATGCCATCAGCGGCGCCGTCGTTCGTGGGGACGCCGTCACGCGGTTCCATGGCGGTCAGACTTGCTCGGAGGGATCGACCGCGGGGGCGGACGCCGGACCGCTGGTGGGGCTCTTCACCCAGGGACCGGACAGCGCCTCATAGAACTCCGCCAGCTCCGGAATCTGGCCGACTTTGGCGTTGACGGCCGCACCGATCTGCCGGGCGCGATGGACGAGGATGTCGGAACGATGCTCGGGCGGCAGATCGAGGATCGCGTCCCGGCCCGCCTGCAACGCCCCCTCGGGGTTGCCCGCGTGCAACTGGCAGGTCGCCCGGTCCAGCCTGACCAGGGTGCGGTCCACCCGGTCGGTCGGCGAGTAGAGGGTCAGGGCGCGGCTCAGCACCTCGTCGCCGTGCTTGTGGTCACCCAGGTTGGTGAAGGTGTCGCCCTCGTAGAAGGCCATCTGCCGGTCGGTGAACCCGAACGCCAGGTCTCCGGCCTGCTCGGCGGACAGTTGCTCGAACACCGCCCGCCCGCGTACCAAAGCGCGGCGGGCGCTGGGGGCGGCGTCGGAACGGCCGCGCAGCGCCAGCATGCCGAGCGCGCGCGCCTCCACTGCGGGCGCCATGGCGGCCGCGACGCCAGGGCTGCGACCGGCCAGGTCCTGTGCCTTACGCGCCAGGTGCAGCGCCTCGCGCGGGTCGCCGTAGTACATGGGCACCAGCGACTCGCGTACCGTCACCCAGGCCCGTAGGTGGCGGTCGCCGGTCTCGTCCGCGGCGGTACGCGCGGTGCGGAAGAACGAGCGGGCCAGCCGGTGATCCCCCAGATTGATCATGATCAGCCCGGACAGCCCGGACAACTGCGCGGCCAGCCGGCACAGCCGTTCCTGTAGCTCCACCGGCTGCCTGCGGTCGCACATCCGGCGGACCTCGCTGAAGTCCAGCAGCACGTCGCACAGCATCCGGAGCGACGGCGTCGCCTGGTACTGCCGGCCGTAGCCGAGCGTGGTCTCCTCCCACTGGTCGAGCATGGTCGGCGAAACGGTGGCCCGCACCAGCGTGTCGTCCATCTTGCGTCGCAGGTTGTCCACGGCCCCAAGGAACTGGCCGTCGAGCGCCACACCCGCCCCGGCCAGAAGTTGAAGAAGGGTTCTGCGGAGCACGACGTCCTCCTCTCCCACATCGATGGAGGGGGACCCGGCGCGGTCGGCACCCCCAGGTCTGTTGACGGAAAACAAGGGCCGGTCGCCGGGGCCGGACACGACCATCCCCACGAGCGGAGGGTCGTGCACCGGCATGGCCGGCCGTCCCGGCAGGCGGTCCGGCGCGGGCTCGGACACGTATCCGGGTGCCCGTGGAACCAGGTCGCCCGGGCGCCGCGCGGCGGACCCCGCCAGGTCGGACGCGCGCGTCCGGTGGCTCTGGCCACAGAT
Organism: Actinomadura sp. NBRC 104412; assembly: GCF_030269515.1. Classification (GTDB taxonomy): domain Bacteria; phylum Actinomycetota; class Actinomycetes; order Streptosporangiales; family Streptosporangiaceae; genus Spirillospora. The sequence goes on along the minus strand of NZ_BSTM01000023.1, from coordinate 3,597 downwards.
GCACGAGTTCTGGTAGCCGAGCTCGCCGGGCTCCACCCGGTAGACGACACAGAGGTAGTGCAGGTACTCCGGGCCCGGCCGCTTGTAGCCGCTCTCGTACGCCGACAGCAGCGTCTCGCCGAGCCGGGGCTGGGGCTTGCCGTCGACCTTGTACAGGGCCTTCACCTGCGCGACGATGTCGGACAGCGCCACGCCGTGGGAAAGCCGGTGCGCCTTGACGCGGCTGGTGCCGAACAGCGGCCCGCATTGATCGTGAATTTCTTCCGCGATCTCCACCGGACCGCGCCCTTCCGCCAGACCGCGTGCACGTATTTGGCGCGCTATGTCCGTTTCTTTCCGGGGGGTGTCCGACATCTTTTTCCGGCCTCCCTCACCGTGGGGTCCGGAAACGGAGGGGGAGCCCCCCGCCTTCGGTCACGGTGACCGGTATTACGGATGGCCACGACCAGATTACGTGATGCGCACAGAGCGTAACTCCGTGCGCGTGGCCAGCCAAGCGATTCGCCGGAATCACGGGGCCTCCGGGAGCACCCTGTGCTCCTCGGGTAGAGATTCCTCCTCCAGAGTGGAGCGATTCTCCTCCCCGAACGTGAGAAACGTATCCCGTCGCCGGAGAGGCCCTCTTGACCCATCGTGTGAGAGTTGCAATTCTCGCCGCGTGTAACGGAGCGGATCCGTAAAGTTCGATCTCGCCGGACGGCCAGATCGGTCGGGCGGACCCCCCGGAGCGGCCACCGCGATGGCGGCCACGGCCGTCACACGACGGCCAGGACGGCCGCGGCGACCGCCGCGGTCCGGCCAGGGAACGGCGGCACCGCCGCGCGGCACGGCCCGCCGCGGCGCGACGGACGGAAGGGGTGCACGGGTGGTCACCGACAGGCGTACCGGCTACCTGGAAGAACTCGAGCACGAGCTCGACACCTGGGGACTGGTCGCCCGGGTCGTGCGGACGCGCTCGGGGCCCGCGTTCCTCCGGGTGGTCAACCCAGAGGCGGCCAGCCTCGCCGAGGACGTCACCTGCGCCCCCGCCCCCGAGACCCACGTCCACTACTACTGGTGGTCCTGGGGCGAGCGACTGCACCGGGTGGACGACCCCGGCGGCGCCGCCGTGAAACTGGCCCGCGTCCTGCAACCCCTGGAGGCGCACGGCGACCTCCTGGGCACCCGACCTCTGGAGGCCGGGATGGGCGGCCCTGACGGGCCGCGTCCCGGACCCGAGGGGCCGCGGGCCCGCTCGCCGGAGCGGTCGGCGAGCGGCCCGCACCCTCCCTGAAACCGGACGTGTCCCGTGGGGTCGCGGCCGGAACGGCGCGGCAGCCGACGGCCCCGCGGGACACGTTCGCCGGCACCCCGAACCCGCCGGCCGGGCCGCACTCCCGGCCGGCGGAACCGGGGAGCCGGCCCGAGATGTCCTGCCCGTGTGCCCGGGCGGCCCCGGCTCACCTCGTCCCGTCCCGGCCCCTTCCCATCCAGGCCGAGGCCAGGCGAGCCGCCGGAGGCCGGTTGCTCGGGGTCCGGGACACGGGCAGGCCATCCCGCTTGACGTACGCCCGCGACGTTCCCCACGGTCACAAGGAGAGCCCACGGGCTCGCCCCGGTGACGCCTCGTCCGCGGGGTCCGCGGCCCCTCACACCCTCCGCTGACCCCGCGGACAGGAAAACCAGCCCTCCCCGGCCAGGCGGCCCGGCTCGTTCCGGCAACGAACCGCTCGGCACCGTCCCCTACGATCGGCTCGTACCGCCGGACCTCGACGACGAGCCGGCGCGACCATCCAGCCGGCCGGGGAGGGCTTCCACATGTCACTCAGCCTCGCGTCCGTCGTGCCCGCCGTGGCGGGCGGCAACGGTCTGCCCTGGGTGCAGGACAGCACGCCAGAGATCGCGTGCCGCTCCCGGGAGCCCAGCGTGGCCTGCCGGGTCGTGTGGAACGTCTCACACAACGCCGAGTTCACCGGCTTCTTCCGGAACTGGCTCGACCGGCCGCTGACCGCCGTCTTCTGGATCATCGTGATCCTGGCGATCGCCATGATCGCCCGGGCCGCGGCGCACCGCATGATCAGCCGGATCACGCTGCGGATGGCCGAGAGCACCATGTCCGAGCGCGTCCGCGAACGCAGCCGCACCGTCTTCGACGGCAGCCCCGTCCTGCTCAACCAGCGCCGCGCCCAACGGGCCAGGACCATGGGCTCCGTGCTGCGCAGCATCGCCTCCATCGTGATCATGGGGATGGCGTTCTTCAGCATCCTCGGCCAGCTCGGGCTCAACCTCGCACCCGTCCTCGCCAGCGCCACGGTGATCGGCATGGCCGTCGGCTTCGGCGCGCAGAACATCGTCAAGGACTTCCTCGCCGGCCTGTTCATGCTCCTCGAAGACCAGTTCGGCGTCGGCGACGTCATCGACGTCGGCACCGCCAAAGGCACGGTCGAGGCCGTCACCCTCCGCGTCACCCGCATGCGCGACGTCAACGGCGTCGTCTGGTACGTGCCCAACGGCGAGATCAAACACGTCGGCAACGAATCCCAGAACTGGGGCCGCGCGGTACTGGACGTCCCCGTCGACATCCACGAAGACGTCGAAAAGGTCAAGGAGATCCTCCAGAAGACCGCCGACGAGATGGCCGCCGCCGGAGAATGGCAGAACCTCATCCTCGAAGACCCCTCCGTGTGGGGCGTCCAAGCCCTCACAGGAGACGCCCTGATCGTCCGCGTCGTCCTCAAGACCGCCCCCGGCAGACAAGCCGACGTCTCCCGCGAACTCCGCGAACGCGTCAAGAAATCCTTCGACGAAGCCGGCATCACCGTAGCCACCACGGGAAGCTGAGGCTGTGTTTACTTGCAGCCGCGAGCTGCGCTCCTCGCCTGGCGGCTCGTCGCTTGTCGCGCCTGCGGCGATCGCTGCATCGCTCCGACTCGCCCAGGGGCTCGCTACGCGATCAGGTTCCTCGCAAGCTCGGAACCTGCCTCCGGACGCGATCGCAACGCCTGGCCGCCGTGCGGGGCTGGGGTTGCGGGGCTGAGGTGAGTGCGCAGTGTTTACTTGCAGGTGCGAGCTGCGCTCCTCGCCTTGACGGCTCGTCGCTTGTCGCACCTGCGGCGATCGCTGGCATCGCTCCGACTCGCCCTGGAGGCTCGCTACGCGATCAGGTTCCTCGCAAGCTCGAAACCTGCCTCCGGACGCGATCGCAACGCCTGGCCGCCGTGCGGGGCTCTGGGGTGACGGGCTGGGGTGGGTGCGAGAGGTGTTTCTTTGCAGGTGCGGGCTGCGCTCCTCGCCTTGACGGCTCGTCGCTTGTCGCACCTGCGGCGATCGCTGGCATCGCTCCGACTCGCCTTGGCGGCTCGCTACGCGAACAGATTCTCGCTTCGCTCGAATCTGCCTTCGGACGCGATCGCACGCTTGAGCGACCGTTCGGGGCTGGGGTTGCGGGGCTGAGGTGGGTGCGAGTGTGATTATTGGCGGGGCCTGCGGCGTTGTCAATCCCGGCCCAATCGTGACCCGGTTGTTCCGGGTGAACCGTGACCCACCCGATTGTTGATCTTTAGTTGTCGGTCTTGGCCGCGGGGACGCGGCCGAGGTCGCGGTCTTTGAGCCGGTAGC
>NZ_BSTM01000022.1 GCF_030269515.1 Actinomadura sp. NBRC 104412 | reverse complement strand
CCTTGGCGGGCCAGCTCGACCGCGCGGCGCCGGAACTCGGGCGGGTGTGGTGACGGCATGACGAACATCCTTCCTGATGATCGCCGGTGACCTCAGGACAGGTGTCCGGTGAACGGGGGGAAGCTCACTTCAGCGTGGGATCACCCTGGTGGCCAGGGCATTCCGGGTTGCACGCGTTGCTTCGGCACCGGGCGGGTGCTCGGTCTTGGCGGAGACGTTCGCGGCGGTGTGCCTACCCGAATCGTTGAGGTCGCCTGCCCTACGTGCAGCGGGGATACGAGCTGACTCTACGGGGTGTGCGTCTGGCACGGGTCTGCCTGAGGTGGCGCGGGGCTGAGCGTGGGGAGGCCCCTCCCGCCTTGGGCGGGAGGGGCCTCTCTGTGTGCCCTCGGATATGCGGTCAGCGGTTGTACTGGCCGAAGTCGTACTCCTCCAGGGGGACGGCCTCGCCGGAGCCCTGGCCGAAGGCGTACTCGGCGCCGTCGTCGTAGGACCCGACCGAGTACACCGCGGCCTTCGCCTCCTCGGTGGGCTCGACCCGGACGTTGCGGTACTGGGGCATGCCCGTACCGGCCGGGATGAGCTTGCCGATGATGACGTTCTCCTTGAGACCCAGCAGCGGGTCGCTCTTGGCGTGCATGGCCGCCTCGGTCAGCACCCGCGTCGTCTCCTGGAAGGAGGCGGCGGACAGCCAGGACTCGGTGGCCAGCGACGCCTTGGTGATGCCCATCAGGACCGGACGGCCCGCGGCGGGCACCCCGCCCTCGGCGACCACGTTGCGGTTGGTCTCCTCGAAGAGGGGACGCTCGACCAGGTCGCCCGGCAGCAGCTCGGTGTCGCCCGACTCGAGGATGTTCACCCGCTTCAGCATCTGGCGGACGATGATCTCGATGTGCTTGTCGTGGATCGACACGCCCTGCGACCGGTAGACCTCCTGGACCTCCTGGACGAGGTGCAGCTGCACCGCGCGGGGGCCGAGGATGCGCAGCACCTCGTGCGGGTTGATGGCACCCGCGATGAGCTGCTGGCCGACCGCGACCCGCTCACCCTCCTTCACCAGCAGGCGCGACCGCATCGGGACCTGGTAGGCGATCTCGTCCGAGCCGTCGTCCGGGACGATGACGACCTTGCGGGTCTTCTCCGTCTCGTCGATCTTGACCCGGCCGGCCACCTCGCTGATCGGGGCCACGCCCTTGGGGATGCGGGCCTCGAACAGCTCCTGCACACGCGGCAGGCCGTGGGTGATGTCACCGCCGGCCACACCGCCAGTGTGGAAGGTCCGCATGGTCAGCTGGGTGCCGGGCTCGCCGATGGACTGCGCGGCGATGATGCCGACGGCCTCACCGACGTCCACCCGCTTACCGGTGGCCAGCGAACGGCCGTAGCAGGCGGCGCAGACACCGATCTTGGCCTCACAGACCAGGGCGCTGCGGGTGCGCACCTCCTCGACACCGGCCTCGACCAGGCGCGACACCACCGAGTCCGACAGGTCGGTGTCGGCCGGAACGATGACCGTGCCGTCGACCACGACGTCCTCGGCGATGGTGCGGCCCACCAGGCTGGTCTCCGAGGTGACCGGCTTGACCAGCTTGCCGGTCGCCTCGTCCCGGTCGGCCACCCGGAACGGGATGGTGCGGTCGGTACCGCAGTCCTCCTCGCGGACGATGACATCCTGCGCCACGTCCACCAGGCGCCGGGTCAGGTAGCCGGAGTCGGCGGTGCGCAGCGCGGTGTCGGCCAGGCCCTTGCGGGCGCCGTGGGTCGAGATGAAGTACTCGACGACCGACAGGCCCTCGCGGAACGAGGACTTGATCGGACGCGGGATCGTCTCGCCCTTCGGGTTGGACACCAGGCCGCGCATGCCGGCGATCTGCCGGACCTGGAGCGGGTTGCCGCGGGCGCCGGAGTTCACCATCATCCAGACCGGGTTGGTCCGCGGGAACGCCTTCTCCATGTCGACCGCGACGTCCACCGTGGCCTTGTTCCAGATCTCGATGAGCTCCTGCTTGCGCTCCTCATCGGTGATCAGGCCCCGGTTGAACTCGCGCTGCACCTTGTCGGCGCGGCGCTCGTAGTCGGCCAGGATCTCGGCCTTGTTCGGCGGGACGACGACGTCCTCGATGGAGATGGTGACCCCGGACCTGGTGGCCCAGTGGAAACCGGTGCTCTTCAGCGCGTCCAGCGCGTTGGCGACCTCCACCTTGGGGTAGCTCTCGGCCAGCTCGTTCACGATCGCCGACAGCTGCTTCTTGCCGACCTCGTAGTTCACGAACGGGAAGTCGTCCGGCAGCGTCTCGTTGAACAGCGCCCGACCCAGCGTGGTCTCCAGCCGGTACGGCTGTCCCGGCTCGTACCCCTCGGGGGCGGTCCAGTCGCGCGGCGGCGGGACGTCCTTGAGCCGCACGTGGATCCTGGCCTGGAGGTCGAGCTCGCCACGGTCGTAGGCCATGATGGCCTCGGCGACCGAGCCGAACGCACGGCCCTCGCCGTCCGCGCCCTCCTTCTCCGTGGTCAGCCAGTACAGCCCGATGACCATGTCCTGCGTGGGCATCGTGACCGGCTTGCCGTCCGACGGCTTGAGGATGTTGTTGGTCGACAGCATCAGGATCCGCGCCTCGGCCTGCGCCTCCGCCGACAGCGGCAGGTGCACCGCCATCTGGTCGCCGTCGAAGTCGGCGTTGAACGCGGTGCAGACCAGCGGGTGGATCTGGATGGCCTTGCCCTCGACCAGCTGCGGCTCGAACGCCTGGATGCCGAGGCGGTGCAGGGTCGGCGCGCGGTTCAGCAGCACCGGGTGCTCGGTGATGACCTCTTCCAGCACGTCCCACACCACCGGGCGGGCGCGCTCGACCATCCGCTTGGCGGACTTGATGTTCTGCGCGTGGTTGAGGTCGACCAGCCGCTTCATCACGAACGGCTTGAACAGCTCCAGCGCCATCTGCTTGGGCAGGCCGCACTGGTGCAGCTTGAGCTGCGGGCCGACCACGATGACCGAACGGCCGGAGTAGTCGACGCGCTTGCCCAGCAGGTTCTGGCGGAACCGGCCCTGCTTGCCCTTGAGCATGTCCGACAGCGACTTCAGCGGACGGTTGCCCGGCCCGGTGACCGGGCGGCCACGGCGGCCGTTGTCGAACAGCGCGTCGACGGCCTCCTGCAGCATCCGCTTCTCGTTGTTGACGATGATCTCGGGCGCGCCCAGGTCGAGCAGCCTCTTCAGCCGGTTGTTCCGGTTGATCACCCGGCGGTACAGGTCGTTCAGGTCGGAGGTCGCGAAGCGGCCACCGTCGAGCTGCACCATCGGACGCAGGTCCGGCGGGATCACCGGGATGCAGTCCAGCACCATGCCCAGCGGGCTGTTGCGGGTGTTGAGGAACGCCGACACGACCTTGAGCCGCTTGAGGGCGCGGGCCTTCTTCTGGCCCTTGCCGGTGCGGATGGTCTCGCGGAGCTTCTCCGCCTCGGCCTCCAGGTCGAAATTCTGGAGCCGCGCCTGGATGGCCGCGGCGCCCATGCCGCCCTCGAAGTACTTACCGAAGCGGTCCCGCATCTCGCGGTAGAGGAGCTCGTCGCCCTCCAGGTCCTGGACCTTGAGGTTCTTGAACCGGGTCCAGACCTCCTCCAGCCGGTCCAGCTCGCGCTGGGCGCGGTCGCGGAGCTGCTTCATCTCGCGCTCCGCGCCGTCCCTGATCTTGCGCTTCTGGTCGGCCTTGGCGCCGGCCTCCTCCAGCTCCGCCAGGTCGGCCTCCAGCTTCTGCTGGCGGGCCTCGACCTGGGCGTCGCGGGCCTGCTCGATCTGCTGGCGCTCCACCGAGATGTGCGCCTCCAGCGTGGGCAGGTCGCGGTCGCGCCGCTCCGCGTCCACGCTGGTGATCATGTACGCGGCGAAGTAAATGATCTTCTCGAGGTCCTTGGGCGCCAGGTCCAGCAGGTAGCCGAGCCTGGAGGGGACCCCCTTGAAGTACCAGATGTGGGTGACCGGGGCGGCCAGCTCGATGTGGCCCATCCGCTCACGCCGCACCTTGGCGCGCGTCACCTCGACACCGCAGCGCTCGCAGATGATGCCCTTGAAGCGGACGCGCTTGTACTTGCCGCAGTAACACTCCCAGTCCCGGGTGGGGCCGAAGATCTTCTCGCAGAAGAGCCCGTCCTTCTCCGGCTTGAGGGTCCGGTAGTTGATCGTCTCCGGCTTCTTCACCTCGCCGTGCGACCACTGGCGGATGTCGTCGGCGGTCGCCAGACCGATGCGAAGCTCGTCGAAGAAGTTGACGTCAAGCAACTGTTTTCCCCTTGAGTTGATCAGACCTCTTCGACACTGCTCGGCTCACGCCGGGACAGGTCGATGCCGAGCTCCTCCGCGGCGCGGAAGACGTCCTCGTCGGTGTCGCGCATCTCGATGGACATGCCGTCGCTGGAGAGCACCTCGACGTTCAGGCACAGCGACTGCATCTCCTTGATGAGCACCTTGAAGGACTCGGGAATGCCGGGCTCGGGAATGTTCTCGCCCTTGACGATGGCCTCGTACACCTTCACTCGGCCGAGCACGTCGTCGGACTTGATGGTCAGCAGCTCCTGGAGCGCGTAGGCGGCGCCGTACGCCTCCAGCGCCCACACCTCCATCTCACCGAACCGCTGCCCACCGAACTGGGCCTTACCCCCGAGCGGCTGCTGGGTGATCATGGAGTACGGGCCGGTCGAGCGAGCGTGGATCTTGTCGTCGACCAGGTGGAGCAGCTTGAGGATGTAGATGTAGCCGACCGAGATCGGGTCCTTGTACGGCTCGCCGGTGCGCCCGTCGAACAGCTTGGCCTTGCCACCGGGGCCGACCAGGCGGTCGCCGTCCCGGTTGGGCAGGGTGCTGGCGATCAGGCCGGTGACGTCGTCCTCGCGGGCGCCGTCGAACACCGGGGTGGCGGTCTTGGTCCACGGCGGTGCCTCGTCGGCGCCGATGGCGCGCAGCGCGCGCTTCCACTCCGCGTCGTCGCCCTCGACCTTCCAGCCGCGGCTGGCCACCCAGCCGAGGTGGGTCTCCAGGACCTGGCCGACGTTCATCCGGCCGGGCACGCCCAGCGGGTTCAGGACGATGTCGACCGGGGTGCCGTCCTCCAGGAACGGCATGTCCTCGACCGGCAGCACCTTGGAGATGACGCCCTTGTTGCCGTGCCGGCCCGCCAGCTTGTCCCCGTCGGTGATCTTGCGCTTCTGCGCCACGTACACCCGGACCAGCTCGTTCACGCCGGGCGGCAGCTCGTCGCCCTCGTCCCGGGAGAACACCCGGACGCCGATGACCTTGCCCTGCTCGCCGTGCGGCACCTTCAGCGAGGTGTCGCGGACCTCGCGGGCCTTCTCACCGAAGATCGCGCGCAGCAGCCGCTCCTCCGGGGTCAGCTCGGTCTCGCCCTTCGGGGTGACCTTGCCGACCAGGATGTCGCCGGGGACGACGTCGGCGCCGATCCGGATGATGCCGCGCTCGTCGAGGTCGGCCAGCACCTCCTCGGAGACGTTCGGGATGTCCCGGGTGATCTCCTCGGGGCCCAGCTTGGTGTCGCGGGCGTCGACCTCGTGCTCCTCGATGTGGATCGAGGACAGGACGTCGTCCTGCACCAGCCGCTGGGACAGGATGATGGCGTCCTCGTAGTTGTGGCCCTCCCACGGCATGAACGCCACGAGCAGGTTCTTGCCGAGCGCCATCTCGCCCTGGTCGGTGCACGGGCCGTCGGCGATGACCTGGCCCACCTCGACCCGCTGCCCCTCGTCCACGATGGGCTTCTGGTTGAAGCAGGTGCCCTGGTTGGACCGCTTGAACTTGGCGACCCGGTAGGTGGTGCGGGTGCCGTCGTCGTTCATCACGGTCACGTAGTCGGCCGAGACCTCCTCGACCACGCCGGCCTTCTCCGCGACGATCACGTCGCCGGCGTCGACCGCGGCGCGGTACTCCATGCCGGTGCCCACCAGCGGCGCCTCGCTGCGCAGCAGCGGGACGGACTGGCGCTGCATGTTGGAGCCCATCAGCGCCCGGTTGGCGTCGTCGTGCTCCAGGAACGGGATCATCGCGGTGGCGACCGAGGTCATCTGCCGCGCCGAGACGTCCATGTACTGGACCTCGCGCGGGCCCACCAGCTCGACCTCGCCGCCCTTCTTGCGGATCAGAACGCGGTCGTCGGCGAACGAGCCGTCCTCGGCCAGGGCCGTGTTGGCCTGCGCGATGACGTACCGGTCCTCCTCGTCGGCGGTCAGGTAGTCGATCTGGTCGGTGACCACGCCGTCGACGACCTTGCGGTACGGCGTCTCGACGAAGCCGAACGGGTTGACCCGGCCGAACGCCGCCAGCGAGCCGATCAGGCCGATGTTCGGGCCCTCGGGGGTCTCGATCGGGCACATCCGGCCGTAGTGGGACGGGTGGACGTCGCGGACCTCCATGCCCGCCCGCTCACGGGACAGACCGCCCGGGCCCAGCGCGTTCAGGCGCCGCTTGTGGGTCAGCCCGGCCAGCGGGTTGGTCTGGTCCATGAACTGCGACAGCTGGCTGGTGCCGAAGAACTCCTTGATGGAGGCCACGACCGGACGGATGTTGATCAGGGTCTGCGGCGTGATCGCCTCGACGTCCTGGGTGGTCATCCGCTCGCGGACGACGCGCTCCATCCTGGCCAGGCCCAGCCGGACCTGGTTCTGGATCAGCTCGCCGACCGTGCGCAGCCGCCGGTTGCCGAAGTGGTCGATGTCGTCGACCTCGATCGGCACCTGGGCGGTGCCCACCGTGCCCTCCTCCTCACCCGCGTGCAGGCGGACGAGGTACTCGACGGTGGCGACGATGTCGTCCTCGGTCAGCGTGCCCTGGTTCATGTCCAGGTCGAGGCCGAGCTTCTTGTTGACCTTGTACCGGCCGACCTTGGCCAGGTCGTACCGCTTGGGGTTGAAGTACAGGTTCTCCAGCAGGGTCTGCGCCGACTCCTTGGTCGGCGGCTCGCCCGGACGCAGCTTGCGGTAGATGTCCAGCAGCGCGTCGTCCTGGCCGGAGGTGTGGTCCTTCTCCAGCGTGACGTTGATCGACTCGTAGGCGCCGAACCGCTCGCGGATGCGGTCCTCGGTCCAGCCGAGCGCCTTGAGGAGCACGGTGACCGGCTGCTTGCGCTTGCGGTCGATGCGGACACCGACGTTGTCGCGCTTGTCGATCTCGAACTCCAGCCAGGCGCCGCGGCTCGGGATGACCTTGCAACCGTAGATGTCCTTGTCCGACGCCTTGTCCAGGGCGCGGTCGAAGTACACACCGGGCGAGCGGACAAGCTGGGAGACGACCACCCGCTCGGTGCCGTTGATGATGAAGGTGCCCTTGGGGGTCATGAGCGGGAAGTCGCCCATGAACACCGTCTGGCTCTTGATCTCACCGGTGGTGTTGTTGATGAACTCCGCCGTGACGAACATCGGGGCGGAGTAGGTCATGTCCTTGTCCTTGCACTCCTCGACGGAGTACTTGGGCGGCTCGAAGCGGTGGTCGCGGAACGACAGGGACATGGTTCCGGAGAAGTCCTCGATGGGACTGATCTCCTCAAAGATCTCTTCGAGACCCGACTGGGTCGGGACGCTCTTACTTCCGGCCTTCTGGGCCGCCTCGACCCGGGCCTTCCACCTCTCGTTGCCCAGCAGCCAGTCAAAGGAGTTGGTCTGCAGCGCAAGGAGGTCCGGGACTTCGAGCGGCTCCTTGATGCGCGCGAAGGAGACGCGGTTCGGACCGGTTGCGGTATTCGAGGCGTTGCGCGAGGCTGCCAAGAGTGGTCCTTCCGAGGGCTCGCGGCGTAACTGACGGCACGCACGCCAGACGATCCAGGTGCGAGAGGCGGGATGAAGTGCCCCGAACCGGGGCAGGACAATAGGCTCTCACACGAGGATAGTCAGAGGGCAGCGCAAAGGGGCAGTGTAGCCGACCACCACACTGCTTGCAACTCTAGCGCCGCAGTATGCATCACAGTTGCCATGGAGCATCGCTTCTGAACGCCGCAGAGTCAAGAGCGAGCCCGGACTTTTCGGGCGCTGACCTGCAGTGAGGAAGGCCATAGTTTAGGATCCGCGAGGCCACCCTCGGCAGGGGCGCGCCGGACGGCCCCGGCCGCGGCATCACATCATCTGGAGTTGCGAGACCAGCCACCGGTCGCCCACCTTGGTCATGACCAGGCGCAACGTGTACTGGCTGGGGGTGCGCTCGGCGGTGGCGGCCTTGGCCGTCGCCTGGTTCAGGTAGACCAGCGCGATCGCCTTGCGGCCGTCCACGCTCTCCACCGACGTCCGGACCGCCGTGCCCTCCACGACCGCCTTCTGCTGGAGCGCCGACGGCTTCACCGTGGCGGTCATCCGGGTGAAGTCGTTCCGGAAGTCGCCCGTGGTGTGATCGGACGCCCGCTTCAGGTCGGCGTCGATCGTCCGGTAGTCGTAGGACGACAGATCCTCGGCGGCCTGTTTGGCGGCGAACGTGACCTGCTGGACGGCCCGCTCATCCGCCTTGAGCCCCTGCACGGCCACGACCAGCCACCCCAGCGCCCCGGCCAGGGCGAGATTCACCGCGATCAGCACGTAGGACCGCGTCCCCAGCGGGGGAAGCCACCGCCGCCGCCTGCGACCCGCCGGCTTGCCCTCGTCGTCGTCTTCTTCGTGCTTGGCGGTTTCCTCGGCGTCGTCCTCGGCGTCGTCCTCGGTGGTCGTCTTCGTGAGATCGGCCTTGGACTCGGCGGACTCGGCGGCCTCCTCGGATCCCTCGATCTCCTCGGCCTCTGCCTCGGCCTCCTCCGCTGCGGTCGCCGCCTCGGCCTCCGCTTTAGCCGCCGCCTCGGCCTCCTCGGCCTCGCGGAGCGCGGCCGCCGCCTCCGCCTCGGCCTCCCTCGCCCTCCTGGCGGCCTCGGCGGCCCGCTCGCGGGCCTCCGCCGCCTTCCTGGCCCTGTCCTCGGCCTGGCCCGCTCCTGTCTTCGTCATGGGACCATCCCCATCTTGGAGACGAGCCAGCGGTCGCCGACCCGGGTGAGCGTCATCTCGAAGCGGTAGTAGCGCGGCGCGCCCTGCTTCACCGTCGGACTCGTGGTGGTCGCGTTGACCGCCACCATCACCTCGGCGGAGTCGCCGTCCATCGAGATCACCCCGGCGCGGACCTGCTGGACCTGCGAGACCGACTTGGTCCTGGTCGCGGTGTCGCTGATGACCTTGGCCTGGGTCGCCCACTGGTTCTTCACGTCGCCGGTCATCCCGGCCAGCACCCGGTCGATGCCCTTCTGCACCTCACGGTAGTCCAGGCTGGCCAGGTTGACGGCGGTCTGCCGGGCCGCCTGCGTGGCCGCGGCCCGCTGCCTGTCCAGCTCCCTGGGCTTCCACCACTGGGTGTAGCCGTACGTCGCCACCGCCGTGGCGAGCACCACGGCGATCACGCCCAGGACGATCGCGGTGACGCCGTCACCACGGCCCCGCGACGCGGCGTCGACCGCGTCGGTCGCGCCGTACTTCATCGCGTCGTCTCCTCAGTCGGATTCACGTCATCGGGTCAGCGGCCCGAGCAGCAGCATCTTCCACGAGGCGTCGCCCAGCAGCCGCTGCTGGCCGCCGGAGTAGCCGAGCCCGTAGCGCTTGCCGTCCGGCCCGTACACGACACCGGTCGAAGGATCGTATCCGGCTATCTGCACCGTCTGTGATGAAAGCGGCACATAGAGGGTGTTGCCGGGCTCGGCCTCGGGCCGCCGCTCCTCGGCCGCCTTGGCGTCGTCCTTGGAGCCGTCCCGCGCGCCGTCCCCGAAATCGCCGGTGGAGCCGCCCGGCGGGAAGCCCGCCCCGTCGGTGGCTCCCGGCGGCACCCACGGCGGCGGCTGGACGGCGTCCCGCGGCCAGTTCCGGGACCCGCGGACGGCGGTCTCGGAGTTCCGCGGCAGCTTACAGCCCGCGTCCAGGCGTGGCTTACGCGCGGAGGTGTCGGTCGGCCAGCGCCTGGGCACCTGCTTGTAGCCGGACTCGCACGGGGGCGGCTCGTCGATGTTGAGCGCGAGGCCGAGATGCTGGGTGCCGTCGCCGGGGTTCACGGTGAACGCGCCGCCCAGCGTGAGCGGGTACAGGATGAACAGCGACCGCAGCCCCGCCTGCCGGGACGTGATGATCTGCCCGGTCGTGGTCATGTTGGCCAGCAGCACCGGCAGCGCGGGCGCCAGGTCGTCGATCGCCTTGTCCACCTGGACGACCGCGCCGGGAGTGGCGTCGAGGGTGCCGCGCAGCGCCGGGTCGTCCTTGCGCAACTGGGTGGTCAGCTCGTTCAGGTTCCGCGCGAAGCCCGCGATGTCGGCGCCATGCGAGCGCTGGGTGTTCAGGACGACCGCGCCGTCGTCCAGTAGCCGCTTGGTGTCGGGGTAGGAGCGGTCGGCGGTCCGGAGGAGCCGGTCGGTGTCGTCCAGGATCGCCTGAAGGTCGGAGGCCGAACCGGAGAACGCCTTGTCCAGCTCGTCCACCAGCGTCCCGACGTCCCTCGGGTTCACCGACGACACCAGCTTGTCGACGTTGCGCAGCAGGTCGGCGGTGGGGACGGGGAGCCGGGTCATGTGCCGCGGGATGGTGTACGGCTCGCCCTCGTCCAGATACGGGCCTTCGGATCTGCTCGGTTGCAGGTCGATGTACTGCTCGCCCACCGCGGACCGGTTGGCCACCACGGCGGTCGTGCCCTCGCGCGGGATCCGCCGGCCGCGTTCGAGCCGCAGCCTGACCCTGATGCCGTCCTTGGTGAGCTGGATCGGGCCGACCCGCCCGACCGGGACGCCACGGTAGGTGACCTCGGCGTTGGTGAACACGCCGCCGGAGTCGGTGAGGTCGACGTAGGCGGTGTACTCGCGGCCCAGCAGGTCGCGCCCCACGCCGATGTAGTTGACCGAGACGATCGTGACGCCGATGACCGTGATGACCGCGAACGCGATCAGCTGGAGCTTGACGCCGAACTTGAGGATCACGACAGGCCCCCCATCATCAGGGTCCGCAGGTCGGCCCGGCCGGGCTCGGGGCCCAGCGAGCGCGGCCGGGCGCCCCCGTTTCCGCCGCCCGTGGACGGGACCACGTCGCCGAGCCCGGGGAGCCCGCCGTCGCCCGCGCCCGGGAGGCCGGGCAGCCCGCCGCCCGGAGCGGCGCCGCCGGGGATCTCGGGCAGCACGCCCAGCGGGGTCTCCGGCAGCGTCACGTTCGGGACCGTGAGCATGTTGCGCATCCGCTGCCCGCCGCCGAGCAGCCCCTCCAGCTCGGTGCCGCCGAACAGGTTCTGCGCGATGTTCTGCAGGTCCAGGTCGAGGGTGAGCCGCACGTTGCCGTAGTCGCCCTTGACCGCGTTGTCGAAGGTCTCGGGGAACGGCCAGGTGATCAGGGCGCCGAGGTTCCTGGGCAGGTCCGCGCCGGCCTTGTTGAGGTTGCGCAGGATGGTGTCCAGCTCCCGGAGGTTGGCCAGCAGGTCGGCCTGCGACCGCTTGATCACGTCCGTGGTGGTGCGGGACAGCTTGTCCAGCGCCACCAGCATCTTGGTCAGGTCGGCCCGGTTGCGGTTCAGGACGGCCAGCGCCGGGCCGGTCTTGTCGACGGTGTCGGCGATGGTGCGCCGCTCGGCCGCCAGCTTGCCGGTCAGCCGGTCGATGCTGTCGATCGCCCGGGTGATGTCGGCGCGGTTGCGGTCCAGGGTGCCCACGAACGTGTCCACCTGGTGCAGCACCGACTTGATCGTGGACGTGCGGCCGTCCATCGCGGTGTTGAGCTCGCGGGTGATCGTGGAGATCTGCTCCAGGCCGCCGCCGTTCAGCAGCATCGACATCGCCGACAGCACCTCTTCGATGTCGGCGGGCCGGTACCGCATCGTCCGCGAGAGCGGGATCAGGTCGCCGGTGTTCAGCTCGCCCCGCGGCGTCTCGCCCTGCGGCGGGTTGGACAGCGACACGAACTTCTCGCCCAGCAGGCTGGTCTGCCCGATGGTCGCGACGGCGTTGTCGGGCAGCCGGGTGTCGCGGCGCAGCTTGACGGTCACCACGGCCCGCCAGCCGCCCTGCCCGCCGGCCAGGTCGATCTTCTCGACCTTGCCGACCGAGACGTCGTTGACCTTGACCACCGACTGCGGCACCAGGTCCAGCACGTTGGCGAACTCGATCCGCACCGTCCTGGGGTCGTCGCCGAGATCGGGGCCGCCGGGCAGCGGCAGCGAGTCCACGCCCCGGAACCCGCAGCCCGACAGCGCGGTCGCGCAGGCCAGCGCCGCGATCCCCAGCCGTGCGAGCCGCCTCATCGGCCACCACCTCCCGGCAGCAGGGCCCGGATGTCCCTCGCCCCGCCCTGCTGGGCCTGGGGCTGGGACGGCCGGTCCTGGCCGCCTCCGCGGCCCTTGGGGCCGTAGGCGTCCGGCGGGATCGGCTCGGGGTCGTAGTGCGTGGTCAGCGCGGTGATCCAGGACAGGTCGAGGGTGAGGGACGTGAGCACCTTGCCGATCCCGTTGACCGGTTGCAGGAAGTTCAGGCACTGCTGCGGCGGCGCGCCCACCGAGTGCGCCAGCGAGCAGATCCAGTCGGCCAGGTCGTGGAACTGGCGCAGGTCGGCGCGGCTGTGGATGGTGCCGCTGATCGGGTCGTAGGCCCGCGCCAGGTTGGTGACGGCCAGCGGCCCCTGGACGAGCAGCTCGGCGAACGCGTCCTTCTCCTTCACCAGGATCCCGGTGAGCTGGGCGAGCTGCCGGACGTCCACGGCCAGCCGCCCCCGGTTCTCCTTGACGAACCGCTGCACGGCGCGCAGCGTCGGCGCGAGGGTGTTCAGCGCCGCGCTCAGCTCCTCCTTCTCCGCCGCGAGCTGCCCGGAGACCCCGTTCAGCCGGCCGTTGAACTGCCGGATCTGCTGGTCGTTGGCGCGCAGCGTGGCCGTGATGATCCGCAGGTTGCGGATCGTCGTGGCCACGTCCTCGCGGTCGGCGCTGAGCGTGCTCAGCATCCGGGACGTGTCGTCGATCGTCTGCCGGATATCGGTTCCCTGGCCTTGCAGGGTGTTCGCGCCGACCTGGAGCAGCCTCGACAGCGCGCCGTTCTGGTTGGCGCCCTCGGGGCCCAGCGCCGTGCTCAGGTCGTTCAGCCCCTTGCCGATCTCGTCGACCTCGACCGGCACCTGGGTACGGCTGACGGCCAGCGTGTAGCCGTCCGGCATCACCGGCCCGCCCTTGTAGACGGGGGCGAGCTGGATGAACCGGTCTGCCACGACCGTCTGGTTCACCAGCATGGCCTGGGCGTCGGCCGGGACCTTGTACTTGGCGTCGTACTCCAACTCGACCTTGACCGCGTCGCCCACGGGCGTGACCTTGGTGACCTTGCCGACGCTGATGCCGAGGATGCGCACGTCCGCGCCCGGGTAGAGGCCGACCGCCCGGGTGAAGTACGCCGTGAGGTGACGCTGCTCCGGCCCCCGCGTCAGCACCACGAGCGCCGCCGCCAGCAGGGCGACCGCGAGGATCGCCCCCGCGGCGCGGAGAGCCGCGGCTGAGAGGCGGGGGCGGGTCCCCGCCAGGGGGTCGGTACTAGCGCTGCGCACGATGACCTGCCTGCTTGCTTACGGGAGGAAGGGGAGCGGGTTGGTGCGGTCGCCTCCGGGCTGCCCGTCACGGGGTTGCGAGCCGGATTGACCCTGGCCGCCCTGGGACGGCTGGTTCTGGATGGACGCGGGAATGGGGATCAGGTTCTGGATGTAGGCGTCGAACCAGCGCCCGCTGCCGGTCACGTCGGCGAACTGCCGCGCGTACGGGGCGAACAGTTGCAGGATCCGGTCCAGGTTCCGCTGGTTCTTCAGCAGGATCCGGTTGACCTTCTCCAGGTTGTCCAGCATCGGGCGCAACTGCCGTTCGTTCTCCTTGATCAGCGCATTGACCTGCTGGGACAGCACCACGGTGTTCACCAGGAGCTGGTGGATCACCTGGCGCCTGGCCTGGACGGCCTGGAGGATCCGGTCACTGTCCTTGATCAGCTTGGCGAAGTCCTGGTTGCGGTCGGCCAGTAGCTGGGAGACGTCGGCGGCGCGCTGCGTCAGATCGTGCAGCTCGTCGTCCCGCGAGGCGATGGTCTCCGACAGCCGGCGCAGGCCCTGCAGCGACCCGCGGATCTCCTCGGGCGAGTTGCGGAAGGTGTCGGCCAGCACGTCGAACGACCGCGCCACCTCCCGGTGGTCGATCTTGTTGAGCCGCTGCCTGGCCAGCTCGCCGATCGTGGGGACGACCTCGTACGGCACCGAGGTGTTGGCGAGCGGGATCTGGCGCTCCAGCCGGCCGCGCCCACGCGGTTCCAGCGCCAGGTAGTGGGCGCCGAGCACCGTCTTGATCTTGATGTCGGCCCTGGTCTGCTCGCCCAGCCGCACGTCCTCGTCCACGCGGAAGGTGACCCTGACATGGTCGCCCTCCAGCTCCAGGCCGGTGACCTCGCCGACCTTGACCCCGGCGACGCGGACCTCCTCGTCCTTCTTGAGCCCGGCGGCCTCGCGGAACGCGGCGGAGTACTCGCGGCCGCCGGAGACGAGCGGGAGGCCGTCCAGGTTCAGCGCCAGCAGCAGCGCCACCGCGATCACCGCGAACGCGGTGAGGCCGATCGGAACGGGATCGCGCTCCCTGAAGGGCCGTGTCATCTCCAGCCCCCTGAAGGGGGCCCGCCCCCGCCTCCTCATCTACTTGCACCTCGCGTTCTCGTTCACGATCGACGGGGTCTGGTAGACGGGGCCGCCGGGCAGCCGCACCTGGGCGTCCAGGCCGCAGATGTACATGTTGAACCAGGAGCCGTAGGAGGAGATGTTGACCAGACCCTCCAGCCGGCCCGGGGCCGCCTTCAGGCTCTTGTCGATGACGGGGCCGTTCTCGTTCAGGGTCTCGGTGAGTTCCCGCAGGCCGGCGACGTCGTCGCGGATGGCGGGCCGGGCCTGCTGGAGCAGGCCCGCCGTCGTGCCGGTGAGCTGGTTGATGGCCGCCACCGAGTCGAAGATCGCCTGCCGGTCGCCGGCGATCCCGCTCACGAGGCCGCGCAGATCGGTGATCATCCGGTCGACCTCGGTGTGCCGCGCCTCGATGGTGCCCAGCACCTGGTTCAGGTTGGTGATCACCTGCCCGATCACCCGGTCGCGGTCGGCCAGCGTGTTGGTCAGCGACGCGACGTGCGCCAGCAGGCTGTTGACCGTCCCGGCCTCGCCCTGCAACGTCTGCACGATCTGGAACGCCAGCTTGTTGACCTCGCCCGGCTCCAGCGCCGTGAACAGCGGGCGGAACCCGTTGAACAGGACCGTGAGGTCCAGCGCCGGCTGGGTCTGGCTGATCGGGATCGTGCCGCCGGGCCGCAGGTAGTCGTTCGGGGCGCCGGGCCCCTCGGTCAGCGCCAGGTAGCGCTGCCCCATGAGGTTGCGGTACCGCACGTTCACGCGGGTCGACGAGGGCAGCCCTGCCGCGAAGACGCCGTCGGCGTTGACGCTGAAGGTGACCTTGGCCCGGTTCCCCTCGTGCAGCCGGATCTTCTCCACCTGGCCGACGCGCACGCCCGCCACCCGGACGTCGTCGTTCTCCAGCAGCCCGGTCACATCGGAGATGATCGCGTTGTAGCTGCGGGTGTCGGCGAACCGGACGTTGCCGATGGTCATCGCCAGCACCCCGGTGGCCACCGAGGTGGCCACCACGAAGATCAGCAGCTTGATCGCCGCGCCGGTGGTCCTCATCCCAGGTTCACCACCGATCCGCGCAGCAGCGGCCCGTACAGCAGCTCGGCCACGTCCGGGACCCGGTCGGCGGGGGTACGGATCATCGGCCCCACGATGTTCCTGATCTTCTCTCGCTCGCTCATGGCCGTGCCGGGATCGACGAAGACGCTGGACAGGGCCCGTCCGCGGGAGCCGGATGTGCCGTGCGGGTCCTGGTCGTTCGGGTCATGCGGGTTGCGCCACCACAGGTCGTCCTGCGTCCCGTCCAGGGCCATGTAGTCGGGGAACGGCACCTGCGGGTTCGGCAGGCCGTAGCAGCGCGGGTTGCGCTGGTCCTTGGCCTCGGGGAGGTCGAGCGGGTACTTGTACGCCGGACGCGGCTTGACGATCTCGACGGTCAGGTTGAACGTCGGGGTCTTGCCACCGCCCGCCTCCTCGGCCAGCGGCCGGTACCTCGTCAGGCCCTCGAACACGCACGGCAGCGACGGCGAGTACCGCGCCACCAGGGCCAGCACGTCCCGGTTCGCGATGTTCACCCCGATGATCTTGGGGCCGTTCTCGCGCATGAACCGGTCGCCCTTGCCGGACAGGTCGGTGACCATCGGGATGATGTCCTCGATGGTGCCCCTCCTGGCGTTGATCGTCGTGCTGGTCACATTGATGTTCCGCAGCGTGTTCAGCAGGTCGGGGGCCGCCGCCGCGTAGATGTCGGAGACGTCCGACAGCGCGCGCAGGTCGTACACCAGCGTGCCCAGCTCGGGGTTGATCTTCTTCAGCAGCGCGTCCGCCTGCTCCAGGTTGCGCCCGATCTGGTCGCCGCGCCCCTGGAGCGCGGTGGCGATCGCGTTCAGCGTGGCGTTCAGCTTCTCCGGGCGGACGGCCCGCAGCAGCGGCAGCAGGTTGGTGAGCAGCCGGTCGATCTCCACCGCGGTCTGCGACCTGTCCTGCTGGATCACCTGGCCCGCGCGCAGCCCCGGCGCCGCGGCCTGCGCGGGGATGTGCAGGTCGACGTACTTCTCGCCGAACAACGTCTTGGGCAGCAGCCGCGCCTGGACGTTCCCGGGGATCAGCCTCGCCCGGTCCGGGTCGAGCGCCAGCTCGATGACCGCCCCGTCGGCGGTCGCCCGGGTGCCGCGGACCTCCCCGACGATCAGGCCGCGCACCTTGACGTCCGAGCGCGGCAGCAGTTGCAGGCCCGCCCGCTCGGCCCGCACGGTCACCTTCGTGACGGGGGTGAACGTCTTGTTGAACAGGGCGACCGTCAGCGCCGGCAGCAGCGCCATGACGAGCACCATGGACAGGCCGAGCAGGCGGTACCGGATCCGCTGGGTCATCTGGTGCTCACCCCGCGATCCGCACGGACGTGGTGGCGCCCCAGATCGCCATGCCGAGCAGCAGGTCGGTCACGTTGATGACGACGATGCTCGTGCGCACCGCCCGTCCCACCGCGACGCCCACCCCGGCCGGGCCGCCGCTCGCGTGGTAGCCGTAGTAGCAGTGGATCAGCATGACCAGCAGGGCGAATATGATCACTTTGCCGAACGACCAGAGGATGTCGTACGGCGGCAGGAACAGCGAGAAGTAGTGGTCGTAGGTCCCGGTGGACTGCCCGTAGAAGAGCGTCACGATCAGCCGGGTCGCCCCGTAGGACGCCAGCAGGCCCACGATGTACAGCGGGACCACCGCGATCATCCCGGCGATCATCCGCGTGGTGACCAGGAACGGCATCGACGGGACCGCCATGACCTCCAGCGCGTCGATCTCGTCGGAGATCCGCATCGCGCCGAGCTGCGCGGTGAACCCGCAGCCCACGGTCGCCGACAGGGCCAGCGCCGACACCAGCGGCGCGATCTCACGGGTGTTGAAGTAGGACGCCACGAACCCGGTGAACGCGGCGGTGCCGATCTGGTTCAGCGAGTTGTAGCCCTGGAGCCCGACCTGGCTGCCGGTGAAGAAGGTCATGAACGCGACGATCACGACGCTGCCGCCGATCACCGCGAGCCCGCCGGTGCCCAGGCTGACCTCGGCGAGCAGCCGCAGCACCTCCGTCCGGTAGCGGCGCAGCACCCGTGTCGTCCACGCGAACGCGCGGGCGTAGAACGACAACTGGTGCCCGAGGTCCTCCAGCCGCTGCAGCGGACCGTTCACCAACCTGGACCACGGCCTCCCGGTCCCTCCGTAGCCCGCCATCACATGCCCTTCTGCGGGACGAGCTGGAAGTAGAGGGTGGAGATCAGGAAGTTCTCCAGGAACAGCAGCATGAAGGTGATGACCACCGTCTGGTTGACCGCGTCGCCGACGCCCTTGGGCCCGCCCTTGGCGTTCAGGCCCTTGTACGCGGCGACCAGACCGGCCGTGATGCCGAACACGAACGCCTTGACCTCGGCCTGCAACAGGTCGGGCAACTGGGCGATGGCGTTGAACGAGGCCAGGTAGGCGCCGGGCGTCCCGTCCTGCAGCATCACGTTGAAGAAGTAGCCGCCCATCAGCCCGACGACCGACACCAGGCCGTTCAGGAACAGCGCCACGAACGCGCAGGCCAGCATGCGCGGCACCACCAGGCGGTGCAGGGGGTTGATGCCCAGCACCTCCATGGCGTCGATCTCCTCGCGGATCTTGCGGGAGCCGATGTCGGCGCACATGGCCGAGCCGGCGGCCCCCGCCACCAGCAGCGAGGTCACCAGCGGGCTGGCCTCGCGGACGATCGCCACCACCGCGGTGGCGCCGGTGAACGACTGCGCGCCCAACTGCCGGATCAGCCCGCCGACCTGCAACGACAGCACGCCTCCGAACGGGATGGCGACGAGCATGGTGGGCACCACGGTGACGCTGACGATGAACCACGCCTGCTGGATGAACTCGCGCCACTGGAACGGCCAGACCAGCATCGCCCGGAACGTGTCCAGGCAGAGGGCGAAGAACCTGCCGGGTTCCCTGATCGCGACATTGGCCGCGCCGTCGGAGAACCGGCGGAACCTCATGGAGCCTTCGCGCGGGTCGGCGCCGGCGCCAGGAGCGGACATCAGGGCGCCGCACCCGCCCCCGGCCGGCCGCCACCGGACTCGCGCGAATGCTTGGGGCGGCGCGGCAGCGCGGCACCGTCTCCGCCTCGGGGCGCCGGGGCGCCGGGCGCGGCGGCGCCGGCCGTCCGGCCCATGGCCGCGACATAGCGCGGCCACTCCTTCACCCAGTCGCGTCCCTGGTCGTCGATGAACGAGCCGGGCGGCGGGACGACGCCGTGCGCCGCGCACCACGCGCCCGGGGCGTGCTGGGTCGGGCGGAGACGGCCGTCGCTGGGCATCTGCTGCGGCGGGATCGGCGGCAGCTTGCCGGGGTCG
This sequence comes from Actinomadura sp. NBRC 104412, assembly GCF_030269515.1. Lineage (GTDB taxonomy): Bacteria > Actinomycetota > Actinomycetes > Streptosporangiales > Streptosporangiaceae > Spirillospora. The sequence continues at coordinate 110,682 of NZ_BSTM01000022.1, read as the reverse complement.
TGGCCCATCTTGGCCTCGGCCTCCAGTTCGGAGACGTCCTTCTCCTCCGACATCCCGATCGGGCCGACCTTGCGGGCGTTGAGGAACTGCCGGACGACCGGCTCCTCGCTGGACAGCAGCATCTCGCGCGGGCCGAACATGACCAGCTCTCGGCGGAACAGCAGCCCGATGTTGTCCGGGACGGTGCGGGCGGTGTTGATGTCGTGGGTGACGATGAGGAACGTGGCGCCGTACTGCGCGTTCAGGTCGACGATCGTCTGGTTGAGGTAGGCGGTGCGCACCGGGTCCAGGCCGGAGTCCGGCTCGTCCACCAGCAGGATCTCGGGGTCGAGCACCAGCGCGCGGGCCAGCCCCGCCCGCTTCTTCATCCCGCCGGAGATCTCGCCGGGCAGCTTCTTCTCGGCACCGAGAAGACCGACCATGTCCATCTTCTCCATGACGATGCGCTTGATCTCGCTCTCGGACTTCTTGGTGTGCTCGCGCAGCGGGAACGCGATGTTGTCGTAGATGTTCATCGACCCGAACAGCGCGCCGTCCTGGAAGAGCACCCCGAACAGCTTGCGGGTGTCGTACAGCTGCGACTCGGGCAGGCGCGGAAGGTCGCGGTCACCGATCCAGATGTGGCCGCGGTCGGGCTTGAGCAGGCCGACCAGGGTCTTGAGGAACACCGACTTGCCGGTGCCGGAGGGCCCGAGGAGCACACTGATCTCTCCTGCGGGCAGCGTTAGCGATACGTCCTGCCAGATGGTCTGGCGGCCGAACGACTTGGTCAGCCCTTCGACCCTGATCTCGACGCCCACTCGTCACCTTTCGTCCAGGCCGGGGGTTCCGGAACCAATGAGCGAGTGCAACTCGGTCTGTTGTGCGCCTCACACCGTGTGGCCGCCCCATTGCTACCGTCCGGTAGCGCACAGGTGTCACTACCGTAGCGGTCCCCCACGGAAATGGAAGGGGATCGAGCCGGTATCGGCACCGAAAAAACCGTGCTGTAAGCCAACCGTTACTTGGGACGCCCGCGAGACTACTGCCCGCGAACCCGCACCTCAAGACGGGGATCGCCGACGGTACTGGACGCCGCGTCGGATAGTACAACGGCAGGGAGGGGCGGCACGAGGGGCGCGGGCCGGTCGAGCGGGGCAGGTCGAGCAGCGCGGCAAGTCGAACAGGGCATACCGGCGGGACATGCGAAAGGGCGGCCGCCTCACCACAGGGTGAGGCGGCCGCCCCCGTGCGTCACGCCGCGAGGCCTCGCGCCGCGCGTCGTCCGCGTACCGGTGTTACCCGACGGTCGGGTGTTACTTGACGGTCACCGAGGCGCCGGCCTTCTCCAGGGCCTCCTTGGCCTTGTCGGCGGTCTCCTTGTTGACCTTCTCCAGCAGCGGCTTGGGCGCGCCGTCGACCAGGTCCTTGGCCTCCTTGAGGCCGAGGCTCGTCAGGGCGCGCACCTCCTTGATGACCTGGATCTTCTTGTCGCCGGCGGCCTCCAGGATGACGTCGAACTCGTCCTGGGCCGGCGCCTCCTCGGCGGCCGGGGCGCCCGGAGCGCCCGGGGCCGCGACGGCGGCGACCGGGGCGGCGGCCTTGACGTCGAAGACCTCCTCGAACTGCTTCACGAACTCCGAGAGCTCGAGAAGGGTCATCTCCTTGAAAGCGTCGAGCAGCTCGTCGGTGCTGAGCTTCGCCATGATGTGTTCCTCCGCAATGGCTTGTGACTGGGGTCCTGCTGGACCGCGGGACCGGGTTCTCCTCAGCGGGCGCCGTTACTCGGCCGGCGTCTCGGCGGCGGCAGGGGCCTCCGCCGTCTCGCCGCTCTCCTCGCGCTTCGCGCGCAGAGCCTCGGCGAGCCGGGCGGCCTGCGTGGGCAGCGCGTTGAAGAGCGCGGCCGCGTTGGCCATGGAGCCCTTCATCGCGCCGGCCAGCTTGGCGAGCAGCACCTCGCGGGACTCCAGGTCCGCGAGCCTGCCGATCTCCGAGGCGTCCATTGGCTGGCCCTCGACGACACCGCCCTTGATGACCAGAAGCGGGTTCGCCTTGGCGAATTCACGCAGCCCCTTGGCGGCCTCGACCACGTCGCCCTTGACGAACGCGATCGCCGACGGGCCCTCAAGGAGTTTCTGGAACCCCTCGTCGACCCCGGCCTCGCTCGCCGCGCGCTTGGTCAGCGTGTTCTTCACCACGGTGAACCTCGCGTTGTCGCCGAGGTTGGTGCGCAGCTCCTTGAGCTGCGCCACCGTGAGCCCGCGGTACTCGGTCAGCACGGCACCGCTGGAGCTCTCGAACTCGTTCCTGAGCTCGGCGATCGCCGCGGCCTTCTCGGCCTTTGCCATGGGCCTCCTTCCGATTACCTGGGTGGTCGCGACCCCCGCCCGTCCCGCTGCCGGGAGCGGACGGCGATCGCCGGGTGGAAGCCGCCGGGGCGAATAGCCCAGAAAACACTGAACGCCCCGGCGTAGGCGCACGGGGCGTGGCGCGGCGCTCACCAGCGGAGGCCGCACGAAGCTCTCGTCTCACCTACGCGGGCCGCCCGAATCTCTTCGGGTCCTTCGGCCGCCCCTTGGGGCGACGACCGGCGGTCTTCGGCATGTACCAGGGTACGTGATGCCGCCCGGCTCACCAAACCCGCGACGGGAAACGGCCCGCGGGCGCCGTGCGCTCGCGGGCCGTTCAAGCCCAGAACCGGGACGGAGGTCAGGAACGCGGCATACCAGGCATCTGGCTCAGCAGGTCGGCGAGGTCGGCGGTCTCGCCCGCCGGCGGGGCCGCGATCTGCACCGGCTTGCCGTAGTCGCGGAACTTCATCGTCATCGTCATGTTCCCGGCGGAACCCTGCTGCCCCTTCATCGTCAGCTGGCGCGGGAGCTGCTGGCCGTCCACCCACAGGTCGAAGGTCATGTCGCCCATGCCCGCCTGGCCCGCGCGGCCGATGGCGTCACGGTACGCCTTCTGCTGGTCGGGCGGCAGCGTCGCGATCGCGTCCTCCATCCGGTAGGTACCGGTGTAGTGCGTGGTCTCGACGCCGTTCACGGTCTCCTTGCCGACCTCGCGGGCGTCCTTGGACGCGGTCAGCATCTTGGTGGTCTGCACCGGGTCCATCTGCTGCGACTGCTTGAGCAGGTCGTCGACGTTGACGCCCGTCTGCTTGCCGATCTCGTCCAGCGAGATCTTCAGCCACGGCTTGGCCGAGCCGCCGCCGAGCTGCGCCAGCGCCGGCATCTTCATGTACATCACGCGGTCGACCAGGATCATCTCGATGCCCGACATGTTCTGCCCGGCCATCGACATCTGGTCGAAGGTCATGCGGTAGGCCAGGTCGGGCTTGGTGCGGTACTGCATGCCGCCGGTCATCGAGACGTCGCCCTCCTGACCGCCGGACATCTGCACCGACAGGTCGGCCTGGACGGTGTCGATCTGACCGGTCTTCTGGGCGGTCCTGCCCAGCACCTGCGCCGCCGTCAGCTTGATGTTCTCACCGGCCTGGTCGACCTTGTCGCCGTCCAGTCCCAGACAGCCGGTCAGCGAAAGGGCCAGGCCGGTGACCAGTGCCACGCCCGCGGCCAAACGTCGGATCATTGTGAGGGGTCTCCTTGCTCTGCGTCCACTGCCGCCCCCGCTGGCGCGCAGGACGAACGGTACATAAGACGCGGACCCTACCGGCACGGTTCGCAATCGACGCCATGATCGCAGGAATGGATCCCTCAGTTACGTGGAGTGTTCCCGAGGAAGGAGCCCAGGGAGAACTCACCCACCTGGTCGGCGGGAGGCGGGCTCACCTTGAACGACTTCCCGTAGTCGCTGTAGCGGACGGTCAGCGTCCCGCCGTGGCCGCCGTCGGCGTCCTTGGTGACGAGCTTGCGCGGAAGCTGGTCCTTGTCCGTCCACAGGTCGAAGGCGAACCTCTCGTTGCCGGCGCCCTCCGGGAACCACTGCCGCACCCTGTCGCGGGTCTGCGCGTCCAGCCTGCTCAGCGCGTCCTGGACGGTCACGGTCCCGGTGTAGTGGGTGGTCTGGACGCCGTCCACGGACTCCGTGCCGACGCGCCGCGCGTCCTTGGAGCCGGTGAGCATCGTGGTCTGCTCGGCCGGGTTGACCTTCCGCAACTGGTCGACCAGGCCCTTGACGTCGAAGCCCGCCTGCCGCCCCGCCTGACTCACGTTCACCTTCACCCACGGCTTGCCGTCGGCCACGAACCTGACGAGCTGCGGCACCTTCGCGTACAGCACGTCACCGGTGTAAATGGCCTGGCCCTTGATGCCCGGCACCGCCTGGCCGCCGCGCCTGACCTCGTCCAGTCGTGCGCTGAAGGCGAGCGCGGGCTCCAGCCGGAACCGCGCGGTGGCGCTGACGCTGCTGCCCCCGTTCGCCGGGTCGCTGACGGTGAGGTCGGCCTTGAACGAGTCCGCCTGCCCCGTCTTCTGGGACGCCTTGATCAATGCCTCGGCCGCGGTGAGCCGCATCGCGCCGGGCGTGTGCTCCGACCCGGACCCCGAGCAGCCCGACAGGACCAGAGCGGTGCCCATCGCGGCGCTGCCGGCCGCCACGGCGAATCGACGTTTCATGAGGTTCGCGCCTCCCTGTTTCGTCCGCTGATGCCGACCAGTCTCATTCGCGGCCGGCCATGGCCACATCCCCCGCGGGGACCAATGCCCGGCCGAGGCGTCCACCTTGCGGCTTACCCATCCCGGCGCTTGCGGCGGCCGCCGCCCCCTCCCGCCCGGCATGCGGAAGGGGCGCCCCGCGGGTCGCGGGACGCCCCTTCCGGACGCCGGGAACGCCGCCCGGACGGCCGTCTCAGGCGGTCGGACGGCCGTCTCAGGCGGTGGCCTCGTCGAGCTCGGCGGTGAGGTTGCGGACCGCGTTGGGGTCGACCGGGATGCTCGGCCCCATCGTCGTCGTCACCACGGCCTTCTTCACGTACCTGCCCTTGGCGGCGGACGGCTTCAGCCGCTGGATCTCCTCGATCGCGGCGGCGTAGTTCTCCACGAGCTGACGCTCGCTGAACGACGCCTTGCCCACGATGAAGTGCAGGTTCGCATGCCGGTCCACCCGGAACTCGATCTTCCCGCCCTTGATGTCGGTGACGGCCTTGGCCACGTCCATGGTCACGGTGCCGGTCTTGGGGTTGGGCATCAGACCGCGCGGGCCCAGCACCCGGCCGAGCCGGCCGACCTTGCCCATCTGGTCCGGGGTCGCCACGACCGCGTCGAAGTCCAGGAAGCCGCCCTGGATCCGCTCGATCATGTCATCGGAGCCGACCAGGTCGGCGCCCGCCTCCCGGGCCTCGTCCGCCTTGGCGCCGCCCGCGAAGACCAGCACCCTGGCGGTCTTGCCGGTGCCGTTGGGCAGGTTGACGGTGCCGCGGACCATCTGGTCGGCCTTGCGCGGGTCGACGCCCAGCCGCAGGGCGACCTCCACGGTCGCGTCGAACTTGGTGACCGAGGTCTGCTTGGCCAGCCTCATCGCCTCGGCCGGGCTGTACAGCCGCTCGCGGTCGATCTGCTCGGCCGCGTTGCGGTAGCCCTTGCTGCGCTTCATGTCGTTCCTTCCCTGGAACTCGTGGTACGGGCCGCGCCCGGCCCTCCCACCGTCGGTTTCTCGCCTGACGCCTACTTGACCTCGATGCCCATGGACCGCGCCGTCCCCGCCACGATCTTCTCGGCGGCGTCCAGGTCCTTGGCGTTGAGGTCGGGCATCTTGGTGGTGGCGATCTCGCGGATCTGATCGCGGGTCACCGAGCCCACCTTGGTCTTGTGCGGCTCGCCGCTGCCCTTCTCGATCCCGGCGGCCTTGAGGATCAGCTGCGCGGCCGGCGGGGTCTTGGTGATGAAGCTGAACGAGCGGTCCTCGTAGATGGTGATCTCGACGGGGACCACGTTGCCGCGCTGCGCCTCGGTCGCCGCGTTGTACTGCTTGCAGAAGTCCATGATGTTGACGCCGTGCGGACCCAGCGCGGTACCGACCGGCGGCGCCGGCGTGGCCTGGCCCGCCTGCAACTGGACCTTGACGACGGCGGCGACTTTCTTCCTGGGAGGCATGAGCCCTCCCCCTTCTGTGTCCCATTTTCCGATGGCTCCGACTCCCGGGTCTCCGGGCAACACGGCGGCTGGGACGAATCCACCGTGTGGGAGCCGCTTGACATTCCCATCCCCGCATGCGCGGGGAGGGGTTTCTCCAGGCTACGCGTTCGGCGAGCGGGCCCGGTCAGATCTTCGAGACCTGGTTGAAGCCCAGCTCCACCGGCGTCTCCCGCCCGAAGATCGACACCAGGACCTTCAGCTTCTGCTGCTCGGCGTTGATCTCGTTGACGGTGGCCGGGAGGGTCGCGAACGGGCCGTCCATGACGGTGACCGACTCGCCGACCTCGAAGTCGACGGCGGGTGCGGCGGCCTTGGCCTGCTCCTTGGTCTTGACCTGCTCCTCCGGCTCGGGGGCCAGCAGGTTGGCGACCTCGTCCAGGCTCAGCGGGGACGGCTTGTTGAGCAGGCCGACGAACCCGGTGACGCCGGGCGTGTTGCGGACCGCCGCCCACGACTCGTCGGTCAGCTCCATCCGCACCAGGATGTAGCCGGGCAGCACCTTCTCGTTGACCTTCTGCCGCTTGCCGCCCTTGATCTCGGTCACCTCGTGCTGCGGGACCTCGATCTGGAAGATGTAGTCCTCCATGTTGAGGGTCTGCGTGCGGGTCTCGATGTTGGTCTTGACCCGGTTCTCGTACCCCGCGTAGGAGTGCACGACGTACCAGTCGCCCGGCTGCATGCGGAGCTGCATCTTGAACTCCGCGTACGCGTCGGGCGCGGGCTCGGAGGGCTCCTCGCTGACCGCACCGGCCTCGTCCGCGAGCTCGGCCTCGACGTCGTCGCCGGGGCCGGTGTCACCCGGCCCGGCCCCCTCGGCACCGGGCACGAACTCCGCACCGGCCTCGCTCAGAGGACCGCCGGGCTCGCCCAAGGCCCCCTCCGCACCAGCCGCAGCGGACTGGGCCTCGTCGACGGCCTCGTCGTTGGGCTGTGAGGACTCGGACACGGTGACTCTTTCTCTCGAACGGATCTGTGAAAGTCTGTAACCCGCCAGGTGGCGGGCCGCCTGGCGGGGTGGTCGCTATGGTCGCTCGCGGTGGCCGGGTCGCGGTGGCCGGTCACCGTCGGAGCGGAGGCTCAGCCGAAGGCCCAGAACACGCCCCGCTGCAGGAGCCAGTCCAGCCCCGAGACGATCGCCACCATGATCAACACGAACACCAGCGAGACCGTGGTGTAGGTGATGAGCTCACGACGGGTGGGCCAGATGACCTTGCGAAGCTCCGCGATCACCTGGCGCACGAAGAGGGCCGGAGTGGTGCGCTTGCGCGCTGGCCTCCCCTTGCCTTCGTCCTTGGCCGCGGCCTCGCCGCGCGTCTCAGTCGCCATTGTGCCGCCGTTCACCTCATCGGTCGTGGTCAACCGCCCTGTGCCGGTCGCGCGGACGGTCGTCGCGCGGTCCCGCACCGGCGCCGGTCGTGACGGCGCGTGAATCTCCACACCGACGCGTGCGGACCGGTACGGGGTGCGCACCGCACCTCGCAGGGCAGGAGGGACTCGAACCCCCAACCGCCGGTTTTGGAGACCGGAGCTCTACCAATTGAGCCACTGCCCTTCATCGCGACACGACCAGCTTACGGCCCTCCACGGAGCACCTGAACGGCACTTCGCGGACATGCCCGTATGACGGATCCGCGCCACTAGGACGGTGAGTCTACGTCGCGGACGGGTCCCGCGTCGAACCAGACGGCCCCGATAGCGCTGAAGTCATCACTTGGCGTCTGTAACGATAGGGGCATGAGCACTGACCGACCTCGCGTCTCCGCGCGCATCGCCGCGATCTCCGAATCCGCCACGCTGGCCGTCGACGCCAAGGCCAAGGCGCTGAAGGCCGCGGGCCGCCCGGTGATCGGCTTCGGCGCGGGCGAGCCCGACTTCCCCACGCCCGCCTACATCGTGGAGGCCGCGGTCGAAGCGTGCCGGGTGCCGCGTTTCCACAAGTACACCCCGGCCGGTGGGCTCCCCGAGCTGCGCTCGGCCGTCGCCGAGAAGACGGCGCGCGACTCCGGCTACGCGGTGGACGCGTCCCAGGTCCTGATCACCAACGGCGGCAAGCAGGCGGTCTACCAGTCGTTCGCCGCCCTGCTGGACCCGGGCGACGAGGTGCTGGTGCCCACCCCGTACTGGACGACCTACCCCGAGTCGATCAAGCTGGCCGGCGGCGTGCCGGTGACCGTCGTCGCCGACGAGACCACCGGCTACCGGGTGACCGTGGACCAGCTTGAGGCCGCCCGTACCGAGCGCACCAAGGTGCTGCTGTTCGTGTCCCCGTCCAACCCGACCGGCGCCGTCTACACCCGCGAGCAGGTCGAGGAGATCGGCCGCTGGGCCGCCGGGCACGGGCTGTGGGTGCTCACCGACGAGATCTACGAGCACTTGGTGTACGGCGACGCCGAGTTCCACTCGATGCCCGCCGTGGTGCCCGAGCTGGCCGACCGTACCGTGATCGTGAACGGGGTGGCCAAGACCTACGCGATGACCGGCTGGCGGGTCGGCTGGATGATCGGCCCGCAGGACGTGATCAAGGCGGCGGCCAACCTCCAGTCGCACGCCACGTCCAACGTGGCCAACGTGTCGCAGGCCGCCGCGCTCGCCGCGGTCACCGGCGACCTGTCGGCCGTGGCCGAGATGCGCGCCGCCTTCGACCGGCGCCGCCGGACGATCGTCCAGATGCTGAACGAGATCCCCGGCGTTGTCTGCCCCGAGCCGAAAGGCGCCTTCTACGCCTACCCGTCGGTCAAGGCCCTGCTGGGCACGGAGATCCGCGGCAGGCGCCCGCAGACGTCGGTGGAGCTGGCCTCGCTCATCCTGGAGGAGGCCGAGGTCGCGCTGGTCCCCGGCGAGGCGTTCGGCACCCCCGGCTACTTCCGCCTCTCGTACGCGCTGGGCGACGACGACCTGGTCGAAGGCGTCTCCAGAGTCGGGAAGCTCTTTAGCTGAAGCTAGCGCGAGCTGCGCTGTGTTTATTGGCGGTGCCTGCGGCGTCGGGCGCTGGGCGCCCTCCTTCTCCGGCACCGCGTGCGATCGCTGCATCGCTCCGACTCGCCTAGAGGCTCGCTTCGCGATCAGGGTCTCGCTGGCGCTCGCCCCTGCCTTCGGACGCGATCGCAACGCTTGGGCGTCGTTCGGGGCTGGGGTCGGGGGCTGAGGTAGGTGCGACTGTGTTCATTGGCAGGCGCAAGCTGCGCTCCTCGCCTTGACGGCTCGTCGCTTGTTGCGCCTGCGGCGATCGCTGCATCGCTTCGACTCGCCCTGGGGGCTCGCTGCGCGATCAGGTTCCTCGCAAGCTCGGAACCTGCCTTCGGTCGCGATCGCAGCGCTTGAGCGACCGTTCGGGGCTGAGGTGACGGGCTGGGGTGGGTGCGGCTGTGCTTATTGGCTAGCGCGAGCTGCGCTCCTCGCCTTGACGGCTCGTCGCTTGTTGCGCCTGCGGCGATCGCTGCATCGCTCCGACTCGCCTAGAGGCTCGCTACGCGATCAGGTTCCTCGCACGCTCGGAACCTGCCTTCGGACGCGATCGCAACGCTTGGGCGCCGTTCGGGGCTGGGGTGAGGTCGCCTGGGGGCACTTCTAGGGGCGGACGCCTTCGGCTATGCGCATGAGGTGGGAGCGGGCGGGGCCGTCCGCGGTGACGATGACGCCGACGCCGGGACGGTCCAGCCAGACGATCTGGACGCCCTCGCCGGGATGTTCGATCGTCAGGGCATGGACGCCCCGCACCTTGGTCGGCTTGGGCACTCCCGGGGACCTGATCAGGTCCTCGGGGGAGCCCACATCGGGGCCGCGCACCAGCCTGATCTCCACGGAGGAGCCGTCCGATCCCCGCCAACCGCAGGTGGTCACCGTGGCCCTGCCCTCGCTGGACGTGCCGCAGGGAGCCTCGGGGACGAGTCCGGACGGCAGGAACGTCACCCACTTGGGGAGCCTGACCACGCCCGCCGCACCGGGCGGCTTGGAGCCGGGCCGGCCGGGCTCGCCCGTTCCCGGGGCGCGGCTGGGGGCCGTCCCGGGCGCCGGCTGACCGGGCGCGACCGGCGCCTCGGGGAGGCCCGGCGGGGTCGCCCGCCCCAGGGTGCTCGGCGCCGGGGACCCTCCCCTGCCGTCGTGGTCGCCGTTCGCCCCGACCGTGCCCGCGCGAAAGGACTGGTAGCCGGGTGCCACCACGGCGACCGCCACGGCCGCGGCCGCCACGCCGACGCCCACCCTGATGCGGGTCTGGCGGCGGCGGTACCGGCGGCGCACATCGCTGACGAGCGTGGGCGGAGCCGCAGCCTCGGCCACCTGCTCTTCCATGGCCTTCCGCAGTTCACTCTCCAGGTCCATCGCTCATCTCCCCAGTGGTGCCAGATTGCTGTCGAGACGTTCCCGGAGCCTGGCCAGCCCCCGGGACGCCTGGCTCTTGACGGTGCCGACCGAGCAGCCGAGCACCCGCGCGGTCTCCGCCTCCGAGAGGTCCTCCCAGAAGCGCAGGACCAGCACCGCCCGCTGCCGCGGACCCAGCTTGCGCAGCTCCTCCATGAGGGTGCCGCGCAGCTCCACCGTGTGGGTCGCCGACGTGGCCGCCGGCCTCTCCGGCGGTCTGGCCATGTTGATCTCCCGGAGCACCTTCCACCGCCTGGACCGGCTGATCACCAGGTTGACCAGGATCCGGCGGACGTAGGGCTCGGGATCGGATTCGGGGTCCAGCCGTCCCCAGTGCCGGTACGCCTTCTCCAGCGCACTCTGCAGGATGTCCTCGGCGTCCTGATGGGCGCCGCACAGGAGCGACGCGGTCCGCAGCAAGGCGGTGCCACGTGCCGTAACGAAATCGGCGAACGACTGGTCGTCTCGACGCCCCACTATGCTCCGTCCGGCTGTGAGCTTGGTCGGCTACCGCGGTCGGCGGGTGGCCCCCCGCGCAGGGGCCACCCCGCCACGTGTCCGGATCTCCGTTCTCCGCCGTGAGGCCGGGAACCGGAGTCCGAACGGTCTTCGGATAAGGCCGGGCCCGTTAGCCGCGGACCTTGGCCAGCCGGGCGGCCACGTCCTGCAAGCTGGTGGACGCGACCGGGCTGCCGTTCAGGAACAGCGCGTAGCCCGCCGGGTCGATCATCAGCACGCCGCTCTGGCCGGCCGGGGCCTGGAGCACGACGACGCCGTTGGCGGTCGTGGTGCGGACGGCGCCAGCGGGCACGCCCACGGCCTTCCTGACCTCCTGCTCGGCCGTCCGCGCCGGGGTCTTGATGCGCTCGACGGTGACCCAGCCCGCCGTACCGGCCGCCCTGGAGACCCACTTCTGGGTCACGGTGCACGCCTGCGCGGCGCCCACCTTCCGCACACCGGTCTTGCTGGAGACGTACTTCAGGCCCTTGGACAGCATGACCGTGCGCTCCAGCGGGCTGCCGACCTCGACGGCCGGGGCCAGCTTGTCACAGTTGAGCCCGCCCACGCCCGGAACCTGCGGAACCTCGGGGGCCTGCGGCACACCGGGGGCGGACGGCACCCTCGCGCCCTGCTTGGGCAACGCCGAGACGTCCGGGCACGGGGGCAGCTCGACGTTCGGGACGCCCGGCTTGGCCACCGGGGCCTTCACCTCGCCCGGACCGGGCTGGACGGACGTACCGGGGACCTGCCGGCGCGCGTCGGGCAGGGCGGAGGTGCCCTTGCCCACGGCGTCCTTGCCCTTCTTGGCGAGCTCCGAGGCGGGCAGGCACGAGGGAAGGACCTTGGGGGTGCCCTGCCGGGCGTCGTTCACCGCCGCCGGGAGCCGGTCGTGCGCGGAGCGGGGGGCGGCATCGGTCTGCGCGACGGAGGCCCACGTGACGCCGCCGGCGGCGACGGCGCCGACGGCGGAGGCGGCGATCACGGCGGCCTTGATCGAAATCATTTGGGGGGTTCCCTTCTGCCCGTCTGGACTCTGGCGCCCCCCATATACGCGCGGGTCCCGTAGGGGGTTGCACGGCCTCCCAGAAGTTTTTTCGGAGCCGCGGTCCGGCTCTCGTGGCCCCAGGACGCCGGAGGGGTGTTACCCGTGGGACGGCATGGCCACGACGTGCCATCGCGCATAGTCAGGACCGGTGGTCCTGGTGAGCCGGGGATTCCATCGGCGGCGGTGTCCGGCAGCATTGGGTCATGGAGGCCCGTCTCGCATCACCACGTCATGACCACGCGCTCGCGCCCTTCACCGGGCACGACACCATGAGGGGCCTCTCCGAGCGGACGCTGCGACGCGACCTGGCCGTCCTGCCCAAGGCGCACCTGCACCTGCACTTCACCGGTTCCATGCGGCACTCCACGCTCGTCGAGCTGGCCGCCGAGCACGGCGTCCACCTCCCCGACGCGCTGGTCGAGGACTGGCCGCCCAGGCTGCGGGCGACCGACGAGCGCGGCTGGTTCCGGTTCCAGCGCCTGTACGACATCGCCAGGTCGGTCCTGCGCACCCCCGAGGACCTGCGGCGCCTCGTCCACGAGACCGCCGAGGACGAGGCGGCCGAGGGATCGGGCTGGCTGGAGATCCAGGTGGACCCCAGCGGCTACGCGGCCCGCTTCGGCGGCCTCACGCCGACGGTGGAGCTCGTCCTGGACGCGGTGCGCGAGGCGGAGAAGGCCACGGGCGTCGGCATCGGCGTCGTGATCGCGGCCAACAGGACGCGGCACCCGCTGGACGCCAAGACGCTGGCCCGGCTCGCGGTGCGGTACGCGGGGCGCGGCGTGGTCGGGTTCGGGCTGTCCAACGACGAGCGGCGTGGCCGCGCGTACGACTTCGAGGGCGCGTTCCGCATCGCCCGGCGCGGCGGGCTGCTGGCCGTTCCGCACGGCGGTGAGCTTCTCGGGCCCGCCAGCGTCCGGGAATGCCTGGAGACGCTGTCGGCCGACCGGCTGGGGCATGGGGTGCGGGCCGTCGAGGACCCGCGGCTGCTGGAGACCATCGTGGAACGCGGCGTGACGCTGGAGGTGTGCCCCGCGTCCAATGTGGGCCTGGGCGTGGCGGCCACCGCGGCGGACGTCCCACTGCGCGCACTGTACGAGGCGGGGGCGCGGATCGCGCTCGGCGCCGACGACCCGCTGCTGTTCGGGTCACGGCTGGTGCGGCAGTACGAACTGGCCCGTGCCGAGCACGCCTTCACCGACGCGGAACTCGCCGAACTGGCCCGCCAGTCCATCCGGGGCTCGTGCGCGCCGGACACGATCCGGGACCGGCTGCTCAAGGGCGTGGACGACTGGGAACGGGCCTAGAGCTCGACGCCGACGAAGACGGGCTCGTTGACCAGCTCCACGCCGAAGGCGTCCCGTACGCCGTCGCGCACCTGGCGCGCCAGCGCGAGCAGGTCGGCGGTGCTGCCGTCGCCCGGGTTGGTGAGGGCGAGGGTGTGCTTGCCGGAGATCCTGACCGGGCCGAGCGCGTGCCCCTTGGTGAAGCCCGCCTTGTCGATCAGCCAGGCCGCGGAGGTCTTGGTGCGCGGCTCCCCGTCCGGGCCGGGGCTCTCCGCGTACCGGGGGAACCGCGCGTCCGGGCCGAGCCGTTCGGCGACGCGGCGTTCCAGCTCGGCGAGCCGCTCCGCGTCCAGGATCGGGTTGGTGAAGAACGAGCCGGCGCTGCGGGTGTCGGGATCGGCCGGGTCGAGCACCATCCCCTTGCCCCGCCGCAGCTCCAGGACCGCCTCCCGCGCCTCCTTCAGCGGCACCGTCGCGCCCGGCTCGACGTCCAGCTTGCGGGCCAGTTCCGCGTACGCGATGGGCTGGGACGCCTCGGACTCCCGGAGCTCGTAGGTCACCTCAAGGATCACGTACCGGTCGTGGCCCTTGAACGCGCTGTGGCGGTAGGTGAACCCGCACTCCTCGCGGCGGAACTCGACGATCTTGCGGGTGCGCCGGTCGTACGCCCTCACCCGGACGATCGTCTCGCTGACGTCCTGGCCGTACGCGCCCACGTTCTGGATCGGCGTGGCCCCGACCCGGCCCGGGATGCCCGACAGGCACTCCACCCCGGTCAGGCCGTCCTCCACGCATCGGGCGACGAACGGCTCCCACTCCTCACCGGCCTGGACCCGTACGCGCACGCCCCCTCCGTCGGCCGGGGACCGGTCCACGCCGCGCGTGCCGACCCGGACGACCGTGCCGGGGAAGCCGTCGTCGGAGACCACCAGGTTGCTGCCGCCGCCGAGCACCAGCACCGGCTCGCCCTCGTCGTCCGCCCGGCGCACCGCCGCGACCAGCTCGGCCTCGGTCGTCGCCTCCACGAACCGGCGCGCCGGGCCGCCCAGCCGCAGCGTGGTGTACCCGGCCAGGTTCACCTCTTCAGCGAACACCGCCACCTGGTCTTCCCCTCCCCCGCACGCGCGACCGCGTGGACCGGGACGGGGCCCGTCCCCTGGCCCACGCGATCAGGGCCTGCGTCTCGTCCGGCGGGTCCTCACGCGAGCCGGACGACCGCCTTGGCGCGCGTGAGGACCTTCTGCTCACCGGACCGGGCGGTCAGCGCCACGACGACCTTGTTGTCGTCCAGCTTCTCCTCCACCCGGCCACTGAACTCCAAGGTCGCGCCGCCCTCGTCCGGCACCACGACCGGCGCGGAGAACCGTACCCCGTAGTCCACCACGGCACCCGGGTCTCCCACCCAGTCCGTCACGAACCGGCCGCCCTGGGCCATGGTGTACATCCCGTGCGCGATGACGTCCGGCAGGCCCACCGCCTTCGCGAAGCTCTCCCGCCAGTGGATCGGGTTGAAGTCACCGGACGCCCCCGCGTACATCACCAGGTTCGCCCGGTCGACCGCGAACGACCGCGCCGGAAGCTCCGTACCCACCTCGACCTCGGCGTACGACACCTTCGCCGTCATCAGGCCCCCCGTTCCACGATCGTGTTGTAGGTCGTGCAGACCGGCTCGCCCTCGACCGTCGTGATCTCGGTTTCCACGACCATCTTCTCGTTGTTGCCGATCGCCTTGATATCGGTGATCGTCGAGGTGGTGGTCAGCACGTCCCCGGCCCGGATGGGGCGGGTGTACACGAACCGCTGCTCGCCGTGCACCACCATCGAGTAGTTCAGGCCCAGGTCGGGGTCGGCCACCGCCGGGTTGCCCAGGGACACCACGATGGCGAAGGTCGGCGGCGCGATGACGTCGGGGTGACCGGCGGCCTTGGCCGCCTCGGCGTCCCGGTAGATCGGGTTGGAGTCGCCGATCGCCTCCGCGAACTCCCGTATCTTCACCCGGCTCACCTCGTACGGTGGGCTGGGCGGGAAGCTCCGCCCGATGAAATCACGGTTGAGTGGCATGCAATCCGTCCCTCCACGTCCAACGGGGGCCGAGCCCGTCCCACGGCGAGGGGCCGCCGCCGTACCGGGCTCACGTCGTCTCGGACGGACGGTAACAGAACGACATTCACCCTGGCCCGCCGGGCCACCGGGAGATTGGGAGACGACCCACGCCCGCAGGGCCGATCGGAACGCGGTTATGGAGGCAGGTCAGCCCCCGCGACCCGTCCGAAGGCAGGCGTGAACACAGCAGGCCGTGGAGGCGAGTCCGGAGCGTTGCGGCGAAAGCCGATGGCGCGGCCGAGCCACAGGCGAGGAGCGTCCGGCTAGGCGCCTGAGCGAGGAGCGAGGCCCGTGCTAGCGGGTCTCGCGGTGCGGACGGTGGCACCGGCAGTTGGGGCAGTACTTCTTGAGCTCGAGGCGGTCCGGGTCGTTGCGCCGGTTCTTCCGCGTGATGTAGTTCCGGTGCTTGCACTCCTGGCAGGCCAGCGTGATCTTCGGCCGGACGTCGGTGGCAGCCACGATGGAGTGCCTTTCTTGCTAGGGACAGTGGACGATGCACGCGGCCTCCATGGAGAGAGGCCGGGTGTTCCTACCCAGCCCGCCTCGCCCCCGTAGAGGGGGGCGAGAGGGCTCGGTAGTAGCGAGGGCCGGACTTGAACCGGCGACACAGCGATTATGAGCCGCTTGCTCTGCCTGACTGAGCTACCCCGCCGTGATGGTCGGTGTCGACCGGATGACAAGGATACCGGAACTTCACCGGAGCCTGGAAACGCGAGGCCCGGGACCTGGGCGGGTCGTGCCCGACGCCCGGCGCCCGAGCGGTGCGGATCCGAAGGCCGCCCCGACGATGTCCGGAACGGCCTCCGCGCTGCCGAGCCCCTTTACGGAATCGAACCGTAGACCTTCTCCTTACCATGGAGACGCTCTGCCGACTGAGCTAAAGGGGCCTGCGTCGTTGGCGCAGTGAAACCATACACGGCCGGAGCGCGAGTTGCGAAATCGATTAGCCGTGCCCGGACGGGGTTTCGCGGCCCGGCCGCCACGCGCGCCGCGGTACGCCTGCCGCGCAGGTCAGCGCGGCGCGAACGGACTCAGCGAAGCAACTGGCGGGCGATGATCACTTGCTGGATCTGGCTGGTCCCCTCGTAGAGCCGGAAGAGCCTGGCGTCGCGATAGAAGCGCTCGACCGCCACGCCGTGCATGTAGCCCATCCCGCCATAGACCTGGACGGCGCGATCGGCGACCCGTCCCACCATTTCCGAGCAGAAGTACTTGGCGCAGGATGGGCCGACCCGGGTGTCCTCGCCGGCGTCGTAGGCGCGGGCGGCCTCCAGCACCATCGCGCGTCCCGCGTACAGCTCGGTCTGGGAGTCGGCGATGAGGCCCTGGATGAGCTGGTATTCGCCGATCTTGCTGCCGCCCTGCGACCGTTCCTTGGCGTAGGCGACCATCTCGTCCAGGATCCGCTGGGCGAGGCCGACGCAGACGGCCGCGATGCTGACCCTGCCCTTGGCCAGGGAGAGCATGGCGATCCTGAAGCCCTCGCCTTCCTCGCCCACCATCGCGGACGCGGGCACCCGTACACCGTCGAAGAACACCTCGGCCGTGTGCGCGCCGCGCTGTCCCATCTTGGCGTCAGGCGGGCCGACCTTCACTCCGGGCGTGTCCTTGGGGACGAGGAAGGTGGAGATGCCGCGTCCACCGGGGCCGCCGGTCCGCGCGAAGACCATGAAGACGTCGGCCTCGGGGGCATTGGTGATGAACCGCTTGGCGCCGTCGATGACGTACTCGCCGCCGTCCCGCACGGCCGTGGTGGTGAGCGTGCTGGGGTCGGACCCGGCCTCCGCCTCGGTCAGCGCGAACGAGGCGATGATCTCGCCGGACGCCAGCCGGGGCAGCCACCGCGCCCGCTGCTCGGCGTCGCCCGCGTTCACCAGCACCTGACCGGCGATCCCGTTGCTGGTGCCGAACATGGACCGGTACGCGGGGGTGGTGTAGCCGAGCTCGAACACGAGCCTCACCTCCTCTCCGAGGGAGAGGCCGAGGCCCCCGTACTCCTCGGGCAGCGCGTACCCGAACAGGCCCATCTCCATGGATTTCTGCCGCACGTCCTTGGGGATGGCGTCGGTCTCCTCGATCTCGTCCTCGCGCGGGACCACCTGCTCGCGGACGAAGGCGCGCACGGCCGCCAGCACCTCGGCGAATTCCTGAGAGTCCATGGAGCCGATTCTAGAATCAAGTTCTGAAGTTGTCCCGGCCGGGGTCACCCGGCTTCGCCGAATCGGACGAGCAGGGCCGTGGCGTCGTCGAACCGCTTGCCCCGAACCCCCTCCACGCGCTGCTCGCGCTCGGCCCTGCGCGTACGCCGGATCAGCTCGCGCGGCCCTTCGTCGTCCACCAAGTCCAGGAGTTCGGCCCACGTCATGAGGCCGAACCGCTCGACGAGACGCGCCGCCCCATCACTGAGCAGGGCGGCACGTCTCACCCCCTGGGTCTGACCCGTCAAGGCTTGGTCCGCCGCCTCAGGACGTGTGCTCGCCACCCAGAAGCCCCCGGGGCTGTTACGGGCCGCTCGTACCGCCTCGGTCGTATAGGAGGGGAGCTTGTTGACGCGGTCGTCCTGAATCACCCGTACCTCGGCGCCCACGTCCAAGAGCAGCGGCGAGTCGGCCAAAGCGAGCCATTCAACGGCATCATCGCCCCACCGCAGCATGGCCACCGTCGTCGAGGGGCTGTCGGGATTATCGAGGTCACATGTCCGTGCGTGCGCTTCCGATGTGGCCTTGATGGACTCGGCGAGGACATCCGCAAGCGGCTCTCGGCCTTGAAGAGCCAGGCGCCCCGCCAGTTCGCCCCCGAGCCTGCGTACCAGCCAACCCGGACCGTGCACGCAACCACTGTCCACCCCTGGACGCGGCGTCGCCCCGTCCAGAACGACCGCCCACCCTGGACCGGCTACGGCGAAGTCCTCGTTCACCGACCCAGGCGTCGCCTCGGTTGCAAAATCCACGCGCACTCAGAAGGTCTACCCGGGAGCGGCCTCATGCCCGGGCATCCCCTTGCTGCGCCGCCGCTCCTTCAGGCGGGCCTCGTAGAGATGCCGGCGTCCACCCGCCAGGTCGTCACGGACGCGACGTTCGAGCGCGCGGAACACCTCGTAGTAGGTGTCCTCGAACTCCTCGATCACCTGGTAGGTCCACCGTCCCGGCAGCACGTTCCGCCCGACCAGCTCCCGGTGGATCTCCGCGGCCCACTCCCCGTGACCGGCCTTCGCGAGATCGTCCGCCGCGTCGCCCAGGGTGAAGTCCGCGTGCCCGATGAGCTGATGGAACGAGTACAGGTGCCCGCGCGCACGCTCCACCGTCTCCAGCGCCTCACTCAGCTCACCCAGCGCCACCACGGTGGCCTCGTCCAACTCGCCGTCACTAGACATGCCTCCGCTCTACCCAGCTCGCGGCCGGATGGACCGGACGATCGGCAGCGTTGTCCCCGATGCCGGACTTGACCTTGACACCGGCGTCAAGCTGTACGGTCACGCCGACAGGGAGGAACGATGCGGATCGGAGAGCTGGCCGAACGCGCCGGCGTCAGCGCACGTGCGCTCCGCTACTACGAGCAGCAGGGACTTCTGGTGGCGCGGCGTTCGAGCAACGGCTACCGCCAGTACGACGAGTCCGACGTGCGGCTCGTCCAGGAGATCCGCTCCCTCCTCCACGCGGGTTTCACCCTGGAGGACACCCGCCCCTTCGTGGACTGCCTGCGCGCCGGCCACGACAAGGGCGGCTCATGCCCCGAATCGGTGGCGGTCTACCGGCGCAAGCTCGCCGAGATCGACACCGAGATCCGCACCCTGATCGGCCGCAGGGCCGACCTGGCCGACCAACTCGCGCGCGCCTGCCCGGGCTGCGCCCTCTTCCCCAAGGACAGCGATGCTGACCTTGACCAAGGACACCTTCGACGCCCAGGCGCTCCACGCCGACAAGCCGGTACTGGTCGAATTCTGGGCGGAATGGTGCCCCCCGTGCACAATGCTCGCCCCGATCCTCGATGAGATCGCCATCGACTACGCCGACCGCCTTACCGTGGGCAAAATCAACGGCGACGACCACCCGGAAATCGTCGCCCGTTACGGCGTCATGGGCTTCCCCACCCTCATCCTCTTCCGCGACGGCGAACCCGTCCATCGGATCGTGGGCGCCAAGCCCAAGCGCCTCCTCCTGTCCGACCTGGCGCACCACGTGTGACCGGTCGGCTAGTTTGGCGATCATGCCCCTGTCACAGCGACTGACCGTCGTCCCGACCCCGTTCCTTGTCGAGCACCTGCCCGACGCCACCCTCCCCGAGGACGACGAGTGGATCGCGCTCGTACGCGCCCCCGAGGGTCTCACCGTCATCCGCGAAGCCCCGCACTACGCCACCGAAGACCGCTGGTTCGGCCTCTACGGCTCCGACACCACCCACGGCCTGGAGACAACCGGCATGCTCGCCGCCCTCGTGACACCCCTGGCCGACGCCCAGATCCCCGTGTTCGTCGCCTCCACCTACCACGCCGACCTTGTCCTCGTACCAGAACGCCACCTGGACAAAGCCATAACCACCCTGAAAACCGCCGGCCACGACATCACCCGAAATTCGTGACCAACAGCCGGCGTCCGGCATGGACGTGGACGGCCCGGACCAGCGAGGGGTCAGCCGGTGACGAACCAGATGGCGCGAACGAGTTGATCGGTCTCGTTGAGCAGCCGGTGCGGCACATCGCCGCGCATGGCGATGGCCTCGCCTTCCTTGACCTGGCGGCGCCGACCGTTGATCACGATGGTCAGCGTGCCTTCGAGCACGTAGCCGTAGTCGTTGCCCTTGTGCTGCTGAGGCTGGTCGTTCGGGGCGGAGTCGGCGCCGGGCTCGTACTCGGTGAGCAGGAAGTCGACGTGATCATCACCCACCTCGTCGGTCAGCCTGCGCCATCGCACCCCGGTCTGCAACGCGAGGTACTCAGACGCCGGCGGCGGGCTTGCCGCCTTCCCTCGCTGCCCGCCACCCTGTTCCGCCGGGGACTCCTTCGCCCGCGACACCGAATGTCCCAGCAGGTCGTCCAGGGACAGGTTCAGTTCGCTGGCGATGGCGAACAAGGTGCTCACCGCGGCCTGGCTCTGGCCCAGCTCGAACTGGGACAGGAAGCTCGCCGAGACCCCCACACGACGGGCCAGCTCACGCATCGACAGTCCGGCCCGCTCACGCTCCATCCGAACGGTCTGCCCGAGCGGCACATTCATTCCGTTCATTCCGCTGGGGCCGGCACGACCGACCCTGCGCGACACAGCCACGTGGCGCTCCCTGCGCAGTGAGTTGGGTGAGGTCCGGTGTCAAGCCTACGGGTCCGCCGTTCGGAGCGGCCACCCGCTCACCGCCCCCCGGATCCGGCACCGGGGTCGGCCGCCAGCTTGTGACGCACCTGCTCGCGCAGCAGGAATCTTTGCACTTTTCCGCTGGCCGTCCGCGGCAGGTCGGTCACGATCATCAGCATTTCCGGGGCCTTCTGGACCGCGAGTCCGGATTTCAGCAGGTGTTCGCGCAGTTCGTCGAGTACCGGCCGGCGCTCCGCGGCCGGGACGACGCAGGCACAGGCCCGCTCGACGAGCACGGGATCGGGATAGCTCACCACGGCGACGTCATGCACCGCCGGGTGCTCCATCAGCAGTGACTCGACCTCGGCGACGCTGAATTTCTCGCCGCCACGGTTGATGATGTCCTTGATCCGGCCGGTGATGTGCACTGTCGAGTCCGAGTCGATGCGGGCCGTATCACCGGTGCGGAAGTAACCGTCGGTGGTGAACGCCGCCTGATTGAGCGAGGCGTCGAAATAGCCCAGAAAAAGCTCGGGCCCTCGCACGAGCAGTTCCGGTCTGCCGTCGTCGTCCGCACGAACGACCATCTCGTTGCGGCCCATCGGCCTGCCCTCCCCGGACGCGGCCTCGTCCAGATCGCCGAAAGGATCGGCCATCGACGATGTCGGCAGCTCCGTCGATCCGTACGTACGCACCACTCTCGTGCCCATCACCGCGTGGGCACGGCGCACCAGGTCTTCGGGGATATCGGCGCCGCCGCAGACGAAAACACGCAGGCTGGATCGGGTTCGCCCGGCATATCCGTCGGCCAGCCCGCGCAGGAACGGCGTCGCGCTCACCGTGAACGTGCACGTCGTGGATTCGATCAGATCGACCGCGGCCGCGGCGTCCCATCTGTCCTGTAGTACCACGCCGCATCCGAGGTCGGCGGGCAGCAGGATTCCGTAGCTCAGTCCGGTGATATGACTCAGGGGTGATGCCATGAAAACGCGGTCGCGATCGTCCAGCCGACAGAAATGGGCGATGTCGCGTACCTCGGCGAGCAAGGTCTGATGACTGTGCAGGACACCTTTGGATTGCGAGGTGGTACCTGAGGTGTACAGCACCACCGCGATATCGCCGGGCTGCGTATGCGGGTCGGGTGCGAACCTCGCTTTCGTTCGGAGCAGCGCGTCGAACGGCTCCGCGCCGGGGGTACTGCCGCGGACACTGACCACTGTCACGTCCGCCGACGTATCAGCCGTTATGGCACGCAGTTCGGCGGCATGGGGATAGGAGCGGAACAAAGACGGTGCGACGACGACCTTCGGCCGCACCTGATCGACGATGAAGCGAAGCTCGTGAGCCCGGTAGATCGGCACTACCGGCACGAGCACGCCGCCCGCGAGGAACACACCCCACGACACGACGACGGACTCCCACCAGTTGGGCAACTGGGTGAGGACGCGGTCGCCCGGCTCGACGCCTCGTTCCCGCAGACCGGCGGCGATCCGCTCGGCGGACGACAGGAGTTCGGCGAACGTGAGCGCCCTGTCGCCCTCGATCACCGCGAGCGCATCGGGGTGCGCGCGTGCCGAACGCATCAGGCGGTCGGCGAAGGTCTCCCGCGGCAGGTCGTAGTCCACGGTGTGGCGCCGGGTCGCGGTCAGCATGCGGCCACCTCACGGACCGCCCGCACGATGTCGGCCGGTCCGGCCTTCCATTGCCGCTCCAGCACCGGTGCGTACGGGGCCGGGGAGAAGGCCGCGCCGACGCGTGCGACCGGGGCGTCGAGCGTCCAGAAGCCCTCCTTCACGGCCAGGGCCGCCAGCTCGGCCCCCACCCCGAAGTCCACGACCGCCTCATGTGCGATCACCAGGCGATTCGTGCGCTGTAGCGATCTCAGCACGGTCTCGCGGTCGAGCGGGACGATCGTGCGCAGGTCGATCACCTCCACCTCGATGCCCTCCGCGCTCAGCGTCTCGGCGGCCTCCAGCGCGTCGAAGACCATGCGCGACCACGACACCAGCGTGACGTCCCGACCCGGGCGGACGATCTTGGCCTGGCCGAGCGGAACGCGGTGATCCGGCGGCGGCATAGGGGATTTCTTCTCGTACAGCAGGCGGTTCTCGATGAACACGACCGGGTTGTCGTCCTCGATGGCCGATCGCAGCAGGCCGTAGGCGTCCGCCCCGGAACTCGGCATGACCACCGTCAGCCCGGGCACGTGCGCCATCAGCGTCTCGAGGCTCTGCGAGTGCTGGCTGCCCGACGAGCGGCCCGAGCCGAACTGGGTGCGGATGACGAGGGGGACGGTCACCGCGCCGCCGGTCATGAACCGCAGCTTGGCGGCCTGATTGAGGATCTGGTCGAAGCACACCCCGAGAAAGTCGAGGTACATGAGCTCGACGACCGGTCGCAGCCCGGCCATGGCCGCGCCGACGCCCAGGCCCATGATCGCCGTCTCGGCGATGGGGGTGTCGAGCACCCGATCGGGGAACTTCTCGTGGAGCCCGCGGGTGACCCCGAAGACGTTGCCGCCCGCCACGTCGATGCCGGCGAGGAACACGGCGGGCTCGTCGGCGAGGGCGTCATGAAGTGCCTGCCGGAGAATGCGCGTACCTGAGGACGGTTTGCCGCCGGCCGATCCGGCGCGGGCCACCGGAGTCGTCGTGCGACGCCGTACGTAGACGTAATCGCCGGCACTCGCCGGATCCGGCTCCGCGGAGTTGCGCGCGAAGTCCTCGGCGTCGGCGACGACCGAGTGGGCGGCGCGGTCGATCTCGTCGAGCTCGGTCTCGGTGACACCCAGTTCCGCGAGGCGTGCGCGGGCGAGGCGGAGCGGGTCGATGGCGGACGCCTCGGCCAGTTCCGCGGGCTCGCGGTAACGCTGTTCGTCGCCCTCGTAGTGCCCGCGTACCCGGAGTGTCACGGCCTCGACGAGGTATGGCCCCCCGCCCGCGCGGACCTTGCCGAGCACCTCCGCCATGCCGTCGGCCACCGCCGCCACGTCGTTTCCCGGAAACTGGGCGAACGGAATGCCGTAGGCGAGGGCGCGTTGCGCGACAGGCACCGGATGCTGGTCGGCGGCACGCGAGAACTCTGAGTAGCGGTTGTTCTCGCAGAAGAACACGATGGGCAGGCCGCGCAGGGCGGCGATGTTGAGCGATTCGTGGAAGGCGCCTGTGGCGACGGCACCGTCACCGAAGAACGCGACGGCCACCGCGCCCTGACCGCGACCGGCCAGCGCGTGCGCGGCGCCGACCGCGATGGGCAGCCCCGCACCGACGATGCCATTGGCGCCGAATATCCCGATGCTCGGGTCGGCGACGTGCATTGAGCCGCCGCGACCGCGACAGGACCCGGTCTCCTTGCCCATCAGCTCGGCCATCATGCGCCGTGGCTCCAGGCCCTTGGCGAGGACGTGTCCGTGACCGCGGTGGGTCGAAGTGATCACGTCGTCCGGCCGGGCATGGAACAGGGCTCCTACGGCACAGCCCTCCTGGCCGACCGACGTGTGCACGAAACCGGGGATCAGTCCGTCGCGATACAGGGTCGAGATGAGCTCCTCCATACGACGGATGACAGCCATCCGCCCGTAGGCGTCGAGCAGTTGCGTGCGATCCATGAGGGCTCTCCCGTCAGCGCGCACCGTGGTACCGACCGCGCTCTCTGGGGCGTCAATGTAACCAGCGGACGTAGTCATGTCCAGTGTCACTTGACAGACCGGCCAACCGGATCACCGTCCTCGGCGCCGGAAATCGGCGTGGCCGAAACCGTCAAGTGACACTTGACAAGCGTGTTCCGCGGATCCACGATGGTGCGCACCTCGTCACCTGGCCTGATCAGCCGCCGCGGGGCCCCACTGTCCGTCCGTGCCGTCGCGGCGCGCCGCGAGCCGGGACGGCCGATGGCCATTCCGCTTACTCCACAGTTCCGAGAGGCCACGATGCGCCGAGAAGACATCGAGTTCACCAGCGAGGGCAGCCTTGTCAGGGGGTGGCTCTATCGTCCGGATGACGCGACCGGGGACGTTCCCGCAGTCGTACTCGCGGGTGGATGGTGCTACGTCCGCGAGCTCGTCATGCCGTACTACGCCGAGGCGTTCGCGTCACTGGGCATGGCCGCGCTGATCTTCGACTACCGCAACCTCGGCTCCTCCGAGGGGGAGCCCCGCCAGCACCTCGACCCATGGGCGCAGATCCGCGACTACCAGAACGCGCTGAGCTTCCTCGAACGCGCCGATGGGATCGACCCGGACCGCCTGGGCGCGTGGGGGATCTCGTACTCAGGGGGTCATGTCCTGATCCTCGCGGCGACCGATCCCCGTGTGAAGGCGATCGTCAGCCAGATCCCGGTGATCGACGGCTACCGCAACATGCGCCGCGTCCACGGCACGCTCGGATACCGCCGGCTGTGGGAGGCGGTCCTCGAGGATCGCCGGCTCCGCTACGAGAACCCGGACAACCGGCTCTACTTGCCGCACGCCAGCGCGACTCCCGAGGAAGAGCTGTCCGCGTGGCCGTTCCCGGAGACGTTCACGACGTTCGCGCAGCTACAGGCGACCGAGGCTCCTCTGTATCAGAACTCCAGCACGATGGAGTCCGTCGACCTGCTGCTGAACTACGACGTCAACCCGTTCGTCACCCGCATCTACGACACACCGACGCTCATGATCGTCGCGGAGGGCGACGATCTGACGCTCTGGGATCTGGAGATCGAGAGCTACAACAGGATCCCCACGGAGAAGAAGAAGCTGGTCGTCCTCCCGCACACGTCGCATATGACCCTGTACAGCGATCGGGCGAAGCTGGCCGTCGCCGCCGAGGAGGCGTCGCGCTGGTTCGCCGATCATCTCGTCGCGAAGGCGATGACACCACAGCGGTGAGGACATCGCGGCCACGAGCGTGCGCCACGGCCACCCCACCCCCCAACCGGCGCGTCAGCGTCCACAACCGCGGCCCATCGGGGCCGTGGCGGGTTCTCGTATCTCAAAGGAGATGACGGAATTGGCTTCCATCGAGTCACGGATCGTCGATATGGCGGTCCACGGTCAGTTCCCCAACCCCGTTTCCCGGCGCGCGTTCCTGTCCGCGGTCGGTGCCGCCGGCATCGTTCTCGGGACCGGCGCGTGCGGAGGTTCATCGAGCTCGGACCAGCCGGCCGCCGCCGGCGGCAAGCTCAAGAAGGACAAGACCTGGTGCCAGGTGACGACGCTGTCCAATGACTACTTCGTCGCGTTCAACGAGGGGGCCAAGCAGGCGATGGCCGCGCTGGGCGTCCCGATGGCCACCCTCGAGGACCAGGGCAACGCCAGCACCGCGATCGGCCAGGTGGGCAACGTGCGCACCGCGACCGGCAAGTCCATCTTCGGCACGCCCGCGACCGAGGCCCAGGCCGCCGCGGTGACGAAGGCATGCCAGGCGTCCGGCATCCTGTACGCGAGCTCGTACACCGCTCCGCCCTGGTACACGCCCGCGGACGCCGACAAGTGGGCGCGCTTCATCACGCCGCCGTCGACGAAGATCGCGGCGGCCACCGCGAAGGCCCTGTTCGACAAGGTCGGTGGCACCGGCACGATCATCCACGTCCCCGGTCAGAAGGGCTCGTCCGCGGACGACCAGCGGACCGCCGGACTGAACATGGCGCTCAAGGACTACCCGGGAATCAAGATCGTCACCGCGGCGCCGGGGAACTGGACCTCGGAGGACGCGCGCAAGTCGCTCACGAACATCCTCCCGTCCGTCAAGGACTTCGTCGGGGTGTTCGCTCAGAACGACAGCGAGGCCGCGGGAGTGATCGCGGCACTCGACGCGCAGGGCATCAAGGACAAGGTCGTCACGGGTTTCGACGGCAACAAGCAGAACATCGAGTACATCGCGGCCGGCAAGCAGTACCTGACCAGTGCCACGATCGGCGGTCTGACCGCCGGGCTGCTGGGCATCACGGTGTTCGACGTTCTCAACGGGGTGGAGCTCTCGCTGCCGGAGAGATTCCTTTCGCAGGGCGCGCTGCTCGTCACGCCCGACATCGCCCAGAAGGTTCTGGACACCGTCTACGCCGGCAAGCTGCCGTTCAACTGGACGAAGATGAGCAAGGCGCTCCATCCGAACGACTGGGATCCGCAGACGCTGCTCAACCCGATCGATCCCAAGGAGTTCTACGCCGGCGTTCCCCAGGATCAGTACAAGCTCAACCCGGCGTGGGCGTCCGCCGACATCGGCAAGGTCCGGGCCGACTACGCGGCCGCGTTCAAGTCCGGCCCCCTGTTCGAGTTCAAGAGCAAGCTCGTCGCCTGAGCGCGGCGGCATCCCACCACAGTCCATCCAAGAGCGGGGCGGCCCGACGTGCCTTCTACATCGACGGTGAAGCTCACCGGCATCTCCAAGAGCTACGGCATCGTGCACGCGTTGCGCGACGTGTCGCTCGACGTCAGTACCGGTGAGGTGCTCGGCCTCATCGGTGAGAACGGCGCGGGGAAGTCGACGCTGATCGGTGTGCTGAGCGGTACGGTCCGGCCGGACGAAGGCACGATGACCGTCGACGGCACCCACGCGCCGCTCGGCGACCCCCGCAGGCTGTCCGCGATGGGCATCTCCGTCGTCGCGCAGGAGCAGGCGCTCGTCGAACCGCTGCGGGTGTACGAGAACATCTACCTCGGCCGCGAGGCCCTCGTGCCCGGCCGCGGGTGGTCACGAGCGCGCCGGTTGCGTGCCGCGGCGAGCGCCCTGCTGCACGACCTGCATCTGGACGAGATCCCGGCCGACGCGATCGTCGCCGACCTGAGCTACCCGCAGCGGCAGCTCGTCGAGATCGCCAAGGCGTTCGCCCTGGCACGGCTCACCGACCGTCCGCCGGTGATCCTGCTCGACGAGCCGACGAGCGCGCTCAGCGAGCACGAGGTCGATCTGCTGTTCTCGCTCATCGAGCGATGGCGCTCGCGGGTGGCGTTCATCTATGTGTCGCACATCCTGCAGGACGTGCTCCGGCTGAGCTCGCGGCTGCTGGTCCTCCGGGACGGCAAGGTGATCGACACGGTGCCCAACGACGGCATCACGGACTCGCGGCTGCACGAACTGATGGTCGGCCGCGAGCGCAGCGTCGACTACTACCGCGAGGACGAGCAACGAGGCGCCTCGTCGGCCGAGCCGATCATGCGCGTCATCGGCGGCACCAAGTCGGGCGCGTTCACCGACGTCGACGTGGCGGTGCGCCCCGGCGAGATCGTCGGTCTCGCCGGGGTGATCGGTTCGGGCAAGTCCGAGCTCGCGGCCGTGTGCGCCGGCGCGGAAGGGCTCGACTCGGGGTCGATCGTCGTCGACGGCACCCGCCGTTCCCGGTGGACGGTGGCGCAGGCCATGCGGAACGGCGTCCTCTACGTGCCGCCCGAGCGCGCCAACGACTCGTTGTTCACGACCATGTCCGTCCGTTCGAACATCTCGATCGGTTTCCTCGATCTGCTCACCTCGCGGTGGTCGCGGCTGCTCCGCCTGCCCACCGAGCGTTCGAGGACCGATGCGCTGGCGAAGCGGTTGCGGGTGAAGACCGAGTCGCTGTCCACCCCGATCGGCGAGCTGTCGGGCGGCAACCAGCAGAAGGCCGTGTTCGCGCGCTGGCTGGGCCGCGACTGCCGGTTGCTCGTGCTCGACGATCCGACGCGCGGCATCGACGTCGGCACGCGAGAGGAGATCTACGAGCTCATCCGAGACCTCGCGGGAAGCGGCGTCGGTGTGCTGCTGTGCACCGAGTCCCTGGAGGAGATCATCGGCCTGGCCGACCGGATCCTGGTGCTCAAGGACGGCCATGTCACCGCCGAGATCCCCGCCCCCGCCGCCGCCAAGCCCAGCGAAGTCGACATCGTCCGTTACATGATGTGAGGTCCGCAAATGACCCAGTCTTCGCCACGCCTGGTGAAGCGGCAGACCGGTGACGAGCGCTCGTCCCCACGGTCGCCGGCGGCGGCGTCCACGTTCCTCGACCGGTACCGCAACATCCTCATCCCGATCGTGGCGCTCATCGTGCTCGTGGCCTACTTCGGCGCGCAGAACCCGGCGTTCATCTCGACCGGCTCCGCCCAGAACATCCTGCGGCAGATGGCGTTCCTCTCCGTCCTCGCCCTCGCCGGCACGTTCGTCATCCTGATCGGCGGAATCGACCTGTCCGTCGCGGCGAACGCGTCGCTGGCCGGCATCCTGATCGCCAAGTGGATCGACTCCCTCGGCGGCCCGCTGGCCATAGTCCTCGTCCTGCTGGTCGGCGGCTTCGTCGGCCTGGTCAACGGGATCGTCACCACGCTGCTCAAAGTGCCGTCGTTCCTGGTGACGCTCGGCATGATGTCGATACTCGACGGCGTCTCGAACACCATCTCCAAGGGCGGCCCGGTCTCGTTCAACTCGGGCCTGCTCAACACCTTGGTGAACACCTCGACCATCCCGGGTCTGCCCAACGGCGCGCTCATCGCCATCGTCCTGGCCATCGGATTGACGGCACTGGTGTTCGCGACGTCCTACGGGCGTCACCTCTACGCGGTGGGGGGCAACGAACGGGCGGCCCGGCTCAGTGGCGTGCGAGTGCGTGCCGTGAAGTTGTCGGTGTTCGCTCTCGCGGGCGTCATCGCCGCCGTGGCGGGCATCATCCTTACCGGTCAGGCGAGCACGGGTGTGCCGTTGGGCGCCGATCCGAGCCTGCTCAACTCCATCGCCGCGATCGTCGTGGGCGGCACCGCGCTGTCGGGCGGAGTCGGCGGCCCGCACCGCACCATGCTCGGCACCCTGGTCATCGTCATTCTCGGCTCCGGCATGGACATCACGTCGGTGGGCCCGTACACCCAGTTGATCGTGAAGGGAGCGGTCGTCATCGCGGCGGTCGCGATCACGATCGACCGCAGGCGCTACGGACTGATCAAATGAGCGCCGGACGAGTTGAAGGCAAGGTCGCGTTCATCACCGGGGCAGCGCGCGGACAGGGGCGTAGCCACGCCATCCGGCTCGCGCAGGAGGGCGCCGACATCATCGCCGTCGACCTGTGCGCCGACATGGACAACGTCCCCTATCCGCTGGGTACGGCCGAGGATCTGGCCGAAACGGTCCGGCAGGTCAAGGCGCTCGGCCGCCGCATCGTCGCCCGGCAGGCCGACGTGCGCGACTACCCGGCCCTGCGCGCGGCGGTGGACGACGGAGTCGCCCAGCTCGGTCGCCTCGACATCGTCTGCGCCAACGCCGGCGTCAACAAGCCTTCGCCCGCCCAGGACATGGACGAGCAGGTATGGCTCGATGTCGTCGACGTCGACCTGGGCGGAGTGTGGCGTACGTGCAAGGCGGCGATCCCGCACATGATCGACGGGGGACGCGGCGGCGCGATCGTGCTCACCAGTTCGGCGGCGGGGCTCAAGGCGTACGCGAACATCGCGCACTACACGGCGGCCAAGCATGGCGTGGTCGGCCTTATGAAGACGCTCGCCCAAGAGCTGGCGCCGCACCGGATTCGCGTCAACACCGTGAACCCGACCCAGGTGGACACCCCGATGATCATGAACAGGCCGATGTTCGAGCTGTTCTGCCCGGATGTCGACAATCCGACCCGCGCCGACTTCGCGCCGGTGTCGCAGGCGATGAACGCGCTGCCGGTCCCGTGGGTCGATGCGCGGGACGTGAGCAATGCGGTGCTGTTCCTCGCCTCGGACGAGGCGCGCTACATCACCGGGGTCGCACTACCGGTCGACGCAGGCGTACTGATCAAGTGACAACAACCGAAGGAGCGCACATGGCAGGTCGGGTTGAAGGCAAAGTCGCATTCATCACCGGGGCAGCCCGCGGGCAGGGGCGTAGCCACGCCATCCGGCTCGCACAGGAGGGCGCCGACATCATCGCCATCGACCACTGCGCCGATATCGACACCGTCGACTACGCGATGGCGAGCGCCGCGGACCTGGCCGAGACCGAGCGCCAGGTCAAGGCGCTCGGCCGGCGCATCGTCGCCACGCAAGCGGACGTGCGCGACATGCAGTCACTGAAAGATGCCGTTGACGCAGGCGTCGCGGAACTCGGCCGGCTCGACATCGTGTGCGCGAACGCCGGCATCCTCTCCAACGGCCCGTCACACGAGCTGACCGAGGAAACCTGGGGGCAGATGATCGACATCAACCTCAACGGCGTATGGCGCACCTGCAAGGCGGCGATTCCGCATCTCATCAAGGGCGGGCGTGGCGGCTCGATCGTGCTCACCAGCTCCGTCGCCGGCCTACGGTCCTACAGCGGCGTGTCGCATTACGTGTCGGCCAAGCACGGTGTGGTGGGGCTGATGAAGACGCTCGCGCAGGAACTCGCGCCGCACAGCATCCGGGTCAACACGGTCAACCCGACCCAGGTCGACACCGAAATGATCCAGAACGAGAGCATGTACCGCCTGTTCTGCCCCGACATCGAGAATCCCACCCGTAAGGACTTCGGAGCGGCATCGGCGGCAACGATCCTCCTGCCGATCGACTGGGTCGAGTCGATCGACGTCAGCAACGCCGTCCTGTTCCTCGCCTCCGACGAGGCGCGCTACATCACCGGCGTGGCCCTGCCGATCGACGGCGGCGCGCTGACCATCTGAACCCCACCCTTCCCGCCGTTGCGAGGGCGTCAATGATCAACACCCTCGCAACGGCGCCGCACTCGCCGCCCCTCAACGTGCCCAAGCGGGAGCTTCGCAGCCCTCGCGAGCAGGAGCCGGCGGACGCGGCGAGGGATGGCGCAGCATCGAGAGTGGCGCACCTGCCGAGCCGTTCAGCAGCAGCCCTGCGCGGCCGTCTTCCCGTGATCTCCGTTTTCGGTCGTGGTGGCCGGGTTCTCGGCCTTGCCCAGCGTGTCGCCCTCGCCCTTGACCACGTACACCTCCCACGGCTCCTCACCGGGGCCGGTCACCCAGACCTTGTCCTGGAGTGCGTAGCAGCACGAGGTGTCGTTCTCCTCCAGGGTCGCCAGTCCGGCGGTGGCCAGTCGCCGGGCGGCGGTGGTGACCAGGTCGGAGTCGTCCACCTCGACGCCCAGGTGGTCCAGCCGCGTGGCCGGCTCGTCCGCGCCTTCGATGAGGACGAGCTTGAGGGGCGGCTGTGCGATGGCGAAGTTGGCGTATCCGTCGCGGATCTTGGCGGGCGGGGTGTCGAACAGCTTGGTGTAGAAGTCGATCGAGGCGCTCAGATCGGGGACCCGGAGCGCGAGCTGGACACGGGACATGGTTCCTCCTCCATGCTGATTCGACGGTCTTCTAATCACTCCGCGAGTTTGCGCCCCTGATTAGCATCCTGTCAAATTAGAGGTATGTCGAAGCAACAGGGTCCGTCTCCGGCGGGGTGCTGCACGCCGCTGATCGCTGAGCCGATCTCCGAGGCCGGCGCGGCCGAACTGGCGCGGGGGTTCAAGGCGCTGGCCGATCCGATCCGGCTGCGCCTGCTGTCGCTGATCGGCGCCCATGCCGGGGGACGCCAGGTCGGCGCGGGAGTGTGCGTCTGCGAGCTGACGGGGGCGTTCGCGGTGACCGCGCCGACGATCTCGCACCATCTGAAGGTGCTGCGCCAAGCGGGCCTGATCGACTCTGAGCGGCGCGGCACGTGGGTCTATTACTGGATCGTCCCGCACGCGTTGAAGCAGCTCGCCGGAGTGCTGGCCCTACCCGACACCGTCACCGACGGTGCCACCACGCCGGTCGGAGCCGATCACCCGTGAGCGCACCGGCCCACCGGGTCTTCACCGAGTTCGCCTGCACGGAATGCCGGTCACGATGTTGATCGGTGCCACCGCCGCCCCGGAGCGACGCGTGTTCGCCAGCCTTGCTTCCGCCACCTCCGTGCTGCACCGCGCCGCCGACGAACTGGTTCCTCTGCATCTACGCCCGGTGTACGCCTGCGTGGCCGAGTGCTACGACCTGCTGGGGCGTTCAATACCTGCCTGCCCGTCCTGGCCACCCCGCTTCGCCCACTCCCGGCTGACCGCAGCCGCCTATGTATTCAGGAGCCCTGATGCCCGAGGTCCCCGAGGTGCTGTTCGTCTGCGTCCACAACGCCGGACGCTCCCAGATGGCCGCCGCCTTGCTCGACCACCACGCCCAGGGCAAGGTTCACGTCCGCTCGGCCGGATCCGCTCCGGCCGACACCATCAACCCCGCCGTCATCACCGTCATGAAAGAACTGGGCCTGGACTTGTCACGCGAGTTCCCCAAACCGCTTACCAACGAGGTGGTGCAAGCCGCCGACGTGGTCATCACCATGGGCTGTGGCGACTCCTGCCCCATCTACCCCGGCAAGCGCTACCTGGACTGGGAACTGGACGACCCGGCAGGCAAAACCGTCGATCAGGTCCGCCCGATCCGGGACGAGATCGACTCCCGCGTGCGCGCCCTGCTCGCAGAACTCCTTCCAGCCGGCCGCTGAGACACCCGCAACGACATCCCCGCGACCACACCGGCCGCGCAGAGGCGCGGCATGTGCAGGACAACCGCCCGATCGACCGCGCCCGCAGTCCCTCCGTCCGTTACTTCCGGTCATTCCGCGACCGGACCCGTCCCGGTCGTCAGCGGGACGGGCGGGGTTCACGGGGCAGGCCCAATGCGCGTTCGGCGAGGATGTTGCGCTGGATCTCGTCGGTGCCGCCGGCGATGCGGGTGGCGTGGACGCCGAGAACGACCTGGGACCAGGCATAGGTGCCCCAGGCGCCGGTGTCGGCGGTCAGGGACGGCCCCAGCACGTCGAGGGCGAGCCGGGCCAGCCGGCGGTCGGCGTCGGTCGCGAAGAGCTTGACCAGGCTGGCGCCGACGGCGGCGACCTCCGGCGCCGCCGTCCGCAGCGAGGCCGGCAGCACCCGGGTGATCAGGCGGCGGATGTACCCGTCGGCCAGCCGGTCACGGACGTCGGGATCGCGGGCGGCGCCGACCTCCCGGCTGAGCAGCACCAGGCGATCCAGCAGGCGGACGAACAGGTCGGCGCCGCCGTCACCGAAGTTGTCGCGCTCGCTGGTGAGCGAGACGTTCGCGACCGCCCATCCACCGCCCACCTCGCCGAGCACGGCATCGTCGTGGACGAACACATCGTCGAGGAACACCTCGCAGAAGTGGGCGGTGCCTGT
Organism: Actinomadura sp. NBRC 104412; assembly: GCF_030269515.1. Lineage (GTDB taxonomy): Bacteria > Actinomycetota > Actinomycetes > Streptosporangiales > Streptosporangiaceae > Spirillospora. The sequence goes on along the minus strand of NZ_BSTM01000022.1, from coordinate 76,947 downwards.
CATCTGCCGCAGCGGCCGCACGGTCACGCCCGGCGACTTCATGTCGAGCAGGAACATGGTGAGCCCCCGGGTCCGGCTGTCCGGGTCCGGGGACGTCCGGGCCAGCAGCTCCCCCACGTCCGCCAGGTGCGCCCCCGACGACCAGACCTTCTGCCCGTCCACGCGCCAGCCACCGGGGACCTTGCGGGCCCGCGTCCGCAGGCTCGCCAGGTCGCTGCCCGCATCGGGCTCCGAGAACAGCTGGCACCCCACGAGATCGCCGCTCCACAGGGCCGGCAGCAGCCGCGCACGCTGCTCGTCGGTGCCGTGGACGAGCACCGCCGGGGCGATGATGTGCTGCCCCACCAGCAGCCCGCTGAGGTCGGGCACCTCGTACCGGCGCACGATCTCGGCGAAGGCCCGCCGTTCCGCGGCCCCCAGGCCCGCGCCGCCGTACTCCACCGGCCCGTCCAGCCAGGCGAGGCCGGCGTCGAAGAGCGCGCGCTGGTACTCCCGCGCCCGCCGCAGGTCACCGGCCTCATCGTCGCAATGCCGCAGCGCCGCCCCGACCAGGGAGTCGTCGCCCTGCCCGTGCCGCAGCGCGTCCGGCCGGCGCGGATAGCGTGCGGCCAGGAACGCCTCGACCCGTGCCCGGAACTCCTCGAGATCGCTCACCGGGCAGCCGCCTCCCCTCCGCCGGACCGCCCGTACCGCTCGGCGATCAGGTCGGCGATCGCGAACTTCTGCAGCTTGCCGTTGACGTTGCGCGGCATGTCCTCCATCGCGTAGAAGCGGACGGGCACCTTGTAGGCGGCCAAGCGCTCGCGGCAGTGCCGCTTCAGGGCCTCCTCGTCGAGCTCGTGGCCGGGACGGAGTTCGATCGCGGCCACCACGACCTCGCCCCAGTGCTCGTCGGGCCGGCCGACGACCGCCACCGCCGCCACCGAGGGATGCTCCAGCAGGACGGTCTCGATCTCGACGGGATACACGTTCTCCCCGCCCCGGATGATCATGTCGGACTTGCGGCCGGCCAGGAACAGGTACCCATCCTCGTCCATCCAGGCCAGGTCCCCGGCCCGGAACCAGCCGTCCACCACGGCCTCGGCGGTGCGCTCGGGATCGTCGAGGTAGCCGCTCATCACGGTCTCGGACCGGGTGGTGATCTCCCCGACCTGCCCGCGCGGGACGTCGTTGCCCTCGTCGTCGCACAGCCGCAGGTCCACCCCGTACATGGGACGGCCGATGGAGCCGAGCAGGTGCTCCTCCCCCGCCAGCGCCCGCAGGTGGTCCTCGGGGTAGAACATCGTCTGCCCCGCCGCCTCGGTGCCCGCGCCGAAGCTGTTGAAGAAGTCGCACTTGAACACGTCCATCGCGTCCCGCAGCAGGTCGATGCCGATCGGGGCGCCGCCGTACACGATGGAGCGCAGGTTCGGGTACGCCTGGTCGCGGACGCCGGGGACCTCCAGCAGCGCCTTGAGCATCGTCGGCATCAGCAGGGCCCCGGTCAGCCCGCCCGACTTCATCCACTCCACCAGGGCGCGCGGGTCGAACTGGTCCATGATCAGCGACGCGAAGCCCCGGGCGATGCCGTAGTAGATGCTGCCCATCCCGGCGGCGTGGAACATCGGCGAGGCGGTGTAGCGCAGCTCGCCGCGCTTGAATCCGAAGTCCAGCAGAGACACGTTGGTGGACACGCCGAGCATGCGCATCGACTGCATGACGCCCTTGGGACGCCCGGTCGTGCCGCTGGTGAACATGATCGAAATGATGTCCTCGGGCTGGGTCGGCACCTCCGCGTCGCCGTCGTCCGGCTGCTCCTCGATCAGGTCGGCCACCAGGGGCCGGTCGCCGAACGGGTCGAACGACGCGCGCAGCTTCATCCCGGGGCACACCTCGTCGACGGCGGCGGCCGCCTCGGCGTACCGTGCCATCGTGACAAAGCCGTCCAGCTTGGCCGCTTTGGCGAAGGTGACGATCTCGCCGGGCGCGAGCCGGTAGTTGAGCGGCACGTAGGTCGAGCCGACCTTCAGGGACGCCATCAGCAGCACCATGTAGTCGACCGAGTCCGTGGCGAGGATGCCGATGCGGTCGTGCCGCCGGATGCCGTGTGCCCGTAGCGCGCGGGCCAGCCGGTTGACCCGGCCGTTGATCTCGCCGAACGTGTGCTCCCGGCCGTCACCGGTCACCAGGCACCGCTCGTCCGGGCGGTAGCGGGCGTGCAGGGTGATCCAGTCCGCGGGCTGGAGTGAGGAGAGCTTGGCCGGTCCAGAGTCGTTCATGGCGTCTCCAACATGGCGACGAGGTGGGCGGCGATCCGAGCGCGGTGCTCACGCGGCCGGCCGAGCATCACCTCGCTCGACACCGCCCTGCGGTAGTAGAGGTGGGCGGGGTGTTCCCAGGTGAACCCGATCCCGCCGTGAACGTGGATGTTGGCCTCGGCGGCGGCCGAGAACACCTCCGAGCACAGCGCCTGCGCCGCCGCGGCCGCGACGGGGAGACCGGCACCGGTCCCTGTCTCCGTCGCGCTTGCCGAGGCGGCCGCGGTGGTGGCGTAGGCCAGCGCGGCCCGGGCGGACTCCACCGCGACGAGCTGGTCGGCGAGCAGGTGCTTGACCGCCTGGAAGCCGCCGATCGGCCGGCCGAACTGCTCGCGGGTCCGGGCGTGGGACGTGGCCATCTCCAGCACGCGCGCGGCCCCGCCGACCTGCTCGGCGGCCAGCGCCACCCCGGCCAGGTCGCACATCCGGCGGACGGCGGGCGCGGCATCGTGGCCGGGGGCGAGCAGCGTGCCCGGTGCCGACTCGAACACCACCCGCGCCTGCCGCCGGGTGAGGTCGACGCTCTGCAACGGCTCGATCCGCACACCCGGCGCGGCGGCGTCGACCTCGACCACCCCGATGCCGTGCTCGGTGCGCACCACCACCAGCAGCACGTCGGCGACCTGGGCGTCCAGCACGAACAGCTTCTCGCCGGTGACGGTGCGGGCGACTCCGGTCCCCGCGGCCGCGGCCACCGGGTCGCGGGCCTCCCACCGGGTCGGGTGCTCCACCACCGCGACGGTGGCGATGCGTTCACCGGACGCGACGCCGGGCAGCAGCCGCTCCTGGGCGTTCCGGTCGGGCAGCGCGAGCAGCAGCGTGGAGGCCATGGCGATCGAGGCGAAGAACGGCCCGCCGACCAGGGCGCGTCCCATCTCCTCGAAGACCACCAGCAGATCCGGGTAGGTGAAGCCGCCACCGCCGAGGTCCTCGGGGACGGCGAGGCCGTGCAGCCCGAGCTCCCCGGCCATCGCCTGCCACAGCTCCCTGTCGTGGCCGTCCGCGGAGCCGACGACGGCGCGCAGCCGCTCCTCGGGCCACCGCTCGGCGAAGAAGTCGCGCAGCATGCGGCGCAGCGCCGCCTGTTCCTCCGTGGGCGTCAGCAGGGCGGGCACGTCCCAGTCGCCGGTGTCCTCGCCCCCGTCCGGGACGGCGTCCGCGGTCGTGGTGCCGCCCGCGCTCATCGGGACGTCCGGGAGGCGAGCCAGTCGGCCAGGGTGTCGGCGACGACGTCGCGTGCGTCGGCCGGCTCGACGAAGTAGTGGTCGCCCGGCAGGGTGACCAGTTCCTTGTCCGTCGAGACCGCGCCGTCGTAGAGCCCCTGCGCGTCGCTGGGGAACACGCCGGTGTCGGCGTCCGGCTGGATCACGAGCGTCGGCAGGTCCAGCCGCTGTAGGTGCTTGGCCGCGACGCAGTCGGACTCCTGTAGGCTGAACATGTTGAGCCAGGTCCGCATGGTCGACACCACGCCGACGCCGAAGACGCCGTAGTTGGCGCGCTTGGGATCGCCGAAGTAGCACATCGGGGTCGGCCGGTTGGACGGGTCGATGGTGGGATCCAGGTAACGCAGGTCGGCCCAGGTGCGCGACATGGAGAAAATCCGGTCCCGGGCGGGCCGGTCCGCCATCGCCGCGAGCCGCTCCTTGCACCACGCGGTCAGCCGGTCGTTACGCGCGACCTGGGCCGCCCGGTAGCGGGCGACGAACTCCGGGGAGTACGACGGGCCGTGCGCGGGGTCGTACATGTCGAGCTCGGGATCGACGGAGTTGGGGTCGGTCTCGTCCAGCACCGACGGGTCCATCGTGCGGGTGATCCACTCCGGCCGGCCGGGATGCGCCGCCAAGAAGATCATCAGATCGGCGGGCGGCAGGTGCAGCGCCGGCTCGAAGACCTGGTCACGGCCGTACGGCGGGCGGATATTGGGCTCGCGTGACTGGGAATGGTACGCGGTCATCAGCGAGCCGCCGCCGGAGTTGCCGAGCAGCACCACCTGCTCCACGCTCTGCGACCGCAGCCACGACACGCCGACGCCGATCTCTGCCAGCGCGTGGTCGAGGGTGAAGAAATGCTCGGCGCCGCGGAACCGGGTGTTCCATCCGAGGAAGCCGTAGCCGCGCTCGGCCATCCGGGTCGCGATGTAGTGCTCGCTGAAGTCGACGTTGTAGTGGGTGGCGATCAGCGCGGTCTTCGGTTTCCTGCCCGCCGGCGTGTAGTAGATGCCCTGGAGCGGGTGGCCGCCCGCCCCCGCCCGGCCGATGGCCGGGGAGGGAAGGCCGATGAACTCGCGGTCGATGTTCGTCACTGTGGGTCCTTCGCGTCACGAGCGTGGCCACCGCCACGCCAGCGGTCGTGGTGGACGACGTCATCCAGGGGGCGGCGCCGGACCGGCCCGAACGGGCGGTCCGGCCAGCCGACCGGGATCATGGTCCCGATATGGACGTCGTCGGGGAGGCCGAGTATGTCGCGCACGGCCTGCTCGTTGCCGACGTGCATCATGGTGAGCGTCGCGCCCAGGCCGAGCGAGCGCGCGGCGACCAGCACGTTCTGGCTGGCGGTGTTCACCGCGGACCACAGGTACCGCGGGTCCGGGCCGCGCTCGGGATACGAGTGCTCGGCGCACACCACCAGCAGCACCGGGGCGTCCGCGACGGAGACGACCAGGTGGCGTGCCTCGGCGCGGATGTGCGCGTCGCGATCGTCGGCGGGCTCGCCGAGGGAGTCGATCCAGCGGACGAACCGTTCCAGGGCTCTGCCGATCGCGGCCTTCTGGCCGTCGTCGCGGACCACGACGAACCGCCACAACTGGCTGTTGTTCGGACTCGCCGCGCGGGTGCCGGCCCATACCAGCGCGCGGACGAGCGCATCGGGGACCGGGTCGGGGCGCAGCCGCCGCATCGCCCGGGCGGACCCGATCATGCGCAGCGTCTCGTTCGGCTCCACACCGGGAGGGAAGTCGTCCAGCCCGGCGGGCGCGGCGCCGGTCCGTTCGACGGCGCTCACGCGAGGACGGTCCGTTCCGCCGCCGCGTACCGGACGATCGACATTTGGGTGACCTCGAGGTCCTTGAGCGCCCGGCTCCAGTCGCGGTAGTGCGCGGCCCGGACGTGGGCGTCGAGCGCGGCCTGGTCGGCCCACTCCTCGAAGACCTCGAAGCGCCCGGGCCGCTCGATGCTCTGCGCGAAACGGTAGTCCACGCAGCCGGGCTCGCGGCGGGTGGCGTCCACCAGGCGGCGGGTCAGCGTGGTGAAGCGGTCGGCGTCCGCGGGCGCGACCTCCATGATCCCACTGACGACGATCACAAGTACCTCCTCGGGAAGCGGGACCCGGCGTGGCCGGGCACCGCGGGGACGGGAACGGGTGGCGGGACATGGGGTCAGGAGCCGGGCCTGCGCTGGAGGAAGGTGCTCAGGGCCACCGCGACGATGAGCACGGCACCGTTGATCACCTGGGTCCAGGTGTACTCGACGCCGCCGACCACCAGGCCGTCGGTGACGTAGACCAGCGCGATGCTGCCGCCCACGGTGCCCCAGATGTGGAAGCGGCCGCGGGAGAGGATGACCGTGGAGAGGAAGGCGCCGGCGTACGCGGGCAGCAGCAGCGGGTCGGCCACGCCCGGCGAGGCGCTGCCCTGCTGGGAGGCGATCAGGATGCCGGCCAGCGCGGCGATCGTCCCGGAGAAGACGAACAGGCACGCCGAGATGAGATCGGTGCGGATCCCGGCGAACGCCGCGGCGCTGGGGTTGCCGCCCACGGCGTAGATCGCATGTCCGATGGCGGTGTACTTCATGACCGTCCACACCAGCAGCGTGAGCACCAGAATGATCACGATCATCCAGTCGAACTCGGCGGTCAGGCCCAGCGCCCAGGCGCCGCCGACCAGCAGCACGCCGACCAGGCCGAGGACCGTTCCCTGGATCCGGCGGCGCGCGTCGGGGCCGGGGAAGCGCTGGTCGAGCGAGATGAGCATGGCGGCGACCACGGCGGCGGTGACCAGGACGCTCACGGCGGGCGGAACCTTGTTCTGGAAGTCGCCCAGCGATCCGGCACCGGAGAACCAGCCGGGCAGCGGCCCGGAGCCCGGCGTCGGGCCGACCACCTCGCCCGCGGAGTAGACGACCGTGAACCCGGTGATGAGGCCGCCGGTGCCGAGCGTGGCGATGAACGCGTTGATGCGGAACCTGGTCACCAGGATGCCGTTCAACAGACCGGCGACCGCGCCCATCAGGAGGGTGAGCACCAGGGCGGCGGCCATGGGCAGCCCGGCGTCGATGAACGCGCCCACCGTCAGGAAGCAGCCCGCCGTGGCCACCGCGGCGACGCTGAGGTCGAACCGGTGGCCGCACATGCAGACGGCGACGGCGACGGCCAGTACGAGCTGCGGGGCGCTGCGGCTGACGTCGAAGGAGAGCCGGGTGACGTCGTAGAACCCGCCCCGCAGCCACAGGGCGTAGACGAGGAAGACCACGCCGAAGGCGGCGACGGTGGCCACGCTGGCCCCGGTCTCCCGCCAGGGGTTCCGGCCGGTCGGCCCGGCGTCCGGAGGCGGCTGCGCGGACGCTCCATCGCCGGACGAGCCGGCCTCGCCGACGGCGGTGCCGGGCGACTCGGTTTCGTCGATGGACATCGGGGCCTCCCGTTCAGGCAAGCTCGGTGGACAGTTCGGAAAAACGGTCGGAAGGCAGCCACTCCGAGACCGTGCCGCCGGCGGTGAGCACGCCGACCGTGTCGGCCAGCGCGGCGATGTCCTCGTAGTCGGTGGTGGCCACCAGCACGCCGGTGCCTCCGGCGGCCATCCGGCGGACCTGCCCGTAGATCTCCCGCCGGGTCGCGACGTCGACGCCGCGGGTCGGTTCGCACAGGACCAGCAGCCGCGGGCGGCGCATGAGCGCGCGGGCGAACAGGGTCTTCTGCTGATTGCCCCCGGACAGCTCGGACACGGCGGCGTCCAGCCGGTGCGGGACGACGCCGAGCGCGGCCACCGCGTCATCGCAGTCGCGCCGCATCTGCCGCACCCTGAGCAGTCCGGTGCGCCCGCGCCAGCGGGCCCATCCACCGACCGCGACGTTGAACAGCACGGTGTCCTCGGCGAACACCCCTTCGGTCTCGCGCTGGGCGGGCACGCACGCCCGGGACACCCCGTCCGGGACGTGGACGGTGCCGGCGTCCGGGGTGAGCAGTCCCGCCGCGGCGTAGGCGACCTCGTGCAGCCCCGATCCCAGCGGGCCGGTGAGCGCCGTGATCCGTCCCTCGGTGACGGTCAGGTCGATCGGGCCGGCGGCGCCGGCGTGCACGCCCCGCAGCTCGCACACCACGTCGCCGCCGCTGGAGGCGGCGGGATCCGCGGACTGCGCGAGAGGGCCGGCCGGGCGTTTCCGGCTCATCGCGTCGACCAGGTCGTCCCGGGTGATGCCTTCCGCGCCGGCGTCCAGCACCACCTTCCCGTCGCTGAGCACGACGTAGCGGGTCGCCGCGCCGATCACCTCGTCCAGCTTGTGGGTGACCATCAGCACCGTCGCGCCGAGCCCGGCGGCCACCCGGAGCCGCTCGACCACCCAGCGCGCCTCGTGCGGGTGCAGGCCGGCGGTGACCTCGTCGATGAGGACGGTGTCGGCGCCGCGATACAGCGTCCTGCCGACGGCGACCATCGCCCGCCGGCCCAGGTTCAGCGAGGACACCAGGGCGTGAGGATCGATCGAGGTGAGGCCGACGGCCCGCAACGCCTCGGTGGTGAGCCGCGCCTCGGCGCGCGGGCTGACCAGCCGCCGGGGCGCGCCCAGGAACAGGTTCTCCGCGACCGTCATGCCGTCCACCAGGCCGAGGTCCTGATGGACGACGCCCAGCCCGGCCCGGCCCCCGCGGATCGCGATGGTGCCCTCGTCGGCCGGGTACACCCCGTCGAGAAGCTTGACCAGGGTGGACTTGCCCGCGCCGTTCGGGCCGAGCAGGGCCACGAACTCGCCGCGGGAGAAGGCGCAGCTGATCCCGCGCAGCGCCTGGGTGCGCCCGAAGCGCTTGCGCACGCCGGCGACCTCGATCATGAGGTCGTCCGGGGCGTCGGGGGCGAGGGTCGAGATCACCATCGGCGGTCCCTTCGGAATGCGGTCGCGGGGTCGTGTGCGGTGCCGTTCGCGGGGCCGGTCACAGCACCAGATGTCCCGCATCGACGGGGAGGATGACCCCGGTGATGTTGGCCGCCGCGCGCGAGGCGAGGAAGCACACCGCCCGGGCGACGTCGTCCGGCAGGCTCGGCCGCCTGATCGGCATGTCCTGCGCGCGGGTGGAGAAGTAGTCGGTGCCGTTCTCCAGGTCCAGATCGCCGAACCGGGCGACCAGACCCTCGGTGACCACGGCGCCCGGCGCCACCGCTACGGCGCGGACGCCGTACGGCCCCAGTTCGACGGCCAGTGCCTTGGTCAGGCCCTGGACGCCGTGCTTGGCCGAGGCGTAGTGGGCCAGGCCCGGGGGCCGGCCGACCCGGAAGCCGGCGACCGAGCTGATGTTGACGATCACACCTTCCAGGCCGGCGGCCCGGACGGCGAGGCCGGCGGCCCGCGAGCCGTAGAACGTCGCCGTGAGATCGAGGCCGACCACCCGGTCCCACTCCGCGTCGGTCAGCTCGTGCAGCGGGTGCGAGGGATAGATCCCGGCGGCGTTGACCCAGATCAGCCGGCGTACGCCGGTGGTGAGCACGGTGCCGGCCAGTTCGGCCAGCGCGGCGCTGTCCCGCACGTCGAGCACCCGCGCCGTCACGTCGGCCCCGTGCCGCCCGGCCAGTTCGGCCGCGGTCGCGGTGACCGCTGGGTCGATGTCGACCAGGGTCACCGCGGCGCCCAACTCGGCCAGCCGGCCGGCGATCCCCCGGCCGATCCCCTGGGCGCCGCCTGTGACCACGGCCGCGGCGTCGTCGAACCGGAGGAGGGAGGCGAAGGGGCTGGCGGCGTACTCGTAGGAGTCGCGCAGCAGTTCCTGCGTCGTCTTCATCCTCGGTCCCTTCCTGTCCCGTTCCGGTGGGGTGCCGCCTGGGCGGGCGGGGGGCTCGGTCGATGCGCGGGTCAGGCCGCGGTCATCGGCCCCAGAGCTCGGCGAACTTCGCCTTGTAGTCGAACTTCGGGAGGACGAAGATGTTGCCCTTCGTGTACCTGCCGTAGGTCGACTTGTCGATCAGCGCGACCGGCATCTCGTCGGCCTTCCAGGGCTGCTTGCCGGCCAGTAGCCGGGCGAGCTGGTCGACCGAGGCCCAGCCGTAGAGCGGGGTGGAGATCAGCACGTCCGCCTTCGCGACGGCCGGCCGGCCGTTGCCGACCATGTCGACGAAGGGGGAGAGCGCCCCGAGGCCGACGACGGCGAAGTCGGACCGTCCCATCTGGGCGGCGGAGTTGGCGAGCACCGAGGCCGGGGTGTCGAACGGCATCAGCACCGAGCTCACGGTGCCCTGCCGGTACTTGTTCAGCAGCGAGGTGAAGATCGGGGCGTTGGGCATCGCCGCCTGGGCGAGCAGCAGCGACGGTGTCTCCACCTTGCAGTCCGGGCACATCTCTTTGACCGCGCGGGCGGCCTCGGCCATCTGCTCCTCGGACTGCTTGAACTCGGTGTTCTGGTACACCACGACGGTGTCGCCAGGCTTGGCCAGCGAGGCGGCGTACGCGGCCTGGGCGCGCCCGGCCGCCTGGTCGTCGTTGCCGACGCCGACCATGCCCTGCGGCAGGCCGGGGCCGCACAGCGCGCACACAACCGGGATCTTGGCGTCGGCGGCGGCCTTGACCGCCGCGGCGACGGCCGAGGGGGTGATGGAGACCAGGATGATGCCGTCGACCTTGTCCAGCACCGCCTTCTCGATCAGCTGTGCCTGCGTGGTGGGGGTGAACTTGCCGTCACCGGGCTTGTCGGCCGTCCATCCGATCCGCTTGACGGCGTCCATGGCGCTCTGCGCCAGCACCGAGGGTCCCGGGGAGGCCAGCCCGCTGGCGATCACGGCGACCCGGTGCGTGCCCGGGCTGACCGGCTCGGTCGGCATCGGGAACTCGACGTCGCCGGCGAGCAGCTTCGTGACCTCCGCAGCCGCCTTCTCGTTGGAGATCCCGGCCGAGTCGCCGGATCCGGACTGCCGCGTCTCCGCGCGGCCCCCGCCACAGGCGGTCAGGAGCAGCACCGCCGCCACCAGCGTGGCGCCCATTCTCAGGGATCTTATGGTCATCTGAAGCCCTTTCCGACTAGATACCGCAGGACTCCACTGAACGAAGTACGGAGAGTCGCGGCTGCCGGCCTAAAGTCTGACTATCTATCAGATATCCGCCATGTAACCGCAGTCACATGGCGGGTGTCAACGCCTCGATCGGAAGCCGTTTCCGGCGTACTTCAGCAGGTCGAGGGCATCGCAGCGTGCCCGGGCGGGCACCTCCGCCCGGGCATGCCGAAGGGCCGGTCGCCGCCGGACGGCGAAGAAGGCGCGGCGGCGGCGGCCTTGAAGATCGCCTGAGGAATCGCAGGGAGAAGGGTCGGAACCGTGGCCCGCGCCCCCTTCTCGCCGAACGACCGCCAGGCTCTCGAAAATTTATGACAATGCGTCAGATTTCCCTAGATCATCGACGCGGTCGCGGCGGCGCCCCGCCCGCTCAGCGGGCGTAGAGCGCCGCGACGCCGGCCGTGATCGTCTCTGCCTGTCTGCCCCCGGCATCGAGCAGCACCTGGTTGGTCTTGGCACGGCGGTAGTAAAGGTGCGCCGGGTGTTCCCAGGTGAACCCGATACCGCCATGCAGGTGGATCGCTTCGCCGGCGATCCGGAAGGCCGCCGCGCCGCACCGCCGCCGCGCCACCGCCAGCGCCGCGTCCCGCAGCGGCGGGTCCGCCCCCGCCGACCGGGCCGCGAAGGCGAGCGCTGAGCGGGCGGACTCCAGCGTCACGTACAGGTCGGCGAGCTGGTGCTTGACCCCCTGGAAGGCACCGATGACCTGGCCGAACTGCTCGCGCACCTTGACATGGGAGACGGTCAGGTCCAGGGCCTCGGCCGCGACGCCGACGCACTCGGCCGCCAGTGCCAGCGCCCCGCCCGCCTCCATCGCGTCCCGTGCGCGCTCGGCCTCCGCGTCCCGGGCCAGCACGACGGCCGCGGCGTCCTCCAGCCGCAGCGTCGCGAAACCGCGGGTGAGGTCGATCGTGGTCATCGGCTCGGCGGTCGCGCCGGCGGTGCCGGACCGCACCAAGGCCAGCACCGTCCGCCCGCCGGCGCCCGCCGGGACCAGCCAGGAGTCGGCGGCGGCGCCCGCGAGCACCGCGGGCACCACGCCGGTGACCGTCCCCTCGTCCCCGCCTCCGGTGAGGACGGGCGGTGCCGCTTGCGGGTCGTACCAGCGGGCATCGGCCGGCACGACCACCGACGTCCCGGCCGCGATCTCGGTGAGCATGGCGCGTACCCGCCCATCGCGGGCCAGGGTCAGCAGCCCCGGGACGGCCTGCCCCACGACCGGCAGGAACGGCCCGCCGTGCAGGGCACGGCCCATCTCCTCGTGGACGACCAGTTCCGCCTCGAGATCCAGGCCGGTGCCGCCGAGGTCCTCGGGCACCCGCACGCCCTGGAGCCCGAGCCGCCGCGCCATGTCCGTCCAGACGCGCCGGTCGGGCGCTGCCGACGCGGCCGCCTCGTGCTCGTCCGCGCCGCGGGGGGTGGACGCGCGGACGAAGCGGCGGGTGGCCTCCCGCAGTTCCCGCAGCTCCGCGGCCGAGATCATCGCTCCGTCTCCGCGACCGACTCCACGACCTTGCCGTCCGGCGTGATGCCCGCGGTCTCGTACGCGAGGGCCTTGGCGGCCTCCATGTCGTAGTTCTTGGTGACGACGACCTTCTGCGCGTACAGGCCCCCGCCGGCCTGGATCACCGTGACATGCTTCCAGCCGCCGAAGGCGTCCGCGGTGAAGTCGCGGATGGTGTGGAAGAGCCGCATCCGGTACTCGGCGTCGACACCCTCCATGGTGCGCATGTACTTGCGCAGGTCCGGCCCGGTCTCGGGGTTGCGCAGGTCGGCCGGGGACGGCGCGGTGAGCACCGAGCCGCCGGCGATGTCGTGCAGGTGGCGCACCATCAGGCTGAACTGCTCGGCGGCGTGGTACTTGGCGGCGTTGGTGAACAGCTCGTCCGGCGACGCCCAGCCCTCGGGGGTGAACGTCGCGTGGTGCATCGCCGCCTCGAACCCGGCCCGGATCAGGGTGGCGTAGGTGATCATCTCGGCGATCTTGTCCTTGATATGGCCGATCCGCTGCAGCCCGTTGGCCTCCGCCACCAGTTGGGCGAGCCCCACCAGCGTGTCGGCGAGGCGGACGTAGCTGCCGACGCTGCCGAGCCGCTCCCAGAGCCCCAGGGCGTGCGCGAACGTCGCCGAATGCTCGACCTCCCCCGCGAGGAACACCCGCTCGTTGGGGACGAACACGTCGTCGAAGACCACGAACCCCTCCGACATGACGTTCCGCGAGCTGTAGGGGTACAGGTCGGGGTCCAGGTCCGGGCGCGGGGCGAAGGAGGCGTTGATGACGCGGACGCCGGGCGCGTTGACCGGCACCGCCGCCGCGACGGCGTAGTCCTCCTCGCCGGGCTTCATCCGCTTGGTCGGCATCACCATCAGCTCGTGGCAGATCGCGGCCGAGCTGATGTGCAGCTTGGCACCGCGGATGACGATGCCGTCCGGCTGCCGGTCGACAATCCGGACATACAGGTCGGGGTCGTCCTGCGCGCCCGGCGGGAGCGCCCGGTTGCCCTTGGCGTCGGTGATCGTCTGGACGAGCCGGATGTCGCGGCGCTTGCTCTCCTCGAAGTAGGCCAGGGCGCGCTCGGCGTACCGAGGGTGGTCCGCGCGCATCCGGCTGGCCGCGGTCAGCACCATCAGCAGGCCGTTGGAGGTCGAGATGGTCGGGAAGTCCCAGTGCAGTTGGCGTTCCTGGGCGGCGCGTAGTTCCTCGACCGAGGTCGGGATGAAGAAATAGGGCCCGAACGCGTCGTCGCCGGGCTGGTAGTGCCGGTCGTAGCCGCGGGCGGCGGCCAGGACGGCGCCCCGCAGCAGCGGTTCCTTGGTCACGTCGGGGACGGAGTGGCCGTTGATGAACAGCCGACGGCCGTCACGGAGGGATTCGAGGTACTGGTCACCGGTGAGCATCAGGCTGTCCTCGCGGTCGCTGGGAGTCACGGGCATGCGCAGGGCACGGCTTGGGGCTCGTCCATGCGCGAGATCTCCGGTCCGGGCCACGGCTCTTCCCGATGGCACGGCCCGGATATGGGGGTCATGAGGTCGTGGAACGGTCCGGGCTCGGGGGACGCGGGTCACGGGGCAGCCCGAGCACGCGTTCGGCGATGATGTTCTTCTGGATCTCGTCGCTGCCGCCGGCGATGCGGTGCGCCGGGGCGCCCAGCAGGAGCTGGCTCCACGCGTAGGTGCCCCACTCGCCGTGGTCGACGACCATCCGCGGGCCCAGGATCCGTGTGGCGACGGCGATCCAGAACTCCATGTCGGCGGTGCTCAGCAGCTTCAGCACCGACCCGGCCTGGGCCTCGGCCGGCGCGGTCAGGCTGCGCCGGGCCGTCTCACGGACGATCTGCTCGCGTTCCCATGCCTCGGCGAGCAGCTCGCGGACGACCGGGTCGGCGTCCGCGCCGGTCGCGGCGGCCAGCGCGTACAGCCGCCGGACCGGGTCGTTCACCAGGCCGTTGTGCTCGTCGCCCATCAGCGTCCGCTCGCTGGTGAGCGTGGTCAGCGCGACCGGCCAGCCGCCGTCGACCGGGCCGAGCCGCTGCGCGTCGGGCACCCGTACCCGGTCCAGGAACACCTCGTTGAAGTGCTCGGATCCGGTGATCTGCCGCAGCGGCCGCACGTCCACGCCGGGCGCCTGCATGTCGACCAGGAACGCGGTGATGCCGCGGTGCCGGTCGGCCTGGTCACCGGTGCGGGCCAGCAACTCGCCGAGCTGGGCCAGGTGGGCGTAGGACGACCAGACCTTCTGGCCGTCGATCACCCACCCGTCGCCGTCGCGGCGCGCGGTGGTCCGCAGCCCGGCCAGGTCCGAGCCCGCGTCGGGCTCGGAGAACAGCTGGCAGCAGATGAGGTCGCCGCGCCAGATCCCTGGCAGGTACGCCGCCCGCTGCTCCGCTGTGCCGTGCGCCAGGATCGCCGGAGCGACGATGTCGTGGCCCACCATGAAGCAGGCCGTGTTGGGCACCTCATACTCGCGCAGCACCGCGTGGACCCGATCGCGGTGGGCTTGGCCCAGCCCACGGCCGCCGTACTCCACGGGACCGTCGACCCAGGCCAGACCCGCGTCGAAGAGCTCGCGCTGCCAGGCACGGGCGGCCTCGACCTCGGCCGCCTCGGCCTCGCCGCGCCGTAGCCCGACGCCCATCACGTCGTCGGGCCCCTCCCCCGCGGCGGCCGGGGCCCGGCGGGGCACCCTCGCGGCCGCGAAGGCGTGCGCCTCGGCGGCGATCTCCTCCAGGGTCGGAACGGTCCGCGGCCCGGTCGTCATGCGATCACCCCCTGGGCGAGCCACTCACGCAGCACCGCCTTGTGGATCTTGCCGGTGGAGTTGCGCGGCATGTCGTCCACCACGACCACCCGCGTCGGGATCTTGTAGGCGGCCAGCCGGCCGCGGCAGTGCGCGCGGAGCTCGGCGGCGGTCAGGCCGCCGTCCCGGTGACCGTCCTTGAGCGTCACCACGGCGGTGACCACCTGCCCCCAGTGGTGGTCGGGTTCGCCCACGATCGCGATCTCCGCGATCCGCGGATGGTCGCCGGCCACGTCCTCGATCTCGACCGGGTACACGTTCTCCCCGCCGCGCACGATCATGTCGTCGGCCCGGCCCGCCAGGTGGAAGTAGCCCTCGGTGTCCTTCCAGGCCAGGTCGCCGGCGCGGAACCAGCCGTCCCGCACCACCCGGGTGGTCAGCTCCGGCTGTCCCAGATAGCCGCTCATGACGGTGTCGCCCCGGCTGGCGATCTCGCCCACCTCGCCATCCGGGACCTCCAGGCCGTCCGGGCCGAGCAGCCGCACATCGCAGCCGTACGCCGGTCTGCCGATCGACCCGAGCAGCCACTCCTCGCCGGCCAGCGCGCGGCGGTGGTCCTCGGGCCGCAGCACCAGTTGCCCACCGGCCTCGGTACCGGCGCCGAAGCCGTTGTGCAGGTCGCAGTCGAAGACCTCGGCCATCTCCCGGATCACCGAAGGCGGCATCGGGGCGCCGCCGTACATGATCGATCGAAGGCGGGGGTAGCGGGTCGCCCGGACCCGCGGGTGCGCGAGCAGCTGAATGATCATGCTGGGGACGAGCATCGCCTGCCGGACCCGGCCGGACTGCAGCCAGCGCAGACCCAGGTCGACGTCCCACTGCGGAAGCACCACCGAGCCCGCGCCGCGGGAGACGCCGTAGAAGACATGGCCGATGCCACCGGCGTGGAAGAGCGGCGCGCCCGACATCAGCAGGTCGCCCGGCCGGATGCCGAGCTCCGCCACGCCGGACCCGGTGATCGCCTTGATCATCCGTTGTGACTGCATGACCCCCTTGGGCGTCCCGGTGGTCCCGCTGGTGAAGGAGATGCTGAGGATGTCGTCGTCGCCTGTGACGGACTCGATCTCCCCACCATCCGGACCCGAGGCCAGGAACTCCTCGTAGGACGGGAGACCGTCCGCCGAGGTGTCGAAGGTGATCCGGGCACGGACGTGGGCGGCGGCCTCGGGGAAGCAGCCCTCGATGGCCTCCTCGTACCGGCCGCTGAGAAAGACCACCTTGGCCTGGCTGGCGCCCAGCACCGTGCGCACCTCGGCCGGGGCGAGCCGGAAGTTGAGCGCCACGTAGGTCGCCCCCAGCTTCATGCAGGCCAGAACCACCTCGACGTAGTCGCAGGAGTCCGTGGCCATGATCGCGACCCGGTCGCCGCGTCCGACGCCCAGTGTCCGAAGCGCCCGCACCAGGCGGGTCACCCGGCCGTCGACCTCGGTGAAGGTCCGGACCTCGCCCTCGGCGGACACCAGGCACTCGGTGTCCGGGGCGGACCGTGCGTTCAGCGTCACCCAGTCACCTGGGGCCAGCCCTGACAGTTGCATGTCCCGGGCACCTCCTTGGCGCGCGAGCCCTCATCACGCTTCCTGAATTAATTCAGAACCGTTTGGAAATCGCAAGATGGCGTTCGTACAGGAACTCCGCGAGGTAGTCCGGCACACCCACCGGAAGGGGCGCGGGCGGGCGCATCGCGATTCTGACTAGTCATCAGCTAGACTGCGGTGGCGAGCACGGCCGCCCCACCGCGGAGCGGCCGGACCATCTCGACGAGGCGACAGAGACCACGATGACCACCACGGAGGGTACGGCCGGTGCCGAGGGCGCCGAAGGCGCCGAGGCCGCAGAGTCCCCACGCCTGCAGAAGCTGATCAAGGCGGCCGAGGAGATCAAGCTGGCCGTGCGGCGCCAGGACGGCCGGGAGACACCGGTCGGCGAACGGGCCATGCAGACTCGCGCCAAGCTGCTGGAGGCGGCGGCCCGGCTGTTCTCCGAGCGCGGCTACCTCAACACCTCGCTCAACGACGTGGCGCGAGAGGCGGGCGTGAGCCTGCCGACGATCTACCAGTACTTCGCCGACCGCAACGACATCGTCGCCACGCTGGCCGCCGACCACGCGCTGGGCATGCTGCGCGCGGGCGCCGGCGACTGGAAACCCGCGTCGGGACGGCTCGGGCTGCGGCGGGCGATCGCGGCACTGGTCACGCTGTACGCCCAGAGCAGCCCGTTCTTCTCGCTCTGGGAGGTGGCCAGCCACATCGACGACCGCTTGGCCGACCTGCGGCACGACTTCGAGCACGCCTTCCGGAGCAACTTCGCCCGCAAAATGCGCAAGGGGATCGAGCTCGGCAGGGTCCGTCCCGACCTCGACCCGTTCGAGGTGTCCCGGGCGATGAACCTGATGGTCCAGTCGTACTGCTACGACGTCTTCGTCGTCGGCGCCCGCCGCGGCGAACCGCCCCCCGAACTCGACGACGTCATCGACCTGCTCACCACGCTCTGGGCCGACGCCATCAGGCTCCAGGAGCACCCCTCCCCCGCCTCCGGCCCCCACCCGTGACTTCTCCACCGCATCATGCCCGACCGCGATGCCGGCCCGAGGTGAGCTCGGCGTGGAGGCTCGCCGCGCTGCTCGCAACCATCCACATCAGCCGGTTCCGCGTCACCGCAGGCGAGGTTTATGACCTTTGGTTATACCAACATGTCTTGGACGTACATGGCCGATGCCGGAGACCGTTCAGTCATGAAGAACCCTCCAACCCTTCCGCTCGGCGGCCTTGAAGCACCCGCCGACGGCTTCGGCGCGATAGTTCTCCGGCCCGGGATGTACGGCGAGCTTGCATGTGGGGCAAGAACGTGACCCGATCGCTCATGCTGCTTGTGGCCCTGTGCCTGGCCGCCGCCGGCTGCGCCGACGAACCGCCGCCGCGCCGAACCGCGCCCTCGACGCCCGCCACGCCCTCGACGCCCGCCACGGCCGCCACGACCGACCGGCAACTGGTCGATCGGTTCGTGGCGGCGGTCGACCGGCGCGACCGTGCGGCGGTCGCCGCCCTGTTCGCCGAGGACGCCCGGTTCGACAGCGTCGGCCGTATCTACCGGGGCCGGGACGAGATCATGAACAGATTCCTCATCCCCGAGGTCATCGAGGTCGGCGGCCGTTACCGCGTGCTCTCGGTACGGCCGGGCGGTCCGGGGCGGACCATCGCGGAGTACGACTTCGCCACCGGATCGGGTGGTCGTGAGCACTTCACCTACGACTGCGCCGAATCA
Organism: Actinomadura sp. NBRC 104412; assembly: GCF_030269515.1. Lineage (GTDB taxonomy): Bacteria > Actinomycetota > Actinomycetes > Streptosporangiales > Streptosporangiaceae > Spirillospora. The sequence goes on along the minus strand of NZ_BSTM01000022.1, from coordinate 58,850 downwards.
AGGGGCCGGTTCACCGACTGCGTCGGCCGCTACGTCTGATCTCAATGGCAAGGTGCCGACTCCGAACCGGCTCGCGCGGGCCGCGGCGCTTGGCGCGCCGCAGCCTCGCGGAACTCGACCATGACGTGCCGGCCCGGGTCAGCGAGTGGAAGGTCGATGACCCGGGCCCTGGAGATCGGCGGCGATCAGGGCAGTGGGCCGAGGGTGAGGTGGCGGCCGTCCACCTGGGATTCGATCGTGCCCTGCATGGAGACCGGCCGGATGCGCACGCCGTCGGCGCGCAGGTAACCCTGATGCTCTCCCGACACACGAAGGTCCGCGTTATAGAGGGAGTCGAGCCCAGAACTGGCGAAATCGCTTCGCTCGACGCCGTTGAGCACGAAACCGGGCTGGTCGGCGTAGTTGATGTAGGTGACCTCAATGAACGAGTCGAAGTTCGGTTGGGACGACGGCCGTTGAACGACGCGGATCTCGCCGGAGACCTTGCCCTTGAGGGATGCCGGCAGTTCGGGGTCATCAGGGAGGTAGCCGGCGAGTGGAGGCGCCCATCGCGGTGGGGAGACGGGGCGGGGAGAGGGGTGGGTCGCCGGCGCGCGTCCGGTCAGCCGGGCGATCACCACCCTGCTCCGGGAGTCGTCGAGCCGCCGCTGCCAGAACACCACCGCGGTGCCGTCGGGCTTCCATTCGAAGTTGGCCCGCGAGTCCCAGCCCGCGTCCAGTGCCCCGGGGGCGAGCGGCTGTCCGAGGTAGCCCCCGCGGGCGTCGTCGGTGTCGACGAGCCATGGCTCGATGATCTGTGGACGCCGGGTCGCGAAGGCCATGAACGGCAACGCCTGAATGCCGGCCTCGATGATCGGGGGACGCCGGACCTGCGACATCGTTTCCAGCAGCCCGGTGCCGCGGCCGCTGCCCACGACCATCCAGTTCCGGCCCCGGTACGGCGCGGGCGAGATCTCGACGTCCTCGTCCCAGTCCAGAGCGGTGGTCAGCCGCCGTTCCCGTCCTGTGCGCAGATCGACCGTGACGACGTCGGGGTTTCCGGCCTCGAAAGCGCCCAGGTAGCGGGAGTAGATGATCGACTTGCCGTCCGGAGTGAACCCTTTGAGCTCACCGGCGTCGGCCACCACCACGCGCGCGTCGTCGACATGGTAGGACTGCGCGCGACGGACCAGCCGGCCGACGACCCCGGCTCCCGCGGGGCGGCCGGTGGCCGACCGGCGGACCTGCGTGAGACCGACATGGACGCCGTCGGGCGACACCCGGAACTCCCGCTGGTCCTGCAGGACGTTCGGGTCGCTGCCGGACGGCGGGACGATCGGCACGACGGTCGCCCGGCGGCAGTCGGTCACCGAGGGGGCGCACTCCACGACCCCGTGATCGGACGGCACGGTCGAGCTCTGCGCTCCGATGCGGACCAACACCCGCCGGCCGTCGGGGAACGCGATCGGTTTGAGCAGTTCGGGACCGGTCCAGGAGCCGCAGGTCAGGCAGCGCAGGTCGGTGCCGTCCTCGGCGAAGGACACCAGTTGGGTGCCGGAGAAGTCGTTCGAGGTCGCGGCGGCCAGGATCCGTGAGCCCTGAGCGGTGTAGCTGGGGAACCGGACGCTGGTGATGGACGCGGGCAGCGGAACGATCGCCTGTACCACGTTCTCCGGGGGCGGCGGGGAGATCTCGGATGGGCCGGACGACTCCGAAAGCACGGCCATGCGACCGAAGTCGGGAAAGACGAGGAATGGGCAGGTGAAGGCGGCGGCGCACACGATCGCCGTGATCGTCCGTGTGCCGAGTGAGCGGAGAAGCCCACTCCGCCGGCGTCTTTTGGGGTAGGAGGATGCGTGCATGGCGCTCATGGTCGAGCGCTTCGTTGCCGGTTATCGGAAGAGTTCCTGACGGTTCGCTGACGCTTTCACGCCGTCCACGGGGTTGGCGTGGCGAATCCCGCTATCGTGCGTCGTCCCCAGCACGCCAGGAGTTGATCGATGAACGATTCCGCGACCGTCACCCAGGGCGCGGGGGCCCGTCTGCTGGTGGTGGACGACGATCCGCACATCAACGAGTTGCTGGTGACGACGCTGCGCTTCGCCGGCTACGAGGTCGCCTCGGCGGCCTCGGGAACCGAGGCACTGCGCGCGGCCACCGACTTCAGCCCGGCGGTGGCCATCCTGGACGTGATGCTGCCCGACATCGATGGATTCGAGGTCGTGCGCCGGTTACGGCGGCGCGGTCACACGTTCGCCGTGTTGCTGCTGACCGCCCGAGACGGCACCGAGGACAAGATCACCGGGCTTGCTCTGGGAGGCGATGACTATGTGACCAAGCCGTTCAGCATCGGTGAGGTCATCGCCCGGCTGCAGGCGCTGCTCCGCCGCGTCCAGGGCGGCGCCGACCGCGCCGTCCTGCGTTACGCCGATCTGGAGATGGACGAGGCCGGGCACCAGGTCCGCCGAGCGGGGCAGGCGGTCGAGTTGTCGCCCACCGAGTACCGGCTGCTGCGCTACCTGCTGCTCAATGCCGGTCGCGTGGTGTCCAAGGCGCAGATTCTCGACCAGGTCTGGCAGTACGACTTCGGAGGCGACGCCGGGGTCGTGGAGAAGTTCATGTCCAACCTCCGCCGCAAGATCGACGCCGACCGGCGGCCGTTGCTGCACACCATCCGCGGCTTCGGCTATGTCCTGAAGCTGCCCGCGTCATGATCCCGGTTCGCGGGCTCCGCCCCGTCCCGCGGACGTTGAGGGGACGCTTGCTGGCGGGCATCGTGGTGCTGGTGACCGTGGGGCTGCTCAGCTCCAACCTGGCCGCGTACGCGCTGCTGGCGTCGTTCTTCGAGCGCCGCGCGGAACGTCAGCTGGCCACGACCGGCGATCGCATCGGCGAGGTGTTCGCCCGGCGTCCCGACGCACGGACGATCGACCAGGGGCTACGGATGGTGGCCGGAGGCCGGGTCGTGGCGGCGGTCGTGGACTCGACGGGCAGGGTCCGCAGCGCCCCGCGCTCCGACGCCCCTCGGCAGGCCGCTCTCGTCCAGGCACTGACACCGTCCCTGGTCACGCGGCTGCGGGAGCACCCCGGCAGGTCCTTTCCTCTGGACGTCGCGGACGACCCGTACCGTGTCGTGTACCGCCGCCTCGCCGGCGGGGGCGGGGCAAGCGGCACCGCTGTCGCAGGCGTGATCATCGCCATCCCGCTGCGTCAGGACCAGGAGACGCTCCGCCGGTTCGCCGTCGACACCGCCGCCGTGACGGCCGTGGTGCTTCTCACCTTGGTGTGCCTGGCACTGGCGGTGCTGCGCATCGGGCTGCGGCCCTTGCGCACCATGGCGGCGGCAGCGACGGCCATCGCCGCCGGTGACCGGACTCAGCGCATTCGCGTCGGCCATCCTCAGAGCGAGGCGGGTCGGCTGGCGGTGGCGCTGAACGACGCCTTCGACCGGCAACGGCAGGTCGAGGGGCAGCTCCGCCGTTTCGTCGCGGATGTGTCGCACGAGCTTCGTACTCCGCTCAGCACCATCAGCGGATGGGCCGATCTCTACTTCCACGGCGCGCTGACCGACAAGGACTCGACCACGACCGCGATGAGCCGGATCGTCGACGCGGCGGCAGGCATGCGCAGCCTGGTCGACGAACTACTGCTCCTTGCCCGCCTGGACCAGCAACGGCCGCTGGAGACGGCACCGGTGTCCCTCCGTGACCTCGTTTCCGAAGTCGTCTCCGATGCCCGGGTGATCGCCCCTGATCGTGTCATCGCCCTCGTCACACAGGACCACGACCGCGCCATGGTCACCGGCGACGCGGCGAGGCTCCGGCAGCTCGCCCGCAACCTGCTCAGCAATGCCCTGCAACACACCCCATCAGACGTCCGCGTCCACGTCACGGTGATGACCCGGCCCGATGGCATCCATCTCGTCGTGGTGGACGAAGGCCCCGGGGTCCCTGCCGAGATACGCCCGCACCTTTTCGCGCGCTTCTCCGCGGGTGACCCGGTACGACGGCCCGGCAGCGGCCTCGGCCTGGCCATCGCCCGCGCGATCGCCGAAGCCCACGGCGGCACGATCCGGCTACGGGATCCCGCCCACGGCCACGGCGCCGAGTTCGTCGTCATCCTGCCTGCCGCGAGTAGGGAGAAGGCACCATGAACGCTTGTTGTTCTCCGTCTCGGTCCAATGCGGGGGCCGCGCCCGCCCGCCGCCTCGCCCCTACCGAGGTCTCCGCGAGCGACAGTGATCTCGGCGAGATGATCGCGCTGCCTGGCGGGACGTTCCGGATGGGCACCGACGACGAGGACGGGTTCCCCGAGGACCACGAAGGACCGGTGCGCGAGGTGACCGTGGCGCCGTTCCGCATCAGCGCGTACTGCGTGTCGAACGCTCGGTTCTCCGAGTTCGTCGAGGCGACGGGCTACCGCACGGACGCCGAGCAATTCGGCTGGAGCTATGTGTTCGCCAAGTTCCTGCCCGGCCGGCTGCGCAAGGTCGCGCCTCGGCCGCGGCGGACGCCTTGGTGGTGCGGCGTGCCCGGTGCGTACTGGCGGTGCCCGGAAGGGCCGGAGAGCGACCTGGAGGGCCGATGGGACCACCCCGTCGTGCACATCTCGTGGCACGACGCGAACGCCTACTGCCAGTGGGCGGGCGGACGCCTGCCCACCGAGGCCGAATGGGAGTACGCCGCGCGCGGAGGTCTTGACCAAGCTCGCTATCCGTGGGGCGACGAGCTCACCCCGGGCGGCGAACACCGCTGCAACATCTGGCAGGGCCGGTTCCCCGTGCACGACACCGCCGAGGACGGCTACGCCGGCACCGCGCCAGTGGACGCCTACCTGCCGAACGGGCACGGGCTCTACAACACCTCCGGCAACGTTTGGGAGTGGTGCGCCGACCTCTTCGCCGAGGGCGGGACGGAACGCTCCATGCGAGGCGGCTCGTACCTCTGCCACGAGTCGTATTGCAACCGCTATCGCGTGGCCGCGCGCACCTCCAACACGCCGGACAGTTCCAGCGGCAACCTCGGCTTCCGCTGCGCCGCCGACGTCTAGCCCTCCCGGTCCCGCCCGTCCCCCATTGACAGACGACATCGCGGAGAATTAATTTCTCAACATGACTAAAAAAGTCGCCACTGCTCAGGACCTGCGCCTGGTGAACCGCGGAACGATCCGGCGGTTGCTGCGGGACACGGGACCCCTCCCCCGCGCGGAGCTGGCACGGCGCACCGGGCTGTCGGCGACGACGGTGACGAAGGTGGTCGCGGAACTGGTCGCCGACGGCAGCCTCACCGAGATGGCGCAGGAACCGGGGGTCGAGCACGCGGGGCAGCGGTCGGCCAAGGTAGGGCGGCCCGCGATCGACGTGGCGCTGGTACCGGACGCCTACTCGGTGCTCGGGGTGCAGGTGGGTGCCGGGTTCGTGCAGCTGGGCCTGTGCGACCTGTTCGCGCGGCTGCGACGCACCGCGGAGTTCACGTTCGACCTGGCCGCGACATCCCCCGAACAGGTGGTGGAGGCCATCGCCGAGGAGGCGTCCCGGCTGGCCGGTGACCGGCGCCGTGTGCTGGGAATAGGGGTGGCCGCGCCGGGCCCGGTCGACCCGGCGCTCCGGCGGAACCTGTTGTCGATCAACTTGGGCTGGCGCGACGTCCCCTTCGCCGAGTGGCTGGAGGCGGCGCTGGACCTGCCGGCCGTCGTGGAGCACAACGTACGCGCGATGGCCCTCGCGGAGGCCCACTACGGCGGAGCCCGCGACGCGGCGACCGTGCTCTACGTGTACCTGCGTACCGGTCTGGGCGCCGGTTTCGTGCTGGGGGGGCAGCCTTTCCACCCCGGCCGGTACGGCGTCACCGAGCTCGGCCATCTACGGGTGGTGGAAAAGGGCCGCACCTGTGCCTGCACCGCGACCGGCTGCTTGGAAACGGTGCTCAGCGAGAGGTATCTGCGCGAGCAGGTGCTGGCCGCCGGCGGCGACCAGGCCCGGCTCATGGCCTCGGTGGAAGAACTGCCCGCCGTGCAGGACGAGATGGTGGACCACCTGACCACCGGCCTGGCCAGCGCGGTGAACCTGCTCAACCCCGAGCTCATCCTCCTCGGCGGCCTGTTCGGCGACGCGTCGGACCGGGTCTTCGCCGCCATCCTCGACGCCTTGCGAGCCAAGGCGTTCCCCGTGCTGCGCGATGCGATCCGGCTCGAGAGATCCACCCTCGGCATGAACGCGGGGGTCGTCGGCGGCGCGGCGATCGCGCTGGAGCGACTGTTCTACACACCGGAAGGAAGCGACCGCTCGTGACCCGTCGTTATGCTCCGCTGCCCATCCCGGACCCCACCTCCGGCACCGTGGTGCTGTCCCCGGAACGTCCGGAGGCCGGGTACTGGGTCGGCTGCCCCAGCGTGCTGTATGAGCGCGGCCGGTTTTGGCTCACCTACCGCCAGCGGCGTCCTCGTGGCGCGACCGACGAGCGCGGTTGGCGATGTGCGGTCGCGGTCAGCGACGACGGGCAGAACTTCACCGACGTCTGGTCGGTGCACAAGGACGAGTTAGGGACCTCGTCGATGGAGCGGTTCTGCCTGACCGCCACCGACGATGACCGGTACCGGCTGTTCGTCTCCTACGTCGACCCGGCGGACAAGCGGTGGCGCATCGACGCGATGACCGCCGGTAGCCCGTCGGAATTCGATGTCGCCGAGATCGAGCCGGTGCTGACCGCGGAGTCCACCGGTACGGAAGGTGTCAAGGACCCCTACGTGGTGCGCGTCGGCCCGGTCACGTACCTGTTCGCGAGCTATGCCGCGGCGTGCTCTGACCTCGGCCTGGACGCGCACGCCACAGCCGACATCTACAACGTCGGGGTCACCACCCACCCCACCGGTCTGGCCACCAGCGTGGACGGCGTCAGCTTCCGCTGGCACGGCCAGGCCCTCGCCGTCGGGGAGGGCTGGGACCGGTACCAGGCCCGGCTCAACTCCGTCGTCCCGACCCCGGGCGGCTGGGTCGGCTTCTACGACGGGTCCGCGAGCCACACCGAGAACTATGAGGAACGCTGCGGCATCGCTGTCTCCGGCGACCTGCACAACTGGCGGCGCGTCACCCACACCCAGGCATGGCTGGCATCGCCCTGGCGGACCGGTTCGGTCCGGTATATGGAGGTGCTTCTTCTCGACGGGCAGTGGTGGCTCTACTACGAGCTCACCCGTGCCGATGGGGCTCACGAGCTACGTCTGGCCAAGACACCGGCAGTCTGACCGGCGGTCTGCCCCCCTCCCCCGACCGCAACGATTGGAGCCGATCATGCATGTGACCGACGTGTCGTCCGATGCCTCCAGACGCGCCGTCCTGTCGGGTTCGCTCGCCGCCCTGGCGCTGGCGGTGGCCGGATGCAGCCGGGCCGCCGGCGGCGGCCCGGCGTCGGCCGAGCGGCTGACCGTGGGGATCCCCGCCGACATCGTCCCGGCGAACCTGCTCCGCCAGGTCGCGGTCAACTTCCCGGTGCGCTCACTGGTGTTCGACACCCTCGTCGGGCTCGACCGCCGGTCCCGGGAGATCGTGCCGCGCGTCGCCACCTCCTGGAGGTGGAACACCGACCGGACCAAGCTCACCGTCACACTGCGCGACAATGTCAGATTCCACGACGGGCGCCCGTTCGGGCCCAAGGACGTCCAGTTCGCGATCAGGACCGCGGCCGATCCCGCCAACGGGTCGCAGGTCGCCGCGATCGCCGGCCACCTCAAGAGCGTCGACCAGACCGGGGACCACGAGGTGACCTTCACCCTCACCTCCCCGATCGCCAACTTCCTCGACCTGCTTCTGGTCACACCACTGGTGGACGCCCGCACCATCAGCGGCGTCAAGACCGCCAAGCAGGTCGTGGGCACCGGGCCGTTCGCCTGGAAGTCCTGGACCCCCGGCAACCGCGTCGAGCTCACCAGGAACCCGCACTACTGGAAGTCCGGCCGGCCGTACCCGGAATCGGTGACACTGCGGGTCTTCACCCAGGCGCAGGCGCTCACCGCGGCGCTGCGCGCCGATGAGATCGACGCCGCGTACCAGATGATCCCGCGCGACGCGGCGCTCTTCGCCAAGGACGATCGGTACGAGGTCTTCTCGACCGCGCCGACCTTCACCGACTGGTACCTGGGCGTCAACGTCTCGGTGCCGCCGTTCACCGACGTCCGGGTGCGCCAGGCCATCGCGTGGGCCGTCGACCGGGAGCGGATCGCCCGCCAGGTCTTCTCGGGATTCGGCACGGCGAGCTGCCTGCCCGCGCTGGACACCTTCCCCGGGCTCACCACGGCCGACAACACCCGCTACTCGCACGATCCCGTCAAGGCATGGCAGCTTCTCCACGCCGCCGGCGCGGTCGGCAAGACCGTCCCGATCGTGGCCAACGGCAACAACAAGACGGCCATGGAGATCCTCAACATCGTCCAGTACAACCTGGAGGGCGCCGGGCTGAAGGTGACGCCGACCGCGTTGGACGCCGCCGCCTACCAGGGGCAGGTGCAGAAGGCGGCGATCCGCGGCCTGTGGATCGGCCCGGTGGACCTGGCCTCGATCTCCATCGCGACCCTGGCGCTCGGCAACCCGCCGTTCAAGGTCAAGGGCAACAGCTCGCACGTCACCGACCCGGCGTACGCCAAGCTGGCGGGCTCGGTCGTGAACGCCTCGACGGACCAGGCGCGGGCGGCCGCCAACCGCGCGTACATGGACTACGTCCTCGATCAGGCGTTCCATCTCACGCTCGTGCACGGCTACTACGTCGCCGTCGTGCGCAAGCCGCTGTCCGGTGTCACCACCACGGGAACCTCCGATCTCGACCTGGCCGCGGTGAGGGCGGCGTGACCGGAGGCATGAACATCCTGCTCATCACCGCCGACGACATGTCCGCCGACACACCGGGCTGCTTCGGCGGGCATCCGGCGGCGACCCCGGCGATCGATCGGCTGGCCGGGCAGGGCATGCGCTTCGAGAAGGCACATGTGCCCATCGCCGTCTGCCAGCCGAGCAGGTCGGCGCTCATCACCGGCCTGTGGCCGCACCGCAACGGCGCCGAGGGGTTCGGGCCGATCCGGCCGGGCGTGCCGGTTCTCACCGACCTGCTGCGCGACGCCGGATATCGGTGCGGGATCCTGGGCAAGGTCGAGCATCTCCAGCCGGTGGACCGGTTCGGCTGGGAGCTCGTGCGTACGCGGGACGAACTCGGCGCCGGCCGCGATCCGGCGGCCTATGCCTCGGCCGCGGCCGGGTTCATGGCCCGGGGACGGCCGTGGTTCCTGATGGCCAACGCACACGACCCGCACCGGCCGTTCCACGGCAGCGACCAGGAACGCGAGATGTTCGCCGAGGAGACGCGGGAGCGCATCCCGGCGCCGTCCAAGACCTTCGGACCCGACGACGTGGACGTTCCGGGCTTCCTGCCCGACCTGCCCGGCGTCCGGCTGGAGATCGCCGAGTACCACGGGTCGGCGCGCCGCTGCGACGACGTGGTCGACGCCCTCCTGACGGTCCTCGACGGCTCCGGCGAACGCGACCGGACGCTCGTGGTGTTCCTGTCGGACAACGGGATGGCCTTCCCCTACGCGAAGGCGAACTGCTACCTGCAGAGCACCCGAACGCCTCTGGTGGTGCGCTGGCCCGGCCGTGCCCGGCCGTCCTCGGTGGACGCCCGGCACTTCGTCAGCGGGCTGGACCTGTTCCCCACCGTGTGCGAGGCGGCAGGCGTCGCGCCGCCGGGCGATATCGACGGCCGCTCGATCGTCCCGCTCCTTGAGGGCGGGCATGAGCCGGGACGCGACCACATCGTGACGACGTTCCACGAGACATCGGCGAAGGAGCGCTTCGAGATGCGCGCCATCCAGACCTCCCGCTTCGGCTACATCTGGAACCACTGGAGCGACGGCGTTCCTCGCTACCGCGCGGAGAACATGAGCGGCCGCACGTGGGCCGCCATGCTTCAGAACGCCGAACACGACCCGGCCGTTCTGGCCCGCACCGACTTCTACCTGCGCCGCGCGCCGGAGGAGTTCTACGACCTGGCGGACGATCCGCACGGGCTGACCAACCTCATCGCCGACGCCTCCCGTGACGGGGACATCGCCGAGCTCAGGACGCGCCTTGCCGACACCTTGGCCGGCACCGACGACCCGCTGTACGACACGTACCGATCCGACGTCATGGTGGAGCGGGCACCATGAGGCAGCCGAACATCGTCTTGATCCTCGCGGACGATCTGGGGTATTCCGACATCGGCTGCTACGGCGGTGAGATCCGTACCCCGAACCTGGACCGGCTGGGACGCGCCGGGGTGCGCATGTCGCAGTTCTACAACACGGCGCGATGCAGCCCTTCTCGTGCGTCCCTGCTCACCGGGCTGCATCCACATCAGACCGGCATCGGCATCCTGGCCAACGACGACGGCCCCGGCGGGTATCCCGGCAGCCTCAACGAGCGATGCGTGACCGCGGCGGAGGTGTTCGGCGACGCCGGGTACGCCACCTGCCTTTCCGGCAAGTGGCATCTGAGCGCGGACCTGTGGGAGCCCGCGCCGTCCTGGCCGACGCGGCGCGGGTTCGCCGAATTCTTCGGAACCATCAGCGGCTGCGGTAGTTACTACGACCCTGCGACCCTACGGCGCGGTGAGAAGGACGCGAGCGCCGAGAGCCGCCGCTCCGGGTTCTTCTACACCGACGCCATCTCCGACCACGCAGTGGAGTTCATCCGCACCCAGGCCGCGTCGGCGCGTCCGTTCTTCGCCTACGTTTCCTACACCGCGCCGCACTGGCCGCTGCACGCCCCCGAGTCCGACGTCGCCGCGTACGACGGTGTCTACGACGCCGGGTGGGACGAGCTCCGCGAACGGCGCCTGGACCGGCTCCGCACGGAAGAGCTGCTCGGCACGGAGTCACCACTGTCGCGGCGAGATCCCACCCAGCCGCCGTGGGCGGAGGCGCCGGACAAGGCGTGGCAGGCGCGCCGCATGCAGGTGTACGCGGCCCAGGTCGAGCGGATGGACCGGGGCATCGGCCGTATCCTCGACCAGCTCGACGCCTCCAGGGTGCTGGACGACACGCTCGTGGTGTTCCTGTCCGACAACGGGGGGTGCGCCGAGGAGCTTCCGCAGGGCGACCCTGAGGTGTTCCGCGGCAAGCGGCACATGGTGCCTGCCGCGACACGTGACGGCGCCGAGCTGCGTATCGGCAACGATCCGAGCATCGACCCCGGCCCCGAGGACACCTACGCCAGCTACGGCCGGGCCTGGGCCAACCTGTCCAACACCCCGTTCCGGTTCTACAAACGGTGGGTCCATGAGGGCGGCATCGCGACCCCGTTCATCGTCCACTGGCCCGCCGGTCTGAGCGGCGGGAGCATCGTCCATACGCCGTTCCAGCTCACCGACGTCCTGCCCACCTTGCTCGCGGCCACCGGCGTCGGCTACCCGGCGCGGCGCATGGGCCGGGAGGTGGCGCCTCTTGAGGGCCGCAGCATGGTGCCCGCGCTGCGAGGCGAGAAGGCGGCGGACGCGACCCTGTTCTGGGAGCACATCGGCAACGCGGCCGTGCGGCGCGGGCGGTGGAAGCTGGTCAGCGAGTACCCGGGCTCGTGGGAGCTGTACGACATGCACGTCGATCGTTCCGAGCTGACCGACCTCGCCGGACGGCACCCGGAGCTGGTCGCCGAGCTCGCGGCCGAGTACGACCGGTGGGCGCGCCGCGTCGGTGTCATCCCCCGTGACCGGATCCTGCGGCTGTATGCCGAGAAGACCCGTCGCGGCCTCCCGGTCGCGGGCCTGTGAGGGCGGCGGGCATGCCTTATGTCGCGCGGCGGCTGGCCACGACCCTGCTGGTCCTGGTGCTGGCGTCGCTGGCGATCTTCGCACTGCTACGCCTGGCACCCGGTGATCCGGCGACCATCCTCGCCGGGCAGGACGCCACCCCCGCGCAGGTGGCGGCAATCCGGCACGAGCTGGGCCTGGACCGTTCACTGCCCGCGCAGTACTGGCAGTGGCTGTCCGGGCTGCTGACCGGCGACCCCGGCAGCTCCTACACCTTCCGGCAACCCATCTCCGGCCTGCTCGTGCAACGCGCCGGCCCGACCGTGCAGCTGACCCTCACCGCCACCGTCGTCATGGTGGTGCTCGGCCTGGTGCTGGGTGTCGCCGCGGCGGGCTCCCGGTCCCGGACGGTCCGCAATCTGGTCGACGCGGTCTCGACCGCGGCGCTGTCCACGCCGCCGTTCGTCTCCTCCATCGTCATGATCTTCGTGTTGGCGGTGACGTTGCGGCTTCTGCCCGCGGGCGGGCAGGCCGGCCTGTTCTCGGATCCGGCGATCGGCATCCAGTACGTGATCATGCCGGCCGTCGCCGTCGCGCTGCCCGGCTCGGCGGTGATCGCCCGCCTGCTGGCCACCGAGATGCGCAGGGCGCACCGGGAGGAGTTCGCCCGCACGGCCAAGGCCAAGGGCGCTTCCCGGCGGCGGGTCCTGCTCCGTCACGTCCTGCCCAACAGCATCGGCCCCGCCGTCGTCGAGCTGGGCATCCGGATCGGTGACCTGTTCGCGGGCGCCGTCGTGGTCGAGGCGATCTTCGCCCGCTCCGGAATCGGTTCACTGCTGGTCAGCGCGGTGCAGGGGCGCGACTACCTGCTGGCGCAGGACATCCTGCTCGCCTCGGTCGCCTTCGCCGCCGCCATGCAGTTGCTCACCGAGCTGTCCATGGCCCGGGTCGATCGGCGGATCGACCTTCAGGAGGCGATTCCATGATCACCGTTCCCGTCCTCGACCAGGTCGCGGCGGCCGGGCCGTCCCGGCGCCGTAACCGCTACCTGGCCGGGCTGCTGTCCGCACGCGGGCTGACCGGGCTGAGCCTGGTCGCGCTGATCACGCTCGCCGGAGTGATCGGACCGCTTCTGCTGCCGTACGGACCGCTGGAGCAGGGCCCGGACGCGCTGGCCCCACCCGGAGGGGAGCATCCGCTGGGTACCGACGAGGTCGGACGGGACATCCTCGCCCGCGTCCTGGGCGGCATCCGCGTCGATCTGCTGCTCGCCCTCGTCGCCGTACCGATCGCGGTGGTGCTCGGCACCGGCCTCGGCATGCTCAGCGTGGTCAACCGCCTCGCCGGCGGCGCGGTGCAACGGTTCATCGACGTCCTGCTCGGCTTCCCCGGCGTCGTGCTGGGCGTGGCGATCGGGATCGCGATGACCCCCGGATTCAACGCCGTGTGGGTGACCATCGTGCTCGTCGCGCTCCCCGCGTTCGGCCGCCAGGCGAGGATGGCCACACTCGGGCAACTGTCCCGCGACTATGTCAGCGCGGCCCGCGTGCTCGGCACGCCCCGTGCCCGGATCGTGGTCGGCCACATGCTGCCCAACATCTGCGACGCCGTGCTGGTACGCGCGGCGGTCGCGGTCGCCCAGGCGATCCAGATCGAAGGCGGGCTCAGCGTGGTGGGCCTGGGCATCCAGCCCCCGAGCCCGTCGCTCGGCTCGATGATCGCCGGCGGTAGCCAGTACCTGTCCGTCAGCCCCATGTACTCACTCGCCTCGGTGATCGTCGTGTTCGTGCTCGTCCTCGGATGCACGCTGATCGCCGACGCCCTGAACAAGGCGGTGCTGCGCCGATGACCGAGAACCCGCGCCCGTTGCTGGACGTGCAGGGACTGACCATCCGCCTCGCGCTGCCGGAGGGCTCCGGCACGGCGGTCGACGACGTGAGCTTCACCCTGCACTCTGGGCAGATCCTGGGCATGGTCGGTGAATCCGGCTCGGGCAAGTCCATGACCGCGCTCGCGATAGCCCGCATGCTGCCGGACATCGCCGAGATCACCGGCGGACGGATCCTGCTGCGCGGCACCGATCTGGCCCAGGCCGGCGAAGAGGTCATGCGCCGGGTCCGCGGCAAGGACATCGGCATGGTGTTCCAGGATCCGCTCGCCGCGCTCAACCCGTTGATGACCGTCGGTGCCCAGATCACCGAGGCGCTGACCCTGCACGGCACGTCCCGCGCCGCGGCCAGGCGCCGGTCCGTGGAACTGCTCCAGATGGTCGGGATCGGCGACGCCCGGCACGCGGTCGACGACTACCCGCACCAGTTCTCCGGCGGCATGCGACAACGCGTGATGATCGCGGCCGCCGTCGCCAACGACCCCGCGCTGCTCATCGCCGACGAGCCCACCACCGCCCTGGACGTGACCATCCAGGCCGAAGTCCTGCGGCTGCTCGCACGGCTGCGCGACGAACTCGGTACGGCCGTTCTGCTCATCACGCACGACATCGGCCTCGTCGAGCAGACCTGCGACCGCATGGTCGTCCTGTACGGAGGCCGGGTCGCCGAGAGCGGGCCGACCCACGACGTGCTCGGCACCCCGCACCATCCGTACACGTTCGGCCTGATGCAGTCGGTGCCCCGCCTCGACCGGCCGGTCTCCGAACGACTGCCCGCCATCCCCGGCCAGCCGCCCCACCTGACCGCCATCGGCCCCGGTTGCCCCTTCGCGACCCGCTGCGCCCACGTCCAAGACCGGTGCCGCGGCGAACAGCCGGTGCTGCGCCCGGTGACCGGGGACCCCTCGCACCAGTCGGCCTGCTGGGTCATCGACGAGCCCGACCGGCAACTGACCTCGCCGGCGCCCACGCCACCGAGGTCGACACGTCCCGATCCGGCCCGCGACGAACCCGTCGTGGTCGTAGACGACCTGGTGGTGGACTACCGATCCCGCCGCTCGCGGGCGCGCCACGTCGGCCGCCCGGCCGTGGACGGCGTCTCCCTGCGGGCCTCCGTCGGCCGCACCCTCGGGCTGGTCGGAGAGTCCGGCTGCGGCAAGACGTCCCTCGCCCGCGCGATCGTCGGGCTGACACCGGCCCGCTCCGGCCGGCTCACGGTCGCCGGCCGGGACTGGCGGACCGCCACCAGGGAGCAAACCGCACGGTTGCGCCGGACCGTCCAACTGGTCTTCCAGGACCCGTACGCATCGCTCAACCCACGATGGCGGATCCGGCAGATCATCAAGGAGCCGTTGCGGCACGGCGATCGGGACGTCGGCGAACTCATGGAGCTCGTCGGCCTGCACCGCGGGATGCTGGATCGCTACCCCGACGAGCTGTCCGGCGGGCAACGCCAGCGGGTCGGCATCGCCCGCGCGCTCGCCGCCGGGCCCGAACTGCTGATCGCCGACGAACCCGTCTCCGCCCTGGACGTCTCCATCCAGGCGCAGGTGATCAACCTGCTCGGCGACCTCCGCGAGAAGCTCGGGCTGGGCATCGTCTTCGTGGCGCACGACCTGGCCGTCGTACGGCACGTCTCCGACGACCTGGCCGTCATGTACCTCGGCCGGATCGTCGAGCAGGGACCGGCCGAGGACGTCTTCCGCCGCCCCCGGCACCCCTACACCCGGACGCTGATCTCCTCCGCCGCCGGCACGCCGGCCACAGGTTCGCAGCGGCCCGAGCCGCACGCCCCGCCGATCGACCTCCGCGTCGGCTGCCGATTCCGCGACCGATGCCCCATCGGACCCCTGACACACCCCGACCGCACCATCTGCGGCGAACAGGACCCGCCGCTGCGGGACGGACCGGGCGGGCACATGGCGGCCTGCCATTTCGCAGGCGAGCTCACCCCCGCGGCGGCACCATGACATCGCCGGACGAGGCAGTGGCCACCACACCTTCCAGAGAAGGGGGTCCTCCAACTAGCCGGACCAGGCGCCCCTACGGGCAGTGGTCTCCGGCCTTCGGGTGGATGTGCACGAAAGCGTGACTTGGTTGGGTCGGTCTCATGAGACCACGCAGCGTTGAGATGGCCGTCCGTGTCACCCTGGTGCTCCTGGGGACCGTCACCGCGGGGCCCGCGCTGGCACTCGTCCAACCCCGAACACTGAGCACATATGCCGGTCTGGACGTCCCTGCCGACCCGATGATCCTGGCTCTCCTTCAGCATCGCGGAGTTCTCCAGGGCGCACTGGGCGCGGCTCTCATCTACGCCGCGTTCCACCCCGCTTTGCGAGTGCCGGCCGCCGTCACGGCGATCACCACCAAATCGATCTTCCTTGTCCTCATGGCCACCTTGCCCGGCCCTTCACGACTGGCCGATATCACAGGAGTCCCGATCGACATCGCGGCGATCATTCTCCTCGCCCTTGTCATCGCACACACGATGAACGGGCGACGTCTGCCGGCAAGGGCGACCGTGACCCACGTGAGGTCACGGTCGCGGAAGCATGAGCAGACAATGTGATGACGAGCTGCCCACGACTTTTTCGGCCGCCCTGTGCGCCGCTTTCTGTTACTCCTCGCTGATTCCCGCGCGCACGGCCAGGACCGCCAATCGGATCCGGTTGTGGGTGCCGGTCTTGTTCATGAGGTTGCCGACGTGTGTCTTCACTGTGGTGACACCGAGGTGCAACCGTTGCGCGATCTCCTGGTTGGAATGCCCGGCGGCGACCAGCGTCAGGACCTCTCGTTCGCGTGGCGACAGCTCCGGTAGCGGTGCGGCCGATGGTGCGTGCCCTGTGCCACGAGCCCGTACGGCCTGGTCCACCAGGCGGCTGAGGACGCTCTGGCTGAACGGGCTGCCGCCATCGGCCGCCCGACGGATGGCGTCGAGCAACTCGCCGGGCGGCGTGTCCTTGACCACGAACCCACAGGCGCCGGCGGCGAGCGCTGGATAGAGGTGGTCATCGTCGTCGAAGGTCGTCAGAGCCAGCACCCGTGTCGACGGCCGGGACGTCATGATGCGCTGGGTGGCGGTCGCTCCGTTCATCCCGGGCATGTGCAGGTCCATCAGTACCACGTCGACCGGCAGCCGTTCGACCAGCCGTACGGCCTCAAGCCCGTTGGCCGCCTCACCCACGATCTCCATGTCGGGAGCGGATTCGCACAGCATCGTCAGGCCCATGCGGACCAGTTGCTGATCGTCGACGAGCAGGATCCGGATCATGCCGGCGCTTCCCGCTCCGCCGTCAGGGCGGGCAGTTCGGCGGAGAGCGTCCAACCATGAGCGCTGGGGCCGGCGTGCAGTCGGCCGCCGAGCAGTTCCACACGTTCGGTCATCCCCGTCAGGCCGTGCCCTGAGCTCTCCGGCGCGCGCTTGAGCACGAAGGCGTCGGCGCTTCCAGCAGCGTTGGTGTTGTCGAGTACCAGCGTCACGGCGCCGTTCTCCATGCGTACCGACAGCTTGGCTTGGGTCTGCGGTCCTGCGTGTTTCGCGACGTTGGCCATGCCTTCCTGGGTGAGCCGCAGCACTGTGAGCCCGCGAAGGCTGTCCAGTTGGGCGATGGCCGGGTCGATCGATGCGTCGATCGTCAGTCCGGTCTTCCTGCCCTGCTCCACGACGGTGTTCAGCGCTGCGGGGAGGGCGGCCGGATCGACCTGTGCGGGGTCGTCGTGCACCGATGCGGGATCGCGTAACACTTCGACCAGCCGGCGGAGGTCGGCCAGTGCGGCCGTGCCAGAGGCGTGCAGGTCACGTAGCACCTCGGTGACACCGGGGTCGACGTCCGGCAGGACATGGCGTGCCACCCCGACCCGCAGCACCATCGACGACACGTGGTGGGCAACCAGATCATGCAGCTCACGCGCGATCGCCGTGCGTTCTGCCGCACGGACGGCGCGTGCCTCCGACAACCGCCGTCGTTCCTCTTCGGCCGCCCGTTCCCTTGCCTGCCGCGCACTTTCCCGTACTGATCGGATATAGACACCGACCAGCAACGGCACGCCCATAACGGTTGCGACACGGAAGAGGACAGGTGCGACCTCGGCCGGGGGCCGGCCGACCCATTCCGTGGCGATCGCCATCGCAAGAGCGCACCCACCGACGGACACTTGCCAGGCTGAGCGGCGTACAGCCAGCTCGAACAGTGCGATGCCGCTCATCGCCTTGACCGACACGGCGACAACCGCCTCGGTGACACCGGCGACCCCGAGCAGGGCACACAGGCCGAGCATCGCGGGCAACGGCCAAGCGCTCGCCGCGAGCAGCAGCAGGAAGGCCGACAGGACGAGTCCCCAGTCCCACGCCGTACCGGGCCGGTGCAGCAACGTCAGGTCACCGATGGTCAGCGCGGTGAGCAAGCCCGCACGCGCCGGACTGAAGCCGCCGGTAGCGGCCCGTTCGACCCGTTCGGCGAGCATGGCTCGATCATAGGCACGCGCACGAGGGGCGCCCTCCTCCAATCGGAGGAGCGAGGGTCCTGCGACCGGCCGCCGGGACCGCCGTAAAAGCCGCGGCGGGCGGCCACTCGGAGGAGGTGCCCCGAGACGGGCGTTGGTTGGGTCAGAAGCCATGAGCACCCAAGCCTTCACCCGGCCGCCGGGCACTTGAGGAGGCGCCATGAACGGACGCTTGATCCTGCGAACGCTCGCTTTCTACTACCCGCTGCTGGGAGCGGTCTGGCTCATCGCACCACAGTCCGGACTCGGTGAGGACCCGGATGCCCATGCCGAGTTCGTCGGCCGGGTCCTTGGCGGTTATCTCGTCACGATCGCCGCGCTGAACTGGCTGGCCGGCTCTTCTCCGGCCCCGTTCGTCCGCAGGGTCCTGTGGATCAATGTGGGCATGAACGCGGTCCCGGCCGCCATCAGCACTGTCAACATCGCCAACGGCTCGTTCGGATCGTCGAGCTGGACCGGTGTCGTTGCACACACGATTCCGATCGCCTGGATCCTCGCGTACTTACTGATCTCTGCCCGAACTCCAGAAAAGCGAGAGTCGTAGACAGAGAGAACGACGTGCCCGGTCACCGTGACTCGCCGTGGTCAAAGCAGCACCGTGACGGACTTGGTCTGGGTGAAGGAGATGAGCTCGTCGATCGCCTCCTCGCGGCCCACTCCAGATGCCTTATGGCCACCGAACGGGACGCCCCAGAAATGAGGGCCGGCGCCGTTGACCCAGATGTAGCCCGCTTCGAGTGCGGCGGCCACGCGGTGGGCGCGGTTGATGTTCGACGTCCACACGCTGGCGGTCAGTCCGTAGCGCGTGTCGTTGGCGAGGCGCAACGCCTCCGTCTCGGACTCCCATGAGGTGACGGTCAGTACCGGGCCGAAGATCTCCTCGGTGAAGGCGGGTGAGCTCGCGGGGACGTCGGCCAGGACCGTCGGCGCCACGAAGTTGCCCTTCGCGAGTTCGGGATCGGCCGGTGCGCACCCACCGGTGAGCAACGTGCCCTCGGACGCGGCGACCAGGTCGAGGATGCGCCGCTGATGCTCGCGGGAGACCACCGGGCCCATCTGGGTGTCGGGGTCGAGCGGGTCGCCGAGCCGCAGCTCGCGGGCGTGTTCGGCAAGACGCTCGGCGATCTCGGCGGCGAGCGAGGCGTGCACCAGCAGCCGTGACGGCGAGCCGCACGATTGGCCGGACGCCGCGGTGAACAGGTTCGCCGCGGCGGCCGCGACCGCCGCCGGGTCGGCGTCCGGGAACACCAGCATGGGGTTCTTGCCGCCCAGCTCCAACGTCACGTCCTTGACCCCGCCCTGGGCGGCCCGGCTCTGCACCGCCCGGCCGGTCGTCTCGCTGCCGATGAACGAGATCCGCGGCACGTCCGGGTGCTCGGCGAGCGCGGCACCGGCGACCGGGCCGGTGCCGGTGACCACGTTGAGCACGCCGGGCGGCACGAGGTCGTCGAGCAGCTCGCCCAGTCGCAAGGCGGACAGCGGCGCCGGATCGGGGGCCTTGAGCACGAGCGCGTTACCGGCCATCAGCACCGGAGCGATCTTGAGCGCGGCGAAGAACGCCGGGGAGTTGTACGCGGTGATCCGGGCGACCACGCCGTAGGGCTCACGCGTGCTGTAGTGCAGGTTGGCCGACACGGGGTAGGTCTCGCCGCGTAGCGCGAATGCCGCGTCGGCGAAGAACTCCATGCCCTCACTGGCCCGTAACAGCGAAGCGCGGGTCCTGCTGACCGGGTTGCCGACGTCGAGCGCGTCGAGTATGGCCAGTTCCCCGGAGTGCCGGCGCACCCGGGCGGCCATCGCGCGTACCACGTCGGCCCGCTCGCGCAACGAGGTCCGCCGCCACTCCTGGTACCCCGCCACGGCGGCCCGCACCGCCGCGTCCACGTCCGTCGCGTCGGCGTCCGGCACGTTCGCGACCGTGCGCTGGTCGGTGGGGCTGACCGTGGCGTAAGTGCGCGCCGTGGCCGGGCGACGGCCGCCCACGACGAGCGTCCAGGTCCGGTCGGCCGGGTCCGGCTCTTCTACGGAGATCTCCGATGGACGGGTCACGATCACCTCTCAGCTGTTGACGGGCAGGCGCAGCGTGGACATCCCGCCGTCCACCCCGATCACGGCGCCGGTCATGTTGGCGTTGCGCGGGGAGGCGCAGAACGCGATGGCGTAGGCCAGTTCCTCCGGCTCGCCGCGGCGGCCGAGCGGCAACCGGGCCGCTCCCTCGGCTCGGGCCCGGTCGGGGTCGGGCGCGCCGGCGAGCAGCCGCCGCACCCATGGCGTGTCGGTGGAGCCCGGGCACACGCAGTTGACCCGGATCCGCTCTGCGGCGAGGTCGGCCGCCATCGCCAGGCTCAGCGCCATGACGGCGCCCTTGCTCGCCGAGTAGCAGGCGCGCTTGGGCATCCCTGTGGTCGCGTACAGCGAGGCGACGTTGACCACGGCGGCCGAGGGCGACCGGCGCAGGTGCGGCAACGTGGCCCGCGCCATACGCACCATGCTCAGCACGTTCACGTCGTAGACCCGCAGCCACTCCGCGTCGTCGTTGTCCTCCACGGTCCCGGTCGCGCCGATCCCGGCGTTGTTGACCAGCACGTCGAGCCGGCCGTACGCGCCCACCGCCTCGGCCACGGCGACGTCGACCTCCTGCTGGCTCGTCAGATCCGCCTTCAGCGCGAGCACCCCTTCGGGGATGCCGTCCGGCTCCACGTCGAGGCCGGCGACGCGCGCACCGCGCTCGGCGAGCTCGGCCGCGGTCGCCTGGCCGATCCCCGAACCCGCGCCGGACACGATGGCGGCAAGCCCGTCGAAATCGTTCATCGGGACTCCCTTGTGATGGATGGGGCAGGCTCGGCCGGATCCACGGCCAGCATCACGGTCTTGGTCTCCAGGTACGCCTCGATCGCCGGACGGCCGCCCTCCCGCCCGAGCCCGGAGGTCTTCATCCCGCCGAACGGCGAGTTCGGCATGAAGGAGTAGCCGTTCACGCCGACCGTGCCGGCCCGCAGCCGGCGCGCCAGCCGCATCGTGCGGGCGTTGTCCGCGGTGTACACGCCCGCGGCGAGCCCGTAGTCGGAATCGTTGGCCAGCGCCACGGCCTCGTCCTCGGTGCGGAACGGGAGGACGCTGATCACCGGGCCGAACACCTCGGTCCGCGCGATGTGGCCCGTGTTGTCCGCGTCCACGAGAACGGTCGGCGACATCCAGTGACCGGCGGCCAGCTCACCGCCGAGCCGCTCGCCGCGCAGCACCGGGCGGGCGCCCTCCGCGATCGCCTTGTCCAGGCAGGACTCGACGTGGGCGAGCTGCCGGGCGTTGATGATCGGCGAGGCGGTGGTCGTCTCGTCGAACGGGTCGCCGTGTCGCACCAGCTCCGCCTGCCGTATCAGCTCGGCGACGAAGGCGTCGTGGACGTCGGCGTGCACGAGTGCGCGGGTCTGCGCCGAGCAGGTCTGCCCGGACATCCCGTGGAAGACGACCGAGGCGATCTCCGCGGCGGCGGCGGTGAGGTCCGGGACGTCGGGGAACACCAGCGCCGGGCTCTTGCCGCCCAGTTCGAGGGTGACCCGCTTGATGCCGCCGGCGGCGGCGTGCAGCATCGACGCGCCGGCCGCCCGGCCGCCGGTGAAGGCGATCTTGTCCACCCCCGGGTGCTCGGCCAGCGGCGCGCCGGTCTCCCGGCCGGTGCCGGTGACCAGGTTGAACACGCCGGGCGGCAGGTCGCTCTCACCGATCAGCTCGGCCAGCCGCAGCGCCGCGAGCGAGGCGTGTTCGGACGGCTTGAGCACCATGGTGCAGCCCGCGGCGAGCGCCGGTGCGACCTTGTTGGCGAACTGGAGCACCGGAGCGTTCCAGGGAATGATCGCCGCGACCACGCCGACCGGCTCGCGGAAGCTCATGAACTGCATCCGGTCGTCGTCGGTGAACGGCGGGAAGGTCTCGCCGGTGAGCTTGTCCGACCAGCCGGCGTAGTACCGCACCAGGTCGGCGCCGAACGCCGCGGAGCTGCGGTAGCGGCGGCTGCGGGCGATCGGCATCCCGTTGTCGAAAGTCTGTAGCCGGCTGATCTCCTCGGCGTGCCGCTCGAACGAGCTTGCCAGGTCGAGCAGGATCCGATGGCGTTCCCGAGGCCGCATCCCCGGCCATGGACCCTCGTCGAACGCCTGCCGCGCCGCGCGCACCGCGTCGTCCACGTCGCGCTTCCCGGCGACGGCGACGTCGGTGAGGTGCTCACCGCTGGCCGGGTTGACGTGCCGCCATCGCGCGTCGCTATAGGGGTCCCGCCAGTGCCCGCCGATCAGTAGGCGCCCGGCGGAAGGCACCCGGTCACGGGCGTAACGGTCGGTGAGGCTGAGGCTCATCCGGTTCCTCTCGTTCAGCGTGCCAGCACGTGCCTCAGATAGCCGGGGTCGGCCCGCTCGCCCGCGGCCGCGCCGACCGGCATGGCCCGGTCCAATTGGGTGATGACCTCGGGCGGCAGGGTGACGTTCGCGGCCGCGACGTTCTCCCTCAGTTGCCCCACGGTGGTGGCGCCCTGGAGCGGCAGCGCCTCCGTGGCCATCACCCAGCCGAGCGCGAGCTGGGCGAGACTGAGGTCGTACCGTGCCGCGATCGGCCGGAGCCGCTCGACCAGCGCGAGGTTGGCCCGCAGGTTGCCGCCCTGGAACCGCGGCGACGTGCCGCGCCAGTCGCCGTCGGCGAGATCGGCCGCCGACCGGACGTGCCCGGCCAGCAGGCCGCGGTGCAGCGGGCTGTAGGCGACGAGCGTGATCCCGAGTTCGCGGAGCACCGGGAGCAGCGTCCGCTCCGGCTCGCGCGTCAGCAGCGAGAACTCGTTCTGCACGAGGGAGAGCGGATGCACGGCGTGCGCCCGGCGAACCGTCTCGGGGCCGACTTCGGAGAGCCCGATGAACCGGACCTTGCTGGCGTCCACCAAGGCGGCCAGCGCACCGACGGTGTCCTCGACCGGCACGGTCGGATCGACGCGGTGGTAGATGTAGACGTCGATGTGGTCGACGTCCAGCCGGCGCAAGGACTCCTCGCAGGCCCGCGCCACGTACTCGGGCCGCCCGACGGTCACGTCGCGCTCGGCCCGGTCGGGGTGAGCGCGGCCGAACTTGGTGGACAGCACCACCTCGTCGCGCCGTCCGGCGATGGCCCGGCCGACGACCCGTTCGTTCTCTCCCCAGCCGTAGGCGTCCGCGGTGTCCAGCAGGGTGACTCCGGCGTCGAGGGCGGCGCCGATCACCCGTTCCGGGTCGGCGGCGGCGGTGTCGCCGCCGTAGTAGACGGACAGGGCCATGCAGCCGAGACCGAGCACCGGCCCGGTGAGGCCCTGCCCGCCGATCGGCATCCGGGGGAGCACGGTCACCGTCCGAACAGCTCGGAGAACTTGCGGCCCCAACCGGCGGTGTCGGCGAACACCGTCGGCGGGATCGGCCGCACGTCGTGGTCGGCGAACCGGTCCGGGCCGATGATCTCGCCCGCGAGCGGGACCGTGCCCTTCACCCCGGGCCGCACCGGCGCCCAGAGCGCACGGTCGACGATCACCTGTTGTGCCTTGGCGCCGAGCACGTAGTTGATGAAGTCCTGGGCGAGGTTGGGGTGGGCCGCGCCCTTCGGGACGACCAGCGGCAGGCCGACCGCGGAGTTGCCCTTCGGGGCGACGAAGGCCAGGTCGGTGCCCTCGGCGCGGGCCTCGAGCGCGACGCCTTGGGTGCCCAGGCCCATGCAGGCGGTGCCCTGCGACATCATCTGGAGCGTCTGGGCCAGGTTGCCGGTGACGGCGGGGACCTTCTTGGCCGACGGGCGCAGCCGTTCGACCGTGGCGTCGATGGCGCCGTAGTCACCGCCGAGGGCCTTGTTCACCAGGGCCAGGGCCACCACTCCCGAGCCCGCGTTGACCGGGTCCGGCGGGATCACGCAGTTGCCGTACTTGGGGTCGGTGAAGTCCTCCCACCGGGTGGGCGGCGCCCAGTCGTTCGCGCGGAACTGCTTGGGCGAGTAGGCGATGCCGAGCAGGCTGAGCGCGGTCAGCGGGCCGTCGATGGAGGCGGGCTTGGCGTAGTCGGGCAGCAGCTTGAGATTGGGCACCTTGGCCGGATCAAGGGGCTGGGTGAGGCGCCGGACCTTCGCCTCCGCGCCCGCCTGGTCGTTGAGCATGGCGACGTCGAACTGGACCTTGCCCGCGGGGACCTGGGCGCCCAGCTTGGTCAGGGTGGTGGGGACCGAGGACTCGAAGTAGGTGACCTTGACGCCGCGCTCGCGGCCGAAGTCCTGGAGAATCTGCTTGTACGCGGTGCCGAGCTGGCTGCCGACCGCCGCCACGACGAGCCGGTCCTCGCGACCGCCCCCGGCCGATCCCGCCCCGCTCCCGCAACCGGACACGATGACCGCCAGCGCGACACCCGTCGCGACACATGCGCCGGTCCGTCTTCTCCGCTGTTCCAGCATGGCGCCGCCTCCTTGGTTGTGCTGCGGAGAAGCATGAGCACCGCACGGTCAGGCTGTCAACTGTCAGACCGAAAAAAATACTATCTGTCTGACAGTTGACTGTCTGGTAGCAGACATGCCACTCTGCCGCTACCCCGTTGCCACAGCCGTAAAGGGAACGTCATGACCGAGCAACACACCGTCGAGCGGCCCCGCTTCGGCAACAGGAGTTCGCCGGCAGGGGAACCGCATGTCGAGATCCAAGGGCTGAGCAAGACGTTCACCGGCCGGGCCGACCCCGTGGTGCGCGGGCTGGACCTGTCGATTCCACGAGGCGAGATGTTCGGCCTCCTCGGCCCGTCCGGCTGCGGCAAATCCACCACGCTCAACCTGCTCGGCGGCTTCCTGGAGCCGAGCGCCGGCACCATCGCCATCGACGGTGCGGTGGTCAACGACGTTCCGCCCTATCGCCGCGGCGTCGCCCTGGTGTTCCAGAACTACGCCCTGTTCCCCCACCTGACCGCGGCGGAGAACGTCGCGTTCGGGCCCCGGATCCGGCGCATGCCGAAACCCGCGACCCGCGAGAAGGTCGCCGGCCTCCTGGAACTGGTCGGCCTGGCCGGGCACGCCGATGCGTACCCCGGTCAGCTCTCCGGCGGCCAGCAGCAGCGCGTCGCGATCGCCCGGGCACTGGCCGTCGACCCCGCTCTCATCCTGCTGGATGAACCGCTGTCCAACCTCGACGCCCGGTTGCGCGCGGACATGCGGGTGGAACTCAAGCGAATCCTTCGCGAGGCCGGCGTCACCACCGTCCTGGTCACCCATGACCAGAGTGAGGCGTTCGCCGTCTGCGACCGGGTCGGCCTGATGTTCTCCGGTGACCTCGTCACGGTCGGCTCACCCGAGCGGCTCTACCGGCTGCCGGTGTCCCGGCAGGCCGCCGAGTTCATAGGCGAGGGCACGTTCCTCCCCGCGACGGTCGAACACGTCGGTCCAGGCACGACCATCAAGGCCAGGGTGACCCTGCCGGACCGGGCGATCCACACGGACGCGACCACCACCGTACCGGGCATCAGGCCAGGTCAGGAGGGGCAGGTATTCATCAGGCCCGAGTACGTCCGGTCGGCCACCGGCGACGCGACGGTGAGCACGACGGTCGAGGACGTGTCCTACCTCGGTGAGACCGTGACCTACCGCCTCGACGCCCGCGGCCAGCAGATCTGGTACAAGACGCTCGGCACGGGCCAGGCGCACCAGGTGGGCGACACGTTGTCGGTCACCTGGTCGGGAAGCGACGCGGTGTTCCTGCCGGAAGAGCCGTCTGTTCGCGCCGGGGGGTC
Organism: Actinomadura sp. NBRC 104412; assembly: GCF_030269515.1. GTDB lineage: Bacteria > Actinomycetota > Actinomycetes > Streptosporangiales > Streptosporangiaceae > Spirillospora. The sequence continues at coordinate 32,949 of NZ_BSTM01000022.1, read as the reverse complement.
GTCCCCCCAGGAAAGTAGGGCGTCATGATGCTCCGGCGGCGCACGGTGCTCCTGCTGCTCGCCGCGCCGCTCGCCGTGTACGGGCTGCTGTTCGCGGGCTCGATCGCCGAGCAGATCCACGCGAGCCTCACCGGCACGGTGACGCTGGCGGACCCCGACCCCGGCTGGACGACCGGTCAGTACCAGCTCGCGCTCACCGACGGCGGCTTCACCGGGATCTGGGCGACGACGCTGTGGCTGTCGCTGGTGGCCGCCGTGCTCGCGACCGCGCTCGGCGCGGCGGTGAGCCTCACCCTGTGGCGGGCCGGCGGCCGGATCCGCACCGTGATGACGTTGATCATCATCGCGCCGATGCTGGTCAGCTCGGTGGTACGGGCCTATGGCTGGCTGACCACGATCGGCCGTGGCGGGCTGCTGAGCCAGACCGCGACACTGCTCGGCCTGGACGCCGCCGAGATCGGCTTCGGCAGGACCGCTGTGATCATCGGGCTGGTGCACGTGCTGCTGCCCTACTCGGTGCTCCTGATCCTCGGGAGCCTCGACGCGATCAACCCGTCGACCACACGGGCCGCGGCGAGCCTGGGCGCGGGCCCAGTGCGCACCACGCTCCGCGTGGTGGTGCCGCTCTCCGCGCCCGGGCTGGCGTCCAGCCTGTTGGTCACCTTCAGCCTGGCGGCGGCGTCCTACTCGATCCCCACGATCCTGGGCGGCGGGCGCGTGTACACCATCGCCCGCGCGATCTTCCAGGAGAGCACCGCGTCGTTCAACCTGCCGCTCGCCGCCGCGCTGTCGGTACTGCTGATCGCCGGCTGCCTGACCACGGCCCTGGCCGCGCAGCGGATCTCGCGCCGGTCGCGGGACCGGGTGGAGCGCATCGGACTGGGAGCCGTGTGAGATGACCGCGACGATCGACCGTCCGGCGACCGCCCCGGCCGCGCCCCCGAGGCGGCGCACCGCCCGGCGGGCGGGCCGGGTCGCGCTGTGCCTATGGCTGGTGGCGATCGGCGTCTTCGTCTTGGCGCCGCTGGTCACCATCATGGGCGCCTCCTTCGGGGACCAGCCGTTCTTCCGGTTCCCGCCGAGCGGGTGGACGCTCGACCCCTACCGGCGGCTGTTCGGCGATGCCGAAGCCGTCCAGTCGCTGTGGGTGAGCTTCGCGTCCGCGGTCCTCGCCGGACTGACGGGATGCGTGCTCGGGCTCCTGGTGGCGCTCGCGATCGTCCGGTCCCGCAGGGGCGTCAACCACGGGCTGGCCGCGGCGATGCTGCTGCCACTGATGATCCCGCACATCGCGCTCGGGGCGGCACTCTACGTCGTCTACATCCGTCTCGGCATCCCCTTCAGCACCGTCACGCTGGCCTTCGCGCAGCTCGTCCTGGTGCTGCCGTTCTCGGTGCGCTCGCTGATGGGGGCGATCCAGGGCCTCGACACGGGCGTGGAGCGCGCCGCGATGTCACTCGGCGCCCGCCCGTACCAGGTCGGGTGGCGGGTGACGCTCCCCGCGCTGCGATCGGGGCTGGCCGTGGCGTTCGTCCTCGGCTTCTCCACCAGCTTCGACGACGCCGCGATCGCGCTGTTCATCAACTCGCCGACCAGCACGAACATGCCGGTGCGGCTGCTCGGCTACCTGGAGGGGGAGGTCGGTCCGTTCATCGCCGCCGGAGGCAGCGTGCTGCTGTGCGCCGGTTTCCTCATCGTCACGGTGATCGGCCGGCTCATCGGTATCGGAAGGGCCTTCGGTATCAAGGAGAGGGACGGTCGATGACCCTTGCTCAGGAGCTGGCCCGGCATGTCGCCGGGCTGGACGCCACCACGCTGCCGCCCGACGTGGTGGCCGAGGCCAAGCGCAGGTTGCTGGACTTCGTGGCGGCCACCGCGCCCGCGTTCGACCGGGAGGCGCCCGCGCGCATCGCCACCGGCTACGCGACCCGCGCGGGCGGCGCGGGCGAGGCGACGGTGATCGTGCTCGGGGACCGGGCGCCTGCCCCGCTCATCGCGTTCGCCAACGGCGTCGCGGGATCCTGCCTGGAGATCGACGACGACCACAGCGCCCGCGTCGGCCATGTCGGCACGCCCACCGTGCCGGCCGCGCTCGCCGCCGCCGAGCTCGCCGGGACGAGCGGCGCCGGTCTGCTGGCCGCGATCGTCGCCGGATACGAGGTCTATGTGCGGACGGCACGGGCGGTACGGCCGGGAGTGCTGCTCGGCAAGGGCTTTCAGCCGTCGGGGACCAACGGCGCCTTCGGAGCGGCGGCGGCCGCCGCACGCGCGCTGGGACTGTCATCCGACCGGGTCGCGCACGCCATCGGGCTGGCCGGCTGCCAGTCCGCCGGCCTGATCGAAGGCACCGCGGACGGAACGTGGAGCAAGCGGTTCAACCCGGGATGGGCGGCCCACGCGGGAACGAGCGCGGCGCTGCTCGCCGACGCCGGCTTCACCGGGGCACCACATGTACTGGAAGGGCGGCACGGCTGGCTCGCCGCCTACGCGGGCGATGCCGCCGACGCCGCGGCGGTGCTCGACGGCATAGGCGACCGTTACGAGATCCTCGGCTCGGTGACCAAACCGTACGCGTGCTCGCGGTACTGCCACAGCGCGATCGACGCCGCCCTGGCGCTGCGTCCCCGCGTCGGCACCCTTGAGGAGGTCGAGTCCGTCCTCGTCCACACGTTCGCGCACGGCCTGCCGTTCGTGGCCCGGCCGGCGGAGGCGAAGGCGGCGCCGCGGACCGTGGTGGACGCGCAGTTCTCGCTGCCTTTCGCGGTCGCGGTGGCCTTGGCGGACGGCGCCGCGCTGCTCGACCAGTTCACACCGGAAAGCATCGCGCGGCCCGAGGTACGCGCGATCGCGGCGGCGACCACGGTGACCGTCGACCCGGAGTTGGACGTGCTCTACCCCAGGCAGTACCCGGCGCGCCTTGAGGTACGGCTGCGCGACGGCCGGACGCTGACGAGCGAGGTGCGGACACCGGCCGGCGATCCCGGCAACGAACTCGACGACGACCGGTTCTTCGCCCGGTTCACCGAGCTGGCCACGCTCGCCTACCCGCGGGAGCAGGTGGACGACATCCTGGACGCGGTCTCCAGGCTGGAGGAGCTGGATCACGTCCGTGACCTGGTGTCCCTGCTCGTACGTCGTTAGCGGATCTCACAGAACGCGCGCGGCGGCCAGGTCGGGCAGGGCACGACCGCCGTGCACGGCCTCGGCCTTCCGGCAGGCCACCTCCGCGAGCGCCACATCCTGCAAGCCGGTGCCGAGGGAGCTGAACACCGTGATCTCTCCGGGGGCGCGCACCGGCACCGGCGCGGCGGCCTGCGCTCCCAGCTCCGTCACCCGGTCGCCGGTGATCGCGCCGTCCGCGCGGGCCGCGAGCAGGTCACCCGCCTCGGTGAGCTGCTGCGGAGTGTCCACCAGGATCCTCGCCGCGGCGGCGAAGACGTCGGAGGCCAGCTCGCGCTGCTCGGGCAGGGTCGAGCCGATCGAGCTGACATGCGCGCCAGGTGGCACGTCCGCCGCCCTCAGCACCGGTGTGCCGTGTGACCTGGTCGCCACCAGCACCACCTGACTGCCCGCGCACGCGGCGGGCAGGCTGCCGACCGCCCGCACCCCGACGCCGAGCTCCCGGGTCATCCGGTCGGCGAAGTCCGCCCGCCGCGCGGGGTTGGGACTGAACACCCGTACCGCCTCCGGCCGTCTGACCACCAGCAGCGCCGCGAGCTGCGCCGCGGCCTCCTTGCCCGAGCCGATCACCGCCACCGTCTCCACCCGCTCGGGGGCGAGGAGGTCGGCGGCGAGCGCCGCCGTGGCACCGGTGCGCAATCCGGTGAGGTGGCCGCTGTCGAGCACGGCCCGCAACCGGCCGTCGGTGGCCCCGTACAGGAACGTGGTGTGCCGAACCGCGCCGCCCACAAGGTGGAACTCCTTGTAGCCGAACACGTCCCGTCCGGGGAGGGCACCGGGCAGAACCCGCATCCAGCCGGTCGGCATGCGCACGATCATCCGGTCGGCGAGCACCGAACGCCCGGTGGCAAGGCCCTCATAGGCGTCCTTGACCGCCGCCACCGCGTCGGCCATCCCGACCAGCCGGCTGCATTCCGCGTCAGTCAGCAGCAGCGGCATCCGCCCGCTCCCCTCCGGCCCGCTCCCCTCCGGCCCGCTCCCCTCCGGCCCGTGCACCGCCGAACCGCTCCCGCAGTTCCACCTTGCGGATCTTGCCGCTGGGCGTTCTGGGCAAGGCGTCCACGATCTCCAGCCGCTCGGGCAGCCAGTGCGTCGACAGCCCGCACGAGCGCAGGAACTCCCCGATCTCCCGCAGGTCCGGGCGCGGGCCCTCGGTGACGAGCACCGCGCACGCCACCTCTCCAAGCCGTTCGTGGGGTACGCCGATCACCGCGGCCTCCGCCACGGCGGGGTGGTCGAGCAGCGCGCTCTCGACCCGGACGGCCGGGATGTTCTCCCCGCCCCGGATGACGATGTCCTTGTCCCTGCCCTGCAAGGAGATCGACCCGTCCTGGTGCCACAGCGCGGTGTCGCCGGTACGGAACCAGCCATCGGGGAAGGTCTCCGCGTCCGGCCGGTCGAGGTAGCCGGCGAAAAGCCCCGCGCCCCGGATGTGAAGCTCGCCGGTTTCGCCGGGCACGCAGGGCGTGCCGTCGGCGCGTACGATCCGCACTTCGCAGCCGGGAACAGGCCACCCGTCGCTGTGCGGAACACCGCCGGAGAGCCGCGGCGTCCAGGAGATGCCGATCGCGTATTCGGTCATGCCCCATGCCGGCAGCACCTGAACGCCGAGCCGTTCGGAAGCGAGCGCGGGAAGCGAGCGAGGCACGGGCGCGCCCGCCACCACCACGGCCCGCAGCCCTTTGGGCGCGCCTGCGTGAAGCAGGTCCTGGAGGAACACGGGGGCACCGAACAACGCGGTGACGCCATGCCGGGCGATCGCCGTGGCGGCATGGTCCGGCCGCCAGTGGTCGAGGTAGACGGCGGTCCCACCGAGATAGGCCGTGCACAGCGCACCCCATACGAACCCGGTGTGATGCCCCATCGGGGAGGCGACAAGGTTGACCGGTGGCGTGCCGAGCACATCGGCACCCACGTGCTCCACCCACTCGCGGATCACCGTTCGGAGCGTACGGTGGCTGTTGAGGACGCCTTTGGGCGCCCCGGTGGTGCCGGACGTGAATCCGATGTGCACGATGCTCTCCGGGGCGACCGCCGGTGCGGGACGGCGAGGCCGATCCAGATCGGCGATCGGCGTCCGGTCCGCGACCACGACCGAACGCAGGTGCGGCAACCGGGAGCGCATCGCGGCGACCGTGGCGCGCAGGTCGTGCCGGCGGAACCGGTCGGCGTGCACGAGCACGGAGGCACGGCCGCCCGCCAGGATGGACTCGATCTCGGCCGGCCCGTAGGCGATGGGCACCCCGGTGTACACGGCCCCGAGTTCGGCGATCGCGAACACCAGCGCCGCGTAGTCGGCGCCGTTGGGCAGGAGGACGGCGACCGTGTCCCCGGCACCGACCCCCAAGTCGGCGAGCCCGGCGGCGTAGCGGCCGGCTCGCTCGTCCAGTTCGGCATAGGTCAGGCCGCCGACGGCCTCCCCCGCCACCGTGTCGATCGCCGCCACCCTGCCGGGGTGGCGGGCCGCGGACTCGGAGAGCAGCGTCCTCAAAGTTCCGGGATCAGGCATGCCCGTTCTCCTCGTGATCGAGGCACGCGGCGAGCGCGCGCAGCGAGACGGCGTCGCGGAGGAGCCCGGCGACCGGGAACTCCGTCAGGTATCCGTAACCGCCGTGCAGGGCCAGCGCGATCCGGCAGGCGGCGACGCAGTCGCGCACCGCCCGGCGAAGCAGGGACCGCGCCGGGGCCGACGCGGTGGGCTCCTCGGCGAGCGTCACCAGGCCGGCGATGGTCGTGGACAGGCGGTCGGCCAGGCCGTCGAGTTCGGCGCGGACCGCGTCGTGGGCGGCGATCGGCACGCCGAACTGCACCCGTTCCGCGGTGTAGCGCCGGGCGGCCGACTGCGCCGCCTCGTGCACGCCGGCGGCCACCGCGGCGTGGCCGAGCAGCAGCAGTCGCATGGCCGGCGCGGTGTCCGCGGCAGGGAGCCGCCGTGCGGTGACCGCGTCGAGCGTGAGCCGGACGGAGGCCGGACCGGGCAGGCCGGTACGCGCGCCGAGCGGGGTCATCACCGCCTCGTCCGCCGTGAACGCGAAGGCCCGCTCTCGCTCGGCGAGCACCACCTTGCACTGCGGGCTCTCCAGGTCGGCCCGTGCGATCGTGCCGGAGAGCGTCCAGCCGCCGTCTCCGTGTTCGGCCACGACGCCGCGGGCCGGCAGCACCAGCACCGGCCCATCGGGCACCTCTCCGAGCAGGGAGGCCGCGTGCGCATGCACGACCGGCAGGGTCGCCGCGGCCGACCCGGTAGCCAGTCGTTGCAGGGCGAGCAGCGTGGTGCCGGGATCCGCGCCGCCGCCACCGAGTTCCTCTGGGACGCCCATGGTGAACGCGCCCACCTCGTCCAGCACCTTCCGGTCCGGCGACGCGCGCAGGTCGGCGGCCAGCGAGGCGGCCAGGTCCAGCACGTCTCGGCGGTCGGTGCCGACCCGCGGTGTCCAAGGGACGCTGGACGGGGGGCTCGGGGGCGCGCTCATCGGTAGAACCTCCCGGAATCGGGCGCACGCCGCTCGGTGAACGCCGCCGACATCTCGGTGGCCTCCTCCGTGTGCAGGTAGAACGTCAATAGCTGATCGTGGGCGAGCCGTGCCTGCCCGGCGATCCCGCTGTGACGCGCGGAGAACGCGGCCTTGAGCGCGGCCAGCGCGGCGGGTGAGCGGCGGGACAGCTCGGTCGCCAGGTCCCGCGCCCTCGCGGCGAGTCCGGCGATCGGGACGATCTCGTTGATCAGACCGATCCGCAGCGCCTCCCGCGCGGTGTACTTGCGGTTGAGGTACCAGATCTCCTTGGCGCGCTTGCGTCCCACGGTCTCTTCGAGCAGCCAGGTGCCGTAGCCGGCGTCGAAGCTGCCGACCATCGGGCCGACCTGACGGAACACCGCGTGATCGGCGGCGATGGTCAGGTCGCAGGCCAGCGCGAGGACGTTGCCGCCGCCCACGGCGTACCCGTTGACCGCCGCGATCACCGGCTTGGGGCTGGTGTCCAGGAGTTCGTAGACGTCCACGATCGGCATCGCCGCCGCCGGCGCGGTGGACGTCGGCGGCTCGTGCTCACCGCCGATGCAGAAGAAACGCTCGCCCGCCCCGGTCAGCACGGCGACCCGCGCGGACGCGCTGTCACGGAAGGCCCGCAGTGCGTCGGCCAGCTCGATCGCGGTGCGGGCGCGGAACTTGTTGCCCTGGCCGGGCCGGTTGATGGTGATCGTGGTGATCACACCGGGTTCGACGACGATGTCGGTGTAGCCGGGGCTGGAGGTGGAGGTGGAGGTCATTCTCCGGCTCCTTCGCGGAAACCGCGTCCCGATTTGGCTCCGAGCCGGTCGGCCTCGACCATCCTGGTCAGCAGCGGCGGCGGTGCGAAGCGAGGGTCGCGCGTCGCGTCGTAGGCGGCCGTGGTGGCGTGCAGATGCACATCGACGCCGATGAGGTCCAGCAACTCCAGCGGGCCCATCGGGTGACCGAGCCCGAGGCGGATCGCGGTATCCAGGTCGGCGGCCGAGGCGAGCCCGTCGTCGTATGCCTGGACGACGTCGTTGAGGTACGGCATGAGCAGCCTGTTCACCAGGAAGCCCGGCCTGTCGGGCACCACGACCGGCCGTTTGCCGAGCGACTCGGCGAACTCCACCAGGGTCTGGACGGTGGAATCGCCGGTCTGGAGAGCGCGGACCACCTCGACGAGCGGCATGAGCTGGGGAGGATTGAAGAAGTGCAGCCCTGCCACGCGTTCCGGGTCCGGGGCGTGGCGGGCCAGACCGGTGACCGACAGCGCCGAGGTGTTGGTGGCGAGCACGGCGTCGTGCGCGAGCACCGTGCCGAGCCGGCCGACCAGCTCGTGCTTGACGTCGGCCCGCTCCACCACCGCCTCGATGACCAGTCGCGCGTCGGCCAGCGCCGCGAGCTCGGTGCCGCGCGTGATCCGGCCGAGCGTCGCGTCCCGCTCCGCCTCGGTGATCTTGCCGCGCTCGACCGAGCCGGCGAGGAAGTCGCGCTGCCGCCGCAGGCCGGCATCGAGCGCCGCCCAGGTGGTGTCGACCGCCACGACCGTGTGACCGGCCGCCGCGCACACCGTGGCGATGCCCGAGCCCATCGCGCCGAACCCGACCACCCCGACGGGCCTACCGTCGTCCGCCATCGTGGCCTCCCTTCATGCGCCGAACGCGCGGTCGTCGGAGTAGCCGTAGAAGCCCCGGCCGGTCTTGCGGCCGAGCGTCCCGGCGCTGATCATCGCCTCGACCAGCGGCGGCGGCGCGAACCTCGGGTCCCGCAACTGCTCGTACAGTCGCAGCGACACCGCACGGTGGATGTCCAGGCCGACGATGTCCAGCAGGGTGAACGGTCCCATCGGGTGACGCAGCGCGCCGGTGACGGCCAGGTCGATGGACTCGACGGTGCCCAGCCCCGCCTCCAGCGCGCGGATGCAGTCGTTCTCGAACGGGATGAGGAATCGGTTGACGATGAACCCGGGGGTGTCCTTGGTGCGAACGGTGGTCTTGCCGACCCGCCGCAGGAATGCCTCGCTCGCGGCCACCGCCTCGGGCGCGGTACGCCGACCGGCCGCGACCTCGACCAAGGACATCAGCGGCGCGGGGTTGCAGTAGTGGGTTCCCACGACGCGGCGCGGGTGCTTGGAGCCGGCGGCGATCGCGGTGACCGGAAGCGTCGAGGTGTTGGTGTGGAACAGCGTGGACGGCCGGCAGACGTCGTCCAGCGCGCCGAACGCGCCCGCCTTCGCCGCCGTGTCCTCGACGATCGCCTCCACGACCACGTCCGCGTCCGCCAGGAGCCCGAGGTCGGTGGTGCCGCGCAGCGAGCGCAACGCCGCGTCGCGGGTACGGCTGGGAAGCTTGCCCAAGGAGACGCTTCGATCGAGGAACGCGCGGACCTTCTCGAGACCGCGGGCGAGCGCGCCGTCATCGTTGTCGATCAGGATCACCTCAAGCCCGGCGCGGGCGACGACGGTCGCGATGCCCGAGCCCATCGTGCCGGCGCCCAGGACACCGACCGTCGTGATCGCGGCCGGATCGATGACCGGCTCCATGTTCCCTCCCAGTGCTGTGCTCAGCGGGGTGCTGTGCTCAACGGGCCGTCTGCCCGCCGTCGACGACGAAGGTCTGCCCGGTCACGAAGTCACCGGCCGGGGAGGCCAGCAGGACGATCCAGGCGCCCAGCTCGGCCGGGTCACCGAACCGGCGGGCCGGGATCTGGCGCAGTATCCGTTCCATCGCCGCCTGGTCGGCGCGCAGGTCCGCGTTGAGGTCGGTGGCGAAGTATCCGGGGGCGATCGCGTTGACCTGGACGCCGTACGGCGCCCACTCGACGGCGACCGACCGGGTGAGGCTCACCAGCGCCGCCTTGGAGGCGCTGTAGACGGCGTGCCGGGCCACGCCCTTCATCGCGAAGTGCGACGCGATGTTGATCACTTTGCCGCCGCCCGCCGCGACCATGTGCCGTCCGGCGGCGCGCAGGCAGCGGAACGCGCCGTGCAGGTTGGTGTCGACGACGCGATGCCATTCCTCGTCGGTCGTGTCCAGCACCGGCATGCTCGAGACGACGCCGCTGTTGTTCACCAGGACGTCGAGCCTGCCCAGCTCGCCGACCGCGGCGTCCATCACGGCGGTCACCGCGGCGGTGTCGCGCACGTCCGCGGGCACCGGCAGCGCCCGCCGGCCGAGTGCCCGCACCCGCGCGGCGACCTCGCCGAGCCGGCCGGCGTCGCGGCCGGTGAGCACCACGTCCGCGCCCGCCCCGGCGAGGGCGAGGGCGGCGGCGGCCCCGATCCCGCGGCCGCTTCCGGTGACCACGGCCACCCGCCCGTCCAGCACCCCGGCGGTCATGGCGTCCTGCCTCTCCTCATGACGCCTCCCGCCTCTCGGGGGACGACCCCTCAGACCCCCCGGCAAGAACAGGAGACAGGCGCTTACGGGTGTCGCGGTCGACGAGCAGGCGCTGGACGTTGTTGGTGCCGTCGTAGATCTGGGTGACCACCGCGTCGCGCAGGCGGTGCTCCACGCCGGTGCCGGTCAGGTCGCCGGCGCCGCCGAGCAGCCCGGTCATGGTGTCGGCCACGTGGACACCGAGGTCGGTGCAGGCCAGCTTGAGCATCGCCACCTCCGCGACGAGGTCGGGGGCGTCCGCGCGATCGGCCGCGGCCGCCGTGGCGTACAGCAGGAGGCGGGCGGCGGCGATGGCCGTCCTCAGTTCCGCCAGCGCGAACGCGACCCGCTGCGGCGGCCGGCCGCCCGCGTGGAGCCGGTCCAGGCCGGCGAGGTAGGCGCCGGTGGCGATTCCGACCCCTTGCGCGGCCGCGCTGATGCGTGACTTCACCACCGAGCGCATGGACAGCTCCCAGCCGCCGCCCTCGCGGCCGAGCAGCGCGCCGGCCGGCACCCGGACGCCGTCGAGGAACAGTTCGGCGGTGGTCGAGCCGTGCATGCCGAGCTTGTCCAGCACGCGGCCACGGCGCAGGCCGGGTGCGTCGCCCTCGACGATGAACGCGGTCAGCCCGTCCCGTCCGGCGGCGGGGTCCACGGTCGCGAAGCACACGATCACGTCGGCGCGGTCACCGGTGGTGATGAACGTCTTCGCGCCGTCGAGCAGGTAGCCGGCGCCGTCGCGGTAGGCGACCGTGCGCAGTGCGGCGACGTCCGAACCCGCCTCCGGCTCGGTGATCGCGAGTGACCCGTACCGCTCGCCCGAGCACAGGCTCGGCAGGTATTCGTGCCGTTGCGCCTCGGTGCCGGCCACGAGGATCGGGAAGGCCGCGTGCGTCTGGGTCATGTAGATCAGCGAGGTCGACGCGCACACGGCGGCGATCTCGGCGACCGCCATCGCATAGGCGACCGTGCCGTGGCCGGTGCCGCCGTGCTCGGGCCGGAACAGCAGCCTGGCGAGGCCGGCTCGGGCCAGCGCCTGATAGCTCGGGCCGGCGAACGCGCCCGCGGCGTCGACCTCGGCGGCGCGCGGTGCCACCTCCGAGGCGAGAACGGTCCGCAGCCGCTCGCGCAGTTCCAGCTCGGCCGGTCCCAGCAGGGTGTCGGGGACGTGCTCGTCCAGGTATCTCACGTGGCGCCTCCTTGGAAGCCCGGCCTTCGCCGTTCGCGGAACGCCGCGATGCCTTCCGCGGCGTGGGAGCCGCTGACCGCGATCGCCGCCAGCGCCGCCTCCAGATCGAGTCCCGCGTCACGCGCGCGGCTTGTGGAGGTCGCGGCGAGGATCGCCGCGTTCGCGGCCACGCTGCGCCCGGCGACTTCCGCGGCGACCTCGCGGGCGAGCGAGGCCAGCTCGCCCGCGGGTACCGGGGGCAGCGCGACCAGCCCGAGCTGGTAGGCCCGCTCGGCGCCGATCGGCCTTCCGGTGAGCATGGCGAACCGGGCGGCGTGCGCGCCGATGAGCAGCGGGAGCCGCTGGGTGCCGCCATATCCGGGCATCAGGCCGAGACCGGATTCGGGCAGTGCGAAGCGCGCGTCGTCGGCGGCGAGCAGGAAGTCGCACGCCAGGGCCAGTTCGCAGCCACCGCCGAGCGCGGCCCCGTTGACGGCGCCGATCACCGGGACACCGAGCGCCTCCAGCGCGCGCAGCACCGCCTGGCCGCGGGAGAGCAGGCGGTGGGCCGCTTCGGCGCCGAGCCCGGTGAGCTCGTCGAGGTCGGCGCCCGCGCAGAAGCTGCGCCCCGCGCCGGTCAGGACGACCGCCCGCGCGTCCGGGTCCGCGTCGATCCGCGCGATCGCGCCGGACAGTTCGGCGAACAGGGCGGCGTTGAGCGCGTTGTGCACGTCCGGTCGCGAGAGCCTGAGCGTGTAGACGCCGTCGGCGAAGACGATCTCCAGCGTGCTCATGCGCCACCGCCCGAGGCGGTCCGTGCGCCGGGCACCGGCTCGGCGACGACGCCCTTCAGCAGCAGCCGCTCCAGGTCGTCGGCGGGGACGCCGAGTTCCCCGAGGACTTCCCGCGTATGCTGGCCGGCCCGCGGCACCGTGTCCGGCACGGCGGGTGCCGAGCCGAGCCGCCACGGCGGGCCCACCACCATCACCGGCCCGGTCTCCGCGCCGTTGACCGGAAGCAGCGCCCCCCGGGCCCGTAGGTGCGGGTCGGCGACGACCGAGGACAGCCCGTGGATCGCCGAGGCCGGCACGTTCGCCTCGACCAGCCGGGCGAGCCAGTGCGCCGAGTTCCGGGTCGCGAGCCGGGCGCCGATCGCCTCCACGACCCGGCCGCGGTGCGCGCGCCGGCCGTCGTTGGTGGCCAGCCGCGGGTCGGCGGCGAGTTCGGGCAGGCCGATGGCGGCGCAGAAACGCCTCCAGATCGCATCGTTGCCGATCGCCACGACGATGGCCTCGTCGGCGGTCGGGAACGCCTGGTACACCGACAGCACCGAATCGGTACCCCCGGACGGCCGCGGCTCCGGCTCTCCGGCCAGGTAGCTGGCGATCCGCGGTGCCATCAGCGCGAGGTCGGCGTCCAGCAGCGACGCGTCGACCAGCTCGCCCGCGCCGGTCTCCCGCTGGCGCACCACGGCGGCGCTGATCGCCAGCGCGGCCACCATGCCGGTGACCACGTCCGACACCGCCGTGCCGATCCGCTGCGGTGCCCCGCCGGCCTCTCCGGTCACGCTCATCAGCCCGGACCGGGCCTGCGCGATGAGGTCGTAGCCGCGCAGGGACGCGTCGGGCCCGTCCAGCCCGAACCCCGAGATCGCGCAATACACCAGCCGCGGATACCGGGTCCGTATCGTCTCCGGGGCGAGGTCGAGCCGCCGCAGCGCGGAGCGGCTCATGCTCTCCACGAACACGTCGGCCCGCTCCAGCATCCGGTGGAGCAGCGCTTGGCCCTCGGCCGCCGTGAGGTCCAGCACGACGCTGCGCTTGCCGCGATTGGCCGAGTAGAACCAGGCCGCGTCCTGTCCGGTGAACGGCGGACCCCACCTGCGCGCCTCGTCGCCGCCCGGACGCTCCACCTTGATGACGTCGGCGCCGAGGTCGGCGAGGTACATGGTCGCGGACGGGCCCGCGTAGGACGTCGAGACGTCCACGACCCGCAGGCCGTGCAGGGGGCCCGGTGCACGGCTAGTCACGGCGGGCCTCCTCCAGGACTCCGCCGTGCCGGCCGAGGCCGGGGCTGAGCAGCAGGCCGGGATCGGCGGCCAAGCCGGGACCGACGGGCATCGGCAAGGCGGGCATCCGGTGCTCGCCGTCGGCCACCTCGGCCCGCGTACCGGGGTTCATCGCGGGATCGGCGAGCGCCTCCGGCAGGGTCCGCACCACCGAGCAGCACACGTCCTGGCCGGCGAAGCGGCGCCGCCAATACTCGGCGTCATGGCGGGCGATCCGCTCGGCCACAGCGGCCCGCACACCGGCGGGATCACGGCGGTCGTCCCGTTCGGACTCGCCGAGCCCGATCAGGTCGCAGAAGCGCCGCCAGAACCTCTCCTCCAGCGGCGCGGCGGCCAGATGGCGTCCGTCGGCGGTGCGGTACACCTGGTAGCGCGGGCTGCCGCCGGTGACGAGCTCGCCTCCGGGCACGGGCCAGGCACCGGTCGCGTGGCCCCCGGCCCACGCCCAGTACATGAGCGGGAACAGGTTGGCGCTCATATTGACGTCCAGATGCATGCCGGTGCCGGTGCTCTCCCTGGCGCGCAGGGCCAGCAGGATGTTGAGCACCGCGGGATAGGCACCGCCGGCGAGGTCCGCGACCAGCACCGGCGGCAGCGGTGGCGAGCCGGTGGCGTCCCGGCACAGGTCGAGCATGCCGGTCTCGGCGAGGTAGTTCAGGTCGTGCCCGGCGTCACCGGCCCGCTCGCCCTCCTGGCCGTAGCCGGTGATCGAGCAGTACACCAGCCGCGGATTGACCTCCCGGACGCTCGGGTAGTCCAGCCCCAGCCGGGCCATCACACCGGGCCTGAACTGCTCCACGAGAACATCGGTGTCGCGCAACGCCCCACGCAGCCGCTCTCGCTGCGCCGGGTCCTTGAGATCGATCGCCAGGCTGCGCTTTCCCGCGTTGAGGATCGCGAAGTTGGCGCTCGTCGTGCCGAACCGGGGCGTGTAGGAGCGCATCTCGTCGCCGCCGCCGGGCCGCTCCACCTTGGTGACCTCGGCGCCGGCGGTCGCGAGCAGCAAGGTGGCGAAAGGGCCCGGCAGCAAGGTCGAGAAGTCCAGCACCCGGATCCCGGCGAGCGCGGCGGTGCCCACCCTCATGAGCCGGCCAGGGTGAGGACGTCGCGGACATCGGCCACCTCGTCCAGCTTGCGGACGCGCTCGACAAGGCGTTCCGCGCGGTCCGCGGCGAGCACGCCGCTGGTGATGGCGCGGAATTTCGCGGCGAGGTCGTCCCAGGAAAGGTTGGCCGTACGGGGAAAGGAGTCCACGTACCGTTCGTGCGTGGCGCCGCCGGCCGTGACCGTCACCCGAGCGGCGAACGCTGGCGGCCAGCCCTCCTCGAACGCGCGGTCGATCTCCTCGTCCACCACCAGGTCCACGGTGGACGCGAGCCGGCGCACCTCGGGCGCCTCCAGCACGTCCTTGGTAAGAACGCGCACCAGGTAGGGGTCCGAAAGGAACTCGTCCTGGCGTGCGAGAGCGAACGCGGTCAGGAACGGCACGCTCGCCCGCGCGGCGACCACGGTCGGTGGCGTCGCCACGCCCCCGATGGTGACCCGCCGCGCGCTCTCGACCCGCACCGAGGTGATCTCGTCCGGCCGGATCGTCGCTTCGGCGAGGATCTCCTGGACGGCGTCGAGTGTGGGCGTGGCCATCGCGGCGACGGCACGGGTCTTGGTGCGCAGCCCTCCCGAACCGACCTTCCACCGGCTGCCGAGCCCGTCGATGAGCACTTCGGCGTCGTGCCGCCGGGCCACCGCGCGGTACCAGTCGCGCGGCCACTCGGCGACCCCGGTGATGCCTTGGGCGGCGAGGTCGGCCGCCAGCACTCCGGTCGCGGCGGCATAGCCCTCGAACAGCTCCTTCACGGTCGCGCCGCGGAACGCACCGGCGAGCGTGCTCGGTGTGAGGCAGGCCGCGATGCCCAGCGTCTCGGCCGCGGCATCCGGTTCCAGGCCGAGCAGGCTCGCCGCCGCGGCGGCCGACCCGAGCGGCCCGACGGCGCTCGGCGGATGGTAGCCCTGATCCATCATCCACGCCGTACCGAGTGACAGGCCCGCGCGGATCAGCACCTCGTAGCCGACGACCGCGGCGCGGATCGCGTCGCGGCCGCTGGCGCGCTGCCGCTCGGCCACCGCGAGCACCGCCGGCAGCACCACGTTGCCCGGGTGCACCACAGCGCGGTTGAACGTCTCGGACAACTCGGTGGCGTGCGCGAACGTCCCGTTGAGCAGTGCCGCGTAGTAGGCGCTCGAACACCGGCCGGCGCCGAGCACGGTGGCCTCCCCGGCGGCACGCTGCGCCGTGACGTACCGCTCGAACTCCGCGGCCGACTCCGACCGCGACCCGCACAAGGTCACCCCGAGGAGGTCCAGGATGGATTTCTTGGCGCGCTCCACGATCGCGGGGTCGAGGTCGTCGAAGCCGGTCGTGGCGACGAACTCACCGAGCCGCGTGGAGATCGCCGAGGCGTCCACCGAGCCGCTCATCCGGCCGCTCACCTGGCCGCTCATCCGGCCGCTCATCCGGCCGCTCCCGCGGAGGGCGGGCAGAGCCGTTCGAGCCAGCCCGATGTCATGAGCCGCTCGCGCAGGTACCGCTCGGCATGCTCCGGCAGGGAGGGGGTCGGCGGGCGGACCGGCCCGCCGTGCATCCCGATGATGTCCATCCACATCTTGATCAGCGCGACCGGGTGGGTGGCATGCCGGGTGTCCCACAGCACCCGATAGGTGTCCCGCCATATCTCGCGCAACGGCTCCAGCCCGTGGTACGCCTGCCAGCCCTCGGTACGGCGGCCGGCCCAGAAGAGCTCTGCGTACTCACGGATCGGCTGGTAGGCGGGTGTCTGCATCAGGTACACCGAGGTCGTGCCGAGCAGCACCTGCTGGTCGAGGTACTGGATGGCGGCCGGGAGGTGCTCCTCGAGCGGCTCGCTGACCACGACCCGATCACCGACCCGTTCGGCGACCGCGACCGTGTGCGTGAACTCGTTGACGCCGTTCTTCACCGCGCACACCGCGGGCAGCCGGCTGATCCGCTCGATCGACTCCGGACTGAGCTTGATGCCCGAGTGGTAGGTGTTGTAGAGGATGAACGGGATGTCGGTCTCACCCGCGATGTACTCGAACCATTCGCACGCGGACTCCTGGGACTTGGCGAACTCGTAGGGCGCCCACACCATCACCGCGTCGGCCCCCGCGTCCTGGGCGCGCCGGATCAGCCCGATGGTCTCCGGTGCGCTGTGGTCGGTCGCGTGCACGTAGCACGCCGCCCGTCCGGCGACCGCCTCGACGAACACGTCGATCGAGTGGAGTCGCTCGGCGCGGGACAGGTGCCATGGCTCGGAGAAGCCGAAGCCGATGCCCGATACGCCGATGCCGAGCAAGGTGTCGACATTGCGCGCGACCGCTCCCTCGTCCATGGCCAGCTTGTCGTCGAAGGGGATCATCGGGCTCGTGAAGAACCCGCGCATGGTGTCGCGGGCCCATTCCTTGGCCTCTCTGGCGGATACGCGGGGCATCGTGTCGGCTCCTCGGCTCCTCGGTGGATAGCCGCAGGGTGGCAGACAAAAGAATGATTGTCAATTGTCAGACTGATGCCCTGATCCGTAACTGGCCGACAGTTGTATGATTGCCCCGCCAGGGGCATGTGATCCGGCGATCGGAGATGACGTGACGAAGTTCGCCGCCAAACCGGTGAGCCGGCTACGGCCGCAGATCGAGGAGCAGATCCGCGAGGCCATCGTCAGCGGCCAGCTCAGCGACGGCGACCGGCTGCCGAGCGAATCCGAGCTCGCGCAGCAGTTCGGCGTGGCCCGCAGCACGATCCGCGAGGCACTGCGCTCGCTGGTCGCGGCCGGACTGATCGAGAAGATTCCCGGCGCCACGGGGGGCAGCTTCGTCCGCGAACTCAACCCCGGCCGGTTCGGCAGGCAGCTGGCCGAGGCCATGGACCTGCTCGTCAAGGTCGGCAGCGCGTCCCGCCACGAGCTCACCCAGGTCCGCGAGATGCTCGAGGTACCGTCCTGCCGTCTGGCCGCCGAGCACCGCACCGACGAGGACCTGGCCCGGCTCCACGACATCGTCGAGACCCAGAAGCGCCGCTCGGTCGAGGACGCCGACGTTCCGGACCTGGACATGGACTTCCACGGCGCGATCGCCGCCGCGTCGGGCAACAAGATCCTGCACGCCTTCGTCGAGGCCCTGCACTCGGTCACCCAGCCGGTCCAGCAGATCCGGCTGTCGGCGACGGCCGGGAAGAGGACGGTGCGCCAGCACCTCGATGTGGTCAAGGCCATCGAGCGGCGGGACCCGGAGGCGGCCGAGCAGGCCATCCGCGCCCACCTCGACTATCTCGACCGGCTTGAGGAGCCGGCCACGCGCCGCCGCGCTTCCGCGCGGCGCTCGCCCCGCTCCGGCTGAGCGGATCGGCCGGGCGGATCGGCCGGGCGGCGGGGCGGAGCCCGAGCGAGCGCGAGCCGAAGCAACCGACGCGGCGGCACCGGCCACCAGACGGCGTTTTTGGCGATCCTTCGGTCTGACAGTTGACAGTCGGAAGTTAACCTGATGCACTCCCAGGGCGGCGCCACGCCGCTCCGCGACGGAACGCAGGCGAAGGAGGCAGCAGGTGACGACCATCGTGCGGAACCGCTCCGCGGATGAGTTCTTCCGGCGCAATCCGGCCGATACCGACGACGTGATGGGCCCCTACCCGAAGGCGACCGGCGAGCGGATCGACGCGACGATCGACGCCGCCGCGCGGGCTCAGCGCGCGTGGGCCGCCGTTCCGGCACCTGCGCGCGGCGACCTGATACTGCGCGCCGGAGCGCTGCTCCGCCGGCGGGCCGGCACCATCGCCGCCACCCTGACCCGCGAGGAGGGCAAGACCCTGGCCGAGGCGAAGGCCGAGGTGGAGTACGCGTCCGCCGTGCTGGAGTTCATCGGCGGCGCCGGCCGGTGGCGCGTCGGCGACGCCGCCGAGTCCGCCCAGCCGGGCACGTTCGTCTACACGTGGCGCGAGCCGCTCGGCGTGGTCGCCGCGATCACGCCCTGGAACTTCCCCGTGTCGATCCCCGCCATCAAGATCGCCTCGGCGCTGGTCGCCGGCAACGCCGTCGTGTGGAAGCCGGCGTTGTACACCCCCGCCTCGTCGCTGGCGCTCGCAGAGTGCCTGCGCGACGCCGGTCTGCCCGACGGCGTGCTGGGCCTGGTGTTCGGCGAGGCCGCGGCAGGCGGGCAGATCGCCTCGGATTCCCGGGTACGGGCCGTCTCCTTCACCGGGTCCACCGCGGTCGGCCGTACCCTCGCCGGGCGGCTCGCCGAGCGGGGCGCCCGCGCGCAGCTCGAACTCGGCGGCAAGAACGCCGTGGTCGTGCTCGCCGACGCCGACATCGACCGCGCGGCACGGGAGACCGCGCTCGCCGCGTTCCAGTCCGCCGGGCAGAAATGTACGGCGGCGAGCCGGGTGATCGTGGTGCCCGAGGTCCGGGCCGCCTTCGTCGAGGCGCTGGTCGCGCACACCGAGCGGCTCACCGTCGGCGCCCCCACCGGCCCGGCCACCGTCGTCGGCCCGCTCGTCCACGAATCCGCCGTCGAGCGCCAGCTCACCGAGATCACCCGGGCCACCGCGGCCGGCGCCCGGGTGCTCTCAGGCGGCGAGCGGCCGGACGGCGACCTCGCGCGCGGCCACTACCTCATGCCGACGGTGCTGGACCGGGTCGCCCCGGATTCGCCGCTCGCGCGCACCGAGCTGTTCGGCCCGGTGCTCGGGGTGTTCGGCGCCGACGACCTCGACGACGCGCTGCGCATCGTCAACGGCACCGACTACGGCCTCGCCGCGGCCGTCTACACACGCGACCTCACCTCCGCCTTCGCCTTCGCCGCCGGGTGCGCCGCCGGCAAGGTCAAGATCAACAGCTCTCCCACCGGCGGCGACCTCCACGTGCCCTTCGGCGGCTGGAAGGACTCCGGCGCCGGCCCCAAGGAGCTCGGCAGATCCGCCGTCGACTTCTTCAGCGAGGAGAAGACCGTGTACGTCAACCACGCGGGCGGGCCGGCATGACCGGGGCCGGTACGACCGGTGCGGGCACCGGCGTCGGGATCATCGGGCTCGGCGTGATGGGCGGCCGCATCGCCCGCCACTTCCTCGTCCCCGAGATCACGCTGTCGGTGTACGACGTGCTTCCCGACCGGCGGGCTGAACTGGCCGCCGAGGGCGCGCACGACGCGGCCTCGCCCGCCGACGTCGCCGCCCGCTGCGACGTCGTGCTGACCAGCCTGCCGACCGCCGCCCAGGTCGAGGCCGTGCTGTTCGGGCGGGACGGCCTCGCAAGCGGCGGCCGCGAGCTCGTCGTGATCGACCTCAGCACGATCGGCCCGGCCGCCGCCCGTGATCTGGCCGAGCGCGCGGCCGCCGCCGGGATCACGTTCCTGGACGCGGCCGTGGCGCAGGGGCACGCACAGGCAGAGGCGGGCACGCTCACCATCCTCGCCGGTGGCGACCGGGACGTGCTCGACCGGTACCGCCCGCTGCTCGACCGCATCGCCAACGCGGTGTTCCACTTCGGGCCGTCCGGTGCCGGGCAGGCGGCGAAGCTGGCCTACAACCTCTCCGGCGTCGTCGCGGTGGCCGGCGCGGCCGAGGGGGTGCGCCTCCTGCGCGGGCTCGGCGGCGATCTCCGCACGTTCCTGGACATGCTCGAGACCGTCGACGCGAACTTCTTCTTCCGGCGCCCGGCACGCGACGCGCTCGCCGGCTCCTTCGAACCCGGCTTCCGTATCCGGCTCGCGCTCAAGGATCTGGACCTCGTGCTCAGCGAGGGCGAGCAGGCCGGGCTCACCCTGCCCGCCGGCGCCGCCACCCGGGAGGTCCTGCTCGCCGCGGTCCAGGTCGGTTTCGGTGACGAGCACACCAGCGCGATGACCAAAGTCCACCGTGTCCCACCCCAACCCTCAGGCGGTAGATCATGACAGACACGACCGCGACCGGCACGACGGCACCCTCGCCCGCGAACAAGGCCAGGCGCAAGGACCTGGTCGCCGCGACCCTCGGCAACTTCCTCGAACACTACGACTTCGTCCTGTTCGCAGTGTTCGCCCCGATCATCTCCACCTCGTTCTTCCCGTCCGATGACCCGACCGCGGCACTGCTCAACACGTTCGCCATCTACGGCGTGGCGTTCGTCGGCCGGCCGCTGGGCGCCGCGCTGTTCGGCCGCTACGGGGACCGCGCCGGCAGGCGCAAGTCATTGTCGGCGGCGGTGCTGCTGATGGTGGTGGCGACCTTGATCATCGGGATCACCCCGTCGTACGACCGGATCGGGGTGTGGGCGGCGGTCGTGCTCTTCACCGCCCGGTTCGTCCAGGGACTGTCCGCCGGCGGGGAGATGGCCGGGTCGGGCTCCTACCTGGTCGAGATGGCGCCACCCCGCCGGCGCGCGCTGTTCTCAAGCTGGCAGAGCACCAGTTCCAGCCTCGGGCAGGTGGCGGCGTCGGGGCTCGGCGCGCTGCTGGCCGCGCTGCTCAGCGACCCGGACATGGACGGCTGGGGCTGGCGGCTCGCGTTCCTGGCGGCCGTACCGCTCGGGTTCATCGGCCTGTACATGCGGCTGAACCTCATGGAGACACCGCGCTTCCAGGCCGTGCTCGCCGAGAACCAGGTGGTCAAGGCACCGATCGCCGAGATACTGCGGCATCACCGGCACGCCCTGCTCGTCGCCATGGGCGTGACGGTGGCCTGGACGATCTCCGCCTACCTGTACCTGGCGTACATGCCGACCTATCTGACCAAGGTCATCGGCCTCGACTTCGGCACCGCGCTGACCATCAACCTGGTCACCGTGGCCGCCTACGTGCCCGCCGTCCCCGCCGCGGCCTGGCTGTCCGATCGGGTCGGCCGGCGGCCCATGATGATCGCCGGATGCCTCGCGACCTTCGCGTTCACCTACCCGGCCCTGCAACTGATGCGCGGTGGCGACATCGGCCTGATCGTGGTGGCCAACCTGGTGCTTCTGCTCTCCTTCGCGACCTTCGCCAGCGTGGCCCCGGCGTCGCTGTCGGAGCTCTTCCCCACCAGGGTCCGCTATAGCGCGGTGGCGGTGTCCTATGCGGTGACGGTCGCCGCGCTCGGCGGCACGGCGCCGTTCATCTCGACGCTGCTGATCGACATGACCGGCACCCCGGTCGCGCCGGCCTTCTACATGATGGCCGGTTCCCTGGTGACGCTCTGCGTGCTTCTGACCGCGTTCCGGGACAGGGCCCACCGGCCGCTGCCGGACGAGCCCGCGGTCACGGCGCGTTAACGGCCGAGGCATCTATTCGACCCGGTTATAGGCACATGTCTTGGACTGGGCCGGTCGCGGGGCGGTGAGATATCGGCAAGGCGTCCGGAACCGTTCTCACTCGGAGGAATCATGGCCGCCACTCTCTCCGCCCCGCACCGCCGGTCCGATCCCGTCCGCACCGCCGTCCTCCTCGGGGAGCTCATCGACGCCAGGTCATGGGAGTCGCTGCTGGAGGTGTTCGCCGACGTCGTCGTGGCCGACACCACGGCGTGGGGCGGCACGCGGCTCCGGCTGCCGTCCTACGCCCTGGCCGCCGGGCTCGGCGAGACGCTCGCCGACCTGACGACCCGCCACGACCCGCTGGCCGCGACCGTCTCAGGCGAACGGACGGTGACGGCGTCGGTCACCATCGGTCCGCGTGGGCGGAGGCCCGGGTGGCGCATGATGACCTGCTACCGCTGCCTGGTCGTGCCCGGCCCGGCCGGCTGGCTCGTGACGGCGGTCGTCGCGGAGCCGTCCGCCGCGGTGCTCAGCCTGGGTTCGTGACCAGCTCGCGGGTCACCTCGGCGTACTTCTCGACCAGCGGGTTGGTGTTGTCGAGCAGCCAGCCGAGCGCGATCCGCAGGGGCTCGATGTCGATGATCGGCAGCCAGACCAGGTCCGGACGGGTGTAGTAGGCGGCCATCGACGCCGGCGAGATGCAGATCGCCGCGCCGGACGCGACATCCTCCAGCAGTTCCTCCACGTTGTCGTTGACGGGACCCCATACCGGCTCGGAGCCGTCACTGCGGGGATTGACGGCCCACCAGTCCACCCATTCCCTCGGCGCCTTCCTGGTCCACGCGATCGGTTCGTCGCGCAGGTCGCGGATCCCGACGGAGTCCCGCTTCGCCAGCGCGTGCCCGGCGGCGAGGCCCACGTAGCGCATCTCGCTCGCCACGACCTCCAGGTGCAGGCCGGTCTCGTCCGCAGGCAGCCAGATGAAGGCGACATCGACCAGCCCCTCGCGCAGAGCGTTCACTTCCCCGCCCCAGATCTGGCCGTGCGCCTCCACGGTGACATCGGGGTACCGCTTGCTGAACACGGCCCGTGACCGGGTGGTCAAGAGCCCGGCGCCCGAGGCCGCGAAGCCGATCCGCAGCACCCGGGCGGCTCGCGCGGCGGCACCGAGCGTCCGCCTGGTGGCGGTCTGCCAGTCGGTGACGATCGCCCGCGCGTGCGGCAACAGCTCCGCGCCGGCGGCCGAGAGCCGGACCGTACGCGAAGTGCGCACGAACAACTCCGTCCCGAGCGTCGTCTCCAGATGGCGGATCTGCTTGGACAGAGCCGGCTGGGACAGGAACAGGCGCTCGGCGGCCTTGGTGAAACTCAGATCTTCGGCGACCGCGAGGAAGTAGCGCAGCAGCCGGGTGTCGACGTCCACATCTCCTCCCGCCATCAGCGGTGAGCGATCTGGTTTATTCTGACCCCTGCGCCGACCTGGAAAAAGACCGAAATGAAGGTTTTGGCGCGTCGCCATGAACCACGGCCCGGGCGGGTTCGGTGCCTCCTCCGGACGGGCCGTAGAGGATCACTGACACCCCTGTCGCGCCGGCACAGCGCGACAGGATCGCGGATGCGCGCGGTGGTCGGCTTCGGGGGGAGGCGGCGAGGCCGACGCCCATAAAGGTGGCCCGCTGTCCAGATCGGGTGCGGCGGGTCGTCGTCCGCGAGACCGGCATCGACGATCACGCGGACACCTCGGTTTCCCGGCTCGGGCGGGATCCGCACCCTGGTGGGTGGCGGGGACGTCGGCCTGACGGCCGATGTGCCGCACCGTCGTTCCTGCTCAGAACGAGGGCACGGACTGGTCGGCGGGGGCGGTGAGGCTGTCGATGAACAGGCGGGTGGCCTGGCGGGTGTCGTCGGACCGCCAGGCCACGGCCAGTTCGGCGGGTGCCAGGCCGGTGACGGGGCGGCACACGACTTCGGGACGGTCGTAGAGCCGGGCGTTGCCCTCCGAGAGAAGCACGATGCCGAGGCCGGACGCCACCGCCTCCAGAGCCTCGTCCGGGCTGCTGGCCTCGGCGCCGATGCGCGGCGGGTCGTTGTGGCGGGCGTCGGCGGCGAGCCAGAAGTCGCGCAGCGGTCCGGCCGCGGCGGGCAGGGCGATGAACGGCTCGTCCAGCAGCTCGGCGAAGGGGATCTCGGACCGGTCGGCCAGCGGATGGTCATCGGGCAGCGCTACCCAGCGCTGCTCGGTGACCAGGGTGCGGGTGGTGGTGCCGCTGAGCGGGATGGGCAGCCAGACGAAGGCCACGTCGCTGCTCGCGTCCGCCAGCCCTGCGGTGGGGTCCTCCCAGCCGACGAGGCGCAGCGACACCGTCCAGTCGGGGGCGGCCTCGCGGAACCGGCGGAGCGCGCGGCGTTGCAGTTCGCGGCCGACCGCCGTCTGCATGCCCACGACCAGCGTGTGCGGGCCGCCGAGCGCGCGGGCCTGCGCGTACGTCCGGTCCCAGGTCCGCAGAATCTTGCGCACCGCCGGGAGCAGCGCGGCGCCTTGGGTGGTCAGCGCGATCTCCCGGCCGCGGCGTTCGAACAGGTCGAACCCCAGCCGGCTCTCCAGCGCCCGGATCTGCTTGGACAACGCGGGCTGGGAGACGAACAGGCCGGCCGCCGCGCGGGTGAAGTTCAGCTCGTCGGCGATCGCGGCGAAGTACCGCAGCTCCCGGAGATGGGCGTCCATAACCACTGGTTATACAGAAAGGTCTTGGACGTCGCGAGCCACCCGCAGCGAAAGTAGGGCGCATCCCTCGCTAAGGAGCGATTCATGAGCAAGCTTCCCGTCCGCACGCTGGGACGGCTCGACGTGTCCGCCATCGGCTTCGGCGCGATGGTGCTCTCCCCGGGGGTGTACGGGGAGGTCGACGACGACCGGGCGCTCGCCGCCCTGCGCTACGCCGTCGACAATGGCGCCACCTTCGTCGACACCAGCGATGGCTACGGCGACGATGGCCACAACGAGCGGCTGGTCGGCAGGGCGCTCAAGGGACGCCGTGACACGGTCGTGGTCGCCACCAAGTTCGGGCTTCGCGTGCCCGAGGGAGCCGAGGCGCACCGGTTCCCGGTCGGCTTCGAGTTCGGCGAGCTGGCCGTCAACGCCGAACCCCGGTACGTCCGCGGCTACGCCGAGGCGAGCCTGCGCAACCTGGGCACCGATGTCATCGACCTGTACTACCCGCACTTCCCGGACCCGCGGGTGCCGATCGAGGACACCGCGGGCGCGGTCGCCGAACTCGTGGACGACGGCCTCGTCCGCTGGTTCGGCCTGTCCAACGTCACCGCGGACCAGCTCCGCCGCGCGCACGCCGTGCACCCGGTGCAGGCCGTACAGACGGAGTGGTCGATGTGGCGCCCGGCCGATCCCAAGCTGCTGGCCACCGCCCGCGAGCTGGGCGTGGGCATCGTCTCCTGGAGCCCGCTGGGCGCGGGGTTCCTGACCGGGAACGTCCGAGAAGTGTCCGACGGCGATTTCCGCCGGAACAACCCGAGATTCAGCCAGGCCAATCTCGCCGTCAACAACCGCGCCTACGCGTCGATACGCGGCATCGCCGCCGATCTCAGCATCACCCCGGGCCAGCTCGCGCTCGCGTGGCTCCTCCATCAAGGCCCGGATGTGGTGCCGATTCCCGGCAGCCGCACCCCTGCGCATATAGACGAGAACCTCCAGGCCGCCCACATCGGGCTGCACCCCGACACCCTCGAACGCGTGAACGCCGTCTTGAGCAACATTCAGCCCGCCGGCGGCACCCTCCTCCAAGACGAGCCCAGCAGATGATTTGGCGTGTGGGCGCCGTGACGATGACGACATGCCCGCTTGCCGGCCTGATCGGGGCACGGTCGCCCACCGCTCGGTCCTCTCCGCCTCGATGAGAGGACCAGGCGCCTTCGTTCCCAGGCCCGGCCCGGTCGGCACGGGATCAGTGGGCGTCGCGGAAGCGGTCGGTGGCCTCTATGAGCAGGTGGCGGATGCCCGGCTCGGAGCCGCCGTGGCCCGCGTCCTCGACGATGTGGAAGTCGGCCTCGGGCCAGGCTTGGTGCAGGTCCCATGCCTGGTCAGGGGGCGTCTTGATGTCATAGCGACCGTTCACGATGACGGCCGGGACATGCCGGATGCGCTCGACTTTCGCCAGGATCCCTCTCTCGGGGAGAAAGCATCCGTTGCTGATGTAGTGGTGTCCGATGCGGGCGAACGCCAGCGTTGTGGCGTCGTCGAGCTCGGGCGGTGGCACAGGCAGCAGGGTGTTGGCGGACAACTCCCATCCCAGCCAGGCACGGGCGGCGGGCAGGTGGACCCTGGGGTCGGGGTCGGTGATGCGGCGTCCGTAGGCGGCGAGGAGGTCGTCCTGTTCGGCGGCGGGGATCGCTTCACGGAAAGCCGCCCATTCGGCAGGGAAAAGGTGTGCGGCCCCTGCCGGGGTGAACGCCCATGACTCGTCCGATGGCCGCACCAGCCACACGCCACGCAAGACCAGTTCCGTTACGCGGTCGGGGTGGGTCTGCGCGTAGACCAGGCCCAGGGTCGTACCCCAGCTTCCGCCGAAGACCAGCCAACGCTCGATTCCCAAGTGCTCGCGTAGCCTTTCGATGTCGCCGACCAGGTGCGGTGTTGTGTTGTGCTCCAGCGGCACTCGCGGGTCACCGGCGTAAGGAACGCTGCGGCCGCAATTACGCTGGTCGAACAGCACGATACGGTAGGCGCGCGGATCAAAGAACCGTCTATTGTCCGGAAGCAGCCCGCCGCCGGGACCACCGTGCAGGAACAGTGCGGGCTTCCCTTCGAGATTTCCGCACACTTCCCAGTAGATCTCGTTGCCATCGCCGACCGGAAGCAGGCCGGAATCGTACGGTTCAATCGGCGGATAGAGTTCCCGCATGACCATGGAACCCTTTCTATCCTATATCGATGCGTATTGGTAGGCGGGTTGTCGTCCTCCGTGTGGACGGATCCTCAGCTTCCTCTCAGCTTCGGTCGGGCAATGTGGGCTGGGAGCAAGGAGGTTTTCATGCGGATACTGGTCGTCGACGACGAGCGGCGGATGGCCGTGGCGATCGCCCGTGGATTGAAGGCCGAGGGCTTCAGCGTAGAACTCGCCTTCGACGGTGACGACGGCCTGCACCGTGCCCGCGAGGGCGACTTCGACGCGATCGTGCTGGACATCCTGTTGCCGAAGGTCAACGGTTACGAGGTTTGCCGGCGTTTGCGCGCGGAGGGCTTGACCGTGCCGATTCTGATGCTGTCGGCCAAGGACGGAGAGTACGACCAGGCCGACGGACTGGACCTTGGTGCGGACGATTATCTGACCAAGCCGTTCTCCTATGTTGTGTTGGTCGCCAGGTTGCGGGCCCTGATGCGCAGAGGGACGTTGGCGCATCCGGTGGTGCTCCAGGCGGGCGATCTGCGCATGGATCCGGCCCGGCACGAGGTGACCCGGGCGGGTACCCCGATCGCATTGACTCCGCGGGAGTTCGCGCTTCTGGAGTTCTTACTCAGGCGCCGCGGCGAGGTCGTGTCGAAGAGGGAGATCCTGCGTCATGTATGGGACGCCCATTATGAGGGTGAGCCGAATGTGGTGGAGGTGTACATCGGTTATCTCCGCCGTAAGATCGATGCTCCGTTCGCCCGTAACGCGGTGCAGACGGTGCGTGGCGTCGGGTATCGGCTGGCCTCCGATGGCGGATGAGCGCCGTGGGTGGCGGCGGCGATGGTGGCGGCGGCGACGCCTCCGGACCCGCCTGACGTTATTGGCCGTCGCGGCGATGACGGTGGCGTTGGGGCTTGGTGGCGTCCTGTCGTTGCGGGCCACTGACCGGGCCGCGACGTCCAGCGTCGAAGACCTCGTCCATCGCAGGGCCCGCACCGTGGCGGCCTGGGTCATGGCGGTCGGGATAAAAGGAGTGTCCTGGGCTCCCTACGGTTACCAGATGACCCAGGTCATGGCCGCAGACGGGCGGACGGTCGTCGCATCGGCGGGCATGGAGGGGCCGGCCATGCTGGATGCCGAGCAAATCGGACTCGCCAAAGAGCACAAGACGGTCTTCACCATCCGCTTGGCCGATGGGACGGAGGCGGCTGCCGGTGGTGTCGGTATCAACCTTGACGGCAAACCCCTGACGGTTCTCGTGGCCGTTCCCTTGGAAGACCGGCTGCGCAGTTACGAGACGACCCGCCAGATCCTGCTGGTGGGCCTGCCCATGTTGGTCGTGCTGTTCGGTGGCGTGGTGTGGGTCGTCACCGGGTCCGCGTTGCGGCCGGTCGCCGCGTTGCGGCAGGCGGCCCAGGACATGGCCGACAGCGCTCAGGGCAGGCGGTTGCCGGTGCCGGACGCGCGGGATGAGATCCACGATCTCGCGGTGACGCTCAACGGCATGCTCGACCGGCTGGCGGAGGCCGCCCTTCGCCAGCGTTCGTTCACCGCCGATGCCGCACATGAACTGCGCAGCCCGCTGGCCAGTGCCCGTGCCCAATTGGAGGTGGCACTGACCTATCCGTCCGGAGTGGACTGGGTCGAGACCGCCCGCGGCATCTCCGCGGATATGGAACGGCTCACCAGGCTGAGCGAAGATCTTCTGGCGCTGGCGCGGTTGGACGGCATGACCGGTCGCCCGGACCCGGGCGGGCCCGCCGACCTCGGCGTGCTCGCCGGCACGATAGCGGAGCGTTTCCACGCCGCCCGCGTCCCCGTGAACGTCGTCGTGCAGGACGCGCGGGATCGGCCGTGCGCCGTTCTCGCGGCGGCCGCGCCTCATGACGTCGACCGGGTGCTGACCAACCTGGTGGCCAACGCGACACGGCATGCCGCCGGCGCGGTGGTCATCGCCGTGGCGGCCGTGGACGGGGAGGCCGTCCTGACCGTGACCGACGACGGCCCCGGGATTCCCGCGCAGGACCGCGAGCGGGTCCTCGAACGGTTCACGCGCCTGGACGACGCACGCGACACCGACGCCGGTGGGGCAGGACTCGGCCTGGCGATCGTCGCCGAGACGGTACGGCATTACCTGGGCACGCTCACGCTGGAGGACGCCGACCCCGGCCTGCGCGTGAGCGTGCGGCTTCCGTCCGCCACCGAGGATTACTGAGAGGTCTCTCAGCGGCTCTCAGCGTCATCACAGCACGTCTCCTCAACACTGGCCGCACCGGTTGGAAGAGCATCCCGAACCCGTGCCGGTCAGGCCGGTACCGGCACGGAACCTAAGTGCGAGGAGGCACGATCATGCGGAAGACGAGCCGAGGCGCGCGGACGCGGGCGCCCGGCCTTGCGGCCGGACTCGCGCTGACAGCCTTGCTCACCGTGTCGGCGGCCTGCGGATCCACATCCGACAACGGAAGCCCGAAGCCCGGTGACGCCGTAGCGACCGACCCCGCCGAACGCCGGGTCCAGCTGGCCCGCTGCCTACGCGATAACGGTGTGCAGGTCTCCGACCCCAAAACGCGGCAGGACCTCATGCAGGACCTGGGCGAGGCCAGGAAAGCCAACGGCCAGAAGGTGAGGAAGGCCATCCAGGCATGCCAGCGGTATCTCGGCGGGGAGGTACAGAACCTGCTGACCACCTCGGAAGGGCAGGACGCGCTGGTGAGGTGGGCGCAATGCATGAGGCAGAACGAAATCAACGTGCCTGATCCGACCAATGGCATGCCGAACCTGCGTGGTATCGACACGAACTCACCCGCGTTCGCCAAGGCGAACAAAGAGTGCTCGAAGCACCTCCCTGGAATGGGCGGCTCATGAACCGCCTGTATGTGGCCATCGGAGTGCTCGTACTCACCTTGGCCATCGTGGCCAGCATCACGGCGGTGACCGTGCGCGACGACGGTGGGCAGAACACAAGCGAGGCGGCGTTCACCCGCACGGCCCGGGTGACCCGCGGCGACCTCGTCGATACCGAGACCGTGGACGGCACGCTGGGATACGGCGACGAGAAAAGTTTGATCAACGGGGCGTCCGGAAAGGTGACCTGGACGCGCGAGGACGGATCGACCGTCTCGCGCGGCCAGACCCTCTACGCGGTGAACGACGACCCGGTCACCCTGATGTACGGCTCGGTGCCGATGTATCGCGCCCTGTCGGTCGGCGTGAGCGAGGGCAGGGACGTGGAACAACTGGAGGCCAACCTGAAGGCCCTCGGCCATGGCGACGACCTCACCGTCGACGACGACTTCACGACGGCGACCGCCGACGCCGTCAAGGCATGGCAGGACGACCGCGGACTGCCCGTCACCGGACGGGTGGACCCCAAGCAGATCATCTTTTTCCCCGAGGCGGTGCGCATCACCTCCACCAAGATCTTCACCGGCGCCGCCGCCAGACCCGGCTCGGTGATCTTGACGGTCACCGGGACCAAGCGGCAGGTCAGCGTGAATCTCGACACCTCCGAGCAGCAGTTCGCCCGTCAAGGCGCGAAGGTGAACGTCCAACTTCCCGACGGGACCACCGTGCCGGGCAAGATCGCGAAGGTCGGCACCGTCGCCACGGTCCAGAAGCAGTCCGGCACCCCCGACGGGCAGCCCCCCGAATCCACCATCGCGGTCGACATCACCCTGGACGACCCCCGCAAGGCCGGGGCCCTCGACCGGGCGCCGGTCAGTGTCGAGATGGAGAGCACCCGCCACGAGAACGTCCTGTCCGTGCCGGTCGAGGCGCTGATCGCCCTGCGCGACGGGGGCTATGGGCTCCAACTGGTCCAAGGGACGACGGTACGCCTCACCCCGGTCAAGACCGGACTGTTCGCTCAGGGGCGCGTGGAGATCTCCGGAGCCGGAGTCGCCGAGGGCACGATCGTGGGGGTGCCGTCGAAATGAGGCATCGGCGCACCAGGACAAGGCCGGAGAGCCCGCCGACCGGCCCCGTTCCCGTGGTGGAGCTGGAGAAGGTCAGCAAGGAGTATCCCGGCGGCGTGACGGCGCTGAAGGAGGTATCGATGCGCGTGGACGAGGGAGAGCTCGTCGCGATCGTCGGACCGTCCGGATCGGGCAAGTCCACCCTCCTCCACATGATCGGGACACTGGACCGTCCCACGTCCGGCGGCGTTCGCATCGCCGGGTACGAGGTGGGCGCGCTCACCGACCGCGAGCTCTCCGCGCTCCGGGCCCGCCTGATCGGATTCGTGTTCCAGCAGTTCCATCTCACCGACGGAATGAACGCGCTCGACAATGTCGCGGAGGGCCTGCTGTACAACGGCCTGGGGCTGAAGGCCCGCCGTGAGCGGGCCGCCGCCGCCCTCGAAAGGGTGGGCCTCGGTCACCGGCTCGACCACCGGCCGGCCGAGCTCTCCGGCGGGGAGCGGCAACGGGTTGCGGTGGCCCGGGCCGTCGTCGGCGAACCCAGCGTGCTGCTCGCGGACGAGCCGACCGGCAACCTCGACACCGTCGCCGGCGCCGGCGTCATGGCTCTGCTCAGGGAACTCAACCGGACCGGGACCACCGTACTGATCATCACCCACGACGACGACATCGCGGCCACCGCGCCGCGCCGCATACGCGTGCGGGACGGACGCATCATCGCCGACGACGTCCCGTCCCCCGCGGGTCTGACGGACAGGGGTGCCTCATGAACCTCACACCCGCGCGCCTCAGCCCCCGGGACGTCCTGCGGGTGGGGGCGACGGGCCTGCGTACCCGTTCGACCCGGGCCATCCTGTCCGCGCTGGGGATAGCGATCGGCATCGCCACCATGATCGGCGTGGTGGGCATCTCCGAGTCCAACAAGGCCGACCTGCTCGCGCAACTCGACCGGCTCGGCACCAACATGCTGACCGCCTCGGCGGGGGACTCGCTGCTCGGCGAGGCGGCCCGCCTGCCCGAGAACGCCGTCGAGCGGACGCGGACGATCGAGGCCGTCCAGAGCGTCTCGGCGACCGCCGACCTCGACGCCACCGTCCGCCGCACCGACCTGATCCCCCCCGAGGAGACCAGCGGCATCTCCGTACGCGCGGCGACCGGCGACCTCCTGGACACCCTCGACGTCGAGGTCACGCGGGGAACGTGGCTGAGCGGCGCCACCTCCCGTTACCCCGCCGTCGTCCTCGGCTCCGTCGCCGCCGACCGTCTCGGCGTCTACCAGCCGGGCACGCCGGTGTGGATCGGCAACCGATGGTTCATCGTCGTCGGCGTCCTCGGCGAGGCACCCCTGGCCACCGAGATCGAACGCTCCGCGCTCGTCGGCTGGGACACGGCCAAGTCCTACCTCGGCTTCGACGGCTCCCCCACCACCGTCTACGAGCGCTCCACACAGGAGTCCGTCGAGGACGTCCGTCTCGTCCTCGCCCGTACCATCGACCCCGAGAACGCCGATCAGGTGACCGTCAGCCAGCCCTCGGACGCCCTCGAAGCCCGGGCGGCCGCCGAAGGCAGCTTCACCAGCCTCTTCCTCGGGCTCGGCGCCATCGCCCTTCTCGTCGGAGGAGTCGGCGTGGCCAACACCATGATCATCACAGTCCTCGAACGACGCCGGGAGATCGGGCTGCGCCGCTCCCTGGGCGCCACCCAGGCCCACATACGCACCCAGTTCCTCACCGAATCGCTCATCCTCGCGCTGATCGGGGGACTCGGCGGCTGCGTCCTCGGTATCGCGATCACACTCGGCTACGCCACCGTCCAAGAACTGCCCTTCGCCCTCACCTGGTGGGCCTTCGCCGGCGCCATGGCCGCGACACTGCTCGTCGGCTCCATCGCAGGTCTGTACCCAGCGATCCGAGCCGCACGAGTCCCACCCACCGTGGCCTTGAGAACGGCTTGATGACCGCCAGACAATGTCGACGACAACCTCCCGTGGCGGAGCTCGGCTCGCGTCTTGGTCATGTCAGAACGGAGCCGGGGAAGTCGCGCCCGGCACAACACGCGAGAGAGTGGTCGTCACCAAGCGCTCCGGCCGCGCCCACCCCGAGACGTCCTCATCAGAGAATTCGTGGGGTCCTCGCCGGATTTGACCACGGGAAGGGTGAAGGGAGCGTGCGCAACAGCGCGGTATTCGACGCCAAGCTCAACGAGCACCGCGTTCAACGACGCAGCAGCAGACATGATGGATGACGACACGGGCTTTCGCTGCGTGACGCCCGCCGACAAAACGCTCCCTGCTCAGCGTGAGAGACCGCCAGCCAGGCAATCCCTAATCAAGGGCGCCCGCTTCGCGGTCGCCAGGTCGGCCGCCCCGACAGCAGCAAAGCTCGGAATGCCGTTCAGAAAGCACCACCACGGCGACGAGCCCAAGCTCTGTCTCGGCAGACCGAGGCAGGGTGTCGGTGGCGGCTGAAGAATGACCCCCTGTGGACGCGCGAACCTTGACCCCCTTCATCCTCTGGAGGGTGATCAAGGTGGAGGACTGGGCAGAGATCCGTCGGCTGTATCGGGCTGAGGGGATGC
>NZ_BSTM01000021.1 GCF_030269515.1 Actinomadura sp. NBRC 104412 | reverse complement strand
GCAGCAACGACTCGATCCGCGCCCACGCGGCATCGGTCAGCTCATGACGACGCACCATACCGACCATCGCACCCCAACCCGGTGATCGACCTCAGCCAAATACCAAGATTCACCGGACACGCCCTAGGGCTCGAACTTGTAGCCGAGGCCGCGCACGGTGACGATGTAACGCGGCGTGGACGGGGTCGACTCGATCTTGGCGCGCAGCCGCTTGATGTGGACGTCCAAAGTCTTGGTGTCGCCCACGTAGTCGGCCCCCCAGACGCGGTCGATGAGCTGCATGCGGGTCAGCACCCGGCCCGCGTTGCGCAGCAGCACCTCCAGCAGCTCGAACTCCTTCAGGGGCAACTGCACGTTCTCGCCGCCGACGCTGACCACGTGCCGCTCGACGTCCATGCGGACCGGGCCGGCCTCCAGGACGGCGGGGGCCGGCTCCTCGGCCTCGCCCTGCCGGCGCAGCACGGCGCGCATCCGGGCGATCAGCTCGCGGGTGGAGAACGGCTTGGTCACGTAGTCGTCGGCGCCGAGCTCCAGGCCCACCACCTTGTCGACCTCGCTGTCCTTGGCGGTCAGCATGATCACGGGGACGTTGGAGCGAGCGCGCAGCTCCCGGCACACCTCGGTGCCCGGCAGGCCGGGCAGCATCAGGTCCAGGAGCACGAGGTCGGCACCGTTGCGCTCGAAAATGTCCAGCGCGTCGGGGCCGGTGGCCGCCACGGCCACCTCGAAGCCCTCCTTGCGCAGGTTGTACGACAGTGCGTCGCTGAACGACTCCTCGTCTTCCACGACGAGCACGCGGGTCACGGTGTTGCCTCCTGGGCGTTGTCGATCTCAGCGCCCCGGGCGGGGCCGTCTACGGTCGGAGGACGGGTCATCGCAATTGCCTGGTCATCGCGCCGGTCCTTCGCAGTGTGCAGCATCTCGGGGGTCTCAGGCGGTATTTCGAGCTCGGGACGAGGGGGTTGTGCGGCGGAGGTCTCAGGAAGGTGGCGGGGCAGGTGAGGCGGTGGACGCGTCGGCCTGGGCCGACCGCCCGACGGGCTTGAGCAGCGGCAGGCGGAGGGTGAAGGTCGATCCGGACCCCTCCTTGCTCCAGACCTTCACGTCGCCGCCGTGTTTGGTGGTGACGTGCTTGACGATGGCCAGGCCGAGGCCGGTGCCCCCGGTCTGCCGGGAGCGGGCCGGATCGACCCGGTAGAAGCGCTCGAAGATCCGTTCCAGGTCGCCGCCGGGGATGCCGATGCCCTGGTCGGTCACGTTGATCTCGACCCGGGTGTCGTCGCAGCGCCGGGTGGTGACGACCACCCGGGTGTTCTCGGGGCTGTAGGCCACGGCGTTGTCGATCAGGTTGCGCAGCGCGGTGATCAGCAGTTCCTCGTCGCCGCGGACCCGCTCGTCCGGCTTGCCGCCGCCGGTCACCTCGATGTTCTTGGCGGCGGCCTTGATCTGCGTACGGTCGATGGCCTCGTCGATGATCGCGTCCAGCGCGACCGGGCGCAGCTCGGGCAGCGGCTCGTCCCCCTGGATCCGCGACAGCGTCATCAGGTCCTGGACGAGGTTGGTCAGCCGCACCGACTCGTACTGCATGCGACCGGCGAAGCGGCGCACCGCCTCGGGGTCGTCGGCGGCGCCCTCCACGGTCTCGGCCAGCAGCGACAGCGCGCCGACCGGGGTCTTGAGCTCGTGGCTGACGTTGGCCACGAAGTCCCGCCTGATCGCCTCGACCCTGCGCATCTCGGTCAGGTCCTCGGCCAGTACCAGCACCAGGCCGTGCGAGCCGAGCGGCGCCACCCGCACGGCGAACCAGCGGCCCTCGGCGCCCCGGCGGGGACGGCTTGGCCCGACCTGGATCTCGGCCTCCCGGATCTCGCCGTCGCGGCGGGACAGCCGGGCCATCGCCAGCAGCTCGTCCACGACCAGCCGGTCGCCGCTGACGATGCCGAACGCGCGGGCGGCCGAACTGGCGCGCAGCACCACGTCCTCGCCGTCCAGGACGACGGCGGAGGAGCGCAGCACGCTCAGGACCGACGCCACTCCGGGGGGCAGCGCGCCCTGCGTGGCCGCCGGCGCCGGGGCCCTCTGCGCTCGCTCGCTCACGCGCACCGCCAATCCGGTCGCGAGCCCGATCGCGAGCCCGGCAAGCCCGGCCAGACCTGCGATAATCTCGACCTCCACACCCTGGATCGTAAGTGGAGCCGACGCGTGACCGGCACGAAGGACCAGGTGACGCGGCCCCGTTTCCCGAAAGTTCACCTCTTTCTCCGGGACGGTTCATGCTGGTCGGACAGGGTGTGCGCTGGGCCGGTACGCCCGGCGCCTGGCGGACGCGCCCCCCGCGTACCCCCAGAGACCCTCGCCCCTTCGCACCCCGGGATCACAATTGCGCGACGCCTACCACGAGGAGCTCGACTCCCTCTCCGACAAGCTGGTCGACATGACCCGGCTGGTCCGATCCGCGATGGCCCGCGCGGTGGTCGCCCTGCTGGACGCCGATCTGCGGCTGTCGGAGGAGGTCATCAGCTCCGACGAGCAGGTCAACAAGATCGACCAGGAGATCGAGGAGACGGTCTACGACCTGATGGCCCGGCAGCAGCCGGTGGCCGGCGACCTGCGCACCCTGGTCACCTCGCTGCGGATGAGCCAGGACCTGGAGCGGATGGGCGACCTGGCGGTGCACATCGCCAAGACCGCCCGCCGCCGCCACCCCGAGTCGGCCGTCCCGCCGGAGCTCCAGGCCACGGTGCTGGAGATGGGCCAGATCGCGGAACGCATGATCGCCAAGGCGGGCAGCGTGATCGCGTCCAGGGACGTGGAGATGGGCCTGGAGCTGGACGCCGACGACGACGCGATGGACCGGCTGCACCGCAGGCTGTTCGACATCCTGCTGTCGCCGAAGTGGAAGCACGGCGTCGAGCCGGCGGTGGACATCACCCTGGCCGGCCGGTACTTCGAGCGGTTCGCCGACCACGCCGTCCAGGTCGGGGAGGACGTGGTCTACCTGGTGACAGGTCAGCGACCCGAAGAGATGATCGACCTGTCCTGAGCGGCGGGGTAATCTCGGGCGCGGACACCTGCAGGCGCGGGGCGGTCTTTCGCAGGAGCCGTCCCGCGCCTCCAGGCAGGCCCGCTACTTCTTCTTGCGGCGGCCCTTGCCGCCCTTGTCCTTCCCGGCCTTGGGGTCGGCGGCGGGCGCGGGCGCGGCCGGTGCGGGCGCGGCGCCCTGGTTCTTGACGGCCTCGATGGCGGCCTTGGCGGCGGCCGGGTCGAGGTACTCGCCGCCGCGCTTGAGCGGGGCGAAGTCGTCGTCCAGCTCGTACACCAGCGGGATCCCGGTCGGGATGTTGAGCCCGACGATGTCCTCGTCGGAGATGTCGTCCAGATGCTTGACCAGGCCGCGCAGCGAGTTGCCGTGCGCGGCGACCAGCACGGTGCGCCCGGCGGCGAGGTCGGGGACGATCGAGTCGTACCAGTACGGCAGCATCCGGTCCACGACGTCGGCCAGGCACTCGGTGCGCGGGATCAGCTCCGACGGCAGCGACGCGTAGCGCAGGTCGTTGACCTGCGACAGCGGGTCGTCGTCCTTGATCGGCGGGGGCGGGGTGTCGTAGGAGCGGCGCCAGATCATGAACTGCTTGTCGCCGAACTCCTCCCGCGTCTGCGCCTTGTTCTTGCCCTGGAGCGCGCCGTAGTGCCGCTCGTTGAGACGCCACGAGCGGCGCACCGGGATCCACAGCAGATCCGCGACGTCCAGAGCGATGTTGGCCGTGCGGATGGCGCGCTTCAGCACCGAGGTGTGCACCACGTCGGGCGTGATGTCGGCGTCGAGCAGCAGGTCGCCGCCCTTGGTCGCCTCGCTCTCGCCCTTGGTGGACAGGTCGACGTCCACCCAGCCGGTGAACAGCCCTTCGGCGTTCCAGACGCTTTCGCCATGCCGGAGCAATACCAGGGTCGCCATGCCGGAAAGCCTATCGGTCGGGTCAGGACGGGGCGCCGTCGGCCGGGTCGCGATTGGCGGGGTCGGCGAAGGACGCGAACGCCCGCAGGTTGGCCAGGCTCTCGCCCCGCTTGACCCGCCAGTCCCACTCGCGCTGGATGGACGACTTGAAGCCGCGTTCGAGCGCCTTGTCGAAGTTCTCGTCGGAGTAGGTCAGCACGCAGCCGAGCAGCCGGTCGATCTCGTCCGGGGTGATGGAGGCCAGCGGCAGCCGGCCGACGAGATGGACGTCGCCGACCTCGTCGAGCGCGAAGCTCACCCCGTACATCCGGCCGTTGCGCTCCAGCAGGAAGCGGTAGAAGTCGGCGTGGTTCTCGTCGGGCCTGCGGCAGAAGAACGCCTCCACGTGCAGGCTGTGGTCGCCGACGATCAGCCAGGTCATGGTGGCGAGCTTGTGCTGTCCGGGCAGCTTGACGAAGAACGCCCCGGGCCGCGGTCGCTGGTACTCCAGCTCCGACGCCCGCAACGTCTCCTCGATCACCGCGATGGGATCGCCAGTCACGCTGCCTCCCTGTGGGGGATAACCCCTTCGCTGCGCTCAATCACACCGTCTCCTTGTGGGGGACAACCCCCACACCCCCGACAAAAGCCAACACCGTTCCTTCGCTGCGCTCAATCACACCGTCTCCTTGTGGGGGACAACCCCCACACCCCCGACAAAAGCCAACACCGTTCCTTCGCTGCGCTCAGTCACACCGTCTCCTTGTGGGGGACAACCCCCACACCCCCGAGAAATGCGAACATCGTTCCTTCGCTGCGCTCAGTCACACCGTCTCCTTGTGGGGGACAACCCCCACACCCCCGAGAAATGCGAACATCGTTCCTTCGCTGCGCTCAGTCACGCTGTTACCTCCGCAGCCGCCCGCCACGTCGGCCGGACGAGATGGGACAGGGCTCCGGTATATACCTCTAGCAGCTTGTCCACGGTGGCGTCCCAGCCGAAGCCGCTCGCGTGGCGGACGGCGTTGCGGGCGAGGCGGGCGCGCAGGCGGGGCTCGGAGAGGAGGCGGCGCAGGACGGCGGCGTAGTCGTCCGGGTCGTGGCCGCGCACCAGGATGCCGGACTCGCCGTCCCGCACGGCGGTGCGCAGGCCGCCGACGGCGGACGCGACGACCGGCGTGCCGCACGCCTGGGACTCGATCGCGACCAGCCCGAACGACTCGCTGTGCGAGGGGACGACGGTGACGTCGGCGGCGCGGTACCAGTCGGCCAGCTCGCCCTGCGGGGCGGGCGGCTCGAACCGGACGCTGCCGGTGAGGTTCAGCTCGGCGGCGAGCGACTGGAGCCCTTCGGGACGGCACCGGGCGCTGCCGCTGGGACCGCCGACGACCGCGACGACCAGCCGTCCGCGCAGCCCGGGGTCGTCGGCGAGCAGCCGGGCGGCCGCCCGCAGCAGCACGTCGGGGGCCTTCAGCGGCTGGATGCGCCCGACGAACAGCAGCACGTGGGCGTCGTCGGGCAGGCCGAGGCGCCGCCGGGCGGTGGTGCCGGCGCCGGGCGGGGTCAGCGGGGGCTCCGGCTGGAAGAGGGAGAGGTCGACGCCGGGCTCGACGGTGGCGACCCGGGCCGGGTCGGCGCCGTACAGCTCGATCAGCTCGCGGGCCTCCTCGGCGGTGTTGGCCACGAGCTGGTCGGACGCGGCGACGGCCAGCTCCTCGCCGATCACCCGTTCCTGGGGCTCGGGGGTGTCGCCCTCGGCCAGCGCCGCGTTCTTGACCTTGGCCATGGTGTGCATGGAGTGGACGAGCGGCACGCCCCAGCGGAACTTGGCGGCCTGCCCGGCCTGGCCGGACAGCCAGTAGTGCGTGTGGATGAGATCGTAGTGCCCGGGGTCGTGGTACGCCTCCGCGCGCAGCACCTCGGAGGTGAAGCCGCACATGTGGCGCGGCAGCTCGGTCTTCTCCAGCTCCTCGAACGGGCCGGCGACCACGTTGCGGACCAGCACGCCGGGGGCCAGCTCCGTCACGGGGGGCAGGGCCCGCGAGGTCGCCCGGGTGAAGATGTCCACCTGGACGTTCCTGGCGGCGAGCCGCCTGGCCACTTCGACGATGTAGACGTTCATCCCGCCCGCGTCGCCGGTCCCCGGCTGATCGAGGGGGGACGTGTGGACGCTGATCGTCGCGACGCGGTTGATCCGACGCGGCACCGCACACCACCTCCAGTGGGGAAACCTACCGATCTCCCCGCGTGTTCCCCCATGCCGGACCCTCGCTGGCGTAGCTCAACCTCACCTGGAAGTCTGGGGTCCATGCGCAAGACGGCAGTGGTGACGGGAGCAAGCAGCGGGATCGGCGCGGCCACCGCCAGGAGGCTGGCCGCGGAGGGCTTCAACGTGGTGCTGGCCGCCCGGCGGCGGGAACGGCTGGACGCCCTCGCCAAGGAGATCGCCGAGGAGGTGCCGGGCGCGGGCCGGGCGGCCGCGGTCACCCTGGACGTGACCGACCAGTCGTCCGTGGACGCGCTGGCGGCGGGCCTGGCCGAGTGCCATGTCCTGGTGAACAACGCCGGTGGCGCGATCGGCCTCGAACCGGTGGCCGAGGCGGACCCGGCGGACTGGCAGGCGATGTACGACACCAACGTGCTGGGGCTGCTGAGGGTGACCAAGGCGCTGCTGCCCAAGCTGATCGGGAGCGGCGACGGCCATGTCGTCAACATCACGTCGCTGGCCTCGCACAACCCGTACGAGGGCGGCGCCGGGTACAACGCGGCCAAGATGGCGGCGTACGCGGTGAACGAGGTGATGCGGCTGGAACTGGTCGCGGAGCCGGTGCGGATCACCGAGATCGCGCCGGGGCTGGTGAAGACGGACGAGTTCTCGCTGGTGCGCTTCCGCGGCGACGCGGAGCGGGCGAAGAAGCCGTACGAGGGCGTCCGGGAGCCGCTGGTGGCCGAGGACGTGGCCGACTGCGTGGCCTGGGTGGTGACCCGGCCCTCGCATGTCAACATCGACCGCATCGACGTCCAGCCGCGCGTCCAGGCCACCGCCACCAAGATTCACCGCGAGCCCTGAGCCGCGCCAGAGAACCGTGTGCCGCCGCCCTGCCGGGGATCGGCGGGCGGTGGCCCGGGACAAAGGATCGTTGGACCGTTCCCGGGGTATGCGTCCAGATGGCATGACCGAATCCCGGGACGGAGCGGGAGATGACCCAGCGGACCTTCGTGCTGCCCTACGACGGCGCAGGGGCGGCCGATCCCGCCGTGGCCGGCCACAAGGGCGCGGCGGTCGCGCGGCTGGCGGCGGCCGGGCTGCCGGTCCCGGCGGGTTTCCAGGTGACCGCCGAGGCGTACCGGGCGTTCGTCGACGACAACGGGCTGCTCGAACCCATCCTGGCGCTGGCGGCACGGGTCGATCCCGATCTTCCGGCCACGGCGGAAAGCGCCGCGCGGCAGATCGCCGAGCTGATGGAGCGGTGCGACCTGCCGATGGAGGTGGCGGGCCCGGTCCGCTGGGGGTACGCGCGTCTGGGCGCCCAGGACGATCCGGTGGCGGTGCGTTCGTCGGCGACGGCCATGGACGGATGGCCGCCACTCGTGGGATGGCACGAGACCGTCCTCAACGTGCGCGGGGAGGCGGCGCTCTTGGACGCGATCCGCCGGTGCTGGGCGTCGCTGTGGTCGGCGCCCGCCATCGAGCACCGCGTCCGCAACGGCATCGACCACGCCGAGGCCACGCTGGCGGTGCTCGTCCAATGCCTGGTGTCCGCGGAGGCGTCCGGCACCATGGTCACCACCACGGCGAGCCCCGGCCGGATCCTGCTGAACGCGGCGTGGGGCCTGGGGGAGCCCGTCATCACGGGACGGGTCACACCGGACGCCCTCGTTCTGGAGAAGGGCACCGGGACCGTCCTGGAACGGCGGACCGCCGACAAGGCGACGATGACCATCCCGCGCAGGACGCCGGGCGAGGGCGGCACGCAGGAGGAGCCCGTGCCGGACCGGTGGCGGACCCTGCCCGTCCTCGGCGACGACCAGGCGGCGGCGCTGGCGCGGCTGGGCGAACGGATCGAGGCGCTGTACGGGCGGCCGCTGATGATCGAGTGGGCCCTGCACGACGGCAACCCGTTCGTCCTCCAGGTGCGTCCCCTGGAGGACGACGGCGGGCAGGAGGACACCGAGGAGTGGAACGACAGCCTGTCCGGTGACTACCTGTGGACGAGCGCCAACATGGGCGAGGCCGTCCCGGACGTGATGACGCCCTGCACCTGGTCATTGGTGCAGATGTACATGCACGAGACGATGCCGGCGTCCACGGTCCCAGGGTTCCCGGAAGTCCGCGCGTACGGCAACATCGGCGGCCGCCTCTACATGAACCTGAGCGTGGCCAACGCCTTCGCCCGCGTGCTCGGAACGGGGAAACGGGCGGGCAGGGCGGGCCTCGAACAGGTCTTCGGCAGGGTGCCGCCCGAGGTGAGGATCCCGCCGCTGCCGGTGTCGAAGGCGGAGGTCGCCCGGTGGCTGCTGCCGGTCGCCGCCAAGGCCAGGCTGAAGGCCCGCGCGGACGGCAGGCGGCTGCCCGACTTCCTGGCGTCCTCGCCGGGACGGTGCGAGGCGCTGCGCGACCGGATCCAGGCGGAGACCGATCCGGGCGCGCTGCTGCACCTGTGGGGGCGGGCGCTGCTGCCGTTCTTCCGCGAGGCGTGCCACATGCTGGGCGCCGCCCGCCGCCGGCGCGCACCCTCCCTGATCATGCTGCGGCGCGAGCTGGCCCGGCTGGCGGGCGAGGCGGACGCCGACGCGATGCTCACCGGCCTCGGGAGGCCGGGCGGCCCCGTGCCGGCGGGTCTCGGCCCGGTCATCGGGCTGGCCGAGCTGGCCCGCGGCGAGATCGACAGGGCGACCTACCTGCGGGAATGGGGGCATCGCGGCGCGCACGAGTTCGAGATCTCCGCGCCCCGCCCGGCCGAGGAGCCGGAGGGCGTGCACTTCCCCGAGAACTCGGCGTCCGGCCATGACGCGGTGGAACTGGTGGGACGGCAGCGGGAGGCGGGCCGCGCGGCCTGGCGGCGGTTCCGCGCACGCCATCCGGGGAGGGTGGCGAGCGTGCGGCGCCGTGTCGGGCGCTGGGCGCGGGCGGCCTACGAGCGCGACGCGGCCCGCTCGGAGGTCATGCGCGTGTACGCGGTGATCAGGGCGTTCGTGCTGCGGGCCGGTGAGCTCACCGGCCGCCGCGACGACCTGTTCTACCTGACCATCGACGAGATCCTGGCCGTGCTGGACGGGGACGCCCGCCCGTTGGAGAGGGTCGCGGTCCGGCGGCGCACCTACGATCGCTACCGCGCGCTCGCCCCGTACCCGGTGCTGATCAGGGGGCCGTTCGAGCCGGTCGCCTGGGCCGGCGCCCGGATGCGCCGCACCGATCTCTTCGACGCGACCGATCCGCTGGCCGGATACGGGACGCGGGAACCCGAGGACGCCTCGATCAGCGGCTTCCCCGGGGTGGCCGCGGTCGTGGAGGGGACGGTCCGGGTCCTCGACGCCCCCGAGCACGGCGGGGAGCTGCGGCCCGGCGAGGTGCTGGTCACGTCGGCGGCGAACATCGGGTGGACGCCGCTGTTCCCGGTCGCGGCGGCGGTCGTCACCGATGCCGGCGCGCCCCTGTCACCGGCCGCGATCGTGGCCCGTGAGCTGGCCGTCCCGGCGGTCGTGGGCTGCGGCAACGCCACGATGCGGCTGCGTACCGGCGACCGTGTCCGGGTGGACGCGGGACGCGGCACCGTCCGGCTCCTCACCGCGTCCGGTCAGGACGAAGACGTCGGCTCCGGCCCGGAGGATCTTCGGGAGCCACAGCCGACCAGGGAAGGGTGACCTCGCCCAGCCGCCACCGGCCGCGCCCGCCGTACGGGGGACGCGCGTAGACGGGATGCGACCGGGCCAGTAACGACACCGCCTCGATCCAGCGGGCGCGCGGCCCGAACGCCGAATAGGGCGCGGCGGTCGCCCAGCAGCGGTCGAAGTCGGTGAGGAGCGCGTGGACCCGTTCGCCCGGCACGTTGCGGTGGATCAGCGTCTTCGGCAGACGTTCGGCGAGGTCGGAGGGTCGTTCCAAGGTGGCGAGATGCGCGGCGAAGGTGATGGTCCGCGGTCGCGCGCTCCCGGCGCCGTCCCCGCCCAGGCCGACCCAGACGGCGCGGCGGCCGATCTCGTCGCACGTCCCCTCGATGAGGACGCCGCCGGGGGCGAGCCGCGCGCACAGGT
Source organism: Actinomadura sp. NBRC 104412 (assembly GCF_030269515.1). Taxonomy (GTDB): domain Bacteria; phylum Actinomycetota; class Actinomycetes; order Streptosporangiales; family Streptosporangiaceae; genus Spirillospora. Next base: position 123,425 of record NZ_BSTM01000021.1, on the reverse strand, counting down.
CGTCCCAGGCCCGCCAGGCCGCGGGCTCCTCGTACTGGCGCAGCACGTTGAAGGCGCGCACCAGGTCGGGCGGCCGGTCCACGGGGAGCTCGAAGCCGCCGTGCCGGAACGACAGCCCCTCGTAGGCGCCGCCCGCGACCACCGCCCGGCCCGCCGCGACCCGGTCCGGGTCGATCTCGATGCCGGTGACCTCCAGGCGGGGGGCGACGGCGCGCAGGCGCCGGTAGAACTCGACCGTGGTCACCGGGGACGCCCCGTACCCGAGGTCGACCGCCAGCGGGACCGGCCCGGCGCGGAGGCTGCCGCCCTGCGTGGCCGCGATCCAGCGGTCGACGCGGCGCAGCCGGTTGGGCGCGGTCGTCCCCCGCGTCGCCTCTCCCTGAGGCCCGTTCCTCTGAGGCCCGTTCCCCTGAGGCGTGTGCCTCTGAGGCGTGTGCCTCTGAGGCGTGTGCCTCTGAGGCGTGTGTGCCCTCGCCACCGCAGCGCCGCCTCCCGTCCGCCAGAAGACGGTAGCCGATCGCTGACATTTGCGACACAACACGACATCCTGGTCTGATGCCCGAGCTGAGCAGCCTGCTGACCGACCTGGCGGACGAGGGCGAGGCGCTGGACGCGCTGGTCGCCCCGCTGTCCGACCTGACCGTCCTGACCCCGGCCGAGGGCTGGACGATCGCCCACCAGATCTCCCACCTCGCCTGGACGGACCGGCAGGCGCTCCTGGCCGCCACCGACCCGTCCGGGTTCGAGAAGGCGCTGGCCAAGGCGATCGAGGACCCCGACGGCCAGGTGGAGGCGGGGGCCGCCGAGGGAACCGGCGAGCCGCCCGCCGCGCTGCTGGAGCGCTGGCGCGCGGGACGGCGCGCGATGATCGACGCCCTGGCCGCGGTGCCCGAGGGGACGCGCCTTCCCTGGTTCGGGCCGCCGATGAAGCCCGCGTCCATGGCCACCGCGCGCCTCATGGAGACCTGGGCGCACGGCCAGGACGTGGCGGACGCGCTGGGCGCCGTACGCGAACCGACCGCCCGCCTGCGCCACGTCGCCCACATCGGCGTGCGGACCCGCGATTTCTCCTACCGGATCCGTGGCCTGGAGCCGCCGTCCGAGGAGTTCCGAGTCGTCCTCACCGCTCCGGACGGCGGGACGTGGGCATGGGGTTCCGAGGACGCGGCGCAGTCGGTGTCCGGGCCCGCGCTGGACTTCTGCCTGCTCGTCACGCAGCGCCGCAACCGTGCCGACCTGGCCCTCACCGCCACCGGGCCCGACGCGGAACGATGGCTCGACCTGGCCCAGGCGTTCGCCGGCCCGCCCGGCCCGGGCCGTCCGCCCGCGGGTGGACGATCCTGAGCGTCGCTCCAACGCCCGGTTTGGAATGGGTTGGCACGGACATGTCCCCGATATGACCATGCTCATCGCCTTCGACGGCTCCGAAGACGCGCGGGCGGCCATCGCCTACGCCGGGGCCCGGATCCGTCCCGAACCCGCCGTGGTGCTCACGGTCTGGGAGCCGCTGCTGACGCAGACGGCCTGGCCGCCCACGGCCGAGCCGATGCCGCTCCCGGGCGAGACATGGGCCGAGGAGCGGGAGGCCGAACGGATCGCCGGAGAGGGCGCCAGGCTGGCCCTGGACGCGGGCCTACCCGACGCCCGGCCGCGCGCCGAGCGCGGCGCCGGACCGGTCTGGGCGACGATCGTGGACGTCGCGCGTGAGCTGGACGCCACGTTGATCGTGACCGGATCGCGCGGCCTGTCGGGCGTGAAGTCGGTGCTGCTGGGCAGCGTCTCCGACCGCGTCCTGCACCACGCGGACCGGCCCGTGCTGATCGTCCCGCCTCCCTCGGCCGGCTAGCGCTCCAGCGCCTTCTCGAACGCCGCGAAGACGTCCGGTGTGAACAGCACGAACCGCGCATCCTCGACCTTGGTCTGGGCGGCCCGCACGGCGCCCACCGCGATCCGCGCCGCGTCGTCCAGCGGCCAGCCGTAGACGCCGGCCGAGACCGCGGGAAAGGCGATCGTCTCGACCCCGAGCTCGTCGGCCACCCGCAGCGACTCCCGGTAGCAGGAGGCGAGCTGGTCCGAACGGTCCTCCGAGGCGGAGTAGACCGGGCCGACGGTGTGGATCACCCATCGGGCGGGCAGCCGTCCCGCCGTGGTCGCCACCGCCTGCCCTGTGGGCAGGCCGCCGCCGTAATGGGACGCGCGCAGCCTGCGGCACTCCTCCAGGATCTCCGGACCGCCCTTGCGGTGGATGGCACCGTCCACCCCGCCCCCGCCGAGCAGCGAGGAGTTCGCGGCGTTGACGATCGCGTCCACGTGCTGCTCGGTGATGTCCCCTTGGACCAGACTGATCCGCATAGCCCGTCTCCTGTCACCCGAACGGCTGAGTGCGTGGCATGCGCCGCCCTCATCCCGACTGTGTTGCTCTCGTCACATCCTGCACGAGCGAACAGCGGTACGCTCATGCGTGGTCGGCGGCTCCGTTCGTTGACGGCTCGGGGATTCGGACCACGGTCGGTGGTCCTGGGGGGACGCACGTTCGGGGTCCGATTCACTGGTCCGGCTATGACCTGCGGCGTGAGTCTGCCTAAGCTGCCGTCGGGACGACCGCAGTCGGGTGTTGATGCGTGGAGGTACCCCCCTTGAAGATTCTCGTCGCCGGGGCGACCGGCGTTGTGGGACGCAGGCTGGTGCCGTTGCTGGTGCGCGCGGGTCACGAGGTCGCAGGGACCACCCGCCGCCCGGAGCGCGCCAAGGCCCTTGCCGACCAGAAGGCCAAGCCCGTCATCGTCGACATGCTGGACGAGGCGGCGGTGCGCGAGGCGGTGACGGGTGAGCGACCGGACGCGATCATCCACCAGCTGACCGACCTGTCCGACGAGGACTTCACGGCCAACTCCCGCCTGCGCATCACCGGGACGCGCAACCTGGTGGACGCGGCGCGCGAGGTGGGCACCGAGCTGATGATCGCGCAGAGCATCGCCTGGCTGTACGAGCCGGGCGAGGAGCCCGCCGTGGAGAGCGACCCGCTGGACCCGAAGCTGCCCCCGTACGAGGGGATCATCGCTCTGGAGGAGGCCGTCGCCGAGATGCCGCGCGGCGTGGTGCTGCGTTATGGAGCGCTGTACGGCCCCGGTACCTGGTACGCCCCGGACGGGGCGATCGCCCAGCGCGTGCGCGCGGGCAGCCTGCGGCCCTCCTCGTCGTGGACCTCGTTCGTGCATGTCGACGACGCGGCCTCCGCGGCGCTGGCCGCGCTGGACTGGCCGTCGGGCCCGGTCAACATCGTCGACGACGAGCCCGCCACCACCGCTGACTGGCTTCCGGTCTACAGCGCCGCGCTGGGCGCTCCCACTCCGGGCGAGGCCGGCCGGCACGCGGCCGCGACGGGACGCCCGGTGTCCAACGCGAAGGCGCTCGGCCTGGGCTGGAAGCCGCAGGTGCCGTCCTGGCGCACCGGTTTCGCCGACATGCACCGTTCCGATCACGCCGGCGGCCGCGGCCGGTCGTCCAGGTCCTGAACGCCCCGTACAAGAACGCTCAGGAGAACTGGAACGATCTCTTGGCGAGGCCGTACCAGTAGCCGTCGATGACGGCCCTCCGCTCGCCGTCGCCGCCCGCGTCGGCGGCGCCGAGCGCGACGAACAGCGGGGCGAAGTGCTCGGTGCGCGGGTGCGCGATCTGGGCGGCGGGCGCCTTGGCTTGGAAGTCCAGCAGCGCGTCCACGTCCCCGTCCCGGACGGCGCGGTCGGTCCACTCGTCGAACTCGGCCGACCAGGCGGGCGGTGGCGCGTCGGTTCCGGGACGCATCTCCCGCAGGTTGTGCGTGGTGAACCCGGAGCCGATGATCAGCACGCCGCGGTCGCGCAGCGGCGCCAGTCGGCGGCCCAGCTCGAAGAGCCGTTCGGGCTCCAGCGTCGGCATCGACAGTTGCAGGACGGGGACGTCCGCCTCGGGGTACATCTCGACCAGCGGGACGTACGCGCCGTGGTCCAGGCCCCGGTCCTGGTCCTGGCGCACGTCCGGGACGAGTTTGCGGACGTCCTCGGCCAGGCCGGGAGCGACGGGGGCGTCGTAGCGGACCTCGTAGTAGCGGCGCTCGAAGCCCCAGAAGTCGTACACGAGCGGCACCGGACGGGTGGCGGAGACGCTGATCGGCGCCTCCTCCCAGTGCGCGGACACCATGAGGATCGACGTGGGCCTGGGCAGTCCGGCCGACCAGCGTGCGAGCTGTCCGGCCCACACGGCGTCGTCGGCAAGGGGCGGGGCGCCATGGCTGAGGTAGAGCACGGGCATGCGCGACACGCCTCCCAGATTAGTTGATAGTTCAAACAATGCCCACGCCCCTTGACCGGTGCCCGCCCTGCCCTAGTATGAACATACGTTCATGAACATTCGTTCATAATGGAGGGCCCCATGAGGATCGTGAACGAGAGCCAGGCCGAGGCGTGGAACGGCTACGAGGGCCGGCACTGGGCCGAGCACCACGAGCGGTACGACGCCGTCAACGCCGGGTTCAACCCGTTCATCCTGGACGCGGCGCGGATCGGCAAGGAGGACCGGGTGCTCGACCTCGGCTGCGGCAACGGTCAGTTGACACGGGTCGCCGCACGGCGGGCACGGTCGGCGACGGGCATCGACCTGTCCGCGCCGATGCTCGCCCGCGCCCGGGAGCGCGCCGCGGCCGAGGGCGTGGAGAACGTGTCGTTCGAGCAGGGCGACGCGCAGGTCCACCCGTTCCCCGCCGGCGGGTTCGAGGTGGCGGTCAGCCGCTTCGGGATCATGTTCTTCGCGGATCCGGTGGCGGCGTTCCGCAACGTCCGGCGGGCGCTGGCCGCGGACGGACGGCTGGCCTTCGTCTGCATGACCTCGCTGAAGGACACCGATCTCGGAACGCTCTTCGCGGCGATGAGCGAGTTCCTGCCGCCGCCGACCGGCCCGGACGGCCACGGCCCGCTCTCCTTCTCCGACCCCGGGCACATCCGGGAGGTGCTGGAGTCCGCCGGGTTCCGGGACGTGACGTCCACCCGCGTCGAGGCCGACCAGCGTTGGGGCCGGGACGCCCAGGATGCGACCGCCTTCCTCGCCGGCTGGGGTCCGGTCCAGTACAACCTGGGCCTCATCGAACCGGCCGCCGCGGAGAAGGCGCGCGAGGCTCTGGGACGGGCGGTGGAGCGGTTCGAGCGTCCCGAAGGCGTCGTGACCAAGGGAACCGGCTGGCTGGTGACCGCTCGCCGGTAGGCGGCGCTGCGTACGATTCGTGTTCATGTCACCGAGACGAGCCGCGGCACTGCGGGACGGGACGGGACGGACGCTGCGCGAGCACCTGATCGCCACCGCCGAGCGCATGATCGCCCAGGGCGGGACGGCGGGTCTCACCGTGCGGGCGATCGCGCGGGAGGCGGGCGTCGCCGACGGGGTGCTCTACAACCACTTCGCCGACAAGGAGGAACTGCTGGGCCTCGCGCTGCGAGCCCACGTCCGGTCGGTCGAGGCGGGATTGCACCCGCTGCCCGAGCCCGGCACCGGCACTCTCGAAGAGAACCTGCGCGCGTACATCACCTACGGTCTCGCGCTGCACCGGGGAATCCTGCCCGCGATGGCGGGGATGGTGGGACGGCCGGAGGTGATGGCCGGGTTCGCCGCCTCGGGCGTCCCTGGCGAGGACTGGCGCGACCGGCTGCTCGGCTACCTGCGCGCCGAGCGCGAGCTGGGCAGGCTCGCGCCCGGCGCCCGGGTCGAGGCCGCCGCCACGATGATCGTCGGCGTGTGCCACGAGGCGGTGCTGACGATGCTCTTCACGCCTCCGGGCCAGGCCCCCGCCGCTCCGGAGCCGGACGTGGACGCCTTGGTCGAGGTGCTGCTCGACGGGATCAAGGGCTGACCGTCCCCATCGCCTCGCGCACCTGCGCGAGGGTACGGTCGGCGACGGCGTTGGCGCGCTCGTTCCCCCGCTTGAGCACCTCGCGCAGCAGGTCGCGGCCGAGCTCGGAGCGGCGCGCCCGGATGGGCCGCAGGAACTCGTTCACCGACTCGGTCACCACCTTCTTCAGCGCGGCGGCACCGCCGTCGCCGACCTCCTCCGCGATCGCGCGCGGGTCACGGTCCTGGCAGAGCGCGGCGATCCGCACCAGGTTGGACACCTCGGGACGGGTCTCCGGCTCGTAGGTGATGCGCCGGTCGGCGTCGGTCCTGGCACGCCTGATCAGCCTGGCGGTCTCGTCCGGACCGGCGGAGAGCGGGACGGCGTTGCCCCGGCTCTTGCTCATCTTCTGGCGCCCGTCCAGGCCGAGCAGGACGGGGGTGTCCGACAGCAGCGCCTCGGGGAGCGACAGAACCGGCCCGTACCGCTCGTTGAAGCGGCGGGCGATGGTCCGGGTGATCTCCAGGTGCGGTAGCTGGTCCTTGCCCACGGGGACCAGGTCGGCCCTGCAGAACAGGATGTCGGCCGCCTGGTGCACGGGATAGGTGAACATCAGGCCGCTGACCGCGGCCTGCCGGGAGGCGGCGATCTCCTCCTTGACCGTGGGGTTGCGGGCCAGCTCGGCGACCGACACCAGGGCCAGGAACGGCAGCATGAGCTGGTTCAGCGCCGGCACCGCCGAGTGCTGGAAGATCGTGACCCGGCCGGGGTCGATGCCGACGGCCAGGTAGTCGGCGACCAGGCCCTCGGTGTACTCGGTCAGGCGCTCGGCGACGTCCCGGTCGGTGAGCACCTGGTAGTCGGCGATCAGCACGAACAGGTCGGCGCCCTCGCGCTGGAGGCGGACGCGGTTGGCCAGCGAGCCGAAGTAGTGGCCCAGGTGCAGGGGCCCGGTCGGGCGGTCGCCGGTCAGGACGGTCGGGGGCATGGGCTCTCCTCGTGGTTTCGGAGGGCCGCCCGCCGGCGGCCGCCCGTCCCGAGGAAAGGCGAAGGGCCGTCCGGAGGGACGGCCCTGGAAGTCGCTTGCCGCGCGTGGTCGGATGGCCGTCCTAGGACGGCCACCAGCCGAGGCACGCGTGTCGCTGCATGACTTCAGGGTAACCGAGCCCGCGCCGCGCCAGATAGGGAAAGCGATGGATTATCTCTTACGGGACGAAGTTGTAGGCTGAGGACATGGCCACGACCACTTCCGCCGCCGCGCCCTCCCGCACCCAGCCGGACCTGTCGTTCCTGCTCGACCACACCAGCCGTGTCCTGCGTACCCGGATGACCGCGGCGCTGGCCGAGATCGGGCTCACCCCGCGCATGCACTGCGTGCTCGTGCACGCGCTGGAGAAGGAGCGCACCCAGATCCAGCTCGCCGAGATCGGCGACATGGACAAGACCACGATGGTCGTCACGGTGGACGCCCTGGAGAGGGCGGGGTACGCCGAGCGCCGCCCGTCCAGCACGGACCGCCGGGCGCGGATCATCGCGGTGACCGAGAGCGGCGCCGAGATCGCCGCCCGCAGCACGGAGATCGTCGACCGGGTGCACCGCGAGGTGTTGGACGCGCTGCCGGGCGACGAGGGCGAGGTGCTGGTGCGGGCGCTGAACCGCCTGGCCACCGGGCCGCTCGCGGAACCCGTCGAGTGCCCGCAGCCGGTGCGGAGGGCCCGCCAGCGCACCACCTGAGCGGGGCGATACCTGAGGCAAGTGAATCTGTAACAGATAGTCTGTAACGGAACTATCTGCTACGGTCTCTCCTGTTGTGCGAACGCAGTTGTCGTCGAACGCATGGGAGCGGCCATGTCCTCGCCCTCATCTCCGTCCTCGTTCCCGTCCTCGTCTCCGTCCTCGTCTCCGGGTCCCGGTTCGTCCCGCTGGATCGCCCTGGGAGTGCTCGCGACCGGGGGCCTGATGGTGATCCTGGACGGCAGCATCGTCACCGTGGCGATGCCCGCCATCCAGGACGACCTGGGCTTCACCCGGGCCGGGCTGAGCTGGGTCGTCAACGCCTACCTGATCGCCTTCGGCGGGCTGCTGCTGCTCGCGGGGCGGCTGGGCGACCTGATCGGCCGCAAGCGGATGTTCGTCGCGGGCACCGCCGTGTTCACGCTGGCCTCGCTGCTGGCCGGGGCCGCCACCACGCCCGGCACGCTGATCGCCGCGCGGTTCCTGCAAGGCGTGGGCAGCGCGATGGCCTCGTCCGTCAGCCTCGGCATCCTGGTGACGCTGTTCCCCGACCCGCGCGAGCGGGCCAGGGCCATCGGGATCTTCGCCTTCACCGGCGCCGCCGGCGCCTCCCTCGGCCAGGTGCTCGGCGGCGTCCTCACCGAACTGCTGGACTGGCACTGGATCTTCTTCGTCAACCTGCCGATCGGCCTCGCGTCGATCGCCGTCGCGCTGCCCGTCCTCGCCTTCGACCGCGGCCTGGGCCTGCCCGCCGGAGCGGACGTCGCCGGCGCGGTCCTGGTCACCTCCGGGCTGATGCTCGGCATCTACACGGTGGTCAAGGCCGAGGAGCACGGCTGGATCTCCGCGCACACGCTGGGACTGGGCGTCCTCGCCCTCGCGCTGCTGGCCGGCTTCTTCGTCCGGCAGGCCACCGCGCGCACCCCGCTGATGCCGCTGCGGATCCTGCGCTCCCGCGCCGTCGTGGGCGGCAACGTCGTCCAGATGCTGGCGGTCGCCGGGATGTTCGCGTTCCAGGTGGTCGTCGCGCTCTACATGCAGCAGGTCCTCGGGTACGGGGCCGCCCGGACGGGGCTCGCCATGCTCCCCGCCGCGGTGCTGATCGGAGCGATCTCGCTCGGGCTCTCGGCCCGGCTCAACGCCCGGTTCGGCGAGCGCGCCATGCTGCTGACCGGGCTGGCGCTGCTGGCCCTCCTGCTGCTCCTGCTGACCCGGGCCCCGGTGGACGCCTCCTACCCCGTTCACCTGCTCCCGCCGTTCCTGCTGGCGGGCGGCGCCGGGCTCGTCCTGCCCGCGGTGACCTCGCTGGGGATGTCAGGCGCCGGGGAGGACGACGCGGGGCTGGCCTCCGGCCTGTTCAACACCACCCAGCAGATCGGGATGGCGCTGGGCGTCGCGGTGCTGTCCACGCTCGCCGCGTCCCGCACCAGGCATCTGCTGGACGCGGGACGCGCCGAGCCCGAGGCGCTGACCGGCGGCTTCCACCTGGCGTTCGGCATCGGCGCGGGCCTGCTGGCCACCGCCTTCCTCATCACGCTGCTCGTCCTGCGGCGCCGGGGCGGCGCCGGGACGCCCGTCACGCGTGAGGCGCCCGCGGTGGCTCGGGATCTGCCTCAGGGAGCACCGGGGGCGTGAGGGTCTTCCCGTCCTCCTCGCCTCGCGCCGCGGCGGCCGTCACGGGCCGCGGCGCGAAGCCGTTCGCGACCACGACGATGGTCACCACCAGCACCGCCGGGACGAGGAACACCAGCCGGAGCCCGGACGAGGCGAGCGCGCCCGCGATGGCCGCGCCCAGCACGAAGCCCACGTAGTTGAAGACGTTGAGCCGCGCGACCGCGATGCCCAGCCCCGTCGGGTCGACCCGTCCCGCCGCCGAGAACGCCACCGGGGCGACGACGCTGAGCCCCAGCCCCGCCACCGCGAACGCCGCGATCGCGGTGACCGGTCCGGGCGCGATCACGACGAGCGCCATCCCGGTCAGCCCCACCGCGCCGCCGAGCCGGATGACCAGGACCGCGCCGTACCGCCTGACGCCGAAGTCGGCGGCGGCCCGCGCCACCACCATCGCCACCTGGTACGCCACGTAGCCCAGCGGGGCCGCGGAGTCGCCGGCGCGCAGCTCGTCCTGGAGGAACTTGGCGCTGTAGTTGGAGACGACCGAGTCGGCCAGGTAGAACACGCCCAGCGCGACGCCCACGATCAGCACGGGACGCCAGGGCACCCTCCTGGCCGCCGCCTTCAGCTCCTCGGCGCTGGGCGCCGTCCCCTCCTCGTCCTTGCGGAACAGCCCGGGTCCGGTGGTGAGCGAGACCAGCACGCCCAGCGCGGCGGGGACGGCGAACCCGCTGAACAGCCCCAGGTCCAGGCGGTTGGCCAGCGCCACCCACAGGCCGCCGAGGATGCCGGCGACGCTCCACACCGCGTAGAACCCGGTGAGCAGGCTCATCCCGTGACGGCGCTCGACCGCGACCGCCTGCGCGTTCATCGCCGCGTCCACGGCGCCGACGAACGTCCCGAACAGCGCCGTGGCCACGAACAGCGGAGCCAGATGGCCGCCCGTCAGCCCGACCAGCACCATCGCGACGCACACCGCCGGCTGCGCCACCCGCAGGACCGGACCGCTGCCGAAGCGCGCGAACAGGGATCCGGCCACGACGCTGCCCACCCCGGCGATCACCGGGACGAGCAGCAGCACGAGGGCGAGCAGCGCGTCGCCGATGCCGTGCGCGTCCTGGACCTGCGGCACCCGCGTGACCAGCGTGGCGAAGCACAGGCCCTGGATGGCGAAGGCGGCGTAGGCCGAAAGCCGTGCCCGCCGGTCCCGTACGGTCATGGGCGCCTCCGGCCGATATGAGGGGGTTTCGCGTTGGCGACGGAGGTCAGAGTAGCGGGACGTTCAGGGAACCGCGCTGTCACCGGGCCTTTTCCCGGTCGAGGAGCTCCTTGTACCAGGCGAAGGAATCCTTGGGAGTGCGGTGCAGCGTGGCGTAGTCGACGTGGACGAGGCCGAAGCGCTGACGGTGCCCCTCGGCCCATTCGAAGTTGTCGAGCAGGGACCAGACGAAGTACCCGCGCACGTCCACGCCCGCGTCCATGGCCTCGCGCAGGGCGCGCAGGTGCCCGTCAAGGTAGGCGATGCGGTCGGGGTCCGCGACCCGGCCATCACCGTCGGGGGCGTCGTCGCAGGAGCAGCCGTTCTCGGTGATGACGATCGGCGGCAGGGCCTCCCCGTACCGGTCGCGCAGGGCGACCAGCAGCTCGCGCAGGCCGTCCGGCACGACCGGCCAGCCGAACGCCGTACGCGGGTAGCCCTCGATGTCGTGAAGGGCGAACGGCAGATCGGGGGGCAGCGCGATGCCCGAGTACGGGTCCGGCTCGCCCGGCCGCGGCGCCCCGACGAGGCTGGGGTTGTAGTAGTTCACGCCGTAGAAGTCGAGTGGCGCGGAGATGGCCTTCAGGTCGTCCTCGACCGGGCCCGGCATGGCCTCGGCGAACCCGTCCGGGTAGCGGCCGGTGAGGATCGGGTCGGCGAACAGCCGGTTCATCAGCGTGTCGTAGAGATCGGCGGCGGCCCGGTCGTCGCCGGTCCCGCCCGCCGTCCAGACGGGGGTGTGGGACATCGCGACGCCGACCCGGTGCCTGTCGCCGGCGGCGCGGAGTGCCCGCGTGGCGCGGCCGTGGGCGAGAAGCTGGTGATGGGCGACCGGAAGCGCGTCGAAGAGCAGCCTGTGCCCCGGCGCGTGCTCGCCGATGCCGTGGCCGAGCAGGGTGAACTCGGCCGGCTCGTTGATCGTGATCCAGCGGGTGACGCGGTCGCCGAGGCGGTCCGCGACGGCGGCCACGTAGTCGGCGAAGCGGTCGGTGATGGAACGGGCACGCCAACCGCCCTCCTCCTCTTCGAGGAGCAGCGGGGTGTCCCAATGGAACAGGGTCGGGACGGGCGCGATCCCGGCGGCGCACAGCTCGTCCACCAGGCGGTCGTAGAAGTCGAGCCCGAGCGGGTTGACCGTGCCCCTGCCGTCCGGGACGACGCGGGGCCAGGCGATCGAGAAGCGGTACGCGCCGACGCCCAGGTCGGCCATGAGCGCGACGTCCTCGCGGTAGCGGTGGTAGTGGCCGGTGGCGATCCGGGCGTCCGTGCCGTCCTTGATCCGTCCGGGCTCGGCGGTGAAGGCGTCCCAGGACGACGGGCCCCTGCCGTCCTCGTCCACGGCGCCTTCGATCTGGAAGGCGGAGGTGGATACGCCCCAGAGGAAGTCCCCGGGGAAGTCCGGCGGCACGATGCCTCAGTGCGGAAGCGCGTAGAGCAGCAGCGGCACCACGCCCACGAGCGGGATGGCGGTCGTCGCGGCGCACCGCGTGTACCGGCCGACCGGCATCGGGTCGAGCAGCCGGTTGACCCGCGCCATCACCGGGATGCCGCTCGCGTCGGCGACGCCGAGCGTCCCGGACGGGGCCGCGGCGGGACGCGCCGCGGCGAACCGCAGCAGCGCCGTGGCCAGCTCGCGGGACGGGCGGTGCCTGCGGGCCCGGTCGTCGGCGGCCATCTCGATCAGCAGCTCGACCGCGTCCAGGCAGCGACCCACCAGCCGGATCTGCGGGAACACCTGGCGCAGCGAGGCGAACGGCAGCAGCACCAGGTCGTGCCGCTCGCGCGCGTGCGCCCGCTCGTGCGCCAGCACGGCGGCCAGCTCGGCCTGGTCGAGCAGCGCGAGCGTCCCGGCGCTGACGACGACCTTGGACGAGCGCACCCCGGGCACGCAGTACGCGGCGGCCTCGGGGTGGTCGAGCACGAGCGTGCCGTGCGGCACGGACGAGTCGCTGCGCGACACCAGCGCCAGCAGCGCCCGGTGCCTGCGCCGCGCCCGCACCACACGGATGATCGCGTACCCGAGCATGACCAGCAGGACCGCGGCCAGGCTCACGGCGGCCAGCAGCGCCGCGACATGCACGGGACCGAGCCGCGCGCCCCGGTCGCCGAGCAGCGCGGGCACGCCCTGAACGATGCCCCGGCCGTACGGGAGGAGGGCGACGCTGAGCAGCGCCCCGATGGTGGCGACACCCCAGCCCAGCCCGAGCGCCTGCCACAGGAGGATCCCGGTGCGGGGCGCGTGCCACGTCCACCGGGCCCGCGAGAGCAGGTGCGCCCCGCCGATGGTCCCCAGAGAGATCAGAGCGAGCAGGGCGGCGGCGGTCATGCCGGTGGCTCCTTGCCGGAGGGCTCCTTGCCGGAGGCGGTCTCGGTGCGGGCGCCCTGGCCCCCGTCGAGGGCGGCGAGGGCCTTGCGGATCACGTCGGCCTCGTCCTCGGAGACCGACCTGACGAAGTGGGTCAGGGCGGCGTCCCGGTCACCGGTCTCGTTCAGCGCGCCCAGCATCAGCTCGGTGATGTAGCGCTCACGGCTGGCCACCGGGCGGTACCGCCAGGCCCGGCCGTCCCGCTCGCGCTCCAGGAAGTCCTTCTTGGCCAGGCGGTCGAGGACGGTCATCACGGTGGTGTGCGCCAGGTCGCGGTCGCTCGCCAGCGCCCGGCTGACGTCGCGTGCCGTGGCGGGCCCGGCACCGGCGTCCTCCCGTGCCCAGAGGACCTCCATGACCGTGCGTTCAAGCTCTCCCAGACCCCTCACGCCGAACAGGGTATGCGATCGAGAGGAATGTCACCACGGCGGGTAGTACGTGGGCTTTAGTACTACAGCTTGTAGTACTACGCTTTGTGGTATGAGCAGTGTCGCTCTCGTCCCCGACGTCCTCGGCGCCCTTGACGCCGTGCGCGAGGCGTCCGGCGCCGCGTCCCCCGCCGACTTCATGGCGGCGCGCCAGCAGATGGCGTTCACCCTCGGCTTCCACATCATCCTGGCCTCCATTGGGATAGGTCTCCCGGCGATCACCCTGCTGGCCGAATGGCGGTCGCTGCGCACCGGCGACGCCGTCTACGCCGAGCTGGCCCGGCGGTGGATGAAGGCCGCCGGGGTGCTGTTCGCGGTCGGCGCCGTGTCGGGCACCGTCCTGTCGTTCGAGATGGGCACCCTGTGGCCCGGGTTCATGGACACCTACGGGCAGGTCTTCGGCACCGCGTTCGCCCTGGAGGGCATCGCCTTCTTCATCGAGGCGATCTTCATGGGGATCTATCTGTACGGCTGGGACCGGCTGTCGCCCCGCGCCCACTTCGCCACCGGGATCCCCGTGGTGATCGCCGGGCTGCTGTCGGCGTCCTTCGTCGTCACCGTGAACTCCTGGATGAACCAGCCGCGCGGATTCCGGCTGGTCGACGGCCGGGTGACCGATGTGAACCCGCTCGCGGCGATGGTCAACCCGGCCACGCCCGTCCAGGCCGTCCACCTGATCCTGGCCTCGCTCATGGTCTGCGGATTCATCGTCGCGTCCGTGTACGCGGTGGCCCTGCTGCGCGACCACCGGGCCGGGCGGGTCGACCGGTACCACCGGATCGGCTTCGCCGTCCCGTTCTCGCTGGGCGCGGTGTGCGCGCCGCTCCAGGTGCTCGCCGGGGACTGGGCCGTCCGGTTCGTCCACGAGAACCAGCCGATCAAGTTCGCCGCCATGGAGGGCGTCGAGCACACCCAGGCGGGCGCGCCGTTCCGGTTCGCGGTGTTCGAGATCCCGAACGCGCTCTCCTTCATGCTGACCCTCGACCCGCACGCCACGCTGCGCGGCCTCGACTCCTTCCCCGCTGGCGCGCGCCCGCCCGGCGAGGTGGTCAGGACGTCCTTCGAGATCATGATCGCGCTCGGGGTGGCGCTGCTGGCGCTCGCCGCCTGGTGGGCGCTGTCCTGGTGGCTGCGCCGCCGCCGCGGCGCGGACCTGCCCTGGCACCCCTGGTTCCTGCGGCTCGCCGCGTGCGCCGGCGTCGCCGCCGCGATCGCCATGGAGGCCGGCTGGACCACCACCGAGGTCGGCCGCCAGCCATGGATCGTGTACGGGGTGATGCGCACCGAAGAGGCCGTCAACCCCAACCCCGGGCTGCGCTTCGGCCTCTACATCGTGCTGGTCGTGTACGCCGTCCTCGCCATCGCCACCATCAGCGTGCTGCGCCGCCTGCGCCGCCGCCACCGCCCCGTCCCCGCCCCCGTCGTGGACGAACCCCCTGTAGGGAGCCCGGTATGAGCCACGGTGACATCGCCCTGAGCCTGATCCTGCTCGGGCTGTCCGCGTACCTGCTGTTCGGCGGCGCCGACTTCGGCGCCGGCCTCTGGCACCTGATCGCCCGCCGCCGCGCCGAGAAGGAGGTGGTCGAGCACGCGATGGGCCCGCTCTGGGAGGCCAACCACGTCTGGCTGATCTTCGTGATGGTGATGACATGGACGGCGTTCCCGCCCGTGTTCGCCGAGGTGATGAGCGCGCACTGGGTCCCGCTGTCGCTGGCGGCCCTGGGCATCGTCGCCCGCGGCAGCACCTTCGTCTTCAGCAAGACCGCCCCTGACCGGCGCTGGTACGCCTGGACGTTCGGGCTGTCCTCCGTCCTCACGCCCTACTGCCTGGGCGCCGTCGCGGCCACCATCGCCACCGGCTCCACATCCTGGCTCAGCCCGTCCGGGGTGTACGGGGGCATCCTGACCACCGCCCTGTGCGCCTACCTGGCGGCCGTTTATCTGATCTGGGACGCGCTGCGGCTGGGCAGCCGGTCCATCTCGCTGCGCTTCCGCGGCTACGCCTTGATCTCGGGGGTGGTGGTGGGGATGCTCGCCATACCGGGTGCCGTGGCCTATGGCGTCCACTCCCCGCTCCTGCTCCTTTCGGTCATCGCGGGCACCGTCTCCCTGGCGCTGCTGGTCCGGCGCTCGTACCTCGCCGTACGGGCGACGGGCGCGCTGGCCGTCGTCGCCGTGCTCTGGGGCGCCGCCGAGATGGCGGGGCTCGACCTCGAATCCACGGTCGCGCAGGACGCGGTGCTGGAACTGGTCTTCGTGGCACTCGGCGTGGGCGCGGTGATCCTCGTGCCGTCGATGGTGTGGCTCTACGTCCTGTTCCAGCGTGGGCCCGGCGACACGGCCGCACGGAGGCCATGACGGCTCAGCAATAGTCGTTGGCGGTGCGGACCAGCTCGTCCATCCCGATGTAGATGTCCACGTCCCGGTCGGTCTTCTCGTCATATCTCTGCCGCAGGATCTGGCCGTTCCCGCGCAGCCTCGCCAGCGAGAACCTTGGGCCGCGGGCGGTGTAGTCGCTGCCGGTGACCGGGGCGTAGGCATGGTAGACGAGGTGGGGTTTGAGCGAGGGCGAGGGAGGCGTGACACGCCATCCCGCGGGCGGGTCGGTGATCGGGACCTGGATGGTGCGCCCGGGGAACTTGCCCGGCGCCTCGAGGACGATTCTTGGTTCCGAGTCGTCGTCAACGGCCGCGATGATGATCGTGTCCGGTGCCTTGCCGGGGCACCAGGCCACCACCGCGGTCGGGCGTCCCTGCGCGTCCAGCGTCATGCCGGTGGCACCGGCGTCCGGCGGCGCGCAGGACGTCAGCAACGGGCAGGCGAGCAGAACGGCCAACGGCGCATACTTGTGCAGTTTTGGGCGCATAACCATATGACGCGCGAGTCGCCCCGGCGGCGCCATGCGACGTGGCGTACCCCGCCGTCGGCACGCGGACATGCGATCATGGCCGGAGGGGGGATCATCATGCCGGTCGGGCGCGAGCACATCGTCATCGTCGGCGCCGGGTTCGCCGGGTTCCACGCCGCGCGGGGGCTGGGCCGGCTGCTCAAGGGTGCCGCCGACATCACCCTGATCAATCCGACCGACTACTTCCTCTACCTGCCGCTCCTGCCCGAGGTGGCGACGGGCATCCTCGACCCGCGCCGCGTGGCGGTGCCGCTCACGACGACCTGCGACGGCGTCCGGATCCAGCTCGGCACGGCCGACCTGATCGACATCGAGGCCCGTACCGTGCACGTGGTCGACCCCGAGGGCAACCCGGACACCGTGCGCTACGACCGGCTGGTGCTGGCCGCGGGCAGCGTCAACAAGCTGCTGCCGATCCCCGGAGTGGCCGAGTACGCGCACGGGTTCCGCAGCATCGCCGAGGCGCTGTATCTGCGGGACCACATGGTGCGGCAGCTCGAACTGGCCGACACCGCCGACGACGCCGCCGAGCGGACCGCCCGCTGCACGTTCGTCGTGGTCGGCGCGGGCTACACCGGCACCGAGGTGGCCGCCGCCGGCGAGCTGTTCACCCGGCAGACCGCGCGGCGCCGGTCCGGCCTGCGCACCCAGCCGATCCGGTGGATGCTCGTCGACGTCGCGCCCCGCGTGCTGCCCGAGCTCGACCCCCGGCTGTCCCGTACCGCCGCGCACGTGCTGGCCGACCGTGGCGTGGAGGTCCGGATGGAGACCACCATCGAGGAGGCCACCCCCGAAGGGGTGCGGCTGTCCGATGGGGAGTTCGTGCCCACGCGGACGCTGATCTGGTGCGTCGGTGTCCGTCCCGACCCGCTGGCCGAGACGATGGGGCTGCCGATGACGAAGGGCAGGCTCGTCGTCGACGAGTACCTGACCGTGCCCGGCCACCCGGAGATCTCCGCGTGCGGCGACGCGGCGGCGGCGCCCGACCTGACCCGGCCCGGCGAGGTGACCGCGATGACCGCCCAGCACGCCGAACGCCAGGGCACCCACGTGGCGCGCAACATCGCCGCCGCCCACGGACGGGGCACGCGCCGCCCGTACAAGCACCACGACCTGGGCTTCGTCGTGGACCTCGGCGGCGTCAAGGCGGCCGCGAACCCGCTGGGCGTCCCGTTGTCCGGCATCGCCGCCAAGGCCGTGACCCGCGGCTACCACCTCTTTTCGCTGCCGCGTAACCGGGTCCGCACCGCCTCGGACTGGCTGCTGGACGCCCTGCTCTCCCGGCAGGTCGTCCAGCTCGGCCTGGTGCGCGGGCACGCCGTCCCCCTGACCTCCGGAACGCCCGACCACCCGCACGCGCCCTAGTCGGGGGTGCGCGCGGTGGCCTCCGGGTTGGTGGCGTCCCGGATGATGCGCAGCCCGGCGGTGAGCACCTCAAGCTGGCCGGGGTCGAGCAGGGAGATGAACCAGCGTTCGATCGCGGCGATGTAGCCGGGCAGAACCTCCTCCAGCCGCTCGGCGCCCTTCGGGGTCAGCACCGCGAACGTGCTGCGCCTGTCGTCCCGGCTGGACTCGCGAGCGACCAGTCCCCCACGTTCCAGCCGGTCCACCAGGCGCGTCACGCCGCTGGTGGACAGCTTGATCTGCGTGGCCAGGTCGTTCATGCGCAGCCTGCGTCCAGGAGAACGGCTCAGCCGCAGCAGGGCGTTGAGGTCGAGCCCTGACAACCCGGCGCGCTTCCAGGTGGGCTCCAGCTTGCCGACCAGGCCGATGTGCGCCTCGAACAGCAGGCCCATGGTCGTCACTCGGTAGTCGTCGACGAGCTCGCTCACGAGCCCAGCGTATTTGATGCGCGGATAGTTGACACGAGGAAGAGTTGGTTATAGATACATGCATAAGCATTATTCCTCACGGCAACGAAGGTGATGACGATGGGATGGGTGGCGGGTTTCCGATCCGCGCTGGTCAGCCCGTACGAAGAGGTCAGGCTCGCCGAGCCGCGCGCCTTCGGCGACCAGACCGTGCGGCAGGTGCTGCACCTCGCGGGCGGCGGTGAACGGCTGAAGGTGCGGCTGTCCAACCGGTACGGGCGGCGGCCGCTGGCGATCGGGAGCGCACGGGTCGCGGTGCGCAAGGCGGCCGAGGAGATCGTCCCGGAGACCTCCCGGGAGGTGCTGTTCGGCGGAGCGGCGCGGGT
The DNA here is from genome assembly GCF_030269515.1 of Actinomadura sp. NBRC 104412. Classification (GTDB taxonomy): domain Bacteria; phylum Actinomycetota; class Actinomycetes; order Streptosporangiales; family Streptosporangiaceae; genus Spirillospora. The sequence goes on along the minus strand of NZ_BSTM01000021.1, from coordinate 105,064 downwards.
GACGGTCCCGGCGGGCGAGGAACTGATCAGCGATCCGGTCGACCTGGCCGTGCCCGAGGGGACCGATCTGGCGCTGAGCCTGTTCCTGCCGGGCGAGACAGGCCTCGCGAGCTACGCGGTGTTCGCCCGCGAGACCGCCTACATCACCGGCGGGGACCAGGTCGCGGCGCCCGCCCTGCCCGGAGCCGAGCAGGTCGAGGGACGGTACTACGTCAGCGGCGTGGACGTCCTGGCGGACGAGACGCCCCGGATCGCCGTCGCGTTCGGGGACTCGTGGTTCGAGGGGGTCGGCACCACGGTCGGCGCCAACCGGCGCTCGGTGGACGTGCTGAACGAGAAGCTGGGCCGCGACCTGGTCGTCAACCAGGGAATCGCAGGGAACCGGCTGCTGACCGACGAGGTCGGCGAGCACGCCCTTTCCCGATTCGAGCGTGACGTGCTGTCGGTGCCGGGCGTCTCCCACGTCCTGCTGCATCTCGGCATCAACGACCTGGCACTGCCGGGCATGGCCGGGCTGCCTCCCGCCCGCGAGGAGGACCTGGTCGCCGGCCTCACCGAACTGGCCCGCCGCGCCCGCGACGCCGGTCTGACGGTGACCGCCGCCACGATGGGGCCGTTCGCCGGAGCGATCTACGAGGGGGTCAGCACCCCCGAGGGCCTGGCGGCGCGGCGGCGCGTCAACGAGTGGATCCGGACCGGCGGTGCCTTCGACGCGGTCGCCGACGTCGCGCGGGCCGTCGAGAACCCGGACGATCCCGACTTCATCCGTCCCGACTTCGACAGCGGGGACGGCATGCACCTCAACGACGAGGGAGCCCGCGCCATGGCGGAGGCGTTCCTGGCGGTGACCGATCTCCAGTGAGCACGTCCGCCCCCAACTGGGGGAACACCTTGGCGACCTTGCCAAGGAGGTAGTCGCCGTAGGTGCCGCTGAACGCCCGAAGGTCCCGCCCGTCCCAGCGAGGGCGCCGGGCATCGGCGTTCTCGCTGGACGGGAGCGGCGGCACCTCGGCGTCCCAGCCGGGGTCGAAGAAGAACGGCATGGAAAGCCGGTCCCGGCCGCTGGTGTTGCGGACTCGATGCGGGGTGGACAGGTAGTGGCCGCCGGTGAGCCTGTCGAGCATGTCCCCGATATTGCAGACCAGCGTGCCGGGAATCGGCGGAGCCACGATCCACTCGTCCCGCACCCGGACCTCCAGGCCGCCCACCTCGTCCTGGGCGAGCAGCGTGAGCAGGCCATAGTCGGTGTGCTCCCCCACGCCCCACTCCTGCGACCCGGGCTCGGACGGCGGATAGTGGAACACCCGGAACAACACCGTGGGATCGGCCGTGCAACCCGCCGCGAAATAATTCTCAGGAAGGCCCAAACTCAAGGCCACACCACCCAGAACCGCCTGCCCCAGCCGGGCCATCCGATCCAGGTACTCCAGAACGGCATCACGCAGCTCCGGGACCTGCCTCGGGAAGAGATTCCGCCCATGAAGGGGCGTGCCGGCCCGTACGCGCGGATCGTCATCGGGCAGTTCCGCCCCGAAATAGATGCCCTCCTTGAGATCGGGACGCCCGGAGGTGAGCTCCGCGCCGACAGGGAAGAACCCGCGCCAGGCCCGCCCGCTCCGCTCCATGGAGATCTCCATCTTCTCCACGAGCGGCAACCGAAAGAACCGGCGGCTCGCGTCGGCCAGCCGATCGATCAGCTCACCGGGAATCCCATGCCCCGCGACGTAGAAGAACCCGCTGTCACGACAAGCGACCTCGATCTCACGCGCGACCTCGTCCCGAGGCCCGCCGTTCACCAGCGGGCCGACATCGATCACCGGTACGGCGGTCACCAGGTATCCAGATGCAACACGTCGTCCAGTGGAACACGCGGCGCGGGCTTGAACGAATCACCGGTGTAGTACGCGGTCGGCATGAGCACCCCCTGCCGCACCTCCGGAGGCAGCCCGAGCAGCGCCGCCACCTCTTTCTCGTACACCAGGTGCAGGGTCGTCCAAGCGGTACCGAGCCCACGCGCCCGCGCCGCCAGCGCATAGTTCCACACCGCAGGCAGCAGCGACCCCCACAGACCCGCCTGGTTCCCTTCGGGCAGCTTGCCGCCGGGCACCTCAAGGCACGCGATCAGCAGAACCGGCACCTCCCCCATGTGCTCGGCCAGGTAGGACGCACTGCTACCAACGCGCCGCTGCACCTCCGCACGCTCGGGGTCGTCCTCGTAAAGACTTCCGGCGAACGCCCTGGACTTCGCGTACGCCGCGAACGAGCGCCGGTAGTACTCCCCGATCGCCGCACGTTTCTCCGGGTCGGTGACCACGACCCAGTGCCACCCCTGCGTGTTGCTACCCGACGGCGCCTGCACCGCGATCTCCACGCACTCACGCACCAGCTCAATGGGCACCGGCCGCCCAAGATCCAGCCGCTTCCGCACCGTACGAGTAGTGGTCAGCAGCTCATCAGGCCCAAGCGAAAGAGTCACCATGATCCCCATGGTGCACCACCCACCGCCCCCAACCACGCGATACGCGAAGCCCGTGCGGATCTAGACCGGCTGGGCTCCGTGTCCGACCGCGATCGCGTCGATGTGGCGGGCCAGCTCGAAGTCCTTCTCGGTCAGCCGGTGACCGGCGTCATGCGTGGTGATGTCGAACCTGATCCGCTGCCACGTGATGTGAATATCGGGATGATGCCCGACTTCGCGCGCCTTGGCGGCGACGTACATCGCCAGATGAACGGTCTCGTGGTAGGTGTGCGAAAACGTACGCGTGATGGCGTTACCGTCACGACTACAACCGGGCAGGCCGCTGAGACGTTCGGTAATCTGGGCGTCTGTCAGTGGCACGAGCACGGTACCTCCGTCAGTGAAGGTGAAAGAGCGGCACAGCCAACGTCGAGTCGGCCTTACTTCACATCGGACGAGTCAGCCGAAACGACGGACTGTAGCTGCTCGCGTGCTTCGCGGACCTCTGGCACTCTTTCCCACTTCCGGGAGGTGCTCAGGATCTCAGCGACCCGGCTGTTCACCCTGGCCGAGGCGACGAAGGGAAGTGCCCGCGCCAGCTCCGTCATGCGATCGGCGGCGAATGCGGGATCTGACGCTCGGAACGACGTCTGGATCTGCCGTCCCAAATACTGGGCCTGGAAAAGGGGCGACCACTGACCGATCCGCGCGGCCGCCTTGCCAAGTAGCGTTCCGGCCTCACGGTAGATGCGAAGGTGGCCTAGACCGATGCCGACGTCCCCGATCAGGGCGGCCTCACCGAAGGGGGAAAGGCCACCCACGGAACGGGCCTGATCGAGCGCGGAACGCGAAGCATGTTTTTGCGCGGGCATGTGGGCCAGCGACCGCCCCAAGCGCATGTACAGCGACGCGCGCTGGCTGTTGGACATGTCCGGGACCTTAAGCCCTCTTTCTGCATAGCGGACGGCTCGGGCGAAGTCACCACGGTAAAGGCTGATCCGGCTCAGCCCGTCGTACGCTCGGGCCTGCCCCTCGGGGTCCTTGGCGCGAACGGCGAATTCCAGGGAAGAAGCACCGGCGTGATCGGCGGCGGCCAGCCTGCCTGCGTCATAAAGCACCAGGGCCGCCTGGTTGGCGAGGGCCGAGGCGGCACGTTGGAGGGATGCGTCACCCGACCCGTTGAGCACTTTTTCCATACGTGCGATGTGGCCCACAGCGGCGGCGGCCAGTGGCATGCCTCCCAGCTCGTACCGGTTACGGGCCAACGAGTCGGCGACAGTGGTGACGTACTCGGCATCCTGATAGGGCGACGACGTGCCAGACGGTACGAAGATCACGGACGCCGCGGCGGCCATGAACTCCCTTCGCTGCACGGGTTCCTCCGCTCTGGGCGATATGCGTACTTCCCAGCCTACGCGGGCGAGCAGGCCGATCGCCTTGGTGACCGTGGTGTCTTTCTTCCCGCGCGAGACCTCGGATACCCATACCTGCGATACGCCCAGCTCACGCGCTAGATCACTCTGGGTCCAGTGATTGCTGGCCATGATCGCTTTCAGCGCGTCCGGCAAGGTCCGCACTTCCATCAATGGCCTCCTATCGCTGTGAGCGATGAGCTTTCTATCGCCTCTGAGGACGCCATAGCGAATATACGGACCATCACAGATCGTGTCGGGTATCCGAAAGGACAGGTCGGGGCCATGGGTGCTGAACGACCGGCGGGCGCCGTCCGAGATGGGTGGCGTGGGCAGCGTTGGCGTGCGGAACCGGAGGCGACGAACGTGTTCGATATGGCGTGCTTGGCGGGGTGGACGGCTCCGGGGCGGGTTCGGGCGGTGATCGGGTTCCGGTTGGGCGAGTGGGGCCTTGCGGCGATCGCGGGGGACGTGTGCCTGGTCGCCTCGGAGTTGGTGACGAACGCCGTGGAGGCCGCGCCGGACGGCAGGATCCAGGTGCGGTTGACCCGGGAGCCGGAGGCCGTGTTCCTCGGGGTGTGGGACTCCGTGGACGTGTTGCCGGTCGCCCGACGGGTCTTTGAGCCATGCAGGGTGACTGCCGACTCGCAGGCGCTCGACCCGGGGCATGACGACGGGCTGGGTGGATGGGGGCTGCCGATCGTCCGGGCGCTGTCCGCTCAGTGCGGCGTGGAGCGGACGCGCCCCTGCGGCAAGTGGGTCTGGTCGCGCATCTCGTCCGGTGTGCTGCGGGACGGCGTTCCGCGCTGAGGTTTGCGTTGGTCGATGGCGGGGGTCGGGCGTTCGCGGCCGGGGAACCACCAGTTGGCGTGGCCGAGGAGGCTCATCAGGGCCGGGACGAGGACCAGGCGGACGATGGTGGCGTCCAGGGCGACGGCCACGGCGAGGCCGAGGGCCATCATCTTGATGGTGGGGTCGGGCTGGGGGACGAAGCCCAGGAACACGAAGATCATGATGAGGGCGGCCGAGGTGATGAGGCGGGCGGTGGCGGCGATGCCGGTGACGACGCTGCCGTGCGGGTCGCCGGTGCGTTCGTACTCCTCCTTGATCCGGGAGAGCAGGAACACCTCGTAGTCCATGGAGAGGCCGAAGACCAGGGCGAACATGAAGAGGGGGACGAACGACATGATCGGGATGGCCTGGTCCACGCCCAGCAGCCGGACGCCCCAGCCCCACTGGAAGACGGCGGTGACCACGCCGAACGAGGCGCCGATGGACAGCAGGTTCATCAGCGCGGCCTTGATCGGCACGAGGATCGAGCGGAACGCGACGACCAGGAGCAGCAGGGCGACGCTGACGACCGTGACGACCACGGTGAGCATGCGGTCCCCCACGGTGTCGGCCAGGTCGATGATCGCGGGGTTCTCGCCGCCCAAGTAGAGGACGGAGCCGGGGTGCGCGGAACGAACGGCGGGGATCTCCACGTGGCGGAGCCGGTGCACCAGGTCGGTGGTGGCCTGGTCGTGCGGTGCGCCTTCCGGGATGACCTGGAGGGTCGCCGTGGTGCCGACGATGACGGGCTCCCCCACATGCGCCACGCCGCGTACCTCGGCGACGCGCCGCTGGAGGTCCTGGGCGAGGAGGGTGGCCCGGCGGTCGGGCTTCTTGGTGAGGTCCGGAGCGCCCTTGATGCGGGTACTCGTGGATGGCTTGGGCGTGGGCGGGGGGCCGGTGAGCCCGGCCAGCCCTTCGATGCCCGGAGGGCTGGGCTTCGGGGTCGGCTGAGCGGGAAGCTTGGGCGGCTTGACGCGCTGGGCCTTGCCGGGGACCTTGGCGACGATCACGAAGGGGCTGTAGTGGCCGGCGCCGAACTCCCGGGCCACCGCGTCGTACGCCTGGCGTGACTCCATGCGCGGCGACGCCATGCTGTCGGCCATCACGCCGAAGCGCAGGCTGAGGGTGGGGATGGCGAGGCCGAGCAGGACGAGCGTCGCGATGACGGCGTACGGCCAGGCGCGGCGGTCCACATGCCGGCCCCAGCGTTCCCAGCGGGCCGCGCTCCGTTCGGGACGGACGCGGGGCAGCCGGTAGCGGTCGATGCGGGTGCCGATGGCGCCGAGGACGGCGGGCAGCAGGGTCAGCGCGGCCACCACCATGATCCCGACGGCGAGGGCGGAGGCCAGGCCGATGCGGGCGATGAACGCGATGCCCGACAGGAACAGGCCGAAGATCGCGAAGACCACCGTCCCGCCCGCGAACACCACGGCGTGGCCGGAACGGGCCATGGCGCGTCCGATCGCGGTCTCCACGTCGTCGCCCGCGGCGAGCTGCTGCCGGTAGCGGGTGACGATGAACAGCGCGTAGTCGATCCCGGCGCCGATGCCGAGCATCGCGGCGACCATCGGCGCGGTCGGGTGCACCTCGAACAGCGACGCCGAGTAGTGGACGATCGAGTACGCGACCACCATCCCGCACAGGGACACCAGGATCGGGATGCCCGCCGCCAGGTATGAGCCGAACGCGAGCAGCAGCACGACCATGGCCAGCCCGATCCCGGCCGCCTCCTGCGGGCCGCCGCGCGGCTGGTTGAGCAGCATCGCGGTGATGCCGCCGAACTTCACCTCCAGCCCGGCCATCCGGGCGGGTTCCACGGCCCGGTTGAGCGCGTCGAGGTCGGCCCGGCCGACATCGCCCATGTCGCCGGTGAAATTGACCCGGATGGCCACCACGTCGTGGCTCCGCAGCCCGCCCATGCCGGTGGCGTAGGGGTTCTCAACGAACGCGACCCGGTCGAGGGCGGCGATGTTCTCGATCGACTTGCCGACGGCCAGCGCGACCCGCCAGTCACCGGGGCCGACGTCCGGGGTCGAGTGGAACACCACGGTGGCGGTGGGGCCGGTGAGGGCGGGGAAGTCCTCGCGGAGGGTGTCGATGGCGCGCTGCGTCTCGGTGCCGGGCAGGGTGCTCTGCTGAACGAACACGCCGCCGTGCACCGTCCCGATCACACCGGTGGCCAGCATGAGGACGGCCCAGATCGCGAAGACCCCGGTGCGCCTGCGCGCGCAGAGGCGGCCCAGCCTCTCCAGGAAACCCCCCATACCGGAAGGACAACACAACGGCCGAAAGTCTGCAACCGATGCAACTTTGCAGTCGTGGTAATATTCGTGATATGCGTCACTCCAGCGAGCCGTCCACGGGACTGCGCGCCCGCAAGAAGAGGCAGACCCGTGCCGCGCTCGCCGCGGCCGCGCTCAAGCTGTTCGCGGAACGGGGCTACGAGGAGACCACGATCGCCGACATCGCCGCGGCGGCCGACGTCTCACCCCGCACCTTCTTCGGCTACTTCCCGAGCAAGGAGGACGTGGTCTTCGCCGAGATCGACGACCGGCTGGAGGAGGTCGCCGAACGGCTGGGCCACCGCGTGCCCGGCGAGGCCCCGCTGGAGACCATGCGGCGCGGCATCCTCGGCGTCATCGAGGCGCTGGTGGCCGGGCAGGGCGAGTACGGCGCCGTCCAGGTGCGCCTGGTGACGGAACGTCCCGGGCTGCGGGCGCGGGCGCTCCAACGGCTGATGGACGTGCAGGAGGAGATCGAGAGCCGGCTGCGCGAGCTGTGCCCGGACATCGACGAGATCGACGCGGTCGCCGCGTCCGGGATCGCGATCGGCGGCATGCAGGCGGTCATCATGCACTGCCGCCGGCACGGCTACGACCCGCCGTCGATGAGCGCGGCCCTCGACCGCGCCATGGCCATCGTCGAGAACGGCCTCGGCTCGGTCGCCGCGCTCACCGAGCCGCGGATCAGTCCGTGATCTTGATTCTCAGGCGGCGGAACCCGCGGCCCTTGTTCTCCACCTTGGCCACCGTGATGTGACCGATCTGCCGGGTGGACGCCACATGGGTACCGCCGTCGGCCTGGGTGTCGAGGCCGACGATGTCGACGATCCGCACGTCCTGCACCTCGGGCGGCACCAGGTTGGTCGCGGTGCGGACGATGTCGGGGATCTCGAACGCCTCCGCCCGCGGCAGCGTCCTGATCTCGATCCGCCGGTCCGCCTCGATCTCCTTGTTGCACGCGTCCTCGACGGCCTGCTTGAAGCCGGGCGGCACCTCGCGCAGGTCGAAGTCCATACGGGCGCTAAGGGGATCCATGTTGCCGCCCGTCACCAGGCAGCCGTAATCCCGGAACACCACGCCGCACAGCAGGTGGAGACCGGAGTGCGTGCGCATGAGCGCGGTCCTGCGCTCGTCCTCGACGGAGCAGCGGACGGACGTGCCGACCGGCGGGACCGGGTCGCCCTCCACCGGGATCAGCTCCAGGTCATCGCCCTTGCGCACCCCGGCGATGCGGGTCTGGACGCCCTGCCAGAGCAGCACGCCGTGGTCGGGCGGCTGGCCGCCGCCACCCGGGTAGAAGGCCGATCGGTCGAGCACGATTCCCTCGGGGCTCGCGTCCAGGACGAGCGCGTCCCAGTCGCGGAGGGCCTGGTCGTCCAGTTCGAGCCGCGCGGTGCGGCCATGGGTTGTCTTGGTCATCGTCGACTTTCCGAGACTCGTCCAGGGGTCACCAGGGTCCGTACGGGCCGGAGCTGGAACCCCCGCCCTTCCCCTTGTTCTTGTACGGCTTCACCGCGGGCTTCACGTCCGCCAGGTAGATCGCCGCCACGATGAACGCGGCGATCGGCAGGAACGACAGCAGCGGCAGGATCCCGGCCGCGCCGCCGAGCCCGACCACGTTGGCGACCACCAGCAGGATCAGCCAGAGCTTCTTGGTCTGCTTGTCCGCCGCGGGAAAGGCGCCCTCGGGCACCTGCAGGATGTCGACGAGGGCGACGACCTCGAAGATGAAGGCGACGATGGCCAGCAACCAGAAGAAGTAGAAGAGTCCGTCCATCATAGTGATCACCGTTCCGTCGCCGCGACTCGCCTTCGATCGTGTGCCCACCCTAGTCAACGACGGAACCCGGCCGGTTGATCCCGGCCGGGTTCCGTGGGAAAGCGAACGACGTCAGTTCTGGGTCTTGCGGGTCGAGCCGCTGCGGGCGCGGGTCTGCGCCGTCCTCTTCTGCTGGGCGGCGCGGGGCTTGGGGGCCGTGGCCGGCGTCTCGGTGATCTCGGCCCGCTCGGCGGCCTCCCTGTGGACGACCTTCCGGCCGCGCTCGGCCAGCTCGTCGATCAGCTCGACGGCGCGGGTGCCGAAGTGGGTCGCGTACGAGACCGCGACACCGGGAAGGTCCTTGACCTCGATCCGGCCCACGTTCTCCCGGACCTCGCCGCGGTACCGGTCGACGGCCTCGCGCAACTGCATGCGGTACTTGTCGAGGCTCTCGCGCATCTCGCCCTGGTACTTGCCGGCGGACTCGCGGGCCCTGTTCACCTGCTCCGGCACTTCGCGGAGCTTCTCGTACGCGAGGTCGCCCATCCCGGCGACCGTGTAGACGGCCTTGTTCTCACGGATGGTGTTGGTGATCGTCATCCGGCCTCCTCCTTGTTCTGGCGGGAGTCCTCATGGGCGCTCCCGTTCCGTGGTCCGTGGTGTGGCTCCGGGGACGCGTCCTCGTCCTCGACAGCCGTGTCGCGCCCGACCGTTCCGTCCGCCTCGTTCTCCTTCAGGAACGAGGCGTAGATGTCGAGCAGCACCTGCTTCTGGCGTTCGGTGAGCATCAGGTCGGCCCGCACCGCGGCCTGGACGTCGGTGTCGGCCTCGCGGTCCTCCAAAATCCCCGCCCGCACGTACAGCGCCTCGGCGGAGATGCGCAGCCCCTTCGCGATCTGCTGCAATATCTCCGCGCTGGGCTTGCGCAGCCCGCGCTCGATCTGGCTCAGGTACGGGTTGGAGATGCCCGAGACATCGGCGAGCTGGCGCAGCGAGATCTTCGCCCGGGTGCGCTGCTCGCGGATGTACTCCCCGATGGAGCCGACCTTGGAACCCGCCATCTCTCCACCCTGCGTCATGGTGCTTGCAATTGCAAGCACTCTTGCTAGCACACGGCCGTGATGGTGCTCACATCCCGTGATCAGATGATCTCAAACCTGTGACCGGGCCCACGCAGGGACACCCGGGTGTCCCTCAGTACCCCTGTGGGGGACGACCCCCACACCCCCGACAAAACAGACTGACCGACACCCTCCACTCCGCTGGCGCTCCGCTCCGGGTGTCGGTCAGTCAACGTCTTCCGCAGGGACCGTCCAGGTGTTGCAGACGGCCAGGCGTTGGTCGCGGTAGCCCTTCACCACCCAGCCCGCGTAGTTGCGGCTGGATCCGTGGTCGCGTTTGTCCTCGGGTTGCTGCTCGTCCCCGCGTCCCTGGACGTCGTTGATCAGGGCTACGTACTGGGCGCGCGTCATCGGCAGCGTGGCGCGTTCGGCGCCCAGGAAGGCGCCCGCGAAGCACTGCGCCTGCAACTCGATGCGCCGGCTGACGGCGGCACGGGCGACCGCGTCCCGCTGCCGCTCCATCTCCTGCTGCCCGTACAGCAGGATCCCCGCGCGGTCCTGGACGTGATGGCCGTACTCGTGCGCGATGACCCTGGCGAACACCGCGTAGTGCGACAGCGGCTCACCGCCCGAGGTCTCCACGATGTGTTCCAGCCCCACGTACATCGTGTTGTTGGCGGGACAGTAGAACGCCGACGCCCCCGGGCTCGGGTACGTGCCGCACGGGCCGCGGCCGGGCGCGTCCCAGAAGATCCGGTTGGGCGGGGAGAACGGCATCCGCGCCTTGCCGAACTGGCCGCGCCACGAGCCGTCCAGGCAGTCGCTCAGCACGTTCATGAACCGGCGCATGGAGTCGGCGCCGGGCGCGATGGACGGCAGCCGGCAGCTCACCGGATCCAGCGGGCCCGTCGTGTAGAGCCGGTTCGAGGTGGCGCTCTCCTTGCCGGCCTGCGCGCCGGGACGCAGGATGCCGGGGGCGGACACGCCGCCGTCCCCGGGGCCGAACAGCGCGAAGCCCAGGACGACCACCACGACCGTCGAGGCCAGCGCGCCGAGGATGCCCGCGATCGTCCCGCCGGGGGCGCGACGCGGCGCGCGGCGGCGCGGCTCGTACCGGTAGATCGTGCCGGGCGGGCCACCCGGCAGGCCCGCCCGCACCTCGGCCCTCGGGGGCGCGGGTGGGGGATTGTGACCTGCCATAGCGGAAAATCATCGCACAGGTGGTGTATGCCGCACTCCTGCGTGGAACGTCGGCGTCCACCCGCAACGGCTACGATGGGCGGCCATGCCGGCTTGCTCGCGACCACTGGCCGCCTCCCTGGCCATCGCCGCCTTCCTCCCCCTGCTCGGTCCTCTGTTCGGCCCCGTCCCGGCCGTCGCGGCCGAGGCCGGACCGGAGGTCCCGTCCACCGTGGCCGCGCCCGAGCGGGTGGTCAAGGACGAGGTGGCGCTGCGGATCGGGCGGGGCGGGGTCGCCCGGGTACGGGAGACCATCACCTACGAGTTCGGCGGCTCCCGCGGCCTGGAGCGCGCGTTCGTCACCAAGCGGCACAGCAGCGTCAGCGAGGACCGGGTGAACCCGATCGCGAACGTCCGCGCGTCCAGTCCCGACGGAGGCCCCGCCCAGGTCGCGATGACGGAGCACGACACCCGCACGCTGCTCAAGGTCACCGGGAACGCGCCGTTCACGGGCCGCCGCACCGTCGTGCTGGACTACGAGGTGCGGGGGACGGTGGCGCCGATGGGCGCGGTCGAGGAACTGCGCTGGACGGCGATCGGCGGCTGGAAGGTCCCGGTGGACGAGGCGCGCGTCACCGTGGACGGCGGGGCGCCGATCCGCAACGTCAACTGCTTCGCCGGGCCGCTGGACAGCGCGATCGGCTGCACGCAGTTCTACACCAACCACACCCACACGCAGGGGATCTTCGTCCAGCAGCGGATGCCGGCCGGCGAGTACCTGACGGTCGTGGTGGGCCTGCCCGCCGGGGCGACCGGCGGCAGGCCGATCTTCGAGCGGCGGCGCACGGTGGCGACCGCGTTCTCGGTCAACGGGGTCACGGTCGCCGCGCTGTCCGGGCTGCTGGCGCTGCTGATCGGCGGGCTCGGCGGGCTCTACCTGCTGCGCGGGCGGGACGCCCGGGTGGTCGGCAAGCGGGCGGCCGAGGGCGACCACGCCCCGGTCGAGGGGTCTCGGTTCGAGCCGCCGGACGGGGTACGGCCCGGCCAGATCGGCACGCTGATCGACGAGCGGGCCGATGTCATCGACGTGACCGCCACCATCGTGGACCTGGCGGTGCGCGGCCACCTGCTGATCGAGGAGGAGGACAGGGCCTCCACCGGCCGGCTCGACTGGGCGCTGCGGCGGCTGGACCGCCCGTCCCCCGAGAACCTGCTGCGTTACGAGCGGCTGCTGCTGGACGCCCTGTTCACCGCCCCGGACGGCGCGGCCCGCGACTCGGTGAAGCTGTCGGAGCTGGGCGGGACGTTCGCGACGCAGCTCGCCAAGGTCCGTTCGGCGATGTACGACGACGTGGTCGAGCAGGGCTGGTTCGCGCGCCGTCCCGACAGCGTGCGGTCCCGCTGGACGATCGCGGGCCTGGTGCTCACGGTCCTCGGCGTGGCGGGCACGGTCGCGCTGGCGCTGGCCACCGAACACGCGCTGGTCGGACTGGCCTTGATCATCGCGGGGGCGGCGCTGACGTACGGCGGGCAGTACATGCCGGCCAAGACGGCGCGCGGCTCGACGGTGCTGGCGCACACGATCGGGTTCCGCGCGTTCCTGGAGCGCGGCGAGCTGCCGGACGACGCCGCCGGGGAGATGGCCGCGCCACAGCGGATCGCGCTGTTCTCGCGCTTCCTGCCGTACGCGGTGGTGTTCGGCGTCGTCGCGAAGTGGGCCAAGACGGTGGAGAACGCGGGCGAGCGGGCCGAGGGCGCCGACAACCTCTACTGGTACGAGGGTCCCGCCGAGTGGGACCTGTCGGAGTTCGCCGAGTCGATGCGCACGTTCACGCTGGCCACCTCGGGCTCGATCTCCCAGTCGCGGGGCATGTGACCCTTCGCCGGGCCGCCTCGCGGCCTCCGGCCCGCGTTCCGACCGGCCGCCCAAAACCCGGCATTTTGGGTTGAGCCTGACATGTCGGGTAGGGCGGAGCGGGAGGAGGTGTGGCCGAATGCTCGCAGACGCATCCCCGGTCGGCGCCAATATCCTGCTGGCCGTCGCCCCGCTCGTCGTCGCCCTGGCCCTGATCACCTGGCTGTTCCTGACGCTGTACGTCTCGCGCAGACGGGTCCGCACGAACAGGATCCGCGGCGCGAGCCCCCACCGCGGCGCCGTCCAAGGCGGGGTGATCGAGGGCAGCCCCGCCCAGCGCACCCGGCGTGACGAGGCCCCACACGACACCGACCGGTGACCCCGCCCCCGGCGCCCGGCCGGCCCCAACTGTATGATCATTGACATTTCGGGCCGTCCGGGGAGGCGCCGTGACCGCGCGGCGGGGCGTCATCGCCCTTCAGTTGTCGCTGCTCGTCCTGGTCGCGGTGAACCTGCGGCCCGCGGTCGTGGCCGTGGGGCCGCTGCTCCCCGAGATCAGCGACGAGTACGACCTGTCGGGCACCGCGGCGGGCGCGCTCACGACGCTGCCGCTGCTGTTCTTCGGCTCCTACGGGCTGGCCGCGGCGTTCATGCGGCGCTCGCCGCGCAGCGAGACGCTGCTGGTGTCCAGCATGGCGCTGCTGGTGGGGGCGCTCCTGCTCAGGCTCGTGGACGCGCCGGCGGCGCTGTACGCGGGCTCGCTGGCCGCCGGGATCGCGATCAGCATCGGGAACATCGCGATGCCCGCCGTGATCAAGCGCGACCACCCCTCCTCGATCGCCTTGGTGACCTCGATCTACACGGTCGCGATCACGGCCAGCGCGGCCCTGGCGGCGGCGGTGGTGATCCCCGTCGACCAGGCGCTGGGCGGCGGCTGGCGGGTCCCGCTGGCCCTGCTCGCCGTTCCGGCCGCGATCGCGGGCCTCGCCTGGCTCCCCCGCCTCGCGCGTACGAGGGACGTCCCCGGCGCACGTCCCGCCGTAGGGGACGGGACGCGGCCACCCGCCGCCACGGTGTGGCGATCGACGCTGGCGTGGCACGTCACGTTCTTCATGGGCGTCCAGTCCCTGCTGGCGTACGTGGTGGTGGGCTGGCTGGCGACGATCCTCCAGGACCGCGGGATGACCGCGGAGACCGCCGGTTACGCCTTCGCGCTCACCAACCTGATGCAGGCCGTCGGCTCGCTGTCGATGCCGCTGCTGGCCCGGCACATGCGTGACCAGCGTCCGCTGGCCGTCATCACCGTGGTGCTCGCCTTCGTGGGGTTCGCCGGGATCGCCTGGGCGCCGCTCGGCTCGGCCTGGCTGTGGGGAACGGTGCTCGGGCTCGGACAGGGGGTCGGGTTCGCCATGGCGCTCGCGCTCATCGGCCTGCGCGCGCACGACACGCGGGTGGCCGTCCAACTGTCCGGGATGGCGCAGGGCTGCGGGTACGTGGTCGCGGCGCTCGGCCCGCTGGCGGTCGGCGCGCTGCACGACGCCACGCACGGCTGGAACGCTCCGATGATCCTGGTGCTGGCGATCACCGCGGCGCTGGTGGTCCCCGGCCTGGCCGCCGGGCGGAACCGGACGATCCAGGGCCCCGCCGCCGAACGGTCGCCCGCCCTCCACGGCGTCCAGGGAGATAACCGGTCAAGTCCGTGAAAGTCGGCGCCGATCGCGGGTATGGGGCCGCAGGGGGTGGATCACATGGACCTGACACTGCTCGCGGCGGCCGGGCTTGGGGCCGATGGGGTGCTCGCGGATCCGGGGCAGGTGAGCTGGGGGCTCGTACTGATCACCCCGCTGGCCGCCGCCGCGGCGCTGCTGCTGTGGCTGACGATGACCCGGCGGGCCGCCAAGAACCCGCGCCGGCCCGATCGGCGCTTCAAGGACCAGGACAACCACCGCGGGCCGGAGCAAGGCGGCTACTACCGCTACACGCCGGGCGCCTACTCGCACAACCACAGCCCGGGTGAGAGCACGTACAACGACGAGAACCGCTAGCGGAGCGGAGGGGGCCGGGCCGGTCGGCTTTTCCAGGGGGTGACGAGCACGGGGTTCATCGCGGTCATCCGTCCGTGGCCTTGACGCCCAGGAAGGCGCGGGCCTCCGCGGGGGTCATCGGCGGCCGCTGCGCCAGACCGGACAGCGTCGCCGCCCGTTCCACCAACTCGGCGTTGCCGGTCACCGGCCGGCCCTTGGCGAACGTGATCGTGTCCTCCATGCCGACCCGCAGATGACCACCGGCCGACAGCGCCGCGAACATCACCGGCAACGTCGTACGGCCCACCCCGGTCGCCGACCAGGTGGCGCCCTCGGGCAGCGCCTCCACCGCCGCCACCAGCGACCGCGCGTCCCCCGGCATGCCGCCGGGCACCCCCATGACCAGGTCGCAGTGGACATGGCCGCCGTACGGGGCGCCGTGCTTGTCCAGCAGCCGGTGCAACGCCGCCACCTGGCCCAGGTCGAACAGCTCGAACTCCGGGACGATCTCCAGCTCCTGCGTCCGCCGGTAGAGCTCCACCATGAACGGCCACGGGTTCATGAACACCTCGTCGCCGAAGTTCACCGTGCCGCAGGTCAGCGAGCAGGCGTCCGGCCCGGCCTCCAGGACGCGCAGCCGGTCCTCGTACGGGTCGGTCACCGCGCCGCCCGTGGACAACTGCACGATCAGCCCCGTGGCCTCGCGCAGCGCCCGCACCGTGTCGCGCAGCCTGCCGAGGTCGAGCGTCGGCCGGGCGTCATCGTCCCGGATGTGCACGTGGATGACCGCGGCCCCGGCCTCCTCGCACTCCTTGGCCGTCTGGACGAGTTCGTCGAGGGTGACCGGCAGCGCCGGTACGTCCGTCTTGGAGGACTCCGCGCCCGTAGGCGCCACCGTGATGAGCGTCGTTGCTCCCATGCGAGGCAGAATGCATGGTCATGCGTGCGGTAGTCCAGCGTGTGAGCCAGGCGAGCGTGACCGTGACCGGCGACGGCGGTCCCCGGGTCGTGGGTGCCATCGAGGGGCCGGGCCTGCTGGTCCTGGTCGGTGTGACCCACGGCGACACACCGGAACAGGCGCGCAGGCTCGCCGCCAAGCTCTGGGGCCTGCGGATCCTCCCGGACGAGCGGTCGTGCTCGGACCTGAACGCCCCGCTGCTGGTGATCAGCCAGTTCACGCTGTACGGGGATACCCGCAAGGGACGCCGCCCGTCCTGGATCGCGGCGGCGCCGGGCCCGGTGGCCGAACCGCTGGTGGACGCGGTGGTCGGCGAGCTGCGGGCGCTCGGCGCGAAGGTCGAGACCGGGGAGTTCGGCGCGGACATGAAGGTGGCCCTGGTCAACGACGGACCGATCACCCTCGTTCTGGAGGTCTGAGCCGGGACCCGCTCAGCCCACCGCGTAGCTGTAGATCATCACGATGGTCACCGCCAGCGTGCCCGCGGCGGCGAGCGCGATCAGCAGGCGGTCGCGCGGATCGAGCCGCCCCCGGATCTCCGGCGACACCACCACCTGACCGGTCTCCCGGTTCGGGTCGGGCCGCGTCGCATCGGACCGGTCGCGGAACGGGTCCTTGAGGCCCACGAGCCGCCACAGCGCGGCGTTCTTCAACCGCTGGTGCTCCGTACGGCACGCGAACAGCCGTCCCCGCACAGGCTCCATGCAGGCCGCGCCCCGCCGCGTCATGATCCGGCACAGCGTGGGGACGAGCAGGAACTGGTACAGGCACCACAGCAGCAGCCCCAGCAGCGCCAGCCGCCACGACCAGAACCACACGACGGCCACCGCCCACAGGGCGAACACCGCCCACCACACCAGCGCCGACTCCCGCCGCGGACGGCGCCGGCTGCCCTTCCCTGGCGTTGCGACCATGGGTGAGCCCATCCTTGTCCGTAAGGTCGCCGAGGAGGGGGAGCCTACCCCCGATGCGCCGCCTGGCGGCGAAGTTCGATCTTGGCGTTGGCGCCGGTGTCCGGGGACACCACGACCTCCTGGGCGGCGGCCACCCCTCCCGCCAGCAGCTCGACGTCCACCGGGACGGTCCGCTTCACCAGCGCCAGCGCGATCGGCCCCAGCTCGTGGTGGCGGGCCGCCGACCCCACGAAGCCGACCGTGCGCCCGCCCGGGATGTCCACGGGGTCGCCGTGCGCGGGCAGCCGGTCCACGCTGCCGTCCAGGTGCAGGAAGACCAGACGGCGCGGCGGGCGTCCCAGGTTGTGCACGCGGGCCACGGTCTCCTGCCCGCGGTAGCAGCCCTTCTCCAGGTGCACCGCCTCCTCGATCCAGCCCATCTCGTGCGGAATCGAACGGTGGTCGGTGTCCAGCCCGAAGCGCGGCCGGTGCTCGGCGATCCGCAGCGCCTCGTACGCCCAGAGCCCGGCCGGCCGTACCCCGGCGGAGCGCAGCCGCTCGGCGAGCCCGGGAAGCGCGTCCCGCCGGACGATCCGCGTGGTCGTGCCGGCAAGATCGGGGAACGCGGGCCCCTCGGCCTCCGTTCCCTCCGGGACGGTCACCACGGCGTAGGAGTCGCTGATGTCCTCGACCTCGACGCGCAACAGGAACCGCATCCGGTCGAGGAACTCGGTGAGGGCAGGTGCCGTGCCCGGCTCCACGTGCGCCCAGACCGCCTCGCCGTCGTCCACCAGGTGCAGATGATGCTCGATGTGGCCGTTCGGGCTCAGCAGCAGCGCCTGGGTGGCCTCGCCCGGCCGCAGCCGCTCCAGATGCTGGCTCAGCAGGCTGTGCAGCCAGCTCAGCCGATCGGGACCCGGCACCCGGACCACGCCGCGATCACTCCGGTCGACGAACGCCCGGCCGGATTCGAGGGCGCGCTGTTCCGCCGTCGGCTCACCGTAGTGAGCGGCGATCTCCTGGTCTGGCGCGTCCGCCGGGACGGCCCCGGGCACCTGCAGCAGCGGGCTCTCCATGACGCCCAGACTACGCACTCTTCCTGCAATCCTTGCAGCGGCCGTAGACCGTCAGATGGTGGACGTCGGTCTGGAATCCGTGCGCGCTCTCCAGCCGCGCGGCCAGTCCCTCGGCGGCCTCCGGAGCGACGTCGTTGACCGTCCCGCACTCCCGGCACACCAGGTGGATGTGCTCGGCGTCGGCGGCCAGATGATAGTTGGGCGGACCGTGCCCCAGGTGGGCGTGCTTGACCAGCCCCAGCTGCTCCAGGAGTTCCAGCGTGCGGTAGATGGTGGAGATGTTCACGCCCCGCGCGGTGCGCTGCACCTCCGCGCAGATCTCCTCCGGAGTGGCGTGCTCGAGGTTGGTCACCGCCTCCAGCACGAGCTGGCGCTGCGGGGTGACCCGGTACCCCCGGGCCCGCAGCTCCTCCTGCCACGTCTCGGACATGCCACGAGTCTAGATCCCCGGGAAAAGTCGCTTGCCCCGATCGCGGACGCTCGCATAGCGTGCCAGTACGCGCGAAAGGAGGTGGTCCAGGAAATGGTTGATTCTGGGACTCGCGAGGTGACTGTCCGCTAGTCGCCGTTCCGCCTCGTAGCCGACCCGCGCCGTCGGGCGCCGGGCCGGTGTGGCCGGTCGGTGACCGGCGAATACCAGGCAGTTACCCGATCCCCGGACCGATGGATCAGTCCTGTCCATCGCCCCGCCACCCGGCGGGAAGGTCCGGGGATCGTTTATTTCCCGGCCGTACCGGTACGTTGCGGCCTTCCCGGTGCCGGGCCTAGGCCACGCGCTTGAGCTGGGCGGAGATGTGCGACTGGAGCGGCTGCCCCACCGCCGCCAGGTCATAGGCCCAGCCCAGGTCCTCCCCGATCAGGCCGTACAGCCGCTTGCCCGCGGTGACCTCCTTGGCGCTCTGGGTCCGCGCCACCACGTCGGTGATCAGCTCCACCCGGTTGAACGCGACCGTCCCCACGTAGATCTCCACGATCCCCGTCGGGTGCGCGAGCGTCACCTCGACCTGGTGGTCGGGACGCGGGCGCCAGTACCCGGACTCGGTCGCCAGCGGGCGGCCCAGCGAGCCGTCCTCCTCGATCAGCCAGGTCCGGCTGGTGTAGGTCAGGAACGGCTTGCCGATATGGCCGAACGAGACCTCCTGCCCGAAGCGGAACCCCTCGATGGTGGGGTAGCCGCCGACTCCGGCGCCCTCCCACGTGCCGAGAAGGAACGCCAGCGGTTCGAGGTCCGGGTGCAGCTCAGGCTCCATAGCCACAGAGCGTAGCGGCGCGGCGGCCGGGAAATGACCGTTACCTCCGCACCGCGGACCGCTACCGGAGGCGGGACAGGCGGATCAGGACGAGGACCGCCGCCACCGCCACCACGCCGAACATCAGGACCAGGACCGCCGCGTTCACCATGCCCACGGCGGCCCATCCTAGGCACGGGTTACCCTCCCGGTATGGCGAGAGCTCTGGTGATCAAGGCGACGGCGGGCGCGGACGGCCCGGAGCGGTGCAACCAGGCGTTCACGGTCGCGGCGGCGGCCGTGGCGGCCGGCCTGCCGGTGTCGCTCTGGCTGACCGGGGAATCGGCCTGGTTCGCGCTTCCGGGCCGGGCCGCCGAATTCAAACTCCCGCACGCCACCCCCCTGGAGGACCTGCTGGCCACCGTCCTGTCGGGCGGACGGGTGACCCTGTGCACCCAGTGCGCGGCCCGACGGGAGATCGGCCCGGACGACGTGATCCCGGGGGTGCGCATCGCGGGAGCGCCCACCTTCGTCGAGGAGATCACGTCCGAGGGCGTCCAGGCGCTCGTGTACTGACCCCGGCGCCCGCGGGCGCCCCTCCCCGGGGTCGGCGGTTGATCGGCCGCCGATCGGATATGAGCACCCGGGAAGGAGGCGCCGCGGATGATCGACATCCCGCTCTGGGCCTGGGCGGCGACCATCGCGTTCATCATCGCGCTGTTCGTGTTCGACCTGCTGGTCGCCGTGCGGCGCCCGCACGCCGTGGGGCTGCGGGAGGCGACGGTCTGGTCGGTCTTCTACATCGTGGTCGCCATCGCCTTCGGCCTGGTCGTGATGGCGGCGGGCGACGGGACGGCGGGCACCGAGTACTTCACCGGATGGCTGGTCGAGAAGAGCCTGTCGGTCGACAACCTCTTCGTCTTCGTCATCCTCATGTCCCGGTTCCAGGTCCCGATCGAGTACCAGCAGAAGGTGCTGCTGTTCGGGATCGCCGCCGCGCTGGTGTTCCGGACGGTGCTCATCGCCATCGGCGCGGCGGCGATCAGCGTGTTCTCCTTCACCTTCCTGCTGTTCGGGCTGGCGCTGATCTGGACGGCCGTCCAGCTCATGCGGCACCGCAACGAGGAGCCGGACGTCCAGGACAACTGGCTGGTCAAACGCACCCGTGCGCTCCTCCCCCTGTCCACCGACCTGCACGGCGGCCGGCTGCTGGCACGCGAGGACGGGCGCCGGGTCGCGACGCCGCTGATGCTGGTCTTCATCGCGATCGGCAGCACCGACCTGCTGTTCGCGCTCGACTCCATCCCGGCCGTGTTCGGCGTCACCACCGAGCCGTTCATCGTGTTCACCGCCAACGCGTTCGCGCTGCTGGGCCTGCGCGCCCTGTACTTCCTGATCGAGGGCCTGCTGGGACGGCTGGTCTACCTGTCCACCGGGCTGTCGCTGATCCTGGGCTTCATCGGGATCAAGCTGATCGTGGAGTTCGTGCATCTGGACGTCAGCGAGACGGTCCCGGAGATCCCGACCCCGCTGTCGCTGGTCGTCATCCTGGCGATCCTGGCGATCACCACCGTCGCGAGCCTCCTGCGCGTCCGGCGCCACCCGGAGGAACGCGCCAAGCCCGGGGCCGTGCGCAAGCCCAGGCCACGCGAGGACGGCGACACGCACGACAAGGACCGCGCGGCCACCTAGGCCGGTTGCCTGGTTGCTCAGCCCAGCACGGCCTTGAGGCGTTCCTCGCGCAGACGGCCGGCCCAGGAGTCGTCGATCGGCTGGATGTCGCCTCCCACGGCCCAGCGCAGCAGCAGGTCGGCCAGGCCCGGGTTGCGGACCAGCGCCGGGCCGTGCATGTAGGTGCCCATGACGCGGCCGCTGTAGGCGCCCTCGAAGCCGTCGCCGTTGCCGATGCCCGTGACGACCTTGGCCAGCGGCTTGACCCTCTGGCCCAGGTGGGTGATGCCCTGATGGTTCTCGAACCCGGTGATCCGCGGGACGTTCAGCTCGGCGGCCACCTCACCGACGATCTCGCCCACGGCGCGCTGCCGGCCCCGTCCGCTGCGGATGTCGAGCAGGCCGAGACCGGGCACGGGCTGCCCCTCCTCGCCGCCGAACTCGTGGCCGAGGAGCTGGTAGCCGGCGCACACCGCGAACACCACGGCGCCGCGCTGCGCGGCCTCGTAGAGACCGCCGTCGCGGCGCAGCCGCTGCGCCGCCAGGATCTGCGGGCGGTCCTCGCCGCCGCCGAGCAGGAAGATGTCGCCGTCCACCGGCACCCGCTCGTCGGACCGCAGATGCACCGTCTGGGTCGGGATGCCGCGCAGCGCCGCCCGGCGCTCCAGGACGATCGTGTTGCCCTGGTCGCCGTAGGTGCTGAGCAGGTCCGGATAGACCCAGACGATCTTGATGGGCTTCGGGTGGTCAGACGACACGGCCGTACCTCGTTCGGATGGTCTGGAAGGCGGTGTAGTTGGCGATCACGTCGAGGCGGCCCGGCGGGACCGCCATCACGGCCTGGTCGATGTCGTCCACCACGGAGAACTGGACGTCGGCGGCCTCCAGGCGGACGGCGAGGTCGACGCGGCGCTCGCCGGTGACCCAGACGGGACGGCCGCGCAGGATGCGGTAGTCGACGTCCCAGAGCCAGGAGGTGTCGCGTCCGTCGGGGCCCTGCGCGTTGATGGACAGCGCGACCGGGGCGGGCGCGGGCTCCAGCACGTCGAACGCCTCCAGCCAGCCCGCCGGGTTCTTCGACAGCAGCAGCCGGATCTGGCGGCCCTCGTGCTCGACGGTGGTGTAGCGGCCCGCCACCGAGCGGACCTCGCCGAGCAGCGGAAGGGCCTGCTCGGGTGGTACGCCGAACTGGTTCACGACGGCGAGCGCGATGGCCGCGTTGGACCGGTTGGCGCGGCCGGGCAGGGAGAGGTTGGAGAGCTGGAAGGAGCGGCCGTCGGGCGCGGTGACCTGGTCGCCCTTCAGCACCCAGTCGGGACGGGGGCGGGAGAAGTGGCACTCCCGGCAGGCCCAGTTGCTGTCCTCGTCCGTATCCTCGCGGTCGAGAGGGCCGCCGCATTCGGGGCAGCACCAGGAGTCCTCGCGCCAGTGCTGGCCCGCGGCCACCCAGGTGACGCTCTTGGCGGTGGACGCGCCCCAGGTCACCAGCGGGTCGTCGCAGTTGGCGATGACGTGGCTCTGCGGGGACGCCTCCAGGGCCTTGCGCCACTTGCCGGCCAGCAGCCAGATCTCGGCGGCCCGGTCCATCTGGTCGCGGCTGAGGTTCATCAGCGCGACCACGTTGGCCCCGGTCTCGGCCAGCACCATCGGGACGTACTTCTCGTCGCACTCCAGCACGCCGTACCGGGCGTCGGGCGCGGCGGCGAGCGCGGAGACGTGGCCGGTGGGCATGTTCGCGCCGAACGCGTTGGTGGCGACCTCGCCCAGGGGGGTCATCGCCGAGGTGATCAGGCGGGTGGTCGTCGTCTTGCCGTTTGTGGCGCTGACCAGGACGAGCTTGCGGTCGCGCGCCAGCCTGGTCAGCAGCTCGGGGTCGAGCCGCAGCCCGATTCTGCCGCCGATCACCGAGCCGTCCCCGCGGCCGGCCATCCGTGACATCCTCGCGGCCGTACGACCGAGCGCGACGGCCAGCTGCGAACGCAGCGGAAGATCGCTCATGGACTGTGTCTTCTCTCCGGGTCTTCTTTCCGGGTCTCGCCGAGACGTCCGATCGGACCGGTCCGAGCCTAGCCGTTGCGGCGTCCTCCTCGCGGAGCGTCCGACACCGGTTGGGCAACGGTTCTGCCCGAGCATGTTGTGACCAGTCTCACATGTTCTCCGGTAAACCGATTCGCCGGATCTTGACCGGATACCGCTTGTCATGATTCGGTGCGACCCCGGCGGCGTGGGGACAGTGAGGTATCCGATACAGGGGATGTTCAGGGGATACCGAGGACCGCGCCCGAGATGAGGCGTTACCCAGTACTTTGTCGGGAGCCCAGTGTTTTCTGCGCGGAGTCACGCCCGTCTGGCGGACGAAGCGGCGACAAGGCGAGGTTTTGAGCGATGCGGTGTCCGACGTGCGGTACGAACACGCCCGGGACGCTCGGCACGTGCACGAGCTGCAACGCACCGATCCACCAGCCGTCGAGCCTGATGGGCGCGCCGCCGCCCGAGGCGTCCCTGTCCCCCCAGGACGGGGAGCGGACGATGGTGGTCCCGATGTCCGCGCCCATCGCGGCCCCTGCCGAGCCCCGGTCTCAGGGGGACGAGGCCGCGGGCTTCGACCCGGTCGGGCCGCCGCCTCCTCCTGCCTGGGCCACCGGCGAGGTCACACCGGTGGAGGACAAGCCCAAGAACGAGGAGCACAACGAGGAGAACAAGGAACCGATCGTCCCGGAATCGTGGTTCGCACGTCCCCGTAAGACCGACGAGCAACGGGCGCAGGAAGATCAGCCCACCCAGCAGTGGCAGGCGCCGCCGCCCCCGGTGACGCCCGGTCAGGACTGGGGCACGGGGACGCAGGGGCACACCGTGCTCGACTCCGCGTACGCGAACAACGGCGCCACGCAACTCGACCAGCCTCCTATGCACATGGGCCAGCCGCCGATGGGGCCGGTGGGTCCCATGGGTCCGACGGACCCCTCGCTCGGGCCGGCCATGCCCATGGGTGGCCCGATGGGTGGCCCGCCCATGGGTCCGCAGGGGCCTGGCGGTCCTCCGATGGGGCCGGACGGGATGCAAGGGCCTTACTACGCGCAGCCTCCCGCGCCGTCCAACCAGGCCAGCAAACCGCTTCTCATCGCCGTGTCCGCGCTCGTCACGATCGCCGTGGTGGCGGTTGCGCTGGTGGCGTGGCCGGGCGGGGACAAGAAGCCCGCGGCGACCTCCCCGCCGAGCACGTCACCCAGCAACGACAACACCCCGGTGGCGCAGAAGCAGCCGCTGTCCTCCCCCGCCAAGGTGCAGGCCATCCAGGTCAACAAGGTGCTGAACTCCAGTGCCGACACCCGCAGGGTCCTCGCCCGCGCGATCGCGGCCACGTCCAAATGCCAGACGCTGCCGACGGCCATCAGGGGCTTCCAGGTCGTGGCGCAGCGCCGGAGCGCCCAGATCACCCACACCAACCGCCTGAAGGTCGACAAGCTGCGTAACGGCGCGCGGATGCAGTCCACCTTGAGGGAGGCGTTCCAGGCGTCCCTGGAGGCCGATCTGCGCCTGCTCGCCTGGGCGAACAAGGCCAAGCGGGGATGCCGGGGCAAGCCGCGTCCGGATGTCGCCAGGGCGCCGGGACGGATCGACGCCGAGCGCCGCGCGACACTGGCGAAGAAGCAGTTCGTCGCCCAGTGGAACCCCGTGGCGCGGCAGGCGGGACTGCCCTCCCGCGTCTGGAACGGCCTGTAATAAGCCCGCTCCGGGCAGTATCTTGGTGCGCCAAGGGCTGGTAAGAAGGGGTTGCCATGCAGTGCCCGGTTTGCGGGAGCGATACGACCCCGGCCCTGTCGCGCTGCCCCCGATGCGACACCCCGCTCCCCGCGCCGCCGCCTCCCGGCGGCACTCCCGGTGACGAGACCGTCACGTCCCTGTCCCCGGAGCCCTGGAGCATCCCGGAGCCGGAGATCTGGCGTCCGCCGCCACCTCCCAAGCGGAGCCCCCTTCCGTACGTGGCGCTGGGCGCGGGCGTGGTCCTGCTCGCCGCGGTCGCGCTCGCCATCGTCTTCTGGCCCGCCTCGACCAAGGATCCGGGTCCGCCCCTCGGCTCTCCGGCGCAGCAGACCCGGTCCGGGTCGTCGGGCGACGCCGCGCCCCGGCTCAACCAGCAGGCGGGGCAGGTGGACACGCTGCTCACCGAGATGGCGGGGACCCGCGACGAGCTGGGCGGCGCCGTGACCGGCGGGTGCCAGACGGCCGCGCTGGAGCAGGTCCGCTCCCAGCGTGAGGAACAGCTCGCCAAGGCCAGGAACCTCCAGGTGGACGCGCTGGAGAACGGGCCCGAGCTGCGCGACGCGCTGATCCGGGCGCTGGAGGCGGCGATCGAGTCGAACCAGCGGTACCTGGCCGTCGCCCCCGGCTGCCCGGCCGAAAGCGAGGTCGCGTCGGTGAACGAGCGGGCCAGCGAGGCCAAGCGCGCGTTCATCGACTACTGGCGTCCGAACGCCGAACGCGCCGGGCTGGACGTCCGCGACGCCAGCGAGATCTGACGCTCCTCTCCACCGGGGCTCAGGAAGAGGGCGAAAAGGGGAGTCCCTGCGACGGATCCTCGAAGGGCGCTATCAGGCGGGCGGGCCAGCTCAGCACCGGCTCCAGCCAGGACGTGACGTGCATCGTGTCGGCCGCCTCCGCGAGCTGCTCGTCTTCCTCCACCCCGATGGCGACGACCGACAGGTCCTTGTAGAAACCCTCGTGATGGTCGTCGCCTTCTAGTGCGGTGAGGGCGATGGGCCGGTTGCGTTCCAGTTCCATCGACAACGGATGGCGGCGCAGGGCACGGAGACGGTGGCCGAACTTGGGCTCCGGGGGCTGCTTCAAGCCGGGGAGCTGGTAGTCCAAGGGCGGCGCCGGGGCGTGCTTGTCCGGGACGCTCCCGCCGTAGGGGAACAGGCGGTCCAGCTCATGCAGCCAGCGGAGTTGTGGGATGACCCAGGTCGGGCCTGGGAGCGTCCCGACGAGGCCGGAGTCGCCCGCAAGGAGCTTCTGCGCCACGTCCGCGACGACCGCAGTGAGCTCGGACGGCAGGTAGGCGTTGCGCAGCGCCCAGGATCGCCGCGTCACCGCCCGTTCAAGGACGGTCGCCAGCGTGCATTCACGCAACCGCGAGGTGAGGCGGGAGCAGGCGCGCAGCAGTTCGGCCGGTACTGCGGGCAGCGGACGGTTGACGACATGGGCCAGGACGAGCGTGTCGGCCCAGAGGCGAAGCCAAGCCCAGTCAGGGTGTCCTGCGAGAAGGTCGGCCTCACGCAGCTCGTACAAGGTGCAGGCCCGTCCCGAACGGCACTCGCACCCGCACGCGGCGGAACGGCGTCCGTCCACGGGCGGAGGCGGGCCCGGCATCGTCCCCTCACGTCCCTCGCCCAAGGGGACGCGGACGCGCAGCGGGCGGTCCATTCCATCGGCGAACACCGCCGCGACACCGGGACGGAGCGAGACCACCTCGCGCGACTGGTCCTCGTCCAGGTTCATCGCCGCGCCGACCTGATGCCGGTCGTCGAACGCCGGCAGCCGGTGCACCACCTTCAGCGCGGTGTTCTTGATGACGTCCGGGACCAGCTTGGTCGGGATCTGCTCGGCGACGATGATGCCCTCGCCGTACGCGCGGATCTCCGCCAGCATCCCCGCGAACAGCTCCACGGCGTGCGCGCTGGTCCGCTCGGGGCCGCGGTTGCGCAGCAGCCGGTGCGCCTCCTCGATCACGATGACATGCCGCAGGCCGGGCGCCGGTCTCCCCTGGCCGCGCTCGCGCATCCGCAGGTGCTCCACGATGCGGATGATCAGGGTGCCCATGAGGAACGCCTTGTCCTCGTCGTTGGCGACGTCCTCGATGGCGAGCACGATGTTGTCGCGCAGCATGCCGCCGATGTCGGCGGGATGGCCGCCCTCGAAGAACCGGCCCGCCGAACCGATCCGCAGCGACCGCAGCCGCACGTCCACGAAGCCCTGCACGTCGGCCATCAGCTCACGCCCGTACCCGACGTCCTTGATGACCTGAAGCGCCGCCTGCTGGAGCTGCTCCAGCGTCGGGACGGCCGGTTCGATCAGCGAGCCGGGCACGCCGGCGCCGGTGACCACGTCCCAGCCGTTGGCCTCGTACACCCGTTGCAGGGCCTGCGCCATGATCTGCGGGAACGGCTCCTCGGCGTCGAAGGCCGCCTGGAACAGCGCGCGGACCATGTCGATGTGCGCCTGCACCGGGTAGCCGGGCTCGGGCGCCAGCGGGTTGACCGACAGCGGCACCGCGGCCGGGTCGGACGGGTTGACGACCGTCACCGGGCCGCCCAGGTCGGCGATCCGCCCCGCCATCGCCGCGTACTCCGACTTGGCCGGTTCGATCGCCAGCCACGGGATGCCCGCGCGGGTGAGCTGCTCCAGCAGATGCCGGACGGTCTGCGACTTGCCCGCGCCGGTCGCTCCGGTCACGAACACGTGCCGGTTGAGGGTGGAGCGGGGAACGGTGAACCGGCCGACCTGGCGGTCCTGCCCGTCCAGGATCGCGCCGAGCTCCAGCGGCGCGCCCGCCGACGGCTCATCGGCCTCGGAGGTCACGTCGAAGTACCCCGCCTCCAGGACGCGCAGCCCCGGCACCTCGCGGCGGGGCAGCCCGGCCAGCGCCGCCAGCGCCCCGGCGGTCGTGAGGAAGGGGTCCTGGTGGTCGGCCTGGTCACCGGCCGCCAGCGCCTCGGCGAACGGGACGGCGGCGTGCCCAGACCGCAGCCGGTACGGGTGGTGGCCCAGCTCCATCGAGCCGACCAGCACCGGCGCGATCTGCGCCAGCTCGGCCTGGTCGGCGGCGCCCGCGAGCACCCGGACCTGCCACAGCCCGGCCTCGCGGAACGCGTCCAGCTCCACCAGCCGCTGGTCGGCGCGTGCCACCGCGAGCCTTGCCTGCTCGTCCTCGCCTCGGCGCAGCATCCGCAGCTCGTGGTGCAGCTCGCGCATCTCCGCGTCCAGCCGGCGCTCGTCGCACGGCTCGGCGACCACGAACCAGCCGAACGGCCGTTCCATCAGCGTGACCAGCGTCGACTCGAACAATCCCGGGGCCGGGAAGGGAGGGCCCGCGTCGGCGCGTCCCGACTGCGGGGCCAGCCGCCCCGGGCAGCGCGTCCACACCAGCCGCTCGGCCGCCCGCCGCCACCCTTCCCCGATCGGGACGCCCCGCGCACCGCTGGGAAACAGCAGACTGTCGTGGCCGTCGCCGACCGGGCCCGCGTTGGTGATCAGTTCGAGCGGGGCGCCGCCGCCCGCCGACAGCCAGCCGACCACGAACGGGCGCCGTCTCCGCGCCGCCGAGAGGGCGGCGGGCAGCACGCTGACGAAGTCCCACTCGGCCGACGCGGGACGGTCGGGGGCGGGAATGGCCTGGATGCGGTACCAGGGACCGGGAAGGTCCGGCATGCCCGCGGGGAGCCGGGAGGGCGTAGCCATGCTGCGAGCCTACGAGGGCGGGTCGGCCTTATGCCTGCCATTGGGCTTCATCGGCGGGACGATGCGCGCCCCACGCACACTCGCGCCACGCGGCGCCGCTCCCCTGGGCAGGGCATGCCTGGCCCGGGACGCCCAAGGGAACCCGCGCTGGCCCAGGGGCGGAGCAGCGTCGTCACCGGTATCCGTGTCAGGCGTGGGAGCGGCGAAAGGTTCGCTCTTATCCGACTCGCCGCTCTCCTCCTCGGACACCTGCTCCTTCTGCTGTTCCTGTTCTTTCTGCTCGCGCAGGTACTCCTCGAACTCCATGGAGTGCGCGGTCGGCAGGGTGATGATGCCCGGGTTGGCGTCCACCAGAAGGATGCGGCGCCCGGCCGCGCCCGCGTGCGTGAACACCATCGCGGTGGTGGGCAGCTCCTGTAGCTGCGGCGGCTCGATCAGCAGCTCCCGGTAGCGCTGCTTCGGCTCGCCTCCCTCGTCGCGGCGGCGTCCCTCGGTCGCGGCCAGGCTCCGCCCCCAGGCGGTGGCGGAACTGATGCCCTCGACCAGCGCCGAGTCGTCGGCGGCCGGGGCGGGCAGCGGCGACCACACCGGGTCGGTCAGCTCGTTGCCGCGCGCCCGCGCGTACGCGACCGTGCTCGCGTACCCCTCGCCGGTCACGTCGCCCAGGGCCGCGCCCGCCGCGTCGGTGATCTCGGCGACCAGCAGCGGCTGGTCGGCGCCGATGTGGTCGGCGGCGATCCGGGCGTCCTCGGGGTTGCCCAGCCGCATGAACCCGACCGCCGCGTGGCCCCTGCGCCCCAGCCGCTCCCGCACGTGCTGCGGAATCGACCGGTACATCAGCACCAGGCCCGTCCCCGTGGCCTCGCAGGCGTCGATGAGACGGTCCAGAACGTCCCCACGCAGCTTCTCAGCGCCGCACAGGAACAAGGTGTGCTCCCACCGTCCCCCGGGCGGCGCCTCGCGGATCCGGTGCGTCAGAGCCGTCGCGACGTACGTGCCGAGCACCCGGTTGGTGAGCACCCCCGCACGGCGGTCCATGGACACCACGTGCAGCCGGGACGGCGGCAACCGCACCGGCTCCCCCGCCAGCTTCTCCAGCTTGCGAAGCTGTGCCTCCAGCGCCCAAGCCCGCCGCACCACGATCCGGTCGGTCGCGTCCCGCCCGTACAGCGTGGCGATCTGCTCCAGTTGAGAATCAGTGAGCAGGCCCTTGCGCAAGTCGTCGCGCGGGTCACCCACCTGGGCGAGCACCCGCAACGCCGCGGTGATGCGGGGGATGGTCGCGTCCTCGCCCAGCACTCCGATGATGCGTTCAAGGATGGCGTTGTCGAACGACAGGTCCCTTGTGCCGTTCTCCTGCTCGCCTGCGCTCACCACCAGCGACAGCACGTCCGCCAAGGCTTCGTTGCCAAGCCCCCGCGTCAGGTCGAGCCGGGGCAGGTCGGCGGGCAGCACCCATACCAGCGGGTCATCACCCCGTGCCGCCGCCAGCCGCAGCAGGTCATGCGCCACCGCGCCCTCGGACAGGTCGATCACGGTCAGCCGGGCGCCCACCGCGAGCCGTGCCGCACCCATCGTCGTGATGGCCGCGGACCACCCCGCCAGCGTGCCGCCCACCACGTCCACACGATCCACGTCCGGCGGCACCGCGACCGGATACCACTCACGCTGCCCCGCGTACGCGCGCTGCCGCTCCTCCCACTCCCGGTACGCCTCGCGGTACCGCGACTCGGCTGCGTCGCGTTCCCGCTGCCACGCGGCCCGCTCCCGCTCACTCCGCAGCCGCTCCTGCATGAGCCGCTCACGGATGGCCCGCTCGTCCTGCCACCACGCGTACCCGGTGATGCCCAGCACCGCCGCACACGCCGCCATGGCGACCGCCACGAACACCCACGGCATCACGCCCAGCAGCCCGCACAGCAGGAAGAGCATCCCCCCTGCGGTGCCACCGGCCGCCGCGACCCTCAGCGGACGCCCCGCGAGGTACTCGCCGGGCCGCCGTTCCAGGCGCGGCGCCGGCGCGGGCCCCGGCGGCTCCGGCCGCTCCGGCGGCGGACCGGGATCCGCATGCACCTGCGCGTAGCGCCAGCCGACGTAGACACGATCTGCCTGGACAAACCGCGCCGTCGCGGAACCACTCGCCATGTCGGTCACGTCGCGAGACCCCTGGGTGTTACGGGAGGGTGAGGAACGCCTGGGGTTGGGTTGGTTTCCTACACCGCACAGAGTAAAGAGGATCCGTCATTTACGCGCCTCGTTCAACCGAACAGTGCCCCCAACGCCCGCCATTGAGCCCTATATCGGGCACCAGGGTCACCTCCGGCCTACACCGGACGTTCGTTCGAGCAGCCTGATGGTGCCCGCTTTGTAGTGCCATTCCCCCCGCCGAGCATAGGGGCCTGTGGAGTTCAGGGCCGCGCGCCGTACCCGTACCTCCTCGTCCGGTGAATTGACCAGCTCACGGTCGATCACCCACACCCGCCGGGTGCGGCGCAGGCGGTCGGCGATGTCCGCCGCGGCCGGCAACGGGGTGCCGATCAGGTTCCTCGCCTGGACGGGGGTCTCGCGCATAGTGACGTCCACGAGCCCTCGGTAGGCGTCCGGATAGGCTTCCGCGTCCCAGCGGGACACCTGGTCGAGATAGAGGATGCCATCGCCCGGCCGCGCATGCGCGGTCAGCACCTGGGCGATCGCCCGCAGATCGTCGGACTTGCTGTCCTGCTCGCGCAGCTCGACCTGTTCGGGCAGGGTCAGGACGGCGAGCGGCACGAGCGCCGCGACGAGGAACCGCGTTCCCTGCCCTGCCAGCCAGGCCAGCCCCGCGCCGGCCAGCAGCGCCACCGCGGGTACGGAGAAGAACAGGTAGCGGGGATGGAAGATCGGGTCGAGCACCGACGCCGCGAGCAGCACGACCACCGGCAGCACCGCCCACGGCACGGCGAGATCGCGCAGGGGCGCCGGTACGTCCGGAACCCGCGGCACCATGGCCCCGAGGCCCACGATGACCGCCATGATGAGGATGAGCTGGTGATCCCCTGCCAGGAAGGCCGCCGTGTTGCGGAGCATGTCGTCGTTCACCGGCGGCAGCCACGCCACCTGCTCCCTCTGACTGACGGCGAGGAACACGAACGGGGCCAAGGCCGCGCACGCCGCCACGGTTGAGCACAGCCACCTCAGTACCGCGCCACGCCGACCCGGAGACGACCACAGAAGGAACAGGGTCACGGCGTGTGCGGGTATCAGAAGCAACCCGAAGACATTGAACAGCCCGAGCAGGATCATCGACAGCGCGTATGCGATCGGCCATCGCAGGCTGCGTGCCTCGATGACCCGGGCGAAGGCGTAGGTGGCCGCCACCGCGGTGAGCCCCGCGAACGCGTAGGGACGGGCCTCCTGCGCGTACTGGGTCACCGTCACGCCGGTGGCGTAGAAGAGCCCGGCGAGCCAGCCGGTGAGCGGACCACCGCAACGCCGCCCCAGCATGGCGACCAGTGCCGCCGCCACCATGGTGGCCAACGCGGTGGGCAGCCGCATGGCGAACTCGCCGGTGCCCAGCGCCGCGATCACGAAATGCATGATCAGGTAGTAGAAGCCGTGGACGAT
Source organism: Actinomadura sp. NBRC 104412 (assembly GCF_030269515.1). Lineage (GTDB taxonomy): Bacteria > Actinomycetota > Actinomycetes > Streptosporangiales > Streptosporangiaceae > Spirillospora. Next base: position 73,312 of record NZ_BSTM01000021.1, on the reverse strand, counting down.
GTCCTGCCCGTCCAGATAGCGCAGCAGGTCGGGCCAGGACCGTTCGGCGGCGCTGATGGTGGCGGCCTCGTCCACCCAGAACGAGGCTCCCGTGATGCCGAGCAGAGACACGGCCAGCGCGACGCAGGCGGACACGGCGGGCGCCCATGTTGCGGACGGCGCCCAACGACGCCGGTCCGCGGGCGCCGGTTGCCTGGGCTGTTCGGGCTGGCCGGGCTGTTCGGGCGTGGCCTCCGTCGCCGCTCGTGTGTCCGTCACGGTCCGCCCCGTCCCTGAGCACTGGTGGTGAGGTCGCCGAGAACACGGCTGTTGGGACGGGGACCGGCTTTCAACCCGCTCGCCAACCCGCGAACCAGGCACCGCCGAAGGGTCGCCCGGTCAGAGGAACGCAGGAAGGTCCGGCCCCAGCGCCGCACAGTGGAGAGCGCGTACAGGACTCGCTCGCCGGGGGCCAGCCCGCGGCTGCGCGTGAACAGCCAGACCTTGTTGCGCACCTCGTAGAAGAACCGGTCGCCCGGGTCGGCGTCCGTCGACCCGAACGTCCCCGTCTTGTGGACGACCTCGCTACGCGGGCACAGCAGCCCCAGCCCGCCGCGCAGCAGCCGCGTCGTGAACTCGAAGTCGTCGTTCCAGAGGAAGTAGTCGGCGACCGGCGGTCCGCACCGGCGCGCGGCGTCGGCGTCGACCAGCACGGAGACGAACGAGGCGGAGCGGATGGGCTCGCAGCCCGCCGACTCGGCCGCCTCGCGCTCCCACCTGCGTGCCCTCGGCTTGGTCCTGGGGGTGTTCATGGGGTGGGCGCGGCCGTCGGTCCAGACCACCCGGCTGGCCACCAGCGCCGGTGAGGGCGTCGCCCGCTCCCGCGCCTCCAGCAACGCCTCCAGGGCCGAGGAACGGGGCACGGTGTCGTCGTCCATCAACCACACGAGGTCGGCGTCCAGTTCGAGGGCGCGGGAGAGGGCCACGGCGAAGCCGCCGGCCCCGCCTGTGTTGCGCTCCAGCCGGACAAGCTCAACGGCGGGGAACGCCTCCCGGACCATGAGCGCCGTCCCGTCCGTCGAGGCGTTGTCCACCACGATGGTCGCGTCCGGCGGCCGGGACTGCTCGGCCAGGGCGGTCAGCGCCTCGGACAACAGGTCGCGGCGTTGGTGGGTGACCAGCGCCGCGACGACTCGCGGTCGCGGCGGCCCCGTCACCGCGTTCCCCGGCCGGCCTCGGCGCGCTCGGTTGCCTTGGCGCGCTCGGCGGCCTCGGCGCGGTGGACGGCCTCGGCGACGTACGCGGCCTCGTCGTGCTCGGCGTCCACGGCCTGGCCGGGCTCGCGCGACGGTCTCCCCTCGCGCAGCCGGGCCGCCAGCCGGAGTACGGGACGGAGCGGCGGCACCCAGCGGGCGACGCGGTGCAGCACCTGCCGCCACAGAGGACGCTCGTAGGCGGCGGCCAACGCCTTGTGCGTCTGCTCCAGTTCCTCACGGAGCTCGCTGTTCATCGCGGTCCGCTCCGCCAGTTCGTCGAGCACAGAGGCGATCCCGTCGAACGACGCCTCCAACATCGCGTCGGCCCCGACGTCACCAGGGTGGGGACACATCGTCCCCGGCTCGCCGGGGATCAGCTCGGCCAGGTCGCCCACGACCGCATAACGCCGTTCGGCGAGTTCCCGGACCAGTTCCCGCGACCATGCCGAGGCCCACGCGTACTCGGACGCCGGCAGCAGGATCGCCTGCTTGCCGGATCTGCCCGCCAGCCCGCGCTCGGCGAGATGGAACTTGACGAAGGACTCGTACGTGGGCCAGTCGATGTCGCGGCTCTTCAGGTGCTCGTTGAACCGCCGCAGCAACGCGGCCTCGACGGTGCCCAGACTCGGGTTGGCCCGCACGGACGTGCGGTCGCACAGGTCCGGGTCGACTCCGATGACGCTCGCGAAGCGCTCCCACAGCACGTCGGGCGGCGACCCCGGCGGCGGCACCGTCACGAGATGCACACATTCGGGCGGCAGATCCGCCGCCCAGCGGCGCAGGATGCCCCCTGCGCCCTGCATCCGCCAAAAGCCGGTGGCCTGCTCCACGTCGGCGCGGTCGCGCACCGCGTCGACGTATTCGGTCAGCCCCATGCTGTAGCGGTTCTTCAGATCCTCCTGCCAGGCGGCCGGGATCTGCCGCGCGATGTCCCGCACGGTGAGGATCAGATGAACCTCGGCGAAGTCCAGATCGGCCAGCGCCGCACGAGCCCTTTCCTTGGGGGCGGCGCAGAAGACCTCATGGGATATCACGACCGTGCCGGTCCAATCTCTGGCCTCCTCGACCAGGGATTCCCATGCGTCCTCGGACTCGGGGTCGTGATGACCGCGAAAGTCGATGCGCTGCTGCCCGATCGCGGCAAGAAAGTGCGCCCTGCGGGTCTCACCCGGATACAGCAGACCCGCCGATCGCAATACATCACGATTCAGCCACATCGTGTTCTGCAGGTACGTAGTGCCGCTCTTAGGCGTCCCTATATGCAGGTACACCACGGGCCTGCCCTTGCGCCCGCCAGCCCGCCGCCTGCTCCGCACCACGACAGCTCCAAAGGGACACGGACACACCAGCGACATGTATGACACCGAAGGCTTCGAGCGCGGGGAGCGTAGCCGCCATATCGCGGGTGCGTGCACACCAACTGCTCGGTATCTTAGCGGCGCCCCCGCTACCACTACCGAGCTCCCGTCGCGTTGCCTGGACGGCCCCGGAAGGAACGCATGAATGTTGATCTTGTAGTGGTCGGGTCCGGCTTCTTCGGGCTGACGGTCGCCGAACGCTGCGCCGCCGGCCTGGGGCTGCGCGTTCTGGTCCTGGAACGGCGCGACCACATCGGAGGCAACGCCTACAGCGAGGATGAGCCGCAGACGGGCATCGAGGTGCACCGTTACGGCGCGCACCTCTTCCACACCTCCAACGAGCGGGTCTGGCGGTACGCGAACCGCTTCACCAAGTTCACCGACTACCGGCATCGCGTGTACACGACCTTCAAGAACCGGGTCTACCCGCTGCCGATCAACCTGGGGACGATCTGCGAGTTCTTCGGCCGGGTCTGCACACCCGACCAGGCGCGCGCCCTGATCGCCGAACAGTCGGCCGAGGTGACCGACCCCCGCAACCTGGAGGAGAAGGCGATCTCCCTCATCGGGCGGCCGCTGTACGAGGCGTTCGTCCGCGGCTACACGGCGAAGCAGTGGCAGACCGACCCCAGGGAGCTGCCCCCGGAGATCATCACCCGGCTGCCGGTGCGCTACACCTTCGACAACCGGTACTTCGACGACGTCCACGAGGGGCTTCCGGTCGACGGCTACACGGCCTGGCTGGAACGGATGGCCGATCACCCGAACATCGAGGTCCGGCTCGGCACCGACTTCTTCGACCTGCGCGCCGACCTGGCCGGGCGGGTTCCGGTCGTCTACACCGGCCCGCTGGACCGTTACTTCGACTTCGCCGAGGGCGCGCTCGGCTGGCGGACGCTCGACTTCGACCTGGAGGTCAAGCCGACCGGCGACTTCCAGGGGACGGCGGTCATGAACTACGCCGACGAGGACGTCCCGTACACCCGCATCCACGAGTTCCGGCACTTCCACCCCGAGCGGGAGCACTACCCGGACGACAGGACCGTCATCATGCGCGAGTACTCCCGCTTCGCCGGACGGAACGACGAACCGTACTATCCCATCAACACCCCCGAGGATCGGCGACGGCTGCTGAAATACCGGGAGCTGGCCCGCGGCGAGAACGGCGTCCTGTTCGGTGGCCGGCTCGGCACCTACCGGTACCTCGACATGCACATGGCCATCGCCAGCGCCCTGAGCCTGGTGGACAACCGGCTGCGCCCTCATTTCGCCGAGGGCGAGCGGCTCGTCAGCGGAGGAGTGGACTCATGACGGCGCTCACCACGGGCACCGCGTCGGATGGCGGTGCCGAGAAGGCCGTCCGGCCCGACGGCGCCGGGCCGGGCCCTGTGTCCAAGCCCCGCGTGCTGCACCGCGTCATCATGCCGGTCGACCGGGACCCCGACGTGCTCAAGCTCTACGTCGAGGGCAACGTCATCCACGGACGGCCCGCCGTCGTGGACGAGGCGGAGGCAGCCGCCACGAACGGCGGCACGAACGGTGGCACGGGCGGCGCCACGGGCGGTGGCACGGGCACGACCGCGCCGAGGCCCGCCGCCGAGGCGCCGGAGGACGTGGAGGACGGCCTCCGGCCATCGGCCGCCGACAGCGCGGAGATCACCGGCCGCCGCGGCATCCGGGTTCCGCCGGGAGCACGGGTGTCCTTCTGCACCTACTTCAACGCCTTCCCCGCCGGGCACTGGCGGCGGTGGAGCGTCCTGGACGAGGTCCGGTTGCGGCTCACCGTACGGGGTCAGGCCACCGTCATCGTCTACCGGTCGACGTCCAAGGGGCACGTCCAGCGGGTCGACTCCATCGACGTGGCCTCGGCCGGGCCGGTCGACCACGAGTTCCGGCTGAGCCTGATGCCGTTCATCGACGGCGGCTGGTACTGGTTCGACATCCTGGCCGGAGGGCGTGCCGCCAACCTGGAACAGGCCGAGTGGGTCGCCGACAGCGGCCGCCCGCAGGGACACGCCACGATCGGCATCACCTCCTTCAACCGGCCCGCGTTCTGCCACGAGCAGCTCGCCATGCTGGCCGGCGCGCCGGACGTGCTCGACGTCGTCGACGAGATCCTGGTCGTCGACCAGGGCACCGACAAGGTCGAGGACGCCGAGGGCTTCCCGGTGACGGCGGCGCTGCTCGGTCCCCGGCTGCGCGTCATCCACCAGGCCAACCTCGGCGGTTCGGGCGGCTTCTCCCGCGCCATGGCCGAGACGCTCGCCGGTGGGCGTTCCGACTACGTGCTGCTGCTGGACGACGACGTCATCGCCGAGCCGGAGAGCGTCCTGCGCGCGGTGGCGTTCGGCGACCACGCCCGCAAGCCCACCATCGTCGGCGGGCACATGTTCGACCTCTTCGACCGTCCGGTCCTGCACGCCTACGCCGAGAGGATCGCCCCCTACCGCTGGTGGATGGTGCCCGCGCCGGGCACCGAGTACTGGCACAACCTCGCCCAGTCGACGCTGCGGACGACCCCGTGGCTGCATCAGCGCGCCGACGCCGACTTCAACGGCTGGTGGATGTGCCTGATCCCGGTGGACGTGCTGCGCCGGATCGGGCTCTCGCTGCCGGTCTTCATCAAGTGGGACGACATCGAGTACGGCGTCCGGGCCAAGGCCGCCGGGATCCCCACCGTCCCGCTGCCGGGCGCGGCCGTCTGGCACGTTCCGTGGCGGGACAAGGACAACGACCTCGACTGGCAGTCCTACTTCCAGGAGCGCAACCGGATCATCAGCGCGCTGCTGCACTCCCCGTACGGTCACGCGGGCAACATGATCAAAGAGAGCTTCATCATGGTGACCAAGCACGCCATGGCGATGCAGTACTCCACCGCCGAGCTGATGCTGCGCGGGATCGAGGACGTGTTCCTCGGCCCGGAGAGCCTGCACGCGTCCATCGGCACCAAGGTCCGGGCGCTGCACCAGGTCAGGGCCGGGTTCACCGACGCCAGGCAGCGCTCCGACATCGAGGAGTTCCCGCAGGTCCGCCGGCGCAGGCCGCCTCGCAAGGGGATCGAGGGCACCGCTCCGCCCGCCGGCAGGACCGACACCGTCAGGAAGGCGCTGGTCGCCGGCCTCAAACAGCTCCGCCCCGTCGATGACTTCGCGCTGAAGCACCCGCAGACGATCGTGCCGCACGCCACCCAGCGCTGGTGGGTGCTGTCGCGGTTCGACAGCGCCCTGGTGTCGTCGGCCGACGGCACCAAGACCTCGTGGTACCGGCGCGACCCCAAGGCGTTCCGCGAGCTGATGCGGCGCAACAGCGCCCTGCACGCCCGGCTCTACATGGAATGGAACCGGCTGGCCCGCGACTACCGGCGGGCGCTTCCGGAGATCACCGCCCCCGAACGGTGGGCGAAGACCTTCGCGGAGGCCGAGGCGCCGACCGAACCGACCGAGACGACCACGAGGACGACCACGGAGACGGCCACGGACACGGCCACGGACACGGGGGCGGGCCCGGAATGACGGCGGGGACCGCACCGCCCGCCCCGCCCGGGCTGAGGGATCCAGGCCGGGGCGGAGGAGCGGTCGGCCTCGCCCGCCAGCGCTACCTGCTGCGCCTGCTGGTGCGCCGGGAGCTACGGGCCCGCTACCAGGGATCCCTGCTGGGCCTCGGCTGGTCGTACGTCAGGCCCGCGGTCGGTTTCACGGTGTACTTCCTCGCCGTCGGCGTCTTCCTGCGGATGAACGAGAGCATCGAGGACTTCGCCGTCTTCCTGTTCTCCGGCATGGTGCTGATCAACTTCTTCACCGACACGCTGCACGCCGCGACCCGCGCGGTCCGGGGCAACGCGCCACTGATCCGGAAGATCTATCTGCCGCGGGAGCTGTTCCCGGTCGCCTCGGCCCTGGTCTCGGCCGTCCATTTCGTCCCCGGCCTGGTGATCCTGTCGTGCGGAGCGGTGATCTCGGGCTGGCACCCGTCGCCCGCCGCCCTCGGCGCGGCGCTGCTCGGTTTCGCCATCGTCGCCGTCCTCGGCATGGCCCTCGGGCTGCTGTGCTCCGCCTACAACGTCTTCTACCGCGACTTCGAGCAGGTCGTGGACGTCCTGGGGATCGTCTTCACCTGGTCGGTCCCGATGATCTATCCCTGGACCCTGGTGCGCGACACCCTGCCCGGCTGGGCCCTGGAGCTCTACCTGGCCAACCCGCTGGCCATCGCCGTCTCGCTGTTCCAGCGGTGCTTCTGGTCGCCGGGAACGGCCGGCGACTTCGAGTTCCCACCCGGCATGGTCCGTGACGGGCTGATCGCCCTGGTCCTCGCGGGCGCGCTGCTCGCCGTGGCCGCCCGGGTCTTCGACCGCAAGCAGACGCGATTCGCCGAGGAACTGTGACAACCACCGAACCGCCATCCTCGCCGCACGCCGCGCACTCGATCGTGATCGAGGCGGCGACCAAGCGCTTCACGCTACGGCACGCCCGCTCCATCCGCGAGATCAGCATCCGCGCGCTGCGCCGCCGGCCGCTCTCGGACACCTTCAACGCCGTCGACGGGGTCGACCTGACCGTCGACACCGGCTCGACGGTCGCGCTGCTGGGGCTGAACGGCTCGGGGAAGAGCACCCTGCTGAAACTGATCTCCGGGGTGATGACGCCCGACAGCGGCCGGGTACGGGTGCGCGGCCGCGTCGCCGGGCTGATCGACGTGGGCGCCGGTCTCCATCCCGAGCTGACCGGACGCGAGAACGTCTACCTCAACGGGGCCATCCTGGGGATGGGCAAGGAGGAGATCGAGCGCAAGTTCGACGCGATCGTCGACTTCGCCGAAACCGAGGCGTTCCTCGACACGCCCGTGAAGTTCTACTCCGCGGGCATGTTCATGCGGCTGGGCTTCTCCATCGCCGTGCACACCGAGCCCGACGTCTTCCTCATCGACGAGGTGATGGCGGTCGGCGACCCGCTGTTCCGCCGCAAGTGCCGCCAGAAGCTGATGGAACTGCGGCACGGGGGCCTCACCATGGTCATCGTCGCGCACGACCTTCCGCTGCTGCGGGATCTGTGCCGGCGCGGCATCGTCCTCAGCGAGGGCCGCGTCGTCTTCGACGGGCCGATGGAGCAGGCCGCGGACCTGCTTCTGGAGCAACGCAGGAACCGTCGGCTCCGCACATCGGGGTCACCGCTCGCCGCTCAGCCGACCCAGCCCACCACCTCGACATAGGCGATCCGCGCGGAGCCCGCGAGCGGACGCAGGCGCACGGTGTTCCACCCGGTCCGAAGCCGGGTCCTCACCTCCGCCACGCCTTCCTTCCCTGTGTCCGCCGGGGAGGTCACCTCCGCCGCCCGAGTCCCGTTGACGGCGACCTCATGCCGTACGGCCCCGCCCGCGCGCCGGGCGTAGCCGATGCGGATCCGATGCTCACCGGCGGCCACCGCGAAGACATCGAACTCGACGGCCGCCCCGTACCGCCTCGCGCGCCCGGCCTCGTACCGGACGGGGCTGCCGTCCACCACCGGCCTGTCACCGGCCCAGGCCAGGCGCGCGACGTACATGGCCCGGGTCACCCGCTCACCGCCGTGGAACTCCACGATCCCGTGAAAAGCGATGTGGTCACCGCTCCCATCGCTGAAGACGTCCGCCCCGCCGGGGCCGATGAGGTTCCCGTCGTAGCCTTCGGTGCTCATGAGGGGAGCGGGACCCCGCGTGTACGGTCCCGTGATCCTGTCCGCCGTCGCGTATCCGGTTCGGTACGAGGAGTCGAAGAACACCCCGGCCGAGTAGAAGAGGACATAGCGGGCTCCCCGCTTGACCAGGGCGGGCGCTTCGACCAGCGTCGGGTCGACGCGGGGGTCGCGGACGAGGATGCGGCGCGGTGCCCCCGCCGTGCGCAACCCGTCGGCGGACAGAAGTTGCAGGTAGATGGCCGCCGGGTGCCCGCTGCCATGACCGTCGCTCTTGTAGAGCAGGTAGCGGTTCCCGTCGGAGTCGGTGAACGCATCCGCGTCGATCGCGTCCGCCCGCGCGGCCGGGCAGACCAGAGGGTCATCGCCGACCGGGCGGAACGGCCCGAGCGGGGCGGCCGAGGTCGCGACACCGATGCACTGCCGCCCGGAGTCCCTGTGCTGGGCCGTGTAGTACAGCAGGAGGATCCCACCCGGCCCGGGCGTGACCTCGGGCGCCCAGGTCCGGCCGTCCGCCGCCCAGGGTCCCAGGGACGGCAGGCCGTCGGAGTCCACGCGCCGCCACGGTCCGCCGGGGCTCCGCGCCGCGGCCATGGGCAGCCGCACTCCGCGATCGTTGGTCGCGTAGGCGTAGTAGCCGTCGCCGTGCCGGATGACGACGGGATCGGGGAAGTTGGAGGTGATGACCGGCTCGCGCGGCGAGCGCGGCACCGGCACGACGGGAGCGGAGGCGGGAGGAGAAGCCGTGGCGGCGGCCGGGGCGGCCCCCTCGTCCTCGTTCGGGACGCCTGTGCCTCCCGGCGTTCCGAAGCCGCACAGCACGCCGAGGACCGCGAGGGCGAGCAGGGCGGAAACGGGCGCTGTGGCGCCGACCCTCACCCGTGAGGCCGGCACGGAACGGTGCCCGCGGCGCGGTGCCCGGCCGGGCACCCGCCGGCCGCCGCGGCCGAACGCCCGGCGCGATCGGCGTTGTTGTAGCCTCCTCCGGGACCCCAAGGAATGCCCACGAGGTAACGCATGGGGAGAAAATACCCTGATCATCAGCCAAGGCCCAGGAGCGCCCGGAGCTGAGAGAGGAATCGATGGCCTGCTCCCGTGCGCGCCCGCGCGTGGCGGCGCTGCTGTCCATCGTGGCGCTGCTCGCCGCCTGCTCATGGGGGCCGGAGGCCCCCGTGACGGCGCCCGAGCCCACGAGGGCGGCCCATCCCAACATCGTCTTCGTGCTCACCGACGACCTGGCGCCGAACCTGATCCAGTTCATGCCGCGCCTCCAGCGACTGCGCGGAAGGGGCGTGGACTTCTCCAAGTTCTTCGTCACCGACTCGGCCTGCTGCCCGTCCCGCGCGACGATCCTCACCGGCAAACTTCCGCACAACACCGGGGTCCTCAGAAACGTCCCGCCGTCGGGCGGCTACCAGGCGTTCAAGGGACGCGGCAACGAGTCGGCGACGTACGCGGTGAGCCTGGAGAGGGCGGGATACCGCACCGCCATGATCGGCAAGTACCTGAACGGCTACCCGCCCGAGAGCGGCGGCGTCCCGCCCGGATGGTCCGAGTGGTACGTGACCGACCTCGGCTATGACCAGTACGGCTACGTGCTCAACGAGAACGGCCGCGTCGTCCGCTATGGGAACACCCCGCAGGACTACCTCAACGACGTGATCGCCCGGAAGGGCGTCGACTTCATCAACCGATCGGCGCAGGCCGGACGGCCGTTCATGCTCCAGCTCAGCACCTTCACCCCGCATCCGCCGTTCGTCCCCGCGCCGCGGCACGCGCAGACCTTCGCCGGTCTCAAGGCGCCCCGCGGGCCCGGCTTCGACGAACAGGACGTCTCCGACAAACCCCGGTGGCTGCGTCGCGTCCCGCCGCTTTCCCAGCACGACAAGAACCTCATCGACGGCCGCTTCCGTAACCGGGCGCAGTCCGTCCAGGCGGTGGACGAGATGATCGGGCAGATCCAGCAGGCGCTGGCGGCCAACAAGGTCGACCGCGACACCTACATCGTCTTCAGCTCCGACAACGCGCTGCACATGGGCGAGCACCGGCTGGTCGGGGGGAAGATGACCGCCTACGACACCGACATCAGGGTGCCGTTCATCGTCGCCGGACCCGGCGTGCCCGCCGGAAGGACGGTGGACCGGCTCGCGCAGAACACCGACGTGTACGCCACGTTCCTCGAACTGGCCCGGGTGCCGGTCCCGCCCCAGCACGACGGGCGTTCCCTCGCGCCGTTCATCCTGGGCAGGCAGGTGAAGTCCTGGCGCGGCGCGGTCCTCATCCAGCACGCGGGCCCGGTGACCGGCCCGGGCGACCCCGACCGGCCCGAACGGAGGGGGGAGAACCCGCCGAGCTACCGCGCCGTCCGCACCGGCGAGGAACTGTACGTGGAGTACGGCTACGGCGACCGCGAGTACTACGACATGCGGCTGGACCCGCACCAGCTCGACAACGCCGCCACCTCGCCGGCCGGGCCACGGCAGGTGGAGCTGAGCCGCCTGCTCCAGTCGCTGGAGCGATGCGCCGGCGACTCCTGCCGTGCGGCCGACGGCGTCTCCTGACCGTCCTGTGGGCGGCCCGCCGGCACGGCTCGGGAACAGCTCGGGAACGGTTCGAGAACGGCTCGGGTACGGCTCGATCTCCGGCAGCGTGGCCGATATGGGCGATTTGCGAGGATCGTTATCGCCAACGGCATCCGTGCCATCGGCGCCAGTATGATCCTGGAAAGCCCCGCCTCCTCGGTGCCGACGCATCCCATCGCTACGGAGATTGGCTTGACCCCTCCCAAGACTCCCGACGACGAGCCTGACAACGCCTGGCCGGCCGACCCCGCCAGCGCGCTGCCCCCGCCACACTGGCTCTCCGGGTCGCCGGATGCGGGCCTTCCACCGAACGACGGCGAGCTTCTGCCGCCGACCCCCTCCGAACCGGCCGACCCGAAGCAGGAGGAGAACACCCGGGCGATTCCGGCGCCCAGTGCGCCGCCGCCGCTCCCCCACGTCCAGCCGGCTCCAAGGGCCGATGAGACCATCGCGGAGCCGACGGACACCCCGGAGGCTCCCGAGGCGGCTTCCGACGCGGACGCCACCTTCGCGGACAAGACGGTGGCGGAACCCCTGCCCTCCCCGCGTCCGGCCCCGCCGCCACCGCCGTTCACCCCTGGACCGCCCGCCCCCACGCCGCTGCCGTGGGAGGACCCGGCCGCCGCTCTTCCGCCTTTCGACCCACAGGCGGTCTTCGGCTCGTCCGCACCGGGCGTCCAGGAGCCGCCCCCCACCCCACCGCCGCCCATGCCACCGGTGGGTGAGACGGCGCCGCCGGGACCCTCCATACCGCCCCGGCAGGCCATACCACCCCCGCAGATCCAGGAGCCGTGGCGGGTCCAGCAGCCGAAACGGACCCGCCGGTTCCGCCCCGCCCTGCTGATCGCGGCCGTCGCGGGAGCCGCCGCGGTCGCGCTCGTCGCCGCGGGCGGCGTGTACCTGCTCGGCCGGAACAGCGAGTCGACCACCGCGTCCGGAGGCGCCCGGCTGGCCGGGGCGATCTTCCCGGCGGCGCCCGGCGCGGCCACCGATGGGCGCGCCCAGGTGCTCAACGCCGTCGCGGCCGGCGGGACCACGGTCGTCGCGGTCGGCGGCGAGTCCGACCCGCTCGACATCCGCGGGCAGTTCCTGGTCTCGACCGACGGCGGGCGTACGTTCACCTCCGCCCGGGTCGAGAACGCCGAAGGCCAGGATCCCGGTCCCGCCGAGGTCCCGCGGCTGGTGGCCGCCTCCGCGGCCGGCTGGATCGCGATCGGCGACCGCCCGGGCGGCCCGGCCATCTGGAGCAGCGCCGACGGCAGGACCTGGCGGCGTGAGGCGGACGAGCTCGGCGCCCCCTTCGCCGACCGGGCCCGGGTCAGCCGGCTGATCGGGACCGGCAACGGCTTCGTCGCGGTCGGCGCGACCTCGGAGAAGGGCGACTTCAGCGACGCCAAGGCCGCGCTGTGGGTCTCCCCCGACGGCAAACGCTGGGAGCTGCGCCACGGCGACGGCCTCGGGCTGAAGGTGAACAAGGGCACCCTCACCATGGTCGACGTGGCGTCCAGCGGTCCCATGCTGATCGCCATGGGCCTCCACCAGGACGGCCGCAAGCAGGTGAGGCTCGCCTGGGTCAGCAAGGACGGCGGCACCACCTGGCAGAGCGCCAGGATTCCGGCGCCCAAGGGGACGGTGGGCCTGTCCATCGGCGCGGGTGAGCGCGGGCTCGTCGCCGTCCGCGACGTCCGGAGCGGCTCGACGGTCCGCGGGCAGGTCTTCATCTCGGCGGACGGCGGTGCGTGGAGTCAGGCGGGCAGGATCGAGACCCCCGGATACCAAGGGCTGTTCCAGGTGACGGCGAGCGACCAGGGGTACACCGCCGTCGTGCGCGGAGCCGGGAACATCACGCTGGCACGCAGCGCCGACGGCCTCGCCTGGACCCCGGCGGGCACCGTCCCGCTCGGTCCCGGGCTGACGCTGACCGGCGCCGCGACCGCCGGCGGCCAGACGGTCCTGGTCGGCGGCGACGGCAGCGGCCCCGACCCCGACGCCATGCTGGCCGTCCGCGACGCCGGGGGAGCCGCGGTCCCCGTGGACCTCACCAAGATCGAGGGGGCGGTCGACCGCGACCACCGGGTGACCGGGCTGGGCGCCGGGGCCGGACGGCTGGTGGCCGTCGGCAGCGCCGCCGGGGACGCGACGGTCTGGAGCTCCGCGGACGGGAACACGTGGAGCAACGTCCACACGGCCAGGCGCCCCGGACTCCAGAGCCTCCTCGGCGTGACCTCCGGAGGCCGCGGCTGGGTCGCGGTCGGCATGGACCAGGGCGAGCGCACGCATCCGCTGGTCCTCACCTCGACCGACGGCACGCGCTGGGAGGACTCCGACGCCAACCCGGCGTTCACCGCCTCCTCGGGGCAGCAGCTCGTCACCCAGGACGCCGCCGCGGGGCAGGCCGGCTACGTCATCGTCGGCGCCGACGAGTCGGCCGCCGCCACCTGGTACTCGTCCGACCTGAAGAACTGGGAGCGCGGCGTCGGCGCGGACCGCAACGACCTGATCGCGCCGGACGGCGGCGCGCACTGGATGAAGGCCGTGACCGCCGGGCAGTCCGGATTCGTCGCGGCGGGAGGCGCCGACGACGTCGCGGTGCGCGAGGGACCACGGGACCGGCCCGCCGTCTGGACCTCGCCCAACGGCCGCACCTGGAGGCAGCACAAGCTCCCTCTCCCCTCCGGGGTCAGGAACGGATCGCTGTCGGACGTGCAGGCCATGGGCAACACCATCGTCGCCATCGGAACCGGCTTCGACGACAAGGGCCGTGTCCCTCTGGCCTATGTCTCGGCCGACGGCGGCGCGTCCTGGAAGGCCGCGGGCGTGCGGGCACCGGCCGGCGACTCCGACGTCGGGATGACCACGATCACGGCCGCGACCGGCAACGGCTTCGCCGCGACCGGAACGGCCGGACGTCCCGGGACCTCCGATGTGGTGTCGTGGTCCTCACCGGACGGGCAGACCTGGACGGCCCAGAAGGCGGAGGGCACCGGCCTGTCGGGCGGCGGCGACCAGCAGATCACCGGCCTGGCGTTCCACCAGGGCGCGTTGGTGGCCGTCGGCAGGCTCTCCGACCAGCGAGGGCAGGAACCGGTCCTCTGGCGACGCCCGGCGAAATGACCTGCGGCACCCCGGCGCCCTCGTCAGCGGCGCCGGGACGGCCGGTCAGCTCGGGCGTGCCGACGGTTGCGAGGTGGGATCGGGACCGGCGACGGTTTGCGCCGAGGTCGACGGCGCCGCGGTGTCCGTGCCGCGGGAGCGGTTGCGGCGGGCGCCGTAGGGGGCCACCACCCAGCGGTAGACCGGGCGGCGGATCATGGTGGGGACGAGGCGGTAGCCGCCGCGGACCACGACGTTGCGCAGGTACTGGGGCTGGGAGATGAACCCCTCGCGAAGCATCTCGCGTTGCAGCCGCAGCTCCGAGCGGAGCAGGTCGCGGCCGCCACGGCGCTCGTAGGCGCCGTCGCCGACCCGGTAGTAGACCAGCGGCTCCGCGACGTTCACCACCCGCGCGCCATTGGCGATCATGCGGGCGAACAGCCAGTAGTCCTCCATCAGCGGCAGATCGCCGTAGCCGCCGGCCGCCATCACCGCGCTGCGGCGGTAGACGACGGTCGGATGGTTGAACGGGTCGTGCAGGCGGGAGTAGCGGGCGATGTCCTCCGGGTCGCTGGGCGGGACGCGCCGGCCCACGATGTCGGTGATGTCCGTGCCGAACTCCAGCAGGCCCGCGCCCACCAGGTCGGCGCCCGCGCCGACCAGCGGCACCTGCACCTCGAAGCGGTGCGGCATCGCGATGTCGTCGGCGTCCATGCGGGCCACGATGTCGTGCCGGCTGGCCTGAAGACCCGCGTCGAGCGCGGGGCCGAGACCGCGGTTGCGCTCAAGGCGGACGAAGGTGACCTCGACCGGGCTGCCGTCGACCAGTTCGGCCAGACCGCGCTCCAGCTCTTCGGGGACGGGACCGTCCTGGACCAGGATCACCTGGTCCGGGCGCAACGACTGCTCGTGGACCGCGCTCGCGTACGCCGCCCGAAGATGATCCTCACGGTCACCGCCGTACACGGTCATGAGTAGGGCGAACGGTTCGTCGCGCATGCGTCCCACTCTCGTGGAGCCCGGGGCGGGGTATGGCTCCGAGGTCTCGGGCACCACCGGTTTGTGACGCCGTATCTGTGACGCGCGAGTGGCCCCGATGGTTGAGCGTCGCCGCGAACGGGCGGGGGCGTTCATCCGGCCGCGGCGGGGGGCGTGACGCGCACGACCTGATCTTCCCAGCTCGGCCGGTGTGAGGCCACCAAGAGCCACGTTCGTAACATTCCAGCAGAGACGGGGCGGAAGCCGCCCACGGCGCGCGAGACATCCCCGCGGCTCCCCCTCCACTCCGCTTCGGGAGCCGGGCGGATCATCGTGGAGGGGCGACCCCCCGCACCCGAAAAAACAGACCGGCCCGGCTCCCTCCGCTGCGCTCCGGGAGCCGGCCGAATCATTGTGGGGGGACGACCCCCCACACCCCCCGGAAAGACCGACCGACCCAATCCCCTCCGCTCCGCTGGCGCTCCGCTTCGGGGACCGGGCGAATCATCGTGGGGGGACGACCCCCCACACCCCCCGGAAAGACCGACCGACCCGGCTCCCTCCGCTGCGCTCCGGGAGCCGGGTCGGTCCCCGAACGGGACTAGACTCGGATGAGGATGAGCACCGTAGACGTACTGACCGACCAGGCGATGGTCGTGCTGCAGGACCGCCCGGTCATCGCGCTGACCGGATGGATCTCCGAGGCGCTGGCCGACTGCGCCTCGTCCGGCCGGACCCTGCAACTGGTCAGCCCGCTGGACGCGCGGCTGTCCTTGCCGCTGCGCGCCGCCGCGGCGGGTCCCGGCCTGCAGTGGGTCGTACGCGACGGTGACGGTGGCTTCTACGAGGGCCTGACCGGGCGTCCTCTCTACTGGAACGGCGCCACGTTCGTGCCCGTCCCCGAGGCCCGCGACTACGCGCCCGGCTTCACCAGCCGCCCCACCGCCCCGGTCGGCTCCCAGCTCAGCCTCACCTACCAGATGCGGCACGGCGCCAACGGCGACCTCGGCGGCCCCATCGAACGGCTGCTCAAGCTCCTCACCGGCAAGGCGCCCGCGGGCTGGGGGCCCTCCGAGCCGCTGGCGCACCAGTGGCAGTCCGAGCTGCTCACCGAGTACGCCCGCGCCCGCGACGGCGCCCGGCTGCTGGTGATCGGCGACGGGCCACGTCCCGCCCAGGCCATCTGCGAGTTCTCCGAGACGGGCGGCGGCGCTGTCTTCGAGGTCGGCACCGCCACGGTCGGCTACGCCCCGCAGGATCCACCGCCCTTTCAGCATCTGCCCTCGCTGGTCGGGGCGCTGGCCACCGAGCAGCCGATCCTGTCGCTGTTCGCCCAGCTGATCCCCGGCCGCAGCGACCTCACCACCGAGCCCCGCTGGACCGGTGCCCCCGGCCCGCTGGCGATGGCCGTCAGCGGCACCGTCAGCGGCCCGGCCGGGCTGCCCGGACAGCAGGTCGGGCCCCCGCAGACACCGCTCACCTTCTTCCCTCTCGGTGACGGGCGCTCCCCCGATGGCTGGCAGCGACACCGGATGCTGCTCGAACACCTCAGGTCGGCCGCTCCCTCCCCCGTGTGAGCGGCCTCCCGTTCGGTGGTCCGGTCGCTCAGCCCTGCCGGGGCCTTGCGGCGTAGAGGCCGGTCAGGATCGCCTGGAACCTGCGGATCAGCGTGTCGCCGTACGTCTGCGCCGGGCCACCGCGCGGCCCCGGCTCGCGTGCCCTGGGAATGAACGACTGCCGGATCAGCACGTGATGCCCCGCGTGCGACGCCGACCACCAATGCGCGGGCTCGTTCCGGTACGGGACGTGAAGCCGCGGCGCGACATCGCCGCTGATGGCCTGGGAGATGCGCGCGGCGTCCCCGGGAGTCGCGAACCGCATGGCGGTCATCTGCACGTACACCCTGCCGTCGGGACTGCGGTAGAGGGCGCCCAGCAGCGCACCGCTACACGGCGTCCTGCGGACGAGCGCCGCGAGCTTCGGCTTCGCGTCCCGGACGCAGCTTCTCGTCCAGTACCGGGACGCGCGGTACGCGCCGCGGCTGGTCAGCACGGTCGGTGTGAAGAAGCCCTTCCCGACGTCCGGCTGCCACGGCCCCGCCCCAGGCGGCGGTGCGGAGGGACGGCCGGGCGCCTGCCGTGTCGGTACGGGACGGGTGGACGCCGGCGGTCTCGGGGATTCGGCGCCCGTCCTGTCACCGTCCGAACCGCCGCCCAACGTCACCCTGGCAGCGGCGGCGACCACGCCGATCAGGCACACCACCACCAGCCCCGCACCGATCGGGGCCATCCTCATCCGTGGGCGTCCATGACGCCTCCGTGAGCGCGGAATCACTGAGCGGCACATTACCGGCCGATACCGGCGCTCACCCCGATAACTCCCGCACCCGCCGGGAACGCGAACGCTTCCACCGGGAACCCCAGGCCCGAACGAAGCATCCAAAACTGCATGGCATGCTGACGACCCACGTCGATCGCGGGCAAGCAGATACGACCCCGACTTGGTCCACTGTGACCACGGTATCCACGGAAATCACCATGGACCGGGCGCCTGGGTGCCATAACCTGACCTGATCTCCTCAGCGACCCCTCGACGCGCGACCTCCCTTGGAGCACCCGATGAACCCACCTCAGTGGCCCGGCCAGCCCCCGATCGGCCAGCCGCCGTACGGTGCCCCTGCCCCTCCGCCTCCGATGCACGCGGGCCCGCCCCCCATGCCCGGTGGCCCGCCCGGCCCCTTCCCGCCCCCGCCACCCCGGCGCGGAGGCGGCGGCGCGCTCGTCCCGGTGCTGGTCATCGGGGCCGTGCTGGTGCTCGCCCTGGTCGGCGTCGGCGCCTTCGTGGTGCTCAGGGGCGGCGATGACGACCCCTCGTACCGCTCCGCCCTGCCCACCCCCACCTGGACCCCGCCTTCTGCGCCGTCCACGACGCCCACCGACGACACGACCGTCGGCTCCGGCGGCTCTCCCGCGGGTGTGCTGAAGTCGACCATCACGACGGCGCGCGGCAACACGTTCACCCGGGTGGGCACCCGCACCGACTCCTGCATCGCGCGGGCCAACAGCGTCCTGCTGACGCGGCTGCGCACCTACCCGTGCACCGACCAGCTCTACTCCGCGGTGTACGCCAGCCCGACGCGCAACATCGTCACCGTCATCTCCGTGATGAAGCTGTCCAGCTCGTCCGCGGCGAACAGCGTCCTCAGCGCCACCTACTCCAAGGGCTGGCCCAAGCTGCTCAAGCCGGCCACCAGCAGCGGGATGCCGCAGCTGAACCAGGAGCCCGCGTACTGGACCCGTACCTGGACGCTGGACAACCAGGTGATCTACGCGCAGTCGTACTGGGCCAGGGGCGGCTCGGTCGGCGACCGCACCGGCTCCGTCTACCAGACCGCCGGAGAGCTCGGCGTCGAGGTCACCAACACGCTGCGCTTCACCACCTGAACCCGGCCGACCCTCAAGCTCACGACCCCATGCCTCCGTTGCGGCCGGTCGGCCGCGGCGGAGGCTTTCGTCGTGCAGACCGCCCCCTACGGGAGCCCCCGGCTTCCGGTCAGCCGCCGATGACCCCGCCGGGCACGGGCGGCTCGCCCGGCCCCGGCAGTCCCCCGCTCCGATCGGACGCGTCGGACGCGCGCCAGCTCAGCGCCGGGACGTCGGGACGTCCATCGGGGAAGCTCGTACCACCCACGTAGTGCACGAGCGCGTCGGTGAACCTGCGGGCGACACGGATCGCGTCGGGCATGTCCCCGACCGCCCTGACCTCCACCCACCACACGGGCGTGCCGACCCGGGACGCGAACTCGGGACCCAGCAGCCGCGCGATCTCGCTTTGCAGCGTGACCTGCACCGGGTCCTCGATGGACACCAGCAGACGGCCGTCACCGTCGTACAGCCGGGTCGCCT
Source organism: Actinomadura sp. NBRC 104412 (assembly GCF_030269515.1). GTDB lineage: Bacteria > Actinomycetota > Actinomycetes > Streptosporangiales > Streptosporangiaceae > Spirillospora. The sequence continues at coordinate 54,495 of NZ_BSTM01000021.1, read as the reverse complement.
CGGGCTCCCCACCGCGCAGCTCCAGCGGCTCACCCATGGCGACCAGGCCGTCCGCCACGGCGTGCACATCCGGGCGCCGGCGCACCAGCGCGATCAGATCCTGGCTCATCGGGACGCCCCGGGAACCGACAGCGAACGGGCGAACACCTCGTGCACGATCCTGTTCACGGCCGACCGGGTGTTCGCGCCGACCATCGTCATGTCCAGCGCGCTGCCGGTGGCGGCGTGCCGGTCGTAGGGGACGTGCACCACGGGCAGCCCCCAAGCCGTGAGCATCTGCTGCGCCCGGTCCAGGTCGGCGCCCACCTGCTGGGCGTGCGAGACCATCGCGATGACCGTGCGGGGCAGCAGGTCCTGCTGGTTGTTGCCGGCGAACCATTCCAGGGCGCCGCGCGCGCTGAGCGCGCCGTCCACCGTGCCGGGCGTGACCAGGACCAGGCCGTGCGACGACTTGAGGATGCCCCGGTTGAGCTCGGTCAGGATGCCCGCGCCGCAGTCGATCACAACGGCCGACAGGTACCGAGTCACCGCGCCCAGCGCCGTCTGGAAGGTGCTCAGCGTGAACTCCCCGGCGATCCGGCCTCCCCGGGTGGACGACATCACCCACAGCCCGTCCGCCGTCCGCGAGAGGAACTGCGCGGCCTCCTCGAACGTCCGCGGATGCGTGTTCGCCAGGTCGAACAACGACCGCTCCGCGTGCACGCCCAAGCGCAGCGGCAGCGACCCCAGCTCGGCGTCGGCGTCGGCCGCCAGGACCCGGTCGGCGCGGTGCCGCGCCAGCTCGGTCGCCACCAGAGCGGCCATCGTCGTCTTGCCCGCGCCGCCGCGTACCGACGCGACCGCCAGTTGCCGGCAGCTCGGCACCGACTGCCGCATGAGCTCGGCGAACGCCGCCTGCTGCTGAGCGTTCTGCGCGCCGCCGCCACCGACGGCCTTGCGCACGCCACGGCCCATCCGCCGTACGAACGGGTCGCCATGCCGGACCTTGCGCACCAGGTCCTCGGCGGGAGGCCGCGACTGCCCGGCGACGGGCTGGCCGACCGACGCCTGCGGGTACTGCTGGTTGGGCTGCGCCGGCTGGGCGGGCTCCTGCGTCGCCGTGGCCGGGTCGTACTCCTCGTCCGGTTCCACGCCCGCCAGCACCCCGAACGCCAGGGACGCACCGAACGCGCCGGTCTCGGGCCGGACCACCGACGGGAACTCGGGCGCCTGCTCCTGCGCCGCCTGCGCCCCGGTCTGCTGCCGGTCGCCCGCGTCCTGTCCACCGTGGAACGGCGGCGGTGGGGGCGGAGGGGGAACGACACCCTCGCGCTGCTGAGGCCGCGCCTCCGAAGCGGACGCAGAGGCGGACGCAGAAGCAGAAGCAGACGCGGACGCCACGGGCTGTTCCAGCACGGGCGGGGCAGGCGACGGCTCCGGGACCGGCGATTCCACGACCGGCGGCGGAGGGGGAGGAGGGGGCGGCGGCGGGACGACCGAGGCCGCAGCCGTCGACTGACGCTCCGGCGTGGAGGCCACAGGAGGAGGTGGCGGGGATGGAGCTGGCTGGGGTGGAGGAGGCGGGGGAGGTGGCACCGCGTCAGCGGTATGCGAGTCCGTCGACGGCGAGGTAGCGGGAACGGGCTCCGGACGCGCCTCCTCCGTGGGAGAGTCCACATCCCACGGTTCTCGCCTCAAGGGCGGCGAGGACGGCTCAAGGGCCGCCAGTCCCCGCTGAGACGCACCGAGCTCCCGCAACACGCTCTGCTGCCAACCCGACTCGGACACCTGCCTCCTTTCTCCGCCGCCAGCGTACGAGACTCCCGGCCACCCCGCACCGCCAACCCCCGAGAGATCGCAACGCGAGGATCAAAGGGCCGTAACGGATCCCGGCCGACACCATGGAGACGCCCATGCGGGCACCCGCGGACAGTGCGCCGACCGGCGCAGGCGGAGAGGCACGCCCCGGGGGCGCGCTGACCAAGCTCGGCGGAGCCAGGCCCTGCTACTGCGGAGGCTGCTGCGGAATGTCCTGGTGGGTCTGCGGCGGGTAGCCCTCCTGGAGGGGCGGCTCGAAGCGTGGCCGTTGCCCCGGGGGCGCCGACTGCTGGCGGCCCTCCATGCCCTGGGACGGGTACGCGCCCGAGCCCGGTTGCGGCGGCTGCCCGGGCCCGGGATAGGGACCCGTGCCGAACGTCGGCGGCGCTCCCGGCACCGGCCCCACCGGACCTGCGGCGGCCGGCTTGGACCTGCGGGTCTTGTAGAGCGCGAACAGGATGGCCAGGACCACGACGAGCAGCATCCCGAGCATGCCGAACAGGCCCGTCCAGTCCGTCAGCGGCTTGTCGTCACGGGCCCCGCCGCCGGCGGCGTTCTGCGGATCCGCCTCCTCCTTATGCGTGGCCGCCCACCGGTCGTACTCCTCGAACACCGGGTTGGGGGTGCTCTTCGGAATCATCCCCTCGAAGATGCGATAGGGCCGGGTGAAGCCGTACCCGGTCTGGTCGTCCTTGCCCTTGGGACCGATGTCCTTCGCGGACGCGACCAGTTGGCGAACGACCTCCCGGTTGGACCACTCGGGGTGCGCCGACCGGATCAGCGCCACGACGCCCGAGGTCAGCGCGGCCGCCTGGCTCGTGCCCGCCTTGTTGAAGTTGAGGGTGCCGTCGGCGGAGACACCGGACGCCAGCACACCAGGACCGGCCACCTTGACGTACGGCTGACGCTGGGTCTGCACCCACGGCTTGGGAGTGATGTCCGCCGCGCCGACCGCCAGGACGCCGACACAGTTCGCGGGGTTGTTGGACGCGTTGGCGCCGTTGCCGTCGTTGCCCGCGCCCGCGACGACGACCGCGTCCTTCCTGATGGCGTGGGCGATCGCCGCCTGCATGTCGGCGGGGCACGGCCCCGGCGCGGCCTGGGACAGGTTGATGACCTTGGCGCCGCGGTCGGCCGCGAAGCGGATCCCCTTGGTGAACGCCGCGCTCGACTGGCCCACGACCGGCAGGATCTTCGCCTCCGGCGCGACGCCGAGCAAACCCGTGCCGGTTCCGCGTGAGGCGATCAGCGTGGCCATGCGGGTACCGTGGCCGCCATCGGAGAAGCTCTTGTTGTCCGTGCGGGCGTCGCCGCCACCACCGGTCTGGAAGTCCGCGCCGGGCAGGACCGCGCCGGACAGGTCCGGAAGGCTGGCCTGGACGCCGGTGTCGATGACCGCCACCGTGACGCCCCGCCCCTTGCCATGCGGCCACAGGCTCTTCTCGACGTCCCAGATGCCGAACCACCATTGGGCGGGATGCGGTTTCCGCGCGGCGGCGGCGCCGGGAGAGGCCGTCGCTCCGATCATCAGGACGGCCAGACCAGCGCTGACCGCCGCTCGGCTCCACCGTCGCATCAGCGTCCTCGCAATCCAACTCGCACAAGTGGCGACATGGGAGAGTCAGCGTATTACGCAGCCTTGTCCCATGCCGCCACAATCGGTCAACCCGCCTGAAAACTCACCCGATCACCGGCGGGGCGGTCTCGTCGTCACCGCCCCAGACGTCCTCGTCCTCGGTCAGCCAGGTCGAACGCTCGTGCTCCTCGTCGTTGCCGCGTCCACCGGCGCCCGCGCCCATCGGCATGCCGCCCATCGGCATGCCTCCGGCGCCCATGCCGCCGCGGCCGAAGGCTCCGCCGCCGGGGAAGGCTCCGCCGGCGCCGCCGAGGCCCGCACCGGCCGGTACGCCGCCGGGACCACCGCCCGGGGCACCGCCCGGCAGACCGCCGGGTGCGCCACCGCCGAGGCCGCCACCGGGACCGCCACCCAGGCCGCCACCGCCCAGGCCGCCACCGGGCAGGCTCGCCAGGTCGCTGCCGGGGCCGCCACCCGGGCCGCCGGGGAAGCCCGGACCGCCGGGCGGGTCGCCGATGCTTCCCGGGCCGTTGGGACCGCCGCCAGGGCCGCCACCCGGCCCGCCACCCGGACCCGGAATGTCACCGGGGTTGGTACCGGGCGGAGAGCCGCCGGGAAGACCGCCGGTGTCCGGCATGCCGCCGGGAGGCGAGCCGCCGCCGGGCATCTCGGGGCTCCCCGGAGGCCGTCCGGGAGGCGGAGACGGCGGCCAAGGCGTATCGATGTTGGTCGTCGACGGCATGTCCACCCGGATTTCCTGGGGGAACTGGTCGTTCGTCTCAACCGTGCCCTGGTTGATCTGCTGCAGCACGTCCTCGGCCTGCGCGTTGTTGCCGAGGAATGCGGAGACGGCGGCGCCACCGAGGCCGGTGACGCTCAGGGCGCGGTTCGCCCACACCGAGACCTCATGCACCCAGTCGTCGTTGGCTCCGCCCGTTCCGTACTGCTGCTTCCACTGGGTCTGCTTGTTCTTGTGGTTGTTGAGCGCCGTCTGACTCTGCCTGCTGGTCTCCTGGATCTCGATGGCCTGGCGGTACGCCTTGTTCATGTTGTCCAGGGCCTTGCGGGCGGCGTCTTCGCTCCCCCATGCGTCGATCATCCGCTCGGCCTGCCGGTACAGCAGGTTGATGGTCGTCTCCATGCGGGAGGCCAGGCTGCCGTACGTGTTGGCGGCGGTGGCGAGCTTCTCCGGCTTCATGCCGTCGACGATCCGCTTGAGATCCTCGTAATGGTCTTCCCAGACCTGGATCTTGTTCGTCCAGCCGGAGACGCCCTCGTCGCCCGTGGTGATCTGGCTCTGCCGGATCTGCCCGCTCCCAAGGGAACCGGGCGGTGGGGGCGGCGGGGATGGAGGACTCATTCGCGATCACACCCTCTCTTGTCAACCGCCTGCGACATCAGTCGAGCCTCGCACGGTTACGGACGCCGGCCGCAGAGTTGTCGTCGGCGTCGCGGTAGTTCTGCTCCGAATTCTCCAAAGCGGTGATCACTGCCTCGTACGCCTGGACGAACGACTGGTGCGTATTCCCGATCTGGTCCCTGGCGTTCCTGATCGTCTGGTGCAGTGACCTGCCCGCCGTGTAGTCACCCATGGCCTCGACCGGAGGGAAGGAGTCGTCGATCTTCTCCTTCCACCGGCCGTCGTGCAGGTTGTTCATGTCAGCACGCAGAATGCGCGCGATATCTTTGAGCGTGTCGTGATCGATCCTGACTTCTCTGGTGCCAAGCGGCGGCAGATTTCTGGGGTGCCCCACGTCTTTTCACACCTCCTGCCGGCATTCCGCCGGCTGATTCATCCCCATCGGCCGTCACCACAAGTCAGGACGGCACATCATGCGTTCGTCCGGGGAACCGGACCGGGCCGGGCCCTGGTCGACCAGGTGACCAGGGCCCGTTGGCCGCCCAGGAAGCCCGTGTGCGGTCACGCCGGCCTCGCCCGGGTCCCATACGGGGCTTCAGCCCCAGATGCCGGCGTTCGACCGTTCGGCCTGCTGGTAGTTCTCGTTCGCGTCACGGATCGCCAGCCCGAGCTGGGCGACGACGTTCTGCATGTCCTTGGCGGCGGCGTCCCACTGCTTCTGGTAGACCCAGTAAGCCTCCTGCGCCGAGCCCTCCCACTGGTTGAGCTTGGTGCGCAGCTTGCCCTCCAGGTCGTTCAGCTCGTCCATGAGGGCGCGGGCGGCCTGGCTGAACTGGGCCTCACCCTCGGTGAGGCCACCGAAGTTGGCCCTTGTGTAGCTCATCTCTCTCCTTCGATCCAGAGTCGATCACCGGGCGGGGGTGGGTGTCAGGTACGGCCGTTGAGCAGGGCCTGCACCTTGTTCACGGCCTGCTCGGACATCTCTTCCTTGGACTCGTAGGTGATCTTCGTCTGGACCAGGCTCTCGTGCATTCCCTCAAGGGCCCTCAGCACCTTGGTGAAGTCCTCGTTGAAGCGGGCGAACACCTGCTCGAACGCCATGGAGGCGTTACCTTCCCACATCGAGCGGACCTGGTTCTTGTGTCCCTCGAGCTGGGTCTGGAGACCCTTGATGATGTTGGCCGACGCGTCCACGTCGTTGGCCGCCTGCTGCATCGCTGCTCTGTCGACGGCAGACTGCTGTCCCATCCGTCACCTCCAGTGACTGGTTGTCAGGACCCGCGGGAGATCGTGCGGGCAGAGGCGCCCGGGTCGTCGCGCCGTATGCCCCCGGGTTTCGGCAGCACGAAAGCCCCTGTGGCTGATCTTGAGCGGGGGGTCGCGCGCCGCAGAGTATCCACCAGAGTACGGTCTTGATCGTAGGGTGTCCATCCCCTTACCGGAGGGCAGGACGCCCCACTTCTCGCACCCTCTCCTTTCACAGTTCGTTGGACGATCGTTGATCAGACTTGGTTCGGCCGGATCCGAAAAATCCTGATCAGTTCGCTGATTGAGCATTCAACGGAACGGTGGTCGACACGGCGGCCGGATCGAGCACCGGTCCCTGAGCGATCAGGTCCAGAACGCCGGCCGGGACCTTCGAGGCGTTCCCCGGCAGCGCGTACCCGAGGCTCTCCGCCGCCTGAGCGTCCTTGATCGGGAACCGCTTGCCCTCGGCCACTAGGTAATACGTGTTGACCTCGTTGGCCTTTCCGGGGCTCGGCACCCGCCCGGCCAGCGCCGCGCTGCCGGGCGGGAACACCAACTGGTCCGCGCCCACCGGTTGCGGCCCGCCGGGCGGGGACGGCAGCGTCCCTCCGATCGCCAGCTTGGCGTCGGAGTTGCCGGTCGGGTCGTCGTAGACCGCGCACAGCGCGCTGCTCTCCTGGTACGGGGCCATCGCCGGCGCCCTGCCGTCCAGCCGCGCGTCCCGCACCTGCTGCCGCGACTGCGGCGTGGAGTTCACCCGGCCCGCGTCCACGGGGATCGCCTGGACCTGCTGGTTGCCGTACGCGACGCGGGTACGCGGGTCGGCGACGAGCAGGTCCCGCTGGATCGTGGTGATCGGCGCCAGCCCGTCGGCGAGCAGCACGTACGCGGCGGCGTTGCCGGAGGAGGTGTTCACGGCGAAGACCTGGCCGACCCGTCCCGGACCGAGCGGCCCCTGCGCGGGCTGTCCCAGCCCGGCGATCGGCGGCGCCGCGTAGTCGGGACCCTGCGACACCGAGTCGAGCCACTTGCCGGAGATGCCGACCGGCGTCCCGCCGAGCGTGGGCAGCGCGTACTGCGGCATCCGCATCCGCATGTTGCGCCACAGCAACCAGTTCTGACCGTCCGCCTGGACGACGACCGCCTGGTCGTTGCGCAGCGGGGTGCCCCCGACCCGCCGTCCCGCCAGGAGCGTCACCAGGGACTGGCGCCCGGCCGAGGTGGTCGTCACCGCGCGCACGCACACCGACCAGGGACCCTTCGTCAGCTTCTTGGGCTCGGGCAGGGTGTTGGGCGCGCCCTGGATGCCGATCAGCGGCCCGCGCTCGAACTTGCTGAGGGAGTTGGTGGAGACGGTGCGGCGGCTCTTGGAGTCCTTGCCCGCGACGAGCCTCGCCGAGACGTAGTTGGCGACCGGGCACAGCTTGCCCTCGCACCAGATGTACCGGGCGCCGGTCTCCTTCTCGACCAGCAGCATGCCGGGCTTCTCCAGCCCCGTCGCGCCGCCGGGACGGATGATGCCGAAGATGCCGAAGGCCGCGCACACCAGAATCGCGATCATGATGCCGCTGAACGCGCCGATGTTCATCCTGCGCAGCGGCAGCTCGGGGTTGTCGGGCTCTCCGGTGATCAGCGCCAGCGAGGCCCGCTGGGTCATCAGCCGGTGGGCTTGCAGCAGGTCCTTGCGTGTCTGCATGGCGACCTCCTAACCGGCCAGCCCGCGCATGTACGAGAACAGCCCGCATTCGCCCGCCGCGAGCGGGATGAGCGCGATCAGCAGGAACAGCTCCAGGATGTCGCCCGCACGCCCCCAGAACGGCGAGGGCTGCCGGCCGGGCAGCCACAGCCCGACGCCGACCACGATCGCGCTGAACGCCAGGACCGGCACCACCCCGCCGGCCACCACCATCACGATGGAGCCGTCCATGGAGATGGCGAGCGCCAGCGCGCCCAGCCCGGCCATGCCGGGGACCAGCAGCGCCAGCCTCTGCACGCGGCCGCGGAACAGCCGGGAGCGCAGCAGCATCAGGAACGAGATCACCGCCGCGGTGATCGGGCCGAGCCAGCCGTCGTCGAAGGCGGAGGGCAGCAGCCCGAGGAACCCGGTCAGGCCGAGCCCGACGGTGAAGCCGGTGATGAACCGGTCGGCGAGCGCGGTGCGGGTGAGCACCTGCCGGCCGTCCACCATGATGGTGTCGCGCCGCAGGTCCTCGGCGCTCTGCGGGACGGGCGGCAGCGTCACCTTGGAGAACCGGAACGCCAGGGTCGGGGTGAGCGGGGTCAGCATCATCGCGACCACCACCACGAACGCGGCGATCCCGGCGGGGTTGAGGTTCTCGAACAGCACCGAGACCCCGGAGCCGATGGCGCCGAGGAGGCCGCCGACGACCGTCCCCCAGAAGACCGAGGTGCCCTCGGTGACCGCCGCCGCGGCGATCATCGCGACCAGGACCACGGCGCCGAACCCCGCCAGCACGTGCAGCGCGCCCAGGTCGCCGAACGCGGTGTCGCGGGCGGGGGCGAGCAGCCCGGCGAGGAAGGCGTGCGGCATGGCCGCGAAGCCGAGAACCGTTCCCGCCTGCGCGTCGCCCGCCGCGCGCGAGACCGCCACCGCCGCGATCACCAGCACCAGCGCGATGGCGCCCGCGCACGCCGCCGGGACGATCCAGGACGGCCCGGACAGCAGCAGCATGACCGCGGCCACCGCGGAACCGCCCGCGCCGACGCCGAGCGCGAAGTTGCGCGTCCATTCGGGGCGCCACCGGTCGCGCCGGTCCCGCACCGCGGTCGCGACCACGTCCGGGACGTCGTCGAACGCGAGCTCCGGCAACTGCGACATCCCGGGACGCAGGTAGAGCACCTCACCGTCGCGCAGGCCGGCCTGCGCGGGCGTCACCCCGCCGTCGAGCGGCGCGTCGTCGAGGCGCTGCAACACCCAGCCTCCGTGCGCCAGCCCGGCGTCGGCCATCCGGTTGCCGGAGTAGTGCAGGATCGCCGGGAACAGCTGGGCGAAGGGGACGTGCGCGGGCAACGAGATGTCGATACGGCGCTTGGGGGCCACGACCGTGACCCGGCACAACTCCGCCCCCGTGACTTTAGCCACCGTTCTCCCTACCTAAGCTCACACGGGCCGCACAGAACGGTCCGACACGGCGGAAACCGTAACAACATAGAGGGTGGCCTAGGAGACGCGCGATAGTTTGTGACTCTCTGCGCCCCGGATGGTATGGCCGCCCCGCTCCGCACGCACCCTTCCGAACCGACCGTCTTGTACGGTCATCCGACAACCCTGAGGCATTGTCAACCACCCAGATCGCCACGCGGACGATACCTGCTCGCAGACTGGAGGCCCCGTGGGCAACAACAGAATCGCCAACTACCTGAACGGCCCCTCCCCGTCCCCCCGCCCCTCGCCGTCGCAGGGTGGGGGCGGCTCCGGCAGCGGGGAGGTCCGTTTCGACCCCGCCGAGCTGAGAAGGCTGGGCGGGCAGATCGAGACCGAGCTCACAGAGATCTTCAAGCAGGCCCGCTACAAGCTCAACGCCGAGCCCCGCAACGTTCAGCCGGACTCCTACACGATGTTCGCGATCAGCGCGGCGCTGATGTACACGCAGCTCATCGAGTTCGCCGACCAGGACCTCATCCAGAAGTCCCAGCACGCGATCGACATCCACGACCGGATGGAGACCACGGCCGCCACCTACGCCAAGGCCGAGGACTCCTCCACGCTCAGGGAAGGGAACTGATGGGCAACCCGCTCGACATCACGTCCGGCCTCGCGCAGGCGGCCTGGTTCGAGTCGCTCTACGCGGCCATGATCATCCCGGCCGCGATCCCCATCGTCCCGATCGTCATGCAGGCGCAGGGCGACGCGGGGAAGCTGTGGAGCGGCGCGGACGGCTGGAAGGCGACGATCGACCAGCTGGAACAGGCCCAGCGGAAGATCGAGGAGCTCACCCGCCGGGTCGACCCGAGCCACTGGAAGGGCGACGACCGGACCGCCTTCGAGGGCACGATGGACGACTACTCCGACCAGCTCGACTTCGCCATCGTCATGGCCTGGTCGGTGACGGTCGCCCTGTACATCCTCGCGGTCATCATCGGCGTCTTCATCTACCTGATGTTCGTCATCACGACCCTGCTGGCGATCTTCGCCACGGGTATCGCCATCGCGGCGGCGACCGTCGTCGGCACCCCCGTGGCCGCGCAGCTCATGGCCCAGGCGAACCAGTTCGCCAGCGTCTGCTACCGCGTGCTCAGCACGGGCTCGTCGATCATCACGCAGATCTCACGCGGCACCACGTACGTCTGGGGGGCGTTCCTCGGCACCAACGTTCTCGGCCAGCGGTTCAACGGCAACGCCCAGGTCTGGGCGACCTTCGGTCAGGCGACGATGAACGGTGCCGACGACATGCTCAAGGGCGCCGTCAACTACCTCCTCGTCAAGCGCACGTCCGAGGTCTTCGGGGCCAACCCCACCACCAGGCTGGGTACCCCGCTGACGTCGCGCATCGCGCCGTTGACCTTCGGGGAGAAGCTGGCGGCCACGCTCGGCACAGCCGACGCGCTCAACGGGTCGCCCGTCCTGGGCTCGTTCTTCAGCGATTGGGGCAACTCCTACGGGACGGATGAGGACGGCAACCCGGCACCAGGCCACAAGTACGTCGACGACACCCAGCCCAAATCCACCTAGAACCCAATCCAGGCCCGGTCATGCTCAGCCAGGGCCGGGCTTGGATCCACCCGGGTCCGAGCGCAGGCCCAAGCGCTGCTGCAAGTCTTCGAGCATCCTTTGCGCCTGCTGGCCGGTCTGCCGGAACATGTCCTGCATCTCGTTGAGGTTGCGCTGTAAATCCTCGTTTTTCCCCAGCATGTCGAGCGGGTTCTCTTCGCCGTACTGCTCGGCGGTGACCCGCTCGATCTGCTCCTCCAGGTCCCGGCGGGCGAGCCGGACGGTCTCCCGGATCGCGGTGGCGAGCTCGCCTGAGGACATGCGCATGGCGCGGGGATCGATGTCGAGCTCGGCGAGCGGATCGGCGGCGCTGCTGGTGACCTTGATCCTGCCGTCGGGCGACTCCGCATGGCCGGTGAGCCCCACCACCCGGTCCCGGACCTCGGCCAGCTTCCACGCCCGTTCCCGCGACTCCCGCAGCATCCGCTCGATGTCCATGTCTCCGGCTGGGAACATTTCTCTCCTCGCGTTCTACGGCTCGTTCAGGGCGCTCTGGTCACCACCCGTCATCTCGGATCCAGCGTGGCAGCAGCCTGCGGGGCGGGAAGACGTACACCAACCCTATGAGCAGCAGCACCACGGCGCATCCGACGAGGATGAAGCCCAAGACCATCGGAAGGCCGTCGAGCACCACGTCCAGGCCCGCCGCGAGCAGCATGAGAAGGAAGGCGCCGGCCGCCCACGGCATGCTCAGTGGCGAGCACGTCTGGGTGATCTTTGGGGGATACCAGGAACGCCACCGTCCCGTGTACGCCATCACTCCGGCTACGACACACCCCACGAGAAACACCACGAGGGCCGCCAGGCCGATGTAGGCGAGGACGGGATTGTCGATGCCCGGCCGTTCCGGGCTCGTCAGGCCGGCCCCGGCCCAACCGGGGCGCACGTACGCGATCATCTCCCGTGTCTCCCCTTGCCGAGCGATTGACCAAGCGAACCAGCGGGGTCCGAGGAACCTTACTCGACGATTGTGAACGTTTCAGGCCCCTGCCGCATCGGATATCGGTGCCGCCCGGGACGGAAATGTTGTACGTGCTGAGGAGCGGGCGGTTGCGGTTGGGATGAGCACGAGTGACCATATACGCACGGTCATGACCTTGAATGGGGCATGACCTTCACCCCGCCGCTCACGTCCGTAGGATGTCCAGCCTTGGGTGGGCGCATGCCCAGGGATGAGGGGAGCTTGAGCCAGTGAGCACCGTCGTGGTCCGGCGCAAGGAACGGCGCAAGCCACCGGAGTTGCCGCGGGGTGAGATCCTGCTGGAGTCCCCGCCCGAGTTGCCCGAGGTCGTCAGCGACGGGTTCCGGAACGTGATGACCTACCTGCCGATGGCGGCCGGGTCGGGCGCGATGGCCTTCATGTTCCTCAACCCCAATTCCAACCCGATCCAGATGGTCGCGGGCGGGATGATGGGGCTGTCGATGTTCGGCATGATGTTCTCACAGGTCGGGCAGCGCAGCGGGGAACGCAAGTCCAAGCTGAACGCCGACCGGCGCGACTACCTGCGTTACCTCGGCCAGGTCCGGGCCAAGGTGCGCAAGGCCGCCGCGCAGCAGCGCGAGGCGCTGGAGTGGTACAACCCCGACCCGTCGCGGCTGTGGTCGCTGGCGATGAGCGCGCGCATGTGGGAACGGCGTCCCGAGGACGGCGACTTCGGGCAGGTGCGGGTCGGCGCGGGCCCGCAGAAGCTGGGCGTGCAGCTGATCGCGCCGGAGACGAAGCCGGTGGAGGACCTGGAGCCGATGAGCGCGGGCGCGCTGCGCCGGTTCATCCGCACCCACTCCACCGTCCCGGCGCTGCCGGTGGCGATCAACCTGCGCTCGTTCTCGCGGATCTTCCTGTCCGGGGACGGCGAGGCGACCCGGGCGATGGTGCGGGCCATGCTGATGCAGCTCGCGACCTTCCACACCCCTGATGACGTGCGCATCTCCGTGTGCACCTCGCAGGAGCAGCTCGTCCACTGGGACTGGGTGAAGTGGCTTCCGCACGCGCTGCACCCCACCGAGTACGACGCCGCCGGGCAGGTCAGGCTGATCGCGCCGACCATGTCGGAGCTGGAGGTCATGCTCGGGCAGGAGGTCAAGGACCGCGCCAGGTTCGTGGCGGGCCGCCCCTCCTCCGAGCTGCCCCTGCACGTCGTGGTGGTGGACGGCGGCATGGCGTCCTACGACTCGCAGCTCGCCGCCGACGGCATCGAGGGCGTGTGCGTGATCGACCTGTCCCAGACCGTGGGCAGCACCACCGAGGCCGGCACGCTGCGGCTGAACGTCGCGCCCGACCGCGTCCACATGCTGAAGAAGGACCGCACCGGCAAGGACGTCCCCACCCCGATCGGCAAGCCCGACAAGGCGAGCGTCGCGCAGTCCGAGGGACTGGCCCGGCAGCTCGCGCCGTTCCGGAGCAGCGCCACCGACACCGAGGTCGAGGACGACGTCCTGTCAGGCAACATGACGCTGACCTCGCTGCTGGGCGTGGACAACCCGTACGCGGTCGACCCGCGGCAGGTGTGGCGGCCGAGGGCGCAGCGCAACCGGTTCCGCGTCCCCATCGGGCTGGACGCCGACGGCCGTCCGATCGAGCTGGACATCAAGGAGTCGGCGCAGGGCGGCATGGGCCCGCACGGCCTGTGCATCGGCGCCACCGGTTCCGGTAAGTCGGAGCTGCTGCGCACGCTGGTGCTGGGCCTGGCGATGACGCACTCGCCGGAGATCCTGAACTTCGTCCTGGTCGACTTCAAGGGCGGCGCGACGTTCCTCGGCATGGAGGGCCTCCAGCACGTCTCGGCCATCATCACGAACCTGGAGGACGAGCTTCCCCTGGTCGACCGCATGTACGACGCGTTGCACGGCGAGATGGTGCGGCGCCAGGAGTACCTGCGGCAGATGGGCAATTACGCCTCGCTGCGCGACTACGAGAAGGCCCGGCTGGACGGCGCCAACCTGCCGCCGATGCCGACGCTGTTCCTGGTCCTGGACGAGTTCTCCGAGCTGCTGTCGGCCAAGCCGGACTTCGCCGAGCTGTTCGTGATGATCGGACGGCTGGGCCGTTCGCTGGGCGTCCACCTGCTGCTGGCCTCGCAGCGCCTGGAGGAGGGCAAGCTGCGCGGGCTCGACACCCACCTGTCGTACCGGATCGGCCTGCGGACGTTCTCGGCGATGGAGTCGCGGGTCGTGCTGGGCGTCCCGGACGCCTACGAGCTGCCGCCCGCGCCCGGCAACGGCTACCTGAAGTTCGCGACCGAGCCGATGGTGCGGTTCAAGGCCGCGTACGTGTCGGGACCCGTGGACGAGCAGCCCGGCCAGACGCAGAACGGCAACACGGGCAGCCAGATCGCCGCGCAGGTCGTCCCGTACATGTCCGGGTACATCCGCCCGCAGGTGATCGAGGAGCCGGGCGCGCAGCAGCAGCCCGAGCCCGAGGACAACAAGAACAAGGCGTCGCTGTTCGACGTGGTCGTGGGGCAGCTCGCCGGGCACGGTCCCGCCGCGCACCAGATCTGGCTGCCGCCGCTGGACGACCCGCCGCCGCTGAACCAGATGCTGCCGCAGCTCTCGGTGACCCCGGAGCACGGCCTGACCACCGCCGGGTGGGAGGGGCGCGGCAAGCTGTACGCGATGGCCGGGATCGTGGACAAGCCGTTCCACCAGCGGCGCGACCCGTACTGGCTGGACCTGTCGGGCGGCGCGGGCCACATCGGCATCGCGGGCGGGCCGCAGAGCGGCAAGTCCACCGCGATCCGCACGCTGATGGCGTCGCTGGCCCTCACCCACACCCCGGCCGAGGTGCAGTTCTACTGCCTCGACTTCGGTGGCGGCTCGCTGGCGGCGATGGCCGACCTGCCGCACGTCGGCGGCATCGCGACCCGTCTGGACGCCGACCGCGTCCGCCGTACCGTCGCCGAGGTCAGCTCGCTGCTGGAGCAGCGCGAGCGCGAGTTCGCCGAGCGCGGCATCGACGGCATCGCCACGTACCGGCGGATGCGGGCGTCGGGCGAGTACCGGGGGGACGGCTACGGCGACGTCTTCCTGATCGTGGACAACTGGCTGACGCTCCGGCAGGACTACGAGGCCATCTCCGACACCGTCACGCAGCTCGCGGCGCGCGGGCTGGGCTACGGCATCCACATCATCGCCGCGTCCAACAAGTGGACCGAGTTCCGGACCAACGTCCGCGACCTGCTCGGCACCAAGCTGGAGCTGCGGCTCGGCGACCCGTACGAGTCGGAGATCGACCGGAAGCTGGCCGGCAACGTGCCCGAGAACCGTCCCGGCCGCGGCCTGTCCCGTGACGGCTTCCACTTCCTGACCGCGCTGCCCAGGATCGACGGCGGCGGCGCCGACGAGTCGCTCAACGACGGCGTCATGAAGATGTGCCAGGCCATCGCGCAGAACTGGCAGGGCCCGCGGGCGCCGCAGGTGCGGATGCTGCCGGACGTGCTGCCCGCCGCGCAGATGCCCACCCCCGCCGAGACCGGCCTGCGCATCCCGATCGGCATCGACGAGGACTCGCTGTCCCCCGTCTTCCTGGACTTCAACTCCGACCCGCACTTCATCGTCCTGGGCGACACCGAGTGCGGCAAGTCCAACCTGCTGCGGCACATCACCACCGGCATCACCGACCGGTACACGCCCGAGCAGGCACGCATCATCTTCATCGACTACGGCCGTTCGCTGCTGGACGTGGCCACGACCGAGCACCAGATCGGGTTCGCCGCGTCCGCTCCCGCCGCGGTGTCCCTGGTGAACGACATCCGAGGCGCGATGATGGAACGCCTCCCTCCGGCCGACCTCACCCCCGACCAGTTGCGTTCGCGCTCCTGGTGGACGGGTGCCGAGCTGTTCCTGATCATCGACGATTACGAGATGGTCGCCACGTCCGACAACCCGCTGCGTCCCCTGGTCGAGCTGCTGCCGCAGTCCCGCGACATCGGCCTGCACATCATCCTGGCCCGCGCGATGGGCGGCGCGGGACGCGGCATGTTCGACCCGGCCATCACCCGCATCAAGGAGATGGCCTCGCCCGGCCTGGTGATGTCGGGCAGCAAGGAGGAGGGCGTCCTGCTGGGCAACGTCAAGCCGGAGAAGCTGCCCGTGGGCCGCGGCTACCACGTCGACCGCCGCACCGGCACCCGCCTGATCCAGACCGTCCTCCGCGAGGAGACCCCGCAGGCATGACCCCGGACGGCGCCCGGACCGTTCGGGTCAGATGCCGGAGCGCCAGCCTCGGCGGCGGCCCGCGGGGATGACCACGGCGGCCGCGGCCACGGCGGCGGCCGCGGCGAGGGTGCCGCCGGCGATGGAGAGGGCGATGATGCGGCCGGTGCGGTCGTCCGGCGGCGGTTGGTCGATCTTGACCTTGTGCGGGACGGCGGCCACGGCGGCCTGGCCGCGGGCGACCGTGGTGACGGCGCGGAGCGGGTTGACGATGCCCGAGCCGGTGCCGGCGCCCCTGGAGCCGTCGGCGGTCAGCTCGATCTGCCGCTTGACCTGCTCGCGGTTCATCTTCGGGTGGTACGAGCGGATCAGCGCCGCGGTGCCCGCCACGAACGGGGCGGCCTGGCTGGTGCCGTCGGACATGTGGTATGTGCCCTGCGGCCACGTGCTGACGACCGACTGCCCGGGCGCCGTCACGGTGACCGGGGTGGTCTGGTTGGAGAAGGTCGCCAGCGAGCCGTCCTTGTTGAGCGCCCCGACCGCGATGACGCCCTCGTAACTGGCCGGGTAGGCGTTGCGCGGCGTCTGGCTCTGGTCCCTGATGTTGCCGGCCGCCGCGACGATCACCACGTCCCTGTCCAGGGCGAACCGCACCGCGGCGCGCAGCTCCGGGTAGTCGGGCGACTGGGACGACATGTTGATGACCTTGGCGCCGAGGTTCACGGCGCGGCGGATCGCCAGCGGCGCCCACTTGGGGTCGTTCTGCTGGCTGCCGGTCGCCGCCTTGATCGAGATCAGCTCGGCGGCGGGCGCGACCCCGAGGAACGGGATGCCCTGCGCGCGCATGTCGGCGGCGCCGATGATGCCCGCGACCTCGGTGCCGTGGCCGACGCAGTCCTCGTTGCCGGTGTTGGTGACGTCGTACTGCGTGACGCGGCCCCGCAACTGGGGGTGTGACGCGTCCACGCCGCTGTCGATGATCGCGACCTTGACGCCCTTGCCCCGCGTCAGCTCCCACGCCTCGGTGAAGTTGAGCTGCTCCTGCGGCCAGAGCTGGGGCGGGAGCTGCTGCCTCGGCTGCCCGGCCTCGCGGGGCTGCTGGCAGGGGGCCGCCGCGTTCGCCACAGGTACCAGCGGGGGAGCCCACGCCAGCCCGAACCCCAGAGCCGACACCAGAGCGGCCCACCGTGCTCGCCTCAATGCCACCACTCCCCTGGGGCGAATCAGAGCCACCGCCTGCTGCCGGGAGCACATGTTGTCATAGCGGTGCGAATCGCAATTCTAAGCCCGCGCCGCGAAGCGCTTCAGCCGATCCTGCCGAGGGCGTCGTTGATCGCCTGGGTGAGCAGCTCCATCTGCTTCAGGCCCTGCTCGGGCGAGCCGGACGCCTCGTCCCTGTCCGTGCTGGACGGAACGGGGCGCAGCCCGTCGAGCGCGGCGTTCACCGCGGTGACCACCAGGCCGGCCAGCTCCTCCGAGGGCAGATCGCGCACCTTCTCGTCGAACTCCACGGCCGTCAGCCGCCCGTGCTCGGCCGTTGCCGTGACCCGTCCGCCCGCGTCCCCCGCGGTCGCCTCGCCCACCGCCGTCGCGCCGTCGCCGCCCGCCGCCACCGGACGGTCGGCGCGCATCTCCTCCAGCGTCGCCCGCGCCTCGGCCAGCAGCCGGTCCAGGTCCGCACTCGAGAACTCGGTCAAGCCGGTCATCCCTCCATGATCAGCAGCGATCCCGGGACGAGCATAGTCATCCCGGACGCGACGGGCCCCGCCGTCCGCGCGAACGCGGAACGGCGGGGCCCGTGCGGACCGGCTCCGGGTCAGATCTCGACCTCAAGGGCCGCGACCTCGCCGGTCTTGGCACTGACGGTGCTGTCGACGCTGACGCCCCCGGCGGCCAGCACGCGCACCGTCCAGTCGCCGTCGGCGGCGAAGAAACGGAACACGCCCTCGTCGCCGGTGACGACCTCGGCGGTGAACTCGCCGGTCGAGTCGAGCAGACGGGCGTAGGCGCTGGACACCGGAACGCCGTCGCGCGTCACGGTGCCCTGGATCACGGCTTCCTTGGACAGGTCGACGGTCGCGGGCAGGTGCGCCGTCTGCGCGGGCGCTGCGCAGCCCTGGGTCATGACTCCTCCTTTTCCGCCGTGCTCGGCGGCCGTACTCCGCGGAACGTTACTTCGGCTCGCCCAGCTCGACGGGAACGCCGACGAGCGAGCCGTACTCGGTCCAGGAACCGTCGTAGTTCTTCACGTCCTCCAGGCCCAGCAGCTCGTGCAGGGCGAACCAGGTGTGCGAGGAACGCTCGCCGATGCGGCAGTAGGCGATGGTCGGCTTGCTCAGGTCCACACCGGCCTCGGTGTACAGCTCGCGCAGCTCCTCGTCGGACTTGAACGTGCCGTCGTCGTTGGCCGCCTTGGACCAGGGGATGCTGCGCGCGGTGGGCACGTGACCGGCCCGCTGCGCCTGCTCCTGCGGCAGGTGCGCCGGGGCCAGCAGCTTGCCGCTGAACTCGTCGGGCGAACGCACGTCGATCAGGTTCTTCTTGCCGATCGCGTCCACGACCTCGTCACGGAAGGCGCGGATGCCCAGGTCCTGCTCCTTGGCCGTGTACTGGGTGGCGGGACGCTCGGGCACGTCGGTGACCAGCTCGCGGGAGTCCAGCTCCCACTTCTTGCGGCCGCCGTCCAGCAGCTTGACCTTCTCGTGCCCGTACAGCTTGAAGTACCAGTAGGCGTAGGCGGCGAACCAGTTGTTGTTGCCGCCGTACAGGATGACCAGATCGTCGTTGGCGATGCCCTTGCCGGACAGGAGCTGCTCGAAGCCCGCCTTGTCGACGAAGTCGCGGCGGACCGGGTCCTGCAGCTCGTTCTTCCAGTCGATCTTCACGGCGCCACGGATGTGGCCCTTGTCATAGGCGGACACGTCCTCGTCGACCTCGACGAGGACGAGGCCGGGAGCGTCGAGGTTGGCCTCGACCCATTCGGCGTCCACCAGAACGTCTGAGCGGCTCATGCGGGAACCTCCCTGTCGGAGCGGATCTTTGCGGTGATGCGGCGGATCAGTGTTGCTGGAGGGGGGACGACCCTCCGCGCCCCCCGAACCGGCTTCGTCGGAGCAAGAGGTACACCTCGCAGCCCAGGCAGAACCCGAACGCCGCGTTCAGGAACGCCGCCGCCAGCGCCAGCGCTGTGGCGCCGATTCCCAGCCAGGTGGCCTCCAGGGCGTATCCGAGCGTCCCGACCAGCGCGAACGCCAGGCCCACCCCCTGCGCGAACCGGGGCGGGGCCGCGTCCTCCAGCTCGGCCGGCGGGCCGAGCCGGGGACGGATCAGCGCCTGGTACACCAGCCCGTACGGCGCGTACCTGAGGCCGAAGACGGTCGCGATGGCGAACACCACGGCCTGCGCGGCCAGCAGAATCCAGCTTCCGGTCACCAGGACGACGATCAGGACCAGGGTGGTCAGGGTCGCGGCCCATCGCTGCCCACGCGGATCAACCTGCATCGGGATGCTCCTGGCGGAGGGAGTCTGTGCGTTCGGCTGGAGGGTCGGCATGCTCGGGCGGGCGTTGGAGGCGGCGCCATGGGGCGATGTGCCCTGGGAAGGGCGGACCCGGCGGCCCGGCCGGGCGGCGAGGCGCCTCAGGCCGGGCGACAGAGCGAGGTGGACACGCGGCAGAAGTCGACCGCGCGTCGCTTCGTGAGCAGCTGCTCTGTCCGGTAACGCACGGTCCGATGGTAAGCCGCACCCCGCGGTCCTGTCACATCCGTCTCGCTCCCCGAGACGAATCCATGAACCTTTTCGCAGGTCAGCGTTGCCCTGGTCATGATGTGGCCACACCGAGGGCGGCGATCACATCGGCCTTGCGCGGGGCTCCGGAGGCGCGCCGGACGATCCGCCCGTCGGCGTCCAGCACCAGCACGGTCGGGGTGCGGACGACGTTCAGCCTGCGGACCAGGTCCAGATGGGACTCGGCGTCGAGCTCCACGTGCGTCACCCCGTCCACCATGCCCGCGACCTCGCCCAGCACCCGCCGGGTGGCGCGGCAGGGGGCGCAGAACGCGGTGGAGAACTGCACGAGGGTGGCGCGCTCGCCGAGCCTCGAGCCGATCTCCGCGGCGCCGAGCCGCTCGTCCATCCCGCCGGTCACCCCCTCGGCCCCGCCTTGCGAACGTCGTGGGCGTTTCGGGTGCTGTGGGCGCAGCCTGCCGTCCCGGGCGCGCCGGACGAGGCCGAACACCGTCGCCGCGGCGAGCACCAAGATCGCGACAATCGCACCTTCCACCCCTAGATCCACCCCTGCGTCCACACCTGAACCCACGCCTGGATCAAACCACGCCCACGCCGGTTCTCTTCCCCCTCCGTCACGCCGGAATGGTGAGAATGGGCTGTCCGTCCAGCGTGACGATCCGTATCGAGACGAGCTGGTCGCGCTGGAACATGGTGGAGCTCTCGTACACGCCGAAGCCCTTGTCGTAGGCCACATGCCAGCTACCGAGCATGTCGCGCTCCCCGTCCCGGGACACCGCGTACCAGCGGCAGTCGCCGCCGCGCGGCACCCCCGCCAGATGCAGCTCGACCTTCGTGCCCCACTTCTTTCTGTAGAGCACCAGGATGCCCCGGACCCCGCTGCTCGCGTTCGTGGCGCTGAGCCGTTCGCCTCCGGCGGTGGCGGCCGGCGCGGTGGGCGCGGGAGGCGCGGGACGGGCGGCAGGGGGCGTGCCACCGTCCCTCCAGGCCGTCACGAACCCGCCCAGCAGGCCGCCGATGACCAGCAGCGCGCAGGCGGCCAGGGCGGCGGGCGCCCACCAGAGCCGCCCTCCGCCGTCGGAGGGGCGGACGAGGGCGGCGAGCCGTGCCCGCAGGCCGCGCCGCCGTTCGGCGGCCCGCGCCAGCAGGGCGTCGAGCAGTTCCGGCGGAGGGCCCGCCACCTGGGCGATCTGTGCCTCGTTCACCCGGCCGAGCAGGGCGGGCATGCCGGCGAGCCCGGCCAGCTCGTCCCGGCAGGACGGGCACGACTCCAGATGGGCCTCCAGCCGGGAGCGTTCCGCCGGGTCGATCGCGCCCAGGACGTACACGCCCAGGGAGGTCCGCAGCTCCGCGCAGTGGGTCACGGCGCCAACCCCCGTTCCTCCAGGACGAGTTTGAGCGCCCGCAACGCGTAGTACGAGCGGGACTTGACGGTACCGGGTGGTATTCCGAGCACCTTGGCGGCCTCGGCCACCGACCGGCCCCGGTAGTAGGTCTCCACGATCACGGCGCGGTGCTGCGGGCTGAGATCGGCCAGCGCCTCGGCGACCGTCCACGACTCCAGCGCCCGGTCGATGTCGTCGGACCCGGACGCGGTCATCACCACCTGCTCGTCGATCCCCGTCTCCGGCGGCCTGGCCCGCCGCGCCCGGTGCGCGTCCACCACCAGGTTGCGCGCCACCGTGAACAGCCAGGGACGCACCGGACGCCCTGCGAGCGCCTCAGGGTGCCGCCAGGCGCGTAGCAGCGTCTCCTGGACGACATCCTCGGCCTGAGGCCGGTCGCCGCCTGTCAGGCGCAGGACGTAGCCGAGGAGAGGACCCCCATGCTCGTCGTAGAGCGCGCGTAGCAGCCCCTCATCCGCGGTCGGACCCACACAACCAACACGTACGACCTCGAGAAGGGGTTCACAACCCTTGGGACCGGGTTTCCCGCCAGGGACGCGGGCTCATCTGTTGCCGTTGAGGTTGCCCATGCTGAGGTTGCCGGCGGTGGCGGTCACGCGAAGGCCGTCCCCGGTGGGCCGGATCTCGCTGATGCGGGACCCGACCGGCAGGTTGGTCAGGGGGACGTTCCAGGTCAGGCGGCTGCGGACCAGGCTGAGCGGGATCGGGACGCCCGAACCGCTCGGGCTGACCGACACGGGTGTGACCGCGATGCCCTTGGCGGTGGCCCGGACCGACACCACCGCGGTCCCGGACAGAGGCACGCCCAGCAGCCGGCCGCCCAGGTCGACCTGGAGATCGTCGCCCTTCGACTGGATCTTTTTGACCTGCTCGGGTGCGCGCTGTCGCAACACCTCGTACGGGATCAGCGCGGAGGCCGTGGCGGTCTGGACCGTGATGTTGTCGACGTTGCCGGAGGTGATGTCGCCCAGCGCCGCGCCGATCCCGCGCATCTGCACCGTGACGTCCCTGACGGTGACGCCCTCCTGCGTCCAGTCGCCGATGGCCACGTCCACCTGCTGGTACTCGCCGCCCACCGCCTGCGTCAGGAACGGGAAGCCGTGGATCTGCACATCGGGCCGCTGCGGCAGCGCGTACTGCGCCGCGACCTGATTGGCGATCTCGTTCTCGGCGATCCGCACGCCGATCCGGTCCACGGCGACCACGAGCCCGATCACCAGGATCAGGAGGACGACCAAGACCTTCCGCATGACACTCCTCAGGGACTCGTGGCCGGGCGCCGCTGACCACGCGCTCCGGTCGGCCACACACTAGTTGGACGGCCCGGGCATCGTGTCCCTCCAGGGAGTGACATGCACCGGGAAGTGTGAGATCAGCCACCCGCGAACGGCGGCAGCACCTCGATCACGGCTCCCTCGGACAGCTCGATCGCGCCGTGCGGGCGGGTGCCGACCGGGGCGCCGTCGACCAGGAACGAGCTGCGCCGTACGACCCGGTCGAAATCCGCTGATCGCCCGGGTTGCCGGGCCGCCCGCGCCAGCGCGACCTCAAGGGTGGGCGCGTCGAAGGGCTCCTCGTCGACGCCCGCCGCGGCCTTGGCGGCGGCCCAGTACCTGATCGTTCCCTTGGCCATGGTCCCGGTCTCCCCTCCCGTTCATCGCGCCGACCCGCCCCTCGCCCCCATTGCCCCATGAGACACCTGGGATATCCTCTAGGGAGAGGGATCCGGGCGATGGGGCCATGGAGTTCATCGAGAGTCCAGCATGGCACCACCTCGCGAGCCGTGGCCGTGCCGGGGCTCGACGATGAACCGCCTGGGTCCTGACGTCTTTCTGGGCGAGGAGGCGGCACTTGAGCAGCTTGCTCCTGCTGACCAACGCTTTGGAACCTTCCGATGAGGTCCTGCCGGCACTGGGGCTTCTGCTGCACTCGGTCCGCGTGGCGCCCGCCGAGGCGTCCGCGCTGATCGACGCGCCGCCGGCCGACGTGGTGCTGGTGGACTGCCGCCGCGACCTGGTCCAGGCCAAGAGCCTGTGCCGGCTGCTGCGCACCACCGGCCTCGACTGCCCGCTGCTGGGCATCGTCACCGAGGGCGGCCTGGCCGCGCTCAGCCCCGAATGGGGCCTGGACGACGTGCTGCTCCAGACCGCGGGACCCGCCGAGGTGGAGGCCAGGCTGCGGCTCGCGGTGGGACGCGCCGCCGCGGTCGCCGAGGCCGACGACGTCCCGGGCGAGATCCGCAGCGGCGAGCTGACCATCGACGAGGCCACCTACACCGCCCGGCTCCGCGGCCGCGTCCTCGACCTGACCTTCAAGGAGTTCGAGCTGCTGAAGTACCTGGCGCAGCACCCGGGCCGGGTCTTCACCCGGGCGCAGCTCCTCCAGGAGGTCTGGGGCTACGACTACTTCGGCGGCACCAGGACCGTGGACGTCCACGTCCGGCGGCTGCGCGCCAAGCTCGGCGCCGAGTACGAGTCGCTGATCGGCACCGTCCGCAACGTCGGCTACCGCTTCGTCCCCGACCACCGCCCCGGCGACCCGGAAGAGGCCACCCCGGTCAACGCCTGACGCGCTCGCCTGACCTCCGCCCCGGATGCCTGGTCGTGCGGCCGGAGGAGGGGCCGCGCCGCTCAGCCGAAGCGGCCGGTGATGTAGTCCTCGGTCGCCTTCTCCTCCGGGTTGGTGAAGATGGTGCTGGTCTCGCCGATCTCGATCAGCCTGCCCGGCTTGCCGGTCCCGGCGATGTTGAAGAACGCCGTACGGTCGCTGACCCGGGCCGCCTGCTGCATGTTGTGCGTGACGATCACGATGGTGTACCGGCTCTTCAGCTTGGCGATCAGATCCTCGATGGCCAGCGTGGAGATCGGGTCGAGGGCCGAGCACGGCTCGTCCATCAGCAGCACCTGCGGCTGCACCGCGATCGCGCGGGCGATGCACAGCCGCTGCTGCTGCCCGCCGGACAGGCCCGCGCCCGGCTTCCCCAGCCGGTCCTTGACCTCGTTCCAGAGGTTGGCGCCCTTGAGCGACTCCTCCACGATGTCGTCGAGCTGGGACTTCCTGCGGACGCCGTTCAGCTTCAGCCCGGCCGCCACGTTGTCGTAGATCGACATGGTGGGGAACGGGTTGGGCCGCTGGAACACCATGCCCACCAGGCGGCGCACCGCGACCGGATCCACCGAGGGGGCGTACAGGTCCTCGTCGTCCAGCATCACCTTGCCCTCGACCCGGGCACCCGGGATCACCTCGTGCATCCGGTTGAGGGTCCGCAGAAAGGTGGACTTGCCGCAGCCGGACGGCCCGATGAACGCGGTCACCGAGCGCGGCTCGATCGTCATCGAGATGTCCTCGATGGCGTGGACGCCGCCGTAGTAGGCGTGCAGCCCGGACACTTCGATCCGCTTGGCCATGGGGTGAATGCTCCTTGCTCGGTTCGGCGGCCGGGGCGGCCGTGGTCGGGGAGGCGGAGGGGCGCGGGGCGGGGACGGATCAGCGTCCTCCGGCGGGGCGGTAGAGGCGGGCGATCATCCGGGCGCCCAGGTTCAGCAGCATGATGATCAGGATCAGCACCAGCGCGCCGGTCCAGGCCCGGTCGATGGAGTTCTGGTTGGGGTCGGCGGCCTGCTCCCAGATGAAGGTGGGCAGCGAGCCCTGCGGCCCCTCGAACGGATTGGTGTTGATCGCCTTGGTGAAGAAGATGGTCAGCAGCAGCGGCGCCGTCTCGCCCATCACCCGCGCCACCGCCAGCATGATCCCGGTGACGATGCCGGTCATCGCGGTGGGCAGCACCACGAAGCAGACCGTCCGCCAGCGCGGCACGCCCAGCGCGTACGACGCCTCACGCAGGTCGGCGGGGACCAGCTTCAGCATCTCCTCGGTGGCCCGCACCACGGTCGGGATCATCAGGATGGTCAGCGCCAGCGAACCGGCGAACCCGGAGAACTCGAACCCGAAGGTCAGCAGCCACAGCGCCAGGATGAACAGCCCCGCCACGATGGACGGGATGCCGGTCATCACGTCCACGAAGAAGCTGATCACGCGCGCCAGCCGGCCGCCGTTGCCGTACTCCACCAGGTAGATCGCGGTGAGCACGGCGATCGGCACCGCGATCAGACTGGTGATCGCCACCTGCTCCAGGGTGCCGACGATCGCGTGGTAGGCGCCCCCGCCCGGGTCGCGGCCGCTCAGCCCGTTCATGGAGAACTGGAAGAACGTGCCGTCCAGCCGGGCCAGCCCATTGGCGACCACCGTCCACAGGACCGACACCAGCGGGATCACCGCCAGCGCGAAGGCCACGTAGACCAGCACCTGCACCAGCCGGTCCTTGACCTTGCGGCCGAGGGAGACCGAGGTCAGCTCGGACCCGGTGCGGGTGGGCTTGCTCATGCCGGTGGCCGGTGCGGCGCTCACACGAACTCCCTGCGGCGGGCGACGACGGCGCGCGCCGCCATGTTGACGATGAGGGTGATGACGAACAGCACCAGCCCGGAGGCGATCAGCGCGCCCTGCCCGGTACGGCTGGCCTCGGCGAAGCTGTTGGCGATGTTGGCGGCGAAGGTGGTGCCGCCGTCCTCGAGGATGTGCCAGTTGATGCCGGGGACGAAGGTCAGCACCATCGCGACGGCGATGGTCTCGCCCATGGCGCGGCCGAGCCCGAGCATCGACGCGCCGATCATCCCGGAGCGGCCGTACGGCAGCACCGACATCCGGATCATCTCCCAGCGGGTGGCGCCCAGCGCCAGCGACGCCTCGATGTGCGCCTGCGGCACCTGGAGGAACACCTCGCGGGAGATGGACGAGATGATCGGCAGGATCATGATCGCCAGCACCACCGAGGCGGTGAAGATCGAGTTCTTGCCGGGGCTGTCGCCGCCGAACAGAGGGATCCAGCCGAGCGCGCCGTTGAGGAACGAGCTGATCCCCTCCATGTGCCGGGAGAGGAAGATCAGGCCCCACAGCCCGTACACGATGCTGGGCACGGCCGCCAGCAGGTCCACCAGGTAGCCCAGCCCGGCCGCGAGCCGGCGCGGCGAGTAGTACGAGATGAACAGCGCGATCCCGATCGCCACCGGGGTCGCCATCAGCATCGCCAGCAGCGAGGACATCACCGTCCCGAACGCCAGTTGCGCGATGCCGAACCGCGGCGGCGTGGCGTTGGGGTTCCACGTCTCCGAGGTCAGGAAGTTGGCCTGGTTCTCCCGCAGCGGGCCGATCGCCTTCCAGATCAGGAACACCGCGATCGCGGCCATGATGGCCAGCACGATGAGCCCGGAGCCGCGGGCGGCCCCGGCGAAGATTCTGTCCCCGGCCCTGCCGGTGCTCATCCGCCGCCCGATGGCCCGGTGTTCGGCGCCGACGCCCGACTCGACGCCGGTCTGCGTGGTCACGGGTGATCCTCCTCTGCTGCCGGAGCCTGTGCCCCCGGAACCCGGGACGGCCCCGCCACCGAGGTCGTCGGTGACGGGGCTGCCGTCGTCGGGATCCGGGCTCAGGACAGCGCCTTGATGGACGTCTGGACCTTCGTCAGCACTTCGGGGGGCAGCGGCGCGTAACCGATGTCGGTCAGCACCTTCTGGCCGTCCGCGCTGGCGGTGTAGGTCAGGAACGACTTCACGAACTGCGCCTGCTCGGCCGGCAGGCCCTTCTCACAGGCGATCTCGTAGGTCACCAGGACGATCGGGTATGCGCCCGGCTCCTTGGTGGCGTAGTCGATCTCCAGCGCGACATCGTTGCCGGTGCCGACGACCTTGGCGCCGGCCACGGCCTTGGACGCGGTGTCCGCGCTCAGCGCGGTGTACTCGCCCGCACCGTTCTTGATCTTGGCGGTCTGCAGCTTGTTGGTCTCGGCGTAGGACATCTCGACGTACGAGATCGTCCCGGCGCCGTTCTTCACCTGCGCGGTGACGCCGTCGGACTTGTTGGCGCCCTGGCCGGCCTTGGCGGGCCACTTCTTCTCCGGCTCCCAGGTCCACGCGCTGGGCGCGGTGGCCTTGAGGTACTTGGTGAAGTTCTCCGTGGTGCCGGACTCGTCCGCGCGGTACACCGGCTTGATGTCGCTGTCGGGAAGGGACGCCCCGGAGTTCTCCTTGGCGATCGCCGGGTCGTTCCACTTCTTGATCTTGCCGGAGAAGATGTTGGCCAGGGTCTCCGGCGAGAGCTGGAGGCCGTTCACGCCCTGCAGGTTGTAGATCACCGCGACCGGGCCGACGACCATCGGCAGGTTGACCGCGTTCGAGCCCTGGCAGCGCTGCTTGGCGGCCGCGGCCTCGTCCGGCTTGAGGGCCGAATCCGACCCGGCGAAGGCCACCTGGCCCTGAGTGAACGCCTCGATACCCGCACCCGAGCCGCTCGGGTTGTAGTTCAGGTTGGCTCCCGCGCACTTCTGCGCATAGATCTTGGTCCACTCCTCGATGGCGTTCTTCTGCGCGCTGGAACCGGCGGCGTTGACCGTCGCCTTCGCGCAGTCGATGGCGCCGGTGGGCACGCTTGACGCGCCGGCGCCGCCCTGGTTGCTGTCGCTCCCGCAGGCGCTGAGGGCGAGCGCGCCCGCCACGACCACACCGCCAAGGGCGGCGAGCCGAGAACCGTTCTTCACCGGTAGGTCTCCTCTGAGTTCATGGTCAGGCGGTGTCCCGACTGCGGGCTGGGGCGATTTGCCCAGGTAAGGGGGTCACCGTCGGAAGAGACGGTAGGCAGGGGAGATGACCAGTCACCCCGAACCAGATGAACGAGACATGAACGCCACTTGCAAGCGGGGCGAAGAATGCCTCGCGAAACGGTGGACGCAGGGTTAACACCGCAGGTCATTCCGCCCAAGAATCCCCAAGAACCCCGGACATACCGGGGCATTTCGGACTAGACGTCAGGCGGTGCCGTACATGACGTCGACGGTGTGACGGGTGAAGCCCAAGGACTCGTAGAGACGGACGGCCGCCGTGTTGGACTCGTCCACATAAAGCAGGATGTAGGGCACGCCGCGCCGCTGGAGATGATGCAGGCCGGCCAGGGTCAGGACACGCCCCAGCCCGTGGCCCTGGGCGTCCGGATCGACACCGACCACATAGACCTCCCCGGCGCCGTCCGGGTGGACCTTCGTCCAGTGGAAGCCCAGCGGCCTCCCGGTGGCGACGCCCTCGGCCAGGAAGAACCCGGACGGGTCGAACCAGGGCTCCCGCTCGCGCTGGCGCACGTCCTCCATCGTCCAGGCGCCCTGCTCGGGATGGTCGGCGAACGCGCGGCGGTTGACCTCCAGCCACGCCTCCTCGTCCCGTCCCGGAACGAACGTGCGCAACCGCACGTCATCGGGGACGCGGAACTCGGGCAGCGGATCGGCGGCGGGGCGGCGCATCTGGAAGAGGGCGCGGACACGGCGCAGGCCCTCGGCTTCGGCCAGCGCCGCCGCGGCGGGCAGGTCGCCGTGCGCCCACACGCGAAGGGGACCGCCCGCCTCGTCCCGCAGAGTGCGCAGCAGCGCGCGGCCGTGCCCTTGGCGGCGATGGGACGGGTGGACGACCAGTTCGGCGGAGGCGCTCTCGTCCTCCGTGGCCGGGTCGAGGTGCGCGTACGCGACGACCGTGCCGGACGGCTCGGCGATCGTCAGGCCGTGGCCGCCGTTGCGGAGCCGCAGCAGCGCGTGCTCGGAGAGGGGGGCCACCCCGTCCTCCTCCGTGGCCGCCTCCACCAGGGAGAGCACCTGGGAGATCTCGGAGTCGGACAGCCCCTCGGTCATGCTCTCGCCCCGTTCGCTCATGCCACGTCACCATGCCCGGTCATGATCGTGACTCTATGCGGCCGTACGGGAACGATGCCCGGCGACTCCTGGCCAAACCGTCACGAAAACGTCATGTGGCCGCCGGACGGCCGTAGTCGGGCCCCTTCTACGGTGCGGGAATGACTCGACGACGGATCCTCATGGCGTGCGGGACCGCGGTCGTCGCCGCGGTGGCGGTGGCGGCGCAACCCGCCTCCGCCGGCCCGGCGCCCACCGCGTCCGTGCGGCTGCTGTCCCTGAACGACTTCCACGGCAACCTGGAGCCGCCGACCGGAAGCTCGGGCACGGCCATCGACGAGAACGGCGCGTCCGTACCGGCCGGGGGCGCCGCCTACGTGGCCGCCCACCTCAAGCGGCTGGCCAACCGCGACACGCTGACCGTGGCACAGGGCGACCTGATCGGCGCGTCCCCGCTGATCTCCGCCGCGTTCCACGACGAACCCTCGGTCGACTTCCTCGGCCGGGTGGGGGTCACCGCGTCCGCGGTCGGCAACCACGAGTTCGACGAAGGCCAAGACGAGCTGCGCCGGATCCAGAACGGCGGCTGCCACCCTGTCGACGGCTGCTCCCCCGCCGGGCGATGGAAGGGCGCCAAGTTCGACTACCTCGCGGCCAACGTCCTACGCAAGAACCACAAGCCCATCCTCAAGCCCTGGACGATCCGCCGCGTCAACGGGGTCCGGGTCGGATTCATCGGGGTCGTCACCAAGACCACGCCGACCATCGTCACGCCCCAGGGCGTCCAGGGCCTGACCTTCGACGACGAGGTCAGGGCCGCCAACCGGGCCGCGGCCGAGCTCAAGAAGCGCCATGTGAAGTCGATCGTCCTGCTCGTCCACGAGGGCGACCAGGTCCCGTCCGGCCAGCGCCCCGACGCCTGCGGCGTGGTGCCCGGCGCGGGAACGCGGATCGCCAGGGACGCCGACCCGGAGATCGACGTCGTGCTGTCCGGGCACACCCACCAGCAGTACGTGTGCACCGTGACCGACCCGAGCGGCGAGCCGAGGCTCTACTCGTCCGGCTCGTCCTTCGGACGGGTCATCACCCAGGTCGACTTCAAGGTGAACCGGCGCACCGGGGACGTCGTCCGCTCGTCCCTGAGGGGCGACAACCACGTGGTGACCCGGACCGTCCCGCCGGACCCGGCGACCGAGGCGTTCGTTCAGACCTGGAAGGACCGGGTCGCCGAACGCGCCAACCGGCCGGTCGGCACCATCACCGCCGACCTCACCCGTGCCCCGTCCCCGTCCGGCGAGACCGCGCTCGGCGACGTGATCGCCGACGCCCAGCTCGAGTCGATGAAGGGCGAAGGCGCCCAGGTCGCGCTGATGAACCCCGGCGGCGTCCGCGCCGACCTGACCTTCGCCGCCGGCGGCTCCGAGGGCGACGGCGTGGTCACCTACGGCGAGGCGTTCCAGGTGCAGCCGTTCAGCAACCTGATGGGCGTCGTCACCCTCACGGGCGCCCAACTGGACGCCGTGCTCGAACAGCAGTGGACCAGCGCGGGCGAAAAGATTCTGCAACCCTCCTCCACGCTGCACTTCACCATCGACCGCAGCCGCCCCGTCGGGGACCGCGTCTCGGGCATCACCGTGGACGGCACCCCCGTCGACCCGGCCGCGTCCTACCGGGTCGCCGCCAACAACTTCCTGCTGGGCGGCGGCGACGGCTTCACGGTCTTCACCGAAGGCACCGACCAGGTCCTCGGCCCGATCGACCTGGACGGCTTCGTCGCCTACATGACCGCCAACTCCCCGATCTCACCCCCACCCCTGAACCGCATCTCAGGGGAGTGATCGTGGGAAGCGCCCCCGCAGTGGCACTGGCGGCACACCTCCGCCGGCCGGAAGCTCGGGCACGGCAGCCAGGATTCAGGCTTACCGACGTGCGTGATTCCGGTCAGCAATTCCCAGCAACGCAGGGGGCGAAGCCCCTTGCCGGGGGTGCAGGGGGCGGAGCCCCTTGCCAGGGGTGTCGGGGGCGGAGCCCCTGACCGGCGAAGGCCGCGGCCCGGAGCGAGCCCTGCGAGCGCAGGGCCGCGGCCTTCGCCGCATCGGGGGGTGTGGGGGGTCGCCCCCCACACGGTGGGGCGTGGGGGGTCGCCCCCCACACGGTTACGCTCCGAACAGGTGCACCAGCCAGTAGACCAGTGCGGCCACTGAGGCGGCCATGGGCATGGTGAGGACCCACGCGGTGACGATGTTGCCCGCCACGCCCCAGCGGACGGCCGACAGGCGTTTGGTGGCGCCCACGCCCATGATCGATGAGGTGATGGTGTGGGTGGTGGAGATTGGAGCGTGCCAGAAGTACGCGGTCGCGTACAGGATCATCGAGGCGGTCGCTTCGGCGGCGAAGCCCTTGGGCGGGTCGAGTTCGATCACGCGGCGGCCCAGGGTCCGCATGATGCGCCAGCCGCCCGCGTACGTGCCGAGCGACAGTGCGCCGGCACAGGAGACGATCACCCACAGCGGGACGCCTTGGCCGTCGGAGTGTCCGGTGGTGACGAGCGCCAGGACGATGATGCCCATGGTCTTCTGGGCGTCCTGGAGGCCGTGGCCGAGGGCCATCGACGCGGCGGACACCGACTGGGCGATGCGGAAACGGCGGCCGACCCGGCTGGGCTGGGCCCGCCGGAAGATCCACAGGATCGCCACCATCACCAGGTAGGCGAGGCAGAACCCGGCCACCGGGGACAGCACCATGGGGATGGCGACCTTCTCGGCGACCGTGGTCCAGCTCACCGAGGACGCCGACGCGAGCCCGGCGCCCACCACGCCGCCGATGAGGGCGTGGGAGGACGAGGAGGGCAGCCCGAAGTACCAGGTGATCAGGTTCCAGGTGATCGCGCCGAGGACGCCGGCGGCGACCACGGTGAGGCCGTGCAGCCCCGTCGGCGGGGTGATCACCTCGCTGACGGTCTTGGCCACCTCGACGCCCAGCAGCGCGCCGATCAGGTTCATCACGGCGGCCATCAGCAGCGCCGCCCGGGGTGTCAGGGCCCGGGTGGACACCGATGTGGCGATGGCGTTGGCCGCGTCGTGGAAGCCGTTGGTGTAGTCGAAGACCAGCGCGACCACGACGACCAGGATGAGCACGGCGAGCTGGGCGTCCGAGCGGAGCCCCAGCGCGCCGCCCAGCATGACCAGCAGCACGCCGACCAGCAGGACGGGCCAGAACTTGACCGGCCCGCGGCGGGCCTGTTCGGCGAGGGAGGGTTCGGCGGCGGGACGGCCCGCGACGGCGGTCGCGCCGCCCGCCGGCTCGTCCTCCGGGGTCGCGGGACGGGCGTCCGGCGGCGCGCTGTGCACCTCTCCGGACGAGCTCATGATTCCTTGACCGCGATGGTCTCGACCGTGTTGGCCACGTGCTCGAAGGCGTCGGCGGCCTCCTCCAGCCGGTCGATGACCTCTTTGAGCTTCATCACCGTCAGGGCGTCGTACTCGCCGCCGTACAGATGGGCCAGCAGCTTGCGGTACGCCTGGTCGCCCTGGTTCTCGAGCCGGTTGATCTCGATCCAGTACTCGTTGAGCTCCTTCATGGAACGCAGCCGCGGCATCGCCTCGGCGGTGAGCTCGGCGGCGCGTTCGAGCACCTCGACCATCGACACGATGCCCTTGGGGAACTCCTCGATCTTGTAGAGCACGACCAGGTCGGCGGCCTCCTCCATCTCGTCCATCACGTCGTCGATCGTGGAGGCCAGGCGGTAGATGTCCTCACGGTCGAACGGGGTGATGAACGTTTCGTTCAGCCGCCGCATGATCGCGTGGGTGCACTCGTCGCCCGCGTGCTCGCAGGCGCGCATCTTCTCCGCGATCGCCTCCCTGTCGGTGCCGTCGCTGATGAGCTCCACGAGCAGCCTGGCTCCCGTCACCAGGTTGTTCGCCGAGTCGGCGAACATGTCGTAGAAGCTGTCCTCGCGAGGCGTGAGACGCAATCGCACGTCGTACTCCTGAAGTGCCGGAACGGTCCGGTGAGGATCGTAGGCGCAACCAGGCGTAAAAAGAACCTTTGCCCCCTCTTCGGCTGGTGTCCGCCGACCTCTCACCTACAAGGGTGCCCTAGCGGCATCAATGCACACACGCGGGACACCTCCGGTCCGGAGCCCGCAGGCCCTATGGCGCCGGGGTTTCGGGCGCCTCCGGCCGTGCCGGTCACCCTGGGTGACCACTCCTGGCCCTGGAGGACCATAGGTGAGATTTTTAACATCCAGGCTACTTCGGGGATCGGGACCCCCGTCCCAGCCCGATCGGGACCGATCTAGGACACCTCCGGAGAATCCGCAGAAATCCGGCGGCATCGGTCCGCGCGGGGAGACCAACCGGGGGACCAAGGGGGGCGTCCGGCGCACAGGGGGAGCCGGGGGCGCCGTCTCGGGCGGCCCCGGCTCGCTGCGGTACTACTGGTCCTGCGGCGACAGCTCGCGACGACCGGCCTCACCGGAACGCACCCCGAGCACCATGTCGATCTCATCCAGCGTCAGCGGCCCCTCGGACGCCGCCACGGCGCTGAGCATCTCGGCATAGAGCTCGATCTCGTCCAGCGCGACCCGGTCGTGGACGCGAACATCAAAGATCTGCTGGCACACCGCGTCCACCTCCGTTCGTTCCCCCACACCCCTACCGAGGCTACGCGCACACCCCCCGCGGGCACATGACCCAAGAGGGCCATTCGCGGACCACTCTGGTCACGGGTCTTCCCGGCCACGGAGCCGGCCGGCGGACCATCTCCCGATGGTCACTAGCGCTGCCGGAAATCGCCCATCATCTGCTCCAGCGGCGACTCCGGCAGATCGCGGGCGGTCAGCCGGGCCACGGTGGCGGCGTTGACGTCCGCCCCGGCCAGCCGGGCCGCCTGCCTGGCCACGGTCTGCTCGAACAACGCCCGGACGGTACGGGCGAACGCGAAGCTCGGATCGCCGCGAAGCCGCTCGAACCGGGACATCAGCTCGACCCGAAGCTCCTCGTCCAGGGTGTAGAGATCGCGCTCGGCATAGGACTGGAACAGGCGGACGAGATCGCGGTCGCCCATGCCCTCGAACTCCAGCGTCCGCTGGAACTCGCCACGGAACGCCGGGTTGCCCGCCAGGAAGCCCTCCATTTCCGGGGCCAGTCCCGAGCACACCACCATGAGTCGCCGGCCCCGCTGGCGCATGGCCCGCAGCAGCTCGTTCACCACGGCGGGAACGCGGTCCAGCAGGTGCGCCTCCTGGACCAGCAGGACGCCGCCCAGCGCCTGCTCGACCATGCCCGCGACCCGCCTCTCGACGTCGAGCTGGTCGCGGCCGGCCAGATGGACGGGACGGCACGCCACCACGTGCCCGGAGTCCAGCAGGCCGAGCGCCGCGTAGATGCCGCCGAGCAACCCGGCCACGGTCGTCTTCCCGGTTCCGGACGGGCCTAGGAAGATCAGGTGCAGGGGCCGTGCGCCGCCCACGCCGTGCCGGGCGCGGTCGGCCTCCAGCACGGCCGCCTCCGCCAGCTCCCGTACTACCTCCTTGACCTCCTCCAGGCCGATGAGCTGGTCGAGCCGGGCCAGATAGCCGTCGATGTCGCCGGGCGGGCGCAGCGCGGGCTCGATGCCCTCGGCGACGCCGGTGAGGTCGTCGGGCGTCAGGACCAGCCGGTCCCTGGACGCGCCGCCCGCGCGTTCGAGGTGGCGCTGGCAGGCGAGGTCGAGGTACGCCTCGACGAGCCGCGCGTTCACCAGGTCGCCGGGCCCGCGCAGCCGTTCCAGGTCCTCCCTGGCGACCTCCAGCGCGGACGCGCCGATGGTGACGCGCCGTTCGTCGGCCAGCAGGTGCAGCAGCGTCATCCGGCGGTCGAGGTCGCCGAAGTCGGGCAGCCGGTACACCCGGAACACCTCGACAAGGCGCGGATGCTCTTGCAGCAGCCTCTTGTAGGCGGCCGGCTCGCAGGTCGCGATCAGCGGCGCGGAGGTGGCGGGCAGGCGGCGGGCGCGGCGCACCGCCGCCGCGGCGGCGGCCGGGTCGGCGGCCGAGGTGACCGCCACGTCCAGCCGCTCGAACAGGATGGTGGGGCCCTGCCGGCCCAGCAGCTCGGGGAGGCGCTGGGCGGCCGCGTCCCGGACGTCGTCGGCGTCGTGGGCGCGGATCGACCCGTCCCCGATCCCGGCGTCGGCGAGCGTCAGCGCGATCAGCCTGGCCAGGCGGCGCTGCCCGCTGTGCGGGGCGCCGACGATCAGCACGTTGGGCACGCCGGAGTTGGGTCCCGGGGCGCGGCCCCCGGCTCCGCCGTCGGCCCGCGTCATCCCGCTGACGCCGCCGTCCAGGCGGGTGGCGGGCCCGGCGCCGCCGTCCAGGACGGTCTCCGGTCCGCGGTCCGCACGGGTCTGGTCCAGGGCGGCCCCGGGTGACTGCCACTCCTGGACCTGGGCGCGCAGGCCGTCGAGGAGCTGGGCCGCGTCCTGCGCTCCGGAGATGAAGCTGATGCCGAACCGCGCGAAGGTACGCGGCTCCGACCTGTCGCGCGGGGGCGGGATCTTCTCGACGGGCGTCTCCGGCGCGGGCGTGTCGTCGAGGAAGTCGAAGTTGCCGACCATGGTCTCCGACATGACCCGCGTACCGGAGCCGAGGTCGCCCCCCTGCCCAGCCTTCTGGTCCTCTGGCGGCTCTTCCAGGTCTCCAGGACCCAGTACGCGCGTGCGCGGGCGCTCCTGAGGCTCTGGCGGCTGCTGAGGCGGACCCTGCGCCTGGCCCTGCGGCTGACCCTGCGGCTGGCCTTGTGGTGGAACGGGTGGGCCTTGCCGGGGCGGCTGAGCCGGGGGTGGGGGCGGTTGCGCAAGCCCTGACGGCTGGTACCCGAGCTGGGTGTAGGGCGGAACGTGGTCCGCTTCCGCCTTCTGCTCTTCGAGGGAGGCCGGTACGGGTGGGCTTGGAGGAGGCGGACTTGGCGTGGATGGGCTCGGGACCGGCGGGGCGGCAGGAGTCGGCGAAGCGACGGGGCTCGGCGGGGCGGCGGGACTCGGGGGGACGGCAGGGGGCGGTGGAGCGGCGGGGGCGGGGGTCGGGCGCTGGAAGCCCAGCTCCGTGTAAGGCGGGGCGGCGGCCTTGTCGTCACGGTCCTCGCCGGGGGCGGCAGGAGAGGCGAACCCTGCCGCAGGCGGCTGCTGGGATGCGGGCTGGGCGGGCGGCTGGACGAAGGGGCGGTCCGGTTGCGGCGGAGGCTGGACGGCCTGACCGGCACCAGGAGGGAACCCGGGCTGCGACTGCGCCGCGTACGGCGACGGCGAAGCGGGCTGCACCGGGGGTGGGGGCGTAGTGGTGGACGTACGGGCGGACGCGCGAACACGGTCACGTCCAAGGAGGGAGGCGGCCACCGCGCTCGGCACCGGGAATCCCCTGGGACGCGCGGGCATCCCACCGGCCAGCCTGCACCAGGCCAGGTCCAGTTCGTACATCGTGGCCAGCAGGGTCTCCGCGCCCTTCCCGGTGACCGAGCTCAAAGGGCTGGAGAGGCGGAAGTCCTTCGGCCAGAGGCGCCTCAGCGGGTGGCCGTTCTGCTGAAGGACCGCTTGGACGGTGTAGCGGACCTCGGGGTCCAGCCAAGGGACGACCGTGCCCGCCACGTCTTTGCGCACGACGGCGAGGTCGGCTGCGAGCAACGCGGCGGCGACCAGCCGGGGCTCGATGTAGGACGGGTCGGCGGGGTTTCCGGCGTGCCGCGCCACCTCTTCGGAAAGGGCGTAGAAGGCGTGCCGGAAGTTGTCCCCGGGCGAGCTTTCGTTGCGCAGCGCGGGCACGAGGTTGGGCGGGCAGCGGGTGAGCCACTGCTGCACTATGGCCTGGTCCCCGTACGGGAGCGCGCCGTAGTCCACGGTGGGGTTGCTCAGGGTGGTGCTGAGCATGGCCAGGAGAGCGTCGGCGCGCACACGGAAACGCTTGTCCTCGCGTAGGGCGCTGGCCACGGCCCACATCGTCCGCAACACGACCACCGCGGCGTCGACACGTCCGGCCCGGAGCCGTTCGGCGTAGATGCCGACCAGCATTTCGAGGGGCGGTGGGGTGAGCCAGCGGGGCCCGTCCACTTCGGGCAGCGGCTTGGCGCGGTACTGCTTCCAGTGGTCGAGCATCTGCGCGTCCATCCGCGCGTCGAACACCGGTGCCGTCGAGCACCACAGCATCACGCCCCAGGCGGCCACCACCGTGGACGGGGTCTGCGGTGTGAAGTCCTTCGACCAGTGGGGGTACTCCTGGACGGGCAGCGCGGCAGCGGAGTCGACGGTGGCGCGTACCCGGAGACTCAGATCGTTGTTCAGGGGACGTCCGACGAATGGACGCGGCCGCGGCGGCGCGTAGGAGAAGTCGGGACCCGCGGGCACGACATGGGGCGGCAACTGGGGCGCGGGGCCGCCTCCTTGGGCGGCGGGCCGGGCCGCCATGCGCACCTGGGGCGCGCGGGGTGGCGGGCAGAGGTACCACTGCTGGTCCGAGGGGTGCAGGCGGTACCACCGGGCCCACGCCCCGAAAAGCCACCAGGTGCCGTCGGGCAGGACGAGAACGCGCCCACCGATGGCGTGCTGGCGCTGGTGAGGCGCCGCCGACGGCCACCATCCGGCCGCCACCATCGCCCTCGTGTCACGCTCCGCCGCCGCGAACGGATCCTCCCCCATCGCGGGCCCCATCGGGGGGTTGGGCGGCGGCGCGCTCCCATAGCCCGGTCCCCACACCACGTGGTCATCGTAGTCAGACGGCGGGCGGCAGAACCTCCCATGACCACGGATGATCCACGTTATCCCAGGTCAAAAGGGGTGATTCGGTCAGGTCCAGCGGGCGGAGCGGTGCCGCGCGGCCTTCCTCACGTACGAGTCCGGCGTGTGTTCGAGGACGAGCCGGTCGTCCTCGCCGAGCTCGCGGACCACCTTGCCGGGCACGCCGGCGACCAGCACCCCCGACGGGATCTTCTTGCCCGGCGGCACCAGCGCCCCGGCGGCGACCAGCGTCCCGGACCCGATCCTGGCGCCGTTCATGACGATCGCGCCGATCCCGATGAGCGAGCCCGTCTCCACGTGGGCTCCGTGCACCATGGCCTTGTGGCCGAGGCTGACCCGGTCCTCCAGGACGGCCGGGGTGCCGGGATCGGCGTGCAGGCAGCACAGGTCCTGGATGTTGCATTCGTCGCCGACCACGATCTCCTCGTCGTCGCCGCGCAGCACCGACCCGTACCAGACGTTGGACGCGCGCCCCAGCGTCACCCGGCCGACCACCACCGCACCCGGCGCGACCCACGCCTCAGGGTGGATCCTCGGCGCGTCTTCGCCCAACGCTCCGAGATAGCTCGTACCGTTCTCGATGCCGCCCTCGCTCATGAGGCCGATGGTAGGGGGCGGCGGAACCCCGTTCCGCAGAGGGGTGCCCGGCGGGGCCCGGCAGGCGGGCCGCCGGTAGGTTGCCCCATGGCCGTAGGCGCGAAATGTCCCAAAATCGTGTGACTTCGAGCCGTGGTCCGGACGAAGAAACTGCAGCGAGAAGAGGCATTCCGGTTGCGCGAATGGGGTGGACCGGACAAGAGTCGACCCTGGATGTTCAAGTTGAGACGGAGCCCGCCGTGACGCCCGCGGCCGTGTCGCCCGGACACGCGTGGCGCCCGGACGGTCCCGGCCCTGTAAGAGCCTGTCCCGCACTGCCAGTACTGGTTCCAGACC
The DNA here is from genome assembly GCF_030269515.1 of Actinomadura sp. NBRC 104412. Taxonomy (GTDB): domain Bacteria; phylum Actinomycetota; class Actinomycetes; order Streptosporangiales; family Streptosporangiaceae; genus Spirillospora. The sequence goes on along the minus strand of NZ_BSTM01000021.1, from coordinate 16,047 downwards.
CGGTGCTGTCTCCGACCCTGACGGGGTGATATCCCCGCCAACGACCCCCAAGGCACCATGAGCAACGAAGCCGAGATCCTGCCGAACCTCCTCCGCGAGGAAACCTTCGAGATCGTCATGCGCGGCTACAACCGCCGCCAGGTCGACGAGTACATCGCCCGCAGCCAGAACCAGATCCGCGAGCTGGAGACCAGGCTCGCCCGCGCCCTCGACGACGTCGAGCGCACCCGCCGGGAGATGGCCGAGGTCCGCGAGGCCCGCAAGCCCACCGGCGACGATCTGTCCGACCGGCTGCGGCAGATCATCAACCTGGCCGAGGACGAGGCCAAGGACAAGGTCGCCGAGGCCGAGAGCAAGGGCGCGCAGATCCGCAAGGACGCCGAGGCCGAGTCCAAGCGGATCATCGAGGAGGCCCGCGCGCACGCCGACCGCGACCTCGCGCAGGCCGAGCAGAAGGCCGAGCAGGTGCTGGCGGCGGCCAAGAAGGAGTCCGACAGCGTCCTGAACACCGCCACCCAGGAGGCCGAGCACATGGTGACCAGCGCCCGGCTGGAGGCCGAGCGCACGCTCACCACCGCCGAGCGCCGGGCCAGCGTGATCAACGAGGGCGCCACCCAGCGGCTCACCCAGCTCACCAAGAACCACACCCAGGCGCTGCAGCGGCTCACCGAGATCAGCGAGACCCTGGTGCGGCTGCTGACCGCCGAGAACGAGGCGGGCCCGCTGGAGAAGATGGTCGAGGACGCCGTCCGGCAGCACTCCGGCCCGCCACCGTCGGCGCCGCAGCGCAAGGCCCCCGCGCCCTCCGCCCAGGCTCCGGCGCCCAAGCAGGCGGCCCCGGCGTCCACGCCCGCCGCCCCCGCCAAGCACGCCGCCGCCCAGTCGCCGTCCCCGGCTCCGTCGGCGTCGTCTTCGTCGCCTTCGTCGCCGTCCTCGGGTACGCAGGCCCCGTCAGGGCCCAGGCACGCGGCCCCGTCGCCATCCGCGAGCTCGCCGTCCGGCGGGCAGCCGTCCGCGCCGTCCGGCCCCTCTCAGGGGCCGCTCTCCGGTCCCGGGACCGGCTCCGCGCCCGGCGAGCAGCACCCGCTGAAGAAGGCCGAGTCCACGCTGATCGACAAGCCGGGCCCGCAGATCCCGACCCAGCCCAAGAGCGCCCCCGCGGCCGACCCGGGCGACCCGGACGACGGTCCGCTGCCCCCGTCCAGCCGCGGCACCCACGGTGGCGGCCACGGCGAGACGCACTGACACCACGCCACACACGGTGTGCGGTGCCCGGTGATCAACCGGGCACCGCACACGCGTTTATGGGCTCTTCGCTGCTTCTATAGGCTTTTCGGGTGAGCAAGCCGGAAGCGGTCCGTGGGCGGGGCACGGTGCGTCCCGTCCGGCGGCTGGGCGACCCCGTTCTGCGCACCGAGTGCGACCCCGTCCGCGCGTTCGACGCCTCCCTGGAACGCCTCATCGACGACATGTTCGCCTCCATGTACGACGCGAACGGCGCCGGGCTCGCCGCCAACCAGATCGGCGTCCCGCTGCGGGTCTTCGTCTACGACTGCAAGGACGACGAGGGACGGCGCCACGTGGGCCACGTCGTCAATCCCACGCTGGTCGCGGCGGACGGCGACACGCTGGAAGAGCCGGAGGGCTGCCTGTCCCTCCCCGGCCTCAACTTCCCCACGCCCCGGTACGCGCACGCGGTGGTCGAAGGCGTCGATGTGAAGGGCCGGCCGGTCCGCGTCGAGGGCACCGGCTACTTCGCGCGTTGTCTGCAACATGAGACGGGGCATCTGCGCGGCCAGGTCTACATCGACGTCCTGTCCGGTGAGGCCCGCCGCGAGGCCATGCGCGCCATCCGCGGCGGCCGCCTCTGACCCGCCGGGACGTCAGGACCAGCGGCCGGAGCGCTGGCGCTTGATCTCGGAGCGGCGGCGCTTGTTCTCCAGGCGGCGTTCCTTGATGGCCCGGGGCACCTTCCTGGGGATCCGCTTCTTCGGCGGGGGCGCGATGGCGTCCGAAAGGACCGAGACGAGGCGGGCGCGGGCCGCGTCGCGGTTGCGGGCCTGCGAGCGGTACTCCTCGGCCCGGATCGTCAGGACGCCGTCCGACAGCCTTCCCGCCAGGCGCTCCAGCGCCCGCCGTTTGTACGGCTCGGGCAGCGAGGGCGAGCCGGCGACGTCGAAGGACAACTCGGCCGCGGTCGCGCTGGTGTTGACGTGCTGGCCGCCCGGCCCCGAGGAACGGGAGAAACGCCAGCGCAACTCGGACTCCGGGATGGAGACCGAGCCGCGTATGGGAAGGTTGCCGGGCATATCCCGATTATCCCCGCTGCCCGTGGATCATGCCTTCCCATTTCCAGCGGCATGACCCCTCGGCCGACCCCACGGCAACGCCCGGTGGCCCCAAGAACGCGAACTGGCGGCCATGCAAGGCCCCCTTGACCCCGCATAGCCGCCGCTTCCTTACCCCGGGCTCGCGCCGCGGTCTTGGAGGTTGGCCGGAGTGATCCGTGCTAGCCGGAGTGGTCTGTGCTAGCCGCCCTGGATGATCGACTGGGCGGCCTTGCGGGCGTCGTTGATCGGGATCGCGAAACCCACCCCGATGTTGCCCGAGTCGTTGCCGGACGTGGCGATCGCGGTGTTGATACCGACCACCTGACCGGCCCCGTTGACCAGCGCCCCGCCCGAGTTGCCCGGGTTGATCGCCGCATCGGTCTGGATGGCGTTGGCGATCACGCTGCTCTCTCGCTCGGTCAGCCGCTGGCGCAGGAACGGCGGCACCTGCTGCGGCCCGTCGTCCTCCTGGACGTGCCGGCCCAGCGCGCTGACGATGCCCGCGGTCACCGAGCCGTCGAGGCCGAGCGGGCTGCCCACCGCCAGCACCGTGTCGCCCACCGCCAGCGCGTCGCTGTTCCCCAGCGAGGCCGGCTTGAGCCCCGACACCCCCGACACCTTGACCACCGCGATGTCGATGTCGTCGGAGGCGCCGACGACCTCGGCAGGCGCGGTCCGGCCGTCGCTGAATTTGACGGTGACCCGGTCCGCGTCCGCGATGACATGGCGGTTGGTCATGATCGTCCCGTTGGCGTCGATGACGACGCCGGACCCGCCGGAGGTGCCCGCCCCCGACAGGGCCGTGATGGAGACCACGCTCGGCTGCACCGCCGCCGCGACCTGCGCGATCGAGGCCCCTTGCCGCACCCCCGTCACCGGTGCCGAGCTGCCCACGACGGGCTCGTCACCGTTCAGCGCGATCGCGGCCGCCGCCCCGACGCCTCCGGCGCCGAGCGCGATCGCCACCACCGCTGCCGCCGCCGCGGCCTTCCGGCGCAGCCCCCATCCGGTGTACGCGGGGGGAGCGGCAAGGACGCCGGTGGATCCGTACCCCTGCCCCTGCCAGGCGCCGTAACTGGGCGCGTGGCCACCGTGGGGCGTGTGGGGGGCCGGTCGCCCCTGTGGACCGGCCCACCGCTGCCCGCTCTGGTGCGGTTCCTGCCCCTGCGGCGGTTCCTGTTCGTTCGGAAATTCGCTGTTCATGCGATCCCCCTGACCTCTCACCTTCAGGATGTCCACTCCATCTGCAACCGGCCTGGAATCAACCTGAAAGTCCGCTGAATACCTGGAAGTCCGGATCAACCAGCCAGGACGCGTCCTTGGAGCGCGCGGGCTCAGGTGGCGAGCGGCAGGACGACACGGAAGACGGCTCCCTCACCTGGGGCCGAGTCCACCTCGACGCGTCCCTCGTGCGCCGCGACCAGCGCCGCGACGATGGCCAGGCCGAGCCCGGTGCTGCCGTCCTCACGGCCCCGGGACGGGTTGGCTCGGTAGAAGCGTTCGAAGACCCGCTCGGCCTGTTCCGGTGACAGCCCAGGCCCCTCGTCGGCCACCTCGCACACCACCGCGGGCGCCGTCCCCAGGGATCCGGGCTGCAGCCGTACCATCACCTGCGTGCCGGGCGGGGTGTGGGTGACCGCGTTGGTCAGCAGGTTGCCGAGCACCTGCCGCAGCCTCGGCTCGTCCCCGAGCACCTGGTACGCCACGCCGCCCTCGACCGACAGATCGATCGGATGCTCGGACGCGACCATGCGGGCCTCCTGGACCGCGTCGGCGGCGACCGCGAGCAGGTCCACCGGGGCCTTCTCGATCGGGCGCTGCTGGTCGAGCCGGGCGAGCAGCAGCAGATCCTCCACCAGGAGGCCCATCCGCTCGGCGGTCTCCTCGATCCGACCGATCAGCCGGTCCAGCTCCTCGGGGGTACGGGCGGCGCCCTGCCGGTAGAACTCGGCGAAGCCACGGATCGCGGTGAGCGGCGTCCGCAGCTCATGGCTGGCATCGGCCACGAACCGCCGCATCCGCTCCTCCGAGCGCCGCGCGGTCTCCTCGGATCGGCGCGCGTTCTCCTCGGACCACCGCGCCGCGGACTCCGACTGCGCGCGCGCCTGGAACGCCGACTCGATCTGCGCGAGCATGCTGTTGAGCGAGCGGCCGAGCCGTCCGACCTCGGTACGGGAGTCGGCCTCCGGCACCCGCTGGGACAGGTCGCCCGCCGCGATCGCCCCGGCGGTCTGCTCGATCGCCGCCAGCGGGCGGAGGCTGGCCCGCACCACCCAGACCCCGGCCGCGGCCAGCGCCGTCACCACCACCAGGCCCACGATCACATCGATCACGATCAGCCGGTTGACGGTGCGCTCGACCTCGTCCAGGCTCAGCCCGAGCACCACGAGACCGCCTTCGGGCAGCGGCTGCGCGATCACCCGCCAGGGCGCGCCCGAGCCGGCCTGGGACGGGACGGTGAACGGCTCCCCCAGCCGCCGTTCCAGGTCGGCGGGCAGACGGGGGCTGCCGGAGGCGGCGAACGGCGGGATGTAGTCGACCCGGCGCCCGGCCTCGTTCTCCACCATCACGAACATCTCGGCGGGCACCCGCACCCGCTGGGCGGGCAGGCCGCGCTGCCCGACGATCTCGTCGACCACCCGTTCGGTGTTGGTGACGAGCTGGTCGTCGGACCGGCCGACCAGGTACTGGCTGAGCACCGAGACGCTGGCGCCGCTCATCACGGCCAGGCCGAGCGCGACCAGCACCAGCATGCCCGCGATCAGCTTGACCCGCAGCGGCGTGCGTCCGGGCAGTGCGCGCAGCGCCTCGAACGCCATCAGCGCCTGTCCGGCGGCAATCGCAGCACGTACCCCACCCCCCGCAGGGTGTGGATCAGCCGGGGCTCGGTGTTGTCGACCTTGCGGCGCAGCGCCGAGACGTACGACTCGACGATGCCGACGTCGCCGCCGAAGTCGTAGTTCCACACGTGGTCGAGGATCTGGGGCTTGGACAGCACCCGGCCGGCGTTGGCCATCAGGTAGCGCAGCAGCTTGAACTCGGTCGGCGACAGTTGGACGGGACGCCCGCCGCGCCACACCTCGTGGCTGTCCTCGTCCAGCTCGATGTCGGCGAAGACCATCCGCGGCGTGGGTTCGCGGGCGCCGCCCCTGACCCGCCGCAGCACGGCCCGGATCCGCGCGATGACCTCCTCCAGGCTGAACGGCTTGGTGACGTAGTCGTCGCCGCCGATGGTCAGCCCCTTGATGCGGTCCTGGACGGCGTCGCGGGCGGTGAGGAACAGCACCGGGGTGTGGTCGCCGCCCGAGCGCAGCCGCCGCGCCACGTCGAACCCGTCGATGTCGGGCAGCATCACGTCCAGCACGATCAGGTCGGGCCTGCGCCGCCGCGCCGCCTGCACCGCGTCCGCCCCGTTGGTCGCGGTGATCACCTCGAAGCCGGCGAAGCGCAGGCTGCCGGCCAGCAGCTCCAGGATGTTCGGCTCGTCCTCGACGACGAGCAGCAGCCCTTCGGGCGTCCTGCCCGCGTTCGCCGCGCGTTCCGCCACGGTCAGCCCTCCTCCGCCATCCTCACCGAGGGTGTCAGCCGTTCCTGAAAGCCCGCTGAAGATGCCCTGAGCCTTACCAGGAAACCCGAAGAGGTGGCGTGAACGCGAACGGCCCGCCCTCCGAAGAGGACGGGCCGCCGGGCCGAACGAGCTTCCCCACTCGCCGACTCCGATCAAGGATACTCCGGGACGGCCCCGTGTCGTACTCCCTTGGCGTCATCGGCATGCCGTTTTCGGCGGAGCGGGTCAGCCCGTGAGGGTCATTCGCCCTTCCAGACCGGTTTGCGCTTCTCGGCGAAGGCGGCCGGTCCCTCCTGGGCGTCCTTCGAGGTGAACACGGGCAGGGTGATCTCGCTCTGCTTCCGCCACATCTCGGTGGAGTCCCAGTCCGCGGACTCCACGATGATCTTCTTGGTGGCGGCCAGTGCCAGCGGGGCGTTCTCGGCGACCTGGAGCGCCAGTTCCCTGGCCCCGGCAAGCGCCTCCCCCGGCTCGGTGAGCCGGTTGACCAGGCCGAGCTGCGCCATCCGCTCCGCCGGGTACTTCTCGCCGGTCAGCGCGATCTCCATGGCGATGTGGAACGGGATGCGCCGGGGCAGCCGCAGCAGCCCGCCCGCGCCGGCGACCAGGCCGCGCTTGGGCTCGGGCAGCCCGAACTGGGAGTCCCGCGCGGCCACGATCAGGTCGCAGCTCAGCGCCAGCTCGCAGCCTCCGGCCAGCGCGTAGCCCTCCACCGCGGCGATCAGCGGCTTGGCCGGCGGGCGCTCGGTGATCCCGGCGAACCCGCGGCCCTCCACGATCGGGTTGTCGCCGGTCAGGAACCCCTTGAGGTCCATGCCGGCGCTGAACGTGCCGCCCGCGCCGGTCAGAACGCCGATCGACAGGTCCTTGCGGGAGTCCAGCTCCTCGGCGGCGGCGGCCAGTCCCTGCGCCACCGCCCCGTTGACGGCGTTCCTCGCCTCAGGACGGTTGATGGTGATGATGAGGACGGCGCCCTGTTCCTCGGTCAGTACTGCGTCGGTCGCTGTGTCGGTCACCTCGGTGCCTCACTTCGGCTGGAAGCGGATGCCGCCGTCGAATCGGATGGTCTCGCCGTTCATGTAGTCGTTCTCGATGAGGGACTTCACCAGGTGCGCGAACTCCGACGCCTTGCCCATCCGCTTGGGGAAGGGCACCGGCGCGTACAGCTTGGCCTTGAACGCCTCGGCGGCCTCGCCCTCGCCGTAGATGGGGGTGTCGATGATGCCGGGGCAGATGGTGTTGACCCGGACGCCGATCGCGGACAGGTCGCGGGCGGCGGGCAGGGTCATGCCGACGATGCCGCCCTTGGAGGCGGAGTAGGCGATCTGGCCGGTCTGGCCCTCCAGCGCCGCGACCGACGCGGTGTTGATCACCACGCCGCGCTGCCCGTCCTCGTCGGCGGGCTCGGTCTTGGCGATGGCGGCGGCGCCGATCCGCATCAGGTTGAAGGTGCCGATCAGGTTGATCCGGATGACGCGCTCGAAGTCGCCCAGGGGGTGCGGCGTGCCGTCCCTGGCCACGGTGCGGGCCGCCCAGCCGACACCGGCGCTGTTGACGATGACGCGCAGCGGGGCGCCGGTGTCGACGGCGGCGCGCACGGCGGCCTCCACCTGGGCCTCGTCGCCGACGTCGGTTTTGACGAACACGCCGCCGATCTCGTCGGCCAGCGCCTTGCCCTTGTCCTCGTTCAGGTCCGCGACCACGACCTTGACGCCGTCGGCGGCCAGTTCGCGTGCGGTGGCGGCGCCTAGGCCGCTCGCTCCACCGGAGATGACGGCGGACACTCCGTTCAGGTCCATAAGCAGCACCTTACGTGAGACCGAATATGGTTCGGGAGATGTTACCCAGGGGTCACGATACGGGTGGTGTTTGCCCCCTCGCCTCCCGGGCATGCGCGTCCCGAACACGTCCCGCACCACGCGTCCGGCGCGCGTCCGGACGCGGACAGGAGGCGACGATGAGCGAGCCACCCGCACAGGAGCAGCCTTACCCGGGCCGCACCGCCGACATGACCCCCGAGCCGCGGGACGAGATGCGCGACTACGAGGGACGCGGCCTGCTCGGCGGACGACGCGCGCTGATCACCGGCGGTGACTCGGGGATCGGCCGGGCGGTGGCGGTCGCGTTCGCCAAGGAGGGCGCGGACGTCGCGATCACCTACCTCAGCGAGGACGACGACGCCCGGCACACCGCGGCGCTGGTCGAACGGGAGGGCCGCCGCTGCTTCACCATCGGCGGCGACCTGGCCGAGGAACGGCACGCCCGGGAGGCCGTCGTCCACGCGGCCCGCGACCTGGGCGGCCTGGACGTGCTGGTGCTGCACCACGGCACGCAGACGCCGGTCAAGGACGTCCGGGACATCGACGACGCGCAGTTGCGCCGCACCTTCGACGTGAACACGCTGTCGCTGTTCTGGATCGTCCAGGAGGCGCTGGACCACCTCGGCGACGGGTCCTCGATCGTGTTCACCGGCTCCATCAACGGGCTGCGCGGCAACAAGAGCCTGATCGACTACTCGGCCAGCAAGGCCGCCGCGATGACGTTCGCGCAGTCGCTGGCGCAGAACCTGCTCGGCCAGGGGATCCGGGTGAACTGCGTGGCGCCCGGCCCGGTGTGGACGCCGCTGATCCCCGCCACCTTCGACGAGCAGAGGGTCGAGGGGTTCGGCGGCCAGTCGCCCATGGGACGGGCGGCCGACCCCGACGAGGTGGCGCCGTCCTACGTGTTCTTCGCCGCCAACAGGCTGTCGTCGTACTACACCGGCCAGACCTTGGTGCCCGCGGGAGGGGAGATCCACCCCGGCTGACCGAAGGTGGCCCGAAGCAGCACGGGAGGTGGGGGACGTGCGGCGCAGTGACCCCTCCGAGCCCGGCCTGACCCGGCGGCGGCACGGCCGCGGCTTCCGCTACCTCGGCCTGGACGGCTGCACCCCGGCCGACCCCGAGCAGGTACGGCGGATCAAGGAGCTGGTCATCCCGCCCGCGTGGAGGGACGTGTGGATCTGCCCGGACGGCGACGGCCACATCCAGGCCGTCGGCATCGACGACGCGGGACGGCGCCAGTACATCTACCACGCCGAGTGGCGGGCGCGGCGCGACCGCGAGAAGCACGACCGGGTACTGGACCTGGCCGCCCGGCTGCCCGCGGTCCGGGCCGTCCTCGCCGGCCACATGGCCGGACGCGGCTTCACCAGGGAACGGGTCCTGGCCGCCGCGGTCCGGCTGATCGACCTCGGCTTCTTCCGGGTCGGGGGCGAGGAGTACGCCGCCGAGAACGGCACGTTCGGGGTGGCCACCGTGCTGCGCGAGCACGTCCGCTGCCGCCGCGACGTGGTGATCTTCGAGTATCCGGCCAAGGGCGCCAGGGAACGGCAGCAGGCGGTGGCCGAGGAGGAGGTCCGCCGGGTGGTCAACGGGCTCAAACGCCGCCGCGACCCCGGCCCCGAACTGCTCGCGTACCGCAACCGGGACGGCGCCTGGCACGACGTGCTGACCTCCGACATCAACGACTACATCCGCGAGGTGACCGGCGGTGACTTCACCGCCAAGGACTTCCGTACCTGGCACGCCACCGTCCTTGCGGCGGTGGGCCTGGCGGTGTCGGTGCCGCGGGCCGGGGACGGCGAGCGGCGCAGGGCGCGGGCGGTGACCCGGGTGGTCCGGGAGGTGGCGGGCTACCTGGGCAACACCCCCGCCGTGGCGCGCGCCTCGTACATCGACCCCCGCGTCATCGAGCTGTACGAGCGGGGCGAGACGATCGCGCCCGCGCTGACCGAGCTCGGGGTGGACGCCGAGGCGGGGGAACTCGCGACACAGGGCCCGGCGGAGCAGGCCGTGCTCGACCTGCTCCGCCCGGACGGGTGAACGACCACCGGACCGCCCCCTCCTGCGCGATCCGCCGGCCGTTCACATTGCGGGTGGTTTCCGGGCTGGATGTGGGTCATGTGGACCCTGTGCCGTTAACGTCCGGGAAGGCCCGCGGGTTCAGCTCGCGCCGACGGTGCACGCCCCTTCTCCCGCGGATTCGGTGAGCCCGTCGAGGGCGTAGACTGTGTACGCCTGTTGGAGCACCGGCATGGCGACGTTGCGGACCCGCACCCCGCCCGGCGTCTCGCCCTTCTCGGTCCCCTTGTGCGCGTGCCCGTGCACCGCCAGCGTGACGTCCGCGCAGTCGATCGCCTCGGCCATCAGGTAGCTGCCCAGGAACGGGTAGATCTCCAGGGGCTCGCCGGCCAGGGTGTCCTCGACCGGCGAGTAGTGAGTCAGCGCGACCCGGACGTCGGCGTCCAGGCCCAGCAGCGCGGTGCCGAGCCGTTCGGAGAACTCCTTGGTGTGCGCGATGAACGCCTTCATCTCGCGTTCGCCGAAGTCGCTGCAGCACTTGCCGGCGAAACCGCCGCCGAAGCCCTTGCCGCCCGCCACCCCGAGCCGGAACCCGTGGCAGTCCACCACGACGCCCTCACCCTCCACGACGGTGATCCCCGCGTCCCGCAGCATGGCGGTGATCTCGTCCTGGGCGTCGGAATGGTAGTCGTGGTTGCCCAGCACAGCGATCACCGGAAGGCCGAGGTCGCGCAGCTCGTCGGCGACGACCCGGCCCTCCTCGACCGTGCCGTGCCTGGTCAGGTCGCCGGCCACCAGCAACGCCTCGGCGTTGCCCGCCAGCCGGCCGAGCCGCGCCCGGTACGTCCCGGCCGCATCGGGCCCCAGGTGCAGGTCGCCGACCGCGGCCAGCCGGATCATGACAGCGTCTCCTCACCGTCCGGCTCCCGCATCGCGGTCACCGTCACCTCGTTGCGCACGGTACGTCCCTCCGCGCAGACCCGCGCGGCCTCCTCGACCTGGCGCCGCCGCTCCTCGTTGACCACCTCACCGCGCAGGTAGATCACCTCACCCCTGACATCGACCTGGATGCCCAGCTCGTGCGTCCTGGAGGCAAGCCTCTCCTGGATGTGCGCGGACACGTAGTCGGACCGGTCCTGGAAAGCGTCGCTCACAGGAATCCCCCCTCGATGACACCGAGCCTGGCCAGCAGCGTGAGGAAGGCGTAGGCGTACGGGGAGTCGGCCGTCTCCTTGCCGACCTGCGGCCAGTCGACCTGCTCCCGCAGCGCCCGGCAGACGTGCAGGTACTCGCTGAAGTCGCAGGCGGTCTCGGTGAACGCCAGCAGCCGCATGACCACCAGGTCGGTGGCGGGCAGCACCGGCATCAGCACGGCCGCGACCGACATCCGCTCCGCCCGGCCCAGCAGCGCGTCGTCCACGGGACGGCCGGACGGGGTGTGGATCAGGTCGATGGTGTGGTCGCCGTCGATGGCCTTGACCAGCCAGTTCTCGGGGATCCGGCGGCGTCGCATGCCCACGGCCTCCAGCGCCTCCAGCGCCGGCTCGGCGTCGCGGGGGCGCAGCGCGAAGTCCACATCGTGCGTCGACACGGCGGCGCCGCGCATATGCGCGGCGAACCCGCCCGCCAGCGCGAACTCGATCCCGGCCTCCTCCATGGCGGCGGCGGCCCGTCTCAGGCTGTGCAGCAGGCCCTCTTCGACCGTGCCCGGCCCGGATGCCGTGACCGCCCCGGCGCCGGTTCGGATGTGCTCGTCGCCCACGACCTCCCCTGCCTCATCGCTTCGCCGTGGCGGTACCCGGTGAGGCGGGGGTCATTCGGTTCGCCCGCCCGTGATTCGCCCCCGCCACGACGCTCAGTAGAGCGCCCGGTACGGGGCGGGCGGAGCCGGCGTCCTGCCGAGGCAGGTGGCGATCAGGTCCTCGACCGAGCACCACGCCGGCCTGCGCACCGGCACGTATCCGGACGGGACCCCGGCGTTGGCGATCACCGACCGATAGGCGGGCACGGCGTCGGTCGGCCTGCGCCGCAAGGACGGGTCGGCCTGCACGTCCACCGTGTAAAGGCCGAAACGGGGACGGTAACTCCCCCATTCGTAATTGTCGGTGAGGCTCCAGTAGTTGTAGCCCATCACCTGCACGCCCTCGCCGATGGCCCGCTGCACCCAGTACAGGTGGTCGCGGAGATGGTCGGCCCGCGTGTACCCGTCCGGACGTGGTTTCCCGTCATCGGTCGGCATGCCGTTCTCGACGATGTAGACGGGAAGGTGCGGCAGCCGCCGCTGGTAGTTCTTCAGGACGTAGTACAGCCCTTCCGGCTCCGGGTCGATCCTCCAGTACTCGCCCGTCGCGGCGTGAACGGCGGTGAGGTTCTCCAGGCTCGCGCCGTAGTAATAGTCGATCCCGATGAAATCGAGCTTGTCGGTGACCTCGTTGAACAGCGCGGCGTCGAACGCGCCGTTGACGATCGAGCCGTAGGCGACGTTGCTCGACACCGGCGCGCCCGGATCGACCTCGTGGATCATGTCGTACGCGGCGCGATGGGCCCTGATCAGCGCCTGGCGCATCGCGATGACCTGAAGCGGCCCCATCGGGCGCTCCAGCGTCTCGTGCAGCAGGTACTGGCTGGCCTCGTTGAACGTGATCCAGATGACGCCCTGGCCGCGGTAGCGCTCCACCATGAACCGGGCGTGCCGCAGCCAGTCGGACACGGTACGCGGGTTCGCCCACGCCCCCTGGTCGGCCACCCAGCCCGGATGCACCCAATGGTCGAGGGTCAGCATCGGCCGCATTCCGGCGGCGCGGATCCGGCGCACCAGATCGTCGTAGTAGGCGAGTTCCGTCTCGTCCCTGACACCGCGCCGCGGCTCGATCCGCGCCCATTCGAGGGACGTACGGAAAACGTTCACGCCAAGACCACGGGCCAGCTCGATATCGCCGGGATAGCGGTGCCGGAAGTCGACCGAGTCGCCGTACGGGGTCTTGCCCCTCGCGTACCGCGTCCAGTTGCTGTCGGGAAACGACCCCTCCGCCTGGAAACCGGACGTGGACACCCCGAAGAGGAATCCGGAAGGGAATCTCGCGATTCCCGCGCCCTCCGCGGAATGGGCCGGAGTCATCACGGCCACCGCCACGGTGACGGCGCCCACGATGACCAAACGGATCCTGCCGAAAGCGGACCCACCGGACACGCGATCTCCTCAGGAAGCGGGGCGGCTTGATCGGATCACAAACGACAAGGGACCCGTTGTCAAGACCCGGGCTTCTCGGCCAGCAGCGCGTACACGGTGGTGGCGTGGGCGTACGGCTCGTGACCCCCCTCGACCGTCATCACGATGTCGGCGAAGGCCATCGTCCGTCCCAGCTTGGTGAGTTCCACCGAGACCAGCACGTCCTTCCCCACGACCGGCCGCAGGAACATGGTGTTCTGCTGGACGGTGGTCATCGGGACGAACCCGCCGCGCGCCGCCGACACCGCGACCACCATGGCCGTGTCCGCCGCCGCCATCAACGCCTGCCCGGACATGCCGCCGCCCTCCCGCGCCAGCCGGTCCGACCACGGCAGCCGCAGCACGGCGCCCCGCTCCCGCACCCTCTCCACCGTCAGGCCGAGATCCTGGACCCACGGCGCGAAGTTCTCCCGCAGGATCCTGTCGCCGTCCTCAGGCTTCATCGTCACCCCGCCATCATGCACGCTGGAGCCATGCGCGAGGAGATCTTCCTGCCCACCACCTACGCCGCGGGCGTCCCGTACGAGACGTTCCGGACACTGCGCGCGGAGGCCCCGGTCTGCCGGATCCCCGAGCCCGCCGTCGGCGCCTGGCCCGCCGGACCCGGCTACTGGGGCGTCTTCCGGCACGCCGACGTCAAGCACGTCCTGCGCACGCCGGAGATCTTTTCCTCCCACCTGGGCGCCACCCAGATCCGCGACCCCGACACGCCCGAGGACCTGGAGTTCGTCCGCGCGATGATGCTCAACCAGGACCCTCCGGACCACTCCCGCCTGCGCCGCATCGTCGCCTCCGCGTTCACACCCCGCGCCGTCCGCGCCCTTGAGGCCACCATCGAGGACCGCGCCCGCACCCTGATCGGGTCCGCCCGCGGCGACGTCGACTTCGTCGAGGTCGCCGCCGACCTGCCCGTCTGGACGCTGGCCCACATCATGGGCGTCCCGTCCTCCGACCGCCGCCTCCTCTACGACTGGGCGTCCCGCGTCATCGGCTACCAGGACGCGGAGTACGCGGACCTCTCCTCAGCCACCGCCGACCCCCTGAGCCCCATGGCCCGCACCGCCCTGCGCCAGCGCCCCTCGACCCTTCTCCGCCCCGACGGCCGCCCCATGAACCCCCGTTCCAGGGCCGCCCTCCGCGACATGTTCGCCTACGCCCACGCCCTGGCCGACGCCAAGCGCGACGCGCCCGGCGACGACATCATGTCCCGCATGCTCACCGGCGGCCTCTCCGACGCCGAGTTCGAGAACATGTTCTTCCTCTTCGCCGTCGCCGGGAACGAGACCCTCCGCAACGGCATCCCCGGCGGCCTCCTCACCCTCCTCGAACACCCCGCCCAGTTCGCCCTCCTCCGCTCCGACCCGTCCCTCCTGAACCCGGCCATCGAGGAGATGCTCCGCTACTGGCCCCCCGTCATGGACTTCCGCCGCACCGCCACCCAGAACGTCAGACTCGGCCCCGCCTCCCTCCGCGCCGGCGACAAGGTCGTCGTCTACCACGCCTCCGCCAACCGCGACGAGACCGTCTTCGACTCCCCCGACACCTTCGACATCACCCGCACCCCCAACGACCACGTCAGCTTCGGCTTCGGCCCCCACTTCTGCCTGGGCGCCCACCTGGCCCGCGTCCAGATGCGAGCCATCTTCCGCGAGCTACTCCCCCTCACCATCACCCAAACCGGCCCCCCGGTACGCCTGGCCTCCAACTTCCAGAACGGCCTAAAGCACCTGCCCGTCCACCTGACCAGTAACCCCGATGCGAACACCCGTCCGCTCTCGATACCCTGACCCTGCGGGTCGCTAGCTCAATTGGCAGAGCTCCGGACTTTTAATCCGTAGGTTGTGGGTTCGAGTCCCACGCGACCCACCCACCCTGACCTGGGCAAACCCAAGTTTCGCCCGGTATGCCCCCCGCCAGGTTTGCCCCACTTCGTTCCCGTGCCGGCTCGCTGCGAGCTCGCGGGGCCAATCCGGGGATGATCATGGCCTCGACCGCTGTCGAGCTTAGCCTCTCGGAGGCCCTGGCCCGACGGGCAACTCGGCGTGGTCCTGGTTGCACTCGCGACGAGCGCGCTACGCCTCGTTCCTGTAGGTCCGGTGGGTGGGATGGACCAGGACGACCGCACAGTCAGGGTTGGCTTTGAGACGCCACTGGCCGTCGCGGCCAGGGATCGGTTCCAGGGGGCGTGCGGCGATCTCGATGGTTGTCTGGTCGAGGGTGCCGTGTTCGGTCGAGCCTTCGGCGCTGATACTGACCTTGCACTCGGGTGTCTTGCCCGTGGTGTGCACGGGCGCCCACTTGGCCAGAGGGTGTCCGGTCCCCCATTCGCAGAGTGCCGCGTGGCCAGGGCGGAGGAGATGTTCCCGATCAAGGTAGGTCTCGCCGCGTTGCCCCACGACCGGAGGGATGGTGATTGTCTCGTTCGGTAGGAGCTCGGACGTGCCCTCGATAAATCTGCCTTCGCCATGGAAGCGGATTCGTGCAGTGCTGTTTCCCTCGTTGATGACCAAGGCACGGGCGATGAGCCAGAGGAGACGTTCGCCGTCTTCGGGGAAGTTGTAGTCCCGCTGGTTGGCGTCGGCCGCGGCGTGGAGGGACATCGCGTCGAATAGTCGTTGCTGGTTGCGGTTGGGCATGGAGGTGCGGTCGATGCTGAGACGCGGTGGCCACTGGACCGGCTCAGGCAGCACGACGACACGCGGAGCCTGTTCGTCGATCCGTACGCGTGCCGCTTCTCGCACGGCGTCCTGCGCGGCGTCGGCAGATCGTGCGGCCTCTCGCACGGCGTCCTGCGCGGTGTCGGCGGCGCGCATGGCGATCTCCAGAGCGTCCGTGCTGATCTTAATCTGCCGGCGAAGACCCCAGAGCTGGTAGACGGCGAAGCCGACCAGGAGGGTGGCGACAACTGCGGAGAGCACAGTTCCGAGATGTGACCACTGCTCGAGAGAGAATGAGCTTCCCCCCGTTCACCGGACACCTGTCCTGAGGTCACCGGCGATCATCAGGAAGGATGTTCGTCATGCCGTCACCACACCCGCCCGAGTTCCGGCGCCGCGCGGTCGAGCTGGCCCGCCAAGG
>NZ_BSTM01000020.1 GCF_030269515.1 Actinomadura sp. NBRC 104412 | reverse complement strand
CTGCCAGAAAGTCGGCCACGAAAGCGACACCAATGATGCTGATGTGACAATTGAGGCAATCAGTGCTTAACTAATCAATAGATCGCGAGGTGGCCTTCTCATACACCACCCGCCTGGACGCGGCCCCAGGGCCGTCATGCACCTTCGTAGACACCTGGAGAACCCAACGGACCCGCCATGATGCCGGTTGGACGGCAGGACCCCAGCGAAGTACCAGGGAGCCCTCCCCACCAGCCTCCGCCTGATCCCTCTCCTCCCCCACAGGGCACGGCCAGGCGGCGGCCCGCAGCGCGAGCCGCCCGGCAGGCGAACCTCGGGGCAAGGGGTTTACATCTGCGCCGCGATGGTTGACCTCAGTCTCACTTGAGGTTGCAGGGTGAACCCATGAGTCCGACGAACATCGACGCGTCCGTGAGCGAGGCGGCCGAGATCGAAGCGATCAAGCAGGTGGTCGCCACGGTCGAGCACTCCCAGAACAACGAGCTACCCGACGAGTTCGCCGACCTGTTCCGAGCCGACGCCATCTGGACGACGGGGGGAGGCAAACGTCTCTTCGGCCGCGAAGCGATCTCCGCTTTCACCCATCAAGTGCTCCCCGGCGCGATGCGGGACTCGACGGTCACCTTCGAGGTGGAACACGTGCTGTTCATCCGTCCCGACGTAGCCGCCGTCAAGGTGCTCCAGGTGTACCGGACATCGGACGGGCGGGATGTCGGCACGCCACTGTTCGTCATGTCGAAGGAGGATGGTCGGTGGCGACTGACCGCGTGCCAGAACACCGCAGTCCTCGATGGTGAGGCTTGAGCGGATCCAACGCTGACATCCGCCATTTGGCCGAGCGGCCGATCCGTAGTGCCGATTGGATCGCCGTACCTTGCGATACCGCCGACCACAACGGGGGTGCAGGGGCGAAGGCACCCCGCACCCGGGTGAAGGTCGCCCCCCGCACAGCCAGGAACAAGCGAAGGCGCGTCCACCCCAGACCTGAAGGCACCAGGAGTCGGCTCCTCCATGCCCCAATCGGGCCAATGGGACGAAGCCCCATAGGGGGGCAAGGGGCAAAGCCCCCAACGGGGGCAAGGAGCGGAGCCCCAACGGGGGCAAGGGGCGAAGCCCCAACGGGGGTGCAGGGGGCGGAGCCCCCTGCCGGGGTCGTAGGGGCGGAGCCCCTACCGGGGTGGGAGGCCGTGGCCCGGAGCGAGTTCTACGAGCGCAGGGACGCGGCCTCCCGCCCCGCACCGGGGGGTGTGGGGGGTCGCCCCCCCACATATGTCAGAGCCAGCCGTTGCGGCGGAAGCCTCTGTAGAGGGAGAGGCAGGCCAGCCCGATCATGCCGAGCACCATCGGGTAGCCGAAGCGCCATTGGGTTTCGGGCATGAAGTCGAAGTTCATGCCGTAGATGCCGGCGATGGCGGTCGGGACCATGAAGATCGCGCCCCAGGCGGAGATCTTGCGCATGTCCTTGTTGTCGGCGACGGTGACCTGCGTCATGTGGGCCTGCAGTATGGGGTTGAGCAGTTCGTCGCAGGATTCGACCTGTTCGCGGACGCGGGTGAGGTGGTCTTCGACGTCCCGCAGGTACTCCTTGATCTCGGCGGGGACGAAGCGGCGGCCGCCGAGGGAGCGGAGTGGGCCGGCGAGTGGGCCGACGGCGCGCTTGAGCTGGATGACCTCGCGCTTGAGCCGGTAGATGTGCCGGGACTCGTCGGTGCGCTCGGGGGAGAAGACGGCCTCTTCGACTTCGTCGATGTCCTCCTGGACGGCGTCGGCGACGCAGACGTAGCCGTCCACGACGCGGTCGGTGATGGCGTGGAGGACGGCGGCGGGGCCGAGGGCGAGGCGGGCCGGGTCCTTTTCGAGGCGTTCGCGGACGGAGCCGAGCTCGCCGTGGGTGCCGTGCCGGACGGTCACCACGAAGTCCTGGCCACAGAAGATCATGATTTCGCCGGTTTCGACGGCTTCGGGGGCGCCGGGTTCCTTGCGCACGTACCCGACGGTCTTCATGACGAAGAAGTTGACGTCGTCGTACCGTTCGAGCTTGGGCCGCTGGTGGGCGTGGATGGCGTCCTCGACGGCGAGCGGGTGCAGACCGAAGACCTCGGCGAGTTCGGACAGTTCGAGGGCGGACGGCTCGTGCAGGCCGACCCAGACGAATCCGGCGCTGCCGTCGTCGGTGGTGGTGAGGCCGCCGTCGCGGATGAGGCGTACGGCGTCGGCGACGGTGTCGGTACAGACGCGGTGCCCGTCGATGTAGGCGGCCCAGTCGATGACGGCCGTGTCGCGGGGACGGGCGGCCTCACGCATGGCGTGGGTGCGGTTACGCGGCTTGAACAGGGACCTTGTAGCACGTCCTGGACGGACTCGTGTCATGGCCATGAGGTGTGCTCCTTACCCGCCGGCCTGGGCATGCGCTCAGAAGGGGCACATGTGACACGCGCCTCGGCGCGCTCGACCCTGCTGTCGGCTATGGACGAGGGGAGCGCGCGAAGGCCCTGGCCGGACGCCTGATGGAGGCAGACGGTTGGACGAGTTTCAGAACGGTTGGTTCCGGACTGTGAGGGGTCTCCGGCGTACTGCAAGGATCACCAGGACTCATCCCGACCACCTCCCTTCGCGGTTCGGCAACAGGACCATAAGCCGAAAGAAGCTTACCAGCCCGGCGTGCGGGCCCGGATGTGTGACGCCTGTAGCGCATCGGGGGTTCACTCAAGGCGCATGTGTCGGTGGTCACCCCGGGTGGCCCGCCGCGCGGTCACCGGCGGATAGGCTCCGGGCGTGCGAGTACTCGTCCTTGGATCCGGCGGCCGCGAGCACGCGCTCGCCCGCGCCCTGCATCGAGACCCTTCGGTCACGGCCCTGCACTGCGCGCCCGGCAATCCGGGTACGGCCGCGATCGCGGAGAACCACGCGATCGACCCTGTGGACCCCACGGCGGTGGCGGAGCTGGCGGGGCGCCTGCGGGCGGAACTGGTCGTGGTGGGCCCGGAGGCGCCGTTGATGGAGGGGGTCGCCGACACGGTGCGCCGTGCCGGGATCCCGTGCTTCGGCCCCGATGCCGAGGCGGCGCGGATCGAGGGCTCCAAGGCGTTCGCCAAGGAGGTCATGGCCGCGGCCAACGTCCCGACGGCCACGGCACGGGTGTGCGAGTCCGAGGCGGAGGTGCATGCCGCGCTGGATGAGTTCGGCCCGCCGTACGTGGTGAAGGACGACGGTCTGGCCGCGGGCAAGGGCGTGGTGGTGACCGAGGACCGCGCGGCGGCCGTGGCCCATGCCGCCGCCTGCGGACGGGTGGTCATCGAGGAGTACCTGGACGGCCCCGAGGTGTCGCTGTTCGCGCTGTGCGACGGGAACTCGGCCGTGCCGCTGCTGCCCGCGCAGGACTTCAAGCGCGCCTACGACGGCGGCGAGGGCCCCAACACCGGCGGCATGGGCGCGTACACCCCGCTGCCGTGGGCGGCGCCGGGTCTGGTGGACGAGGTCATGTCCACGGTCGTCCGGCCCGCTGTGGACGAGCTGAGGCGCCGTGAGACGCCGTACGTGGGCGTGCTGTACGCGGGTCTGGCGCTGACGGCCAAGGGCGTGCGGGTGGTGGAGTTCAACGCCCGGTTCGGGGACCCGGAGACCCAGGTCGTCCTGGACCGGCTGGCGTCCCCGCTGGGCCCGCTGCTCCAGGCGTGCGCGATCGGCGGCCTGGAGCCGGCGTTCCGCCCGTCCTGGCATGAGGGCGCCGCCGTGACGGTCGTGGTCGCGGCCGAGGGCTATCCCGCGTCCCCGGTCAAGGGGGACGTGATCGGCGGCGTGGAGGAGGCCGAGCGGGTGCCGGGGGCCTACGTCCTGCACGCGGGCACCGGGATCGACGATGAGGGGCGGCTGGTGTCCGCCGGGGGCCGTGTGCTGAACGTGGTGGGCTCGGGCACGGACGTGGCCGCCGCCCGCGCCGCCGCGTACGAGGCCGTCGGGAGGATCGAGCTGCGCGGCTCGCACCACCGCTCGGACATCGCCTTGCGGGCGGCGGCACCGGCCTGACCCGCGCGCCGCCGCGCCCCGAGGGCGGGGCGCACCGCGTCACCTGGAAGAATGTTGGGGTGATCGAGCGGTACACCCTCCCGGAGATGGGCCGCGTCTGGAGCGACGCGCACAAGTACGAGCTGTGGTGCCAGGTGGAGACCCTGGTGGTGGAGGCGCACGCCGAGGCCGGGACGATCCCGGCCGATGTCGTGGAGCCGATCCGCAAGGCGCCGCCGCCCACTCCGGAGGCGGTGCACGCGATCGAGGCGGTCACCCAGCACGACGTGATCGCGTTCCTGTCGGCGTGGGCGGACAACACCGAGCCCCGAGAGGCCGCCCGGTACGTCCACTTCGGGATGACGTCCTCCGACCTGCTCGACACGGCGCTGGCGCTGCAACTGACCGAGGCCACCGACCTCCTGCTGGCCAAGGCCGACGCGCTGGTGGCCACGCTGCGCGACCACGCCTTGGAGCACCGGGACACCCTTCGCGTGGGCCGTACGCACGGCATCCACGGCGAGCCCGATGTGTGGGGGCACCGGGTCGCCGACTTCGCGTTCGCGATGGCCCGTTCCCGCGACCGGCTGCGCCGGGCCCGCGAGGCGGTCGCCGTGATGGCGATCTCGGGCGCGGTCGGCACCTACTCCAACATCGACCCGGCGGTCGAACGGCATGTCGCCGCGAAGCTGGGGCTGAGGCCGGCGGACGTCTCCACCCAGGTGGTGATCAGGGACGGGATCAGCGAGTGGGTCTCCGCGCTGGCGATCATGGCGACGGTGTGCGAGGCGATCGCGCTGGAGGTGCGGCACGGGCAGCGCACCGAGGTCAGGGAGCTGTGGGAGCCGTTCGGCAAGGGCCAGAAGGGCTCTTCGGCCATGCCGCACAAGAAGAACCCGATCATCTCCGAGCGGCTCGCCGGGATGGCGCGGGTGGTGCGGGCGCAGGTCGTCCCGGTGATGGAGGGGATCCCGCTGTGGCACGAGCGGGACATCTCGCACTCGTCCACCGAGCGGATCACCCTGCCGGACGCGTCGATCGCGCTGGACTACATGCTCAGCCTCACCGACAGGCTGATGTCCGGGCTGGTGGTGGACGTGGACCGGATGCGGGCCAACCTGGAGTCCACCGGCGGGCTGATCTACACCTCGACGGTGCTGCTCGAACTGGTCGAGGCGGGCATGTCCCGGGACGACGAGGCGTACCCGCTCGTCCAGAAGGCGGCCATGGAGACCTGGGAGACCGGCGAGCCGTTCCGCGACACGCTCCGCAAGCACGCGGCCGAGGCGGGCCTGAGCCTGGACGAGGCGCGCCTTGACGAGGTGTGCCGCCCCGAACGGTTCGTGGAGCGCCTGACCCCCGTGTTCGAGCGCCTGGCCGCGCTCACGTGATGCCATGGAGGCCAGGCTCACCGGGCTGAACGTCTATCCCCTCAAGGGCGGCGGGGGGACGGCGCTGCGCGCGGCCGACCTGCTTCCCTCGGGGCTCCGGTACGACAGGGAGTTCATGCTCGTCAGGCCGGACGGCCGGTTCCTGTCCCAGCGCGACCTGGCGCGGATGGCGGTGCTGCGCCCGGTGTACGACGGCGAGGTCCTCACGGTGGACGTGGCCGACCCGGCGTTGGCGTTCGCGCCGCTCGTCCACAAGCCGGTGGAGCACGGGCGGGTCCTGGACGTGCGGGTGCACCGGTCGGACTGCCAGGGCGTCGATCAGGGGGACGAGGCGGCGGACTGGTTCTCCGCGCTGCTCGGCACCGACTGCCGGCTGGTGCGCTTCACGGGGGAGCGGCGGACGTCGCGCGGCGACGGGGTGGTCGCGTTCGCCGACTCCTACCCGCTGCTGGTGATCTCGGTGGAGTCCCTGGCCGACCTGAACGCGCGGATCGCCGCGAACGGGGGCGAGGGCCCGCTGCCGATGAACCGGTTCCGCCCCAACCTGGTGGTCGAGGGGCTGGGCGCGTACGGGGAGGACCGGGTCCGGGTGCTGCGGATCGGCGGCACCGTGATCGAGATGATCAAGTCGTGCGGCCGTTGCGTGGTCACGACCACCGACCAGGACAGCGGGGCGCGCGGCCGGGAGCCGCTGCGGACGCTGGCCGGTTACCGCAGGTACGACGGGGCCGTCCGGTTCGGCCAGAACGCCGTGCCGCGCGTCACCGGACCGCTGGCCGTGGGCGATCCCGTGGAGGTTTTGGAGGCGGCGGAGCCGGACCAGGGCAGCGAGGCGGGAGGTCCCGCAGCCGAACTAAATAACTCCGAAGAGTGACAAACCCGACCTCAGGGGTACGGCCCGGGAGGTGACGCGTCCCGCTCCACAACCGAAGACCTCAGCCGGACACTCTGCGACTATGCGCGACTTGCCTGGAATCGGCGAACTTACCGGCATCTTCCTCGGTCATAGAGACAGACTGGCGACAACGGCACGAGCACGGACTCCTCGCCGCCTTTCCGGTGGTTTACTTGGGGCCCGTTGCGCACTGACGCTTGGGCAACGCGGGGGGAACCGTTCCACGGCGCTCGACCCTCGTGCCCGGCCGATCCGGGAGCGGGCGGCAGGGAAGACAGCCCATTGATCTTGCAGGACCGTATCCGCGGCTATAAGGAGTCACACGGCATGAGCATGGGCCACGAGGTTCGCTACCGCGTGCGTGGAGGCAGGAAACTGCACGGCACCGTCTTCATCCAGGGGGCGAAGAACGCCGTTCTCCCGATGATCGGTGCCTCGCTGATGGCGTCCAAGGGCCGCACGGTCCTGCGCAACGTACCGATCATCGAGGACGTGCGGCGGGCGGTGGAGCTCGCCCGCGCCGTGGGCGCCAAGGCCGAGCTGCACGAGGCCGAGCGCACCCTGGTGATCGACGCCCGCTCGCTGACCAGCCCGGTGCTCCCCGCCGAGATCGCCTCCAGGTTCCGCGGGTCGTTCCTGTTCGTCCCCGCCCTGCTGCACCGGCTCGGCGAGGCCGTGATCGAGGGCGTCGGCGGCTGCAACCTGGGCAGCCGCAACCTGGACTTCCACTACAACGGCTTCAAACGGCTCGGCGCCACGGTGACGGAGCAGATGGGGGCGGGCGGCGCCGGGCAGATCCACATCAAGGCGGGCGACCTGCGCGGCGGCACGCTGTACTGCGACACCCCGTCGCACACCGGCACCGAGAACCTGATCATGGCGGCGGCGCTGGCCCGCGGCACCACGCTGATCAAGAACGCGGCGCTGGAGCCCGAGGTGCTGGACAACATCGCGTTCCTCCAGGCCGCCGGCGCCCGGATCAGCGGCGGCGGGACCGGCTTCATCACCGTCGAGGGCGTGGACGAGCTGTCGGCGGTCGAGCACACCGTGATGCCCGACCGGATCGACGCCGGCGTGTTCGTCATGGCGGCCGGCATCACCGGCGGCGAGCTCAACCTGGTCGGCGCGAACCTGGAGCACCTGGGCGTGGCCGGCGACAAGCTGGAGCAGATGGGGCTGGAGTTCCACCAGCAGGGCGCGGTCCTCCAGGTGCATCGCGACCGGCCGCTGCGCCCGATCAACGTGATCACCGACGAGTACCCCGGCTTCGCCACCGACCTCCAGTCCCCGATCATGGCGCTGTCCTGCCTGGCGGACGGCCCGTCCTACATCTACGAGCGGATCTTCGACGGCCGGTTCAAGCTGGCCGACGAGCTCACCAAGATGGGCGCGAACATCGAGGTGAACGGGAACCGGGCGAAGGTGGACGGCCCGCGCGCCCTGCACGGCGCCGAGGTGCAGGCGCACGACCTGCGCTGCGGCAGCGCGCTGGTGCTCGCCGGGCTGGCCGCCGAGGGCGAGACCACCATCACCTCCGCCTACTACCTCGACCGCGGCCACGCGCACGTCGCGGAACGCCTCTCCCAGCTCGGTGCGGAGATCACCCGCGAGGAGCTGTGACCGGCGCCGCGGCGGCTCGCGGAACGGCACCGACGGGGCGGCCTGACAGGATCGCATGACCTGACTCTGACTCCCGGGCCGGTGTCCGCGTCCGTTCGGGACGGGACACCGGCCTTTTCGGTGGCCGATGGTGGACGCCCGGATCCCGGGTGCCGCCGGCGCCATTCGGCGGGCGAGTCGCAGCCATCTCCCATGATCATGCCCATGACCTGTTAAAACGCCGGACAAGCCGCCGTCGCGGGCGGGTCGTGACCGAAAACGGCCGGATCCCTTGTGTTTCCGGCGGGTCACGGCGCCGGACGTCCGCGTTTCACCCCATCGACCAACAAAACGGGCGCCACTCCGCCCGCCGTGGCGTCGATCAGTGCCCCGTGGCCGGACCCATGGTGATTTCGGGTCTTGTTTTTGTACTTCGGACGACCGAAGATGCTGGATCAAGACTGACCGATTGGGGACAAATTACTGACTAGGGGGTCGCGTCGGTTACTTTTTCGCCGCACTCTTGATTCGACTTCGTGTCCGGGCGTCACACATCATCGCCCTGACCCGATCTGCCCACTAGGGAGCGAATCGCGGGGTTGCAGTGCAGGGTCAGAAGGCAGGGGCGAGAAGCCATGAGTCAACCTTTGGGCGGAGCGTGCGCGAACGCATGGCCGGAGCCGGCCCGCCGGCACGAGGATGGCCGGGAAGTGAGCGAACCCCGATGACCGCGACGAGGACGGGGTCGGTGACCCCCGATCTCACCATCGGCGTCGTGGGCCCGCATGACCTCGTCGAACGGGTCATGCTGATGGGACACGGCCCCACACCGGTGCCGAGCCGGCTGGTGGCGGCCGCATACCGGGACGAGCAGGAGGCGGCCGACAAGGTCGTGCGGTTGGGCTCGGGGGTGGACGTGTGCCTGTTCGCCAGCCCGGTCCCCTACGACTTCGCCCGCAAGGCCGGGGTGCTGACCATGCCGGCCACCTACGTCCCGCTGAACGGCGCCGCCCTCCAGGGCGCGCTGCTGCGGGCGTCCCTCGACGACCGGTACGACCCGGGCAGGGTGAGCATCGACGTGCTCGGCCGCGCCGAGGTCGAGGAGGCGTACGCCGAGATCAGCTTGGGCACCGAGCAGGTCCACCTGCGCGAGGAGGCGGCCGGGCCGGGCACGCTGGCGGCCTTCCACGAGCGGCTGTGGCGGCGCGGCGCCACCACGGTCGCGATGACCTGCGTCCACGCCACCGCGGAGCGGATGGAGATGGCCGGGGTGCCGACCATCAGGGTGCGGCCCACCGGAGCCGCCATCCGCAGCTCGCTCCAAACCGCCGCGCTGCTCGGCGCGCACCACAGGCTGGAGGAGTCGCAGCTGGTGGTCGTCCTGGTGGACGTGCCGACGCTGCGCGAGACCCCGCGCCGGGTCACCCCCCGCTACTGGCGGGACGAGCTGAAGCTGGCGCTGCACCGGGTGCTGCTCCAGGAGGCGCACCGGATGAACGCCTCGGTGTGGCCACTGGACGATCACAGCTACCTGGTCATCGCCACCCGAGGCTCGGTCACCGCCAGCACCGAGGGCTTCCGCACGCCGCCGTTCGTGGAACGGGTGCGCGAGGAGCTGGGCCTGGCGATCGAGGTCGGCATCGGGATGGGACGGACCGCGCACGAGGCGGAGACCCATGCCCGCGCGGCGCTGGCCCGTTCGCAGAGCTCCCAGCGCGCCCAGGGCTTCGCGCTCGACCGCGACGGCCGCGCCCTCGTGCCGGCGCCGCGCACGCCGCCGCGCGCACAGCCACAGGCCAAGCCGAAGGGGCTGGAGATCCTCGCCCGGCTGGCCGACAAGCTGGGCGACCAGGAGCAACCGCTGATCGTGGACGCGGAGAACGCGGGCAAGATGCTCGGCGTCACCCCGCGTACGGCGCGCAGGCTGCTGCGCACCCTGGTGGAGGAGGGCCTGGCCTGGCCGCTGCCGCCGAACCGCACCCCGCAGCCGGGCCGCCCGCGCCAGCTCTACCGGCTGATCGTGGAGAAGCTGGGCCCCAAGACGAGCACCTGATCCCCTGTCGCCGGGGGCCGGGTGCGGTCGTGGTGGCCGCACGCCTGCGTGAAGCCCGCCTGCCCGCACAGGTTGCCCGTACAGGTGGAGGACGCCGCGTCCCGCGCCCCCGCCGCGATCATCTATCCGGCCCGTTCCGGTGCGGGAAGGACCTGGCCACGGCCAGGAACGCCGCGTTCTCCTCGGGCGAGCCGATGGAGACGCGGACGCCCTCCCCGGCGAACGGCCGGACGCTGACGCCCTGGGCGTCGCAGGCGGCGGAGAACTCCATGGTCCGCTCGCCCAGGCGCAGCCAGACGAAGTTGGCCTCGGACGGTGGCACCGTCCAGCCGTCCGAGAGCAGCGCGTCGCGGACCCGCTCGCGCTCCTTCACCGTGCTCTCCACCCGTTCCAGCAGCTCGTCCGTGGCCGCCAGGGACGCGATCGCCGCGGCCTGCGCGATCGTGTTCACGGTGAACGGCAGGTAGGTCTTGCGGACGGCCTCGGCGACCCGCGGGTGGGCGACCATGAAGCCGGTGCGCAGCCCCGCCAGCCCGTAAGCCTTGGAGAACGTGCGCAGGATCGCCAGGTTGGGCCGGTCCGGGTAGAGGTCCAGGCCGTCCGGGACCTCGGCGTCGCGGATGTACTCGCGGTACGCCTCGTCCAGCACCACCAGGCAGTCGGCGGGGACCCGGTCCAGGAACGCCTCCAGCTCGGCCCGCCGCACCACCGTGCCGGTCGGGTTGTTGGGGTTGCAGACGAAGATCAGCCGCGTCCGTTCGGTGACGGCCTCGGCCATCGCGGCCAGATCATGCGTCTCGCCGGTCAGCGGGACCTGCACGGGCGTCGCCCCGGACAGCGCCACCAGCAGCGGGTACGCCTCGAACGACCGCCACGCGTACAGCACCTCGGCACCGGGCTCGGCGGCGGCCTCCAGCAGCATCTGCGTCACGCCGACGGAGCCGCACCCCACCGCGATGTGGTCGGCGGGCACCTTGTGGTGGTCCGCGATCGCCTCCACCAGCGCCGTGCAGCCGTTGTCCGGGTAGCGGTTCACGCGCAGCGCGGCATCGGCGATGGCCGACAGAACGGACGGAAGCGGGCCGTCCGGGGACTCGTTCGAGGACAGTTTGAACGACTTCCCCTCCGGCGACACCACGGTTCTACCGGGACGGTAGGGCTGGAACCGGTCGAGCACAGAGCGGAAATGGGGGGTGGGTGCCTCGGACACCGTTGTCCTCCTCGGTCGTACAGGCGCGGGGGTTTCAACCGCGTCCGCCCAGCCTACGACCCGTTCTTGGACGGCGGCGCGGCGCCGTGGCGCATCATCCAGCACACGGTGACGATGCGCACGAACTCCCAGTCGCGTGCGTCGCCGGGCCACCAGCCCCGCCGGAACGCGGCCTCGGCGAAGTCGTGCAGGTACGTCATGAGCGCGTCCGGACTCGGATGGGATCCGCCCGGGCCGACGAGCAGATCGCGGACCGCCGCCGCATGCTGGTCGACGGCCGCGGCCAGCGCCGGAGAACCGGCCATTTCCGCGATTCCGGCATCTCCGATATCGCGGACCAGAAAGCCGAGTTCCTCCGACAAATCACCATCCATAGGCCCCACGCTAGCAATCCCGGCGCGATGCCATGTCACCTGGCCTGACCAGGTCAGGGACGCGGCCGCAGCATCGGCGGGCGCAATTGCTCGGCGTCGCCGCGCCGGTAGAGCTGCGCGGGCCGCCCGCCGTCCCGGGTCGTGGTCCGTCCCGTCGGAATCAGGAACCGGTCCGCTCCCGTGACCTTCCGATGGAAATTCCGCGGATCCAGCCCGGTGCCCCACACGATCTCGTACACCCGCCGCAGCTCCGCCACCGTGAACTCGGGCGGGCAGAACGCGGCGGCCAGCGAGGTGTACTCCAGCTTGGCCCTGGCCCGTTCCACGCCGTCGCACAGGATCCTGCGGTGATCGAAGGCGGCCCGGTCCCGCCACTTCAGATCGTCCACCGCCGTCCACAGCACCTGCGCGCGGCTCGACGCCGGCAGATCGGGCGCCAGCCCCAGGTAGGCCACGCTCACCACCCGCTGGCGCGGATCGCGGTCGGGATACCCGTACGTGGCGAGCTGCTCCAGATGGATCCGCACGTCCGCCAGCCCCGCCCGTTCCGCCATCAGCCTCGCCGCGGCGGCGGGCAGGTCCTCGTCGAGCTGGATGAACCCGCCGGGCAACGACCAGCATCCGTCGTACGGCGCGCGGTCCCGCCGCCACATCAGCGCGCACAACCGCTGCTCCCGCACCGTGAGCACGACGAGATCAACGGTGACGGCGAGCCGTGGCACGGACATGTCTCCAGCCTATTGGGAGGACCGTCCACTTCGGGCTGACCTCCAGAGTGATAGGGCGGGAGCGGTGGGCATGTGCCGAGGCTGTGCCCAGGGCGCGTGGACGGCGCATAGGAATGCCCCTGGTCCGGCTTCCGCCGGGCCCGGGGCATTCGGGTGTTGGGGTCAGTCGTTGTCGGGGGTGGCGGTAGGGGTGGCGGTAGGGGTCGCGGCGGGGACCGCGGGGACGGTGCCGTTGGTGGTCTGGGCCTGGGGGCCGTTCAGGTTGTTGAGGAGGGTGCGGGCCAGTCCAAGGCCCGTGCCGCCCAGGGTGAGGGCCTTGGCGAGCATCTCCTCCATGCCTTCGGCGCCGTTGAGGACGACCATGTTGTCGACGTTGCCGAAGACACCGGCGCCGGCCTCGACGATCTGCGGCCAGTTCTCGGCGAGCTGCTGGGCGATGACGGCCTCCTGGTTCTCGGCCAGCGCCTGGGCGCGGGCCTTGATCGCCTCGGCCTCGGCCAGGCCCTTGCGGCGGATGGCCTCGGCCTCGGCCTCACCGATCAGCCGGATGGCCTCGGACTCGCGCTGCGCCTTGAGCTGCACCTCGGTGGCCGCGGCCTGGGCGTAGGCGATCCGCTCCTCACGCTCGGCCTCGGCCAGCTTGACCTGCTCGTACGCCTTGGCGTCGGCGGGCTTGCGGACCTGGCTCTCCAACTGCTTCTCGGTGCGCTCGGCCTCCAGCTCGGCGTTGCGGGTCTCGCGCAGGATGACCTCCTGGCGGGCCTGCTGCTCGGCCTGCTTGACCTGACCGGCGTACTCGGCCTTCTTGATCTCGGTGTCGCGGACGACCTCGGCCTTCTGACGCTCGGTCTCCTGCTCGCGCTGCGTGGCCTCCTGGTCGCGCTCCGCCTCGGCGATACGGGCGGCGGCGGCGACCCGGGCGGCGTGCGGGCGGCCCAGGTTGGTGATGTAGCCGGTGTCGTCCTCGATGCCCTGGATCTGCAGCGAGTCGACGATCAGGCCCAGCTTGCTCATCTCGTCGGCGGCCGAGCCACGGGTCTCGCTGGTCAGCCGCTCCCGGTTGAGGATCAGGTCCTCGACGGTGAGGTTGCCGATGATGGAGCGCAGGTGGCCGGTGAACAGCTCGTGGATGGCGCCGTCCATGGACTTCTGCTGCTCCAGGAAGCGGCGGGCGGCGTTGGCGATGGAACGGAAGTCGTCGCCCACCTTGTAGATCACCACGCCCCGGACGTGGACGGGGATCCCCTGCTGGGTGACGCAGTTGACCTCGAGGTTGGCGGCGCGGCTGTCCAGCCGCAGCCGGCGGGCGGTCTGGAAGCCGGGCAGCACCAGCGTGCCCTTACCGGTGACGATCTTGAAGCCGAGGCTGTCGACCCCGTCGATCGGCTTGGAGCGCGCGCCGAGACCGGAGATGATCAGAGCCTCGTTGGGCTCGGCCACCCGCCACACCATCTTGAACAGAATGATCAATACCACCAGGCCGACCGCGGCGGCGGCCACGACCATGACAACGGGCATACAGCCCTCCCTCACGTCCAGAGCGGGAATCGGTCTCTCTGAGACGCGAGAAACGGTCGCTTGGTTCGGAACCACACGATACGGGCATCGGCCGGAACCGGCCGACGCCCGTTGTCAGCCCAGCGCCTGCGCCACGTAGACGGTACGGGGCGGGTGGTACTCGACCACCACCACGATGGTCCCGGGGCTGAACTCCTCGCGCGGGTTCACCGGATGGGCGTAGAACGCCTCCACACCGCCGCGGACAGGGATCATGACCTCCCCGACCAGCCCCGGGCCGATCTTGCCGGTCACCCGGCCCTCCTTGCCGATCAAGGGCTCCCCCGCTCGCTCACGGTCGCTCACTCGGTAGGGGAACGTTACTCGGTCCACGGGACCGCCCGCGAGTGGTGATCGCTCAGGGCAGGATGCGCCGCGCCTGGGCGTCGGCCTGCCGGGCCAGTTGCTCGGCCTCGGCACGGGTGGCCCTGGGGCCGACCAGGCTGATCGTGGCGACGTAGCGGCGCCCGCGCAGCACCACGTACCAGGACTTCAGGGTCGAGCCCCCGCTGGAGGTGGTGATGCCGACCGTACGGGAGCCGTCGCCGATCTGGCCCGGTGGCGGCTGCACCACCCGGTGGTCGGCCCACTGCCCGCCGACCTTGGTCCTGAACGTCTCGCAGCCGTCCGGGATACGGGAGTTGACGTGCTTGTCGGCGGCGTCGGCGGACATCGACATCAGGGTCTCGGTGACGCTCTGCCCGCTCCCCTTGGTGAACGAGATGATCGCCGCGGGCGCCGTCTTGTCCACCGGCGGCCCGCCGGGACGGGTCGAGCCGTAGTTGCCGCAGGCGGGCTTGTCGATGGTGACCTGGCGCTGGAGCTGGTTGAAGTTCTGGATGGCCTTGAGCGCCCCGTACTCGCCCGAGTCGGGTTCGCCGTTGCGCCGATAGCCGGGGGCCTCGGTGAGCAGCGCCTGTTCGAGCTGGTCGGAGGTGTAGGCGGTGCCGGCGAGCGCGGCACGTCCGGCGGGCTTGGGCTGCCCGGCACCGCCGCCCTCGCCCTCGTCCCCGCCACCGCCGCCGCCGCACGCCGCCGCCGTGGACGTCGCCGCCACCACCGCCAGCGCCAGCGACGTCCAGGAACGGAGCCTGTGGGATGTGAGCCTGTGCGCCATGGCAGGTGACCCTACGGCGGGCGGCGTCGGCGACACGCCGGACGACACACCCTCGCACACCTTTTGACCTGCGCGGTCAGGACGCCGCGCGCCCCGATCGCCCGTCGGAGCGGGTGTCGGCGTCGGCGCGCTCGTTGTAGGTGCCCGCGTACTCCTGGCCGGACAGCTTCTGGATCGTCTCGATGATCTCGTCGGTGATGGCGCGGCGGGCCTTGGCGGGCGGCAGGTCGCGGTAGTGGCCGAAGTCCATCGGCGGGGCGATCCGCACGGTGGGACGGGGGCCGAGCACGCGCGGCACGGACGCGCCGAGCGGCTGGATCTTGTCCGTGCCCTCGACGGCGACCGGCAGCACACGGGCGCCGGACGCCAGCACCAGCCAGCCCACGCCGGTGCGTCCCCGGTAGAGGCGGCCGTCGGGGGAACGCGTCCCCTCGGGGTAGATGGCGAAGGCGCCGCTGTTGTCGAGGATCTCCAAGCCCTGCTGCAACGCGCCCATCGCGGCCCGCTGCGCGCCACGCTTGATGGGGACGTGGCCGAGGGTGGTGAGGAACCAGCGGACGAACCACCCCTTGAGGCCCTTGCCCTCGAAGTAGTCGGCCTTGGCGATGTAGGTGACGGGGCGCGGGAGGGACAGGGGGATGATGAAGCTGTCGATGAACGACAGGTGGTTGCTGGCCACGATCAGGGGCCCGTAGCGGGGAACGTTCTCCAGGCCCTCGACCCTCGGCCGGAATAGCGCCCGCAGGATCGGGGCGACGACCCGTAGCATGAATGTGTAGAACACCCGGCCTCCAGAATTTGCCAACGCCACTGTAACCCTTGCGTCCCACCGCAACGC
This sequence comes from Actinomadura sp. NBRC 104412, assembly GCF_030269515.1. Taxonomy (GTDB): domain Bacteria; phylum Actinomycetota; class Actinomycetes; order Streptosporangiales; family Streptosporangiaceae; genus Spirillospora. The sequence continues at coordinate 130,868 of NZ_BSTM01000020.1, read as the reverse complement.
CGCCACCATCGCACTTTCCCGGCGCATGCCCCGAACGGAATGGCATTTCCGCAGGTCAGCACGGCTGTCCAGACGGATCTACCCGCATCGGAACACTCCGGTCGCAACGCACCGACATTGGACCATCGATCCAATCGGACGCCATTTCTTACCCAAAAGTAGGTTTCCCGTCGGTAGCATTGCGGGCCGGATTCCGGCGGTCCCGCGCACGCCCCGCCACGAAGATCGGTTAACGTCGAGGAGGTGGAGGGCGGCCACGCGCCTTCGCCCGCGGACTTGGATTGCGGGCACGAGTGCGCGATCCTGGGGCGGCACAGGGCCGGGGTCGCGGGTGCTCATGCTCGGGACGGGAGGTTGCCCATGGACTTCGACGCATCGCTGCTGCGCCAGGACCGGTGCGCGGTGGTCCGGGCGCGCGGCGAGATCGACGTGGTGTCCCGGGAGCGCTTCGAGGCGGCCCTGGCCGAGGCGCTGGAGTCGGGCGGTCCCGTGATCATCGACATGCGGGAGGTCGTCTTCTGCGACTCCACCGGGCTGAACGCGCTGGTGACCGCCAACAAGCGGGCGATCGAGCAGGGCACCGCCATCGCGCTGGTCGCGGTGCCGCCCCGGGTGCGCCGGGTCTTCCGGATCACCGCGGTCGACGAGTTCATCCCCATCTACGACACGCTGCGCGAGGCCATCAACGCGCTCCCCTCCAAGACCGCCCCCTGAGAACACCACCCTGAGAAGGCCCTCCCGAGCCCGCACCCTATCGGGAGGCGCGCCCTCTCGGGAGGCGGCTCAGGAGCAGCCCTCGAACTGGGGGACGCTCGTGGCCAGCTTGAGCCCGGACCGCCGGAACCACTTGTTCAGCAACGTGGCGGCATGGCCGGACTGGTACATCTGCGTGATGGCGCGGTTGACCGCCTCGCAGCCGTCCAGGTCGCCCTTGCGCAGGCCCACCCCGTACTTCTCGTCGGTGAACGGGGCGTTGATGATCTTCACGGGGCGGTCGGCGGCGAATCCCGCCAGGATCAGGTCGTCGGTGGACACCGCGTCGATCTGCCCGGCCGCCAGCATGTCCATGCACCGGCTGTAGGTGGGCGACCGCACCGGGGTCGCCGCGATCTTCCGTTCCTCGATCACCCGGCGCCAGGAGTTGGACCCGGTGACCTCGCACAGCCGCTTGCCCGCCAGGTCGCGCACGTTGCGGATGGTGGTGTCGTCCGCCCGGACCAGCGTGTCCTGGTGCGGGACGTAGTACGGCCCGGCGAAGGTCACCTGCGTCTTGCGCTTGGCGGTGATGGAGTAGGTGGCGACGATCATGTCGACGGCGCCGTCCCGCAGCGACTTCTCGCGGATGGACGACGGCGTGGCGCGGAAGGTGATCCGGCTTCTGGGGACGCCGAGCCGCCCGGCGATGTAGACCGCGACGTCCACGTCGAACCCCGTGTAGGTGTCACCCGAGCGCAGCCCGAGACCGGGCTGGTCGGCCTTGACCCCGATCACCAGGGACCGCTTGGCGGCGACCGACCCGGCCTCGCCCCCGCCGATCCCGCAACCCGCCGCCGCGGCGACGGCGGCCACCGCGGTGAACACGGCGGCGCCCGCGCGAACGCGTCCTCTGGGGATGCGCATCGTGTGCTCCTCCGTCCTCCTCCGTCAGCGGAACTCCGCCAGCCGGGGACGCACCCCCGCCAGCACCAGCACGGCGATGACCAGCGCCGCGGCCGGGGGCAGCGCCGTCCAGCCGCGCAGCCCGTCGTCCGCGGACGCGATGGACCGGTCGAACTCGGCGCGGTGCGCCCCGGTCTGCGCCACCAGCGCCCGGTCGTACTCCTCGAACAGGTTGATCGAGCCGTCGGGGCCGCGTCCCATCCGCAGCCGGATCGCGCCCGCGCGGTCGCCGCGCCCGGCCCGCTCCCGCATCAGCCGGTCGTTGTTCAGCACCTGCCCGTAGGCGCGCATCGTGCGGCCGAGCGGGCGGCCTTCCTGCGGCGTGCCGGCCTTCCTCGCCTCGTCCCCGAAGAACCCCAGGAAGTCCACCTGGTCGCCGCCCGGCTCGTAGGACGACAGCTTCTGGCCGACCAGCCGGTAGTAGGTCTCCAGGTTGAGCGGGCCGTCGCCGGGGTCGATGTAGAGCACGGAGAGCGCCTTGTCGAGGTAGGTCTGCTCGTAGGTGTCGGCGCGCTGCGGGTCGAGCAGGTAGCGGCTCTCGTCCGCGAACGCGCTGTGGCTGATCGCGCGGGCCCTGGACAGGGTCAGCATCGAGTCGAAGCCGTCCTCCTTGGCCGTGCGGATATGGCCCGCCTGCGCCGTCAGCACCGCGACGCCCGCCCCCGCCAGCAGCAACGTGACCAGCGTCGCCAGCGCCAGCGCCGGGTTGACGGTACGGCGGAAGCCGCGGGCCAGGGAGATCTGCGCGGCCAGCAGCACGCCGGCCAGCAGCGCGCCCGCCAGCAGCACCCAGACGCGCCCCGACAGGACCGCCTGCCGCCGGTCCTCGTACCCCTGCCGGACGGTGGCGCCGCTGTCGAGGGTCAGGTTGTAGGCCCTGGGCAGCAGTTCCATCCGCATCAGGTCGGTGGCCTGCCGGTAGGCGGCGACGACTCCGGGGGGCGGCTCGCCGGGGGCGTACGCGGCCTGCTCGCTCAGCACCAGGGCGCGGCCCACCATCCGCTCGTACCGGCCCAGCGCCTCCATGGTCTCGCGCACCGTCCGCTGCCGGTCGGCGTCCTGGCCGGCGAGCTGGGACGCGTCCACCAGCGCCTGGCCGGCCTCCCTGCGGCGCTGGTCGTAGAGCCGCAGCGACTCGTCCTTGCCGATGCCGAGGTCGCTCTCGCGGCCGATCAGCAGCACGTCGGCGACCTGCGCGTCCATGTCGCTGAGCGCGAAGAACAGCTCGCCGGTGGCCACGACCTGCGGTCCGGCGTCGTGCCCGATGGTCTGCACGCCGTCGCGCGCCTGCCCGATGGTCATGGTGAGGGCGAGCAGCAGCAGCGCCGTCGCGGCGAGGGCCGCCGCCGCGTACAGCCTGATCCGTCCCGGAACGGTCTTCAGCCAGCGGCCCCGGACGAACGTCGCCAGGCGGCCACCGGACCGGGCGCCCGCGCCCACCACCGGCGCGGGCGGGGACGGCGGCGCGGGCTCGGGCACGGGAGCCGGGGCGGGCGGCGAAGGGGTCACCGTGGTCCGCGGTCCGCTCATGACCCCGCACCTCCCGGCCGGTCTCCGGGCCGATTCGGGGGCCGATTCGAGGGCGGCGCGTCCGGTCGCCTCTCCGGTGCGCCCTGGTGGAGGCGGAGCGTGATGGTCGTCCAGGCGCCCACGTGGATGCGGTCGCCGTCGCCGACCGGCACGGGCACGTTGACGTCCAGCGGCTTGGTGCCGCCGTTCAGCGTGGTGCCGTTCATGGAGCCGGGGTCGACCAGCGCCCACGTCCCGTCCGGCTGGGCGAGGAGGACGGCGTGCAGGTGCGAGACGCCCGGGTCCTCCGGCGGCTCGCTCAGGTCGATCTCGGGGTCGATGCCGCGTGACCGGCTCCGGCGCCCGATCCTGACCTGCTCTCCCGCCAGCGCGATCCGCCGTTCCGGGCAGTACGGGGGGAACGCGATCGTCGCCGCGTCCGGGCCGCCCAGCGCGATCACCGAGTCGTAGTAGGCGCGGTCGGCGTTGATCGCCACCGACCAGCTCACGTCGCCGCGTGCCGGCGGAACGGGCGCCGACCACTCCTCGGGCAGGACGGACGGCGGCTCCGGGTACATCTCGGCGGTCATCTGGGAGATGGCGACGTTACGGACCGCACGGGTCTCGAAGTCGTAGGCGTCCACCTCGCAGAACCGCCCGGAGCGCGGTGTCCCGCACAGCGGGCAGGTCTCCTCCTGCGAGGAGCCCCCCGGCGCGGCGGGCCCCCCGGAGGGCTCCTCCTCGAAGGTGTGGCGGGGCGCACCGGGGATCAGGTCGCCGCAGACGTCGCAGAAGTCCGCGGACGAGGACGTATGCCCGCTCGGACAGATCGGCATGCCCTCACCCCTCGCCCTGATGGTCCCGTGGTTCCCGTTGCTGGGTGGGACGCGTGGCGCGGGTCCCCGGATGCCCTTCGTCCGCCGTGGCGCCGCCCGCGCCCGCGGCCGTGCCGGTGCGCTGGGCCGTCCGCACGGTACGGACGGACCGCGTGTCCAGCGACATCTCGTCGGCCTTCGACACGTCCTTTCTCAGCCGGTGCGTCCCGGTCTCGTGGTCGTACTCCACGACCCGGTCCAGCAGCTCGGCGATCTGCGTGTTGCCGACCTGCCCCGCCAGCGCGACGGCGCGGCCGAGCCGGGCGGTGGCCCGTTCCTCGTCGCCCGAACGGCGCGCCTCCAGGCCCTCCTGGATCGCCTCGGCCAGCTCCGACTGGCCGGTGTGGTGCGCCACCCTGTTGTTGATCCGGGTGGACTTGGCCTCGTCGTCGGTCCATTCGGCCAGGACGTTGCCCATGGCCAGCTCGCGCTCCGCCGTGTCGGCGGAGCCGGGCGCGATCACCTTGACCCAGGCGGCCCGCATCTGCCGCCCGATGTCCCCGGCGGGCACCTCGACGCACAGGTGGTACTCGCGCTCCTCGTCGCCCCAGGCCCCGACGGGGTAGTCCCCGATCTGGCCGGTGCCGGAGCGCCTGCCGGTCAGGTCCTCGACGGTCGGCACCATCTGCTTGAGGAACCTCAGCTTCGCGTCCCGCGGCGTCCACACGCGCAGCACGACGTCCGCCACCCGCTTGCCCATCGCCGCCGCGGTCATCTCCCGGAAGTCGGCCTCCAGGTCCGCCGGGTCGGGGACGTCCAGGAACGAGCCGAGCAGCGCCGAGGAGATCTTGCGCAGCTCGGCCACGTTCCAGTCGGTGCCGACGCCCCGCGCGTCGCAGACGAACACCCCCGAGCAGGCCGCCAGCGCCGCGTCCAGCTCGGCCTCGCTCTCGTGCTGGTTCTTGCCGTCGGTGAGCAGGATCGCGTGCCGCACGGCGCCGCTGTGGTCGGCGAACAGCCGCCCGGCGAGCCGCAGCCACGACCCGATGGCGGTGCCGCCCGCCGCGTCCAGCGTGGACAGCGCGCTCAGCGCCGCCCGCCGTGTCCTGTCGTCCACCCGGACCAGCCGCTGCCCCTGCGGGTAGATCATGCGCGGCTGGTTGGCGCCGGCGACCACCGCGAAGTGGACGCCGTCCCGCAGCACGTTCACCGCCGCCTTGGCGGCCCGCTTGGCCGCCGCCATCTTCCCCGAGTACGACATCGACCCCGAGGAGTCGATGATGATGATCTCCGCGGCCTCGGCGGTGGACGCCTCCTGCCCGGTGCCTCCACCGGCCATGCGGCCCGGCGCGCCCCTGGCCTCGATGCCGATGATGGCGTGCATCTCCCGGCCGCCCGCCGGGAGATAAGGGTTCTGGTCGACACGGATGCTGAACTCAGGAAGGTCGCTACTCATGGGAGGGCTCCCTGGAGGTTCCGTCCGGACCCGGCGGGGGCGGGAACGGCGGGTCCGGAGATGGGGGACACGGGACAGGGGTGGGAGCGGGAGCGGGTGACGCCCATTCGGCGGGACGAGCGGAGGCCGGGCCGGACGTGGGGGAGATGGGCGGGAACGGGATCAGCACGACCGTCACGTTGTCGTGCCCGCCGGCGTCGAGGGCCGCCTGGACGAGCCCGCGCGCCGCGGCGAGCAGCCCGCCTTCCGCGAGGGGCGCCTCGCGCAGCGCGGATTCGAGCTCGGACGGCTCGGGCAGGTGGTTCCAGAGCCCGTCACTACAGATGACCACCATGCCGGGGCCGCGCGGACGGAACGTCACGGTGTGGGGGGCGGACGTCTCGGCGTCCGCTCCCAGCCAGCCGGTCAGCAGGTGCGCCCGGGGATCGGCGCGCGCCGCCTCCTCGGACATCGCCCGCCGCGCGATCATCAGGTCGGCCCACGAGTCGTCCCGGGTCAGCAGCGCCGACCCGCCGTGCCCGTTGTTCCCGGCGGGCGCGCCGACCCAGTAGGCGCGGCTGTCGCCCACCCAGCCGACCGTGACGGACTCCTGGGACACGACGGCCGACACGTAGGTGCAGGCGGGCGGGTTGTGGCGGGTGTCCGAGAGCCTGGCGACGGCACCGCCCGCGCGCTGGATCGCCCCGCGCGTGGCCGCCACGGCGTCGTACCCGGCCACCAGCAGGTCGGCGAGCCCGACCGTGCCGGTGTCGGCGGCGACCTGCGCGGCCTGGTCCGATCCGGGGGCGGACGCGACGCCGTCGCACACCACCGCGCACACGGTACGGGGAAGCGCCGCCATGGCCAGGGCGTCCTCATTACGGCTGCGGCGATGACCCAGGTCGCTCACCCCGGCGGCGCGGACAGGGCCGTCCCGCACAGGCCCCGCCAGTTCGATCTCGACGTGCTCGTTGCCGGTGGGCTGGCGCAGCCCGCACTGCTCGCAGTAGCCGTCCCGGTCGATGCCGGTGGCGCCGCAGTCCGCGCACTCGGCGGGCGGCGCGGGGCGCACGCGGCGGGACGAGGTCTCCAGCACCGCCTCGGGCCGGATCTCGGGGATCTCGATGACGGCACGCGGCCCCGCCCGCGACTTCCCGCATGCCTCGCAGAACCGGTCGGACGGGTCGAGGGGCTCGCCGCAGGCGGGGCAGGACGTGGCGATCCCCTCGCCGGAGGGTCCGCCGTCACCGCCGGGACCGGTGCCCGCGCCGCCCATCGTCAGCACCCGCCCATCGTCAGCACCCGTCCATCGTCAGCACCCGTCCATCCTCAGAACAGCGTCCTCGGCCGGACCGCGTTGGCCCGCCGCACCAGGTCGTGGCGGGCGTCGTAGCCGTCGGCGAGCTTGGCCAGCAGCCGGTAGATCTCCTCCAGCCTGCGCCGCAGCGCCGGTTCGGTGAGGGGCGTGCCCAGCAGGTCCTCCCCCGGGTGCCGCGGGCCGGGCACCAGCGGACGGCTGGACGCGCGGACCCAGGCCAGACCCGCCTCCAGCACCTCGGCGGCGAAGGAGTTGTAACGCTCGGTGTCGAGGCGCAGGTTCTCCAGGCGGCGGCCCGCCTCGGTCAGGGCGGCGGCGGTCAGCTCTCCGGGGGTGCGTCCCCGCACGGTCGCGACGACGCACGCGAGCTGCGCGTTGATGTAGTTGCTTGAGATACGGGGAACGGAGTCGAGCGCTTCCAGAGCGCCCTTGCGGTCGCGCACGGCCAGCCGTACCCGGGCCAGGCCGAACGCGGCGCTCACGTACGTGGGATCGGTCCGCCAGACGGTCTCGTAGTAGCGCGCGGCCTGCACGGTGTCGCCCGCGTACTCGTGGCAGAACGCCAGGGCGAGCTTCGGCGCCGTCTCCCCCGGCATCAGATCGTACAGATCGTCGAAGATCGCGATGGCGTCGGCGAAGCGGTGCCCGGCCAGCGCGGCGGCGCCCCGGTACCAGTCGGCGCGCCAGTCGTCGGGGTGCCGCGCCGCGATGTCGTCCAGGAGGCGGCCCGCCTCGTCGAGCGCGCCCAGCTCGATCCGCACCCGGGCCAGTGCCAGGGACACCTCCAGGGACGGCATGGGGGCGGCGGCGAGCGCGGCGGCCAGCTCGTGCGGATCGCGGCCGGTGAGCCCGGCGAGGAAGCCCGCCGCCGGGTCACCGCTCTCCACCAGCGGGGCGGGCAGCGCCGCCGCGGCGGTGACGGGCGCGAGCGGCGCCAGCACGGGGGCCTGCGCCCCGTTCGGCGAGCCCGCGGCGCCACGGGCGCCCCGCATCCGCGGCAGGCTGATGATCTCCGTGCCCGCGGTGTGCTGCTCCGGCCCGAACAGCGTGGACGGCGCGGACCTCGGCCGCCCGTCGTCGGCCGACAGCACCTCGCGCAGCACGCCGGTGAGCTGCTCGGCCATCTCCGCCGCGCTCTGGAACCTGCGCGCCGGGTCCATGTGCGTGGCGCGGCGCAGCAGCCGGTAGTACGACTCGTGCCGCACCAGCAGCGGCACCTCGTCCCGGGGCGGCAGGCTGCGCAGGTGGCGGCCGGTGTACCCGCGGAACGGGAAGCTCAGCACGGCCAGCGCGCGGCCCACCGTGTACAGGTCGGAGGACACCGAGGGACCGGCGTCGGCGATCTCCGGCGCCTGGTAGCCGGGCGTCCCGAAGATCGGGCTGTTGACGTCGAACGCGCGCCGCACCCCGCCCAGGTCGATCAGCTTGAGCTGCTCCTCCGACTGGATCGCGTTGTCGGGCTTGAAGTCGCAGTAGAGCAGCCCCACGCCGTGCAGGTAGCCGAGGGCGCGCAGCACCTCGAGGCCGTAGGCGATCACCTGGCCGAGCGGCAGCGAGGCATGCTCGCCCAGCTCGCGGCGGCGGGCCAGCAGGATGTCCTTGAGCGACCGGCCGCCGACGTACTCCATGACGATGTAGCCGGAGTCGCCGTGCCGGACGAAGTTGTAGATCTTGACGATGTTGGGGTGCTCGACCTCGGCCAGGAACGCGCGCTCGGCGGTCGCGGCGGCCAGCGAGTCGGCGTCGCCGGTGTCCAGCAGCCCCTTGAGCACCACCCAGCGGCCGCTCACGTTGTGGTCGCGGGCCAGGTAGATCCAGCCCAGGCCGCCGTGCGCCAGGCAGCCCAGCACCTCGTACTGGCCGCCGATCAGCTCGCCGGGCCGCAGCTTGGGGGTGAACGAGAACGGGTGGCCGCAGGCGCGGCAGAAGCCCTCGGTCCGGCCGGGACGCCCGTCCCGCGACCGCCCGACGGGCTCGCCGCAGCGGCTGCAGAACCGCCGCTTCTCCGGCACCTCCGGCTTCTCCATGATCGCCGAGGCCGGGTCGCGGTACGGGACGGGCGGCACCTCGACCCAGCCGGCGCCGAGCATGCCGCGCCGCGCCGACGCGCTCGACCCGGTGCCGCCGCTCATCGTCCCGCGCGTGGCCGTACGCCCGGACGAGCTTCGCGACGAAGAGCCCGCCGACGCGGAACCCGCCGATCCGGGGGACGGCGGGATCGAGGACGGGGTCGTCGGCGACACCGACCCCGCCTCGGGCGGCGCCGACCCGGGCAACCGCGGCTGATCCGGTCCACCCGCCGGAGGGACGGCGGCCGGAGGGGCGGCGGCAGCGGCGGCGGGCGGGGCCATGCCGCACACGTCACAGAAGCCGTCCGCCTGGACGTTTCCCGAGCAGCCGGGCTGGCCGCACGGCTCCGCCATCGCCGCCGCGCTCACCGGCCCGCTCCCGTCTCGCTCTCGTCCCGTTCCCCGCCGGAGCCGCCGGAGCGAGGCCCGTCCCGGCGGTCCCTGATGGCGCGCTGGTACGCCGCCACGGCGGCCGTGGCGCGGCGCAGGTCGCAGGGAGCGGTCCACAGCAGGTCACGCGCCTGCTGGTACAGCTCGGTGAGCCGTTCGTCCTCGGCGAGGCCGAGGCGCGCCGCCTTGGCCTTGTACGCCTCCAGACGGCCGCGCAGCTCACCGCGCCGGTCCAGCAGTCCGGTGCTGAGCCTCAGGTTGTCCTCGGCCTGTGCCAGCGCCGCACCGGTCGCGCGGTCGAGCTCGGCCACCCGTGCCGCCAGCTCGGCCCAGCGCCCGCCGCGGCGCAGCTCCTCCAGGCCCGCCAGCCGGTGCCGCAGCCCGCCGCCCTGCGCCGGCGGCTCCGGCAGCCCCGCCGACGCGATCTTCAGCTCCGCCGTGGTGCGCGCCTCCCTGGCACGGCGCTCCGCCGCCTCCACGTCGTCGATGGACGCCTGGACGGCCGCCAGCCGCTGCTCGTACCCGTCCCGCAGCCGCGCCGCCTCGGCCAGCGACGCGCGCAACGCCTCCAGCGAGTCCCGCAGCCGGTCGAGGCCGGAGGTGTCGGGACGGCCGTCGCCGCCCACCAGCGACAGCGGGTCGGTGCGGGCCGCGATCCCCAGCGCGCTCAGCTCGCGGCCGAGCCGGTCCAGCTCGGGATGGCGCGAACCGTCCAGCCCCTGCGCCAGCCGCGCGGTGTCGCGCCAGGTCTCCTCGATGTCCTCCAGCGGGACCAGCAGCGCCGTCCACGCCGCGTCCGCGGCCCCGATCACCTCGGCCGCGCGCGAGTACCCGTCCGACATCCGGGACACGGCCTCGTCCAGCGTGATCCGCTCCCGGGTCTCGCCCAGCAGCGTCCTGCGCCCGAGCGGGATCTCACCGTCCGGCACCTCGACCGACGCGCCCGCCAGCAGCCCGGTCAGCTCCACCAGCACCGCCGAGCCGGGCCTGGGATGACGTTCGCGCAGCTCCGCCGCCGCGCCGAGCGTCCGCTGGTAGGCGTCGTACAGCCGCCAGACGTAGGCGATCTCCTTCTTGGCGTCCTCCCACCGGCGCCAGGTCTCGCCCGCCAGCCGGGCGCCCTTGAGCAGCCGGGTGCCCTCGTGGTCCTCCAGGTCGAGCAGCGCCGAGGAGATCCGGTCCTTCTCCTCGCGCAGGGCGCGCAGCGCGTGGTCGATCCCCTCACGGCTCATCGGCGCGGTCGCGCCCGCCCCGCTCTCGCTCACTTCCATCCCGCCGGTCCGCCGCCCGCTCCGCGGACGGCCCCGCTCTCGTTCACTGCGATCCCCGCCGCCGGACCCGCCGGTCCGGGATCCGCCTCCATCGGCGCCCCGCGACCCCAGTTTCCGGCGCGCACTCCCTCTTCAGTGTGATCGGTGACACTATCCGGCACAACCGCCCGAGACGGGCGGCGTGACCGGCGGTCCCATGATCACCCGGAACCGGGGTACCGGTGATCGCGAGACCGGTTCCGGCCGCCGCCGTCGCGGGATGAGGCGATCATCACCTCACGACGGGTTGTCAACCGGGAACCACCTGGTATGAGGTGACGTTGCTCCTACTGTCGAGGTGAGAGGAGTTGAGAGTCCGCGGTGTCGGACCCCAGTCATAGACCCGGCGGTGGGTCGTGCTGACCGCCGTCCTCGGGATCCTCGCCGTGATCGTGCTGACCGCGGCGACCGGCTACTTCGTGGCCCAGGAATTCGCGTTCGTGGCCGCCGACAGGGCGCGCCTCACCCAGCGGGCCGACCAGGGGGACGCCGCCGCGAGGCGGGCCCTGAAGGTCGTCGGCCGGCTCTCGTTCATGCTGTCGGGCGCCCAGCTCGGCATCACCATGACGACCCTGGTGGTCGGCTTCATCGCCAAACCCGCGCTCGCCGAGTTGATCGAGCCGCTGCTACGGGCCGCGGGCGTGCCGCCCGGCGCCACCGGAGCGATCGCGCTGGGCACCGGGTTCGCGCTCGCCACGCTGATCCAGATGCTGCTGGGCGAGCTGTTCCCGAAGAACCTGGCGCTGGCCCGCGCCGAGTCGCTGGCCCGCGCGCTGTCCGCGTCCACGCTGGTGTACCTGGCGGTGTTCGGCCCGATCATCCGGCTGTTCGACCGGGCCGCCGAACGGCTGCTGCGCGCCGTCGGCGTCGAACCGGTGGAGACCACGCACAGCGGCGCCACCCTGGAGGAGCTCGGCGAGATCATCGGCCGCTCGTACAGCGCCGGGCTGCTGCCCGCCGACCTGTCGGGCGTGCTGGAGCGCGCCCTGTCGTTCGGCGACCGGACCGCGGACGAGGTGATGGTGCCGCGCCCCGAGGTCCGCGGGCTGCCGGGCGACGCCACCGTCGCCGAGCTGGTCGCGCTGATCGCCGAGACCGGCCACACCAGCTACCCCGTGTACGGGCAGGACGTGGACGACGTCGTCGGCGTCGCGGGCGCCCGCGAGGTGGCCGACGACACGCTGTCCTCGCGTACCCCGATCCGCCGCATCGCCCGCAAGCCCCTGCTGGTGGCGGGCAGCCAGCCCCTGTACGGCGTGATCGAGCAGATGCGCGAGACCGGCGAGGAGTTCGCCTGCGTCGTCGACGAGTACGGCGGCCTCGCCGGCATCCTCACCTTCGAGGACATCGCCGAGGAGCTGGTCGGCGAGATCACCGACGAGACCGACGCCGCCGAGGCCGCCCCGACCGCCGCCGCCGACGGCTCCTGGGTCGTGGACGCCGGCATGCGCATCGACGAGGTGGGCCGGCTGACCGGCCTGGACCTGCCCGAAGGCGACGCCTACGACACCCTCGGCGGCCTGGTCATGGCCCGGTTGCGGCGGCTGCCGTCGCCCGGCGACCGGCTCGCGATCGGCCTGGACGACGGCACGGGCGTCGTGCTGGAGGTCGTCACCGTGCGCCGCCGCGTCCCCGACGAGGTGCGGCTGCGCACGGTCGACCTCGTCCCCGCCGCGGGAGGTGAGCCCGCGTGATCACCACGCTGCTGGTCACGGTGCTGCTGCTGATCGGCAACGGCTTCTTCGTGGCCGCCGAGTTCGCGCTGGTCGGGGCCAACCGGCCGCAGCTCGAACGCGCCGCGGCCCGGGGCAGCCGTCCCGCCGCGGCGGCGCTGGCGGGCACCCGCGAGCTGTCGCTGATGCTCGCCGGGGCGCAGTTCGGCATCACCATGTGCTCGCTGGGCCTGGCCATCGTCACCGAACCCGCGTTCGAGCACGTCCTGGAACCGCCGTTGCACGCGCTCGGCGTGCCCGAGGCCGGCTCCAAGGCCGCCGCGCTGGGCGTCGCGCTCGCCGTGGTGACCTTCCTGCACATGGTCATCGGGGAGATGGCGCCCAAGTCGTGGGCCATCGCCTACCCGGAGCGGTCCGCGCTGATCCTCGCCCTGCCGTTCCGGGCGTTCGCCAAGGTGTCGCGCCCGGTGCTCGCCGCGCTCAACGGCATCACCAACGGGCTGCTGCGGCTCGTCCGGATCACGCCCAAGGACGAGCTGGACGACCACACCGACCCGCAGCGGCTGCGCCACCTGCTCGGCGAGTCCCGCAGGCTCGGCCTGATCGGCCGGCACGACCACGAGCTGCTGCGGCGCACCATCGCCGCCAGGGAGGCGACGGTCGGCCACCTGGTCGTCCCGGTGACCGCGGTGACCACGATCGGCGCCGACGCGACCGCGGCCGAGGTGCGGCGGATCGCCACCGAGAGCGGCCACAGCCGGATCGTGGTCCGCGACTCCGGCGGCGGGGTCGCGGGGATCGTGCACGTCCGCGCGGCCGTCACCGAACCCGACGGCGAGCGGCGGGCGGCCGAGCTCGCCCACCCGGCGCCCGTCCTCACCGAGGGGACCACCGTCCTCGACGCGGTCGCCGGCCTCCGGCGCGACCGCGCGCAGCTCGCCGTGGTGAACGACGCCCAGGGCGCGCTGGCGGGCATCGTGACCCTCGATGACCTGCTCGCCGAACTGCTGGCCACCAACCCGCACTAAGCGGGCAGGTGCGACGCGGTCGCGACTGCACAGGTCACGTAGGTGTCGAGATGCTGCGATGGGGCCTTTGGCGCATCCTGGACGGATGGAAGGACACGGCCACGGACACGGTGATCTCCACGGTCACGGTCACAACGGAGAAGGGGCGCACGCGCATGGCGCCGGCTGGGCACACCGCTTAAAGCATGCCGTGCGTCCCCACTCCCACGAGGCCGCCGACAAGGTGGACGCCGCCTTGGAAGCGAGCGCGGAGGGCATGCGCGCCCTGTGGATCTCGCTGGCCGTCCTGGCACTCACCACGGTGGTGCAGGCCGTGGTGGTGGCGCTTTCGGGCTCGGTGGCGCTGCTGGGCGACACCCTTCACAACGGCGCCGACGCCCTCACCGCCGTGCCGCTCGGCATCGCGTTCCTACTGGGCCGCCGTCCGCCCACCCGCCGCTACACCTACGGGTTCGGGCGGGCCGAGGACATCGCGGGCGTCGTCATCGTCCTCACCATCGCGGCCTCGGCCATCGCCGCCGGGTACACCGCCGTCGAACGCCTGGCCGACCCGCAGCCGGTGGGTCACCTGCTCACCGTGGCCGGTGCCGCACTGGCCGGCTTCGTGGGCAACGAACTGGTGGCCCGCTACCGCATCCGTGTGGGGCGCCGCATCGGCTCCGCCGCACTCGTCGCGGACGGACTGCACGCCCGTACGGACGGCCTCACCTCGCTGGCCGTCCTGCTGGGCGCGGGAGGCGTCGCGCTCGGCCTCCCCTGGGCGGACCCGGTCGTCGGGCTGCTCATCACCCTGGTGATCCTGCTCGTTCTCCGGCAGGCCGCCCGGGAAATCTGGCACCGCCTCATGGACGCCGTGGATCCCGCCCTCGTGGACAAGGCCGAAGCGACTCTCGCGGCGACACCCGGCGTCCTGGACGTGGGATCGGTACGTTTGCGCTGGGTCGGCCACCGCCTGCGGGCCGAATGCGATGTCGTCATCGACCCCGGCACGACCCTGGTGGAGGCCCATCGCGTCGCCGTGGACGCCGAGCACCGCCTGATGCACGCGCTGCCGCGCCTCGCGGGCGCTCTCGTCCATCCGGACCCGCGGCCGGACGACGACATCGACCACCACGCGGTTCTTGCCGGTCATCGGGTGTGAGACGTTAAGGCGGGGCGGAAGCGGAGAAGAATAGGGCTCCGAAGCGACGGAACGGGATGAGGCGTGGAGCACCCACCAGAACCGGACAGCCGGAAGCACGACGTCCTGGACGACGCCGGCGAGCCGTCGTCCCAGGAGACCACCGCCGATTCCCCGACTGAGGCGCTGCCCCTTCCCGGTGCCCCCGCCCCGGACGCCGAGGAGAAGGCCGTCGAGGAGAAGGCCGCCGAGGAGCCGGCCGCCGCGTCGGACACTGCCCCGGACGCCGCGACCTCGCCCCTTCCGGTCCCCGACGACGTGACCACCGAGGTCGAGGCGATGGTGGCCGACGCCTCCGACGAGGCGGACACGCCGGAGGAGCCTGACGAGCCAGAGGCCGACGGGCCGTCCGTGCGGGAGATGGCGGCGGAGGCGTGCAAGGCGCTGATCGAGGTCTACGAGGGGCTGGAGCGGCGCCTCAGGGAGAAGGACACGAAGGTCCTCGGCTGGAGCGGGCAGCTCGCCGCGTTGCGCGCCATGCGGGACGGTCGGATCGCCGGAGACGCGGAGGAACTGGCCCGCCTGCTCGTCGCCGCCGAGGCCCAGGATGTGACCCGGGACGTGCCGGTCGGCGAGGCCGTCCAGGAGGCCCTGCGCGAGGGCGAACGGACCCTGGTGCTGGCACCCACCGAGGCGCGCGCCGAGGAGATCGCGCGGGCGGCCGGGGAGAACGTGCTCACCGTGCTGGTGGCCACGGCCGCGGAGGAGCCACCGCCCGTCCCGGAGCCGCCGTCCGCGCAACCGGCCGAAGCGCCGCTGAGGGAGGACGGGGCCAACCGCACGGTCGAGTTCAGGCCCGTGACCTCGGTGGAGGTGACACGGCCCCAGGAGGTCCCGCAACCGGAGCCCGCCGAGATCAAGGACGATCGGGCACCGGAGGCACGTGTCCTCTCGGTGGTGGCCCGTCCGCTGGGGGAGGCGTGGCCGAACTCCTGGGCCGAGGAGGCGCGGAAGCTGCAACGCGCGCTGATGTGGCTGGAACAGTGGCCGCGTGACCAGGCGCTGCTGGAATCGCTCAAGACCGCCAGGGAACGGCGTCGCCAGGAACTGGACGCGGAGCTGGCCGGGTTGGCGGCGCGGATCGAGGAGATGCGCGCCGCGGTCGAGGCGGCCGAGCAGGCGGTGGTGCGGACCGCCGCCGAGGCCGAACGGCTGGAGGCGGCGCAGGCCGAGGTCGTGGCCGAGCTGGAGGGGCCGCGCGCCGAGGCGCAGCGGCTCCAGAGGGAGGCCGACGCGAAGGCGGAGGAGGCCGGCAGGCTCACCCGTACCGCCGAGGCGACCCTGGCGCGCTGCAACGCGCTGGAGGAGCGCAACGCGCAGGCGCGGACGGAGCTCCAGGCGGCGCAGCAGGAGGAAGAGACGCTGACCGTGGACCTGGCACGGGCCCGCGACGACCTGCCGGGTGCCATCGAGTCGGCCGAGCGGCTGGCGGCCGAGTCGGCGGCGGCGGACGCCGAAGGGCACACCCGCTACTACCGGCTGGCCGCGGCGGAGTCCGCACTGTCGGCGCGGCGGCGCAAGCGGTCGCTGGGCCAACGGCTGCACGTCGCGCCCCCGCCGCCCGAGCTGAAGGACCTGCGGGCGGAGGTGAAGGCGCTGACGCGGGAGGCGGACGAGGCGGCGAAGCGGGCGGCGCAGGCGAAGGACGCCGCCGAGCGCGCGCAGACGTACCGCACGCAGCTTGAGGCGTTCCTGCACGAGGGCGCCGCACGGCTGACGGCGGCGCAGGAGGCGCAGCGGCAGCTCGCCGCGGAGCTGTCCCGGCTGGCCAAGGAGCGGACGGCCGCGACCGCCGACCACCAGGAGAAGGCACAGCGCGCCGCCGAGGCCGTCAACCTGGCCACGCAGGCGAGCACGCTGGCCGCGAACGCGCGGCGGATCGCCCAGGAGATCGAGGGACGGCTGGCCGTCGCCCGGCGCGAGTACGAGACCGCGAGGGCCGCGCACGACCATGCGAGGGCCGAGGCGGAGGCGGCCGTGGCCAGGGTCGCGGAGACCGAGGCGCTGCTGGCGCGGCGCCGCGGCGAGGCCGAGGAGGAGCTGTCGGTCCGGTCGGGCGAGTTCGAGGCGGCCACGGCGGCGGAGGCCCGTTCCCGGGGGAACGTGGAGGAGATCTGTGGCGGCGGACCGGTCGACCCGGATGTGCTCGCGACGCGTCAGCGGTCCGCCATGGCCCGGATCGAGCGGCTCACGTCCCAGCTGAACCGTGCCGAAGACGGCTTCCCGGTGTCCGGCCCGACCGGTGAGGTCCCGAGCGACGACACCGGCGACGTCCTGCTGCGCACGGCGGCGCTGGTCTGCGGCACGCCGTTCACCGTGGGCGCGACCAGGGCGGACGCGGAGTTCGACACGCTCGTGGTGGCGGGGGCCGGGGCGGTGAACGAGGCGGACTTCCTGGTCGGCGCCGTCCAGGCCCGGCGCTGGGTCCTGCTGGGCGGCGGCGCGGACGAGGCACCGCCCGCGCACCCCGAGTACGAGGGGCACGCGGGCGCGGACCGGCTGGCCCGGTCGCCGTTCGCGGCCGCTAGTCGTCCTTGACCAGCAGGTCGAGCACCCAGCCGACCACGCCGACGACGATCGCGCCGGCGAACGCGGGCCAGAAGCCGTCGACGGTGAACGGCAGGTCGAGCTCGCCGGCGATGAAGCCGGTGAGGAGCAGCAGCAGCGCGTTGACCACGAGCCCGAACAGGCCGAGGGTCAGCACGTAGAGGGCGCAGCCGAGGGTCTTGACGATGGGCTTGATGATCGCGTTCACCAGGCCGAAGATCACCGCGACCCCGACCAGCGTGAGCGCCCGGCGGCCGAGGGTGTCCCCCTCGACGTCCACCCCGGCGACCAGCACGGTCGCGACCCACAGCGCGACGGCCGTGATCACTACCTTGAGGAGTATCCGCACATCGACGATCCTGCCCGGAGATGGTGCGGGAACCATCAGCCCGCGCGGGGATTTCCGGTGCCGTCCCGGTCATCTCCGGGGACCACCGGCTCGGTCTCCGGGCGGACGCCGGTGCGTCAGTCCGTCCTGTCGAAGAAGGACGAGGCGGCGGAGCCCACCATGGGTCCGCCGGTGCGGTGGGCCGCCCGCGCGGCCGGGCCCGCGACGGGACGGCCGTCCACGGGAGGCCCGGAAGGCGAGGACACGGGAGCGCCGGGGACCGAGGGCGACCCGGGGTCGCCGCCGCGGACGCGGGCGAGCTCGCGCTGGAGGCGGCGCTTCTCCATCTCCAGGGTGGTCAGCGACTCCTCGTGCTCCTCGCGGAGGTAACGCAGGTCGCGCCGCTTGCGGAGGCCGCGGCCGACGCCCATGAAGAGAAGCGTCACGCCGACCACGAAGAGGACCGCGACGGCGGCGCCGGCGAGGAAGACCTGCCATTGGTTGTTCACGAAGGGGACGGTCTCGCCGAAGGCGGTCAGGGTGGCCGTCCCTTCGTTGGCCGCCACGACGCCCACCGCCACGGTGACGGCCGCCGCGGCCATGAGCAGTCCGAGCAACACCATTGGGGATCTCCTCTCCAGCTCACTCTCCGGAGGCGAGGCGCGGGGATACCCACCATGCCAGACTTAATAGGATCTTGTGTGCATTGCCCTATTTATCCAGCTCACAGGCCTTTTACGGAAATGCTCGCTCGCGATTCCTCCGGTATCCGGCGGGTAATGGACCGGTGCGGGTAAGCCGAGGTTCGAGCCGGGAGTGGTCCATGGACGTACGCGCGGTCGTGTTCGATCTGGACGGTGTTCTGATCGACTCGGAGCCGGTGTGGGAGGAGGTCCGCCGCTCCTACGTGGCCGACCACGGCGGGCGCTGGCTCCCCGACAGCCAGGACCGGCTGATGGGGATGAGCACCGAGGAATGGGCGTCCTATCTGGCCGAGGACCTGCTGGACGGGCGGCTCTCACCGGAGGAGGTCGCGTACGAGGTGATCGACCGGATGCGGATCCGGTACGCGGAGGAGGTCCCGCTGCTGCCGGGCGCCGTGGAGACGGTGCGGCGGCTCGCGGACGCCTACCCGCTCGGCCTGAACAGCTCCTCCCCTCGCGCCCTCATCGACCTGCTCCTCGCCGAGGTCGGCCTGGACTCCCTGTTCAGGGTCACCGTGTCGACCGAGGAGGTGGACCAGGGCAAGCCCGCGCCCGACGGCTACCTCATGGTGGCCGCCCAGCTCGACGTGCCGCCGGAGAACTGCGTGGCGATCGAGGACTCCGGCAACGGGCTGCGCTCCGCCCACGCCGCCGGGATGCGGGTGATCGCCGTCCCCCGCCCTCGGCACCCGCCCGCGCCCGACGCGCTGGCCCTCGCCGCGTACGAGACCGACGACCTCCGCGCCATCGACCGCGACGTGATCGAATCCCTGTAGCGCCATTGGGTGTCGGCCCCGGTCCCTAAGATGAATCGGTGCCTTCCCCGGAGAGCGAGATCCCGCCCGAGCCCTACTTCGACCCCGAGTACGAACCGGACCCGGAGTTCGACCCCGGGTTCGATCCGGCCTTCGATCCGGGCACGGCGCCCGAGGGCGAGCTCGCGCCCCTCTTCCATCCCGCCGAGGGCACCGGCGGGGCGTCGGCGACCGAGGTGCTGCGCCGGGTCTTCGGCTACGACGCGTTCAGGGACGGCCAGCAGGAGATCATCGACCATGTGGTGAACGGCGGCGACGCCCTGGTCCTGATGCCGACCGGCGGCGGCAAGTCGCTGTGCTACCAGATCCCCGCGCTGGTCAGGAAGGGCACCGGCGTCGTCATCTCGCCGCTGATCGCGCTGATGCAGGACCAGGTGGACGCGCTGCGGGCGCTGGGCGTGCGGGCCGGGTTCCTCAACTCCACCCAGGACCTGGACGAGCGCCGCATGGTGGAGGCGCAGTTCCTCGCGGGCGAACTGGACCTCCTCTACCTGGCGCCCGAGCGGCTGCGCGTCCCGGCGACGGTCAACCTGCTCGACCGGGGCACCGTGGCGCTGTTCGCGATCGACGAGGCGCACTGCGTGGCCCAGTGGGGGCACGACTTCCGTCCCGACTACCTGACGCTGTCCGGGCTGCACGAGCGCTGGCCGGACGTCCCGCGGATCGCGCTGACCGCCACCGCGACGCCCGCCACCCGCGAAGAGATCGCCATGCGCCTCGACCTCAAGGACGCGCGACATTTCGTGGCGAGCTTCGACCGTCCCAACATCCAGTACAGGATCGAGCCCAAGTCCGACGCCAAGCGGCAGTTGCTCCGGCTGCTGACCACCGAGCACGCGGGCGACGCGGGCATCGTGTACTGCCTGTCGCGCAACTCGGTCGAGCGGACCGCCGAGTTCCTCACCGCGAACGGCATCGAGGCGCTGCCGTACCACGCGAGGCTGGACGCCGCCACGCGCGCCGCCAACCAGGCGCGCTTCCTCCGCGAGGACGGCCTGGTCATCGTGGCGACGATCGCGTTCGGGATGGGCATCGACAAGCCGGACGTCCGGTTCGTCGCCCACCTCGACCTGCCCAAGTCGGTCGAGGGCTACTACCAGGAGACGGGCCGCGCGGGACGTGACGGGCTGCCGTCCACCGCCTGGCTCGCCTACGGGCTCCAGGACGTCGTCAACCTCCGCAAGATGATCGACTCCTCCGAGGGGGACGAGCAGCACCGCCGCAGGCTCAGCCTGCATCTGGACGCGATGCTGGCCCTGTGCGAGGCGGCGGGCTGCCGCCGCGTGCAACTGCTCAACTACTTCGGCCAGGAGGCCGAGCCCTGCGGAAACTGCGACACCTGCCTGTCACCGCCCGAGACCTGGGACGCGACGGTCCCGGCGCAGAAGGTGCTGTCCACGGTCGTGCGGCTGCAACGCGAACGCCGGCAGAAGTTCGGCGCCGGCCACATCATCGACATCCTGCTCGGGAAGAAGAACGCCAAGGTCATCCAGTTCGACCACGACTCGCTCAGCACGTTCGGGATCGGCACGGAGCTGCGCGAGACGGAATGGCGCGGCGTCGTCCGGCAACTGCTGGCCCAGGGCCTGATGGCGGTGGAGAGCAACTACGGCGCTCTCGTCCTCACCGAGTCGAGCGCCGAGGTGCTGCGCGGGCAGCGCACGGTGACGATGCGCCGTCAGCCGGAGGTCGCCGAAAAGGCGGCGAAGGCCGCCCGGGCGTCGAGGGCGCCGAAGGACCGCAAGGCCCCGGCCGACCTCCCGCCCGAGGCGGTGCCGGTCTTCGAGCGGCTGCGCGCCTGGCGGACCGCGACGGCCCGCGAGCAGGGCGTCCCCCCGTACGTGGTGTTCCACGACGCCACACTGCGCGAGATCGCCACCGCGGTGCCGTCCTCGCTGACCGAGCTGAGCAAGGTGAACGGGGTGGGCGAGAACAAGCTCGCGAAATACGGCGAGCAGATCCTGGAGACCCTCGCCGAGCCCGGCTGACGGCGATTCCCAGGCTTCTCCCAGCCTTTTCGGCGGACTGCTGCCAGGAACGCACGGTTAGGTGTCTTGCATGCGAGCGAAAGTGAACAGGAAGTCGTTGGCAGCCGCTGCCGCCGCTGCGGGCGTTCTCGGTGTCGGGTTGTACGTGGCCGTCCCGGCGTTCGCCGATGACCCGTCGCCTTCCGCGTCACCGAAGCCGACCGCGTCCCAGCACCCCCGCAAGGGGGAATGGCGGCACGGCAAGCAGCGTCCCCCCATGCGGCACAAAATGCGCGGGGCCGCGCGGGGCGTGCACGGAGAGGCCACCGTCAGGCGCAGGGACGGCTCGTTCCATGTGACCACCTGGCAGCGCGGCCAGATCACCGGCGTGTCCGGCGCGACCGTGACGGTCCGCAGCGCCGACGGCGTGGTCTGGGCGTGGACGACCGACGGCGACACCCGCGTCCGCAAGAACGGCGAGAAGTCCAAGGTGAGCGCCCTGGCGTCCGGTGACCAGGTGGTCGTCCGGGGGGAGCGCGCCGGCACCGCCCGGACCGCGGCCTTCCTGTTCGTCCCGAAGAAGCGGTAGCCGCCACCGCGTAACGTCGGGGTGTGGTGACCGACCGGGGCAGGGACGGACCGATGGGTGACAGGCAACTGGTCCTCGTCGTGGAGGACGAGGCGAACATCCGCGATCTGATCGGGACGGCTCTGCGCTTCCACGGCTTCGTGACCGCGTCCGCCGCGACGGGCGCGGAGGCGCTGCGGGAGGCGCGCACGAAGCGTCCCGACATCATCCTGCTGGACGTGATGCTCCCGGACTTCGACGGGTTCGAGGTCTGCCGCCGGCTGCGGGACGAGGGCGACGACGTCCCGGTGATCTTCCTGACCGCGCGGGACACCCCGTCCGACACCGTCACGGGCCTCACCCTGGGCGGCGACGACTACGTCACCAAGCCGTTCTCGATCGACGCGCTGGTGGCCCGGGTGCGCGCGGTGCTGCGCCGCGCGGCCCTGGCCGCCCCGCCTCCGAAGGAGCAGGAGAAGGAGGTGCTGCGCGTCGCCGATCTCGAACTCGACGAGTCGAGCTGGCTGGTGCGGCGGGCGGGCGTCGAGCTCGAACTCTCGCCCACCGAGTTCAAGCTGCTGGCGTACCTCATGAGGAACGCGGGCCAGGTGCTCACGCGCGCCCAACTGCTGGAGAACGTGTGGGGCTGGACGCACCAGGCCAACGCCCAGGTGCTGGAGACCTACATCAGCTACCTGCGGCGCAAACTGGACCCGCTGGGCCCGCCGCTCATCCACACCCGGCGCGGCATCGGCTACACCCTGCGCCCATGAGGAACCCGCTGTCGACCCTCAACAACCGGTTGCTGGCCGGGCTGGTCGCCGTGACCCTCTCCGGGCTGCTGATCATGGGGCTGGTCAGCGCGGTCGTCCTGCGCGGCTACCTCATGCACCGGGTGGACGAGCAGTTGCGCGGCGCCCGCGACCGAGCCGTGTCCCGGCTGATCCGGCCCGGCCTGCCCAGCCAGGGCGTGGCCCCCGCCCGGTTCGTCGTGCTGACCGTCGCCCAGAACGGGCGCATCCGCGTGCTGAGCGGCGCGTACGCCGAGCCGGACGAGGCGGTCGCGCGGGTCCGTGAGCTCGGCCCGGCCAGGGTGGCGGCGCACGCGGACAGCCTCGAACCGTTCTCGCTGCCCGGGATGCGCGCCGTCGCCCGTCCCACCCGGGGCGGCGGGGCGGTCGTCGTCGCGACCCCGCTGGACGAGATCGACCTGGCGGTGCGCAACCTCGTCCTGGCGGAGGTCGCCACGGCCGCGATCCTCATGGCCGCGCTCCTCGTCCTGGGCCGGTGGCTGATCGGCCGCGGCCTGCTCCCCCTGGACCGCATGGCCGCGACCGCGCAGGCCATCGCCAACGGCGGCGACCTGCGGGCGCGGATGCCCGACCCGGGGCACAGCTCGGAGACGTCCCGGCTGGCCGGCGCGATCAACGTGATGCTGGACCGCATCGAGCAGGCGTTCTGGGCTCGCAGCCGTTCCGAGGCGCGGGTCCGGGAGTTCGCCGCGGACGCGTCCCACGAGCTGCGCACGCCGCTCACCACCATCCAGGGGTACGCGGAGCTGTACCGGCAGGGCGCGCTGGGACCCGACGAACTGCCGGACGCGATGGCCCGCATCGAGGACGAGGCGCGCCGCATGAGCCGCCTCGTCGCCGACCTGCTGGAACTGGCGCGGCTGGACCGCGAGGCGTCCCTCAAACCCAGTCCCGCCGATCTGGCCGCCCTCGCCAGGGACGCCGTCGCCGACGCCTCGGCCGCCGATCCCGGCCGCCCCTTCGTCCTGGACGCGCCGAGCACCCTCGAAACCGTGGTGGACGAGTCGCGCATGCGCCAGGTGTTCGCCAACCTGCTCGCGAACGTCCGCGCCCACACCCCGGCCGGGACGGGCGCCACCGTCCGCCTGACCCGCACCCCGCGGACGATCGTCATCGAGGTCGCCGACAAGGGTCCCGGCATGCCGCTCCAGGACGCCGCCCGCGCCTTCGAACGCTTCCACAGCGCCTCGGACGAGGGCGGCGCCGGGCTCGGCCTGCCGATCGTCGCCGCCATCGCCGCGGCCCACGGCGGCCAGGCCGAACTGCTCTCCGCGCCGGGCCGGGGCACGACCGTCCGCATCACCCTCCCCACGACCCTCCCAGGCCACACCACCGCCTGAAAGGAGCGTGCCACGCGGGTTTGGCCTTCCCTGGACCACCCTCCGCGTCATTCCCAGCCCACCACCCGTCGGGTAGCCGGCTGTACGGTCACGGCATGGAGTTCCTCACCTTCCTACGCCGCGACCTGGACGCCTTCGAGGCGTGCCTGAGGAGCGACCTGACCACGCCGATCGAGCACTGCGGCGACTGGACGCTGTACGACCTGGCAGACCACCTGGGCAACGGCAACCTCTGGTCCGCCGTAGCGATCACTGAAAAGCACGGAAAACACAAGGGCGCCCCTGCGCCCCGCGACCCGGCCGAACTCAGGCGGTGGTTCAACGAAACCAGCGAAACCCTGCTGACCGCCCTCGAAACCGACCCGTCCACAGAGGCTTGGACGTTCTATCCGCCGCGCACGGTCGCCTTCTGGCGCCGCCGCCGCGCCCTGGAGACCGCCGTCCACCGCTGGGACGCCGAACACGCCACCGGCGCCCCGTCCCCTCTCGACCCCGCCCTGGCCGCCGACGGCGTCAGCGAGGCCATCAACGACATGTTCCCGCGCCAGGTCAGACTCTCCCGAGCCACCGCCCCCGACCAGGCAATCCGCCTAGTCGCAACCGACATGCCCCAAACCTGGACCTTAGGGCCGGGTACCCCCGTCGCCACCCTCCACGGCCCCGCCCCAACCCTCTTCCTGATGCTCTGGAAGCGAGTCTCCCCACAAACCGAAGCCATCGAATGGGAAGGCGACCAAAAGGCAGCCCTCAAGGTCCTCGACCGCCCCATAACCCCTTGAACCACAAAACCAAGCGGCGCATCAGACCGCCCAGGCCCTACACGTCGAGCGTGCCTTGCTGTCCTGTACGCCGATCGCCAGCGGCAGGGTACTGGCGTAGTGGTGAAGGGCCTCCAACAGACCGCCCAGGTTCCGGAGGACCCGAAGGTCACGACAGGTGAGGCCGCCTGACGAGACCTTCGGGGAGTCCCCTCCGTTCACGAAGCGCTCTTCACTGCCTCTGGAGCCGGGGTCATGGGTGGTTGGACGTTCGCCTTTCTTGGTGCCAGGAAGGCCGGGATGGTGGCCGCGAGGGCGATCGCGGCGGCCGTCCACATGGCGGGCTGGAATCCGGTCATGAAGGTCGACGAGGTGGTGTAGCCGCCATAGGACGCGAAGATCAGCGCCACGACCGCCACGCCGAAGACCGAGCCCAGTTCGCGCATGGCGCTGTTGACCCCGGCGGCCACCCCGGCCTCCTCGAACGGCACGGAGATCGTGACGAGATTGGCCACGGGCGGCAGGCACATCGCGATGCCCACACCCGCGACGAGCAGGGGGACGACGAGGGCGCCGTAGCCGACGTCCACCTGGGCGACCGTGGCCACCCAGCCGAGCCCGGTCCCTTGGAGGGCCATGCCCGCGATCAGGACGGGACGGTCGCCGAACCGGTCGGCCAGCGCCCCCGCGATCGGGGCGACCACCATCACCGTCCCGTTCCAGACGAGGATCCGCAGGCCCGCCTCCCACGGCGAGTAGCCGAGCCCCACCTGGAACATCTGCGACAGCATGAACAGCGAACCGATGATCGACATCTGCTGGAGGAAGCCGATGGCGTTCGCGGTGACGAAGCCGCGCAGGCGGAACAGGGCCAGCGGCATCATCGGGTACCTGGCCCTGCGCTCCCAGGCGACGAAGGCGCCGACCAGCAGCGCGCCGGACAGCGCGGCCCCGATCACCTCGAAAGTCCCCCAGCCGATCGCCGGCGCCCGTACCGGGGCCCAGGTCAGCGCGAACAGACCGGCCGCGATCAGGACGAGCCCCAGGGGGTCGAGCCGCGACCGCGGTCCGTGGCTCTCGCGCAGCCGCACGGCGGACAGCGCCGCCAGCGCCAGGCCGACCGGGACGTTCACCCAGAAGATCCACTGCCAGGAGACGCCCTCAGTGATCGCGCCGCCGACGACCGGACCCGCGGCCACCCCGAGCCCCGTCACGCCGCCCCAGATGCCCAGCGCCGTGCCCCGGCGGGACGCCGGGAAGGCGTCCACGATCAGCGTGAGGGTCAGCGGCATGATCACGGCCGCCCCCGCGCCCTGGACCACCCGCGCGACGATCAGCTCGGCGGCCGACCCCGACAGGGCGGCCGCCGCCGAGGCGAGGCTGAAGACCAGCACGCCGGAGACGAACATCCGGCGCCGCCCGAACCGGTCGCCCAGCGCGGCCCCCGTCAGCATCAGGCACGCGAACGCCAGGTTGTAGGCGTTGAGCGTCCATTCCAGATCGGCCAGTCCGGCGCCGAGCTCCCGCTGGATCGCGGGCAGCGCGGTGGACACCACGACCACGTCCAGGGCGGTCAGGAAGACCCCGATCGGCGCCAGCACCAGGGTCCAGGCGACATGCGGGGGACGGCGCCGCGCCGTCCCCGCTCGCTCCGACATTCCGCTCTCCTTACGGCTCCGACGAAAAGCGTTCTGTCAGACGAGACCCCGGCGGGGGCGCCCACTCGTCACGGGCCACAGCGGGACGGGTCGCGGCCCAGGTAGGCGGCCAGCCGGTCGTCCTCACGGGTGTGCGGCGGCACGGGGACCGCGGCGGCGAACAGCGGGTGGCGGCCGGTGTCGCCCACCGTCAGCCGGGCGATCTCCAGCAGGTCGGTGGCGAGCTCGGGCGGCATCGGGCGGCGCAGGCCCAGCGTGCGGGAGATGTCCCAGCCGTGAACGGCGATCTCGAGCGCGCCGACGCCCGCCGCGCAACTCGCCATCAGCGGCAGGTCGCCCACGGCCAGAGCGTGATCGTCACCTTCCGCGGCGTCGATGGTCCCCGCCCAGGCGCCGAGCACCGCGCCCGCCCTCGCCCGCACGGAGGCCACCACGTCCTCTGCGGGCACCGGCGCGCCCCGGACGGGACACACGCCACCGGTATCGGCCCCCTCGGACAGGACGTCGAGCGAGTCGTCCAAATGCCGCAGCAACGCCCTCAGGTTCCAGCCCGTGCACGGCGTCGGCCAGCACAACGACGCCTTGGTGACCCTGCTCAACGCCCCGAGGGTGTAACCGACCGCCCGTTCGAGCAGCTCCACCCCCTCCGCCAGCCCACCGCTCATGGCACGGCCTCAGCCGGCAGACCGAAAAGCGCGAAGAGACGTGTGTCGAGGAAGGCGACGATCCGCGCGATCTCGTACGTCCCGTCCTGCTCGCGCGTGCTCGGTGTGAGCACCTGGATGGAGTGCGCGCGGTAGGCCCCGCCGGCACCGCGGATGTAGACCGCTGCCGCCGGTTGGCCGTTGGCGGCCGTGGGGATGAGGCGTTTGCCACCGAACCCGTCCGCGCACTGGGACGAAAGGAACCGCATGACCGCCTCGCGGCCCCGGAACCAGGTCGGGGACGGGGGCATCTCCAGGATCGCGTCGTCCCTCAGCAGCCGGGACAGCCCGTCCATGTCCGCGTCGTGGAAGGCCGCGACGTACCGGTCGAGCACCGCGCGGCGGGCCGGGTCGTCCGGCTCGGAGACCTCGTCCTCGCCGACCGCCGCCTCCTCGATGCGGGCGCGGGCGCGTCGCAGGAGGCTGTTCACCGCGGCGGTGGTCATGCCGAGCAGGTCGGCGACCTCGGCGGCACGCCAGTCCAGGACGTCCCGGAGGATCAGCACCGCGCGCTGCCGCGCCGGCAGATGCTGCATCGCCGCGACCAGCGCCAGCCGGACGCTGCCGCGCCCGGTGACGATCGCCGCCGGATCGTCCGGCCCGGACGGCACCCGGGCACCGACGGCCCGCGATCCGCCGGGACGCAGCAGCGCGTCCGGTACGGGCTCCAGCCACGGCATCCCGGGCTCCCCGGGCGCCGGCGGGACGTCCGCGTCCTCGGCGGGACGTGACAGCCCCGAGGGCAGCGGGCGGCGGGCGGCCCGTTCCAGCGCGGTCAGGCACCGGTTGGTGGCGATCCGGTACAGCCACCGGCGCAGCGACGTCCGCCCCTCGAACCCGTCGAAGGACCGCCACGCCCGGAGATACGTCTCCTGGACGAGGTCCTCGGCGTCATGAACGGAGCCGACCATGCGATAGCAATGCGCGAGCAGCTCGCCCCTGTAGGGGTTCGCCAGGCGGGCGAACTCCGTCTGATCCACCATCGTTCCGGCCGGCCTCCGTCCGCGAGCGCACGCTCCGGCCCCGTCCACCGGAATGCGCACCGGCGCTCTCACAGGACTAGACCCCGCGCGGGACGGGAACTCATCACCGCACCACTCCCGGGTTTCACGGTAGATCGGCGTCGTAGACCGTGACGTGCACCCCCTTCGCGATCAAGGGCTCTACCCGAGGCCACTTTCCTCCGGCCAGGCCGCAACCGATGCGGGCACGGTCGCGGTACCATGCCCGAGGTCGCGTCCCCCGTGATGTAGCGGATGCCGGCCACGAGGCGACGCTAGCCGCCGCCACCGACGGTTCAGGACACCCACATGGCCACGGCGAGCGCCACGCGGTCCTCGAAGTCGAGCGGGTTGCGTCCCGTCAGCGCCTCGATCCTGGACAGGCGGTGCCGCAGGGTGTTCGGGTGCAGGTACAGCTCCCGGGACGTCTCACTGACGGCGCCGCCGGTCTTGAGGAAGGCGCGAAGGGTGTCGACCAGCTTCGTGCCGTGCGCGGCGTCGTACTCCTCCAGGGGACGGGCGATCTGCTCCATGAACGGGGCGATCTGGTGGCGTTCCAGACGTCCCAGCAGGCCCTGGAAGGTGGCCAGGTCGGCGGCGCGGACGATGCCGCGGCCGCCGCGCTGGGCCGCCTCCAGGGCCAGCACGCTCTCCGAGAGGCCCTGCCCGAGGCTCTCCAGGGGCGCGGGCGTGCTCATCCCCCCGACTCCGCCCCATGCCACGGCGAGTTCCTCCGCGTGCCGTTCGGTGTTGACCAGGACACGCCCGACGTCACCCTCTACGGCGAGCACGGCGCCGATGGAGGCGTCCACCCGCTCGGGGATGTTCTCCGCGGGCACGGCCAGCACGATCACGGTGTCGGTGGACAGCCTTGCCGCCTCCAGCCTGTCGCGCAACACCTCGGGTGAGGCCAGCCCGTTGCGCACCATGTCGAGGATGCGCCCGGTCTCCTCGCGTTCGCGTTGCTTGTCCCGGGACGAGGCCAGCCGGTCGGCGAACCACTCGGTGAAGCTCAGGAACGGGACCTCCGGCGGTACTTCGAGCAGGGGCAGGTCGAGCTCGTCGCACGCTTCGCACAGGGCCTCCGGGGGTTCGTCCATGACGTCACCGGTGCCGAACCCGATCGCGCTGGCCTTGCTGGCGTGGACGGAACGGGCAAACGTCTCGCAGCGCGACGGGTCGGTCAAGGACGCGCCGACGGTCAGGACGACCTCGTTGCCCCGGAGGTAGGGGCCGGGGTCGAGCAGTTCGGTGGAATGCGCCCAGCGGACCGGCCGGTCGAGACCCGCCGCCCCGGCGACCAGTCGCAGATGGAAGTGCGGCACCTCAAGGAGCTGTCCGACGGTGAGGCGCAGCCGGTCCGCCTGGTCACTGCTCACCCTCTCAGCGTCGCACGATGAGTCGGCCGTGTAACACACGCATGACCAGGTGTTGGACAACTCCACGAGCGCCGGGCGCATTCGAGGTGCGGTTGGCCAAGTTTCGCGCAAAACCCTTGCTACCTGCCCCGTTATCGGGTTTGCCTTGCTTCCTCACGATCAGGAGGAAGGGTATGGCGGAACGAGTCGCTCTCGTCACCGGGGCGGCCAGCGGGATCGGTGCGGCGGTGGTGGCCGAGCTGGCGCGGCGCGGCTGGCGCACCGCCGGGCTGGACCTGCGTCACTCGACGGACGTCGAGCACAGTGTGAGCGTCGACGTGGCGGACCCCACCCAGGTGAACGCGGCGATCGCGCGGATCGAGCGTGAGCTGGGGCAGGTGGAGGCGGCGGTGTGCGCGGCGGGCCACTACGCCATCACCCCGGTGGCCGACATCCCGTGGACGGAGTGGCGGCGGATGCTGCGGGTCCATCTGGGCGGGTTGCTGAACGTGTGCCGCGCGGTGGCCCCGGCGATGGCGGAGCGCGGGCGCGGGGCGATCGTGGGGGTGTCCTCGGAGCTGGCGATCGGCGGCGGTGACGGCGAGGCGCACTACGCGGCCGCGAAGGGCGCGGTGATCGGGCTGGTCCGGGCGCTGGCGGTCGAGCTGGCCCCGCTGGGCGTACGGGTGAACGCGGTGGCGCCCGGCCCGACCGACACGCCGCTGCTTCCTCCCGAGTCGCCGTGGCGCAGGCCCGCGTACCTCCAGACGCTGCCGGCCGGCCGCCTGAGCCGGCCGGAGGAGATCGCGCTCGCCGCCGCGTACCTGGTGGACGAGGGCACGTTCTGCGTGGGGGAGATCATCTCGCCGAACGCGGGGGCGGTGATCTGATGGCGGTGGCGCTGGTGACCGGGGCGGGCGGCGGGCTCGGACGGGCGGTGGCGCGCCGGCTGGCCTCCGACGGGCATCTGGTGGCGCTGACCGACAGGCCGGGCGGCCCCCCGATCGACGAGCTGGCCGAGGAGCTGGGCGGCATCAGCGAGCCCGCCGACGTCGCCGACCCGGAGTCGGTGGAGCGGATGGTGTCGGCGGTCCAGGAGGAGGCGGGGGAGCCGGTCGGGATCCTGGTCGCGGGCGCGGCGTACATGACGATGGCGCCGCTGGCCGAGCACGACCTGGACGACTGGTGGCGGGTCGTGGACACCAACCTCGGCGGCGCGTTCGCCTGCGTGCAGGCGGTGCTGCCCGGGATGTCGGAACGCGGCGGCGGCCGGATGGTGCTGATCGCGTCGGAGTGGGGGGTGATCGGCTGGCCGAACGCCACCGCCTACGCCGCGTCCAAGGCGGGGCTGATCGCGCTGACCAAGTCCCTGGGCCGCGAGCTGGGCCCGCTGCACATCGCGGTGAACGCGGTCGCGCCCAGCGTGATCGACACGCCGCAGCTCGAGGTGGACGCCCGCGACGCCGGCGTCCCGGTCGAGGAGATCCGCGCCCGGTACGCGGCGCGGGTGCCGCTGGGCCGGATCGCGACCCCCGACGAGATCGCGGCGGCCGTGTCGTTCCTGGCCGACGACCGGTTGCCCACGCTCGTCGGCCAGGTCCTCCACATCAACGGCGGCACCACCCGAACCCGCATCTAGCGATGTCCTACCCCCGGTGAACGACCCCTCGGAGAGGAAAGAATGAGCTCCCAAGAGCCCCCGCGCCCCTCGCGCCCCACCGTCGGGCCTTCCAACGCCCTGGAGTTCCCGCGCTTCGCCGGGCTGACGACGTTCGCCCGGTTGCCGCGCAGCGTCGACGTCCCGGACTTCGACGTGGCGGTGATCGGGGCGCCGTTCGACGGCGGCGTCTCGTACCGTCCGGGCGCGCGGTTCGGGCCGGCCGCGATCCGGCAGGGGTCGCGGCTGCTCAAGCCGTACAACCCGGCCCTGGACGTGCTTCCGTTCGCGGCGTGCCAGGTGGTGGACGCGGGCGACCTCGGTCTCAACCCGTTCGACATCGGGGAGGCGATGCGGCAGGTCGAGGAGGGGTTGCGGGAGCTGACGGGGGACGGCCGCCTGGCGGTCACGATCGGCGGCGACCACACGGTGGCGCTGCCGGCGCTGCGGGCGGCGCACGCGCTGCACGGGCCGGTCGCGCTCGTGCATTTCGACGCGCACCTGGACACCTGGGACACCTACTTCGGCGAGCCGTACACGCACGGCACCCCGTTCCGGCGCGCCGCCGAGGAGGGGCTGCTGCTGCGGGACGCGAGCGCGCACGTCGGCATCCGCGGCCCGCTGTACGACCCGCGCGACCTGGTGGACGACGCCAGGTTCGGCTTCACGATCGTGCACTGCGCGGAGATCGACGACCTGGGCGTGCGCGGCGTCGTCGAGCGGGTGCGGGAACGGGTGCGGGACGCGCCGGTCTACCTGTCGATCGACATCGACGTGCTGGACCCCGCGTACGCGCCCGGGACCGGCACGCCGGAGAGCGGCGGCATGACCAGCCGGGAGCTGCTGGGCATACTGCGCGGTTTCGACGGGCTGAACATCGTCGGCGCCGACGTGGTGGAGGTGGCGCCCGCCTACGACCACGCCGAGATCACCTCGATCGCCGCCGCGACCGTCACGTACGAGCTGATCAGCCTGCTGGCCAAGGGCAGGGCCTCATGAGGCCGGCGGATCCGGTGGCGTGGCCTGGCGAGGCGACCTCGGCGGCGTCGTTCTCGTTCGACGTGGACGCGGAGTCGGTGGTGCTCGCGGAGCTCCCGGCCGCGGCGTCCCGGATGAGCGTGATGAGCCACCAGGCGTACGGGCCGCTGACCGGGCTGCCGCGGCTGCTGCGGATCCTGGAGCGGCACGGGGTGCGGTCGACGTTCTTCGTCCCCGGGTACACCGCGCACCGCCATCCGGACGCGATCCGCTCCATCGTGGACGCGGGACACGAGATCGCCCACCACGGCTACCTGCACGAGCCGCTGATCGACGTGGACCCGCGGGCGGAGGCGGAGATCCTGGACCGGGGCCTGGAGGCCCTGGAGACGGTCGCGGGGGTGCGGCCCGCCGGCTACCGGGCGCCGATGTGGGAGCTGACCTACGCGTCGCCGCGGCTGCTGGCCGACCGCGGCTTCCTGTACGACTCCAGCCTGATGGACGCCGACGTCCCCTACGAGCTCGCGGCCGGGGACGCCGAGGACGCGGCGTCGATCGTGGAGATCCCCGTCCACTGGGGACTGGACGACTGGGAGCAGTACTGCTTCCTCCCGGGGATCTCCGGGTCGGGACTGATCGAGAGCCCGGCCAAGGCGGTCGAACTCTGGCGCGCCGAGTTCGAGGCCCTGCGAAAGGACGGTGGCTGTTTTGTGCTGACCTCGCATCCCTTCCTCTCGGGACGTCCCGGACGGGCGGCGGCCCTGGAGGAGTTCGTCGAGTACGTGGCGAGCCTGCCTGACGTGTGGCTCGCACCCCTGGGCGACATCGCCCGGCACATTCGGGGGCTCGGACTGAGACCCCGGCACCTCCCACGGCCGTAAGGCCGAGCGTCTCACTCAGGAAAGAGCAGGAACGCCCATGATGCCCACAACAGGAACCACCGATGGAAGCCAGGTCTTGCGCAAGGGGTTCAATCTGCGCTCGGCCACCGCGCTGGCCTTCGCGGACGTGTCCCCGATCGTGGCTCTCTACGCCATCTTCACGCTGGGTCTCCTCGCCGCCGGGCCGGGGTTCTGGTGGGCGTTTCCCATCGTGCTCGCGGGCCAGCTACTGGTGGCGTGCGTCTTCGGTGAGCTGGCCTCACGCTGGCCGTACGAGGGCAGCGTCTACCAATGGGCGCGGCACGTGCACGGCCCGGGAGCGGGGTGGTTCTCCGCGTGGGCCTATATGTGGGGCCTCACCATCGCCCTGTCCGCACTGTCCTACGGCGCCGCGGGTTTCCTGTTGCAGGCGCTCGGCGTGGACGAGCCGGGCAACCTTGCCACGATGGCCACCGCGCTGGGCATCCTCGCTTTCGGGAGCGTCGCCAACATCGTGGGACGCGGCACGCTGAAGGTGCTCGTGATCGCGAGCCTCTTCTGCGAGGTCCTGGCCTCGGTGGTGCTGGGGACCGTGCTGCTCGCCTTCTACCGCGAGAACCCGGTGAGCGTCCTGTTCGACGGCATCGGCGGCGCCCCGCTGCTGGGCGCGCCGCTGCTGGCGGCGACCGCCTATGTCGGCTGGTCGTTCGTCGGGTTCGAGGCGGCCGGCTCGATCGCCGAGGAGGTGGAGCGGCCCGAGCGGGACGTCCCCAAGGCGCTGATCGTCGCGCTGGCCGCGGTCGGCGCGCTCGTGATGTACTCGGCGGCCGGCCTGATCCTGGCCATCCCGGACCTGGAGGCCGCCGCGGACGGCGATCCGGTCTCCGACACGCTGGTCCACCACTTCGGCTCGGGGATCGGGCGCCCGCTGCTGGTCGTCTTCGTGATCGGGTTCGTCGCGAGCTTCCTGGCCGTGCAGGCGGCGGTGTCCCGGGTGATCTGGGCGTCGGCGCGCGACAAGGCGCTGCCCGGCTCGGGCGTGCTGGGGCGGCTGGCGCTCGCCGAGCGGATGCCGGTGAACGCGATCCTGCTCACCGCCGTGGGCGCCACCGTGTTCGTGCTGCTGTCCGGCTCGGCGCTCTACTCGGTGCTGGTCAACTTCACCACGATCGGCTTCTACGTCGCGTTCGGCCTGCCGGTGTGGGGCTCGGCGCTCCAGCACCTGCGCGGCACATGGCGGCCGGGGACGTTCAACCTGGGCCGGTTCAGCGCGCCCGTCACCTACGTCGCGGCGGTGTGGCTGGCCGTCCAGACGGTCAACATCGTGTGGCCGCGCAACACCGAGGAGCCCTGGTACGTCGACTGGAGCATGGTCATGACGTTCAGCGTGGTGGCCGTGGCGGGAGCCGTCCTGTACCTGGCCTACGCGCGGCGCCGCATCATGCCCCGCTACGCCGACCGCGTCACCTGAACGGGACGGACCGGGGCTATCCCGGCCGGTCGAGCTCGTAGATCCGGGAGCGCAGCTCCTCCTCGGCCCGGTCGAGGCCGGCGCCGATGTCGAACCACACGCGGTCGCGCCGTTCGCCGGGACGGTCCAGCCCCACGGCGACCCAGCTCAGCACGCCCGTCACCACCGATCGCGGCCCCTGTGGGGGACGGGCCATCAGGGCGAACGGCAGGGCCAGCCCGGTCCGGGTGACCACCACCCGGCCCGGGTCGTCGGGGCTGGGCCGCCCGCCGGTCAGGAAGCGCGGGGTCTCCACGACCTTCATCCACTCCACGACCGTGCCCTCGATCTGCCGGCAGAGGATGCGGACGACCTCGGTGAGCACCGCCTCGCCGGGGTCGTCCCCCAGCCAGTCCAGCCAGTGGTCGGGCTCGGTGAGCGCGGAGAAGTCGTGCCGGGGCGGGCCGTGCCGGTGGTTCTCCCAATACTCGCCGGTCAGCCGCCCCTCGTCGGACACCTTCCAGGCCCCGCGGATCGCCTCGGGCGGGACGTAGCCGTCCGGGTCGTCCACCCAGGCGGTGTCGATCTCGTACAGCCAGCCGCCCGGCTGCCGCGCGGCCAGCGCCTCCAGCTCCGGCGGCGGCGTGCGCCCGCCCTGGTTCCCTGCACGGTCGCCGCCTCCGCCCGATGCGAACATTCCACCGATTGTGCCGCCTCCGCGATCGGACATCCCGCCGTTCACCCCATATCGCCACGAACCGCCAGGATCCGCGGTCAGCGGGGGCACCACCGTCGGCGGCGGCGGTCACGACGCCAGGGACGTGCGGAACATCTGCCTGTACGCGGACGGCGAGGTCTTCATCGCACGGGCGAAATGGTGCCGGAACGTGGCGGGGGACTCGAAGCCCACCATCGCGCCGATCCGCTCGATGGGCAGCGCGCCGTCCTCCAGCAGCGGCAGGCTGGCCATGATCCGCTGATGGATCACCCACCGCAGCGGGCTGGTGCCGGTCGTCCGCTGGAAGTGCCGGAGGAACGTGCGGGGCGCCAGCCGCGCCTGGCCCGCCAGCGCCGCCACGGTGATCGGCTCGGCGAGATGGTCCAGCGCCCAGGCCATCGCGCGGGCCACCGGGTCGTCCGCCGGGTCCGGGCCGGACGGGACGGCGGCCTCCACGAACTGCGCCTGACCGCCCTCGCGATGCGGCGGGATCACCAGCCGCCGCGCCACCGAGTTGGCGACCTTGGCCCCGTGGTCCTTGCGCACCAGGTGCAGGCACAGGTCGAGCCCCGCGGCGCTGCCCGCCCCGGTGAGAACGTCGTCGCCGTCCACGTACAGCACGTCCGGCGTCACCCGCACGCGCGGGAAGCGGCGGCGCAGGGTGTCGGCGAACCGCCAGTGCGTGGTGGCCTCGCGGCCGTCCAAGAGGCCCGCCGCGGCCAGCGCGAACGCGCCCGAGCAGATCGACACGATCCGCGCGCCGCGCGCGTGCGCGTACTTGAGGGCGTCCACGACGGCCCCGGGGACGTCGCCGTGGATGCTCGGCACCTGCGGCACCACGACCGTGTCGGCGGTCGCGAAGACATCCATGCCGTGCTCGGCGGTGACGGTGAAGCCGCCCACGAACCGCAGCGGCCCGCGTTGCGGCGAGCAGACGCGCAGGTCGTACCAGGGGACGTCGAGCTCGGGACGCGGCAGGCCGAACACCTCCACCACCGAGCTCAGCTCGAACGGGGACATGCCGTCGAACGCGACGACCGAGACCGTGTGCCGCCGCGCGGGAGGATCAAGGAGCATGGCGAGATCTTAACCCTGAACGGCGTTAGCGCCACTTCCGGCGGACAACGCGACAATGGGACGATCACGGACATGTCTGAGACCCTGCGGATCCCCGCCGCGCCCGCGGCCGCGGCCATCGCCCATTTCTCCGCCCGGCTCGCGTTCGAGACCGACGTGTCGGACGTCGCCGCCGACCTGGAACGCGGCGCACCCGGCATCGTCGTCGTGGACACCCGGAACGCCGACGCCTGGCGGCAAGGTCATGTCGCGGGGGCCGTCCACCTGCCCAGGGTGGAGATCCCGCGGCGCGCCGCCGGCCTGGTCCCGGCGGGCGCCACCGTGATCGTCTACTGCTGGGGACCGGGATGCAACGGCGCCACCAAGGCCGCGCTCGCGTTCGCCCGGCTGGGCCACCCCGTGAAGGAGATGATCGGCGGCTTCGAGTACTGGGCACGCGAGGGGTTCCCGGTCGAGACCGGTGCCGGCCAGGTCGTACGGCGTTCCCCCGATCCGCTCACGGCGCCCGTCTCCGACCTCTCCTGCGCCTGCTGAACGAGGGACAGAGGCCGCCCGCCGTGGCCTCCACGAGCCAGGGGACGCGCGCACGCCAGGTTTACATGAGGCGACCGGGGCATAAGCAGGTGCGTCGGCGACGTTACACTTACCGCATCGTTCTCATGGCGCCACCGACGGCGTCCCCGGCTCGTCCTTGCAGGCCACATTCCGCAGCACCGCGCTGCCACGTGACGCCTCCCGAGACGTGCCCCCCTCTCGGAAGGTAATGCGTGTCATCTGTGCCCGCTCGTAATGCCCTGCCCGCGACCGACCTCGCGCAGGAGCCCGTCACCTCGGAGCCGTCGGCGGCCCCGGAGACCCCGGAGACCGTCCCGACCTTCACCGAGCTCGGCCTGCCCGACGCCCTGGTCTCGGCGCTCGCCAGGCAGGGCATCTCGGCCCCGTTCCCCATCCAGGCCGCCGCGATCCCGGACGTCATGGCCGGCCGCGACGTCCTCGGCCGCGGCAAGACCGGATCCGGCAAGACGCTGGCCTTCGGGCTGCCGATGCTGGCCCGGCTGTCCGGCCGCCGCGCCGCGCCCAGGCGTCCCCTCGGCCTGATCCTCGTCCCGACCCGCGAGCTGGCCCAGCAGGTCCAGACCAACCTGGAGCCGCTCGGCCGCTCCATGGGCCTGCACTTCAAGACCGTCATCGGCCAGACCTCGATGTTCAAGCAGATCGACGCGCTGCGCCGTGGCGTGGAGATCGTGGTCGCCACCCCCGGCCGGCTCAAGGACCTGATGCGCCAGGGCGCCTGCGACCTCGGCGACGTCGAGGTCGTCGTGCTGGACGAGGCCGACCACATGGCCGACATGGGCTTCCTGCCCGACGTCACCGACATCCTCGACCAGGCCAAGCCCGGCGGGCAGCGGCTGCTGTTCTCCGCCACCCTGGACCGGGACGTGGACGTCCTGGTCAAGCGCTACCTCAGCGACCCGGTGACGCACGCCATCGGCCCGGTGGACGAGTCGGTCGACACCATGGAGCACCACCTGCTGCTGGTGGCGCCCAAGGAGAAGACCGCCATCACGGCCGAGATCGCCAACCGTGAGGGCCGGACCATCCTGTTCGCCCGTACCAAGCACGGCGTCGACCGGCTGGCCAAGCAGCTCGTGCAGGTGGGCGTCCGCGCCGCGGGCCTGCACGGCGGCAAGAGCCAGGGCCTGCGCACCCGCACCCTCGCCGAGTTCAGGGAGGGGACGATCAGCGTGCTGGTCGCCACCGACGTCGCCGCCCGCGGCATCCACGTGGACGACGTCAGCCTGGTCATGCACGTCGACCCGCCCGCCGACCACAAGGACTACATGCACCGCGCGGGCCGTACCGCGCGGGCCGGGGAGAGCGGCACCGTGGTGACGCTCGTCCTGCCGCACCAGGTCCGCTCGACCACCGCGATGACCCGCAGGGCCGGGATCCACGCGCCCCGCACCCGCGTCGCGCTCGGCGACGAGGAGCTGATCCGGCTGACCGGCGCGCGGCCCCCGTCCGGCATCCCGATCGAGGGCCCGATCATCCCGGAGCGCCCGCGCCGCGAGAACGGCCGCGGCGGGCGTCCCGGAGGCGGCAGGCGAGGCGGCGGCCGTCGCTTCGGCGGGCGCGGCCCGCGCTCCTTCGACCGTCAGGACGGGGGAACGCGCCGCCGCGAGGACGGTGACCACAACGGGCGCCACGAAGGCGCCTTCTCCGGTCACCACGACGCCAAGCGCGGTCCGTCCTACGGTGAGCGCGGCTCGTACGGTGAGCGGCGCGGGACCCCGCACGGCGGGCGGCGCAACGCCCAGTACAACGGCGGCAAGCGCCGCGACGGCAACGACCGCCGTGCCGCCCGTTCCAACTGAGCGGTGAACGAAGGGCCGGAAGCGTACGACGCTTCCGGCCCTTCACGTCTCTCAGTGAGGCGCGGCGGGCTCAGCCCGCCTCCTCCCGAAGGCCGTCAGGGATCGCCTCGCCGAGCCCGTCCTGGAGCCGCTGGACGCCGTTCAGGCCGTCCTCGGCCGCGAGCCCGGCCAGCGCCTTCAGATCGGCCGGCAGGTCGTTGCGCAGGGGCGGCTGCCAGCCCCGCTCCGCGTCATAGCTGCGCAGCACCTTGGCGGGGACGCCGCCGACGACCGAGTGGTCGGGGAACTCGCCCCGCACCACCGCGCCGCCCGCGACCGCGACATTGCGTCCCAGCCGGGTCCCCGGCAGGATCACCGCGCCGGTGCCGATCCAGCAGCCGTCGCCGATGACCACCGGGTTGTTCTCCGGCCACTGCCGCCCGATCGGCGTCTCCGGATCGGAGTAGCTGTGGTTCTGGTCGGTGATGTAGACGTTCGGCCCGGTGAAGACGTCGTCGCCGATCTCGATCGACTGGTGGCCCACGATGTGCGTCCCGCGCCCGAGCGAGCAGCCGCGGCCGATCCGGACCACCAGGTCCGGGCCGAGGTCGAGGCCGGGGACGAACCCGGCCGAGATCGTGCAGTGCGTGCCGACCAGGGTGTGCGCCCCGATGGAGATCCACGGCTCGCCGTAGACGGCGCCGACCGGGAAGCCGATGCACACGCCCTCGCCGAGGTGCGCGAACCTGCGGCGGCCCGGCGTCTCCGGCGTGATCTCCCCGTGCCGCTGGATCCACTCCCAGCCCCGGTGCACGGCGCGGTGCAGTCCGCGGCGCACCGGGACCGCCAGCCGATGCTTGATCGAGGTCTTCGGGGGCATGGCGTCACCGTACCGGCTGGTAGCCAACCGCGAAACGAGGGGCCCGGCCGCGATGGCCGGGCCCTCACCCTCGTACCCCTGGACCGTCAGGCGGAGCGGACCTGACCGTCGACGTCGGACGGCACCGACTGGGTGCCCGGCCCCGTCATCATCTGCTGCATCGAAGCGGTGTTGGCCCGCCTCGTCATCAACGCGCCCGCCAGACCCACCGCCGAGGCCACGCCCACCATCGCCATCGCGGCTGTGCGCCGCCTGCGTACGGGCTGATGCTGCGGCTCCATGCGTTGGGCCGCGTCCGACAGCATCCTTCCGACGCGGGGCCCCAGATCCGCCGCCACATACGCACCGGCCCTCCGCAGCCAGGGTGCGCTCCGCCCGCGTGCGGCGAGCACGCCCTTGGCGGCGGCCTCGCGTGCGCCGCGGGCGGCCGGACCCATCCGCTCCGCCGCACTCGACGCGCCCATACGGCACGCCATCCGCATGCGGCCGAACCGCGAAAGGGACACCCCACGCGGCTTGCGGCGGATACTCATCATTAGGGACACGCTAACCTCCCTGATTGCGAGGTCCTGCACGGCAGCCTTCCCGCGAAGCGGAAGGTAAACACCGCGGGCGTGACCGTACGATCACGTATCGCGACGCATACGCACTACAAGGAGGAGGCGGCCCACAGTGGCTGAACAGATCTTCGCGACGCTCCACACCAACCACGGGAGGATCGTCGCGCAGCTCTACCCGGACCAGGCCCCGGTGACCGTGGACAACTTCGTGTCCCTCGCCGAAGGCACCCGGACCTGGACCCACCCGGCCACCGGCGAGAAGAAGCAGGAGCCGCTCTACAACGGCACCATCTTCCACCGGGTGATCCCGAACTTCATGATCCAGGGCGGCGACCCGCTCGGGAAGGGCTACGGCGGCCCCGGCTACGAGTTCCAGGACGAGTTCCACCCGAGCCTGAAGTTCGACCGGCCGTACCTGCTGGCCATGGCCAACGCCGGGCCCGGCACCAACGGCTCGCAGTTCTTCATCACCACGAACGTGCAGAACACCCGGCACCTCACCGGCAGGCACACCATCTTCGGGAAGGTGATCGAGGGGACGAACGTGGTCGACGCGATCTCGGCGGTGCCGACCGGCCGGGACGACCGCCCGGACAACGATGTGGTCATCGAGTCGGTGACGATCGAGCGCCGCCAGTCGTAGTACAGAGTGAGACACGCCAGGGGGGCCGCCCCGTACCGCCGGTCTTCGGAGCCGTAGATGAGCACAGACCCCAGACCCGCCCCCGAACACGAGGCCCAGGTGCCGACCTGCTACCGGCACCGGGGACGGGAGACCTATGTCCGCTGCACCCGATGCGACCGCTATATCTGCCCGGAGTGCATGCGGGACGCGGCCGTGGGGCACCAGTGCGTCGAGTGCGTCTCCGAAGGGAACAGGAACGTCCGGCAGCCCCGCACGGCGCTCGGTGCCCGCGCCTCGGGATCCGCGACGCCGGTGGTCACCTACACCCTGATCGGCCTGTGCGTCCTGGCCTACATCGCCGAGCTGGCCTCCACCGACGTCGTCCGCGAGTTCGCGATGCTCGGGCTGGGGGCCTCGGGCGGGCGGCTGGTCGGCGTGGCCGAGGGCCAGTGGTATCGGCTGTTCACGTCGATGTTCCTGCACCAGCCGCCGACGGGCGGGTCCTTCAGCGTCACCCACATCCTGTTCAACATGTGGGCGCTGTGGGCGATCGGCCCGTCCCTGGAGCAGGTGCTGGGGCGGTGGCGCT
The DNA here is from genome assembly GCF_030269515.1 of Actinomadura sp. NBRC 104412. Classification (GTDB taxonomy): domain Bacteria; phylum Actinomycetota; class Actinomycetes; order Streptosporangiales; family Streptosporangiaceae; genus Spirillospora. The sequence continues at coordinate 90,174 of NZ_BSTM01000020.1, read as the reverse complement.
ACCTGGCGCTGTACCTGCTGTCGGGCCTGGGCGGCTCGGTCCTGCTCTACCTGGTGGACCCGCTGGACGCCGCCGTCGGCGCGTCCGGCGCCATCTTCGGCCTGTTCGGCGCGTTCTTCGTCATCGGACGGCGGCTGGGCGGCCAGGTCGGCCCGATCGTGTTCCTGCTCGGGATCAACCTGGTGATCACCTTCGCGGTGCCCAGCATCTCCTGGGAGGGACATATCGGCGGCCTGGCGGTCGGCGCGCTGCTGGCGGTCGCGTTCGCGTACGCGCCGCAGGCCCGGCAGCAGGTCGTGCACGTCGCCGCGTCCGCGGCGACGCTGGTCCTGCTGGCCGCCCTGGTACTGATCAAGACGGCCGAGCTGACGTCCGGAACGGTCTGACCCGGAACGCGGACGGCCGGGCACGCGCCGCTCCAGGCGCGGCGCCCGGCACCGCGTGGTGCGCCCTGTGGTGCGCCCTACGGACGCGGAGCCGCCTCGCCTGTGGAAAAGCTGGGGACAAGATGGGGATGAGGCCCCCGGTCATCCCCAGCCTGTGGATAACACTGGTGGATGAGCTTCCCGGAGACCGGGACGGCGGAAAATCTCCGCCGGCCGTCAACGCCAGCGTGTCGACAGGATGACGCCCAGGATGATGGCGGCGAAGCCGATCCCCAGGTTCCAGTTCCCCAGGTCCGACATGAACGGCACGTCGGTGCCGGTGCTGGCCGTCACGTAGAACGTGGCGATCCAGGCCAGCCCGACCAGCCACAGGGCGATCATCGTCGGGACCAGCCACCGCGGGCTGACCTGGGGGGCCTGGGACTTCTGCGGAGGCGTGTAGACGGCCTTCTTGCGCACTTTGGACTTGGCCACGGTGGGTTCGATCTCCTCGGGCGGACGGCACGGACGTACGGCCCGCACATGGGTGCTTTGTCGGTTAGCGTAGTCGCTGGTGAGCAGCGTACGGTGTCCGGCGCGGCGAAGCATCCTCCCAGCCCGTGGGCGCGCTGAAAGCGGACACGGGAAGGGACGCGGGAAGCCGGACCCGGAAGGCCGGACAGCGAGGGTGGCGAAGTGAGGGACGCGCGTTGCGGCTGATCATCCGTGGCCTCGGCGAACTGTGCATCACCGCCGGGATCATCGTCCTGCTGTTCGCCACGTACGAACTCTGGGGCACCGGCCGCTACACCCGGGAGCAGCAGGACCGGCTCGGCCGCGACCTCCTCGACTCGTGGAAGGCCACCCAGGTCACGCACGAGCGGGTGCGGCTCGGCAAGGGCCTGGCGATGATCCGCATCCCCCGCTTCGGCTCCGGCTGGCGCTTCGTCATCGTCGAGGGCGTCGATCAGGACGACCTGCGCAAGGGACCCGGCCACTACCCCGGCAGCGCGCTGCCCGGCCAGGTCGGCAACTTCGTCGTCTCCGGCCACCGCACGACCTACTCGGCGCCCTTCAACCGCGCCGGCGAGCTGCGCAAGGGCGACAGGATCCTGATCGACACGCGCTCCAGGCAGTACGTCTACGAGGTCACCGACCGCCGGATCGTCCGGCCCTCCGCGGTCGAGGTCACCGCGCCCGTGCCGATGCGTCCCGGCGCCCGCCCCACCCAGAAGCTGATCACCCTGACCACCTGCCATCCCAAGTACTCCGCCGCCCGGAGAATGATCATCTTCGGTCGTCAGGTCGCCGAGCTGCCCCGCGTCGCCACCCCCGCCACCGGACGCTGAGCAGCCGGGAGACCCACAGCCGAACCCGCTGGTGGACATGCTGGTAGACATGCCGATAGGCACGGAGAGGAGAGCGCGATGTACGCCTGGATCTGGCGCCGCCTACCAGGCCGCCGGCCCGCCAAGACCGCGCTCGCGGCCGGCCTGATCCTGGTGGCGTTCCTCGTCCTGTGGTACGCGTTCTTCCCCTGGCTGGAGGAGCGGATCAGGTTCGACCACGGCGTCGTCCAGAACGGCACGCCAAGCTCCCCGGCCCAAAGCCCAGGGCAGCGCCCCACGATTCCCGGTGGCTGACCCCGCCGGAAAAATTTCCGGTGGAACACGTAACACCTTCGGCCCATGATCCGAAGTCCATGATGAGGGCTTCCGCCATTGCCCCCGAGTGGCGGAAGCCCTCTCGGCTGTCCGGGGTCCGGTACGGCCTCAGCCGTTGCCCGGCGTGGGGAACGGGAAGGTCGGGCCCGGCTGCGTCGGCGTCGGCGACGGACGCGTGGCCACATGAATGGTGATCGTGTCGCCCGGCGCGACGGTCGCGTCCGGTCCCGGCTCGTGCTGGAACACCTGCCCCGGAGCGACCTGCTTGTCCGGCGGCGCGGGCTCGGTCACCACACGGCAGCGCAACCCGAGGTTCTCCAACTGGCTGCACGCCGACCGCCGGCTGGTGTTGAACAGGTTGGGCACCTTGATGTTGCTCGGCCCCGCCGACACGTACAGGGTGACCTTGGAGTTCTTCGCCACCTTCTGACCCGCCCCGGGATCGGACCGGATGACGGTGTTGCGCGGGACCGTGTCGTTGGTCTCGGTCTCCCGCCTGACCTCGAAGCCCCTGGCCTCCAGCTCCGACTTGGCCTCGACATAGGGCTTGCCGGCCACGTCGGGCACCTCCACCTGCGGCGGCGGCTTCTTGCCCTTCGAGATCACCAGGTTGATGGCCGTCCCCTTCTCGACGGTGGCGCCGGGAGCGGGGTCGGTGCTGATGACGTGGTCCTCCTTGACCTCGTCGTTCCAGGTCTCGCTGACCTTGCCCACCTCAAGGCCCAGTTTGGCCAGCTCGGTACGGGCGTCGGACTGCGAGGCGTTCACGATCGAGGCGGGCACGGTGACGTCACCGGAGCCGGACCCGCGGCTGACCGCCCAGCCGATCAGCCCGGCACCGCCGATGATCAGTACGGCGAGGGCCACCCACAGCGCGGCCTTGCGGCCGGCGCCGTCCCCCTGCGGCCGCCGGTCGTCGTACTGGACGGGCGGCAGGCCGTAGTCGGTGCCCGGTGGCCGCTGCACGCGCGTGGCGCCGGGCGGGCCGCCGCCCGGATAGGCCCCCATCACGCGGGTGCCCTGCGCCGCCGGGGCGCCACCCATCACCATCGTCGAGGCCGCGGTGGACGACACCGGCTGGCCCTGGAGCGCCCGCTGGATCTCCTGCCGGAACTCCATCGCGGTCTGGTACCGGTGGTCGGCGTTCTTCGCCATCGCCTTCAGGACGATCGCGTCCGCCCACTGCGGGATCTCCGGGTCCACCTGGGACGGCGGCACCGGCTCCTCCCGGACGTGCTGGTAGGCGATCGCCACCGGCGAGTCGCCGGTGAACGGCGGTCGCCCGGTCAGCAGCTCGTACAGCACGCAGCCGGTGGAGTAGATGTCGCTGCGGGTGTCGACCCGCTCGCCCCTGGCCTGCTCGGGCGACAGGTACTGCGCGGTCCCGATCACCTGCGCGGTCTGTGTCATCGTCGCCGCCGAGTCGGCCATGGCACGGGCGATGCCGAAGTCCATGACCTTGACCTCGTGGTTACGGGTCAGCATCACGTTGGCCGGCTTGATGTCGCGGTGCACGATGCCGCCGCGATGGCTGTAGTCCAGCGCCCGCAGGATCCCGTCGGTGATCTCCAGCGCCTTCTCCGGCAGCAGCGCCCGGTTCTCCCGGAGCAGGTCGCGCAGCGTGCTGCCGTCGACGTACTCCATCACGATGTAGGGGATCTGGGTGTCGCCGATGGCGTCCTCGCCGGTGTCGTACACGGCGATGACCGAGGGATGGTTGAGCGAGGCCGCCGACTGCGCCTCCCGCCGGAACCGGGCCTGGAACGTGGGGTCACGGGCCAGGTCCGAGCGCAGGGTCTTGACGGCGACCACGCGGTCGAGGCGCAGGTCTCTGGCACGGTAGACCTCGGCCATGCCGCCGCGCCCGATGACGGAATCGAGCTCGTAGCGGCCGCCGAGCAGCCGAGGTTGGCTCATATGGTTACTTTCCCTCGTACCTCTACACCTTGTCCCCGGAAACCCAGGTCCCGCCTTCGGAAAAAGCGGGCCCGCTTTGGGAAGGTGCGGGGCCTGGGCCCGGGGGCGCCGGGGTCGTGCTGCCCCCCGGCGCTGCCGGTGTCGGATCAGGGGCGCTGGGAGTCGCCCTTGGCGGTTTGCTGGTTGGCTTGTGTGAAGGGGACGCGCGAAGACGGCGGGGCGTTGTCGGACGGAGCGGGCGGTCCGGCACGGGCGGGGCCTCCCGTCCACGACGTTCATGCGACCGGGTCGCCGGGCCGGCGGGGCTCCGCCGCACCGGGTCTCCCTCACCCGGTTGTACGGCCGGGAGCCGCTCCCGGTTCTCCCGGTCGGGCTCGGAGTCACCGAGACCACGCCACATTGTGCCGACCACGACGACGCCGAGCAACAGTGCACCCGCCGCGACCGAGGCATAGGTCAGCGCCGTGCGCCGCCGCCCCGTCGTCTCCGCGCTGGTGAGGCTATCCGCTTCACGGTCCTCGTCAAATCCGTACAAATCGCCGGTGTCCCGTCCGGCCCGTCCCCACCTGCCCGGACGGTACGCGGAAACCCCCGCCGTCGTGGAGGGCACGGCCGCCGCGGAGGGCACGGCCGCCGTGGAGGGCACGGCCCTACCCATCCCCGGGCGTCCGGCACGCACAGGCCACGGATCGTCCAGGCCGTGAGACCGGGCCGGACCCCGCCGCACCGGGAGGCCCCCCGGAGACCGGCCCGCCGCGGGCGGCGCCACCGCCGGTCCCGCCGGCCTCCGAGCCGTCCCGCCGTGCCCCGGTTTACGCGCCCAGCGCCGCAGCCCCGGACCCGTCACGCCCCGGGAGCCACGGATGGCCAGGGCACGGTCGGCGGTCTCGCCCGCGTCCGCCGGACGCCACGCGGGATCCTTCGCCAGCAGATCTTTCACCAGGTCGCGCACCGGCCCCGGGATCCGCCCCGGCAGCTCCGGCGGAAGGTCCCGGACGTGCATCAGCGCCACCGCGAACGCCGTGTCAGCGTCGAACGGGACACGGCCCGTCAGGCACTCGTACGCCACCACCCCGAGGGAGTACAGGTCCGACGCCGTGGTGACATCCTGCCCCGACGCCTGCTCGGGCGACAGGTAGTACGCCGTCCCCATCACCATGCCGGTCTGCGTCTGCGAGGCCCCCGCCACCCGGCGCGCGATCCCGAAGTCGGTGACCTTGACGGCGCCCTCACCCGTCACCATCAGGTTGGCGGGCTTGACGTCCCGATGCACGATCCCGGCGTCGTGCGCCACCCCCAGCGCCCGCGCCGACTGCTCGACCAGGTCCAGCACCGCGTCCGCGGGCAGCGCGCCCTCCCGGTCGATGATCTCGGCCAGCGGCTCCCCCGCCACCAGCTCCATCACCAGGTACGCCCGGCCGTGCCCCACCCCCGCGTCGTACACCTGCGCGATCCCCGGATGCCGCAGCGACGCGGCGAACAGCGCCTCCGACCGGAACCGCCGCCGCGCCACCTCGTCCGACATCAGGTCCCTGCGCAGCAGCTTCACCGCGACATCCCGGTCCAGCGCGTCGTCGGCGGCCCTCCAGACCTCGCCCATCCCCCCGATGGCCAGCCGCTCCACCAGCCGGTACCGGTCGTCAAGGACGAGGCCAGGACTCACTTGCGCAACACCGCATTCATGATCGCCCCGGCCACCGGGCCCGCGTTGGGACCACCGTCGCCCTCACCCTCGGTGACGACGGCGAACGCGTACCGCGGCTCGTCGCTCGGCGCGAACCCCACGAACCAGCGCGAGTTCGGGTTGGGGCCGTCCTGCTCGGCGGTGCCGGTCTTGCCCGCGATGTTGAACCCCTGAAGGTTGCGTCCGGTGCCCTCGGAGACCACGGCGCGCATCATGTCCTGAAGCTGCTCGGCCGTGTCCTCCTTGATCGGAGTGCTGTACTCCTTGGGGTCGACCTTGTACAGCTCGCTCTGGTCCTTGGCGCGCACACGCTCCACCAGGTACGGCTTCATGATCGTGCCCCCGTTGGCGACCGCGGACGCCACCATCGCCATCTGCAGCGGCGTGGCCCGCACGTTCTCCTGCCCGATGCCCGAACGGGCCGTCCCGTCCTTGCCCGTCGGGATGGTCTCGCCGGTCTCCGGGTTGCGGATCGACACCGGCACGTCGCTCTGCGCCGCGAACAGGTCCGGCTCGATCTCCACATCCCGGTTGAACCCGAACTTGCTGGCCCCCTGGTTCAGCCGCTGGATGCCCATGTCCAGCGCCAGCTTGCCGAAGGTGGTGTTGCAGGACTCGGCGTACGCGCCCCGCAGCGGCGCGCTGCCCGCGCAGTTACCGGTGTCGTGGGAGTTCGGCAGCGGCCGCCCCGACTCCGGCAGGATCAGCTGGCCGGTCGGGACGGTGCTGGAGGCGCTCAGTCCCATCTGCTCCATCGCCAGCGCCGCCGTCACCGTCTTGAACGACGACCCCGGCGGGAACGTCTGGCTCATCGCGTTGTCGATCAGCGGCTTGATCACGCCCGGGTTGTTCTCGAGCTGCTCCAGCCGCCGGCCGCCCTTCAGCCCGGTCTGCGGCGCCACCTCGTTCGGGTCGAACGAGGGGTACGACGCCAGCACCACGATCGCGCCCGTCTTGATGTCGATCACCGCGGCGCCCGCCCGGCGGGTCGTGCTGTTCTTCAGCCGGTTGTAGGCCACCCGCTGCGCCTCAGGAATGATCGTCAGCTCCACGTTCGCGCCCTCGGCCGGCTTGCCGATGAACGTGTCGAACCAGCGCTGCTGCGTGATCCGCTTGTCCTTGCCGCCCAGCAGCGAGTTGTAGGCCATCTCGACCTTGGACGCGCCGCCGTTGAAGAACCCGGTCGCCGGGGAGAAGATCGGCCCCTGCGTGTACTCGCGCCCGTACTTCGGGTTGTCCTTACCGGTCGGCTTGGACGTCACCAGCACCTGGCCGCCCGCGATGATCTGCCCGCGCGGGTTGTTGAACACGTCCGCGTACTGCCGGGCGTTCTTGTCGTCGGTGCGCAGGGCCTCGGCCTGGCTGCCCTGCACATAGTTGATCTGCGCCATCAACCCGAAGAACAGCAGCAACCCGAAGATCGCGACCCGCCGCAGCGGCTTGTCCATGTTCATGACGCCTCGCCCCCCTCGGCGTAGGACGAGTACAGGAAGGCGCGGTTCACGACAAGGTCACCTCACGCTCACGATCTGGGTCATGCCCTCATCCTGGATGGCCTGCGGCGCCGGCTTGCGCGCGTCGTGGCTCATCCGCACCAGGATCGCGATCAGGATCCAGTTGGCCATGAGAGAGGAACCGCCCTGGGACAGGAACGGCGTCGTCAGACCGGTGAGGGGGATCAGCTTGGTGACACCTCCGACGATGACGAACACCTGGAGCGCCAGCACGAACGACACACCACCGGCGAACAACTTCAGGAACGGGTCCCGCGCCGCCAGCGCCGTCTTCATGCCGCGCTGCACGATCAACGCGTAGACCAGCAGCAGCGCCATCAGCCCGGTGAGCCCCAGCTCCTCGCCCAGCGAGTCGAAGATGAAGTCACTGAACGACAGCGGCGTCTTCCACGGCTCGCCCTGGCCGAGGCCGGTGCCGAGCACCCCTCCCTGGCCGAGCGCGTACAGACCCTTCATGAGCTGCGCGCTGTCGGAGTACTCCCCGCCCAGCTTCGCGCACGCGGAAAGGCCCGGCGCCCCGCTGCCCTGGGCCTGCTCCTGCTTGTAGATGTCGGTGTCGGGGTTGACCGGGATGACCCGGCCGTCCTCCATCAGGCAGCCGCCGTCGAAGTACGGCTTGGGGTTCTGCCAGATGTCGATCCGCTGGTTCACGTGCCCCATGAACGGCAGCAGCGTGGCGATGAAGATGCCGATCGCCAGCAGCCCCACGCCGATCAGCACCCACGAGACCCGCTGCGTGGCGATGTACAGCATCGACACGAACAGGCCAAAGTACAGCAGCGCCGTTCCCAGGTCCTTCTGGACGAACAGGACGCCCAGGCAGAAGATCCAGATGACCACGATCGGGCCGAGGTCACGGGCGCGCGGCAGGCTCAGCGGCCCGATCTTCTTGCCGATCAGCGACATCGCCTGGCGCTTGTTCACCAGATAGCCGGCGAAGAACACCACCAGCATGAGCTTGGCGAACTCGCCCGGCTGCACCGAGAACCCGGCCACGTTGATCCACACGCGGGCGCCGTTGATGGTCTGCCCGATGCCCGGCACGATCGGCAGCAGCAGCAGGAGGATCGCGCCCAGCCCGATCAGGTAGGTGTAGCGCTGCGCGGTCTTCGGCGTGAACGACAGCGGCGCGTCGCTCTTCTCGGTGTCCCGCATGATGAGCACCGCCGCCACGAACATCGCGATGCCCACGAACGTCCACATCAACTGGGACGGGGCGTCCGCCGCGTCCTTGGCCGCGGTGCCCTCCAGCAGCGCGGTCCGCTTGTCCGCGCTGGTGTCCAGGTCGAGCCGGTAGATCATCGCCAGCCCGATGCCGTTCAGCGCCACCGCCAAGGGCAGCAGCAGCGGATCGGCGAACGGCGCGAACTTCGCCTGCACGAAATACGCGGCCAGCGCCAGCACCGCCAGCGCGCCCCCGTACCCGAACAGCCCGCCGGGGATGCTGCCGTCGCGGGCCAGGCCGACCTCGGCGAACGCCGACAGCGTCAGGATCATCGCGAAGATCAGCAGCACCAGCGAGGCCGCGTTGCGGCGCTGGTAGGGCATCTGCGCCCTGATCCGGTCCCCGATGGAGTTCACTTACGATCGCCCCCCGCCGCCCGGGCAGTCCGCTATCGACGGGCGGTTCGACTTGCACTCGTTACGACGCCCGTCGAGCCTGCTGAGTTCGGCGTCGGCCGCCTTGAGCCCCTCGAACGACCGCTGCCCACGCTGGATCGCGGCACGGTCGCTGTCGGGCAGCTCGGCGATCGGGATGCCGCTCTCCTTCACCTTCGTCTGCGGGCAGTTCCGCTGGCCCTTGCCCTTCAGGACGACGACCTTGCCCCGTTCCTCCGCCAGCACGTGCCTGCACACCTGGCTGCGCAGCCGCTCCAGGTCGGCCGGGCCGTCCACCGCGTAGGTGTCCCGCACCGCCTGCTGCTGCGTCTCCGGCAGGTCCGCCACCATGATCGGCGGGTTCGGCTGGTCCTTGGCCGCGGCCTTGCTGTTCAGGCTGATCACCGGCACCTCCTGCGGGGTGCCCCGGTAGAGGACGACCTGGCCGCCCTCCTGCCCCACGTAGTAGCCGCTGCGCAGGTTCTGCACCACCACCACGCCGACCACCACGACACCGACCACCACCAGGCCGGCCGCGCCCATCAGCCACGCCCACCGGCGCATCGCCCCGCCGCGGCGCGGCATCGGCTGCGCCATCGCACCGGCCGGAGGCGGGCTCGTCCGCGGGTCCTGCATCGGCATCGGCATCGGGGCCTGCTGCGGCGGCATCTCGTCCACCGCCACCGGAGGCTGCGGCCGGGTGTCGCGCAACTGCGCCGCCCGCGACGCGGGAGTGTCCGCGGCGCCCTGCCCCGGACCGCCCGGGCCGCCCGGCACGCCCGGCAGCTCCGGCGGCCGCGTGTTCGCCGCCGCCCCCACCGCCGTGCCCGGCACCGGCTGCTGAGGATGCGGCCCCAGCTCCACCACGTCCGCCACCACACACGTGATGTTGTCCGGGCCGCCGCCCCGGTTCGCCAGGTCGATCAGCTGCCTGACCGCCTGCTCCGGGTCGTCCACATCCGTCAGCACCTGGAAGATCGTCTCGGCGGTGATCACGCTGGACAGCCCGTCCGAGCACAGCAGGTACCGGTCGCCGATCTGCGCCTCGCGCAGCGACAGGTCGGGATCCACCTCGCCGCGCCCGTCCAGCGCCCGCAGCAGCAGCGAACGCTGCGGATGGGACGCCGCCTCGTCCGGGCTGATACGCCCCTCGTCCACCAGCGACTGGACCAGCGTATGATCGTGAGTGATCTGGAAAAGACTGCCGTCGCGCAGCAGATACGCGCGCGAGTCCCCGATGTGCACCAGCGCGACCTGGTTGCCCGCCCACAGCATCGCCGTCAGCGTCGTGCCCATGCCCTGCAACGCCGGATCCGACTCCACGATCCGGTGCAGGTTCTCGTTCGCCGCCTTGACCGTGTGCTCCAGCGCCGCCAGCAGCTCCGGCGCGGGCAGGTCCTTGTCCAGCTTGCGCAGCTCCGAGATCGCCGCGGCGCTGGCGATCTCGCCGCCCACATGGCCGCCCATCCCGTCGGCCACCGCGAGCAGATGCGCCCCCGCGTACGCCGAGTCCTCGTTGCCCTCGCGCAGCATTCCGACGTCGGAGCGCGCCGCGTAGCGGATTCCCAGAGTCATTTGCGCAACTCGATCACGGTCTTACCGATACGGACCGGCACCCCCGGCGGCACCGGCATGGGCCTCGACACCTTCGTGCGGCCCAGATACGTCCCGTTGGTCGAACCGAGATCTTCCACGATCCACTGACCGTCCTGCGCGAAAAGTCGGGCATGCCGGCTGGAAGCGTAGTCGTCGGTCACCACGAGCGTGGAGTCATTCGCCCGACCCACGGTGATCGGGGCCCCGGTGAGGTCGATGACGGTGCCCGCGCGTTCGCCCTGGACCACCACCAGCTTGGTCGGGACGCTGCGCTGCGGCGAACGCTGCGCCTTGGGCTGCCGGCCCGCCTTCGGGGGGCGAGGCTGGGCCGCCCGGCCGGCGGCCCTCGAACCGAACATGTCGGCCCGGATCACGCCGACGGCCGCGATGACGAAGAGCCAGAGCACCGCGAGGAACGCCAGCTTGATCAGCGTGAGGGTGAATGGGGACATCGGAGTCGGGGCTACTCCCTATCGCGGCGGAACACCAGTGTCGTCCGGCCCATCGTGACGCGCGAACCGTCGACGAGGGTAACCCGGCGGATCGGTTGGCCGTTCACGAAAGAGCCGTTGGTCGACCCTAGATCGACCAGAGCGATTTCGGGACCTTCTACGCGGATCTCGGCATGATGCCGCGATACGCCTGGATCGACAAGCCGCAGGTCGCAGTCCGTCCCGCGGCCCAGCAACGTCACCGGGGTATTGATCTCATAAGTGCGCTGGGTGGCGTCACCGCCCTCCACCGCCGTCGTCACCAGAAGGCGCGGATTGCCCCCGAACACCCCGCCCCGGCTCTGCGGAACATCGCTCACCGGACGACGGATCTCCCCGCCCTCCACCGTCGAGCCCCGGATCACGCCGGACCGGATTCGGAACATGCCCGTGGCCAGATCCCCGGCATTCTCGAAACGCACGCGTACCGGCCCGACAAAGGAGTACCCCTGCTCCTTCGCGTACTCCCGCGCCAGATTCGCCAGCTCCTGGCTCAGGCTGTCGGCGTACACCTGAAGCCGCTCCCCGTCCTGCTGGGAGATCTCGACGACGAAATCGTTCGGCACCAGAGTCCGGCCCTGCGCGACGATCGCGGCCCGGTCATCCATCTCGCGCTGCACAGCACTGGCCACCTCGACCGGCTGCAGCTCCGACTTGAAGGCCCGGGCGAAGGCTCCTTCGACCATGCCCTCGAGCCGTCGCTCGAAGCGCTGAATGACGCCCACGGGCACCTCCCTTCCCCACTGGTAGACGATCGTATCGGTGCGAAGGTTCGCTCGGAGTATCTGGCTACCTAACCACTCCCTCGTCCGTGCTAGCCTTTTCGAGCGCCCCGCGAAGGGGCCGCGCACCCGGGCGGGTGGCGGAACGGCAGACGCGCACGGTTCAGGTCCGTGTGTCCGCAAGGACGTGAGGGTTCAAATCCCTCCTCGCCCACTTCGGAGGTGGAGGACCCTGGTCGCGGCTGTCGCCGCTTCCCCGGGTCCTCCTTCGTCATGTTTGCCCAGGGGGGCGACCCCCTGGAACCCCCGATGCGGGGGGCTCCGCCCCCCGCACCCCCCGGATTGGGGGGCTTCGCCCCCCTTGCCCCCCCGGGTGGCTCGTGGTTGATGTTGTTGCTTTGGGGTCATCATCGCTTGTTGGGGGGTGGGCTGGCCACCCATGCCGGTCATGGGGGTTGGCTTGTGGCGCTGCTTGGGGGCTTCGCCCCCTTGCCCCCCGGCTGTGGCCGCGTCGGCGTCGATCTTGTCCGGGCCTGCACCCGGTTGAGACGTCGGGCGTCAGGTGACCGTGGTGCCGGTGGGTGACCCATGGACTGCCCCCACCATGCGCGTCAGCCTAGGTTGCGTACGCTGATGTCCTGGGCGTTCAACCGGGCCAGCACCGCAGCGTACTGGCGGGGGTCCGCGCCGAAGATGGTGTACACCGTCAGGCTGAACACGACCAGGTCGAAGCTTCCCTTCGTCGTCGGGCTTGCCTTTGGCCAGCAGCCGGTAGTGCTCGCGGGCAGCGATCCGCTTGGTCCAGGTCTCACGCTCGATCTTGTCCGGGCTGTCTTTGGGAGCGATCAAGTCCGCGGTGGCGTTGATCAGACCGTTCGGCATGGATGGGCAGTACCAGGTTCCCTCGACCATGATCGCGCCGTGTGCGGTGGCCTGGATTCCGTACTGGTCGGATCGGTAGTCGTAGACGGGGCGGTAGCCCAGGGCACGCAGGGGCAGCTGCCAGTTGTCGCGGGGAGAGCCTGAGGGTCTGCGCTGCCGTCGGGGCGAGGCTGAGAGTCGTGGTGCGGGTTACGGGCCACCGCGAGCGTGGCGTCGTACCCGAACAGGAGCCGGCCGGGTTCCTTCCTGGCTTTGCGCTCCTTACCGCCCTTCTTGGAACCGGCAGTCGCTTCGGGGAGAAGCTCTGCATCGCGGTGGTCCCCGTCGCAGGTGTACCAGGCGGGGTCGGTGGCGGTGACTCCGCTTTTCCTCTAGGTGCCACGTGCCCAGGTGCGCCGCTGGCGGATGGGGGCGAGAGATGCCCCCAGGATCTGGTCGGTGGCATGGGCAGCTGGCCAAGATGTCGTGGAACAGCCGGAGTACGACTCGGTAGCCTGGCTTCGAAGCCGCGCATGTTGTTGGGGCGTTCCTCGAGCCCGAATCGGGGGCGGGTTGGGCGTGGGTCACCACGGGTCGCCTCGCAGCATTTCCCGTGCCTGTGCAGGGTCGGTGCCACGCGCATACGGGCATCACGCGTGACAGGTCATGCAGGGTTTGCACCCCGCTGGCCTCAAGGAGGCTGTCCACGGGCACATAGGTGTCGATCAGATCGAGCAGCCACGTGATCCGCAGCCGCGCCACTTCAGTGGTGGCGTTCGGGGAGCGTCATGAGCGCGCGCCAGAAAATTGGTAACAGCGTTCTTGTCCGGTCTGGTCAGCCTGGGACGGAATAGGTAGGCGACCTGGCCGTCGAAACGGGCGGCCTCGTTCGCCAGCACCTTTTCCCAGGGGCGTCGGCACGGCACCCGCCGCTCCCGCTCTCCGCATACAACCACCTCGACGCCGTTTTCGGTACCACAGCTCTTTGGTTCTCATCCTTGGTGTAGGGCTTGGACGCTGTCGAGGCCGAGAGCTTGACGGGCTTGCCTGTGGGGCAGTCGGGGCCGACCACGGCCTCCCGCAGTTGCCGCAGCCCCGAGCGGTAGGTGCCGGGGCGGGCTGTGCACCACACCGACTTTCCCCACCCCGTGCGGGTCACCCAGCCAAAGAGACGGTTGAATGCGAAGGAAGAGTACTCGCGTGGCCTCGTAGAGCCGCCAGCGACGAGCGACGACGGCCAAGTCCTCCCGTGGCTTGTACGTTGCACCGCTCAGCTCGCGATAGAAGGCGAGCTGGCGGAACTCATCTGGCTCGATTCCGACTGCCTGTGAACTCTGACAAGACCGAAGCCGAGTGTTCCCCGGCGAGCTTTAGGCTCGTCGCCGTGTCCGGCGTGCAGGAACAAATTTCGAAGGAGGGGAAGATCAAATTATCGGCAGCGCAAAGTCGGCATAGGCAGGCTGCATCGACGAAGGCGACGACATTTTGGCGCGAAATGCTCCCAGGTATCTTGTCGGCCGTCGGCATCTCCCCGAGGGGTCATTTCGACAGACCGCCCGTAGGCCGCAGCAAGTGCTCTTGCCTCGGGTGGATGGTCAGCACGTTGATGCCAGGCGACAACGCCGACAGTATCCGGTCGGAGCTCACCGAGCCGAGACCCGGATGATTCTGACCGCCCTTGTGGACTTCCGCTTCGCCATGTCGCGCCGCCATTACTTCGGTCTTCTTGCGGGGGTACGAAGCCAGTGCTTCCTATAGGTCGGTCGCGGACGCTTCTATGGATCTCTTCCCTGATGAGAAGTCGAGAGCTCCTCGTGGAGCGGCCCAATGTCCGCGGTCGGCTATAGCATCTGACCACCGGTGGTCAGGCGGGCGGCTGGTGAGGTACGTGTCGCTGGAGGAGGTTGGGCATGCTCGAAGGTCGATGGACGACGGTCACGGAGTCCCAGTTCGAGCATGAGCGGCGCGGCCTGGAGGCGATACGGGAGCAGCTGCCGGACGCCGATCCTTGGCGCGCATGGTCGAACTTCACGTTCACCGCCAACACCGGCCACGTCCGGGAGGTGGACCTGCTGGTCATCACCCCCGGTGGCGTCCACATGATCGAGCTGAAGAACTGGCATGGCCGGCTGACCACCGAGAACGGTACCTGGGTACAGACAACGCCTACGGGGCGCCGCGTCCCGCACGGCAACCCGCTGCATCTGGTCAACCAGAAGGCCAAAGAGCTCGCCGGGCTGCTGGCCCAGCAGGGCGAACGCGTGTGGGTCGGTGCCGGTGTGTGCTTCACCGACTCCTCGCTGCGGGTCCGGCTGCCGGTGGGTGAGCAGCACAGTGTGCACACCATCGATGGGCTCCTGCAGATGCTCCGCCGTCCCCCGAATGACGAGCGACGGCGGATCACCGGTCCTCGGTCCCGGGCGATCAAGGCCGCGCTGGACCGGGTCGGCATTCGCCGCAGCGAGGCGGAGTTCAAGGTGGGCCCGTACCTGCTGGAGCGCAATGCGTTCGACACCGGCCCGACCTGGGCCGACTACCTGGCCCGGCACAGTGAGCTGCACGAGCCGGCGCGGGTCCGGATCTATCTGAGCGAGCGCGGCGCCGACGCCTCCATACGCCGGTCGGTGGAAGGCGCCGCCCGGCGTGAGGCCGCCGTCCTGCAGCGGTTCCGTCATCCGGGCGTGGTCCAGCTGAAGCAGTACGACCCGTCCGGCCACTCCGCCGGCCCCGCCCTGGTGTTCGACTACGACCCCGACACCCTGCGGCTCGACGAGTACCTGATTCGCTACGGCGACAAGCTTGGCATTCTCGACCGTATGGCCCTGGTCCGGCAGCTCGCCGAGACCGTCCGCTCCGCGCACTCCAGCCGTATTCACCACCGTGCTCTGGCCGCGCGCTCAATCCATGTGGTTCCCCGCCCGCGCCGCCGCGGCGCTGACCCGTCCGCCGACGGGGACGCCCGCTGGCTGTCGCCGTCGCTGCAGATCTCCGACTGGCAGATCGCGATCCAGCGGGCCGGTTCGGCGGGCGCGACCCGCTTCGCCCCGACCCGGCTGTCGGCGATCCATCTTTCGGACGGTTCCGACGCCTATCTTGCGCCGGAACTCACGGCGGTGAATCCCGACCCGGTCGCCCTCGACGTGTATGGGCTCGGCGTCCTGACGTTCCTGCTGGCGACCGGCAAGCCTCCCGGCACGTCGCAGACCGAGGTGCTGGTGCGGCTGGAGGAGGGCGGGGGGCTGCGCCCGAGTGCGGACGTCGACGGCCTGTCGGCGGACATCGACGAGCTGGTTCAGGCGGCCACCGCCTTCCAGCCGGAGCGGCGGCTCGCGACGGTCGATGAGTTCCTCGAGATGCTGGAATGCGTCGAGGACACGCTGACCGCCCCGGCCGCCACCGATCCCGGCCCGGCGCCCGCTCCGGAGCAGGAGGAGAAGGACCCGCTGGAGGCCGTCCCCGGTGACGTGCTGGCGGGCCGATGGGAAGTGCGGCGGCGGCTGGGCACCGGCTCGACGAGCCGCGCCTTCCTGGTGCGCGACCTGCGCGCCGACCCGGCGGGGAACGGCGGCCGGAGGCCGGCCGTGCTCAAGGTCGCCTTGTCGGACGCGCGCGCCGCGGTCCTGGTCCGCGAGGCCGAGGTCATGCGGCGGCTGCGCGCCGACTCCCGGGTGATCCGCCTGGTCGAGCCCGAGCCGCTGGTCATCGGCGGGCGGACCGTGCTGGCCTTGGAGTACGTCGGCGACGAACGCTTCACCGACGACCAACCCGGCACGAACACGACCCGGCACCGTCATGAGACCGTCGCCCGCGAGCTGCGCGAACGCGGACGCCTCCAGATCGACCAGCTGGAAGCCTATGGCGACTACCTGTTCGGCGCGGTCGACTTCCTGGAGGGCGAGGGCGTCTGGCACCGCGACATCAAGCCCGACAACATTGCGATCCGAATCCGCCCCAACCGCACCCGCGAACTCGTGCTGATCGACTTCTCGCTGGCCGGCTACCCCGTGCAGGAGACCGACGCGGGCACCGACGGCTTCCTGGACCCGTTCATCGGCGGCCTGACCCGTTCGGTGTACGACGCGCACGCCGAGCGGTACGCGGTCGCCGTCACCCTGCACCAGATGGCGTCCGGTGAGCTGCCCAAGTGGGGCGACGGCAAGGTGTCGCCGCGGCAGCTCGACCCGCAGGAGTGGCCCTATCCGACCATCGCGGCCGACGCGTTCGACCCGGCGATCCGCGACGCCCTGGTCGTGTTCTTCCGCAAGGCCCTGCACCGGGACGCCGACCAGCGGTTCCCCGAGCTCAAGCCGATGCGGGACGCCTGGAAGAAGATCTTTCTCGATCTGGCCGACGCGGCCCCGTCCACCGGCCCGGGGAGCCGTCATCCCGCCTCCGTCGCCGGCGCCGGGGCGGGGGAGGGCGGCATCGCCAACGCGGAGCCGGAGACGGCGCAGCAGCAGCGCGACCGAGCCGCCGCGCAGGCCACCCGGGAGACGCACCTGTCGGCCGCCGGGCTCACGCCCGCCGCCCAGTCCTTCCTGTACGGCCTCGGTGTCACGACCGTGGGCGAGCTGCTGGAGTACAGCCGCCGCAATCTGGTCAACGGCCCCGGCCTGGGGCCCAAGACCCGCACGGAGATCCAGGGGCGGCAGCGGGAGTGGGCCGAACGCCTCGGCCGTGCGCCGCGGTCCCCGCTGACGCCCGAGGGACGCAAGGTCGCGGCGGGGGAACTGAAAAATCTCAGCGCGGCCGAGGCTTCGCTGGTCGATTCCGCGGCGACGAGCGAGCAGGCCGGGATGCTCGCGGGGCGCGTGCTGCGCGCCGCCAGTCTCGACGCGCTGGCGACGCTGCTTGTGCCGAAGCTGAAGCCGGACGGATCCAACCGCAACGAGGTCGAGATCGTGCGGCTGCTGCTGCGGCTGCCCGACGAGACCGGCGCGCTGCCCGACGTTCCGGTGTGGCCGACGCAGGCGAAGGTGGCCGAGCCGCTGGGCATCACCCGGGGCCGCGTCCCGCAGGTGCTGAAGGAGCAGCGCAAACGCTGGCGGCGGCTGGCGGCGGTGAAGGAGCTGCGCGAGGAGATAGTGGAGCTGCTGGCCGAGTTCGGCCGGATCGCGTCCGCGGCGGAGATCGCCGAGGTGCTCACCGTCCGCCGCGGCACCGCGTTCCGGCATCCCGAGCTGCGGCGCGCGATGGGGCTCGCCGCGGTCCGCGCCGTGGTGGAGGCCGAGCAGTACGTCCCGGAGGAAAGCGCGTTCCGCCACACCCCGAACCGTGACGGCGGCGGCGACGCGGCGGGCGGCGGTCTGCTGGCCCTGGAGGTCGGCGAGGACGATGGCCCCGACACCCCTTCGGCGCCCGGCCTGCACGACTACGCCATACGCCTCGGGAGGGTCGCCGACCGGCTCGCGCAGCTGGACACGCTGCCGACGGCCGCGACGGTCCTCGACGAGCTCGGCGCGATCGGCCCGCCGCCCGGCACGATCGACTGGGACGAGCGCCGCACGGTCGAGCTGGCGGTCGCCGCCGCGAAGAACGCCGCCGTCACCCCCCGACTGGAGATCTACCCGCGCGACCTGCCCCTGGTTCGGGCGCTGCGGCTCACCCAGGCGGGCCTGGTCCGGCTGATCCCCGGCGTCCCGGAGGAGAACCAGCCCGGCTTGACCACCGAGGAGGTCCACGAGCGGGTGCTGACCCGGTTCCCACGCTTCAACGACACCGGCGACCGGCTGCCCACCGGCGGCGCGCTGACCGGTGCCCTGCGCGAGGCCGGTTTCGACCTCACCCTGTCCGAACGCAAGGACACCCGCACCCTGCGGTACCTGCCGACCAAGCTGGACATCGTCTCCAGCTACATCACCCCGCGGGTCGGCCGCCGCAGCACCCGCAAGGGCGGCGTGACGCGCTACGCCGGCGACCCGTTGCTGGCCGCCGCCGCCGAAGCGGAGGAGCGGCTGGAGTCGTCCGTGCACCGCGACGGCTTCCGGGTGCTGACCGTCCGCACGCGCCTGACCGAGCAGGCGGTGGCGGAGCTGGCGGGCGTCCGGTTCGGCGCCGAGCCGCTGTCGGTGACGGCCCTGTTCCTGCGCGTTCTGCACGAACTCGTCCCGCCCGGCACCAAGCCGACGTGGGAGACGATCCTGCGCGCCGACGTCGCCGAACCTGGCAGCAAGGCGGCGCGGAAGTTCGGCGAGTACACGCGCACCGCGTGGGGCCGCGTGGAGCCGATGATCCGCGAGCGAATGGCGCCGGGCGCCGGCCCGCTGCTGCTGACCGAGACCACGGTGTTCGCCCGCTACCAGGCCATGGGCGTCCTCACCTCACTGGCGGCGACGGCCCGCAGGGGCGGACGCGGCCTGTGGCTGCTGTGCCCGCAGGCCGACCCGTTCCGCGAACCCCGCCTCGCCACCACCGCGGTCCCCTATCAAGACGCACTCGGTGAATGGATCAAACTGCCCGACTCCTGGGTCACCAACCTGCACCGCGCGGCCTGACCCACGCGGCCTGACCCACGCGGCCTGACCCACGCGGCCCGCTCACCGAGCGACGAGCCCCCGACCCCGCACGGGGCCGAGGGCTCGCAACACCGGGGGGACGGGTCAAGGCAGGTCGTGCTCGCCGCGCTTCACACGCCGGGCG
Organism: Actinomadura sp. NBRC 104412; assembly: GCF_030269515.1. GTDB lineage: Bacteria > Actinomycetota > Actinomycetes > Streptosporangiales > Streptosporangiaceae > Spirillospora. Next base: position 71,122 of record NZ_BSTM01000020.1, on the reverse strand, counting down.
AACGCATGCCAGTCGGCGGCGCCGAACACCAGGTGAGGGGCCTCGGGGGCCTTGGAGTCGCGCACGCCGATCTCTCCGGAGAGGTGCGCAACCTCCACACAGTCACTCGTTTTGGCGTCGGTTCCGCTGTAGCTGGACTTGCGCCAGACGGGGGTCATCAGAAGCCTTCCATCACTTGCTTGATCAACTCCGCGGACGCATCCACCGGGAGTGCTCGATCACTAATGCGATCGAAGTTGGCTCTATATGAGCGTACATCCGTGACATCTACGGCAAGTCGCCCGCCGAAGCTCGCCTGAACGTACACCATGTCACTGCCATCCACGGTCATGATCTTGAACGAGCCGTCGCGTCCAACGTGAGCACCGGCGCTCTGGGGGACGATCCGTACGGAGATGTTCGGTTGCGCTCCCAGCTCCAGCAGCCGGGCAAGCTGGTCGCGCATGACCTCGGGGTTTCCGACAGGTTGTCTGATGACTCCCTCATCGAGCATGACCCAGAGATTCGGTGGCGGCTCCCGGAGCAGGCTCTCCTGACGTTTCATCCGAACCGCCACATGGCCGTCGACGTCCCGGAATCCGCCAGCGATCACGGCCTCCCGTGTGTACGCCTCGGTCTGGAACAGTCCGGGGATCCAGGCGAGCTCCCAGATGCGTAGCTCAGAGGAACGAACCTCCATCTCGAAGTGCGCCTTGAACCACTCCGGGTCGTGGCCCGCCTTGGCGAAGAGCACCAGGACCCGGAAGAGGCCCGCCGTGTCCCACTCTCGGTCCAGAACCCGTGCGTGCTTCTCCAGGAGCTTTACCTGGCCAGACTCAAGCCGCGAAACACTCGATCGATCAAGATCAAGTAGTAGCCCCAGGGCGCTGCCGGACATCTTGCGCTCTTCTCGGTGTCTGCGCAGTTGAACAGCTATGAGATCCCAGAGCGACCCTTCGGGGTTGAGCGACTCTCTGGCGCTCACTGGTGACTCCTCGTTGTTGTATCTGCTGTACGAACCTTCCAAAGGTAACCCGAAGCGTGGATGCTCGTCTCACGAACGAGCAACCCGGAGGACCGAATTGGACACTCAGACTTCCTCTGAAGACCGTGACCTCGCCCAGCTGCGCCGTGACTTCACGGGACACCGGATCTGGCGGGCGATGCGCTGGGACGGCCAGCTGGGCGACTGGGTGGCCAGCCTTCACGACTCCAGCGCCGGAATCGACCCAACGGTGATCTGCTCGACCCCTGAAGACCTCCGCGCCGCCTTGCGCAGCGAAGCCGAACGGGCCGCCGCGCGCAGGAGGCTCTGGTGATGCAACAGCCGCAACACAACGCGGGCCGGTCACCAGAAGGGACCGCGTCCCCCAACGCGGTCCCATGGGGGGAGGTGAGAGCGGCGCGGCTGGCGAGTCACCCCTCGGGCACACAGTCCGCGCCGCTCTACCGTCCGCCTCAGTCCCCGCCAGAGCAGACGCGCCAGACCACCACTGCCCACATCGAAGAGTGCTTCCCCGGTGTCCGCTGCTGGTGGGGGCTCCACACTCACCGTTGGTGGGCCTACGTCCCGGTCCCGCAAGGCGACCGCTTGCTGGAGGCCGCCACGCCGAACACCCTGTTCACGCAGGTCGCGCGGGCCGCGCGGAGACCGGAAGAGGGATCGTGGGCGACAAGCCGGTGACCCGCTGGGTCTCCCTCGATCTTTGCGGCGGCCTCGTGGAGGAGGCGATCCGCGAGACCCTCGACGGCCGCTTCTTCAAGAGCACCGTCGAGGAGATCCAGCACACGGCTCGCCGCAAGGTCGAGGAACTGTGGACCGAGCTGGAGCAGGTTGACGACACCACCTGGCCTCTTCAGGACTGACGCCCTCACTGCTCTCACACGGTTCTGACACTGGCCGCCGCTACCCTGTGCTCTGGTAATCCCCGGAGTTCACAGCTGATCGGACGGCCAACGTGATCGACCGCAAGGCCCTGCTGACCGACCTGAAGAAGCAAGTTCAGGCGCTTGAGAAGGACCTGGCGCACCAGGTCGAGGAGCTTCCCGAGACCAAGGCCCATCTTCGGGCCGAGTACGACCAAGCCTTCAAGGTCCGCCGGACAGCAGCCACGTGGAACTCCTGGCTGGACGAGCGCATCACCCAGGTCGCGGTGGCTTGGGTACTCGGCACGGTCTTTGTCCGCTTCTGTGAGGACAACCGCCTGATTGCCGAGCCCTACCTGGCCGCGCCGGAGCCCGACCGTCACGACCTTGCCCGCGTCCGCTACGAGGCATACGTCGAGGCGGACGATGACCCGACTTATCGCGGCTGGTTGCAACGTGCCTTCGCGGAACTCGGCAAGGGCCAGGCCGGCAAGCTGCTCTTCGATCCGGCGCACAATCCGCTGTACCAGATCCCGATCAGCCACGACGCCGCAGGCGCCCTCATCAACTTCTGGAAGACCCGTGACGAAGAGGGCACCCTCGTCCATAACTTCACGGACCCTCTGAACGATGACGGCACCGAGGGCTGGGACACCCGCTTCCTCGGCGATCTGTACCAGGACCTCTCCGAGACGGCGCGCGATAAGTACGCGCTCCTCCAGACCCCCGAGTTCGTCGAGGAGTTCATCCTCGACCGCACCATGGACCCGGCGATTCGTGAGTTCGGCTACGAAGAACTCAAAATGATCGATCCGACCTGCGGCTCGGGCCACTTCGTCCTCGGGGCTTTCCGTCGCCTGGTCCGCCTTTGGAACGACCGCCAGCCTGGCCGAGACCTCCACGAGCGCGTCCGCGCGGCCCTCGACTCCGTCCACGGTGTGGACATCAACCCGTTCGCCATCGCCATCGCCCGCTTCCGCCTGCTGGTCGCCGCAATGGCCGCCGCCAACGTCCGGACTCTGGCTGAGGCTGCCAACTACGAGTGGCCTATAAACCTGGCCATCGGCGACTCTCTAATTAAGGCCCGTCAACAAGAAATTACCCTCATTAGTGAGAAAACAAGCGATCCCTTGGTCGAGTTCTCCTACGCCACCGAGGACGTGCACAAGTATTCAGAAATCCTGAAGCCAGGACGCTATCATGTGGTAGTCGGCAACCCACCATACATCACCGTTAAAGATAAGAATCTTAATGACCTATACCGCGGACTTTACCCTGCTTGTAGTGGAACCTACGCACTCTCGGTCCCATTCGCGCAGCGTTTTTTTGAGCTAGCAAAGCGAGGTGGTCGCAACGGCGACTATGGCCGCGTGGGGCAGATTACCGCCAACTCTTTCGTTAAGAGAGATTTCGGAGCCAAACTTATCAATGATTTCTTCGCTCACAAGGTTGAGATTTCCGAGGTTATCGACACCTCAGGGGCCCACATTCCCGGTCATGGCACTCCAACTGTTATCCTTATTGGTACTGCTCGTTCGGGTGATGATCGCATGCCCACGGTCCGCACCATCCGAAGCATTCGAGGAGAGCCCACTACGCCGGCCGAGGGCGCAGTGGGTTATGTTTGGGCTGCAATTGTCAAGCAGATTGACAAACCGGGATCGGTGAGTGATTGGGTTTCCTGTGGCGACCTTGATCGACATCGCTACTTTTCTAAGCAGCCGTGGATTTTGGTCGACGGCGGCCTTGAACTTATCGAGCGCATACAAGGCAATGCGACCCAAACCCTTGGCATCGTATCTGGCGATATCGGGCGGACGACGAACAGTGGCGCAGACGATGCCTACTTGGTCGCAGACTTCGCAACGACCCTACGTCTCGAACTTTCGTCCAAATTCCGCGATCTAGTCATTGGAGAAAATGTTCGCGATTACACCATTCGCGGTAACACAAAGATCGCAAACCCCTACACAGACAACACAAACGAACACTCTTTGAGTGAGAGCGATCCGCTTATCAGTCGCTTTTTGTGGCCGAGGCGAACGACACTTTCGCGTCGCATGATTTTTGGTAATAAGGTTACTGATCGCCAGCCCTGGCATGTCCATCTAGAAAATTACAATAAGAAACTCAAAGATTCAAATTCGATCTCATTCGCATTCGTCGCTACTCACAATCATTTTGTTCTTGACCGGACGGGAAAGTTGTTCAAACAATCCGCTCCGGTGATCAAGCTCTGCAAAGGCGCTACTGAGGCAGACTACCTACGCCTGCTGGGCCTACTCAACAGTTCAACTGCCTGCTTCTGGCTCAAAATGGTGAGCCAGGATAAAGGAAATCGAGGAGGAGAGCGCTCCACGGGTAGATATGCTTGGGAGAGTTATTTCGAGTTCACCGGGACCAAGCTGCAAGAGTTCCCGCTTCCCAGAATATACCCAACTGCGCTCGCGACCGCGATAGATGGTTTGGCACAGCAGCTTTCCACCGTCACGCCGTCCGCAGTTGCTGCTTCCGCCACACCCACGCTTCCAGCTCTTCGGGAGGCAAGGAAGAGTTGGGATTCAATCCGGGCACAGATGATCGCTCTGCAGGAAGAGCTGGACTGGCAGGTCTACTCGATTTACGACCTCCACCCGGAGGATCTTCGCGCTCCTGAGGAGGATGTCCCCGAGCTCGCTCTCGGTGAGCGGGCCTTCGAGATTGTGCTTGCCCGTCGAGTGGCCAAGGGCGAGGCGTCCGACGAGTGGTTCAAGCGGCACGGGTCCACCCCGATCACTGAGATCCCGTCGCACTGGCCGGAGTCCTACAAGCAGGTCGTGCAGAAGCGGATCGACGCGATCGAAACGTCCCGTGCCATCGGGATGATCGAGCGCCCCGAGTACAAGCGGCGGTGGGCCACCGAGGGGTGGGACGCTCTCCAGGAGAAGGCGCTGCGGTCCTGGTTGCTCGACAGGATCGAGAAGCGGGAGCACTGGTTCGACGCGAACGACATGCCGGTCCTGGTCTCGCTCTCGCGGCTGATCAGCATCCTCGCCCAGGACGAGGACTTCGTGTCCGTGGCGGGCATCTACCGTCCCCGCGAGGAGCTCTCCAAGGTCGTCGCCGACCTCATGGCCGACGAGCACGTCCCCTTCCTCGCCCCGCTCCGCTACAAGCCGTCCGGGCTCAGGAAGCGGGCCGACTGGGAACACGTCTGGGACCTTCAGCGGCAGGAGGACGCCGCGCCTGACGAGATCGCCAAGCGGAAGATCCGGGACACCATCCCCACCCCGCCCAAGTACACCTCGGCCGATTTCCTCAAGCCGTCGTACTGGCGGGCGCGCGGCAAGCTCGACGTGCCGAAGGAGCGGTTCATCTCCTACCCGACGGCGCTCGGCGTCCAGCCGCAGCTCTTCGGCTGGGCCGGGTGGGACCACCGGGAGCAGGCGCAGGCTCTCGCGACCTACTTCACCGGCAACTCCCTGACGCGGGAGGAGATCGTGCCGTTCCTCGCCGGCCTGCTGGAGCTCCAACCATGGCTGAACCAGTGGCACGATGAGTTCCATCCGCAATACGGGGGTTCCCCCGCCGCGTTCTTCGATGGCTACCGGAAGCAGATCCAGGGTGAGCATGGTCTGACCGACGAGGACGTGCGGACCTGGCGTCCGGCACCCTCGACGCGAGGACGCAAGGCCAAGAAGTGACGGGACGGCGGAAAGCGTAGGGAGGACAGATGGCACAGCAGCCGCCGCTGCTCCGCGACCTCATTCCGATCAAGGAGTCGATCTCCACTTCGGACTACGTGCTGAGCCTTGCCGAGGCCACCACGCCCGAGGGGGCCGAACGCGCCCTGGAGAGCTATGTGCTCACCGACCGTCTCCGGGACAACTTCAACGAGGCCCTGGACTTGATCAAAGCGGCGGTGGACGGGCAAACCTCCAAGGCCGCCTACCTGCACGGCTCGTTCGGTTCCGGTAAGTCGCACTTCATGGCGGTGCTGTACGCGCTGCTGTCGCGCCACCCGAAGGTGTGGGGCAACCGCGACTTCGACAAGGTGCTGACCCGGCACGAGTGGGTCCAGAACGACGGCAAGAAGTTCCTGCTGGTGCCGTACCACATGCTGGGCGCGCAGTCGCTGGAGCAGCGGGTGCTCGGCCGCTACGTCGAGTACGTCAGGAAGCTGCACCCCGACGCGCCCGTCCCGCAGGTGTACAAGACCGACGCGCTGTTCGACGACATCCGTGGCCTGCGCGCCACCATGGGGGACGACGCCGTCATCAGGGGCCTCGGCGCGTCCGACGACGGCGAGGACGGCGAAGACGACTGGGGCGAGTCGTTCGAGTGGACGCCGGAACTGCTCGACCAGGCGCTGGCCGCGGAGGAGTCGCACGAGGAGGGGGTCGCGCTCGACCTGCTGAACCCCTCGACCCCGGCGGAGCTGCGCGCCAAGCTGGTCCAGGACGCCTCCACCCACCTGCTGCCCGGATTCGCCCGGAAGGCCGCCGAGGACGAGCACGGCTTCATCTCGCTCGACGCCGGCCTGTCGGTGATCGCCGAGCACGCCAAGGCGCTCGGCTACGACGGGCTGATCCTGTTCCTGGACGAGCTGGTGCTGTGGCTGGCGACGCTCATCCACGACAGCAAGCTCGTGGCCCGCGAAGCCGGGAAGATCACCAACTTCGTGGAGGGCGGGGACGCGCGGCGCGCCATCCCGGTCGTGTCGTTCATCGCACGCCAGCGCGACCTGCGAGAACTGGTCGGCGAGGAGGTGTCCGGGGCGGCCGAGGCCGCCATCCAGGACACCCTGAACCTGGCGTCCGGCCGGTTCGACAGGATCACGCTGGAGGACCGGAACCTGCCGCAGATCGCGCACGCGCGGCTGCTCACCCCCGTCGGCGGGCCGAACGGGCCCGCCGCCCGGCGGATCGACGAGGCGTTCGAGAAGATCAAGGCGCTAGGCCCGAACGTCTGGGACACCCTGCTCGGCTCCGACAAGAGCACCACGGGCGCCGACGAGGAGTCGTTCCGGCTGACGTATCCGTTCTCGCCGGCCTTCATGGACACGCTCGTCCACATCTCCTCCGCGTTGCAGCGGTCCCGGACCGGCCTGAAGCTGATGGGCGAGCTGCTGGCCGAGAACCGCGACCACCTGCGGCTCGGCGACCTGATCGCGGTCGGTGACCTCTACCCGGTGATCGCGAAGGGCGGCGACAAGCCGTTCGTCGACGACCTGAAGGTCGTGTTCGCCGCCGCCGACAAGCTCTACACGACGAAGCTGCGTCCGTTCCTGCTGAACACCCACGAGATCACCGAGGAGGACGTCCAGCAGTACCTGCGCGACCCCGAGCAGATGACCGACCGGCAGCTGGTCCAGCGGTGCACGTTGTTCGTCGGCGACAACCGGCTGATCTGCACGCTTCTGCTTTCGGCGCTTGCCCCGAGCGTGCCCGCGCTCAACGACCTGACGTTTCGGCGGCTGGCCGCGCTCAACCACGGCTCGGTCGTCACGCCGATCCCCGGCAGCGAGGTCGGCATCATCCAGGGCAAGGTCGACGAGTGGGCCGCCCGGTTCCCCGAGATCAAGAAGACCGGCACCGACGCCAACCCGGGCGTCCGGCTGGAACTGACGGGCGTGGACGTCGACTCCGTCATCGCCAACGCCCGCGTCAACAACAACCAGGGCAACCGCGCCGCGCTGGCCCGCCGGCTGCTGACCGAGGAACTCGGCGTCGACCGCGCCGACGGCCGGTTCGGCGGCGACGAGCTGACCCTGGTCTGGAAGGGCTCGCAGCGCACCCTCGAAGTCATCTTCGGCAACGTCGCCGAGGAGGACCAGCTGCCCGACCACGACCTGGTGCCGCAGATCGACGGCCGCTGGCGGATCGTGATCGACCTGCCGTTCGACGAGAGCAATTACGGACCGATCGAGGGCGTCAACCGCCTCCAGAAGCTGCGGGAGAAGCCGGGCGAAGCGCCCCGGACCATCGCATGGCTGCCCACGCACCTGTCCGCGCAGCGCTACGAGGATTTCCAGCGCCTGGTCGTCATCGACCGGGCCCTCGCCGACGACCAGCGGTTCGAAACCCAGTACGCCGGCCACCTCAACGCCGACAGCCGCGAACGCGCCAAGCGGCTGCTGGAAGACCAGCGCGACGCGCTGACCAAGCAGATCACGGACGCCTTCAAGCAGGCGTACGGGTTGAAGCCCAAGGACCCCGCCCACGTCCAGGTGGAGTTCGACCAGCATCTCCAGCCGCTCCCCGACGACCTGCCCGACCTGAAGGTGCAGTTCGGGCAGACGATGCACGGCGCGATCCGGCACATCGCAGGCAGGCTCCTGGAGGCGCAGTTCCCCGGCCACCCCGACCTGGACCCGAACGGCACCGGCACCCCGGTGAAACCGTCCGAGGCCAGGACCGTCTTCGGGTATGTGCGGGCCGCCGCCGAAGCGCGCGACCACCAGGCCGAGGTCCCCGCCAAGGACCGCAAACTGATGGCGCGGCTGGTCGAACCGCTGCGCCTCGGCACGCAGCGGGAAGCCTACTTCCGGCTGTCCCACGAATGGTCCGACCATTTCATGCTGAAGGCGAAGAACGAAGGCGTCACCGGCGACCTCAGCCTGGTCAAGCTGCTGGACTGGATCGACCAGCCGCAGCCGCGCGGGCTGGACACGTTCCTGGCGCACCTGATCGTCGCCTCGTTCGCCGAGATGAACGACCGGGTCTGGGTGCGCGGCGGTGTCCCGCTCACCCCGCCGCCGGAGCTGAACCAGATCAAGGACGGCGATGCCCTGCGCACCCAGCCGCTGCCGGGCGAGCAGGACTGGACGACCGCCGCCGAACGCTTCCAGCTGATCTTCGGCAAGGTCGCGCCGACGCTGCGGCGCGGGCGGATGGTGAACCAGTTCGCCCGGCAGATCGCCGAGGAGGCCGACCGGCACCACCCCGCGGCCGAGAACCTGGTCCGGCAACTGGAAGAGCACGCCGGTTTCCTCCGCCTGGACGACACCGACGACACCGGACGGCTCCAGATCGCGCGTCGCTCGGTAGAGCTGCTCACGACCCTGCGGTCGGCCGGGCAGGGCGGCTCGGGCGCCAAGAGGACCGTCGAGGCGCTCGCCCGTTTCGACCTGGGTGACGTCGGCGCCGACCGGTATGGGACGTCCGTCAAACGCGCCGGCGATGTCGCCGAGGCGCTCGCCGGGGCGGCCTGGGACGTCATCCGCCTCGCAGAGGGGCAGGGCGCCGACGGCGAGGCACTGCTGGAGTCGCTGCGCCGCGTCGCCCGCGTCGACCAGCGGACCGCCGACCTCATCGCCGCTCTCCAGGAGGCCCGCAGGAGGGTCACCGAGCTCTTCAAGAGCAACCGGCCTCCGGTCCGTCCGCCGGAGCCCGGACCCGAGCCGAAGCCCGGCCCGGACAAGCCCGACGACGTCGACCTGGGAGGCGGCTCCAGCCATCCCGCCGTCACGGGCGACGACGGCACGCAGGGGCGGCCCGGCGGGTCCGCCGCGCCTCGCACGGGCACGCGGCGGACATCGGCGTCCCGCGCGGCGGCCGAGCTGCGCGACGAACTCGCGAAGCTGCCGGCCGACGCGACCGTCGAGATCACCTGGCGGGTCGTGGACTGATGTCCATCACCACCACCGGTGACGACCGTACCGGCGGCAGCGCCACCGGGAACGGTGCGATGCGGCTCACCGCCGCGACCGTCACCCAGTACCTGGCGGGCCGCAAGACCCTGAACGACGACCCCAAGCGGCGGGTCGTGCTGCTGCGCGCCGTCCCCGCGTGGGACGGCGCGCAGGAGCTTTCCTGGGGCACCGGGCAGCGCGCCCGGATCGTTCCTGCGCCCTCGCCGCTCGCGATCCACGAACTGGTGCTGGAGCACCTCGCGCCGGGCGCGTCCGGGCCCGAGGTGCTCGTGGTGCTGACCGACCGGGAGGAAGGCGAACTCGACCCCGCGATCCTCGCCCGCGTGTACCGGCAGCGCGTCGAGATCGTCGACAGTTGGAACCTCGTCCTGGAGGCGTTCGGCGCGGAGCAGCGCGACCCTCGGCTGCGCGCCGAGGGCTGGGCGGCTGAAGCGCTCCTGGACGCCGCCCCGCCCGGCGGCTGGCCCCGGCTGAGAGGCGGCATCCTGGACCGGCACACCGCGCTGTCGCTGCTGGCGCTGCGGCGGCTGCGGCTCGGCCGCTACGCCGCCGAAACCACCGGCGGCACCGACTCCGGCACCGGGCCGCCCGCCGACGACCTCGACACCCGGCTGCTGCTGCGCTGGTCGCTCGACCCCGGCGGGCCGGACCGGCTGCGGTCGCTGCGCGCCCCCGAACGCGACGGGCTGATCTCCTTCCTGAGCGAGCCGGAACAGGCCGGACTCGCCGGGCGGGCCCTGTTCGCGCTCGTCGAAGCCGACCACGGGCCCGACGCGGTGCCGTTCGGCCTGCTCTGCGCGGCGCTGTGGTTGGACGCCCCCGCCGACGCCGACACCTACCGGGCGCGCGGTCGGGTCGAACGCTGGCTGGGGGACCCGCTACCCGCGACCGGGGAGGCCCTGGACACCCTCCTCAGCACGTTCGGCCGGGCCTGCCGGGAGTACATCACCTCCCTGATCACGGTCGGCGGTGCCGACAACGGCGAGGCTGGGCGCACGGCCCGGCGCACCACCGAACGGGTCCTCGGGCGGGCCTCCGAACTGTCCCGGCAGTTCGGTATCGAGCCGCAGACGCGGTACAGCACCGTCCTGCCCGAAGGGCTGAACGAGCGCTTCACCTCCCTCGGCCACGCCCTGCGGGAAACCGACCTCGACGCGGTCCTGGCCGCCTTGGCCGCCGTGGAGAGGCACGAGCTGGCCGCCGGCCACGACGCGCGGGTGCGGCTCGGCCGGGCTCGGATGGCGGCCCGGCTCGTCCACTGGCTCACCACCGACCCCGCCGCCGGCCCGGCCGGGGACGTGCCGTCGGTCGCGGCGGGCATCGACCGGCACGTGGCCGACACCGGTTGGGTCGACCAAGCCCTTGACCACATCGAGGCCGGAGGCGATCCCGACCCGGCGCTGAAGTCCGCCTACGACCTGATCTGCGAGCGGGTGCGCGCGGCTCGCAAGGAGATCGACCGCTCGTTCGCCAAGGCGCTGGAGAAGTGGACGGCAGCGGGCACCGACCCGGGGTCGATGCTGACCGTGGAGACGTTCCTGCCGCGGATCGTCAAGCCGGTGGTGACGGGCCGGTCGCCGCGCCGCGTGCTGCTGCTGGTGCTGGACGGCATGAGCGCCGGCATCGCGGCCGAACTCGCCGAGGAACTGCGCCGCGACTGGGCCGAGTACGACCCGGTGCCCGACGCGTCCGGCACCCCGCCCCGGCGGCGCGCCATGGCGGCGGCCCTGCCCACCGTGACGGCGGTTTCACGGACGTCGCTGTTCGCCGCCGAGCTGATGAAGGGCGGGCAGGCCGATGAGAAGCGGTTGTTCCCCCGGCACCGGTTCTGGGGCGGCGGAAATGCCGCCGTGTTCCATAAGGACGACCTTCGCGGCGCGACCCCCGGGTCTGCGTTCAGTGAGGCGCTGACCGACGCCCTCGACGACGAAACCGCCCACATCGCGGTCGTGCTGAACACCATCGACGACCGTCTCGCCAAGGAGCAGATGCTCGGCGACGCCACCTGGCGTCCGGAGAACATCGGCGAACTCAGGGAATTGCTGCGGGAGGCCGCCGAACGCGGCATGGCGGTGCTCCTCACTAGCGACCACGGGCATGTCGTGGACCGCCGCGGAGTCAAAATCGACGGCGCCGGCGCCGTCTCGGCGCGGCACCGCCTGCCCGGCGGGCCGCTCACCGAAGGCGAGGTCGCGCTGTCGGGCCCCCGCGTCGTGCTGGACGCGCCGGGGGGCGAGATCGTGGCGCTGTGGGACCGCGACCTGCGGTACTCGGCGCAGCGTGCCGGCCACCACGGGGGTGCGTCGCTCGCCGAGTTCGCGATCCCCGTCCTTGCGTTCCTGCCGTTCAACGCCCCGCCCCCGAAGGGGTGGCGGGAACTGGGCGACCAGCGTCCCCTCTGGTGGCGGTCGGCGACCGAGCCGACACGGACCGAGCCCCTCAGCCCGATGGCGCAGGCGTCGGCCGAGCCGGTCGCGATGCAGGCCCCCCCGGCCCCGAGGAAGCCTGCCGAGAGGAAGCCGGTCATCGTGCGGGAGGGGAAGTCGTCCGACGCACTGTTCGAGCTGGAGACCGGACGGCGCGACATCCCGGAGCCGGTGGCCGCGCCGGTCCCCGAACCCGCGTCGGCGCCGGGCGACGTCGCGACCGCGCTGCTGGCATCGGAGACCTTCCGGCAGCAGCTGGACCTGGTGTCACGCAAACCGCCCCTCGGCAAGATCGAGGCGGCGGTGCGGGCACTGCTGGAGTCCGGGACCCTGCCCGTCACCGCCCTGGCGCAGCGCGTCGAATACCCGATCACCCGGGCCGACGGCTTCGCGGCCGTGCTCGGCCAGGTGCTCAACTACGACGGCGTCCAGGTCCTGGAGACCCTGCCCGACGGACGCACACTGCGGCTCAACACCGCCCTGCTGCGCGAGCAGTTCGATGTGTGCTGACGGGTGGATGGAACACTGGTGGGCGTGAGCACCGCACGATCCAGCCAGATCAGCGCCGCCCGGCGGCGCGGCGTCATCGACGCGCTGCGCCGCGGCGCGGTGCCCGAGAGCGGACTGGACCTGCTGGCCACCGGTCTCGACCGGTTCGAGGTCGCGCTCGACGCGGAACTGGACGCGGCCGCGTCCGGCGGATCGGTGTTCAAGGCCGTCCGCGGCGAGTACGGGTCCGGCAAAACGTTCTTCACACGGTGGCTAGGTGAGCGCGCGAAACGCCGCAACTTCGCCGTCGCCGAGATCCAGATCTCCGAGACCGAGACGCCCCTGCACAGGCTGGAGACCGTCTACCGGCGGCTTACCGAACGGCTCACCACCGCCAGCTTCCCGCCGAGCGCGCTGCGGCCGGTGGTGGACGCCTGGTTCTACGCGCTGGAGGAGGACGCCCTTGCGGCCGGTGCGTCCGAAGAGGACCTCGCGGACGAGGTCGACCGGCTGCTGACGGCGCGACTCGCGGAGGTGTCGCGGAAGGCGTCGATGTTCGCGACCGCGTTGCGCGGCTACCGGACGGCGCTCACCGCCGGCGACGAGACCACCGCCGCCGCCGTCCTGGCCTGGCTCGGCGGGCAGCCGCACGTCGCCGCCGCCGCCCGGCACGGCGCCGGGGTGCGCGGAGATCTCGACCACTTCGGTGCCCTCGGCTTCCTCCAGGGGCTGCTGACCGTGCTGCGCGACTGCGGGCACCCCGGCCTGCTGGTGGTGCTCGACGAGGTCGAGACGCTGCAGCGGGTCCGCTCCGATGTCCGCGACAAGGCGCTCAACGCGCTGCGCCAGCTCATCGACGAGGTCCACTCGGGCCGGTTCCCCGGCCTCTACCTGGTGATCACCGGGACGCCCGCGTTCTACGACGGGCGGCAGGGCGTGCAGCGGCTCGCGCCGCTCGCCCAGCGGCTGGCGACCGACTTCACCACCGACCCGCGCTTCGACAACCCGCGGGCCGTCCAGGTCCGGCTGCCCGGCTTCACCCTGGAGTCGCTGACAGGGCTCGGCATCACCATCCGCGACCTGTACGCGGCGGGAGCCGACGCCCCCGAGCGGATCAAGGCGCTCGCCGACGACGCCTACATCGCCGACCTCGCCCGCGCCGTCGGCGGCGCTCTCGGCGGCAAGGTCGGGGTCGCGCCGCGGCTGTTCCTGAAGAAACTCGTCGGCGACGTCCTCGACCGCATCGACCAGTTCCCCGACTTCGACCCCCGCGAGCACTACGAACTCACCGTCTCCGGCACCGAACTCACCGACGTCGAACGGAACCTCACAGCGGACGACATCGACCTGGACGTGTGATGGAACGGCTGCACCCGGTCGTCCTGCACCACATCGTCAACACGCTCGAATGGCCAGGTCTGCGCCCACTGCAACACAAGGCGGTCGGCCCCATCCTCGACGGCGACGACGCGCTCTTGCTGGCTCCGACCGCGGGTGGCAAGACCGAGGCCGCGATCTTCCCGATTCTCACCGCCATGGCCGAGCAAGAGTGGACCGGCATCTCGGTGCTCTACCTGTGCCCCCTCAAGGCGCTGCTCAACAACCTCGCCCCCCGCGTCGACCAGTACGCGCAATGGCTTGGCCGCAGAGCCGCACTCTGGCACGGCGACACCCGTGAATCCGAGCGGCGGCGCGTCCGCCTGGACATGCCGGACATCCTGCTGACCACGCCAGAGTCGCTGGAGTCCATGCTCATCAGCTACAAGACCGACCATGCCGAAGTGCTCGGCAAGGTTCGTGCAGTGATCGTCGACGAGGTTCACGCTTTCGCCGGAGACGACCGCGGCTGGCACCTGCTCGCCGTCCTGGAACGCCTCACCCGCGTCACCGGGAGCCCCATCCAGCGGATCGGCCTGTCCGCGACCGTCGGCAACCCTCGCCAACTGCTGACCTGGCTTCAAGGCACGGGTGCCGGGACCCGGCCCGCCCAGGTCGTCGCCCCGGAGGCGACCGCTTTCGCGGCGGCTCCCGCCGCCCGGATCGAACTTGACTACGTCGGCTCCATCGAGAACGCCGCCAAGGTCATCGCGTCACTGCACCTCGGAGAGAAACGCCTCGTCTTCTGCGACTCGCGAAGCCAGGTCGAGCAACTCGGCGCGGCCCTGCGCGCCCGCGACGTCACAACCTTCCTGTCCCACGCCTCACTGTCGGCCGACGAACGCCGCCGCTCCGAACAGGCGTTCACCGAAGCCCGTGACTGTGTGATCGTCTCAACGTCCACCCTGGAACTCGGCATCGACGTCGGTGACCTCGACCGCGTGATCCAGATCGACTCCCCAGCCAGCGTGGCCTCCTTCCTGCAACGCCTGGGACGCACTGGCCGCCGCCCCGGAGCCGAACGATCCTGCCTGTTCCTCGCCACCAAGGAACGCGCGCTTCTCCAAGCGGCGGGACTCCTACTGCTGTGGGGACGAGGGTGGGTCGAGGATGTTGCCGCGCCACCGATTCCCCGTCACCTGGTCGCCCAGCAGATCCTGGCCGTCGCGCTCCAGGAACATCGGCTCGGGAACAGGCTGTGGGCGGAGCAGTGGAATGGCCTGCCGCCGTTCGACCGATCCGGCGAACCGATCCTGCGCCACCTGGTCGCGGAGGGCTTCCTCGACGAGGACGACGGCATGCTGTTCATCGGTCCCGAAGCGGAAAAGCGGTTCGGCCACCGCCACTTCATGGACCTCACCGCATCGTTCACGGCCCCACCACAGTTCACCGTCCTGTCGGGACGCGCGGAGATCGGCCGCACCGACCCGTTCGTGCTCACCGAACACCGCCCCGGCCCCCGCCGCCTCCTCCTCGCCGGACGGACATGGCAGGTCACCTACATCGACTGGAAGAGGCGCCGCTGCTTCGTCGAACCCGCCGAAGGCGGAGGGATCGCCAAATGGACGGCGGGCGGCATCGCGGGCCTGTCGTTCGCCCTCACCCGAGCCATGCGCGACATCCTGCTCGGCACCGACCCGCCCGTCACGCTCACACGGAGAGCGAGCACACGGCTGGAGCACCTGCGGGTCGACGAGGCACCCACGTCAGTCCACCCGGCCGGTCCGCTCATCACTCGCGCAGGCACCGACGTCCGATGGTGGACGTGGGCGGGGTACCGCGCGAACGCCACATTGACCGCAACACTCTCATCCGTGACCGACCAGGTTCAGCGCCCAACGGACCTGTACGTAAGGCTCCGCGAGGATCTGACGCCTGACATGTGGAAGGCGGCGCACGCTGAGGCACCACTTGTACTGCCTGAAGTCGATCCGCGCGCCGTCCGGGGCCTGAAGTTCTCGGTTGCTCTGCCCGCCCACCTCGCGGCCGCGACCGTGGCGGCCCGCCTCGCCGACCTCGACAGCGCCGAACAGGTGCTCGGCGAAACCACTCGCTTCACCGTCGTTGACCGGGACTGATCGGGGAACGCAGGCCGAACCAGCCAAGAGCGCCGCGGCGGTTCATTCGTCTCTGATGCTATGTCGTGGCTGGTTTGCGGGCGGTGAGTAGGCGGGTGGGGACCCAGGGACTGCCCCACCAGGCGCGCCAGCCTAGGTTGCGTACGGTGATGTCCTGGGCGTTCAGCCGGGACAGCACCGCGGCGTACTGGCGGGGGGTCCGCGCCAGGTCGGCGATCAGCAGCCGGCCGCCCGGTCGCAGCACCCGGTACGCCTCGGCGATCGCTTGGGCGCGGGCGTCCGCGCCGAAGATGGTGTGCACCGTCAGGCTGGACACCACCAGGTCGAAGCTTGCCTCCGCGTACGGGAGTCTGCGCAGGTCACCCGCTTGCACATGGACGCGGTCGGCGACGCCCTCGGCTCGGGCGTTGCGCAGGGTGGCCGCCGGGGTGTTGCCGAACTGGTCCCGTCCGCGCCACAGGTCCACGCCGACCGCCCGGCCGTGCGGGAGGTGCCGGGCGGCGGCCAGCAGGACGGCGCCGCGTCCGCAGCCCAGGTCGAGCAGCCGTTCGTCGCCACGTAGGTCCAGCTCGTCCAGCACGTCCCGCCAGACCAGGAACTTGCCGCGCAGCGTGGTGTGCAGGCTCAGGGCCAGGCATCCCGCCAGCAGGGTGCCGGAGACCAGCGCGGGCAGCGCGGCGCCCAGATCGGCGGTGACCGCCATCACCACACCGGTCACCCAGAACCCCAGCACGACCAGGCCCATGAAGCCGAACCCGTAAGGCGCATCCATCCCATACCGCGCGCCAGGCACCCCACCACTTTGCCACGAACCGGCCAGTCGGTCTGGACGTAGCGCCGAATCCGGAGCCTCGTGTATCGCGGGTGTATCGGAAAACGCATACGTCGCTGCAACGCGGTCGAGTCTTCAGTGGCGGTATGGATCACGGTGCATCACTGGGGGCTCGGGGCCGTTCGGTTGATCAGAGGGACGGGGTCGTTCCGGTGGCGGTCTCGGTTTTCGACGATCGGGTACCGGCGGTGGGCAGGCTTCAGCCGGGTCTTCTTGGCGCGTTGCGGCGCGCGGCGGTGGACGCGGAGCGGGACGGTGTCCGGCTTCGGGTCAACAGTGGTTGGCGGTCGCCCGCGTATCAGCGGCGGTTGTGGCGGGACGCCATCGTCAAGTACGGGTCGCGGGAAGAGGCCGCGCGGTGGGTGGCGACGCCGGAGACGTCCGCCCATGTGACGGGTGAGGCGGTCGACATCGGCCCGCGTAAGGCCGCGGCTTGGCTGCGCATGACACGGCGCATCGTGGTGATAGGCGGGGGAGAGAACGCCGAGCACGACGTCTCCCTGGCCACCGCCGCGGCGGTCGCGGAGGCGCTGCGTTCCGGCGGGTTCGATGTCGAGGAGGTGACCATCGGCCGCGACGGGACGTGGAGGCGGGGGGAGGAGGTGCTCGGGTCCGGGGCGATCGGTTCCGTGGCGGGGGCGCTGGGGGTCATCGAGCGTGCCGACGCCGTGTTAATCTGCCCATCGGCGGCACCATCACGGTCCACACCGAGCCCCAGCATGGGGCGGGCGTGCTGCAAGTGGACAACACCGGCCCGCATGTCCCGCCCGAGCTGGTCCCCACCCTCACCGAACCCTTCCAACGGGGAACGCGCCGCACCCGCACCAACGAGCACGCCGGCGTTGGCCTTGGACTGGCCATCGTGCAGAGCATCGTCCGCGCACACGATGGGAGCCTTCACCTCGCCCCCCGCCCCGGCGGCGGCCTCTCGGTCACGGTCCGGCTGCCCTCCACATCGCGAACGCCGTCCTTGAACGGGGCGTACGTGTAGGCAGGCCGGCCGTCAGCCCAGGATGCCTCTGTCGTAGGCGGCGGCGACCGCGGCCGCCCGGTCCTTGACACCCAGCTTCTCGTAGATGTGCGACAGGTGCGTCTTGACCGTGGCCTGGCTGATGAACAGCTCGGCGGCTATCTCCCGGTTGCCGGTGCCCCTGGCGACCAGGCGCAGCACCTCGAGCTCGCGCGCGCTGAGCGTGGTGGCCTGCGGCGCGCGTACGCGGTTCACCAGGCGGGACGCGATGGCCGGCGACAGGACGGTGCGTCCCTCGGCGGCGGCGCGGACGGCGGTGAACAGGTCGTCGCGCGGGGCGTCCTTCAGCAGGTAGCCGGTGGCGCCGGCCTCGATGGCGGGAATGGTGTCGGAGTCGGTGTCGTAGGTGGTCAGCACCAGGATCTTCGAGGGGACGCCCCTCGCGGCGAGCTCGGTGATGGCCTCGACGCCGCCCAGGCCCGGCATGCGCAGGTCCATCAGGACGACGTCGGGACGCAGGTCGGTCGCGAGCGCGATGGCCTCCCGTCCGTCCGCGGCCTCGCCCAAGACGGAGAAGCCGGGCGC
Source organism: Actinomadura sp. NBRC 104412 (assembly GCF_030269515.1). Lineage (GTDB taxonomy): Bacteria > Actinomycetota > Actinomycetes > Streptosporangiales > Streptosporangiaceae > Spirillospora. The sequence continues at coordinate 52,887 of NZ_BSTM01000020.1, read as the reverse complement.
GTTGTCGAACATGCCGCGCAGGCCGTCCCGGACGACGGGGTGGTCGTCGACGATGAGCAGGGTGATGTCAGGCATGGCGGACCAGGGGCAGGCGGGCCGATATGGCGGTGCCCTGACCGGGCTCGGACTCGACCTCCAGCATGCCGAGGACGCGTTCGGCCCGCTCGCGCATGCCGTTGAGCCCGAAACCGCCGCCGGGCTCGGAGAATCCGCGGCCGTCGTCGCGGACGTCCAAAGTGACCTCGTCGTCCATGTAGGAAAGGGTGACACCGATGCGGCTCGCGTGGGCGTGGCGGCGGGCGTTGGCCAGCGCTTCCTGGGCGATGCGCAGGAGGGTGGCCTCGATCTCCTCGTGCAGGGGTTCCACGAGGCCGGTGACGGTGAGGTGGGCTTCCGGGCAGGTGTTGACGATCTTTTTGAGGGCCTCGGGGAGGGTGTCGTGCTCCAGCGGCGCGGGCGCCAGGTTGTGGACGGCGCGCCGGGCCTCCCGCAGGCTCTCGCGGGCGAGCGCGGCGGCCCGCTCGATGTGCTCGCGGGACGCGTCGGGGGTGTCGCCCGCCGCCTGGAGCTGGGTGACGATGCCGGCCAGGCCCTGCGCGATAGTGTCGTGGATCTCGGCGGCGAGGCGGCGGCGCTCGTCGTTCACGCCCGCCTCCCTGGCCTGGACGAGGAGCTGCTCGTGAAGGGCTGCGTTCTCGCGGAGGGCCTGTTCGAGCCGGGCGTTGGTGCGCTCCAGCTCCTCGATCATGGCGATCTTGGCGGCGGTCTGCCGTTCCTCGCGGGCGGTGAGCGTGGTCATCACCAGGAGGAGCGTGACGTGCAGGACCAGCAGCCCGCCGAACAGCGCCCAGACGACGGCGTTCGCGGGGGGCAGGCCGCCGGACTGGGAACCGGCCATGGTGACCGCGTTGACCATGACACCGGCCATCACCGGCCTGCCCCGCTTCAGCAGCCGGGGGGCGTCGAAGTAGGCGATGACGGCGAAGATGCCGAAGAACGGGTTCAGCCAGGTGAGCACGAAGGCCAGGACCGTCCGCGCCCAGAAGTACACCGGGCCGGGAACCCGGCCGACGGTACGCAGGATCTGCAGCGTGATGGTGACCGCGAGCACCGGGGCCATGAGCTCCTGCCCGCCCGCGGACATGACGTCGAAGCTGAGGTAGGCCAGGCACGTCGACAGGGCGAGCAGGCCGTACGGCCCCCAGCGGAAGAACCGCGCCCATACGTCCTCGTCCGGTGGCCTCACGATGACAGTGTCCGTCATTCCCACCGGAACCACCGCACGGCGGCCACGACGAGTGCGACCGTCCACAGGGCGATGACCGCGAGCAGCGACCAGTCCGGCCAGGCTCCGCGCGACGCCTGGTCGAGGGCCTGGGACGCGGCGCCGAACGGGCTGAACTCGACGATGTCCTGGAGCAGGGGCGGCAGGACCTGCACCGGCGCCCACACCCCCGCGGTGAACATCGAGGGGAAGAACACGATCGAGCCGACGACGGCGGTGACCTTGGTGTTGGGCGACACCGCGGCGACGGCGGCTCCGGTGGCGATGGCGCTCAGCACGGCCAGCAGCAGCGCGGCCAGATAGCCGGGGACGTGCTCGGGGAAGGGCACGCCGAACGCCGCCCTGCCCACGGCGATGACCAGCGCGGCCGAGCCGACCGCACACGCCGCGTGCAGGACGATCTGCGCGGCGAGCAGGGACCCGGCCCGTACCGGGGTGGTGGACATGCGGCGCAGGATGCCGTTCTCGCGGTAGCCGGACAGCACGGGCGGCAGCCCCTGGATCCCCGCGACGATCATGGCGAGCAGCACGCCGATGGGGACGTACAGGTCGATGACGCGACGCCCGCCCAGGCCCTCGGAGACCTCGCGGAACGAGGGGATCAGCCCGAGGATCGCGACCAGCAGGGCGGGGAAGCCGACGATCCAGAACAAGGTGAACGGCTCGCGCAGGAACAGCCGGGACTCGGCCTTCAGGACGGCGGTGGAGGCGGACACGTCAGGACCCCCGCTTCTCGGTGGCGCTCTTGTCGGTGAGGTTGAGGAAGGCGTCGTCGAGGGTGGCGTCGGTGACCCGCAGCCGGTGCGCGGTGATCCGGTGCCGGGCCAGCAGGGTGATGACGGCGTTGACGGTGGTGTCGCTGCCGTGGATGGTGATCCGGTCGCCCTGCCGGCGCACGGTCCCGATCTCCGGCAGCGCCGCCAGCTCCGCCTCGTCCACCGGACGGGACGGGGTGAACGCGATCTCGGTGTTGCGCGCCGTGCCGCTGATCAGCCCGTCCGGGGTGTCGAGGGCGACCAGCCGGCCCGAGTCGATGACGGCGACCCGGTCACAGAGGCGCTGCGCCTCCTCCATCAGGTGGGTGACGAGCAGGACGGTGACGCCCGCGTCCCTGACGTCCTCGATCAGCCGCCAGGTGTCGCGGCGGGCGCGCGGGTCCAAGCCGGTGGTGAGCTCGTCCAGCACCACGATCCGGGGGTCGCCGATCAGGGCGAGCGCGATGAACAGCCGTTGTTTCTGCCCGCCGGACAGGTCGGCGAACTGCGTGGACAGCTTGCCGGTGAGCCCGAGCCGTTCGGCCAGCGGCTCCCAGCCCGCCGCCTTCCGCCCGTTCCGTGGGGGCGCGGCGTAGATGGCGCTGTGGAGCTCCAGCGCCTCCCGTACGGTGATCTTGTTCTGTAGCCGGCTCTCCTGGAGCTGGACGCCGAGGATTCGGGTGATCCGCTCCCGGTCGGCGATGGGGTCGAGGCCGTCCACCCGGACGGTCCCGGAGTCGGGGACGCGCAGCCCCTCGATGCACTCGACGGTCGTGGTCTTGCCCGCGCCGTTCGTGCCGAGGATCCCGAAGATCTCGCCCTCCTCGACGGCGAATCCGACGCCGTCGACGACCGGGCGGCCCCCGTAGACCTTGCGCAGGTCCGTGACTTCGATGATCGGCATGCGTCCAGGGTCGCCCGGTACGGGCCCGGCCGGTATCCGCCGGGACGCTCGACCCGGCATCCGCCGATCGGCGGATGCCGGGCTACGACCGGCCCTTACGGGACGGTGGTCGGCTCCTGGACATCGGCGGCGGGTGCGGCGGCCGTACGGCGGGAGCGGACGCCGGTCGCGATGGTGACGGCCCCGAGCGCGGCGGCGGCGATCGGGAGGAGCAGCGCGGTGCGGATCGCGGCGTACCCGGAGCCCGCGGCGGCGTGGACGGCCGTCACGGCGGAGACGCCGAAGGCGGCGCCGAACTGGAAGGCGGTGTTGAGCAGGCCGCTCGCCAGGCCCTGCTCCCGCTCGTCGATGTCCTCGGTCGCGGCGATGGTGATGGGGCCGTAGGCGAGCGCGAAGGCCAGGCCGATCAGGACCATGGTCGGCAGCATCGCCGCGTACACGGTGTCCGGCCCCACCTGGAGGAACAGCGCGTAGGCCGCGAGCGCCAGCAGGAACCCGACGAAGATCACGCGGGTGTGCCCGTACCGCCGGACCAGGCGCGGGGTGAGGGTCGGCGCGAGGACCGCGTCGATGCTGACGACGAGCAGGGCCAGGCCCGTCTCCAGGGCCGACCAGCCGCGCAGTTCCTGCAGATAGAGGGTGGCCAGGAACTGGAAGCCGAAGAAGCCCCCGGTCAGCAGCCCGGCACCGAGGTTGGCCCGTACGAGCTGCGCCGAGCGCAGGATGCCCAGCCGCACCAGGGGCGCGGGCGACCTCCGTTCGATCATGACGAACGCGGCCAGGACGGCGAGCCCCGCGGCGAACATGCCGGCCGTGGTGAGGCTGGGGTGTTCCAGGTGCACCACCCCGTACACCAGGAGGAGCATCGCGAGGGTGACGCTGACGGCGCCCGCCGGGTCGAGCCGGCGGAGCGCGGGCCGGTCGGCGGGGGCACGGTCCTTGACCAGCGGGATCGCGGCCAGGAGTATCACCAGGGACAGCGCCACGGGAGCGAAGAACACCCAGCGCCAGCCGATCCCGGTGAGCAGGCCGCCGGCGACCGAGCCGAGCGAGAAGCCGCCCGCGGCCGTCCCGGCGTAGATGAGCAGGGCGCGTTCGCGCCGTTCCCCCGAGAAGCCCGTGGTGATCAGGGACAGCCCCGCGGGGGTCAGGAAGGCCGCGGACACCCCGGTCACGAAGCGGGCGACCAGCAGCGTCCGGCCGTCGGTGGCCAGCCCGCCCAGCCCGGAGAAGACCAGGAACACCACCAGCCAGAACAGGAACATCCTGCGGCGTCCCAGCAGGTCGGCGGCGCGCCCGCCGAGCAGCATGAAACCGCCGTAGCCGAGCACGTACGCGCTCACCACACCGCTCAGCGTCGCGGTGGACAGGTCCAGGTCGGCGCGGATGGACGGGAGCGCCACGTTCATCATGGCGATGTCGGCTCCCTCCAGGAAGATCGCGCCGCAGAGGACGAGGAGCATCCCCCAGGCGCGCGGACCCGTAGGGGAGGACGGTGTGGACATCGGGTTCCTTCCGAGCCGGTCGGTTCCTTCTTGTAACCGGCCCCATCATGCGGAACCATGACCGGTTATGGAAGACGGAACATTCCGGACCCCGAGTGACTGCCGTGATACCGGATTCGACGTGCGCAATTGGGACGTCCGCGAGGACTGTGAGGTCCGGCAGATCCTCGACCGGATCGCCGACAAGTGGTCACTGTTGATCATCGCGCTGCTGGACGAGCGCAGCATGCGCTTCACCGAGCTGCGCCGGGAGGTCGACGGGATCTCCCAGCGCATGCTCGCCCGCACGCTGCGCCACCTCGAACGGGACGGGCTCGTGGAACGCACCGTCCACCCGGTGGTGCCGCCCCGGGTGGACTACGCGCTCACCCCGCTCGGCGCGAGCCTGCACTCGACGATCAAGGCCCTGGTCGACTGGACCGAACGGCACCAAGCCGAGATCATCGCCGCGCGCGACGCCTACGACGCCCGTGCCGCCTCGGCGGAGACCTCGTCCGCGGACGCGGGGGCCGGCGGGGCGGAGGCGGCCCCGATCGGACGCTGATCGCGGCGCGGCAGCAGCAGCGCCGGGACGAGGGACAGCACGATCATCGCCACCGAGAACACCGCGGTGAACTGGAAGGCGTCCGCCAGGGCGGGCGCGAGCTCCGCACGGGCGCTCTCACTTAGTCCCTGCACCGCCTGGAGGCCGCCCTCCCGTGCCACCGGCACGCGCGCGGCCATCGCGGACGAGAGCAGCACCGACGTCACCGCCATGCCGATCGCGCCGGAGGTGTTGTTGATCAGGTTGATCGTGGTGCTGGCGGCCGCCGCCCGGTCCTGCGGCATCCGCCGGGTCGCCGCCGTCATGAGCGGCATCATCGAGGACCCGCCGCCCGCGCCTATCATCAGCAGCGCGACGCCCAGGCCCCAGTACGAGGCGTCCGCGCTGAGCTGGTAGGCGAACAGCCCGAACCCTGCCGCGGCGAGCGCGATGGTCAGCGGGACGGTGCGCGCCGGGTTCACCTTGTCCGCCATCCGGCCCGCGAACTGCATCACCGTCCCGGACGCCAGCGCCCACGGGATGCCGAGCAGGCCCGCCATCGTCGCGCTCTCGCCCCTGACCACCTGGTAGTAGAGCGGGAGCAGCAGCATCGAGCCGAAGTACCCGATCACGAACAGCAGCATCGTGACACCGCCCGCGGCGAACGCCCGGTCACGGAACGGGCTCAGGTCCAGCAGCGGATGGCGGACCCACGACGCCCGGACCACGAACGCCGCGACCAGCGCCACGCCGCCCAGCAACGGCGCCAGCGCCGCGGGATCGGCGAAGTCGCCGCGCTCCCCGCCCGTCGTCAGCCCGTAGATCAGCAGGGCCAGGCCCGGCGACAGCATCAGCAGGCCGGGCACGTCCAGCGGACGCGGGTCGCGGGGGCCGTCCGCCGGGAAGATCCGCGACGCCAGCGTCACCACCAGCGCGCCGATCGGCAGGTTGATGAAGAACATCCACCGCCATGACACCTCGTCGATCAGCCAGCCGCCGATCACCGGCCCCGCCAGCGGGCCGATCAGGATCGCCAGGCCCAGCGTGCTCATCAGCCGGCCGAGGCGCTCGCGGTCGGCCGCCTTGATCAGGATCGTCATGCCGACCGGCATCACCAGGCCGCCCGCGAACCCCTGCACCACCCGGAACACGATCAGCGACTCGACGTTCCAGGCGCTCCCCGCCAGAAGCGAGCCCGCCGCGAACGTCGTGATCGCGGTCAGGTACAGGCGCTTGGCCCCGAACCGTCCCACCAGCCAGGCCGACACGGGGATCATCGCGCCCAGCGCCAGCGAGTAGCCGGTCGCGACCCACTGGACCGTGGCCAGCGGCGCCGCGAAGCCTTCCGACAGGTGGGCGATCGCGACGTTCACCACGGTCATGTCCAGCGTCGTGACCGTCATCCCCAGGACCAGGACGAGCGCGATCGCCATCGCCCCTCTGCCGGGTGCGGTCTCCTCGTTCTTCACGTCGATGCCCCTCTTCTCGTTCACGTGCCGTACGGCCGGACGGCGCGGGCGTCCCGCAGCGCGCGGCCCCACCACACGAGCTGGTCGAGCATGGCCTTGGCGGCGCCGGACGCCCCCGGGTCGTCAGGGGAGCCGTCGGCGCCGAACCGCCCCCAGGGGTTGTGGATGCTGACCGTTTCGCGGATCGTCACCGCGTGCAGCTCGGCGAACACCAGCCGCAGATGCTCCACCGCGCGCTGCCCTCCGGCCCTGCCGCCGTAGGAGACGAACCCGACCGGCTTGGCCCGCCATTGCGAGTCGTGCAGGTCGATGAAGTTCTTCAGCGTGCCGGGGAAGCTGTGGTTGTACTCCGGGGTGAGGACGACGAACCCGTCCGCCCTGTCGAGGACCGCCGTGGCCGCGGAAAGCCGCTCACGGGCGTCCGGCAGACCCAGTACCGAGGGCACCTCCAGGCTCCCGAGGTCGATGACGTCGGGCCGCAGCCCCTCATGCTCCTCGGCCAGCCGGGTGAACCACCGCCCCACGGTCGGCGCGAACCTGCCGCTGCGGGTGCTCCCGATGATGATCGCCACTCGGAGGGCGTGCTCGTCCATTGGTCTCCGATCCAAGCCGGTCGTCCGTCCTCGCCGGACCAGCCTGAAACCTCAACCAATCTTGATGTCAAGCCCCTACGGCCGGGATCGACACCTCATGCGGCGTCCCCGGATCGAGCCTCACCCGATACCCACCCGGCAGTTGCCCGAGCACGTCCCGCCCCGACGCCCCGAACCACGAGACGCCCCCAAGCACCTGCGCGACAGCAAGCAGCGAACTGAAAACTGGGACCACACCCGCCCGAACAACAAACCCAGGCCCCTCAGCGGCCTCGCAGTAGACAACAGACCGCCGGAACACCTCCACCAGCCCGTCCATGCTCAGCTCACCCGCCCGGACCCGAACGGCCGCCCACACCAACGCGGTCGCCCGCCCCCGCGCCGCCGTGAGGGTCGTCCCTGCGTAGGGACGGCTGTAGTCATAGCGGTCGGCGTCAGGATCCGGAACGGTCCTGAGGCGCGTGCAGGCACCGCAGATCTTCGCAGGCGGGACGATCGTGACCACTACTTCCCCTTGAAATGCTTGTCGATAAAGGCCCCGATGGCCGCAGCGATGGGCCGTGGTCGGGCGCTGAGCCTCCATTTGGCGAACGCTTCGGCGATCATCTTTTGAGCATTCCTCGCACCGTAGACGCCGAGTCCTTCTTTGAGGACTCCCGCTCCCCTCGGCACGCTGGCGGCCAGCGAGTCCTCTTCGACATGCAGCCCGTCCGGGTTGACCTCGAGTGTGCTTGGGGTTGCAGGATCCGGGCTGTTGATCGTTATCGTGCACACGGAGGCTCGGGCATGGGGACGGACGAGGGCTTCTACTCGATCATCGACTACACGGTGGATGGACCGCGGACGCAGCGGGAGCTGGTGGAGACCTTCGCGGAGATACAGGAGCGGTGGGTCAGGTTCTACCCGGGATACAGGTCGGCGCGGTTCCACGTGAGCGTCGACGGTACGCGGGTCTACAACATCGTTCACTGGGCCACCGAGGCCGACTATCGCCACTTCGAGGCGACCTCCGACACCGAGGGGCGGATGGCCGCGATCAGGGCGGCTCTGGACGGTCTGACGGGCAAGGCCGAACCGCGGATGAGCGGCGATCCGCGATACGTCGTCGTCCGCGAAGTCGGCCCCGGACCCCGGCGGACCGGCTGACGGCGGCAAGGATCATCACAACGGGACGCCGGCGCCGCGTTTCTCATGCGTGGTAGCGCTGAAGGAGGTCGATGACCTCTTGTTTCAGGTTGCCGACGAAGTCCTCGCCCGGCAGGTTGGCGAATTCCTGGACGGTGACCCAGCGGAGTTCTGAGTGGTTCGAGGAGACCGGTTCGTTCGTTCCGATGCGGCGGCACAGGAAGCGGATGCCTGGGATGACCGGCTCTCCCGGTTCCCTGATGGCGTAGAAGACGTGCAGATCCTCCAGGACTTCTACGTCCAGGCCGAGTTCGGTGCGGAAGTGCCGGCGTACTCCGTCGGCGAAGGTCTCTGAGCGCCGTAGCTGGCCGCCGCAGCCTTCCAGGAGGCCCGGGAACAGCCTTCGGTGGGGTGAGCGGCGCGCCACCAGGAGCGTGATGGTCCCGCCGGGGCCCTGGGCGAGGCAGGTGCCCGCGACGTGTACCTCAGGGGTCTCGCGCAAACGCTCTCGCGGGACGAACTGGGAGGCGATCTCGCTGGTCACCCAGACGCGGGCCACGTCCATGCCGTCCAGGATCCGGTCCTGCTGGACGAATCCGCGCGCGTCGCGGGGGAGGTCGGGGAAGTCGTCGCGGTCGAGGATGATCCCGTACGGGCGGGCCTGGTTGCACAGCCGGGCGCATTTGTTGACGTTGTGGCCGGCGAGGTCGTCGTCCACGGCGATGACGCGGCCGCGGACGATGCCCCAGCCCAGGCTGAGGTCGGCGCCGTGACCGACGCGGCGGCCGAACTCCCGGCAGTGCCGCCGGAAGTCGGCTTCGACCTGCCGGACGGCGGTCAGGGTCCTGGCGAGCAGGCGGGTCACCTCGGCGCGGCTCATCTCCGCCTCGATCCGCCGGTAGATCAGCGCGCCGTCGCCGCGGGACCTGATCTCGAACGTCGGCGCCTTGAACCGGGTGCGCAGGATCGTCATGAAGCCGTCGATGAAGCCGCGCAGGTTGACGAAGACCTCGTTGGCCTCCGACCACCTGCTGAAGCCGCGCATATCCGTAAAGATCACGAGTGCGTTGACGCCTTCGACCACCGGTCCTCCCGCTTTTTCGTACCGGTCATGAGCATGTCATCCCGTCCGAGGCGGGGGCGTGAACTCGTGGGGCGTCACATCGCGGTTGGGGGATGCGTCATCGGGGGGAGGACGACCGAAGGAGAGATACATGGAAGCCCGGATGAAGAACCCCGCGATGGTCCTCCCGGACGTGATGTCGGGGATCCAGACGCTCACGAAGGCGATCCGCTCGGGCGGGGTCCCGCAGGCGACCCTGGAGCTGGTGCATATGCGGGCCAGCCAGATCAACGGGTGCGCCGCGTGCATCAACATCGGGACGCGCCAGGCCGCCACGTCCGGGGAGTCGACCGAGCGGCTGCTCCAGCTACCCGCGTGGCGGGAGGCGAGTTGCTACAGCGACGCGGAACGGGCCGCCCTGGAGATGACCGAGGCGGCGACCCGGCTGGCCGACACGCCCGCCGCGGTCACGGACGCGATCTGGGACGCGGCGGCCAAGCACTTCGACGAGCGCGGGCTGTCCGCCATCATCCTGATGATCGCGATCACCAACTTCTTCAACCGCATCAACACCACCGTCAGGGAGCCCGCCGAAGCCCGCTGGGCCTGACCGGCGGCCGAAGACGGCTGGCAAAGAATGCGGGAGCGGGAACATGGGGCGGGGGCCGGTGGTTATACATGGTGGCCGGTGTGCCTGGTGTCCCCGGGCCTCACCTTTTGCCTTCGCGGAATACCGTTCGGCTGGAGCCGCGTTGTGCCGTTCGCCGAGAGGCGACCCGCACACCGGTCACTGACTGACGGCCCCGCCAGGTCCACGACCTGGCGGGGCCTGGTCGTTTCTTCCGGGATGGGTGCCGCTGGCAGACTTGGCGGCATGAGTCTCGCCGCGCATCTCGAGGAGCTCGGCCGGCCGCTGGTCGAGGAACAGCTGAAGCATCCGACCGTGGCGGGCATCGCGCACGGCGACCTGGACGAGGCCGTCTTCCGTTCCTGGCTGGAGCAGGACTATCTGTTCCTGCTCGACTACGTGCGGGTCTTCTCCCGGCTGGCCTGGCAGGCCCCGGACGCCCATCTCGGGGATCTCGTCGACCTCGCGCACTCGACGCTCCACGAGGAGCTGTCGCTGCACCGCTCGCTGTCGGGGGAGTTCGGAGCCGATCTGGACGGGGCACAGAAGGGCCCGGCGTGCGCCGCGTACACCGCGTTCCTGCTGGACAGCGCCGCCTCGTACGGGGAAGGGCTGGCCGCGCTCTACCCCTGCATGTGGGGTTACTCCACGCTGGGCGGGCGGCTGGCCGCGGATCCGCCTACCGAGCCCCGCTACCGGCGCTGGGTCGACACGTACGCCGATCCGGGCTTCGCCGAGCTGACCCGCCGCATCGCGCAGATGATCGACGAGGCGGCCCCCGATCGGGCGGTGGCCGAGCGCGCATTCCTGGAGGGCATGCGCCATGAGGTCGCGTTCTGGGACGTCCCGCTCTGAACCACCGCGCGAGCGTCCGCCATGGCATTGAGGACCTGAGTAAGGGTCCAGATGCGGAGGGCGAGGTAGGGTCCGACCGTGCGGTTGGGCTTCCGCCGTTCGCCACCCGCCGACCGTTCGTTCGGCGCGCGTAAGGTGCTGCGGCCGGTGCTCCTCACCGCGATCCTCCTGCCGGCCGGGACGGGCGGCGGCCCCGAGGCCGTTCGCAAGGCGCTCGGCGGATCTGATCCCGAGGCGGGCACCGGACGGGCGGTGGAGCGCCGGGACGCCTCGCCCGCGGACGACCGTACGGCGATCCGATGCGGAATCACCTGGCGGCGGTGGGCGGGCAGGCTCCTTGGATGCGGCGGCGTCGCTCGGCGTCCTCAGCCCTCCCCCAGAACTGGGGAAGGGCTCGAAGGACGCCGAGCGGATCCCGTCCCGATCAGCCGGTGCCGGTGTGCAGCGGCTTGAAGCGGCGCAGCCTCAGGCTGTTGCTGACCACGAAGACCGACGAGAACGCCATCGCCGCGCCCGCGATCATCGGGTTGAGCAGGCCCGCGGCGGCCAGCGGCAGGGCCGCGACGTTGTAGCCGAAGGCCCAGAACAGATTGCCCTTGATCGTCGCGAGGGTGCGGCGGGCCAGCCTGATCGCGTCGGCGGCGACCCGCAGGTCACCGCTGACCAAGGTCAGGTCGGACGCCTCGATGGCCACGTCCGTGCCGGTGCCCATGGCCAGGCCCAGGTCGGCCTCGGCGAGCGCGGCGGCGTCGTTCACACCGTCCCCGACCATCGCGACCGTGCGGCCCTCGCCCTTCAGCCGATTGATCACGTCGACCTTGCCCTCGGGCAGCACCTCGGCGACGACCTCGTCGATGCCGACGGTGCCCGCGACCGTGCGGGCCACGGCCTCGGCGTCCCCGGTGAGCAGGACGGGACGGAGCCCCAGCGCGCGCAGCCGCTCGACGGCCTCGGCCGAGCCCGGCTTCACCTGGTCCGCGACCGTGATCACGGCCTGGGCGGCGCCGTCGATGCCGACCGCCACCGCGGTGTGGCCGAGTTCCCGCGCCTCCCGCATCGCCTTCTCCAGCTCGGGCGGCAGGTGCTGCGACCACTCGGCCAGCAGTTGCGGCCGTCCCACCAGGACGCCGTGACCGTCCACGATCCCCTGGACGCCCATGCCCTCGACGTTGGCGAAGTCCTCCACCTTGCCGAGCTCTCCGGCGCGACCTGCGGCGCCGGTGGCGATGGCCTGCGCGATGGGGTGTTCGGAGGCGTTCTCCAAGGCTCCGGCCAGGCGCAGCACCGTGTTCTCGTCCACGCCCTCGGCGGTGATGACATCCACCAAGGACATCTGGCCGGTGGTGACGGTGCCGGTCTTGTCCAGGACGACCGTGTCGATCGCGCGGGTGGACTCCAGCACCTCCGGCCCCTTGATCAGGATGCCGAACTGGGCGCCCCGTCCCGTCCCGACCATGAGCGCGGTCGGGGTGGCCAGGCCCAGCGCGCACGGGCAGGCGATGATCAGCACGGCCACCGCGGCGGTGAACGCGGCCGCCGCGCCGCCGCCGGTGCCCAGCCAGAACCCCAGCGTGCCCACGGCCAGCGCGATCACGATCGGCACGAACACCCCGGAGATCCGGTCGGCCAGGCGCTGCACCTTCGCCTTGCCGCCCTGCGCCTCCTCCACCAGCCGCGCCATCTGCGCCAGCCGCGTGTCGGACCCGACCCGGGTGGCGCGCACCAGCAGCCGCCCGCCGGCGTTGACGGTGGCGCCCGTCACGGTGTCCCCGGGACCGACCTCGACCGGGACCGACTCGCCGGTCAGCAGGGAGGCGTCCACGGCGGACGATCCCTCGACCACCTCGCCGTCCGTGGCGATCTTCTCGCCGGGACGGACGACGAACACGTCGCCGACCGCCAGTCGCTCGACGGGGATCCGCTCCTCGCGTCCGCCGTCGCGCAGGACGGCGACGTCCTTGGCGCCCAGTTCCATCAGCGCGCGCAGCGCCGACCCGGCGCGCCGCTTGGCGCGGGCCTCGAAGTACCGTCCGGCGAGGATGAACGCGATCACCGCGGAGGCGGTCTCCAGGTAGATGTTCATCGACCCGTCGGTGCGGGTCACCGAGAACTCGAACTCGTGCTTCATCCCCGGCTCGCCCGCCATGCCCCAGAACAGCGCCCACAGCGACCAGCCGAACGCCGCCAGCGTGCCCAGGGACACCAGCGTGTCCATGGTCGCGGTGCCGTGCCGCAGGTTCGTCCAGGCGGCCTTGTGGAACGGCCATCCCGCGTACACCACCACCGGCGCGGCCAGGGTCAGCGACAGCCACTGCCAGTTGTCGAACTGCCAGGCCGGCACCATCGCCATCGCGACCACCGGGACCGACAGCACGATCGCCGTCACCAGCCGTTGCCGCAGCGGGCGCAGGCCGTCGTCCTCCTCCGCGGAGTCGTCCCCGGACCCGGCGGGGACGGCGGGCTTGGGCGGCGGTGGCGGCTCGGCCGTGTACCCGGCCTTCTCCACCTGCGCGATCAGATCGTCCACGGTCACGCCGTCGGGGTAGTCGACCCTGGCCTTCTCCGTGGCGTAGTTGACGCTGGCGGTCACGCCCTCGATCTTGTTCAGCCGCTTCTCGACGCGGGCGGCGCACGAGGCGCACGTCATGCCGCCGATCGTCAGCTCGACCCGGCCGCGGGTCACTTCCGTGCTCATCTCCGCCCCTCCCGTTCGTCGGATCTCGTGCTAGTCGGCGTGCCGGTGGTCGCCACCACCATGGTCGTCCTGCGGCGGGACCGCCTGCCCCGCACCGGCGGTGGCGGTGAACTCCGCGGTCCGGACCTTCCCCTTGTGCTGGAAGTCCAGGTAGAGCCGGTACGTCCCGGTGCTGGGAACCTCGGCGTAGAAGGTGATGGACGGCCCGGGCCTGGTCCTGCCGTCGCCCGGCTCGCCGTCCGGGTGGACGTGCAGGTAGGCGAGGTCACGGTCGCGCAGGGCCACGAGGTGGCCGTACGCCTCCAGGTACGGCTCCAGGTCGGTGACCGGGCGGCCGTCCTTGCTCACGGTCAGGGTGATCCTGCTCGATCGTCCCGGGACCAGCGCCCCGTCCAGCCGGACCTCGTACCCGTCCACCTCGGCGACCTGCGCGGGCGAGGGGAGCGGCGTGGGCTCGTAGTCGCCCGGGGCGGTGATGTCGGTGCCCAGCGTGAGCTGCTTCGGCGCGCCCTCGGGCCGAACGTCGGTGAAGAACCGGTAGGCCCCCGGGTCGGGCAGCGTGAGCGGGATCGTCCAGACACCGCCGCCGGCCTCCGTGGGGTGGAGGTGCTGGAAGCCCGACAGGTCACGGCGGGCGATGATCAGGTGAAGCCTCTTGCCGTGGAGCGGCGTGTAGCGGGTGACGGGCTTGCCGTCGGGGCCGGTCACGGTGAAGCGGAAGTCGGTGCGCCTGCCCGCCGGGATCGTGGTGGTCCGAGGGTTGAGGGTGTAGCCGTCCTGGGACACCTGGAGCCCTCCGGGTAGGGGGGTAGGGGTATTGCCGCCGCCGTGTGAGGAGCCTCCGCCACCGTGCCCGCCCTCCACGTGCCCGGTGGTCTGGGACGTGCCGGAGTCGGCGCCCACGGGGCCGGTCAGCGCGCCGACCCCGAGGGCGCCTCCGAAGACGGCGGCCAGGCCCAGGGCGTAGGCACCCAGCTTGGTCGCTACGTTCATGTCATGCCTTCAACTCGTATCCGGCCTCCTCGACGGCCTCCCGGACCTGGGCGTCGTCGAGAGGGGAGTCACTGGTCACGGTCACTCGTCCGGAGTCCAGGTCGACGGCCACGGCGTGCACGCCGGCGATCTGCCCGACCTCTTCCCGGACCGCGTTCACGCAGTGCGAGCAGGTCATTCCGGTCACGGTGTAGGTGGCGGTGGTCATTCGGCGCTCCCTCTCCGGTTGTCTCATTACCCCTAGGGGGTATCTCGTGGTCCTCATGCTGCCACAGCGTCCATGGGATGGCAACCCCTACCCCCCATGGGTGATTTCGCGATCCCGCTCACACTCCGGCGCCCCGTGAAGTTATCCACACCCCGGACACACGGCCGACGATCCGAGGGCAGGGAATTTTGTCCGCGTTTGCAGGGCTCTATCCTGCGAAAGCATCGAACACTCGGGCTCCCGCCCGTCCACCCACAGGTTTGTCCACAGGTTTCCACAGGGCTGTGGACACCCTCCGCCGTCACCGATACTGGACACCATGCCTGAACTACCCGAGGTCGAGGCCCTGGCCGGCTTCCTGCGCGAACGCGCGACCGGCCATGCCGTCGCCCGCGTCGATGTTCTCGCCATCTCGGCGCTGAAGACCTACGACCCGCCGGTCGCCGCGCTGGGCGGGCTGACCGTGACCGGGGTCACCAGGCACGGCAAGTTCCTCGACCTCGACGTCGACGGGCTCCACCTGGTCGTCCACCTGGCCCGCGCGGGCTGGCTGCGCTGGCGCGAGGAGCCGCCCACCAAACCCGCACGCCCCGGCGGCAGGAACCCGCTGGCCCTGCGCGTCCACCTCGACGACGGCTCGGGCTTCGACCTGACCGAGGCCGGGACGAAGAAGGGCCTGGCGGTGTACGTCGTCCGCGACCCCCAGGAGGTCCCCGGCGTGGCCTCGCTGGGGCCCGACCCCCTGGACGAGACGTTCACCGCCGACACGCTGCGCGACATCGTCCAGGGCAAGCGCACCCAGATCAAGGGCCTCCTCCGCGACCAGAAGATCATCGCGGGCATCGGCAACGCCTACTCCGACGAGGTACTGCACGCGGCCAAGATGTCCCCCTTCAAGATCGCCTCGTCCCTGACCGACGAGGACGTCGAGACCCTGCACCGCGCCATCGTCGACACCCTCGGCGACGCCGTCGAACGCTCCCGCGGCCTGGCCGCCCACGACCTCAAGGGCGAGAAGAAGACCGGCCTCCGCGTCCACGCCCGCACCGGCCAGAAGTGCCCGGTATGCGGCGACACGATCCGCGAGGTCTCGTTCGCCGACTCCTCCCTCCAGTACTGCCCCACCTGCCAAACCGGCGGCAAACCCCTGGCCGACCGCCGCCTGTCCCGCCTCCTCAAGTGACACACCCCCAAGCACCACAACAGCCAGACCAGGGCTCGACCGACCCTCCGCCCGCCGTGCGACTTCCCGGCCACCATGCCACGCCGCCAGCCGCCCGTAGACGCGAGACCCCGTTAAGCCCGACAGTCGGCACGGCAGTCCCCGTTCCTCCTCGGAAAGCAGCTCATGGCTCCAGTCGATGGCCGCGCGCAACGCCCGCCGCCCGAGCAGGGCGGTGCCGTCACCCACGTTCAGCAGCCGAAACCAGTCGGCCAAGCGGTGCGCGATCTGCTCCACCGACAGCACCCGCCGGGCCGACCGCCACCTGTCCCGCCTCCCCCCAAGCACCACAGGCCACAGCCAGACCAGGGTTCGGCTGGCGGCTGGCCCGCCACGCGGCGACCGGAATCGAGTGCACGTGCGTGCCGGCACACAGGACCGACGCGCGTTATTCACGCGGCGCGCCATCCGGCCAGGCCCTGAACCGCATCATGCGCACAACGGGCGGAAGCCGACCATGAACGCGCCACGGCCGACTACAAACGGCAAGCCGAACATCACATGCAGCACGGCAGAAGGCCAACCGCCTTGGACACCGCCCGGCTTCAGCGGCGGCGGCGCGATCGAGGGGATCGGGCGGACACTGGACGGGGTGCCGCTGGCCCTGAAGCTGGTGGCGCCAGGGTGCGGGTGCTGTCGGCCGACCAGATCGCGCACCGCCTGGCCGACCGGTTCCGGCTGCTGAATGCGGGTGATCGCACCGCCCTGCCCAGGCTGCTCTCCGAGCAGGAACGGGGGCTGCTGCTCCGGCTGTC
Organism: Actinomadura sp. NBRC 104412; assembly: GCF_030269515.1. Classification (GTDB taxonomy): domain Bacteria; phylum Actinomycetota; class Actinomycetes; order Streptosporangiales; family Streptosporangiaceae; genus Spirillospora. Next base: position 36,309 of record NZ_BSTM01000020.1, on the reverse strand, counting down.
GGCCTCTACGGGACCTCGCGTCTACGGACGGCCGACGGCGGCACGGTGCCCGGGAAGCCGCACGACGAGCGCAGGCCGGTCAGGAGCGACGAGGCGAGTGGCATGAGCATCGCGGCAGGGGTCGGGCGCCATGAGCGAGCCGTACGACCGGGGTGGCGGGCCGTCGAAGGTGGCCGGGGTTCCGCTACAGGGACCTGCTCAGGCTGGTGGGCGTTTCCGCTGGGGCGGGTGGTCAGCGGACCTTGGGGACGTTGCCGAAGAGGGGGGCGATCTTGCTCCAGCGGTTGAGCTCGCAGCCGTCGCCGCGGGTGAACCTGGCGTTGACGGGCTGGTCGCGCCAGGTGCCCTGGACCGTGGCCACCTCGGGGCCACCGTAGATCTTGGTGCACATCTGGCCGGCCGGTGTGGGTTTGAACGGGTCCTGGGTCGCGGCGAGCTTGGCGCATGCCTGCTCGGCCTTGGGATGGTCGCCGCCCACCGGGTCGCAGCGCAGCGTCCAGGTCCTGGCCGGTGCCTGCGGGGACGCCTTGACCTGGATGGTCAGCGTGTCGCCCTGGGCGGACGGGCTGACGGACGAGGTGGCGGGAGAACGGTCGGCGGGGTCGTTGGCGGGTTGGTTCGATGCCTGTTCGGAGCCGCAGCCGGCCGATGCCAGGATCATGGCCAGGCCGGGCGCGGTGAAAAGGAGCGTCCGATACCGCATGCGTGATTCGACGTGACAGGGGTCCACGCGGTTCCATGGAGGTGTGATGAATTTCGGGGACGATGTCCCGGCGGTGGACGCACAGGACGTTCCGCAGGACGCGTACCTGCTGGATGTGCGTGAACAGGACGAGTGGGACGCGGGTCACGCGCCCCAGGCCGTGCACATCCCGATGGGGCGGCTGCGCGATCGCGCCGCCGAGGTCCCGCGTGACCAGGAGATCTACGTGATCTGCCGGTCGGGGGCGCGCTCGGCCCAGGTGACGGTCGCGCTGAACCAGGCGGGCTGGCTGGCGAGGAACGTGGACGGCGGCATGAAGCGGTGGGTCGAGGTGGGCCGGCCGATGGAGACCGACACAGGCGCCCCGCCCTACGTCGCCTGACCTCCTCGCTCCGTGGTGACGGCCGCCGGGTGGTTTTGTGCGCCTTGCATAGGTACGATCCCATCGACCGATTTTCGCGGGAGCTCGGGCCAACCGGGCTGAGAGGGCGGCCGGAGCCGATGACGGCTCGCATGGCGCCGCCGACCGCCTGAACCTGTCCGGGTAATGCCGGCGTAGGGAGCGTGTCTCCGGTGTCCGACACGAGCGTCACCGCCGAACGGCGTCCGCGCGACGAGGTCCCCTTCACCCTTGAGGAGCCGGCGCCGCGGGCGCTGGGCTTCTGGGATCAGGGCGCGTTCTGGGCCAACCTGGGCGTGAGCCTCTTCGCGTTCTCCGGTGCGTACACCGTGCTGGCGCCGGACGACAACGGCCGTCCCACCCTGTCGATCGCCGCGGGGATCGTCGCGATGGTCGTCGGTACGGCGCTGGGCGGGCTCATGCTGGGCCTGGCGGCGGCGCCGGGCGCGCGGACGGGGCAGCCCGCGATGGTGCTGCTACGCGGGCTCTTCGGGGCCCGGCTCTCGTACCTGCCGACCGTCCTGAACATCGCGCAGCTGATCGGCTGGGGCACCTTCGAGCTGATCGTGATCGCGGACGCGGCCCGCACGCTGTGGGACGGGGTACCGCGCTGGGGCTATGTGATCGCGGCCGGCCTCCTCACGACCGCGCTGACGATCTGGCCGCTGGGCTCGGTACGCCTGCTGCGCCGCTATGTCACCGCGGCCGTGATGATCGCGCTGGTGTACTTCTACGTCCAGCTTCTGCGCGAGCCGCTGCCGGACCTGACCGAGGGGTCGTGGGGCGGGTTCTGGATCGGCGCGGACGCGGCGCTGGCGGTGTCGATCTCCTGGGTCCCGCTGGCCGCCGACTACACCCGGCACGCCCGTTCGGCGCGGGGCGCGTTCGGCGCCGCCGCGGTGGGCTACTCGGCCACGCAGATCTTCGCGTACGTGCTGGGCCTGCTGGCGCTGGCGCTGGTGGCGGGCGACTCGTCGAAGGTGTTCGACCCGTTCCTGGGCGTCGCGCTGGGCACGCTGTTCTTCGCGGTGTTCGTGCTGCGCGAGGCCGACCAGTCGTTCGCCAACGTGTACTCCACCGCGGTGTCCATCCAGAACCTCGTCCCGCGCGCCGACCGCAGGGTGCTGACGATCGCGCTGGGCGCTGTGATCACCGGTCTCGCGCTGCTGCTGGACATCGGGGACTACGCGGCGTTCCTGTCCCTCATCGGCTCGGTGTTCGTGCCGATGCTGGGCGTGCTGGCCGCCGACTTCTTCCTGGGCAGGGGACGCCGCCGCGCCGCGCTGGGCAAGGCCCCCGTGGCCGAGCTCGGCTGGAACATGGAGCGCGACGCCCCGTCCCGATGGGGCATGATCGCGGCCTGGGCGGCCGGGTTCGTGGTCTACCAGTTGATCTACCCGGGCGGGGTGAGCTGGTGGGCGGGCTTCTGGCAGGACGTCCAAGGCGCGATCGGGTTCACGCCGCGATCCTGGATGAGCGCGTCGCTGCTGTCGTTCCTGTTCGCCGGTCTCGCCGCGCTCGCCGCCGGACGGATCACCCGCGGCCGCGGGTGAATTCTTCGCCTTCCGATAAGCGCGCAGATGGGCGACGGCGATGTCACTTCCGTCTGCTACCGGGCTGACGTGGCGTTTTTCCGTAGACCGGGGACCAAGAGCAAGAACTTTTCACCGGCGGTTGCCCGGCGGCGCGCAGGGTCGCGATGGCACGATGACAGGCGTGCAGTCCGTTCACGACCCCATCGCCCGCGCCGTCATCGAGTGCGCGGCCGACGCGATCGTGGCGGTGGACGAGCGATCCCGCGTGACCGTCTGGAACCCGGCGGCCGAGCGGATGTTCGGCTGGACGGCGCAGGAGGTCCTGGGGCGCCTTTCGCCGATCGTCCCAGACGAGCTGATGGCCGAGCACAACGCCGTCCAGGAGCGGCTGCTGACCCGCCGCGAGGGCGACGGCGGGCAGATCTCCATCGCCACCCGCCGCTTCCACCGGGACGGGCGGCTGATCGACGTCCTGATCGACACCAGCCTGCTGAAGGACCGGGACGGCGGCCTGCTGGGCTGGGTCGGCGTCTACCACCCGGTGGAGGACGACGAGGCCGCCCAGCACCACACCGCGGAGCGCGCCCGGCTGGTGCGCCGCCTCAACGACATCGTCGCCGACCTCAACGCCGAGCTCGATCTCGGCACGGTGCTGGACCGGATCACCGGCGCGCTGATCGAGCTGACCGGCGCCGACGCCGGCGGCTTCGTCCGGATCGAGGGCGATCGGCTGCGCCTGGTCAGCATGTCGGGACTGCCGGAACGGATGCGCGGCACCACCGCCGACCTGCGCTCCAGCCTCGTCGGCGAGCTGCTGCGGTCGGGCCGGACGGTCCGGCTGGCCACCGGTGAGCAGCGGCTGGGCGACCTGATCTGGTCGGAGCTGGAGGGGCTGCACACGGTCGCGCTCGGCCTGTCGTTCCTGCAGAACAAGCCGTACGGGGCGCTGTACGCGCTGTTCTCCGGGCGCAAAGTGGGGCACACCGAGCTGGAACTGCTGGAGCTGCTGGCCGGGCACGCCGGGGTGGCGGTCGGCAACGCCGTCGCGTACGCCGAGGTGGTGCGGCAGCGCGCGCACGAGCGCGCCGTGATCGACTCCAGCGCGGACGGGATCGCGGTGCTCGACCGCGACGGGCTGGTCCGCCAGTGGAACCCGGCCGCGCACGCGCTCACCGGCATCCCGCCCGAGGAGGCGGTCGGCCGGCGGCTGCCGTTCGAGCTGCCCAAGGTCGGGGAGATGCTGACGCTGCCGCTGGAGTCGGGCGTGTGGCTGAACGTGCTCGCCGCGGAGATCGAGGAGACCGGCGAGCTGGTGGTCGACTTCCGCGACGTCACCGAGGCCAAGGCGCTGGAGGAGGCCAAGGACCTCTTCCTCGCCACCACCAGCCACGAGCTGCGCACTCCCGTCACGGTCGTCCAGGGGTACGCCAGCACGCTCACCCACCGGTGGGACGAGCTGGCCGACGCCGACCGGCGAGCGGCGGTCGCCACCATCGCCGACCGCGCCCAGTCCCTCGGCCGCCTGGTGGAGCACCTGCTGCGCGGCGCCCGCGCGGGAGCCGACGAGCTGGCGGTGACGATCGAGACGTTCGACCTGGCCAAGGTGCTGGAGGGCGTGGTGGCCGGGTTCCGCTCGCTGTCGGACCTGCACCGGGTCGAGCTGGAGATCGCCGACGACCTCCCGCCGGCCCGCGGGGACGCGCTCGCCACCGACATCGTCGTGGGGCAGCTCCTGGAGAACGCCTTCAAGTACTCGCCGGACGGCGGCCGCGTCCTGGTCACCGCGCACCGCGAGGGCGGCGAGCTGGTGGTCGGCGTGGTGGACGAGGGCATCGGCATCGCCCCGGGCGACCATGAGCGCATCTTCGAGCGGTTCGTCCAGGGCGAGGCGGGCGACCGCCGCAGGTTCGGGGGCGTCGGGCTGGGCCTGTATATCGTCAAGCGCCTCACCGAGGCGCAGGGCGGCCAGATCTCCGCGCATCCGGCGTCGCCTGCCGAGGACGGCCGCACCGGCACCCGCATGTGCCTGAGACTCGCGGTGGCCGACGACGCTCAGTGATCACCTCGGCCGCCCGTTACCCGAATGTTACGGACACCGGACGGCCGCCGCCGTGAGGTCACACGCCGCTGTGACGGACGAAACGCGCGCGTGAGGAGTAATCCGCCGTCCGCTGGAAAGATCCCTAGTGGAAATGCGACGGGGTTCACACCGCGGACGGGGGTGAGGGCCGTGACCGGACGGTCGCTCACTCGTTGTGCCCGCAAGCAGGGTGTTGCCACCAGGTTTCCACATCCAGCCTTTCGGGCATTTCGGACGTACCGGAAAGGGCCGGGCCGTAACGGCCGTCGAACGCGCAGGGTCACGGGAGGTGAGGGCGTCGAGCGTGGTCATGCTGCCCTACGCGCCGTCCAGCGTCGCTGTCGCCCGTAGACGCCTCAGCTCCGAGTTGCTCGCGTCGGGCGTCTACGAGTCGGTGGTGGACGACGCCAGCGTCATCATCAGCGAACTCCTCAGCAACGCCCTCCGCCACGCACGTCCCCTTCCCTCCGGCCAGGTCCGCCTGTCCTGGTCCCGCAAGGACGACATGATCGAACTGTCGGTGAGCGATGGCGGCGCCAACACCGAACCCAGACGCGGCCCTGGGACACTCTCCTCCCTGGGCGGCCGGGGCCTGGGAATCGTCGAGGCCCTCGCCGAAGGCTGGGGCGTACGGCACGACCAGGGAACCACCACGGTCTGGGCCGTCCTGCGAGCCCCCAAGACCGCCGACCGGGACTCCTCGCACCCGGCCTCACTCCCCAGCTTCGAGGGCTTCGACTTCGACGAGTTCGGCGAACTGACCGACGAACGCGAAAACGAACCCGCCTACCACCAAGACGACACCCGAGGCGCCTCCTCCCGCCAGGCATACCCCGCCTGAAACACCCACCCCCCACTCCCGACGGTCGCGCGCCCCCGCAAACAAGCCCCTAGCGCCGTACGAGCACCACTTCACAGACCCACCGCCACCCCACCGATCCCCATAAAGCTCAAGGTCGAGTCGCGTCCCCCTAACCGTGTCCAGCACCCCCAAGCGATAGGACCGCACACACCAACCACTGATCACAAAGCGAGCCCTCCGGGCGAGCCGAAGCGATGCAGCGATCGCCGCAAGCGCAACAAGCGATGAGCCGCCAAGGCGAAGAGCGCATGCAAGAAACACCTCTCGCAACGACCTCAGCCCGTCACCCCAGCCCCGAACGGTCGCCCAGGCGTTGCGATCGCGACCGAAGGCAGGTTCCGAGCTTGCGAGGAACCTGATCGCGAAGCGAGCCCCTGGGCGAGTCGAAGCGATGCAGCGATCGCACGCGGTGCCGGAGAAGGAGGGCGCCCAGCGCCCGACGCCGCAGGCACCGCCAATAAACACAGCACCCACCCCAGCCCCCAACCCCAGCCCCGAACGGCGCCCAAGCGCTGCGATCGCGACCGAAGGCAGGTTCCGAGCTTGCGAGGAACCTGATCGCGAAGCGAGCCTCTAGGCGAGTCGAAGCGATGCAGCGATCGCACGCGGTGCCGGAGAAGGAGGGCGCCCAGCGCCCGACGCCGCAGGCACCGCCAATAAACACAGCGCGACGAGCCGCCAAGGCGAGGAGCGCAGCTTGCGCTTGTCAAAGACGCAGCATCGGGCAGGACATGCAGCGGGGGCCGCCTCGGCCGGTGCCGAGTTCGCTGCCGCTGATTCGGATGACTTCGATGCCTGCCGCTTCGAGTTGGGCGTTGGTTTCGATGTTGCGTTCGTAGGCGACGGCTACGCGGGGGGCGAGGGCGAGGGTGTTGTTGCCGTCGTCCCATTGTTCGCGTTCGGCGGTGACCGGGTCGAGGCCGGTGTCGATGACTTTGAGCCTGTCCAGGCCCATCGCTTCGGCGGCGGCGTCGAGGAAGGGGCGGGGGCCGGTGACTTCGAGGTCGCCGTTGGAGGCGGTGACGGCGTACGCGGTCAGGGAGTGGGCCATGGGCGGGTACATCACGACCGTGTCGGTGTCGACCATGGTGCAGACCGTGTCGAGGTGCATGGTGGCGCGTTCCTGGGCGATGGGGACGGCCAGGACGGTGTGGGCGAGTCCGGCGCCGAGGACTCTGCGTGCGAGGCGTTCCACTCCTGCGGGTGTGGTGCGTTCGCCTGTTCCGACGGCGATGACGCCTGGGGAGAGGAGCAGGATGTCGCCGCCTTCGACGTGTTCGAGTGACCGGTCGTAGATGGGTTCTACGCCGGCGAAGCGCGGGTGGTGTTTGTAGATCAGGCCGGTCAGTGCGGATTCGGGCCTGCGGGCAGGCATGGCGAGGCTGGTGATGGCGACGCGGTCGCCGATCCAGGCGCTGTTGTCGCGGGTGAACAGGAGGCCGGGCAGCGGGTCGATGATGAAGTCGAGCCGGTTCATGAGCCGGTACACCAGGCCGTGCGCGATCTTGAGTTCTTCGTGGGCGAGTCCGGCGATGAGGACGTGCGCGAGGATTTCCGGGTCGAGGTCGCACAGGTAGTCCCGGACGACGCGGCGGAGCTGGTCTCCCCAGCGGGGGTCGTCGGTCACGCAGGTGATGGCCTCGTCACGGCAAGCCTGGTATTCGAGCGCGTCTTGGAGCAGTTCGCTCAGGTAGAGGACTTCGACGCCGCGGTCGCGCAGGGCTTGGGCGAACGCGTCGTGTTCTTCCTGCGCCCGTCCCACCCATGGGATCGCGTCGAAGAGCAGCTTGTCGCTGTTGCGCGGGGTGAGCCGTTTCAGTTCCGCGCCGGGACGGTGCAGCAGGACGGTGCGCAGCCGTCCCACCTCGCTGGTCACCCGGTGCTCGTAGGATCCGATCTGCGTCACACTGCGAGTCTAGGTGCCGGTGATCTCGGGAATCCGCTGGCCACGCGGTATGTCACCATTTGCAGATGCCTCGCCCGGCGCTGCCGTTGCACCTCACGTCCGCGACGTTCCTGCGGATCTCCGCGGAGGGTGTCGCGACCGCGCTCGTGCTGACCGTGCAGGCCCGTACGGGACGGGCGGCCGACGCCGGGTTCTTGCAGGCGGCGCTGACGTTTCCGTACGTGGTGAGCGGCCCGGTGATCGGGCACGCGCTGGACCGGGCGTCCCGTCCGCGTGCCGTGGCGGTGGCGCTGGCGGTGGTGTACGCGGCGTCGGCGGGCCTGCTGCTGTTGATGGCGGGGCGGTCTCCGCTGGTCCTGGCGGTCACGGTCGCCGCCGTGGTGGGGTGCACGGAGCCGATCGTCGTGGGGTTGACGAGCCTGTTGCCGCGTTTCGTTCCGGAGAGCCGGTTGCCGCGGGCGTACGGGCTGGAGGCGTCCAGTTACAGCATGGCGGCGGTCGCCGGTCCCGGCTTGGCCGCCGCGATCGCGACCGTCGCGGGCGGGTCGCGTTCGGGTTTGGCCATCGTGGGGGCGGGGGCGGTCGGCGCGGCCGCGCTGAGCCTGCTGCCGCTGCGGGGTCGCGTCACGCCGCCGGGCCGTCCGCCGCAGGAGCCGGACGGGCGTGGGCGGCCGTGGTTGGGCGTGGTGGTCGGGGGCCTGGCCGTGCTGGTCGCCAACCGTGTGCTGCGGTCGCTGACGCTGGCGACGAGCATCGCTTTTCTGGGGTACGGCGGGGTGCCCATCGCCGCTGTTCTCATCGCCCAGCGTTCGGGGGCGGACGCGGAGGCGGGGGGCCTTCTGCTGATGGCGTTCGCGTTAGGGGCGCTGCTGGGGTCGCTGGCGTCCACCCGCTGGCTCAAGGCGGGCTTCGCCGAGTGGGTCGTGATGGTCGGGCTGGTGGTGTTCGGTGCCGCGCTCGCGTCCGTGGCGCTGGCGGGGACGCTGGCGTGGGCGCTGCTGTGCTTCCTACTGGTGGGGCTGGTCGAGGGACCGGTGTTCGCCGCGACGTTGATGCTGCGCCAGCGGGAGTCGCCGCCGGAGCGGCTGGGCCAGGTCAACACCACGGGCGGCAGCCTGAAGATCGGTGCCTCGGCGGTCGGTGCCGCGCTGACCGGTGTCTTCGCCGATTCGATGGGGCCGACCGGGCTGATCCTGGCCATCGCCGCGTGCCAGGTCGCGGGCGCGCTGGCGGGCGGGGTCCTGCTGGTGGGGCGGCCGGTGCGGCGGGCCGCTAGCCGCCGCTGGGCCAGTTGAGGGCGGTGCAGTCCTTCTCGTCGGGCAGCAGCGGGCGGAGCAGGACGTTGTAGAGGTGCCCGCCGCTGCGCCAGTTCACCGATCCCGCTGAGCTGATGACCCGTTGGGTTTCCTGCGCCTCCGTCGGGGTGAGGACGGTGCAGCCCGCGGGGTCGCCTTCGGGCAGGGTACGCAGCGGCCACCGCTCCTCGCGTTCGGCCTTCCCGAAGGATGCCCTGTCCGGTCGCCACGCCACCATGGCCGTACGCTCGGGACGGTAGGTGATGGGGGCGCGGATGAGGTCGTCGTCCCGCAGGGCCGTGAGCCGTTTCACCAGCCGTTCGATGAGCCGTTTGCGCGGGCCGGAGGCGCCCTGTTGGATGATGGTCGTGTGCCGGCGTCCGCCGGACAGGAACTCGACATGGGTCGATCCGGCGTCGAGGACCCGCCCGCCGGCGCGGTGGGCCCGGGACGTGCCCAGCCCGGCCAGGAGTCCGTCCTTGTAGAGCTTGCGGTAGGCATCGACCGTCAGCCGGCCGTCCAAGATCCGACGGTAGGCGACCGTACCCCACGTGGTCCTCACCACGATGATCCGCCCGTCCCCGTACACGGTGAGCTCGGGTACCTCGCGGGGCAGGACCGACGGTTCCCGGAGGCTGCCGACCAAGCGGAAGCGCAGCACCACGGCAGCCGGGTCGCGGGGCGGTTCGGGGTTCCACGCGATGTAGCCGACGCCCAGCAGGCCGGCAAGGACGAAAACGGCAAGGCAGGCCGAGATGACCACGCGCAGCGACTTGGCTCGCATGGATCTTTGACGGGGACGGCACAGGGGCGGGTTCCGGGCGGAGCCCACGAATAATTCGGTCGCTCCAGGACGAGCCGCCACGTACCATCCGGACCATGGTCCTCGCAGCCGGCACCAGCATGCTCGCAGAGTCCGCTCTGCTGAGCGCGGTGCCGGCTGCCTCCTTCCTGGCGGCCGCAGCGGCAGCGGACGCAACCGTCATCGACGGCCTGCGACGCTGACCCCTCTCCGTCCCACCCTCCGGAGAACCAGCGGAGGGGGGTGGCCCAAGAGACCCGCGGAAATACCCGTGGGGGGTTCTCACGTTCCAGTGCGGACCGAGTGAGGACGGAACATCATGGCCAAGCGACTCTACGAACGCGGCAAGCCACACCTCAACATCGGCACGATGGGCCACGTCGACCACGGCAAGACCACCCTGACCGCGGCGATCACCAAGGTGCTCGCCGAGCGCGGGCTGGCCTCCGCCGTGCCGTTCGAGGGCATCGACCGTGCCCCCGAGGAGCGCGACCGCGGTATCACCATCAACGTCGCGCACGTCCACTACGAGACCGCGACCAGGCACTACGCCCATGTCGACATGCCCGGTCACGCCGACTATGCCGAGTGCGCCCCTAGTGATGGGGGCGGGCCACCAGGTCAGGGGGCGTACCCTGACCCACACTCGGGAGGTTCAGCCGGTGAGCACGGGCAAGGTCGCGCTTCTACTGCGCAAGTCGAAGGTTGTGGAAGAAGGCACGGACGCTCTCTCGATCGAGGCTCAGGAGGTCAAGGGACGCGCTTGGGCCGCAAACGAGGGCCTGGAAGTCGTCGCGGTGTACCGAGAAAACGTCTCCGGCTACAAGGACGTTCGTCGCCCTGAGATGGAGCGCGCGCTATCCGCGATGGAGCGGGGCGAGTTCGGCACGCTGTGGAGTGCGGCACTGGACCGCCTGTCACGTCGAGGCGCTATCGCGGTCGCGGGCATTCTGGCGAACGGCGGCCGGTTCGTATTCGATTGGGAACGGCTCGACTCTGCCGACCCCCGCGACCTTCGGATGATTTTGTGGAGGGCTGAGGACGCGAAGGAATACAGCGACCGCCTGTCACACAACGTGCGTGCGACGAAGGACCGGATGCGGGACGCTGGCGCGTACGTCGGCGCGGCCCCGTACGGGACGCGAGTGGGTACGTGTGCCGCGTGCAATCGGGGACCGGGCGGGAAACACTCGCGTGACCCGCTGGAATTCCTCGCATCGCGGGGAGTCCGGTTCCGTCGCGTGATTGTGGCGGACGCCGAGTAGGGCCATGGGGCCGGATGACGTGGGAGGTTCCCGCGTCGTCCGGCCCTTTTTCCGTGTCCGGGGGCTTGTGCAGCGCTGCACAACACGCGGGCTACTCGTCCGCGTCGGCAGGCTTCACGAACACGCCACGCCCGCGAACGCCGATCACGTCGCCCGACTCGCGGAGTATCGCAAGAGCGTCTGTGACGGTCCTCGCGGAGATGCCGAATTCTTCGCCAAGCTCCCGCGCCGTAGGCAGTTTGGATCCGGGCGGATATTCCCCGCTTCCGATCCGCTCGCGGATGACCGTCACAAGCTGGTCTCTCAGCGGTTCGATTCCGTCCAAGCTTCCCATATCGCAACGCTACGGCGCTGTACGCAATGCTTCCGTTCGTTTCTGTTCGCTTCTCTTCCGAAGTCTGCGCAACCCTGCCAAGCTGGGGTTATGAGCACCTACGACGAAGACACAGCGGTCCGGATCTTCCGTGACTGGAGATTGGAACCGCACGGTACGGGATGGCGTGCGACGCACCGCGAGACGGGCGCGACGGTGGACGCGCCGGACATGTGGGCACTGGCGTTCTCCTGCGACCGCTACAACGCGGCCCGTCTGCACTCAGAGGCGGGCGTGTCGTGGACGGACAGGGCGGACGCGTGATGGCCTCAGACAACCGTCCGGCCCAGCTTGCGCGCGCTACTGAGCTGGTGGCGTCAGCGTTCGCGGAGGTCATGACGGAACGCGGCATGCTTCCGGGGACGATCGCGGCGATACGAGCGGACGCCGAAGCGCGGATCGCGTTCGTCCTGGATCAGGAGTTCGCCGACGCTTCGGCCGTCCAGCCGGACACGCCATGAGCGCCCCGCCGGACCGGAACCGCGCGCGGGAGGACGGTGGGGACGGCCGTGAAGCTCAGGACACGCCGAACACCCCACGCGCTCACGGGGACGTGTGGGGGGTGGGGAGGTTCCGCCCGCCGGACGGGTTCAAACCGGGGCGTGGCGGTTGGAACAGCGGGACGTGTCCGCCGTCCGGCTGACTCCCGCGCGGGCGCGCGTGGTTCTCGCCCTACCCCCGCGAGTTGAGCCCGTGTCCGCGTGGGTCCTAGTGCCCCGTCCGCACTGCTGAAGGGCAGCGCGGGCGGGGCTTTTGCATGCCGCGTGACCTGCGCATACGCCCGTGGTGCTTGCATGCTCACGTGCGCACTGCGATTACGTGAAAAATATGATCACGGGCGCGGCCCTGATCGACGGCGCGGTGCTGGTCGTGTCCGCGCAGGACGGCGCGATGCCGCAGACGCGGGAGCACGTCGTGCTCGCCCGCCAGGTGGGCGTCCGGCACATCGTGGTGGCGCTCAACAAGGCCGACGCCGTCGATGACCCCGAGCTGCTCGACCTGGTCGAGCTGGAGGTCCGCGAGCTGCTGTCGGAGTACGGGTTCCCCGGCGAGGAGATCCCGGTGGTCCGGGTGTCCGGGCTGAAGGCGCTGGAGGGCGACCCGTACTGGGTGGCCCGCATCGGCGACCTGCTGGACGCCATCGACGGGTACGTGCCGATCCCGCCGCGCATCCTGGACCGCCCGTTCCTGATGCCGGTGGAGGGCGTGTTCACCATCACCGGCCGCGGCACCGTCGTGACCGGGGTGGTGGAGCGGGGTTCGATCCGGGTCGGCGACGCCGTCGAGGTCGTCGGGTTCGGGGACACCTTCGGCTCGGTCGCGACCGGGCTGGAGACCTTCGGGCAGACCATGGACCACGCGGAGGCCGGGGACAACACCGCGATGCTGCTGCGCGGCGTCAAGCGGGACCAGGTCCAGCGTGGCCAGGTGGTCAGCGCGCCCGGCACGATCCGGCCGCACCTGCGGTTCCGGGCGCGGGTCCGGGTGCTGACGGCGGACGAGGGCGGCCGCAGCAAGCCGTTCTTCCACGGCTACCGGCCGCAGTTCCACTTCCGGACGACGGACGTGTCCGGGGCGGTGGACCTGGGCGGCGCGTCCGCCATGGCGCTGCCGGGCGACTCGGTCGAGATGGCCGTGGAGCTCGGCAAGCCGGTGGCGATGGACGTGGGCCTCGGCTTCGCCATCCGCGAGGGTGGCCGCACCATCGGCGCCGGCACCGTCACCGACCTTCTCGACTAGGGCCGGGACGACACCACGGCACCGGGTGAGGGCCCGGCGGTGAGATCCGCCGGGCCCTTCCCATGCACGGAGATATCCGGCGGTTCCCGGTTTCGGCAGCGCGAATGGATCTTGTTGTGGTGAGATTCCGGGGGAAGACCCCCGCTGATCATCATGGAGCATGAGTGCGAGCCCCCCGCGCCCTGATCCCCCTGTTCGCGGTCGCCGGAGCCGCCGCGGTCGTCGTCACCGCCGGTGCCCGTGCCGCCATCGAGGAAGGCCCGTCCGCGGCGGCTCCCACCCTGGCCGACGCCGGCGAGAACGCCCCGTTCACGGCGATCAACGCCATGACCTGGAACGTGTGCGGCGACCTCGGCTGCCCGTCGCCGGCGGACCCCGCCGGGGCCGCCGCGCAGGTCGCGCAGCGGGTGGCGGCGAGCGAGGTCGGCGGACGCCAGGTCAGGCTGAACGCGGTGCTCCTCCAGGAGGTCTGCTCCGGTCACCTGGACGCGCTGCGGGCCGTCACGGGTCTGCGGTCGTGGAGCTGGGCCTTCGCCCCGGAACGTGCCAGAGGGGGAGGCGACCGGGAATGCGGCAACGGCCGGGGGACGCTCGGTGTCGCCATCGGCACCGACTCTGCGTTGTCGGACGTCGAGCGGGTGCGGTTGCCGTCGCCGGATGCGCACGGCCGGTCCATGGTGTGCGGCACGGTCGGCGCGTGGCGGGCGCGGCTGTGCAGCGTCCAGGTCAGCTCCGGAGGGTGGGACGACGACCCGCGCGGCCGGTGGCGCGCCAAGCAGATCGCCGCGATCACCGAGCGTGCCGCCGGCCGGCGCGTGATCGTCGGAGGTGATCTCGCCGAGCGTCCCGAGTCGCCCGTCCTCGACCCGCTGTACCGGAGCCTCGCCGAGTGCGACCAGGGTCCGGGCGAGTCCCGTACCGGCGCGATGACCCTGCTGGACCAGCGCGGCACGCCCGTCGCCAAGACCGACTACCTGTTCATCAGCAAGTCGGCCGGGGTCTCGTGCGGGGTGTCCCCGGCTCCGGTGCGCACGTCCGACCATCACCCGCTGGCGGCGGCCATCCGGTTCCGCTGATCCCCGTCACCACCGGGCCGTCCCGCGTGGTGAGCGGGACGCGGCCCGGCGGGGGTGCGCCCGTCAGTGGACGGCGCGGTCCTGGTCCTTCCAGTACGGGGCGCGCAGCTCGCGCTTGAGGATCTTGCCGGTGGGGTTGCGGGGGATCGCGTCCCGCCGCTCGATCGACGTGGGGCACTTGAAGTGGGCCAGGCGCTCCCGGCAGAAGTCGATCAGCTCGGCGTCGGAGACGTCGGCGCCCTCGGTCATGACCACGATGCCCTTGGGGGTCTCGCCCCACTTCTTGTCCGGCACGCCGATCACCGCGCAGTCGGCGACCTGCGGATGGCTCATCAAAACGTTCTCCACCTCGGCCGGGTAGATGTTCTCCCCGCCCGAAATGATCATGTCCTTGACCCGGTCGTGGATGTAGAGGTAGCCGTCCTCGTCCAGGTAGCCGACGTCGCCCGTGCGGAAGAAGCCGTCCGGGAGCAGCGCCGCCGCGGTGGCCTCCGCCATCCCCCAGTAGCCCTTCATGTTCTGCGGGGTCCGGCACAGGATCTCGCCGACCTGCCCGGTCGGCACCTCCTTCAGCGTGGCCGGGTCCACGATCTTCAGCTCGCAGGACGGGTTGGGCACGCCCGCGCTGCGCAGCCTGCCGGGGTTGGGGCCGTCCGGGTCGTGGTCCTCCGGGGGCAGGTAGGTGATCGCCCCGGTGGTCTCGGTCAGCCCGTACACCTGCATGAACTTGGTGGTGGGCAGCATCCTCATCGCGCCGCGCAGCACGTCTTCGCTGATCGGGGACGCCCCGTACAGGAGCAGCTTGAGGCTGGACAGGTCGGCCTCGGAGACCTCCGGCATCAGTTGCATGAACTGCAACAGCACCGGCACGAGGAAGATGTGCGTGACCTTGTGCCTGTCGATCGCGCGGGCGATCGCCACCGGGTCGGGCTCGCGCGCGATGACCCCGGTGATGCCGTCGAAGATCACACAGATGGTCAGCGCGTTGCCGGCCACGTGGTACATCGGCATCGCGACCATCATGACGTCGTCGTCGCCGATCTCCCACACGTCGTGGGTGAGCGGCAGTACCGCCATGAAGTTGTCGTGGGTGAGCATCACGCCCTTGGGCAGCCCGGTGGTGCCCGAGGAGTACAACTGGACGAACACGTCGCCGGTGTCGACGGCGTCGACCGGCTCGCCGGGCTCGTGCTCGGCCATCCAGGTCTCGTAGTCGAGGTAGGCGTGGCCGGGCTCGCCGCCGATGACGACCTGCCGCTCCACGTGTTCGAGCTTGCCGGCGATCGCGTCCAGCACCGGGACGAATTCGGGCCCGACGATGAAGACCTTCGCCTTCGCGTTGTTGACGATATAGGCGACCTCGTCGGGGGCCAGCCGGTAATTGATCGGGACCTGCACCGCCCCGATCCGTGCGGCGCCGAACAACTGCTCGGCGTATTCGAGCGAATTCTTGTCCAGCACCGCGACCCGGTCCCCGTGGCCGACACCGGCCGCGGCCAGCGCCGCCGCGGCCCGGTCGACCCGCCGGTCGAAGTCTCGATAGGTGATGGACACGTCCCCGCTGTGGAACGCGATGCGATCCGGATGCCGCTGCGCTCGGTCGCGCAGCACCTCGGTCAGGCTCGGCACGGTGGCCCCTTTCTCCGGTGACCGCCTGTTCGTGGAGGAATCATCTGTTCACGAGCAGGCCGTGGCAAGAGGGGCGACCGCGCCGTTCTACCTGTGCTTGGAACTCTTGGGGGCCTTGGACACCAGCATCACCGCCATGTACACGATGACCGCGACGAAGCCGATGAAGAAGAAGAACTTCAGCATGGACAGGATGGCGCCGATCACGGTGAAGAGCAGCCAGATGGCGAGCACCACCCCGGCGATCGTCAGGATTGTCTTACCCATGGCTCCACGGTACGGGCCGGCGGGACGGCCGTCATCACCCCACGGGAGGACTCTGAACCCTGAGATCCCCTGAACCCGCACCCTGAGGGACCGGAGGACGGGACGTCATGAGGGAGGCGGGGGCGGCGGAGGCGACTGCCCGTAGGGTGGCTGCGGGTATCCGGGTTGCTGTTGGCCGGGTTGCTGTTGGCCGGGTTGCTGGTATCCGGGCGGCGGAGGCTGGATCGGCTGCTGGGGCTGGGGCGGATACTGGCCCGGGTATTGCCCTCCGTACGGACTCCCCCAGGGCGCCCCGGCGTTCTGGGGACCGCCCACCCGCCGAAGATGCCGGATGGCGGACGTGCCGAACGCCACGGCGGCGTAGAGCAGCAGGGTGAACAGGCCGAAGACGCTGACGTGCGTGTAGCTCTCGATGTAGAACTCGACCCGGCGGCTGATGGGCAGTCCGCCGTGCAGCGTCCCTTCCACGACGATGCCGATGAGGTCGCCGACGAAGGACGCGGGGACGGCCAGCACCGCCGCGAGCACCGGGATCAGCGGCCCGGAAGGGCGGGCGAACAGCGTGGCGCCGCCGGTGACCGCACCGATGATCACCGCCATCACCACCGCGATCACGCGGGCCACGACGAGGCCGTACCCCACCCACTGGAACAGGTAGGAGCTCCCGATGGTGAGCACGGCGTCGACGATGGTCGCCGCGATGGCACCGACCATGACTGAGGCGATGGCCGCCATTCCGGTCGAAGAGGAGCGCGGCTGTGTCATCCGGCTATTAAAGGGCATCCCGGGGCGCCGGGCACAGAAACCCGTCAGGTCTAATGAGGGCAGGTCTTACGAGAAGGTGACGTAACGTCCGGGATACGGTGCGCCGCGCGTAGCTTGAGGAAGGTGAACCCAGCCCCTCCTACCGGACGCGTCCTGGTGGTCGATGACGATCCCACGGTGGCCGAGGTCGTCGCCCGGTACCTGGTGCGGGACGGCCACGAGGTGCGGTGCGTCGCCGACGGCCTGGAGGCGCTGCGCAGCGCCCGGGCGCACCCGCCCGACCTCGTCGTCCTGGACCTCATGCTGCCCGGAATGGACGGGCTGGAGGTGTGCCGCAGGCTCCGCGAGTCCTCGGCCGTCCCGGTCGTGATGCTGACCGCCCTGGGCGCGGAGACCGACCGGCTGGTCGGGCTGGAGACCGGCGCGGACGACTACGTGACCAAGCCGTTCAGCCCGCGGGAGCTCGCGTTGCGCGTCCGCTCGGTCCTGCGCCGGGCCCGCGGCTCCCTGGTGCCCGCGCCGCCCGCCCGTCCACTGCGGGACGGGGACCTGCTGGTGGACGTCCAGGCGCACGAGGCGACGGTCGGCGGCGAGCCGCTGGCGCTGACCGCGCGGGAGTTCGACCTGCTGGTCTTCCTGCTGCGCCACCCGCGCCAGGCGTTCACCCGCGACGAGCTGCTGGACCGCGTGTGGGGCTGGTCGTTCGGCGACTCCTCGACGGTCACCGTCCATGTGCGGCGCCTCCGCGAGAAGATCGAGCGGGACCCGGCCGCGCCGCGCCGCCTGGTCACCGTGTGGGGCGTCGGCTACCGGTACGAGCCGGCGGACGGCGGTGAGGAGGCGTGATGCTGCCCTTCCAGGACCTGCTCTACGTGGCCTTCTACGCGGCGCTGGCCGCGCTGGTCGTCGCGGCGGGCGGGCTTGGGCTGCTCCACGCGCTGCGCGGGCGTTCCGTCGCGGTCCAGCTCGCGATCGTGGGCGCCGCCACCGTGCTGGCCACCACGTCCGGAATCGCGGTGATCTCCGCGATGATGGTGCTGAACGACCACGACCGCGCGGTGGTGCAGGCGGTCGTCACCGCCTCGGGACTGGTGGCCATGGCGGTGTCGGTGCTGCTGGGCCGCCGGCTGGTGGCGGCGAACCGCACCCTCGTGGACGCCGTGCGCGCGGACCGTTTCCGCGTCCCGCCCACCCGGCTGCCCGCCGAGCTGGCCGAGCTGTCACGGGAGCTGGAGGCCGCGTACGAGCGCCTGGCGGAGGCGCACCGGCGCGAGCAGGCGCTGGAGGCCAGCCGCCGGGAGCTGGTCGCCTGGGTCAGCCACGATCTCCGTACACCGCTGGCGGGGCTGCGCGCCATGGCCGAGGCCCTGGAGGACGAGGTGGTGGCCGACGCCGGGACCGTCCGCCGCTACCACGGCCGTATCCGCGCCGAGGTGGACCGGCTCGCCGAGATGGTGGACGACCTCTTCGAGCTGTCCCGCATCCACGCGGGGGCGCTGCGGCTGTCACGGCGGCGCGTCGGCCTGGGCGACCTGGTCGCCGACGCGGTCGCCGGCACGGAGGCCCTGGCCCGCGCCAAGGGCGTCCGGCTCCACGGTGATGTCAGCGACGGCCTCCCCGTACAGGTCGACTCCGCGGAGCTGGGCCGCGCCCTGCGCAACCTGGTGGTGAACGCGATCCGGCACACGCCGAGCGACGGAACCGTCGAGATCACCGGCGAGGTCCGCGGCGGCGAGGCCCGGGTGACGGTCGCCGACGCCTGCGGGGGCATCCCCGAGGAGGACCTGCCCCGCGTCTTCGACGTCGCCTTCCGTGGCGAGACCGCCCGCACCCCCGGCGGCGGCGCCGGTCTCGGCCTGGCGATCGCCCGCGGCATCGTCGAGGCCCACGCCGGTCAGATAGGCGTGACCAACGCCGATCAAGGCTGCCGCTTCACCGTCCGCCTCCCCCTCACCTTGACCCCGGCGGGCCGGCCGTCGCCGTAGGGGTGGGGCTGTGGCTCTGCCGGTAGGTGCGGGTGGCGATGATGAGCAGGATGGCGATCGCCGCGATGTCGATCGGGACGCCGGTGACGTCGCCCAGGCGCGACGGTCCTGGAAGTGTGGCCATGAGGAACAGGAACGTCGACTTGGTCGCGATGGCGGTGACGGCGGCCGGGATCCGCAGGGACGGGTGGAAGGCGGCCCAGACCAGGGCGGCTCCCAGAGCGGCCTGGAGGATGCCGCGGTGCTGGAGCAGCGCCAGGACCATGGGATCCGACGGGACGTCCAGTCCCGCGTAGGTGCTGAGCGTCTCGGGCCGGACGAGCACCATCGCGGGGGTCGCGGTGACGACCCCGAGGATCACGAGCGTGGCGCGGACGGCCCTCTCGGTACCCGTTGTTCTCATGGCACCGACCCAAGCAAGATCGAGGTCGCGACGCATCGCTCCTTCGAGGGAGTGGCCTCGCTCTTGAGAGTGGCCTGTCCGCCGGCGCCGGTCAGCGGGTCAGCGGGTCAGGGTCTCGCTGATGACGCGCAGGGTGGGGCAGGGCCAGCGGCCCATGCAGGTGCGGCAGCGGCGGATCCGGTAGGCGGGGTCGCTGCTGAGGCCGCCCGACTCCTGGGGACGGTGCAGGTCGAGCAGCCGGATCCCGAGGTCGGCGAGCGCGGCCACCTCGTCCCTGGCGCCCGCCAGGAACGCCAGGTCCTCACGCGACAGCCGGGTGTGGACCGGGACGTACCCGGCACGGTTCACCAGCCGCGACAGGTACTGCGTGGTCTCCCGCCACGAGGTGGACTTCACCGAGCGTGCCCGGATCTCCTCCAGCCGTTCCCGCAGCCGCGCCTCAGGCGACTCGGCGTAAGGATCGGTAGTCGGATCGGTTTCCATGTCCGGCCATCCCCCCATGCATGACCAACCGGGCCGGACCCTGACCGGGTCGCACCGCCGTCTGCCCTGCTCAACTCCCTGCTCATCTCCCTGCTCAGCCTCCCTCAGTCGGGGCCGGCACGAGGGGCGTTCGCGCAGATCGGCCACCCGCGGCCCGGGACGTGGCACCGCCGCGGACGCGCCGGAAATCGGACGTACCGGGTATCGCACAACGACTCGCCCGGCGGATGGCGTCCGCGCCACACGGGACTCCGGCCGCTCTCTGGCCCCCGCGCCGTTCGACCGATAGTGTGCCGACGTGGAGCTCAATGTCTCGACCGCGTCTCAGGGAGGTCACGCCGTCGTCACGGCGACCGGTGAGCTGGACCTGTACACCGCGCCGAAGTTGCAGTCGGCGCTGGCGACGCTCCTGCGCGACCAGGCCGACCGCATCGTCGTCGACATGAGCGGGATCGAATTCTGCGACTCGACCGGCGTGAACGTCCTGCTGGCCGCGATGAAGCGGATCAAGGAGCGGAACGGCACACTGGAGCTGGCCGCGCCGCGACCCGCCGTGCGGCGCGTCTTGCAGGTCACCGGCCTCGACACGGTCTTCACCGTGGTGGACGTGGCGCCCGCGCTGGACGCCGGCTGACGACGCGCCCGGCGTCGGCCCCGCCCGCTCGTTTCGCCTGGACGGGTCCCGGCGGGCCACTACGATCGCCCCTATGCAGGATGTAGCGGTGATCATCCCGGCCAAGGACGAGGCCGACCGCATCGCGGCGACCGTCAGGGCGGCGCTGGCGCTGCCCGGGGCCGGGCTGGTCGTGGTGGTGGACGACGGGTCCGCCGACGGCACCCGGCGGGTGGCCGCCGAGGCCGGGGCCAGGGTCGTCCGCCACACCCGCAACCGCGGCAAGGGGGCCGCGATGGAGAGCGGGGCGGAGGCGGTGCGGCTGCTCGACGCCGGCCGTGACACCCCGTTCCACCTGCTGTTCCTCGACGCCGACCTGGGCGAGACCGCGCGCGAGGCGGCGCCGCTGATCGAACCGGTCCGCGCGGGCGCCGCGGACATGACCATCGCCACGTTCGCCAGTACGGTCAAGCTCGGCGGGCACGGCTTCGTCGTCCGGCTGTCCCGGGAGGGCATCCGGAGGGCGACCGGCTGGGAGGCCACCCAGCCGCTGAACGGGCAGCGCTGCCTGACCCGCGCCGCGTTCGAGGCGGCGCTCCCCCTCGCCCCGGGGTTCGGCGTGGAGACCGCGCTCACCATCGACCTGCTGCTGAAGGGCTTCCGGGTGACGGAGGTGGAGGTGCCGCTGGCGCACCGGGCCACCGGCACCGACTGGCGCGCGCAGGTGCACCGCGCCAAGCAGTTCCGGGACGTGGCGCGGGCGCTGGCCGTACGCGAGCCCGCCTTGGCCGCGGGGCTGTCCCGCTTCCGGACCCGCCGGCCGTGACGACGGCCCGCCCAGACCAGGAGCGCGTCATCCCGGAGAACGCGGAGCCTCACCCTTCCCCACGCTGCGGCCTTCGCCGTACCGGAGCGGGACGATGGTGGGCCGGGCTCGACGCGGGGAGGGCGGGCACCGCCGGGCTCTGGTCGATCGGGGTCAGTCTCGGCTGCTTCCTGCTGACCGCTCTCCTGGGCACGTCGGCCATGTCGCCCGCGCTGCGCGGCGAGCCGGGGCAGCCCCCGTACGCGCTCGACGCCGGCGCCTCCCCCTACCTGGTCATCGGCCTGGTCGTCGTCGGGATCCTCACGGGCACCGGCGGGCTCGCGCTGTGCTTCACCGCGGTGGGACGGGGCTGGCGGTGCCGCGCGACGCCGCTGGTGGCCGCCGGGCTCCTGGCCGCCGCCGCGTTCGCGTTCCTGCCCCCGATCGGCTCCAGCGACCATCTCAACTACGCCGCGTACGGGCGGATGGCGGTGCTGGGCCACGACCCGTACGCGACCAGCGCCGCCGACCTGTCCGGCGACCCGGTGGTCGGCGCGGTGGAGGAGTGGCGGCGGGCCCCCTCGGTGTACGGGCCGCTGGCCACGGCGCAGGAGGCGCTGGCGTCCCGGATCGGCGGCGAGTCGGTGCGGCTCACGGTCTTCGTGATGTCGCTGATCAACACGCTGGCGTTCGCGCTGACCGCGGCCGTCCTGTACCGGACGTCCCGCACGCCCGAGCGGCGGCTGCGCACGGCGCTGATGTGGACCTGCAACCCGCTCCTGCTCTTCCACCTGGTGGCGGGCGCGCACAACGACACCCTCGCCATCGCCCCGATGGTCGCCGCGCTGGCGATCTTCACGGGACGCGGCGGGAGCAGCGCGCCCAGGGCGCTGGCGTCGGGCGCGCTGGCCGGGGCGGCGATGGCGATCAAGCTTCCTGCGGCGCTGGTCGGCGGCGGCCCGGCCTGGGCGCTCCTGCGCCGCCTGCGCACGTCCAGGGGCGGTTTCGCGCTGTGGCGCCCGGCCGCGCTCCTCACCGGGGCGGGGCTGGCCGCGGCCACGCTGTTCGCGCTGGCGGGCCCGCACGCCTTCGACCAGCTCGGCAGGGCGTCGAACTCGGTGTCGCTGGCCACGCCCTGGCATCTGTTCGACATGCTGACCGGGCGCGGCGGCCACCGCACCGTCATCAAGATCGGCGCGCTGGTGCTGCTGCTCGTCCTGCTGTGGCTGCTGGCCCGCGCCCTGCCCAGGGACACCGCCCGCGACACCGCCGGGGACGAGCGCGAGGAGAGCCGCCGGATCGCGGCGGCGCTCGTGCTGGCCTGGCTGTTCTCCGCGCCGTACGTGCTGCCCTGGTACGACGGGTTCGCGTGGGCGGCGCTGGCGCTGCTGCCGTGGTCGCGGTTCGACCGGCTGCTGCTGGCCCACACCGGCGCGCTCAGCCTGGCCTACCTGCCCGCCCGCGACCCCAAGCTGATCGGCCTTCCGGACACCCTGGAATGGCTGGTCACCGTGCTGCGGCCGTGGATCATCCCGGTGCTGACGACGGCGATTCTGATCGCGCTGGTGAAGGCGTGCCGTCCGGGTCGGGCGGACGGTCGCGCTCCAGCGCCCGCACGCTCGCGGCGAGCATCAGCGGGGTCGCCAGGCTGAGCGCCACCGACAGGATCACCACGCCCGAGTCGTTCACCAGCGTCCCCGCGACCCCCATGGTCAGCGCGGACAGCAGCGCGGGTCGCATGGTGGCGCTGCGCTCGTACGCCCGTTCCAGCAGCGGCGTGCGCGCCTTGATCGGGCGGATCAGCGCGAAGAACAGGAACCCGACCGCGCCGGCCAGCGGGATGATGAACGGCCAGTACCCGAGGCTGCGCAGCATGGCCTGGAACTTGCGGGTGACGGTGTCCCAGGCGTCGCCGCTCTCCAGGTCCAGCCAGAAGCGCCCCAGGTGCGTGGGGTTGGCGCTGCGCGCGTTCACGTACGAGATCAGCAGCACCAGCACGACCCCGGCCACGCAGAACAGCGCCAGCCGCACCACCGAGACCCGCTTGCCCGCCACCATCAGCCCGAGCACGGCGAACGCGGGGACCATCGCCAGGACGCCGCCGAAGTCGCTGCCCCAGGCGGGCAGGCCGTCCACCGCCACCGCCACGACGCCGATCGCCGCGACGATGCCGACCGCGGCCCTCTTGCGCCCGGCGCGCAGCGGGTACTCGGCGAGCCACGCCGCGGTCAGGATGGCGGCGACCGCGAACAGCGAGAACGCCTGGTTGCCGAACCCGTAGAAGCGGCCCGCGACCAGCGCCGAGTAGCCCATCAGCGCGTTGAGCTGGAGTCCCGAGCCGGTCATCACGTCCACCGCGAGCACCAGCGCCGTCACCCCGGTGATCACCAGTCCGGGCGTGGTCACCGAGCGCCGCCACGGACCGGCCACCGCCACGCCCGCGACCAGCCCGGCGAAGCCGACGACCGCGCAGACCAGGGTGGGCACCGGATGCGCGGACCGCCACCAGGGCAGCAGCCCGGCCAGGATCGAGGCGACCGGCGCCGCCCCGCCGACCAGCGCGACGATCCGCGTGCCCGCCAGGATCCTGGCGCGGCTGCGCGGGGTGTTCCACCGGCGCCTGCGCAGCGCGAGCGCCGCCAGCCCGTACAGGAGCAGTTGCGCCCCGCCGAGCACCCAGAAGAACACGCCCTGGATCCCGCGGATCGCCTGCGCGGCGACGTCGGCGTCCTCCAGCGACTCGACCCGTTCGAGGGTGTCCATCCGGGTCGGCCGCGCCCGCCACGGCGACCCGATCGCGTGCTCCGGCTGCCGAACGCCGATGGCCTTGAACGCGGTCGCGGTCACATCGGTCAGCGTGACCATCCCGGGCTGCCGGGTCGCGGCGGAGGTCAGGAGACCCGGCCCCAGGCCATCGCCGCCCACGGTCCGCGCCGCCGCGAGCCGCAGGTGAGGGGTCACGCCGATGTCGGACAGCCCCGCCACCAGCACCGTCGTCCCGTCCGGCACCGCGTTCACGACCTGGGCGACGCGGCGGTCGGCCGCGCTCACGGCGGCCCGGCGGTCCGTCGGTGTCACCGGCACCTGCTCGCCCCGGGCGTCCACCCCGGCGTTCACGAAGACGCGGAAGACGTCGTCCACGTCCACGGCCGCCACCGGGCAGCGCGTCCAGTCCCGCGGTGTCACCTTGTCGATGGACGGGACGTAGCGGTCGACCCGTCCCCAGCGGTCGGCCAGCCCGAACACCGCGCCGGGCCCGACCGCCAGGGTGCAGCCTCCGGCGGCGCGGACGGCGTCGCCGAGCAGCCCGGTCTGGGCGTGGTACTGGCCGCGCGCGTTGTCGTTCCTGATCTCCGTCCAGCCGGGGGCGGTCGCGCCCTCAGCGGGCGGCGGCGCGTCGCCCGGCCCCGCCCCGGGAGCCGAGCCGGGCAGGACGGGGGACGCGGGAAGCACGCAGTCGCCGTGGGGGAGCCGGGCGCGCTGGCCCGCCGACACGGTCAGCCAGCCGTCGGTGGGACAGGTGTTGACCTTGGTGGTCCGGACGCTGAGGGCCCCGGCCGCGCCCTGCCCCGCCAGCCGCCACAGCGCGGGGGTGGTGCGCTCGTCCACGTCCCGCCACATCAGGCCGGGCACCCCGATGATCACCACGCGCGCGGTGGGGGCCGCCGCCGCGGGGGCCACGGATCCGGTGGTGGGAGGCGGCGGCGCCGCCACGTACAACCTCGTCATCAGCGAGACCAGTGTGGCGAAGAGCATACCCACCGCGAGCCCCCTCACCATGGCGTCCAGGCTACAAGGAGCCCACAGCGCCTCGCCCAGCGTTCCCGATCAGCGTCCACGGGTGGGCCGGACGGCCGTAGGGGGCGTCCCTTTGCGCCAGGATGGGGTCATGCGTGCAGGCAAGGAAGGCGCCGCTTCGCCCGGCCGGAGGGTTGAGCCGGTGGCCTGGGTGGCGGCGGTCGCCATCCTGGCGGCGACGCTGACGCCGATCCTGGTGTGGTGGCTGACCAACCCGCCGGACCAGCGGATGGTCGACCTGGAGGTGTACCGGGACGGTGGCCGGGCCATCCTGCGCGGCGCCCCCCTGTACGAGGTGCTCACCCAGCCGCCCCAGCTGCTCCCCTTCACCTACCCGCCCTTCGCGTCGCTGCTCGCGGTGCCGTTCACGGTGATTTCGTGGAGGGCGGCGCAGTGGCTGTGGATGGCGTTGCTGTACGTCTCGCTGGCCGTGGCGGTCTGGTACGCGTTCCGTCCGCTGATCCGGCGGGCCGGGCGGTGGGCGCCGGTCATGACGGCCACGCTGATCGGGGCCGCGGCCTGGCTGATGCCCGTGTTCGACCAGGCCAGGTTCGGGCAGGTCGGGGTGTTCCTGATGGCCATGTGCCTGGCCGACTGCGTCCCCGAGCGCACCTACTGGCCGCGCGGGATGCTGGTCGGGCTGGCCGTCGCGATCAAGCTGGTGCCCGGGGTGTTCCTGGTCCACTTCCTGATCACCGGGCGCCGGGACGCGCTCGGCAACGCCGTCCTGACCGCGGGCGCGGCCACGCTGGCCGGGTTCGCGATGCTGCCGTACGACTCGGTGGACTTCTGGTTCGGCGCGCTGCTGGAGGGCGGCGACCGCACCGGCGCGGTGAACGGGACGACCAACCAGGCGATCAACGGGATGGTCTCGCGGCTGTACCTCCCCGACCCGGCCGGCACGCTGCTGTGGCTGGTCCTCGCGGCGATCATGGCCTATGCAGGGTTCCGGCTGGCCCGGCGCGCCACCCTGCTCGGCGACGAGCTGGTCCGGTCCCGCCCCGCCACGGCCCGGCCGGACGATCGCCTGGGCGACGCCTACACGCTCCGCCTGACCGCCATCGCGATCGTGGGCCTGCTGTCGGTGCTGCTCTCTCCCGTCGGCTGGATCCACCACCTGGTGTGGATGGTCCCGGTCCTCGGCGCCTTGATGGGCGACGGAACGGACGCCGCGAGGAGGCGGATCGCGCTCGGCGTGTGGGTGGCGTTCCTGTTCCCGCTCCCGTGGTGGGGGGCCAAGCTGATCAGCCTCCAGCAGGGTCTGGTCACCAAGATCCCCGGCAAGATCGTCCAGGACGCGTTCGGGCTCGCCGCCGTCGGCATGGTCGCCCTCCTCGGCGGCTGGCTGGTCGACCGGCTGGTCAGCAAGGCCGCCGATCGGGCGGATGCTTCGCGGCGCTCCGCCGGTGTCGATACCCTCAGCGTGTGATGTTTGTCGCGGTGGCCGTCGCCGGGTTCGTCGCCGGGGTGGCCGGTCTGTCCATCGCGGTGGTCGCGCACAATCGGGTGAACCAGGTCGTCGCGGAGTGCTCGGAGACGCTCCGCCGCCAACTGCAACTGGCCGGTGGGACGGCCGACACCCAGGCGCTGCGCGACCTCGCCATCGTGCACTACGACGCGCTCAAGGAGATGTCGGGCCACCGGTCCTTCTCGCTCGCCGTGCTGAACGCCCACGGCGACGGGGTCGTGGTCAGTTCGATCAACGGCCGTACCGAGACCCGCACCTACGCCAAGGCCGTGCGGCGGGGGTACGCCGTCGACTCCCTCTCCCCGGAGGAGAACCAGGCCCTGCGCGCCGCGAGGCTCGGCAAGGGACCCGTGGTCACCATGGACGACCCCCTCCCCGACTTCGGCGACCGCACCGCCCCCGCGGCCCCCTAGGCTCGGGCTCGGGGGGTGCCGGGTCCGTTCAACGTGCGCACGCCCCGTAAACTCGAACCTCTCATCTCCATTCCTGCCTCACACCCGCCTGCGTGCCTGGCGCGCGGACGGAGGAGTAGACGTACATGTCTCAGCGATACGCGTATCTCGGGCCGCAGGGCACGTTCACGGAGGCCGCGCTGAACTCGGTCCCGGACTCGCACGGCGCGGAGCGGATCCCGTTCGCCACCGTCCCTGCGGCGCTGGACGCGCTGCGGCGCGGTGACGTCGACGCGGCCGTCGTGGCGCTGGAGAACTCCGTGGAGGGGTCCGTTCCGACCACGCTGGACGAGCTGGCCCTGGGAGAGCCGCTCCAGATCGTCGGCGAGGTGCATCTGCCGGTCTCGTTCGCGCTGCTGGTCCGCCCCGGAACCGACTTCGCGGACATCAAGACCGTCGCGTCCCATCCGCACGCGCAGCCGCAGTGCCGCCGCTGGCTGGCCGAGCACGTCCCGGACGCCGAGTGGCGCGCGGCGACCTCCAACGCCGAGGCGGCCCAGCACGTGGCCGACGGGCACTACGACGCCGCCCTGGCCGGCTCCTTCGCCGCCGCCCGCTACGGCCTGTCGGTCCTGGCCGAGGACATCCACGACGTGGCCGACGCGGTCACCCGTTTCGTCACCCTCCGCCGCCCCTGCCCGCCCCCGGAGCCGACCGGCATGGACCGGACGACCGTCGTCGCGTTCATCGGCGAGGACCACCCTGGCGCGCTGCTGGAGATCCTGAACGAGTTCGCGATCCGCGGCATCAACCTGACGCTGATCCAGTCCCGCCCCACGGGCGCGGGCCTCGGCTCGTACCTGTTCTGGATGGACTTCGAGGGCCATGTCGCCGACGCCAGGGTCGGCGAGGCGCTGATGGGCCTGCGCCGGGTCTGCGCCGACGTCCGCTTCCTGGGCTCGTACGCGCGGGCGGACCGGGTGCGCCCCGAGGTCCGGCGAGGCACCCACGACAACGACTTCACCGAGGCCGCCGCCTGGCTGGAGTCCGTCCGCACCGGCCGCACCCCTGACGCACCGCCGGAGGCGCGCGTACGCTCCGTTCCGTGACGTCCTTCGACGAATACGAGCGCGAGCTGTGGGCGGGACGCGCCCCCGCGTATGAGCGCGGGTTCATGCAGTTGACCGCGTACACCGTCAAGCCCCTGCTCGACGCGGCGAAGGTGGGCGGCGGGACCAAGGTGCTGGACGTGGGCACGGGTCCCGGCGTGGTGGCGGGCGAGGCGGTGCGCCGTGGCGCCGAGGTGACCGCGGTGGACGCCGACCCCGGGATGGCCGAGACGGCGGCGCGCAACGTCCCCGGGCTGGACGTGCGGGTCGCCGTGCTGCCCGTCCTCCCGTTCGCGGACGAGGGCTTCGACGCGGTCGTGGGCAACTTCGTGATCAACCATGTGGGGGAGCCCGCCCGCGCGCTGGCGGAGCTGCGGCGGGTGCTGCGTCCCGGCGGGCGGCTGGCGCTGACCTGCTGGGAGATGCCCGGCAGCGGCGCCCTGTCCGTCGTCCGGGACGCGGTCGACCAGGTCGGCGTCCCGTGGCCGGACGACATCCCGGTGAGCCCCTTCATGGAGTACGGCCGCCGCGACGCGTTCGAGCGGCTGGTCCGCGAGTCCGGCTTTCCCGACGCCGTCACCGAACCCGTGTCCTGGCGGCACGTCACCGACCCCGAGGAGTGGTGGCGGACCGGCGCGCTGGCCAAGGTCGGCAGCAACGGCGTGATCGTGTCCCGGCAGGACGAGGCCACGGTCGCCCGCATCAAGGCCGCCTACGACCGGATCATGGCGGGGTACGCGGTGGACGGCGGCCGGGTCTCCCTCCCGGCCCACGCCCTGCTGACCCACGCGACCCGCTGAGCCCGGGCGGGCGGCGCGCGATACTCGGACGCGGGGCGGGTCCGGCAGCGGTAGCCTCGGGTCTGTGATTGACCTGCGAGCTCTTCGAGAGGATCCCGAGCGGCTGCGCGCGTCCCAGCGCGCCCGCGGCGAGGACGAGTCCGTCGTCGGCACCCTGCTGGACCTGGACGAGCGGCGCCGTTCCGCGCTGTCGTCGTTCGAGCGGCTGCGGTCGGAGCAGAAGAGTTTCGGCAAGTCGGTGTCCAGGGCGTCGGGCGAGGAGCGGCAGGCGCTGCTGGCCCGCGCGAAGGAGCTGGCCCAGCAGGTCAAGGACGCCGAGGCCGAGGCCGACCGGCTGGGCGCCGAGCTCGACGCGCTGCTCAGGACCGTCCCCAACCTCATCGAGGACGACACCCCGCCCGGCGGCGAGCAGGACTACGTCGTCCTGGAGCACGTCGGCGAGCCGCCCGCCTTCGACTTCGAGCCCAAGGACCACCTGGAGCTGGGTGAGGCCCTCGGCGCGATCGACATGGAGCGCGGCGCAAAGGTGTCCGGCGCCCGGTTCTTCTACCTCACCGGCATCGGGGCGCGGCTCCAGCTCGCCCTGCTCAACCTGGCCATGGAGCAGGCGATCGAGGCCGGGTTCACGCCGATGTACCCGCCGGTCCTGGTGAAGCCGGACGCCATGGAGGGCACCGGGTTCCTCGGCGCGCACGCCGCCGAGGTCTACAACCTGCCCGCCGACGACCTCTACCTGGTGGGGACGTCCGAGGTGCCGCTGGCCGCGTACCACATGAACGAGATCCTTCCCGACCTGCCGCGCCGGTACGTCGCCTGGTCGTCCTGCTTCCGGCGGGAGGCCGGCTCGTACGGCAAGGACACCCGCGGCATCATCCGGGTGCACCAGTTCGACAAGGTCGAGATGTTCTCCTACTGCGACCCCGCCGACTCCCACGCCGAGCACCTGCGGCTGCTGGAGTGGGAGAAGGAGATGCTGGCCAAGGTCGAGCTGCCGTACCGGATCATCGACGTGGCGGCGGGCGACCTGGGCGCCAGCGCGGCCCGCAAGTACGACTGCGAGGCGTGGGTGCCCACGCAGAACACCTACCGCGAGGTCACCTCCACCTCGAACTGCACCGAGTTCCAGTCGCGCAGGCTCGCCGTCCGCTACCGCGACGACAACGGCAGGAACCAGCCGGTCGCCACCCTCAACGGCACCCTGGCCACCACCCGCTGGATCGTCGCCATCCTGGAGAACCACCAGCAGGCGGACGGCTCGGTCCGGGTCCCCAAGGCCCTCCAGA
This sequence comes from Actinomadura sp. NBRC 104412, assembly GCF_030269515.1. Taxonomy (GTDB): domain Bacteria; phylum Actinomycetota; class Actinomycetes; order Streptosporangiales; family Streptosporangiaceae; genus Spirillospora. The sequence continues at coordinate 6,472 of NZ_BSTM01000020.1, read as the reverse complement.
AGCACCTGGGCCTGGAGGTCCTCGAACCGGTCAAGCGCTGATCGCCCTCGCGGCCTCCGGCTCGGGGGTGCGGGTGGTCCGTCCTGGCAGATCGCTTATGGTGTGTTCCAGCCGCCCCCTCCCCCTGCCGCTCGCGCGGCCGGGAAAGCCCTGATGCGGCGGAACAGGAAGGTGACATGTCGGACTCCGCCGGTCGGCCTCGGCTGATCGCCACCGATCTGGACGGGACGATCGTGCGCTCCGACGGCACGGTGTCCGCCCGTACGGTGGCGGCACTCGGCCGGGTGGAACGCGCCGGGGCCACGCTCGTCATGGTCACCGGGCGGCCGCCCCGCTGGATGGCGGAGGTCGCCGCGGCGGTCGGTCACCGGGGCGTCGCCATCTGCGCGAACGGCGCGGTGCTGTACGACCTGCACACCGAGCGCGTGCTCCGCTCGCACATGATCGAGCCGGAGGTGATCGCGCAGGTCGTGGAGCGGCTGCGCGAGGCCGTTCCCGACCTGCGGTTCGCCGTGGAGTACCCGACCGGGTTCGTCTTCGAGGCCAGCTACAACCTCGGCACCTGGGACGCCGACGCCCTCGGCGGGCGCCCGGTCGACGGCGAGACGTTGGTCAGCCGGGGCGGCACCAAGCTGCTGGCCTTCCACCCCGGCACCGACACCGACTCGCTGGCCGAACGGGCGATCAAGGCGGTGGGCGACCTGGTCACGGTCACTCACTCGTCCGGTCCGCTGGAGATGAGCGCGCCCGGCATCACCAAGGCCAGCGCGCTGGCCGAGTTCTGCGCCGAGCACGGCATCTCCCCCGAGGAGGTCGTCGCCTTCGGGGACATGCCCAACGACCTGCCGATGCTGACGTGGGCCGGCACGTCGTACGCGGTGGCGAACGCGCACCCGGACGTGCTCGCCACCGTCACCCACACGACGGCCGGCAACGACGAGGACGGCGTCGCCCAAGTCCTCGAACGCCTCTACCCCGCGGCCCAGGACGAGGCCCCCTCCTAGGGGCCCTTCCTGGGGCGCCTACAGGTAGGGGCCGGAGGAGCGGCGCCCCGGGCCCTCGTCCTCGCCGCCCTGACCGCCGGGCGGGACCATCCCGGCCGGAAGCGCACGCCGCATCTGCTCAAGCTGGGCACGCGCCGCCATCTGCTGGGCGAACAGCGTGGTCTGGATGCCGTGGAACAACCCCTCAAGCCATCCGACGAGCTGGGCCTGGGCGACCCGCAGCTCCGCCTCGCTCGGCACCTGGCCCTCGACGAACGGCAGCGACAGCCGCTCCAGCTCCTCGACCAGCTCCGGCGCCAGACCGTCCTCCAGTTCCTTGATGGACGACTGGTGGATCTCCTTCAACCGGGCCCGGCTCGCCTCGTCCAGCGGGGCGGCCTTCACCTCGTCCAGAAGCTGGCGGATCATGCCGCCGATCCGCATCACCTTGGCCGGCTGCTCCACCATCTCGGTGACCGACTTCTCCCCGGTGGCGCTCTCCCCGCTCGCCTCCACCGCGATCCCGTTCGGACCGACCACCAGGACCTGCGGCTCCTGCTCCGACTCCGGCTTGGCCTCCGGATTGGTCGGATCGTTTCGCGAAGGCTGGTTCATGATCTCCCGGTCTCCTGTCCTACACGCTCAGCAGAATCTTCCCGATATGGACGCTGTCCTCAAGCACCCGGTGCGCCTTGGCGGCCTCGGCCATGGGGATCGTCCGGTCGACGACGGGGCGCACGGCGCCCGACTCGACCAGCGGCCACACGTTCTCGCGCACCGACGCCACGATCGCCGCCTTCTCTTCCAGCGGACGCGCGCGCAGCGACGTGGCGTGCACCGCCGCCCTCTTGCCCAGCAGCAGCCCCAGGTCGAGCTCGGCACGCGTCCCGCCCTGCAAGCCGATCACCACCAGGCGCCCGCCGGCCGCCAGGGAACGGACGTTGCGCTCCAGATACTTGGCGCCCATGTTGTCAAGGATGACGTCGTACGGTCCGCTCTCGGTGAAGTCCTCTTCGCGGTAGTTGATCGCCACGTCCGCTCCGAGCGCGCGGCAGCGCTCCGCCTTCTCCGCGCTGCCGACCGTGCACACCACCCGCGCCCCCCGCGCCTTGGCCAACTGGATGGCCGCGGTGCCGATGCCACTGCCGCCGCCGTGTACGAGGAAGGTCTCCCCCTCTTCGAGCCGCGCCAACATGAAGACGTTCGACCACACCGTGCAAACGACCTCGGGAAGCCCGGCCGCCTCGGCGAGGCTCACCCCGCGCGGCACGGGGAGCACCTGGCCCGCGGGCACCGCGACCCGCTCGGCGTAGCCGCCCCCGCCCAGCAGCGCGCACACCTCGTCACCGGCGCTCCACCCCGTCACGCCGTCGCCGAGCGCCACGACACGTCCGGACACCTCAAGGCCCGGGTACGGGGGAGCACCCGGCGGCGGGGGATACAAGCCCCTCCGCTGCATGACGTCCGCCCGGTTGACCGCGCTCGCCACGACCTCGATCACGACCTCGCCCGGCGCCGGCTCCGGATCGGCCACCTCCTTCCACTCCAGGACGTCGGGGTCGCCCGGTTCACGAATGACGATCGCACGCATACTCATCACGCTACCGGGCGGCCCGCGCCGCCACCGCCTTGGAACGGGCTTGGAAGAGAAGGGACCACCGGCGACCATAGGGATATTCCGGACGGCGTTCCGGATCTTCGTGATGGACGCGCCGATTCGACGCACCGGTATCCTGCCGATGGGCCAATACGTACCCGCCTTGTACCGATCCTTGAAGGCGTGGCACGAGGGGAGAGACGGTGGCGAGGAACGATCACGACGGACGTTCCCTGGAGGAGCGCCTGGCGTCACTGGACGCGATGAACAGCGAGGCCACCAAGCCCTCCGCTGCCCCGCCCGCGCCCGCCGCCGAACCCGCCCCGTCCTCGGACGACCGCCCGGGACCGGACGAGGACGCCACCATCGTCGGCCGGCCCGACGCCGAAAAGGAGCCCGCTCAGGCCGAGCCCGAGAGCCGTCCCGAGCCTGCGGACAACCCCTGGCTGGCGCCCCCACCCTTCCAGAACCCCCCGTCCGGCGAGGGGTTCGGCCCGCCACCGCAAAGCTTCGGCCCCCCACCGGGCAGCTTCGCGGCCCCACCCCCGCCTCCTCCACCACCGGTCCCGCCGACTCCTCAGGCAGAGCAGACCCCTCCGCCCGTGGACGACCCGGCCGCCCAGGGGCCGCTGCCACCACCCCCGGGCTTCCCCCCGGCCTACAACAACGTCAACACCCCGCCGCCCTACACCCCGCTGCCGTCGTTCGACGCCGACCCCCCGGCTCCGCAGGCGCCCCACGACACCGGGCCCATCCCCCTCCAGCAGCCTTCCGAGGGCGGCATGCTGCCGCCTCCGTACGCCACCGGCTACCCACAGCAGGAAGCCGGACCCGCGCCGAACCAGGGGGAGGCGCAGCAGCCCGCCAACGGCCAGCCCGCGCCGCCGCTGGAACAACTGCCGCCGTACCCGCCCGGGCAGTTCGGCCCACCTGAAGGCGGCGCCCCGCAGTACCCGTACGCCGGTGGGGCACCCCAGTACAACCCCCAGCCTCACCCTGGCTACGGGCCACCACCCCCTGGCTACGCGGGCCCTGCCGCGTACCAGCAAGGCCCCTACCAGGGAATGCCCGCGCAGGGCGCGCCTCCGCAGGGCTACCCGCAGCAGCAGCCCCCGCCGCCGGAGTCCTCCGAAAGCCTCAGCTCCGAGAACCTCCTCGGCGAACGCCGCATCGCTCCCTCCTCCGGCTGGCGCCGCGCCGTCTACAAGGCCACGGGCGGCAGCGTCCACCCCGGCGAGTCACAGGCCGAGCTGCGCCGCAAGGACCTGATCGCCCGCGTCCGCCAGCCGGTGGTCAACGGGCACCACCGGGTCGCGGTCATGTCGCTGAAGGGAGGCGTCGGCAAGACCACCACCACGACCGGCCTCGGCTCCATGCTGGCCTCCCTGCGCGGCGACCGGGTCATCGCCGTGGACGCCAACCCCGACCGCGGCACCCTCTCCGACAAGGTGAAGCTGGAGACCGCCGCCACCGTACGAGACCTGCTCAACAACCGCGACAAGATCCACCGGTACGCGGACCTGCGGGCCTTCACGTCCCAGAACAGCGCCCGCCTGGAAGTGCTCGCCTCCGACCGCGACCCCGCCGTCAGCGAGGCGTTCAGCGCCGAGGACTACTCCGCGGTCGCCGTGATCCTGGAGCAGTACTACTCGATCTGCATCACCGACTGCGGCACCGGCCTGCTGCATTCCGCGATGGCCGGCGTCCTGGCGCTGGCCGACCAGCTCGTCCTGGTCAGCTCGCCCTCGGTGGACGGCGCCCGCTCCGCCAGCGCCACCCTCGACTGGCTGGAGGCCCACAACCACGGCCACCTCGTCCGCAACGGCGTCGTCGTGCTGTCGATGGTCCGGCACCGCACGCGCAGCCAGGTCGACCTCGACAAACTCCAAGCCCACTTCGAGAGCCGCTGCCGTGCCGTCGTCCGCATCCCGTACGACGACCACCTCGAAGAAGGCGCCGAGATCGAACTGGAGGCACTGGCCACGTCCACCCGCGAGGCGTACCTCAACCTCGCCGCGGTCATCGGCGACGGCCTGGGCTACTCCCGCCCCACCTGACCGGACGAACCCGCTCCCTCCGCGTCCGATGGCAGCCCGTCCTTCTCCCGCCCAAGCGGGCCGCCCATCAACCGCTGATGAAGCCCGCCCCGCCCCTCCAGCCAGAAAAATCCCAACCCTCAAACGACCGCCCCACAACTCCTTCGTGCTGCGCGGTCAACTGATGAGTGCCGTCGCACGTCTCCGTCATAAGTGCCGGCCCTACGGGGAGGGGCTCCCGTGTCCCGTTCCGTTCCCATCCTGGCCATCCTCACCATGGCCATGACGCTGCTGCTCGGCGGGTGCGATAGCTTACGATCGAGCTACTCGGTGTGCCGGGATGGAACCTGCCGTGTGGTCGTCTCCAAACCCGGTGAGACCATCGAAGTGAAGAACCACCGGCTCACGGTGATCAAGTACCACAGCGACGGTCTGTTCATCCAGGTAGACGGATCCCCCACGGTCATACTCCCCGACCAATCCACCACACGCGTCGGCGCCATCACGATCACGGTCATCAGCATCGAAGACGTCGGGGACGTCATATTCGACGTCACATAACGCGACGCACACAAGGCTCTGAGTGATCAGTGAGGTGATCTCAGCGACTTGAACTGGAAAGAGTGTCGTCGGCTGTCGTGAACGGGATGGGCGGGGAGATAGGAATCTTCGCCTGAAACAGACGTGGAGCCTCCGGTAGAAGGCGAGGTGTCGAATCTTCCCCGTCCCACCGAATGGCTCCACGTGATCGTCTATCGTGCCATCCTCGACGTCTCCGAACATCCGTTCACCGCCTCGTCCGGCTGCTGGATCAGGAACGGCGGCGCCGCCGAACCTGCCGCAGTACCCGGGCGCTGAGCTGCCGCCGGCAGGCGATCCTGGTGCCGCGCTGAGCCGAGATCGGTCGCCGACATCACCGCCGCCCGGCGCCACGTCCTACCGCAACTGCGCTCCGCCACCGGCCAGGACCTGATGGCGTTGGCCGATGCCGGATACGACGGAGCCGACGCCAGGATCCGCCTTCCGATCAAGCCGCCGCACACCGTTCCCCGGGAGTGCTTCAGCTTCGACAACCAGGCCTACAACCTGCTGCAACGCGGCATCGGCGAACGCACCATGGCCGTACTGACCGGGCGCTGGCGCGTCCTACGCCGCCGATGGGCCCTGCCAACTCCTCATACGCCTTCTCCAAGCTGGCCAAGCTTGGGCACTGGCCTCACCGTGAGCTGCGGCATTCGGGTGCTTCGCACTGGCGTTAGCATCCGCACCGCTCCGGAGGGTGCGCCCGCGCGAACGGCGAGACGGTGTGACAGACAGCTTCACGCGGGCGTGCCCTCCGGCCCGCACGGGGTTGGGGGCCGCGAGGCCCTTGCTCCGCGCTCGACCAGAATGCCTCTTCGTCCCGAACTATCGGCGATCATGGGGCACTGAGTTGCTCGAGTATTTCGATCTTGACCTGTTCTGCTGCAGCAAGGTACCCGTTGAACGCTTCAGGGATCTGCTCAGCCAACGCCCGGTAGATCATGATGACTTCCTCTACGACCGTGGCTGCTTCGGTGAGTTCCACGCCAAAGGCGTTCTGGATGCCAGCAGTAGTCAAGAGCGACAACGCGAGGTCGGGCAGGTAGGCGGCGGGTTCGGCCTCGGACAGTCGGCGGTAGATGTCCACGGCCTCGCGCGCCGGCTCCAGCGCGGCCTGTTCGTCATCCACTTGCGCCAGGCGGATGGCCTGAGGTTCCCCCCGTAGCACGGACACCTGCGGTGAGGTCACTCGGTGGTGTCTGAGGGCAGGTTGAGCCCTTCGAACGTGACGGGGCTGTGCATCCCGATACTGGAATGCCGCCTGTATGGATTGT
>NZ_BSTM01000019.1 GCF_030269515.1 Actinomadura sp. NBRC 104412 | reverse complement strand
CTTCACTGGTCTTGGTCGACTCGAAGGATCACGAGGTGGCCGTCTCACGTCACGGGGACTCGCCCATCACGACACGAACCGGTCATAGATCACACAGACCCCATACACCACTCCAGTGGACGTGAACGGTCAGGCGATGGCTGCGTTTTGACCCACTCCCCAATCGGGGCAGGGGGTGGATCACTGCCCCCGCCGACCCCGGCGGGGCTCTAGTCATTGTGGGGGGGGCGACCCCGAAGCGGGGCTCTGCCTCGCGGCCCGGTCACCCGTTGGGGCGTCTGCTGGGATTAGTTGGGGAGGGGGAAGGTTGAGAGGGTTATCAGGGTGATCCGGCCGTCCTGGTCGTCCATGGCCAGGTTGACGCGCTGGCCGAAGCGGAGGAGCCTTAGGCCCCCTGCGGCGAAGGACTCCGCGTCGAAGGGCAGTTCTGTTCCGTCGTCGAGCAGTACGCTGCCGGAACTCGTCTCGGCGTCGAAGGTCCGCACCGTTCCCTGCATGGGTCCACCCTAACGGGGCAGGAGTCTCAGGCGGTTGTACGGACGGCGGGTAGTTGGGCGGCGATGCGGGTGGTACGCGGGCCGGTTCCCAGGGTGAGAGCGGCTTGCAGGTCCTGGAGGGTGTCGACGTCCTGGCGGACGCTGGTGATGTCGTCCAGGAGGAGCTCTTGAGCGCCGAGGGCGCGGTGGGCGGCGCGGGAGCCGGGGCCGAACGCGGGGCGGAACGGGGCGCCGGGCCGGGCCGTGTAGAGGGTGGTTCCGGTGCCTGCGGCGTCCGGGACGAACGCCTCCGGGGATTGTGCGGCGGCGTCCAGGACGTGGGTGAGCTCGTTGGGGCGTAGGGCGGGGAGGTCTGCTGAGATGGCGCCGACTCCGGTCTCGGGTGCGGTCTCCCGGATCCGGGCGGCTCCGTGGGTCAGGGCGGGGTTGAGCCCGGCGTCCGGCTCGTCCGGGACGATCATGGCGCCCAGGGCGAGGAGTTCGGCGGCGGGCACGGGGTCGTCGGTGACGACGATCACGCGCTGGACGCGTTCGCAGCGGAGCAGGGCCGCCACGGTGTCGGCGGCGATGGCGAGCGCCAGGGCCTGCCGGTGCGGGCCGGCGGCCTCGGCCATGCGGGTCTTGGCCTTCGCCAGCACCTTGACCGGGACGACGAGGGACCATTGGAGGGGCGGCTGGTTCTGAGTCACACCGTGCTCTGCTGTAGACATGGCAACTCGACACTATGCGCAAACAACCGCGACACTTGAGGACACCCCGCGTTCACCGTGGGCCTACCGAGGAGGGGACGGGCATGAGCCGTGGGTACTCGCCTGCCTGGCGCAAGCTCACCATCGTCGTCCTGCGCCCGTTGCTGTACGGGCTGCTGAAGAGGGAATGGCGAGGGCGGGACAACGTCCCCAAGGAGGGCGGGATCATCATCGCCGCCAACCACATCTCCGAGTCCGACCCCCTGGCCCTGGCCCACTTCGTGTACGAGGCGGGTCGCTATCCGGTGTACCTGGCCAAGTCGTCCCTGTTCGATGTGAAGTTCCTCAAGAACGTGCTGGTCGGCACCGGGCAGATCCCCGTCCACCGTGACCGGGCGGACGCGGCGCTGGCGCTCAAGGACGCCGAGGAGGCGTTGAAACGGGGCGAGTGCCTGATGTTCTACCCGGAGGGTAGCTGCACCCGTGATCCGGATCTGTGGCCGATGACCGGGCAGACGGGGGTGGCGCGGATGGCGCTGAAGACGGGCGCGAAGGTCGTGCCGGTGGCGAGCTGGGGCGCGCACGAGCTGCTTCCGTACAAGAAGGGCGAGCAGAGCGGGCTCGCGGCGTCGCTGAAGAAGGGCTTCCACCCGTTCCCGCGCAAGACGATGAAGGTGATCGCCGGTCCGCCCGTGGACCTGTCGCGGTACGAGGGCCGTCCCCTCACCAAGACCACGCTGCGCGAGGCGACCGACGACATCATGCGGGAGATCGCCCGGCTGGTCGGCGAGCTGCGCGGCGAGGAGCCGCCCAAGGAGCTCTACGACCACCACAAGGTCCTGGAGGAGCGGCGCAGGGCGCAGAAGGGGGTCGAGGGGTCATGAGCGTGCGGAGTCAGGGAAGGGTCGCCGTTCTCGCCGGGGGCTGCGGGGGGTCGCCCGCCCGCGAGGGGGCGGCCTCGTGATCCATCGTGCGGCCGTCATGGGCGCGGGCTCCTGGGGGACCACGTTCGCCAAGCTGCTGTGCGACGCGGGCGGTGAGGTCACGATCTGGGGGCGCCGCGCCTCGCTGGTGAAGGCCATCAACGAGCGGCACGAGAACCCCGACTACCTGCCGGGCGTGCCGCTGCCCGAGGAGGTCCGCGCGACCACGGACCCGGCCGAGGCGCTGGCGGGCGCCGAGTTCGTGGCGCTGGCCGTTCCGGCGCAGACGCTGCGCGAGAACCTGGTGGGCTGGGCGCCGCTGCTGCCCCGCGACGCGATGCTGATCAGCCTGATCAAGGGGGTGGAGCTGGGCACCACCCGGCGGATGTCGGAGGTGATCACCGAGGTCGCCGACGTCCCCGAGGAGCGGGTCGCGGTGTTCAGCGGGCCCAACCTGGCGCGGGAGATCGCGGGCGGCGAGCCCGGCGCGGCGGTGGCCGCGTGCGTGGACGAGGCGGGGGCACAGCGCCTTCAGGCCGCGACCATGACCCCGTACTTCCGCGTGTACACCTCCACCGACGTGATCGGCTGCGAGCTGGGCGGCGCGGTGAAGAACGTGGTGGCGCTGTGCGTGGGGATGTCGGTCGGGCTCGGCTTCGGCGCCAGCACGCAGGCGGTGCTGATGACCCGGGGCCTGGCGGAGATCGCCCGGCTGGGCGCCGCGCTGGGCGCCGACGAGCACACCTTCGCCGGCCTGGCCGGGATGGGCGATCTGGTCGGGACGTGCATCTCGCCGCTGTCGCGGAACCGCACGTTCGGGGAGAACCTGGGCCGCGGCATGACGCTGGACGAGGTGATCGCCGCGACCAGCCAGACCGCCGAGGGCGTGAAGTCGTCCGGGGCGGTGCTGGCGCTGGCCCGCAAGCACAACGTGGAGATGCCGATCACCGAGGCGGTGGTGTCGGTGCTGTACGAGGGCGTCCCGATCAAGGACGCGGCGATCTCGCTGATCTCCCGTTCGCCCAAGCCCGAGCGGTACGGCGTGGAGCAGCGGCACGGTGTCTGAGGCGCCCTGGACGGCCCGTACCCGCTCCTAGCCCACGGTGACGTCGTCGAACGGCAGCAGCGGCCCCAGGAGCGGGAACAGGCCGAACCACAGCAGCGCGACCACGGCGGCGGCCAGCAGCACCGCCTCAATGATCCTGAGCGGGAGCCGGCCGGGGAGCCGGCGCCAGATCCATGCGTACATTCGTGCTCCTCATCGGGTGCCGCGGGTCAGCGTCCGGGCAGCTCGGGCGGGCGGCCGGCGCTCTTCGCCTGTGCCCGGACGAGCTCGGCGCGCACGATCAGCCGCTGGTAGTTGTCGAACTTCGGGTTGCACGTGGTCAGCGTGAGCAGGCGCCGGGTGGGCTTGGCGCCCGGCGCGTCCGGGTTGTGCGCGACGACCTGAACCCGGGTCGGCGGGACGACCTTCGACAGGGTGGCCCGGTAGACGAACCAGGCCCTGCGGGTCTCCAGGACGACCGGGTCGCCCCTCCGCAGCCGGTCCAGGTTCCAGAACACCGACGGCATGCGGTGACCGGCGATGGCGACATTGCCGACCTCGCCGGGGTTCTCCGAACGGGGGTAGTGTCCCGGGCCCTTGGCGAGCGCGCGGCGCGAGACGCCCTCGGCGACGATCCAGCGCTTGCCGAGACGTGGAATGTGCAGCCGTCCGATGGGGTCACCGGGGACGGGCAGGCCCCGCTCCCAGCGCCTCCCGAGGTCGGCCTGCGCGCGTTCGGCCTCCCACGCCTTGCCGATGAACTCGTAGGCGGCGAAAAGCAGCACCACCAGCCCGAAGGTGAGGAGCAACTCGCCGAACGCGAACGCCGCCCCGTGGCCCGCGGGGGGAGGCGGGCGGTCGGCGGCGACCATTTCCGCGGATCGCGTCATCGCAGGTGATCACTTCCTTTGCCTGCCCTGGGTGAATGGAAGGTTAAGGCGCGACGGCGGGCAATGATGGAAAATGGTCGCGCAATTACTGGGTCGTGTTGTCGGCATAATAATCGAAGACCGTTGTCTCAATGTCCGCTCCTGGAAAGTCGTACACGATGAGCAATGTCGGTAAGGAGAACGCGCAGGGCGCCGCGCCGCACGCCCGTCTGATGAGCGCGGTCGGTGCCGCGCTGCTGGCGGCGGGCGTGGCGGTGGGGGTGAGCGGCGTCGCCTTCGCGGGTCCGGTGGAGCCCGCCCCGCCGGTCGCGGCCACCACCGTGGCCGGTGTCAGCGGTGGCCGGCTGGACTGGCGGCCGGTGCCGTCCGCGGGCGAGGCCCCCCAGGTGGAGGCGAGCGACGGCGCCAGGGTGCTCGAGAACGGCTCGGTCCGCTTCACGGCAAGGAACGGCACCTACGACCTGCGCTCGGGCGCGGCCTGGGTGTCCTACAAGGGCACGGTCGTCCTCACCTATCGCGGCGGCGAGGTGACCCTCCGGGACCCGGTGGCGACGCTCGGCGGGAACGCGCGGCCGGTGCTGAGCGCGGTGGTCGTGCCGAACGACGACCCGAAGGGCGCCGCACAGGGGGCCGACGCGACCGCGGCCCCCTCGAACACCGCCGCGCCGGAGACCGAGATCGGGGAGCTGAAGACCTTCGGCATCCCACCGGCGGTCGCCGGGCACAGCGTGACCTGGAGCGAGATCCCGGCCACGCTGACCGCGGCCGGTGCCGGCGCCTTCCCCTCCGACCGGTTCGAGGGAGCCGATCTGGGCGCCGTCACCGTGTCCCTGCTCCACACGGGCGTCCCGTCCCAGCGGGGCGCGGAGGTGAACGCGGCCGCCACCACCCCGGGCGCGACGGACCAGACCACCGGTCCGGACCCGACCGGCACCACCTCGCCACAGGCGACCGACTGCCCCACCACCACGCCCACCGACACCACGACCCCCACGGGCACCACGACGCCCACCGTGACCCCTACCTCGACCCCGACCGGCACCACCGGCCCGACGGACTCCACGTCGCCCGACCCGACCCCGACCGACTGCGCCTCGACGCCGCCGGTCGATGACGATGGTGACGACGACGGGGACGGCGGCACCGCAGGCGTGGGCGGCGATTCCCTGCCCAAGACCGGCGGCGCCTTCGTCCCGCTGATCCTGACCGGCGCCGGCCTTTCCGCGGCCGGGGGAGGCATCATGGTGGCGGCCCGACGCCGGGCGCCGCACGTCCAGGCGTGATCCCCGCTCCGGCCGCCGGCCGTACGGGCCCGGTCCCTCACCAGGGGCCGGGCCCGGCGCTTTCTCGGTGGCACGGCAGGGACGTGCGAACCGGCCCTCCGGTTGACGCACTGGCCGGATTCCGCCGGTGAATTATCCGCGAATGGCGGCCCCGTCGCGCCTTAAGGCTGCGTTCATGATGGCTTCGCATCCGCGCTGGATTTTGTGAATGGCTGTTGATCAGTTGAACTGACGCGTTTCGCCGCACCTGGCCCGAGGGTTGTCATGCGATTCCAAATCTACCGATCGCCGGACGCGCGTTTTTATTGGCGGATGCTAAGCCGCAACCACCGGATCGTGGCGACCGCCGCGGAGGGGTTCGCGAGCACCGAGGACGTCGCCAGGGCCGCGCGAGCGGTGCGCACGCACGCCACCACCGCGGCCATCGATCTCACCAGCGTCCAGGGCGGCGAGTGGCAGTGGACGATGCGCGTCGGCGGCCGTCCCGTCGCGGTGAGCGCGCACGGCTACGGCCGCAGGCTGGAGGCGCAGGCCGCGGCCGACCGGTTCAGGGCGGGCGCCCGGGACGCCGAGGTGATGGACCGGGTCATCCAGATCGGGGGCGCGGGTGGCCAGCCGGGGGAACGTTCCCAGCCCGCGGGGGAGGACGACGACGGCTGGAACGACCGCGACTGGACGAGTGAGGGCACGGCATGATCCCTGGCCACCGCCGGCGCGGGCCTCATGGCCTCAGGCGGCCGTTCGGCGGTAGGGTCGGGCATCATGTCGCAGGTATCACCCAGGATCCGCGTGGCCGTGGTGTTCGGCGGGCGCAGCTCGGAGCACGCCATCTCCTGCGTCACGGCCGGCGCGGTCATGGCGGCGATCGACCGTGACCGGTACGAGGTGGTGCCGGTCGGCATCGCCAGGGACGGCCGCTGGGTACTGGCGCCCGAGGACCAGCGCCTGACGATCGAGGGCGGCCGGCTGCCCGAGGTGACCGGCAAGTCCGGCCGGGCGCTGGCGCTGCCGTTCGACCCCGACAGCCGCGGGCTCATGGTGATCGAGCCGGGCCGGGTGCCCGCGACGCTCGGCGAGGTCGACGTGGTCCTGCCGCTGCTGCACGGCCCGTACGGCGAGGACGGCACCATCCAGGGCATGCTCGACCTGGCGGGCGTCCGCTACGTCGGCGCGGGCGTGCTGGCCAGCGCGGTCGGCATGGACAAGGGCTTCATGAAGCTGGTGTGGCAGGCCCGCGGCCTGCCGGTCGGCCGATACGTGCTGGTCGGCGACCGGGAGTGGCGGCGCGAGCGCAAGCGCAAGATCGACGAGATCAAGGATCTGGGCTGGCCGGTGTTCGTCAAGCCCGCGCGGGCCGGCTCCAGCATGGGCATCAGCCGGGTCACCACCGAGGACGACCTGGAGGCGGCGGTCGAGGCCGCCCGCGAGCACGACCCGAAGGTGATCGTGGAGGCGGCCGTCGAGGGCCGCGAGATCGAGTGCGGCGTGCTGCAGGGCCTGGACGACGGCCCGCCCGAGGTCAGCCTGCCCGCCGAGGTCGTGATGGGCGGCGAGGCCGACTTCTACGACTTCGAGACCAAGTACCTCGACTCGTCCCTCCGGCTGGACATCCCGCCCGACCTCGACCAGGCCGCGATCGAGGAGGCGCAGCGGCTGGCGGCGCAGGCGTTCGACGCCCTGGACTGCGAGGGCCTGGCCCGCGTCGACTTCTTCCACACCCCTGACGGGCGCTGGATCCTCAACGAGATCAACACCATGCCGGGCTTCACCCCCGCGTCCGCGTTCCCGCAGATGTGGGCGGCCTCGGGACTCGACTACCCGGCCCTGGTGGACCGGCTCATCCAGACCGCGCTGCGCCGTTCCGTCGGGCTGCGCTAGCGCGCGGGCGCTCAGAAGGCGAGCCAGCCCCGGTCGTCGAGGGCGGTGATGCCGGTGGCGCGCGCACCGTCGTCGGAGACGGTCCACAGGGTGTCGCCGACGATGAGGGAGCGCCGGATCGGGGACGGGTACCCCTCGTCGCCCTTCGGGTGCTCGACGGTTCCCAGCCGCCGCACGGTGGTGCCGGACACCTTGAGGACGAGCGCCTCACTCCCAGTGGTGTACTTTCCGTCGGTGTACTTGGAGGCGATGGGGAGCACCGTCAGCCCCGTCCGCGGCCAGTACAGGAAGGCGTGCGGCTCGAACTCGGCGGCCGAGCTGGAGCCGGGCAGGTGGTACCCGCCGACGCGGCGCGGGGCGGCGCTGACGTCGAAGAGGGAGACCTGTGTGCCCTGCGTGCGGCCGGTGGTGTCCGCCTCCTGGCCGACGCCCAGCAGCCGCCCGTCCGCGATCGGGTGCAGGTACGCGGAATAGCCGGTGATCTTGAGTTCGCCGGTGACGGTGGGCCGGGACGGGTCACGCAGGTCGATCACGTACAGGGGGTCGATCTGCCGGAACGTCACCACATAGGCGGTGGGGCCGATGAAGCGCACCGAGTAGACGCGCTCGCCCTTGCCGAGACCGCCGACCTTGCCGATCACGGTGAGCCGCCCGCTGCCTTCGACGAGCACGTAAACCGTGCTTTCCGAGCGCCAGGCGCCGCCGGGTTCCCGGGCGCCGGGGGACGCGGAGGTCGTGGTCGCCAGGCGGAGCCGCCCGTCGTGCTCGGACATGGAGTACTGGTTGAGCAGCCGTCCCGGCACCGAGCCGGACGCGACGTAGCGGGGGCGCCCGGCCCCTTCGAGACGGAACTTGTGGATCCGTGTGGTCTCGGAGCCGGGACGCTGGGCCCGTCCTCGCAGCGGGGGGACGCGGCTGTCGGTGACGTAGAGGCTGGCGCCGTTGCCGTAGACCTCCTGGCCCTCGGCGGCGATCGACACCGGTGCTGGGTCGCCGGCGTCCTTGGCCAGGTCGATCGTCAGGATGGACAGCATGCTGGTCCCGCTGCCGTCACGGGGGCGGCTGATGTTCCCGCAGGGAGTCCTGTACGTCGTGGCCCGGCCGTCGCGGCCCCGCACCTCGAAGGCGGGCCGCCAGGCGTCCAATGGGGCGGACCGGACGATCCGCCGGTTGCGTTCGAGGGCCTCCCGCTCGGGCTGCGGGGTCCGCGGCAGGTCGGGGAACTCGATCCGCGGCGCCGACCGCACCACCACCCGGGCGACCGAGCCGGTCTGCCGGGCGTCGACATAGGCGGCGGAGGTCGTCAGCGAGCCGATCACCGTGGGCGCCCCGGACAGGTCGATCACGGTCAGGGTGGTCCGCGGGGACGAGGGGACGGGTGTGTCCCCCGGCCTGATCGCGTCGGGCGCCGACCGGCCGGGAAGCCGGGGGCGGTGAAGGTGGGTCTGCCGGGTCATGACGAGGGCGCGGTCACCGCTGAGGAGAAGCCGCGCGTCGCCGGCTCCGTCGGGGGTGGTCCTCCCCCCGAGGTCGAGGCGGTGGACGACCTTGCGGCCGGCCGGATCGATCACCAGCAGTTCGCCGCGGGCGAGCGCGACGATGCGGCGGCCGTCGGTTTTCACCAGGTCGGGCTCGTCGGCCCCGGCCTCGTGCGCGTTGGTGCGGGAATGCTCCGGCGGCCGCTGCGGGGAGCCCGCGGCGAAGGCCCCGGGGACGGCCCCCTGGGCGCGGGCACCGTCCTCCGCGGCACCGGGAGGCACCGGACCGCCGCCGCCCAGCCCGTACGGGCCGACCTGGCGCTCCGTGGCGGCGCGGAGGTCGGCCAGGACCTGGTCGCAGTCGTCGTAGGAGACCAGGACGAAGCGGGGCGACGGGTCGGGCGCCGGGTCGCTGATGTCCGATCCCGAACAGGCGGCCGCCAGCGTCAGAGGCGCCACGGCCGCCGCGAAGGCGCGCCATCGGCCAGTGCTTCCCGTGCTCGTCCCGCGTCGGCGCATGGGCCTTAGACGCTCGGATCGGCGGGAAGGTTCCGGCGGGAATCGGGTAGATCCGCGGACAACCGTGAATCGCGCCTTACTCAACTGTCAGAACGCCGAAACGGATCGGTAACAGCCGGGTCGGCAAGATCTTCCCAATCGAGCTCCCGTACGGAAGGACCCTGCCTTGGCGCCCACTCTCGCCGTTCCGCCGGTCGTCCGATTCCCGGGGCCGCCGGTGGACGACGGATCCGCGGCCCGGCCGGTACCCGGCCACAACCGCTGGCATCCCGACATCCCCGCGGTGGCCGAAGTGATCACCGGTGGCTCGGTGCGGATGGAGTGCCAGGGACGCGAGCCCGGTGAGGACGCCGTCCTGTGCGGTCCGCTGGTCGTGGTCGGCGCCGAGCCCGGCGACGTGATCGTCGTGGACGTGCTGGGCGTGGGCCGCTCGGACGGCGTGTACGCGCCGCACGGCCATCCCGGGGTCATCGGCTGCGCGCCCGCCGCGATCTCACCGGTCGGCGAGGCCCCTGGCGGTCCCGTCGCGGACGGCGGAATCCTGCTCGGGCGGCTCCGCGCCGGCCAGCCGGGCTTCGCGCGGGCCGCGGCCGAGTCGGTGCGCAGCGAGGCGCGGGGACGCGAGATCGGCGGGTGCGGCATCGCCAGGCTCGGCACGTCCTCCCGGATCCTGCTTCCCGTCCACGTGCGCGGCGCCAAGCTGTCGGTCGGCGACCTGCACTTCCCGGCGAGCGCGGCCGGCGACTGCCGGTTCGAGGGCCGTCCCGGCTGGATCGACCTGCGGGTCAACCTCACCCGGCGGGGCGTCGAGCGGTTCAACGTCACAGGTCCGCTGCTCATGGCCGGGCCGATGTGATCAGCCCGATGGGAGCGCGCCCATGACGGGCCGGTCCACACTCGCCCGCGTGACGGGAGGATCCCGTCCTGGCGGGAGAGAGGCGCCGAGGGGCGAGGGTCCCCTAGGGTGGCCTTGTGATCGTTCGCCCGGCAACTTCCGACGACGTTCCCGAGCTCACCCGGCTGCGGGAACTGCTGTTCCGCCGCGTGATCGACGCGGGCGACCCGGCCGCAGAGGGGAACTGGCGCGAGGAGTTCGCCCGCGACGTCAAGGAGCGCATGGGCGGGTCCCTGGGCGTGTTCGTCGTGGACGGCGACGAGGCGGGACGGCTGGCCGCCTGCGGGCTCGGCCTGATCGAGTACCGGCTGCCCGCCCCGTTCCAGGACGGCGCCCACCATTCCGGGTACGTGCTGGGGATGGTGACCGATCCGGCCTACCGGGGCCGGGGATACGCCCGCCTGATCATGCACGAGCTGCTGGCCTGGTTCCGCGCCAAGAACGTCACCCGCGTCGACCTGCACGCGCCACCGGAGGCCGCGGCCCTGTACCGGTCGATGGGCTTCCAGGAGCACCAGGTCGCCCTGACCTGGCACGCACCCTGATCGACCGTGGTCAGATCCGTGCCGGGAGACCGAAGGTCCGCTCCGCGCTGAACCGCAGCGGAACGTTGTCCAGGACGCACGAGGCGGTCACGACCGCGCGCCACCGCGCGAGGCCCGCCGTCGCGGGCACCCTGACCCGCCACTCGTACGTGGCCTGTTCGCCGGGAGCGAGCCGGTCCGTCTCGCGCCGGGGGGAGACCAGGCGTACCGGCCAGCCGCGCGGTGTGTTCACGCGGAGGCGCAGGCGGCCCCATGGGCGCGCCGACCCGTTGCTGAGCGTCGCAGTGAGCGTGTGGTCGGTGCCCGGCAGCAGGACGTGCGGGAAGCCGACGGTGAGGCCGAACGGCTCGCGGTCGTAGGGCTCGGCCCACGCGTCCCGCATGAACGCGACCATCCGTTCGGCGACGTCCGGATGCGTGCCGGCGACGTCGGCCGTCTCGCTCGGGTCGGAGAGCAGGTCGTACAGCTCCACCTTCCACTCGTCGTCGGATGCCGACCTGTCCCTGCCGGGGGCGAAGCGCACCGCCTTCCACCGGCCCTGCCGCGCCGCCTCGGCCAGGCGGCGCAGGCGGCCCCGCTCGGCGAGATCGGCGCGATGGGTGACGAAGTCGTCGAGCCTGTACCAGTACAGGTACGGGTGCGCGGGCGTGTCGCCGGGGCGCCCGTCCAGCAGCGCGGCGACCGACCGCCCGTCGATGTCGCGCGGCGCGGGGGCGCCCGCCAGCTCGGCCAGTGTCGGCAGCAGGTCGGTCTGCTGCGTCGGCCGGTCGCTGGTGCCGGGTCGGATCCGGCGCGGCGACCACGCGATGAGCGGGACCCGCACCCCGCCCTCGTACAGGTTGCGCTTGTAGCCGCGCAGGCCCCCGTTGGCGGCGAACAGGTCCGGGTTGAAGCCGCGCTCCTCGTGCGGCCCGTTGTCGCTGGTCACCAGCACGATCGTGGACTCGGTCAGATCGTGCTCGCGCAGCTCGTCCACAATCGCGCCCACGTAGTCGTCGAGCCGGGTGACCTGGGCGGCGTGGCCCTTGTCGGGGGCGAGCCAGGGCCGGTCGCCGTACGGCTCGGTGCTCGGGACGTCGCTGGGCGCGTGGGGGAGGTTGGGGGTGAGGAGGAGCAGGAACGGCTCGTCCTTGTGCGCCCGGATGAAGTCGAGCGCGCGGTCACGGAACAGGTCGGGCGCGTAGGAGGCCCTTCTGCCGCCCGCGTTCTCCGGCAGGTGCACCTTGTCGGCGTTGTGCCACAGGTAGGCCGGGTAGTAGCTGTGGGCGTGTCCGTGGGTGATGTAGCCGAAGAACTCCTCGAACCCACGGGAGTTGGGGTGGCTGGGCTGCCCGCCCTGCTCCGGCCCGAGCCCCCACTTGCCGATGCACGCCGTACGGTAGCCGCGTGCCCGCAGCACCTCGGCGAAGGTGGTGTCGCTGTCCCGCAGAGCGGTCGCGGACGGATCCCCCATCGGGTTGTTGCGGACCCGGGCGTGGCCCAGGTGCAGGCCGGTCAGCAGCGAGCAGCGGGACGGAGCGCACACGGGCGCCGTCGAGTACGCCTGGGTGAACCGCAGGCCCTCCTTCGCCAGCCGGTCGAGGTGGGGCGTCCGCATCAGCCGCTGGCCGTAGGCGCCGATCTCGCCGAAACCGAGGTCGTCGGCGACGATCACCACGAAGTTGGGACGACCCGGGCCGGCGTTCCCTCCCTCCGCCTCGGCGGGGTCGGCGACCGCGTCCTGCTGCGCGGCCCGGCCGAGCAGTGCCGCCGCGCCCGCGGCCATGGCCGTGCCGGCGAGGAAGTGGCGTCGGCTGGGCGGCATCGCGGCGTCCCCTGCTGGTCCATTAGTAATTCGGGCAGGACGATCCTGGCCCAACGACTTCGGTAAATCAACCAGGCCGATATGTTAAGCCCATGGCCACTCCTGGAAAGGTGCCCGGGATGCGCTGGGTGCCCGGCGGTGACTTTCTGATGGGATCGGAGGACTTCTATCCGGAAGAGGGCCCCGTGCACATGGCCTCCACGGGCGGTTTCTGGATGGACGAGCACCCGGTGACGGTCGCCCGGTTCCGTCGTTTCGTCGAGGAGACCGGCTATGTGACCGTGGCGGAGCGCCCCCTCGACCCGGCCCGCTTCCCCGGCGCCGACCCCGCCTCGCTGGTGCCCGGCTCGCTGGTGTTCCACAAGACCGAGGGGCCGGTGGACCTGCGCGATTACCGCAACTGGTGGCGGTATGTGCCGGGCGCCGCCTGGCACCGCCCGCACGGTCCGGGCGGCGGGGCGGACGGGCTCGACGAGCACCCGGTGACACATGTGGCCTACGAGGACGCCCTGGCCTACGCGCGCTGGGCCGGCAAGGACCTGCCGACCGAGGTCGAATGGGAATTCGCCGCCCGCGGCGGGCTGGACGGGGCCGTCTACCCATGGGGCGACCAATTCGCTCCGGAAGGGCGCATGATGGCCAACACCTGGCAGGGCGAATTTCCCTGGCAGAACCTCAGGACGGACGGTTACGAGGGCACTTCGCCGGTCGGGTCCTTTCCGGCCAACGGGTACGGGCTTTATGACATGGTGGGGAATGTATGGGAATGGACGGCCGACGTCTACACGGACCGGCATCCCGCGTGCTGCGCCCCCTCGGCCGCCCGGGGTGAGGACGGTGCCGTCCGCCGGACCATCAAGGGCGGCTCGTACCTGTGCGCCCCCAACTACTGCCTTCGCTACCGCCCGGCGGCACGCCAGGGGCAGGAGCCCGACAGCTCAACGGGACATCTGGGCTTCCGCTGCGTGCTGCGCCCCTGACCGCCGCAAAAAAACGATTGCGCGGAAATCCGCTCCGCTGGCACCGTAGAAGCCGTCACCCCGTCAGAGGGAATGGCACTCGAACTTCGGAAGGAGGCCCGCCGTGAAGCGACTACTCGACCGACTGTCCCGGTCATCGCTCGGCCTCCGCGGCGGGGTCCGCTGATTCCTCGGCCGCGAGCCTGCGACGACGCCACCTGACCGGAACGCGCGGCTCTACTCCAAACGGCAGAGAGGCCACTCTCAGGAAGTGGATGTTCAGGGTTCGAATCCCTGGAGCCGCACTGGACGTCCGGCCCCCGTTGCCCAACTGGCAGAGGCGCCTGCCCGAGGAGCAGGAATGGTGTGGGTTCGAATCCCGCCGGGGGTACGCGTGCGCGGTCCTTTAGCTCATGCAGTAGAGCACCGGTTTGAAAGGCCGGGGGACGAGGTGCGAGCCCTCGGGGGACCACTACGGGTCATACCTCTGTAGCTCAGTGGACAGAGCAGCGCGCTACGAACGCGAAGGTCCCAGGTTCGAATCCTGGCAGGGGTGCCACGCCGTACAAGCCGAAAGGGTTGAGGCGCCGGTCTTCCAAACCGGAGTACGGGGTTCGACTCCCCGGTACGGCTCGCAAGCCGCTCGCGCCCGACGGGACGGGCACCGGCCTCTTAAGCCGGATTGAGGAGGTTCGAGCCCTTCGGGCGGCACGAGAAAGAGCATGCGGGAGTGGCGGAACGGTAAGACGCACCGGGCTCAAACCCCGGCGAGCGGAGGCTCATGCAGGTTCGACTCCTGTCTCCCGTACCGGCGAGCGCACCACGCCCGCCGCCCCGTCCCGATGTAAGCGGGACAGTCCCGATGTAAGCGGGACAGTCCCGATGCAAGCGGGACATTGGAGGGACCAGCCGAAGGTTGGCGACGGCCGCGGTCTCGAAAACCGTTGGGGGCCTTGCGTCCCGTGCGAGTTCGATCCTCGCTCCCTCCGCTCAATGCCCGGTTGGCTCAATGCCCGGTTGGCCCGGTTGGCTCAATGGGAGAGCGGCGCCTCCACACGGCGCAGACGAAGGTTCGATTCCTTCACTGGGCACCACGGCCGCCCTGGCCGGGCCCGGCCAGGGCGGTCCCGATCGACCGGGACGGGCCGACGATGCGGCCATGACGATCGTTCACATCGTGGATCGGGTCAAGGCAGGGCACGGGCGCGGGCTGAGCGCGCTGGCGCTCGCGCGGGCCCAGCGCCGGGTCGGCTGGGACGTGCGTGTGCTGGTGAGCGGCGTCCACGGCTTCGGCCCGCTGGAGGACTCCCCCTGGTACGAGCCGCTGTTCGGCGCGCCGCGGGCGGACGTCTACCGTCAGGTCGGGGCCATCGGGCTGGTGGCGGCGGCGCTGGCGGCCAAGACCCGGCGCGGGGACACGCTCGTCTGCCATGAAGGCGTCGACCTGGCGGCGGCGTGCGCGCTGCCGGGCCGCAGAGTGGTCGCCGCCGTCCATTCCGATCCCGACGCCTGCCTGGCCTACCTGCCCGCCTCCACGCTCTTCCAGGTGGTGCGCCGGGCCGATCACTGGGTCGCGTGGGGCACGGCGGTGGCGGCCAAGCTGCACGTCTCGCTGGGGATCGCCAAGGACCGCATCACCATCGGCGGGCAGGCGATGGAGCCTACGGCCCCGGCGTCCGTCCCCCTGGAGGGGTCGCCCGCCTGCCTGAGCGCCGCCCGCGTCCACCCGGTGAAGAATCACGCCGTCATGCTCGGTGCCTGCGCGCTCCTGGCGAGGCGCTGGCCGGACATCCGCTGGCACATGGTGGGAGGCTGCGCGGACCGCGGTTACCTGGCGCGATTACGCGGCATCGCCGAAGGGCTGGGCGTCACCGGGCGGATCGTCTGGCACGGCCACCGCGACGACGTCGCGGGGATGATGCTCGGAAGCGACGTCACCGTCCTGGCCTCCCACAGCGAAGGGATACCGCGGGCCATCCAGGAGTCGATGGCGCTCGGCGTCCCGACGGTGATGCCCGCCGAGCTGTGCGCGGACCTCACCCACGCCGGGCTGCCGGTGGCCTACCGGCCGAACACCCCCCACGCCCTGGCGCGGGCCGTCGAGGACGCGCTCACCGTGGACGCGGACCGGTTGGCCGCCGCCTCGGCCTGGGTTGGGCGCAGATGGGCATGGGAAGAAGTCCTCAGCGACTGGGTGGGCGTGCTGGCCCGCCTGGGTGAGGAGGACCCCCGTGCCGTCCTATGACACCTCCGTGCCCGCCCTGGTTCTCAAGGTCGGTCATTACCCCCTGCACCATGGCGGGCTGGCGGTGGTCCGGACCCTCGGCCGGGTGGGCGTCCCTGCGTACGCGGTCACCGAGGACAGGTTCACGCCCATGGCGCTGTCCCGGCACGTGACCGGACGGTTCGTGTGGCGGACGGGCGGTGAGCGGACCTATCAGCGGCAGCTTCTGGAGGGCATGGGCGAGGTCGCCGAACGGATCGGGCGGCCCGCCGTGCTGCTCCCGACCGACGACCACGCCGCGCTCTTCGTCTCCGAGCACGCCGACGCGCTGGAGGACCGGTTCCTGTTCGCGCGGCAGCCCCCCGGACTGGTCCGCGCGGTGACCGACAAGGCCGAACTGCACGCGCGCTGCCGCGAACTCGGGCTCGCCGCCCCGGCCACCACGGTCGTCGAGCGGGAGGACGAGCTCGCGGCGTTCGCCGAGACCGCCGGGTTCCCGGTGGTGGTGAAGCAGGCCGCGCCCTTCCTGCTCGGCGACGGCCGCCGCATGACCAGCACGCGCATCGTCCGGGACCGCCGCGAGCTGCTGCGGACGCGCATCCAAGGACGGCTGGTGCTCCAGGAACATCTCCCGTCCGAGCATGCCGAGGACTGGCTGTTCCACGGCTACTGCGACACGGGCTCGCGATGCCTGGTCGCCTTCACCGGCCGCAAGGTGCGGTCGTGGCCCGTGGGTGCGGGCGAGACCGCGTTCGGCCGCGCGGAGCGCAACCCCGAGCTGGAGGAGCTGACCCGCGCGCTGCTCCAGGCCCTCGGTTACCGCGGGCCGGTGAGCATGGACTACCGGTACGACCGGCGGGACGGGACCTACAAGCTGCTCGACCTCAATCCCCGAGTGGGGGCCATCTTCCGGTTGTTCACCGATGAGGCGGGCGTGGACGTCGTCCGAGCCTTGCACCTCGACCTGACCGGACGGCCGGTACCGGACGCCGTTCCCGTTGACGGCAGGGTCGTGATGGTCGAGGGTTACGACGTGCGGTCGGCCCGTAGCCTTCTCAAGACGCGCGACCTGACCCTCGCGGAGCTGTCGTCGTCCTGGCGCACGATCAGCGAGACCGCCTGGTTCGGCC
The DNA here is from genome assembly GCF_030269515.1 of Actinomadura sp. NBRC 104412. Classification (GTDB taxonomy): domain Bacteria; phylum Actinomycetota; class Actinomycetes; order Streptosporangiales; family Streptosporangiaceae; genus Spirillospora. The sequence continues at coordinate 131,093 of NZ_BSTM01000019.1, read as the reverse complement.
GCGACGACCTGCTGCCGCCGCTGGTCGCGCTCGCACGCGCGGCCGTCCCGCGACGCCGCGAACGGCGCGGCGCCCCGCCCCGTTTCGTCCCCGGCCGTGCCAGGCCGCGCGGCCTCCGTCCCGCCGTCTCCGGACCGGGACGCGCATGAGCACGACCGCGCACGCCGAGGGGGCCGGCTCGATCGCGGTCGGCGGCGACGTCATCAACAGCATCTTCGTCACCGGTGGCGTCAACCAGTTCTTCGTCGGCCGGTACGAACGGCTGGCGGAGGCGTACCTCAACCCCAGGGCGCTGTATCGGGAACTACGGATGGAGCACTTCACCGGTCGCGACTGGCTGCTGCGCGCCCTGGACGACTTCATCGCCGCGCACGACCGCGGGTACGTGGTCATCGAGGCCGAGGCGGGCATGGGCAAGACCGCCTTCATGGCCTGGCTGGCGCGCGAGCGGGGCTATGTCCACCACTTCGTGCGGCTCATGCCGGACGCCGACGACGCCGGTGTGGCGCTGCGCAACCTGTCGGCCCAGCTCATCCGCGCCTGGGAGCTTCAGTCCATGGCGGTCGGCGGCGTGCTGCCCGCCAACGCGTCCCGTCCGGACTTCTTCGAGGAGGTGCTGTACGAGGCGGCGCTGCGCCGCGACGAGCTGCGTCCCGGCGAGCCGATCGTCCTGGTGGTGGACGGGCTGAACGAGACCGCCGCGCCCGCGACCCACAATCCGCTGGGCCTGCCGGCCGACCTGCCCGAGGGCGTCTTCGTCGTGGTGTCGCAGCGGACCGTGATGGTGCCGCTCATGGTGGAGACGCCACGCCGCGTCCTGCGGATCCGGCGCGACGCCCCGGAGAACCTCGCCGACCTGAAGGCGTACACGGGGCGCCTGGTCGCCGAGCCTGTGCTGGCCGCGCGCCTTGAGGAGGCGGGCATCGAGCCGGGCGAGTACGTACGGCGCCTGGTGTCCTGGAGCTCCGGCGTCTGGCTGGTCCTGCGTTACGTGCTCGCCGAGCTGCGCAGCGGCGCCCGCGCGCCCGGCGACCTGGAGTCGCTGCCGGTCGGCCTGTGGCATTACTACGCGCGGTTCTGGAGCCGGTGGCAGCGCGCGCACGAGAGCACCTGGGCCACGGTGGACCTGCCGCTTCTGGTCACCATCACCGCCGCGCAGGAGCCCTTGACGTTGGACGTGCTGTGCCTGCTGAGCGAATGCCCCGACCCGGAGCGCGCGGCCCGGCTCGTCGGCGACGACTGGCGCCCGTTCCTCCAGGTGGACGGGGAAGGGGAGCGGGAGCGCTACCGCACGCTTCACGACAGCCTCGGCGAGTTCGTCGCGGGAAGGGTGGACGCGGGCGGGCTGACGAGCGCGGAGCGCCCGTTCGTGGAACGGCTGGCCGTGGCGCAGCGCGACGCGCACGAGCGCATCGCCGCGCGCTACCTGGACGCCTGGGGCGGGCTTGAGGCCAGCCTGCCCGCGCTGCGCGCCTCCATGGGAACGGGCGAACTGGACGGCGGCTACGGCCTGCGGCACGTCGTCCACCACCTCGCGGCCGCCGAGACCGGCGCGGCCCTGCACGCGCTGCTGGCGGTGGAGTGGCCGCGCGACGAGGCCGCCGATCCCGGCGCGGGCTCCGGTGTGAGCAACGCATGGTTCGAGGCCCACCGCGCCCGGAACGCGTACGCGGGGTACGTCCTGGACGTGCAGCGGGCCTGGGCTCACGCCGAGCGGACGGGGGCACTCGACCTGGAGCTGCGGTACGCGCTGATCGAGGCGTCGGTGAACAGCATGGCGGGGAACGTCCCGAGCGAGCTGCTGCTGGCGCAGGTCGACGACGGGCTGCTGTCCACGGAGCAGGCCCTCGAACTGGCCCGGGAGACCACCGAGCCGCGCACCCGCGCGGAGGCGCTGGCGACGCTTCTGCCCCGCCTGACGGGGGAGACGCGCCGCGAGGTCGTCCGCGAGGCCCTGGCCAGCGTGCAGCTCGTCCCGGACGGCTACTGGCGCGCGGGCGAGCTGGTCCGGCTGGCCCCCGTCACCGGGCCCGAGCACCGGGACGACCTGGTGGCGATCGCGTCCAACATGAGCCGCGCCTACGACCGCGACATCTCGATGCGTTTCCTGGAGGCGTACTTCGAGAACCCGGAGAACGTCACCCCGGGACCCGACCCCGAAACGTTCTTCTCCGACCCCGACGATCCGCGCCTGTTCGCGGCCCAATACCTGCGCCGCACGGCCCATGCGGTGGCGACCCTCCTCCTCGGCACCGGCATCGACCCTTCCGAGGAGACCGACCTGCGGCGGCATGTCGAGGCCAGCCGCTTCGTCCCCGACCCTCGGTGGCGCGCCGGACTGCTGACCGTCCTGGCCGGCGACGCGCCGCCGGAGGCGCGCCGCGACATCCTCCGGGTGGCCCTGGGCGTGGCGCTCGGCATCGGTGACGGGGAGGCGGTGGACGCCGCGCAGGCGGCGATCGCGGCCCGGCTCGCCGGTGCGGGCGATGTGGCGGCGGCGCTGGAGCACACGGAACGGATCGACGACCCCGAGGGGCTGGCGCGCGCCCTCTTCGCCGTCGCGGACCGGGTACCGCCCGCCGAGCGGCGGCCGATCGCCCTGCGCGCCGTCGCCGCCACGGAAGCGATCGCCGACCCGGTCGCGCGGGGCCGGGTCCTGCGCGACCACGCCGCTCACCTCGCGGCGCACCTCGATGGGGACCTCGACGGGACGCTCGCGTCGCTGCCCCCCGACTGGCGCGCGTCCGTACGGGCCGCCGTGCCCGGCGCCGCCTCCGGCGACGAGCTGCTCGATCTGATCGCGTCCGTGCCGGGACCCGGGCGTGGACGCGTACTGGCCGAACTGATCCTCCGCCTGCCGGACTCCCATCTCGACCAGGCCCGCGACGCGATCGGCACGCTCGACGACTCCGAGGAACGCGATCACGCTCTGGCCGTCCTGGCGCCCCGGCTGCCGGCGGGCGCGGACGAGGCGGACGCGATCGCGGACGCCTACTGGCGGATGGAGACACGCTTCCAGGTCGCCTGCGCGCTCGCGGAGAACGGCCGCCCGGACGAGGCCGCGCGGATCGCCGAGCGGGTGGACGCGACGCCGAGGCGGGCCGAGGCGCTGGCCGCGGCGGGACGTACCGAGGCGGCGTTCGGCGTGGCCGACGGCCTCCGGGACGACCCCGCGGGCCGGATCGCCGTCCTGCTGCGCGTCGGTGCCCGCGGCGCCGGTGCTCGTAAAGTCGGTGCCCGCGAAGACGGTGCCCCCGAAGAGCGTGGCCGTGACGCGGTGGCCGAGGCCGTCGCGGCGCTCGATGAGATCGCCGAACCGCGGCCGCGCGCGGTGCTGACCGCGCCGGTCGCGCTCGCGCTGGCCGAGTCCGGCCGTGCCGAGGAGGCCCTCGACCTCGTCCGCTCGCTGCCGGGCGACGAGAGGGCCGCCCCGCTGACGCCGCTCGCGCCCATCGTCGGCCCACCGGCCCTCGACCTCGCGCGGACACTGCCCGATCCCGTCGCCCGCGCGCAGGTGCTGGCGTTGCTGACGGGACACGCGTCCGACGTCCCCGGGCACCTGCGCGAGGTCCTGCGCGCCCTGGCCACGGGCACCCGGGAGCAACTGTTGCAGGCTGTTCCGGACATTCTGACCGGGCTCCTGGAGACCGCCGGGCCGCGCGGTCTCTCCGACCTGGCGGCGGCCGTCGCCCTCGTGCGGAGGTGGTGGCCATGACCGCTGGGTTCGAGCTGGTCGTCCACCACCGTTACACGTCCGGGACGTGCGCGGACCTCACCGGACACGCCAACCACGGATACGCCGGCCACGGGTACGCCGGCCACGAGGACGCCGGCCCGGGGAACACCACGGTCGGGGACGCCGATCCCCAGGGACTCGCGTTCGACGGCCGGACGACCCGCGTCGTGGTGTTCCCCGCGCTCAGCCTGACCGCGCTCGGCGGCGTGCGGGCGCGGGCCCGGGTGTGGGTCGACGACCTGGCCGACCGCGGCACGATCATGGAGGGGTATCTGGCGTTCTCCTTCGCGGTCGAGCCCGACGGGACGCTGACGGGCAGCGTCTACACCGGCCTGGAGTGGCACCTGGTCACCTCGCCTCCGGCCACGGTCCCGTACCGCCGCTGGGTCGACCTGGCGTTCGTGTACGACGGCCGCGACCACCTGGCCCTGTCGGTGGACGGCCGCACCGTCGCCGGCCGGTCCGCCGCCGTCGGGCGCGTGGGCGATGTCGAGTGGCCCTACGGCCTCACCATCGGCGCCTGGCCGGACCTGGCCGCACGCGTCTTCAACGGGCGGATGGCGGAGGTCTGGCTGTGGCGGGCGACGCGCTGAGACTGGCGGACTTCGCGCCGCGATCCGAACTGGTCGTCCGGGAGACCCCGGTGACCGGGCCGCGCTTCCCCGTGGTCGACGCCCACAGCCATCTCGGGGACGAGTTCGGCGGCGGCTGGGACCGCCGCCCGGTGGCCGAACTGCTGGACGTCCTGGACGCCGCGGGTGTGGAACGCCTGGTGGACCTGGACGGCGGCTGGGGTGAGGACGTGCTCGACCGGCACCTGGCGCTGTTCAAGGAGGCCGCGCCCGACCGCTTCGCCTGCTTCGGAGGCGTCGGCTGGGGCGCCTGGCCGGACCTGGGCGACCGGTTCCCCGACCACGCCGCCGCGCGGCTGGTCGCGCAGGCCCGCAGGGGCGCGCAGGGCCTGAAGATCTGGAAGCCGTTCGGGCTGCGCGTCACCGACCAGCACGGCGCCCGCGTCCGCGTCGACGACGACCGCCTCGACGTGCTCTGGGCCACCGCCGCCGAGCTGAACCTTCCGGTCGTCATCCACGTGGCCGACCCGGTGGCCTTCTTCCGGCCGCTCGACGCCCGCAACGAGCGATACGAGGTGCTGCGCGAGCATCCGGACTGGCATGCGCACGGGGACGGGCTGCCCGCGTTCGGCACCCTGATGGACGAGCTGGCGGCCCTGGTCGAACGGCATCCCGCCACCACGTTCGTCGGGGCGCACGTCGGCTGCTACTCGGAGAACCTGGCCTGGGTGAGCGATCTGCTGGACCGCTGCCCCAACTTCCACGTGGACCTGGCGGCGCGGCTGGACGAGCTGGCCCGTCAGCCGTACACCGCGCGCCGCTTCGTCATCCGCCATCAGGACCGGGTGCTGTTCGGCGCCGACCTCCCCGCCGACGTGGGGATGTACCGCACCCACTACCGGTTCCTGGAGACCGACGACGAGCACTTCCCCGGGCCTGGCGGTGACCGTCCCGGCGTGAGCTGGCGGCTGACGGGACTGTCGCTTCCCGGTGACGTCCTGGCGAAGGTCTATCGCGAGAACGCGCTGCGCGTGCTGAGGCTCTAGGAGTTCTGGCCGCCGGTGGAGATCGTGCTGCCGGAGACGTCCCGCCCGATGGCGATCGACCCCTGGCCGCTGGCGGTCACGTTGGTGACGGTGCCCGCCGCCCCGGCGGCGCGCGCCTCGTCGAGGAGCCGGCCGACCTCGCGCGCCAGCTCGGGATCCTCGTTGAACAGCTTCTTCAGCTGCACCTTCAGGACGGTCCGCAGGTCCTCGTCCTCGGGGTCGTCCGCCAGGTCCCGGACGGCCTCGTGCGCCGCGGGGCTCTCCTCGACCCTGCCGCGCAGCCGGTCCCAGATCCGGCGGCCGAACCCTTCGCGGTCGCCGTCCGCGGCGTCGCCCTGGCCCGCGGCCAGGTTCAGCAGTTGCGGCAGCAGCGGAGCGAGAAGCGAGACCAGAGCCGCGATGTCCACAGCCCACCCCGATCGGCTAGATTCGGTGCCCGGCCGCCTCAGTCTACGCAGGTGCGGGAGCCCATGGCCGACTTATTCGGACGGATCCGGTTCGGTGTCACGGCCGAGCCCGTGTCGTGCGCCGACGGCGACACCACCGTCACCTGGGATCCCGGCCGGCAGACCGTCACCCTCGTCCGCGACCGCCTTGGCGAGAGGCCGCTCTTCTACGCGCCCACGAGCGACGGCGTGCTCTACTCGTCCACCCAGGACGCGCTGCTCGCCCACGTCGCGCCCGTCCTCGACCTGGACGGTCTCCACCGGGCCTTGGCGTTCACGCTCAACGTTCCCGGCGTCCCGTGGTCCGGCGTGCATGAGGTCGCGCCGGGCACCAGCGTCACCGTCACACCCTCCGGCGCCACCACGACCACCTATTGGCGGCTCACCGCCCGGGAGCACACCGACGACCTTGGGACGACCGTGGCGACGATCCGGGACCTGCTCGGCGCGGCCCTGGAGGACGCCCCGGCCGCGTCGCTGCTCTCCGGAGGGCTCGATTCCAGTCTCCTCGCCGCCCTCGCCGGCGTCTCCACCACGTACGAGGTGGACTTTCCCGAGTACAGAGAGCGTTTCGTGCCCACCGAGGAGCGGGCTGCCCCCGACGGCCCCTTCGCGGCGGAGGTCGCGGCCCACCTCGGCACCGCCCACCACACCCTCACCCTGGACGCCGCCACACTGGCCGACCCGGCACTGCGCAGGCGCGTCGTCCAGGCGTACGGCACCCCACCCGGTTGGGGCGACCGCGACCGCTCGGCCTACCTTCTCTATCGCGCGGTTCGCGAGAAGACGGTCCTGTCGGGGGAGGGCGCGGACGAGCTCTTCGGCGGCTATGCCACGTTCTTCGACCCAGCGGCCCAGGACGCGACGACCTTTCCCTGGGTGGTGACGTATTACGACGATTACGGCCCGGCCCCCGGCGCCCTGCGTCCCGCGCTCGACCTGCCCGGCCATCTGGCGGACGAGTACGCCCGAGCCGTCGCCGAGGTGGAGGACCCCACGCGCATCGTCGCCCACCTCTTCCTGACGCGGGCGCTTCCCGTCCTGCTCGCGCGCAAGAACAGCCTGAGCGGGGCCGCCGGGCTCGACGTCCGCACGCCGTTCACCGATCCTCGCCTGGTCGAGTACGTCTACAACGTGCCCTGGTCGATGAAGACGTTCGACGGCCGCGAGAAGAGCCTGCTGCGCGCCATCGCCCGCGACCTGTTGCCGCGTTCGGTCCTGACGAGGGTGAAGACCGCCTACCCTTCGACGTGCGACCCCGCCTATCTGGCGGCGCTCGGACGGGAGGCGGCCCGGCTGGTGTCCCTGGACCATCCCGTCTTCGAGATCGCCGACCGTACCTGGCTGGGTGAGGCCGACCCGGCGAGGCCCCGTGACCGCAACACCGTCGAGTGGATTCTCAACCTGGCGGCGTGGCTCGACGTGTACCACCCGACGCTTGCTCTCTGAGCTTGCGAACGTGACCCCGATATACGTGTTGCCCGCCGCACGTGTAATCAGGAGCGCCTGGCGTCGAGAAGCTTGGTCACGAGAATTGCTATCACCAGCACCAGCGGCGGCACCGCGAGGAGCGTCACCCAGCCGACCCAGCGGGCGGTCAGGTCGCCCACGCTGAAACTGACGGGAAACCAGGCCAGCACGGTGTAGGGCACTCCGCCGTACTGGAGCGGAAGGCTTCCGCTGAGCCGGTAAGTGTTGTGCCATTCCCGTCCTTGTGGTGTGGAGCGGCTGTTGACCAGCAGACCCACCGTCCAGTGCAGAATCCAGGAGACGAGGATGATGGACACGCCCCACGCGAGCAGGTTGGAGGGTCCTTCGTTCTCGCCGGGATCCAGGGCCATCGCCAGGAAAGCACTGATCACGAAGGTGGCGACGAGAAGGATCAGAAAGAGCGCGGTCGCGCGAAAGCTGTCACGTCCCATGGCGGCCTCCCGTGAGATTGCGGGAATGGTATCCGGTCGATCACCGTCATGACGGATATTTCCGGTAGTAGTTATGGTGGCCGTGAAAGGCGGGTGGTGGCGGGGTGACGACCGGGCAGACCGTGCGCTGGACCGATCCGGAGGAGGCCCGGCTCGAGGCCGAGCTTGACGCGCTCACCGAGGAACTGGCCGCCGCGGAGGCCGAGATCGCGGTGGCCCGGGCGCGGCTTGAGGACTTCGCCGGGCGGCACGATCGGATGCTGGCGCCCCTGTACGCGGAGCTGGACGAGGTGGAGGCCCGGCTCGCCGAGCTCGCCGCGCGTATCAGCGGGCGCCCCGAGGACCTCAGGGACGCGGAGGCGGCACGGGAACGCGCGCGCGAGTCCGCCGACGCCGCGCGGGCGATGGCGGGTGAGGACGGCCACCACGGCGAACCGGGCACCACCTCCACCCGGGTCCCCTCGGCCGAGGCCCGCCGGATCTACCGGGACCTGGCCAAACGCTGCCATCCCGACCTGGGGGCGGATGACGCCGACCGGGCACGGCGCGCTCGTTTCATGGCCCGGGTCAACGAGGCGTACGCGCGAGGCGACATCGCCGCGCTGCGGCGGCTGGCCGACGAGTGGGCCGGTGAGGCCCCCGCACCCGCCGGCTCCGAGGAACGCCTCGCCCGGCTGCGCGACGCGGTCGCCTCGGTGCGGCGGCGCCTGGCGGACGTGCGCGGCGAGCTCCGCCGGCTGACCGGCACCGGGCTCGGTCCCCTCCTCTTCGGCGAGCCCGACCCCGACGCCGCCCTGCGCAGGCTCGCCGAGCGTGTCCGTGCGACGATCGAGCAGCGCCGCGCGGAACTGGAGGCGCTGGGGAGGAGCCGGAGATGACCGACAACCTTCCCGCCCCGCGGAGGGACGGGCCGCCCGCCGTCCGACGGGAGCTCGCCGAACGCACGGCCGCGATGCTCGGCCACCGCGAGCCCCGGATCCGCTGGCGGCGGCGGGTGAGGCGCAAGGCGCAGGTCTGGGTCCGCGTCGACGGGCCACTGGTCATCGACGACGAGCTCATCGAGATCGCGACCGGTGCGCCCCTGCCCGCGCGGCAGTCGGCCTTTCCCCGGATGGCCCCGTACGGCGACTCGGGGCTGCTGCGGCGCCCGCAGGTCGTGCTGAGGGACACCGGACCGGTGAAGCCGTGGCCCGGGGTGCGCGCCGATCCCTCCGATTGGCGGTGGTGCCGCGCCTGGCGGGACCTGGTGGTCGTGGGACGTGAGGAGCCCGGGCGGATGCTGGTCGCGGGCGTCCATCCGTTCACCGGGACGGTGGAGTGGTGGCTGCACGCGCGCGACGACGACGCGGAGATGTGGCGCCGGTGGTTCGCCGACGACCTGAACGGCGTGGGCAGGCTTCGCCACGGTGACGAGTGGACCGCGCCGATCGACCCCGACACCCGCCGGCCACTATGGCGCGTCACCCGCGACCGGCTCCACGGCACCGGCGGCCAGAGGAACGCGGCACCGGACGCGATCCACGTCGTGTACGACGAGCGGGCCGGGACCTTCACAGGGCTCGGCATCGACGACGGCGCCGTCCGGTGGAGCACCGAGCCGATCCCCGAGGCCACGGTCAGCTATGGAGTGGCCGGCCCCTACGTGGTCCGGCTGCTGTACCGCTACCCTCCGCTGACCGGTGAACGGTGGATGTGCGACTGCCCTCAGTTCGCGCCCAGCGACCACGAGCCGAACGAATGCCGGTCATGCGGCAGACCGCGCGACCCGTGGATGACGGTCGAGGTCCGTGATCGAGGCTTGGGTCGCGTTCTGTGGGCGCACTGGTGGCCGTGGACGGAGCCAGGGGACATGGTGAGCAAGGGTGCTCTGGCCGTATGCGGTGAGTCCGTCCTCACCTGGGAGGGCGGCTTCCTGCGCGCGAGGCACATCGCCGACGGGACGCGGCTGTGGTCGCTGCCCCATATCTCCGTCCGTGGCCGTCCCGAGGGACCGTTCGGCTCGCAGAGCCACATGTTCGTCGACTGCGGCATGGACTCGCCGCGTCAGTGGGCGTGGATGCAGTTCGCCGAACTCGCCGACGACGACGAGGAGAGCACCGACGTCTTCGTCCACGCCGTCACCGGCCAGGTGGTGAACCTGGCGGACGCCTTCCACCAGACCGAGGACGACCTGGTCCTGACCTTGACCGGCAAGACCGTCACCTGCTTCGCGCTGTCCTGACCGCGGCGGCGGGACGGAACCGTGATGGTCAAGGGCGCGTCCATGGTTGCACTGTTCTCGTCAACCGGGGGGGCGACCATGTACCGCCGTGTTTCCATCCTGGCCGCGCTCACGCTCGCGGCCGTGCCGTTGCTCGGCGCGTGCCGGGGCAACTCCTACTCGTGCAGCGGCGGCGTCTGCCATGTGACCGTGAACGGGGCCGGGCAGACCCTGGAGCTGAAGGACAACTACATCACGGTCACCCGGATTTCGGGCGACGCGATGACCGTGCGGATGGGCACCTCCGGCACGGTCACCATCGCGGAGGGACAGAGCTCCCAGGTCGGCCCCGTCACCATCAAGGTCACCTCCGTCAACGGCGACGAGGTCAAGTTCGACCTGACCTGAGCGTCACAGAGAACGGCCGAGTACGGGGGGCCGGCCGGAATTCAGGGTAAGCCGCGACCGGCGATCACGGCCGGGTGGAAAACCGGCGGGTGAAAGCACCGGAGGTCGATGCCGCCCGGCCGCCGGAACACCATGGCGCGAGAAAATCGATGGCTCTTCCCGTCGGCCGCGCGTACCGTTCTAGAAGTACGGGACCGGCGGCGCCGCCGGTCCCGAGGGGCGTCGCCGACGTGGGAGAGTCGGGCCTGGCTGTAAACCAGGTGCCTTGTGCTCAGGGGGTTCGAATCCCTCACGCCCTACCGCCCTCGGATAATGACGGCATTGCCTTCCCCGAACGAATTCGGATCCTTTTTGCCTCGCGCGTTCACCAAGCCCGGCGCTCTTTGTTCCTCCTGCGGTGCCTCTTGTAGCGCCTCTTGAGGCCAACCTGTGGTCGCCCCGGCGCCCGCCTTGACCACGAGCGGTCAGGGCGGCGGTTGCGGGCCGCCGATGCGGGAACCTGAAATCGGCCGAGGGGTGGGTCCCGGGGGAGGTCTCTGGTGCGACGGGAGATCGGCGACGGCCGGTTCGTCGTCGGAACGCTGCCGCCGGACGGGGTTTCGGTCATTGTCGTCCCCCATCCTGGCGCGCCCGATATCGGATCGTGCGTGGCGGCGCTGCGGCGGGCGGTGTCGGGGGTCCGCGCGGAACTGATCATCGTTGCGGACTCCGGCGGCGACACCGTCGAGGCCGCGCGGGAGGCGGCGCCGGACGCGCGGGTCGTGAAGGCGGGGGACGGCGGTGGTTTCGCGGCGTGCTGCCATGCGGGCGTGGCCGAGGCGAAGGGGCGATGGCTGGTTTTCGTCAACCCGGAGGCGGTTCCCGCGCCGGGCAGCGTACGGGCGCTGCTCGACTGCGCGAACGCCGAGCCGCAGGCGGGCATCGTGGGCGGACGCTGCGTCGCGGCGGACGGCACCGCCGATCCGCGGAGCTGGTGCGGGCGCCCCGGGCTGTGGTCGGCGTTCTGTTTCGGGACGCTGCTGAGCGCGATCTTCCCCGGCACCCGCTGGTTCGATCCGGAGGCGCCCGGGCCGTGGTCCAGCGAGGTGCAGCAGGTGCCGGTGGTCACCGGCGGATACCTGCTCGTCTCCCGCCGGGCCTGGGAGGACACCGGGGGCTTCGACCGCGGCTTCGTCATGTACGGGGAGGACGCCGACCTGTGCCTGCGGGCCGCCGCCCTCGGCTACCGGCCCACCGTGACGGGACGGGCCGTGTTCCGCTACGAGGGCGGAGCGCAGTCCATCGGCCCGGACAAGCTCGCGATGCTGTTCACGGGCAAAGCCACCTTGATGCGGCGGCACGTGGGCAAGGGCGCGGTGCGCTTACTGGTCCTGGGCGTGTTCCTCCGGTCCAGGCTGAGCCGCCTGATGCGCGCCCCTTCCGCCGAGCAGGGAGGTCCCGCGATCACACGGGAGGACTGGCGCAGGCTGTGGGAACTGCGCCGCGAATGGTCCAAGGGATGGCCGCCGGCGCGCCCCCAGAGCTGAATCCAGATGTTGATAACATCCAGATGATGTGAGTATCTTGGCTCCGTGAGCGAGACGAGGACGGCCTGATGGCCAGGCTGACGCGGGCGCAGCAGCAGGAACGCACCAAGGCCGCCGTGCTGGCCGCGGCACGGGAAGAGTTCGCGGAACACGGATACGCCGACGCCAAAATCGACCGGATCGCCGGTCGCGCCGAAATGACCCGCGGCGCGGTGTACTCCAACTTCCCCAGCAAGCGGGCGCTCTACCTGGCGGTCCTCCTGGACTCGCTGCGGCCCCCCGCCCCGGTCGAGCCGCCCCCCTCGCGCCTGGACGAGGCGATGGAAGCGTTCGCCCGCGCCTGGCTCGACCGCCTGCCGCTGATGGGCGACACGTTCGCGGGCGGACGACTGCAACTGCGGTCGCTGGCCGGGGTGTTCGACGACGGACCCGGCCGTTCGGCGCTGGCGCAGGTCATGAAGCTGGAAGCGCTCCTGCTCGGTCTCGCTCTGGAGTCGCGCGTCCCGATCCCCGCCCGTCGCGTGCGCCTGGCCGAGCTGGTCCTGACGCTGCTGGACGGCGCGGGGCACCTGGCCGAGACGGCACCCGGGTTCGGCGACGCCTTCGGCATGGCGCTCGCCTGCCGCCACTTCGCCGGGCTCGACCTCGACGACACCTGGGACCCGCCGCACCTGGCCTACGCCGTCGCCGCCCATCCCGTCCGCGAGCCCTGGCGGCCTCCGGAGGAGGCGCGGGACGAGATCACCGGCCGCACGGTCACGCCCGACGCCGACGGCGTGGTCGCGGTCCTGGGGACCCGACGGCTGGAGGCTGCGGAGGAGGCCGTGCGCGCCGCCCGGTTCGGCGACCGGGTCACCGTGGCCGTGGTGACGGCCGACCCCGCCGAGATCGGGCGCCTGGTGCGGCTCAGGATCGGCGACCTGACCGGATGCCTGCGGGGCGTGTTCGGAGGCGACACCTGGCCCGGCCTCCACCTCGTCCTGGACGGCGGCGCCGCGATCGCCACGGCGGCGGGGATCGGGGACCCGGACGACACCACCGAGGCGGCCGTGCGCGTCCGCGAAGGCCGGATCGTCGCACGCGCCGTGGGACGCGGCGCCGCCCACGCCGCCGCGACCGCGGAGCTTCCCGCCGGCCGTCCATGCGAGGAGAACCGATGAGCGGCGACCTGATGGTGCTGCACGCCCTCCGCTGCGTCGGGTTCGCCAGCGTCGAACGGCTCGCCGAGGCGACGGGGCTGCCCGAGGCCGACGTGGAGTCCGAGCTGATCGATCTCGCGGTGACCGGCCTGGTCACCTACGAGCTGGGACTGTTCCGCGCGTGGGGACTGACCGACGCCGGGCGCGCCGCCGCGGCCAAGCGGGTCTCCGACGAGCTGGACGCGGCGGGGGCGCGCCAGGCGGTGGCCGCCGCCTTCGACGACTTCCTCGTGCTCAACCCGGAACTGCTCGACCTCTGCGGCGCGTGGCAGACCCGGGTCGTGGACGGGGTGACGACCGCGAACGACCACACCGACGCCGCCTACGACGGTCGTGTCCTGGACCTGTTCGCCGACTTCCACCGGCGTGCCGATGGCGTCTGCGTGGACCTGGCCGCGGCTCTGCCCCGGTTCCAGCGCTACCGGGACCGGCTCACCGGCGCCATCACGCGCGCCGGGCACGGCGACCTGGGCTACCTGACCGACAGGCTCGACTCGTACCACACCGTGTGGTGCCAGCTCCACGAGGATCTGCTGGTCACCCTCGGCATCCCCCGGCACTGAGACCGCACCGCACAGCCATGGCCTGGATCAAGCCGCTGTCGGCGGAGACCGCGGACGACCCGACCGTCCTCGGCGGCAAGGCGCACGGCCTCGTCGTCCTGCGGCGCCTCGGACTGCCCGTGCCGCCGGGGTTCGTCATCACCACCGGGGCGTGCCGCGCGTTCCTCCGCGACGGGCGCCCTCCCGACGGCCTGACCGCCGAGCTGGCCGCCGCCGTCCGCGACCTGGAGGCCGTGACGGGACGGCGTCTCGGCGGGCGTGAACGGCCGCTGGTGGTCTCGGTCCGCTCGGGCGCGAGCGTGTCGATGCCCGGCATGATGAGCACGATCCTCAACCTCGGCCTCACCACCGCCGCCACGGCCGGGCTGGCGGCCGAGACGGGGGACGAGCGGTTCGCCGTCGCCTCACGCCGGCGGCTCCTGTCCGCTCTCACGGGGCCGGTCCCGGACGACGCGGCCCGGCAGTTGGAGCACGCCATCGCGGCCGTGTTCTCGTCCTGGGACACCCCGCGTGCCAGGATCTACCGGGAGCTCCACGGCATCCCGCACGACCTCGGCACGGCCGTCATCGTGCAGGCCATGGTGTTCGGGAACCGCGACGGCCGCAGCGGCACCGGTGTCGCCTTCAGCCGCGACCCCAACACCGGTGAACGCGTCCCGTACGGGGAGGTCCTGTTCGGCGCCCAAGGCGAGGACGTCGTGTCGGGCAGGTCGATGACAAGGCCCCTGACCGACCTCGCCGACAGGGAACCGGCCGTGTGGGCGGACCTCCTGGACGCCATGGCCGCGATCGAACGGCATTACCGCGACGCGTGCCAGGTGGAGTTCACCTTCGAGTCGGGTGAGCCGTGGCTGCTCCAGGTGCGGCCCGGCGGCCTCGTGGGACGCGCCGCCATCCGTGTCGCCGTCGACCTGGCCGACGAAGGGGTCATCGGACGGCACGAGGCCCTGCTGAGGGTCTCACCGCACCACGTCCACCACGCTCGTACGCCACGGATCGAGACGGCCGGGGCGCGGCTCGACATCCTCACCCGAGGCGTGGGCGCCGGACCGGGGGTGGCCACCGGCAGGGTGGCGACGACCCCCGAGAGGGCGGTACGGATGGCGGCCGGCGGCCCGGTCATCCTGGTACGCCCGGAGACCTCACCGGCCGACCTGTACGGGCTGACCGCGTCCGCCGGGGTCGTCACGGCGCGCGGCGGTCCCGCGAGCCATGCCGCCGTCGTCGCCCGTGCCATGGGCAGGCCCGCCGTCGTGGGAGCCGCCGACCTCACCATCGACGCCGCCGCCGGCTCTCTGCGGGTCGCTGGACGCACCGTCCCCGACGGCGCGCTCATCACCATCGACGGAACGGGCGGGGAGGTCGTCGCGGGCAGCGCCCCCGTGAGCACGGCCCCGGCCGACGACCATCTGCGCCGCCTCCTCGAATGGGCCGACGACGTGTCCGGCGGCTCCGGCAGGAGCGCCGATGACGGCCCCGGCCGGCTCGCGGCGGCGCGCGCCGTCCTTCTCGACGGGCGGCCGTGACCGGGCTCGCGGAGGCGAATGCCGGAGGGGGACTTTCAGAAGATCCACTCGCCGGGCACGATCGGAGACGTGCGCAGTGACCCCACCCCCCGCTCCCGCCCGGCCTGGCTGGCCGACGCCATCCTGTACCAGATCTATCCGCAGAGCTTCGCCGACTCCGACGGCGACGGCATCGGCGACCTCAACGGGATCACCGAACGCCTCGGCCATCTGTCCTGGCTCGGGGTGAACACCATCTGGATCAACCCCTGCTTCGCGTCGCCGTTCCGGGACGCGGGCTACGACGTCTCCGACTACCTCTCCATCGCTCCCCGGTACGGGACGGCCGACGACCTGGCACGCCTGGTGGAGACCGCGCGCCACCACGGCATCCGGGTGCTGCTCGACCTGGTCGCGGGCCACACCTCCGACGAGCACCCCTGGTTCACGGCGTCGGCGAACGACCCCTCCGACCACCGCTACATCTGGGCCGACACCGACGAGCCTCCCCGCGGCTTCGTCCCGTCCCCCGGCGGCAGAAACGGCGCGTACCTGCCGAACTTCTTCCCGACCCAGCCCGCGCTGAACTTCGGCTACGCCCGCATGGCGCCGTCGGAGCCGTGGCGGCAGCCGGTGGACGCCGACGGGCCCCGCGCCAACCGCGCCGCGCTCCGCGAGATCATGGACCACTGGCTGCGGCTGGGGATCGCGGGCTTCCGCGTCGACATGGCCTCGTCCCTGGTGAAGGACGATCCCGGGTTCCGCGAGACCTCCCTGTTGTGGAAGGAACTGCGCGCGTGGCTGGACCGCGCCCATCCCGACGCCGTCCTGCTGTCCGAGTGGGGAGACCCGGCGGTGTCGGTGCCCGCGGGCTTCCACGGTGACTTCTTCCTGCACTTCGGAGGCGACGGCGACGGCCTGGCCCTGCGGTCGCTGTGGAACAACCACGGCGGCATCGACATGGAGCACTGGAAGGCCGTCGACTGCTTCTTCGACGCCGAGGGCAAGGGGTCGCCGCGCCCGTTCGTCCAGGCGTGGCTGGAGGCCATGGAGACGATCGGCGACGCGGGGCACATCGCGTTGCCCACGTCCAACCACGACTTCTCGCGGCTGGGCTGCGGTCCCCGGACGCCCGAGGAGCTTCCCGCGGCCTTCGCGCTGCTCCTCACGTGGCCCACGCTGCCCGCCATCTACTACGGCGACGAGATCGGCATGCGCTACGTCCCGGGGCTGCCCGACAAGGAGGGCAGCGTCATCGGCTTCGCCGGTCCCGACTACAACCGCGCGGGCTCCCGCACCCCCATGCAATGGGACTCCGGGCCGAACGCCGGCTTCTCCACCGCGCCCGCCGACCGCCTGTACCTGCCGATCGACCCCGACCCGTCGCGTCCCACCGTGGAGGGCCAGCGCGCCGACCCGGGTTCGCTGCTGAACCTCGTGCGCCGCCTCATCGCGCTGCGCGCGTCGTCCCCCGAGCTGGGAGCCGGGGCGGAGGTGAGGATCCTGCACGACGGCTTCCCCTTCACCTACGTACGGGGCGACCGGTACCTCGTCGTCATCAACCCCCGCCGCCGGGCCGCCGCGTTCAAGCCCGCCCGGAAGCCGGGTCGGGGTGCGATCGGCACGGGACGCCTGGTCGAGGGACGCGGCGTCACCCTCACCGGCGACGGTGTGGAGGCCGAGGGCTTCTCCTACGCCATCGTCGACCTGGACGGCTGACCATCGGGCACCGGCTCCGGTTCGGGCGGACCCTGGACGTACAGGACGAGCCTCCGCACCACCCACCGGGCCATCTGGTACAGGATCAGCACCACGCCCAGGGGCGGCAGCAGCAGGAGCAGGATTTGCAGGCCCGAGGTGACGAGGAGAAGCGTCCCCGCGTCCCCGGCCATCGCGGTGGCGGCGAGCTGCTTGATCATCCACCAGCCGGAGCCGAACAGCCGGGGAAGCTGCGTCGCGATCAGCCCGAGCTGGAAGGCCAGCGCGGGCAGGACCGTCAGCACCCACAGCGTCACCACGAGCTGCGGCCAGCGCTTGAGCTCCTTCAGCCGAACGTCGGCCGGGCGGCGCAGCAGGGTGCGGCGCAGGATCGGCCCGATGTACTTGAACAGGTCGGGGACGCCGATCAGGTCGGAGATGATGTAGTACCCGTCGAACCGCAGGCTGGGCAGCAGTTGCTGGACGATCTCGAAGTTGACGTACAGGATCGCCACCAGCAGCGGCTGGAACCCGGTCTGCAGGTAGAGCAGCGTCAGGGCGACGACGAAGACGCCGTTGAAGTACACCCCGGCCAGGTCGGTGCGGACGCGCCCGGCGACGCCCAGCCGGTACGACTCGGTGACGTCGGTGTAGAACGCCGGCCACACCAGGTAGATGCCGCAGCCCATGGCGCCCGGCCGGACGCCGCTGTAGCGGCAGGCGGTGGCGTGGCCGACCTCGTGGAACGCGCACGACAGCACGCCCAGGCCCATGACCAGCAGGATGGTCACGGGCGCGAGGATGAGCTGGTGCAGCGCGTCGCCCAGCGACCGGGTCGTGAACAGCCAGACCTCGCTCACCAGGATGGCGGCGACCATGACCACCATCACGGTGGGGCGGAACAGCCACGAGAACAGGCCGCCGAGGAACCAGGTGGCCCGCTCCGGCAGCACGGCCATCTTGAAGCGCAGCCCCAGGAACGGGCTGGCCTTCACGACCGGCGGCGGCGTCCCGTCGCTGTAGGAGGTGATGCCGAGGGGGGCGAGTTTGCGGTCGACGAGATAGACGACCTGCTCTCCGGTGATCCGGACGCCCGCGGCACGGCTGACGTCCTCGGCCACCCGTTCCAGCGTCCGGCGGGGGTCGGCGGCCGGGGCGGCGTCGCGGTACTCGTCCAGGGTCCTGACGACCAGGTACAGCAGAGTGGGCAGCCGGACGAGCTGCCGGTTGGGCAGGCAGACCAACTGGGACGGCTCGCGGTACCCGGAGTGCCTGAACCTCCCGACCAGCTCCGCGCCGTCCGCGAGGACGGGCAGGGTCAGCGGAGCCGCCCGTATGGTCTGTCCGGCGGGGGGCTCGCCGCCGGTCCCACCGTCGGTCCCACCGGTGGTCATGGCGGAGGGGGCCGCATAGGAGAGGGTCGCATCTGGGAAGGCCGCATCGGGGGCCTTGACGGGGGTGCGCGGGTTCCTGGCGCGCGGGCTCCTAGCCCCGTGCATGGACGACACCGGGGACGCAGGTCATCGTGGAGTACGGCGCCCGTGCCAGCAGCCCGGTGCCGAGGACGCCGGGCGTGCCCTCCGAATGGGTCACCTGGCAGGCGTAGAACACCTCGGTGCTCGGGCTCGCCATGTAATGGACGGGGGCGGGACCCGGTGCCGGAACGCCGTTCGACAGCGCCAGCCGCGGGGGCAGCACCTCGGCCGTCAAACGGTCGAGATCGGCATAATTCAGCTCTTGGCCACCAGAGTGTTTCATTTCGTCTGCGTTCCCTTGGCGGAGGATGTGGTGGAAATGGGCGAGAAGAAGGGGAAGGGCTGGCATTGCGCCAGCCCTTCGCACGGGCGTGAACCCGCCTATGTGTTGCGTGCGGCTCAGTGGCCGGAGATCGAGGTGCCCGGGACGCAGGTGAGCGACTGGTGGTCGTTCTGCGCGTGCAGGCCGATGAGCTGGAGCAGGCCGCTGTCGGGCTTGCTGATGTGGCTCTGGCAGGCGTTCTGCGCGATCGACGAGCCCGCGTCGTGGTCCCAGCCGCCGCCGTTGTTGTTGTTGTAGGAGTCGCCGCCGTTGCCGCCCACCAGGAGGGTGGAGAGCACGGCGCGCTCCGGCAGGACCTCGCCGGCCAGCTCGTCCAGCTCGGTGTAGCTGAGTGTCTTCATGGGGTTTTTCCTCTTTCTCGTCGCTTCCGGTACATAAGCCGATACCGGATGTCCTGCCCCCGCTCTCGCCGAGCGAGGGCACGTCTAGGTATATCGGCTCTCGCTTTCGACGGCAAAGGGTGAGCGAGCGCGTTTCTCCCACACCTCCCCATACCGTCGGCAAAGGGGTGGCAAAAGGTAGGGCGATCGACCTTCAATAATGTCCGGAATGGTATTCCGAATCGGATTGGCGAAGCGGCCGCGGCGGGGCGGGCCGGAAGACGCGAAAAGGCGGGAGGCCGGTGGCCTCCCGCCTTGGACGTGACGACGACGTCAGCGGCGCTTCTTGTGGTGCTTGTGGATGTTGATCTCGTTGGCCTGGTCGTCGTCCGAGAGCGCGGACGTGCTGCCGCCGCAGTTCGCGTCCTTCTGGATCGCGAGGATGCCGACGTTGCAGAGCAGGTTGACCTCGAGAACCTTCTCCTGGTTCACCGTGTTGTCGTCGTCGTTGGCCATGGCGGGCGTCGCCGTGAGCATGGCCCCGCCCAGCGCGGCGGTGAGCATTCCGGCCGCTGCCAGTCGCTTGAGCATTTGAGCCTCCTAGCCTCTCTCGAGAGCGCTTCGCGCCTACAGCGGTGTAGGCACGGTTATTAGTAACACGATGTCGCGCATTTCATGCGCTGTGGAACGCGAGAATCGGCGTCGTTGACCATAACATTGCCCGTCCGCTGGGCGCGCTTGGCGGTAATGGCCGAACGACGATAGGTATCCGACATTTCGGGCTGTTCCAATTCCTCGGAAATATCGGAATGCGCGGTTTCCGGGGTGGCCCGGTGCGGCGACGAAAAAAGGGGCAGGGAGCCGGACGGCTCCCTGCCCCGAGTACCGCCTCGGCTCAGTGACGGATCTTGACCTCGTTGGCCTGGTCCCTGTCGGAGAGCACCGACTTGGTGCCGCCGCAGTTCGCGTCCTTCTGGACGGCGAGCACCGCGACATTGCAGAGCACGTTGAGCTCGGCGACCTTCTCCTGGTTGACGGTGTTGTCGTCGTCGTTGGCCAGCGCGGGCGTGGCCGTCATCAGGGCGCCGCCGAGCGCGGTGGTCACGATGGCGCTCGCGGCCAGTCGCTTCATCATATGAGCCTCCTAAGCTCATCCGCGGAGAGTTCTGTCGATGCCTACATGAAGTAGTGCACCGTTAGAACTAGCACGCACCCCCGCCTCTCATGCGGGACGAGGTGATCAATTGACCGACCTTGACATTAATATGGGCGATCGTTGAGGCCCTTTGAAAGATGACGTCAATGGGGCGGCGCCGGAGGCAAGGCGGCGGACCTTTCAGGGAGTCAGAAGGTACAGCCGCAGCTCCCCGCAGCGGGCCAGGGTGCCTCCGTCGGGGACGGCGACCGGGGATCCGGTGCGCTCCACCGTGGCCACGTCCAGGCGCCGGAGCAACGCCCCCGTCACATGCCGCGCGGAACGGGAGATGATCACCCGGCCCTGCGCGTTGAGCAGGATCGCGCCCGGCGGCAGCAGCGGCAGCACGGTCTTCTCCACGGTCCGCAGGTAGAGGTCGGCACCGGTGATCCCGAGGAACGTCCCGCCCTCCAGGACGGGCGTGGACATGGTGAGGATGTACTGGTCGGTGCCGTGGTAGTCCACGTACGGACCGTGCATGTTGGGGCCGCGCGTACGGTCGGGCACGGTGAACCAGGGGCGTCCCGTGTAGTCGTAGAAGCCGCGGCTCGCCGGGTCGAGGTCGACCACGAGCCGTTCGGGATCGCCGCCCTCGCCCGCCTGCCACCACTCCAGCCACAGCGGCGCGTCGCTGAGCAGGTCGGGTGCGGCGACGAAGCCGCTGCCGGTGACCAGGGGCGCGTGCTCCCGCAGAATGCGGAACACCTCCTGCCGCACCGGGGCGAGCTCGTCCCGCGCAGGACGGGTGCCACGTCCGGACGCCGCCCGGACCACCTCCACCACCTGGGCGCTGAGCCCCTCGATGGAGCGCAGCACGGAGTCGAAGACCTGCCCGACGGCGGACTCGCCCTGAGGGTGGCCCTCCGGAGCGGGAGTGCGTGCGGGTTGGCGTCGTCTCACACTGTCACCTCACGGTCGGTGGGCGTCGCCGGGTCGCGCCCAGGGGCCGGCCAATCATGGTGCTACGCCTTCCGCTTCCCCGCCTCCCGATTCGACGAGGCTGAGATGCAGTTCGACCAGGCGCTCGATGGCCTCGGTCACGTGCCGCCTGGCCAGGTCCGCCGCGCGCCCCGCGTCCTCGGCCGCGATGGCGGCGACGATCTCGCGGTGCTGCCGGTCCAGCCTGCGCCTGGTCCGGGCGTCGGCGCCCGGCAGCCACAGCAGCGGGCCGATCTCGGTCTGGAGCCGGATCTCCTCGCGGGTGAGCCGTGCCGACTGCGCGGCGGCGGCCACCTCCACATGGAACCGCCCGTCGGCGTGGTGCCGCCGCTCGCCCGACACGGCGTCCGCGAACGCCGCCGCCGCCTCGCCGAGCCGCTCCAGGTCGTCCGGCGAGGCGCGCTCGGCCGCGAGCAGGGCCGCGCCCGCCGCCAGCGACGAGTAGTGGTCGCCGAGGTCGCGCAGGTCGGCCACGGTCAGGTCGCGCAGGCGGCGCCGCAGCCGCCCCGCGGTCTCGTCCTGCTCGGGCGCGCGCACGAAGCTGCCGCCGCCGCGCCCGCGCCGCGTCACGATCAGCCCCTGGTTGCGCAGCTCGCTCAGCGCCTCCCGGACCGTCACCGTGGCGACGCCGAGCTGCGCGGCCAGATCCGGCTCGCTGGGCAGTTGCTCCCCGTCCGCGAGCAGTCCCAGCGAGATCGCGTCGGCCAGCCGGCGGGTGATGGCCTCCGCCCTGCCCAGGTTCTCCAGGGGCGCGAAGACGGCGAGCCGGGCGGTCACGGACGCGTCCGGTGCGGGCATCGTTCTCCCTTCTCTTGCTGCCTTCCCGTCGCGGAGGGCCGGTGGGCGCGGGGCCGGGCACCAGGTGGGCGGCGAGTTCGCGCCGACCTCTTGCCAGAAAATATCTGGCGCCATATCTTTTCGGCCAGGGCGGTACCCCGCTCTCCGAGGTGGCCTCGCCGACATCAGTCTCGCAGGCCGGCGTCCCGGAACCCGCCGGGACGGCGGCACCGCGACCCGAACCGCAACACCCCCGTCTGGGGTCCGTCCCAGACGGCTCGACGCTGCCGCGTGACCGTCGAACGCGATGGGACCGCCCCCCTGTCGACGGGTCCGGTCACGCGGTCCTTCCACACGCCGGGCCGGTCCGCGGAGCCAAGCGCCGGCGGAGTGGAGGGGAACCGGCCCGGCCGGCTCTTCCGTGGGGTGTGGGGGTCGTACCCCACACCGGAACGGACCGGCCGTGGCCACGAGGACGACGCGCCGGCACGTCCGCAGACAAGGGAGGACCACTGGTGTCCACCGGCAAGGAGACCGGGGCGGTTCCACCGCCCGCACGACCCCTCGACGACGACGCCGAACGGCTCGCCGCGCTCGGCTACGAGAGCCACTTCCGGCGGGACATGAGCCTCTGGGCCAACTTCTCCCTCGGCTTCACCTACCTCTCGCCCGTCGTCGGCGTGTACTCGCTGTTCGCGATCTCGCTCGCCCAGGCCGGCCCGCCGATGATCTGGGCGTTCGTCATCGCGGGGCTGGGCCAGCTACTGGTCGCGCTGGTCTTCGGCGAGATCGTCTCGCAGTACCCGGTCAGCGGCGGCATCTACCCCTGGGCGCGGCGGCTGTGGGGGCGCCGCTGGGCGTGGATGAACGGCTGGATCTACCTGGTGGCGCTGCTGGCCACCATCGCCGGCGTCAGCTACGGCGCCGGGCCGTACGCCGCGGCGATGCTCGGCTTCGAGACCTCGGTCAACGCCACGATCCTGTGCGCGCTGGCGATCCTGGCGGTCGCCACGGTGATCAACCTGTCCGGGACCCGCCGGCTGGCGATGGCCGCGATCGTCGGCTTCACCGCCGAACTGGTCGGCGCGCTGGTCGTCGGGGTCTGGCTGCTGGTCACCGAGCGCCACCACGGGCTCGGGGTGTTCTTCGACGGCCAGGGCGCCGGGGAGGGCGGCTCGTACGCCGCCGCCTTCCTGGCCGCCTCGCTGATCGGCATCTACCAGTACTACGGCTTCGAGGCGTGCGGCGACGTGGCCGAGGAGGTCCGCGACCCGGCCCGCCGCATCCCGAAGGCGATGCGCATGACGATCTACGTGGGCGGGGCCGCCGCCACCTTCGTCGCGCTGTCGCTGGTGCTCGCCGTCGCCGACTTCGGCGCCGTCGTCTCCGGCGCGGACGCCGATCCCGTCACCACCGCGCTCACCGCCGCGTTCGG
This sequence comes from Actinomadura sp. NBRC 104412, assembly GCF_030269515.1. Lineage (GTDB taxonomy): Bacteria > Actinomycetota > Actinomycetes > Streptosporangiales > Streptosporangiaceae > Spirillospora. The sequence goes on along the minus strand of NZ_BSTM01000019.1, from coordinate 107,788 downwards.
CTCCGGACCCGTCAAGATCATTCTCGGGATCGTGCTGATCTCGTTCGTGTCCTGCGCGATGAGCCTCCAGGCCGCGGCCAGCCGGCTGACCTACGCCTACGCCAGGGACGACATGATCGCCGGCAGCCGGGTGCTGGCCAGGTTCTCGCCGACCCGGCACGTGCCGCCGTACGCGCTGCTGCTGGCCGCCGTGCTGCCCGCCGTGCTGGTCGTCGGCTCCAAGCTGTCCACGGACGCCCTCACGAAGATCATCTCGTTCGCCGCGCTGGGCATCTACCTGGCCTTCCAGGCGGTGGTGCTGGCCGCGCTGCGGGCCAGGCTCAAGGGCTGGCGCCCGTCGGGGCCGTTCACGCTGGGCCGCTGGGGCCTGGCGGTCAACGTCGCCGCGCTGGTGTACGGCATCGCCGCGATGATCAACATGTCCTGGCCGCGGACGCCCGACGTGCCCTGGTACGACAACTACATCGTGCCTCTCTCGGCCGCCATCGTGATCGTCGCCGGGCTCGCCTACATGGCCGCCACCCGCCACTACGGCCGCGGCGACACCCCGGCGGGCGACGCCGTTCCCGCGTCCGCCGCGGACCCGCTCGCGACCCGCTGAGAGGAGTGACCCGTGAGCTCCCGGACCGCGCCGTACTTCAACATCGCCGACCCCGCCTTCTCCGTCCAGTCCCAGGAGGTGCGGGACGCGCGCGAGCACGGCTGGTACGCGCGCACCAACTACGGCATCGCCGTTCTGCGGTACGACGAGGTCGGAGAGCTCCTGACGCATCCCAAGCTGCGGCAGGGAAGCGTGAAATGGCCCGAGCACCACGGCATCACCAGCGGGCCGTTCGCGCGATGGTGGTCCAACTGGGTGCTCAACAAGGAGGGTCAGGACCACCGCCGGCTGCGCCGCCTGATGAACCCCGCGTTCTCCCGGCGGCTCATCACCGGGCTCGTCCCGCGCTTCCAGGAGCTGGCCGGCGAGCTGGTGGACGCCTTCGCCGAACCGGGCCGCTGCGAGTTCGTCACCGAGTTCGCCGAGCCCTACGCGGCGCGGGTCATCGCCATCATGCTCGGCCTGCCCGAGTCCGAGTGGAGGATGATCGCCCGCGAGTCCGCCACCATCGGCCTGGCGATGGGCGTGACGATCGCCGAGGACCTGCCGAGGATCGAGGCGGCGCTGGACAACCTGTACGGCTATGTGGACGAGGTGATCGAGGACCGGCTGCGGTCGCCCCGCGACGACTTCGTCACCACCCTCGTCCGGGCCGAGGCCGACCAGGACCGGCTGAGCCGGGCCGAGCTGCGGGACTCGATGGTCCTGCTGATCTTCGGCGGGTTCGACACGACCCGCAACCAGCTCGGGCTGGCCATGCGGACGTTCCTGCGGCACCCGGACCAGTGGGCGCTGCTGGGCGAGCGGCCCGAGCTGGGACCCGCGGCCGTGGAGGAGGTGATGCGGGTCAACCCGACCACCACCTGGGTGACCAGGGAGGCCCTGGAGGACTTCACCTACAAGGGCCTGGACATCGAGGCCGGGACCACCGTCCACCTGTTCACCGAGTCCGCGGGCACCGACCCGCGCGCCGTCCCGGACGGCACGTTCGACATCACCGCCGAACGTCCCGCGCACTTCGGGTTCGGCGGCGGCATCCACTACTGCCTCGGCCACCTGGTGGCCCGCACCGACATGAGCGTGGCACTGCCCCTCCTCGCGCGCCGCCTACGGGACCCGCGCGTGGACGGCGAGGTCCGCTCGCTGCCGCTCAGCGGGAACACCGGGCCCATCACACTGCCCCTCGCGTTCACCCCGAGGCCCTGAGCCCCGAGCCCCCGGGGCCTCATCCCACCCGCCGAAACCGTAACCAGAGGAGTCTTCTTGATGAAGGTCGTACGTCCCGTCCGGATCGGGGCCTGACCGTTGGCCGGACAGGTCGTGATCGTCGGCGCCGGGCTGGCGGGACTGCGCGCGGCCGAGCACCTGCGCGCCGCCGGATGGGACCGGGCCATCACCGTTGTCGGCGCGGAGGAACACCTCCCGTACAACCGGCCGCCGCTGTCGAAGGACCTGCTCGTCGGCGGCACCGGGGCCGGCGGCGCGGCGGAGGCGCACGCCTACGCGTACCGGCGGTCCAGGAGCGTGGCCGACGTCCGCTGGCGGCTCGGCACCCCGGTCGTGCGGGCCTCGCTGCGAACCCGGTCGGTGACGCTGGCGGACGGCACCGTCCTCACCTACGACGGGCTGGTGGTGGCCACCGGCCTGCGCCCCTCGCGCGCCGCCATCCCCGGGCCCGACTTCGGCCGGTACGTGCTGCGCACCCTGGACGACGCGCTGCGGCTGAGGGAACGGCTCGTCCCCGGATGCTCGGTGGTGATCGTCGGCGGCGGGTTCATCGGCTGCGAGGTCGCCGCCACCGCCCGTACGGCCGGATGCGAGGTCACCGTGGTCGAGGCGGGCGCCGAGCCGATGGAACGCGCGATCGGCCCCGAGCTGGGCCGCGTCCTGCGCCGCCACCACGAGGACAACGGCGTGCGGTTCGTGACCGGGCGGGTCGTCTCCGAACTGCTGTCGGACGGGCCGTGCGAGCGCGTCACCGGCGCGGTGCTGGACGACGGGACCGCGATCCCCGCCGACCTCATCGTCGAGTCGGTCGGGTCACGGCCCAACGTGGAATGGCTCGACGGCAACGGCCTCGACCTCCACGACGGGGTGGAATGCGACAACTGGATGCGGGTCGAAGGGCTGCCCGGCGTGGTCGCCGCCGGCGACGTGGCCCGCTTCCCCAACCCCCGGTACGACGACGTGCCCCGCAGGGTCGAGCACTGGAGCGTCACCGGCGACACCGCCCGGCGCGCGGCCGCGACACTGGCCGCGCACCTGGGCGTGCGATCCCACGACGACGGCCCGTTCACCCCCTTGCCGTCGTTCTGGAGCGACCAGTACGGCGTACGCGTGCAGAGCTACGGAGCGCCCGCCCTCGGCGACCGCTGCGTCCTGCTCGACGGCGGGCTCGACCACCCCCGGGCCCTGACCGGCGGCGTGGCGATGGCGTACTACCGCGACCGGCAGATGGTCGGGGTCGTGCTCGCCGGGATCCCCGAGTCCCGGCACCGCCACTACCGCGAACTGGTGGCCGACGCCACCGTCCCGCCCCGAACCTGGACGTCCGAGCGCCCGGCAGGCGGCCGGGCGTACTGGCCCGGGGACGTGGGGGGCCGTCCCCCCGAAGTGATCCGACCGCTCACCGTCTGAGGGAAGGTCCCATGTCCGCCACCACGGCTCTCGACGAGCACAAGGAACGCAACGCCGCCGCGATGGACGACGTCACCGCCCGCGTCCAGGAGTCCGGCGTCGAGTTCATCTACTACCAGACCGTGTCGCTGACCGGCCGGATCGTCGGGAAGGTCGTCCCGGCCCGGCACCTGCGCCGCAACCTGGAACGCGGCGTCAACCTGCATCGCACCGCGATGTCGGACCTCCAGGTCGACCGGTTCGGCAACCTGCTCGGCGGCGGCACCGAGGCCAAGGAGTTCACCGCCGTGCCCGACGCCGACACCTTCGCGGTGCTGCCGTGGGACACTACCGTCGGCCGGTTCTTCTGCAGCGTGTACGAGCCGGGGCACTTCCCGGAGATCGGCGGCAGCCCGCTGGCCACCGACGCCCGTTCCAACCTGCGCCGCGTCCACGACGCGTTCACCGAGGCCACCGGGCTGCGGCTGCGCAGCGGCTGCGAGCCCGAGATGACCTGGACGGGTCCCGGGCTCGACGTGCACGTCAAACCGGGGTCCAGCCCGTCCTACCACGTCGACAGCCTGGAGCTGATGCGCCCGATCTTCCAGCGGGTGATCCGGTACGCGCAGGCGCTCGGCCTCGACATGATCGAAGGCGACTACGAGGACCCCGGGCAGCTCGAGCTGAACTGGATGTTCGACGACGCCTGCGTCACCGCCGACCGGCTCGTCACCTACCGCCAGATCTGCAAGCAGGTGGCCCGCGAGATGGGCGTCACCGCCAGCTTCATGCCCAAGCCCGCCGCCGGGGTGATGGGCAACGGCTGCCACCACAACCTCAGCCTGTGGCGCGGCGACCGCAACATCCTCGCCGACCCCGGCGTGACGGAACTGCACCTCACCGAGGAGGGCAGGCACGCGCTCGGCGGCGTCCTCAGCCACGCCGCCGGGATGATGGCGCTGATGGGCCCCACGGTGAACTCCTACAAGCGCTACTGGGACGCGGGCCAGTTCGCCCCGTCCCAGATCAACTGGGGCATGGACAACAAGACCTGCACGGTGCGGCTGTCGGCCAACGGACGGCTCGAATGCAAGCTGCCCGACGCGTCCGTCAACCCGTACCTCTCCCACGCCGCCGTCATCGCCGCCATGAAGGACGGCCTCGACCACGCCATCGACCCCGGCCCGCCACAGGCCGGCAGCAGCTACGAGGCCACCCCCTCGAAGTTCGAGCCGCTTCCGCTGACGCTGCGGGACGCCCTGGACGCCTTCGCCGCCGACGCCGTCGTCCGCGGCGCCTTCCCGGAGGCGATGTCCGCGCTGTACCTGGAGCTCAAGAGCGACGAGTGGGCCCGGTTCTGCGGCGCCATCACCGACTGGGAGCGCGAGATGTACACCGAGCACCTGCCGTGACCGAGCCCCTGCGGCTGGCGTGCATCGACGCGGAGGCGCCGCCGCTGTTCTCGCGCAGCCCCGACGGCGTCGCCCGGCACGGCTACGAACCCGACGCGGCCGCCCTGGTGGCCGAGGTGATGGGCCGCCCGTTGCGATGGGTCTTCATGCCTTGGGCCGAGTTCGTCCCGTCCCTCCAGGCCCACGAGGTGGACGCTGTCTGGTGCGGGCAGGGCATCACCGAGGAGCGCCTGCGCCATGTCGACTTCACCCGTCCCTACGCGGTGTTCAACGAGGCGGTCCTGGTACGGCGCGGCGCCGGTATCACCTCGCCGTCCGGCCTGCGCGGCCTGCGCGTCGCGGCGATCGAGGGCAGCACCAACATGGCGCTGGCCGAGACGTTCGAGGGTGCGACCACCGTGCCGTTCGGCGGCGAGACCGACGACGTCTTCGGCGACATGCTGGCCGCGCTGCGCTCCGGCGAGGTCGACGCCGTGGTGGACGACGACGTGGTCTTCGTCCCCCTGGCGGAGGACGCCGACTTCGACCTGGCCTTCACCGTCCCCACCGCGAACCGGTGGGGCGTGGCCGTGGCCAAGGACCGTCCCGGAACGCGCTCCGCCCTCGACGACGCGCTGGCCACCGTTATCGGGGACGGCCGCCTGCGGCGGATCTGGAACACCTGGATGCCGACCCTGCCCTTCCCGTTGTGAACGGTGTCAGATCTGCCCCTCGGGCTTCCTGGGGATCGTGGCGGCGATCGGGCGGCCCAGCTCGATCAGCACGTCGCCGGGCGGGCTGTACTTCGGCGGGACGGTCACTTCCACGTAGGTCTGCCGTGACACGGCGGTGAACGTGACCGGACGGTCCGCGGGCTGGCCGAACCAGTCGACGCCGTTCACCGTCACCAGTTGCGCGTCCGGGGTCAGCGCGGCCGGCCGCGGCACGCCGCAGCGCAGCGCGATCGCGGGCGAGCCCCACGCCGCGGTCAACGGTGACTCCGGGGAGGTGTCGCGGCGCTCGGCGCCCAGCACCTTCTCCGGGAGCCGCAGGCCCGCGCACAACCGCGCGCCCGCCGCGTCCGGCGTCGGCACCGGGACCCGCACGGCGCCCGCCCCGCATCCGGCCGCAAGCAGCAGCCCTGGGAGAAGCGCGGCGAGGAGGCGCCGCCGGGCGCCTCGCCGTCCAGATCGAGCCGGCACGGGAACCTGGAAGCTAGATGTGCACGATCGGGCAGGTGAGCGTCCGGGTGATCCCCTCGACCGCCTGGATCTGCGCCACGACGAGCTTGCCCAGCTCGTCGACATTGCGCGCCTCCGCTCGCACGATCACGTCATAGGGCCCCGTCACGTCCTCCGCCAGCGTGACGCCCGGGATGCCGCCGATCTCGCGCGCCACCTCGGCCGCCTTGCCCACTTCGGTCTGGATGAGGATGTAGGCCTGCACCATCCGTCCTCCCCGGGCGGAGAATAAACGTCGGACGGTCACCGTATCGTGTTACACGCCGCCCTGGCCCCTCGGGGCGGCGGTGGGACGGGGGCGGATGAGCAGCATCGGGGAGCTGGGCGAGTTCGGGCTGATCACACGGCTGACCGATCGGCTGCGGCAGGGCCCGGCCGTGGAGCTGGGGCCCGGCGACGACGCCGCGGTGGTCCGGGCGAGCGACGGGCGCGTGGTGGCCACCACCGACCTGCTCGTCGAGGGCCGCCACTTCCGGCGCGACTGGTCCGGGCCGTACGAGATCGGCTGCAAGGCCGCCGCGCAGAACTTCGCCGACGTCGTGGCGATGGGGGCGCGGCCGACCGCCCTGCTGGTCGGTCTGGCGGCACCGGCCGACACCCCGGTCGAATGGGCCGAGCAGCTGTACGCGGGGCTGGGCGAGGAATGCGCGATGGCCGGCGCGTCCGTGGCCGGCGGCGACGTCGTCGCCGCGCCGCTCATCACGCTCGCGATCACCGCGCTCGGCGACCTCGCGGGCCGGCCGCCGCTGACGCGTTCCGGCGCGCGCCCCGGCGACCTGGTGGCCGTCCGGGGACGGCTCGGGCACTCCTCGGCCGGTCTGGAACTGCTCGACGCCGGCAAGGACGAGCCCGCCGGGCTGATCGAGGCGCACCGCCGGCCCCGCCCTCCGTACACGGCGGGGGAGGAGGCCCGCGCGATGGGCGCGACCGCCCTGATGGACGTCAGCGACGGCCTCCTCCAAGACCTCGGCCACATCGCCAAGGCGAGCGGCGTCCGCATCGAGGTGGACTCGTCCGCCGTCCCGAGGCCACGGGAGCTCGGTCCCGACGGCCTCCGCCACGCCCTCACGGGTGGGGAGGATCACGCCTTCGCCGCCACCGTCCCGCCGGGCACCGTGCCGCCCGCGTCCTGGACGGTCGTCGGAAGGGTCGTCGAAGGCGCGGGCGTGCTGGTCGACGGCACGTCCTACCAGGGAGGCGGCTGGGACCACTTCCGCCGGTGAGCCAGGGGCGACACGGGCGGCCGTCGTGTTCCCGCACAACCCTTTGGGCGTCTGGTAGGCATGCTTGATGCGGGTTTGGTATACATCCTGTGATCGAAGAGGGATGGGATGGGACGACACTCCAGGCACGCGCGAACCGGGGACGAGGGCGCACCGCCCGACGCCGAACCTCCGCTTCCCGGGCCGCACCCCTCGGACACCCGCAGAAGGCCGCCATCGATCCCGGTGCCGCTGCTCCCGATCGTCGCGCTGGTCCTCGCCGTGGGCATGGTGTCCTACGCGCTGAGCACCCAGCAGATCGCCCTCAACTTCGCCGGCGGCGCCCCGAGGGAACCGACCAAGGAAGGCCAGGTGTCCCAGCGCGGCCCCCGCGCCACCGAGCGCCCCGATGGGCTCGTCGTCGCGTTCAGGCTGGTCAGCAAGACCTCGAACGGCTTCCGCTTCACCACCACCATCGCCAACCGCGGGGACCGTCCCGTGCCGTCCTGGACGATGTCCTTCCGCATCCCCAACGCCACGATCGTCGCCGTGCGCGGCGCCACCGCCGTCCGCACCGGCGCGCTCGGCCTGGTGCGCAGCCCCGCCGGCGCCCCCGCCCTCCAGCCGGGCGGCAAGGTCAAGGTCAGCTACCTCGCCCGCGGTGTCGCGAGGGGCCCGTCCTCCTGCAAGCTGAACGGCCTGACCTGCACACGCGTGTAGAACCACCGCATATCGCCCTAGAGTGGGCATCGTGACCGGATCACTCGAGAACCAGGCGCCCCCGCTCGTCCTCACCATCGCCGGCTCGGACTCCGGAGGCGGCGCGGGCATCCAAGCGGACCTGAAGACGATGCTCGCCCTCGGCACCCACGGCATGAGCGTCATCGCCGCCGTCACCGCGCAGAACTCCCTCGGCGTCCAGGGCTACTGGGAACTGCCCCCCGAGGCCGTCCGAGCCCAGCTCGACTCGGTCCTGTCCGACATCGGCGCCCACGCGATCAAAACGGGCATGCTGGCGTCCACCGCCCTCGTCGAAACCGTCGCCGAAGTCCTCGCCGAAGCCACCGCCCCCATCGTGGTCGACCCCGTCGGCGTCTCCAAGCACGGCGACCCCCTCCTCGCCCCCGACGCTGTCGACGCCGTACGTTCCGCGCTCCTCCCCACCGCGACCGTCGCCACCCCCAACCTGTGGGAAGTGGAACAACTCACCGGCGTGAAAGTCGTCGACGAGACCGGCCTCCGCGAAGCCGCCGAAGCCGTCAAGGCCCTCGGCCCCCGCTGGGTCCTGATCAAAGGCGGCCACCTCCCAGGCGAACCCGCCGACCTCCTCTTCGACGGCGAACACGAACACCGCTTCACCGCCCCCCGCCACAACAACCGCCACACCCACGGCACCGGCTGCACCCTAGCCTCGGCCATCGCCTCCTACCTGGCCCGAGGCGAAGACGTCCCCACCGCCGTCGCCAAAGCCAAGGACTACGTCACCGGCGCCATAGCCGCAGGCTTCCCCCTAGGCAACGGAATCGGCCCCGTCAATCACGCTTGGACTTAGCAAGCGAGAGCTGCGCTGTGTTTATTGGCAAGCACGAGCTGCGCTCCTCGCCTGGGGGCTCGTCGCTTGTCGTGCTTGCGGCGATCGCTGCATCGCTTCGACTCGCCCTGGGGGCTCGCTGCGCGATCAGATTCTCGCTGGCGCTCGAATCTGCCTTCGGACGCGATCGCAACGCCTGGCCGCCGTTCGGGGCTGGGGCGAGGGGCTAAGGTAGTTGGGACTGTGCTCATTGGCGCGCCTGCGGCGGCGGGCGATGAGCGCCATCTTTTATAGCAGGCGCGAGCTGCGCTCCTCGCCTGCGGCTCGTCGCTTGTCGCGCTTGCGTGCGATCGCTGGCATCGCTTCGACCCACCTGGGGGGGCTCGCTGCGCGATCAGGTTCCTCGCAAGCTCGGAACCTGCCTTCGGACGCGATCGCAACGCCTGAGCGACCGTTCGGGGCTGAGGCGCAGCCCGCGGCCGCGATGAACGCCCCCCATACCCACCCTTCAGCTCCCGAACGATCGCCCAAACGCTGCAATCACGACCCAAAGCAGAGGGCGAGCGCAGCCTCTCGCAACGACCTCAGCCCATCACCCCAGCCCCAAACGGCGGCCAGGCGTTGCGATCGCGACCGAAGGCAGGGGCGAGCGCCAGCGAGACCCTGATCGCGGAGCGAGCCTCTAGGCGAGTCGGAGCGATGCAGCGATCGCCGCAACCGCAACAAGCGACGAGCCGCCAGGCGAGGAGCGCAGCTCGCGTCTGCAATAAGCGCTAGACGCTGGGCTTGATGACCTTGCCGGCTTTGATGCAGGACGTGCAGGCGTTGATGCGCTTGGTGGTGCCGTTCACGACGGCGCGGACGCGCTGGATGTTGGGGTTCCAGCGGCGCGGGGTGCGGCGGTGCGAGTGGGAGACGCGCATGCCGAAGCCGGGTCGCTTGCCGCAGACGTCGCAGACGGAAGCCACGGGAAACTCCAAGTGGTGTCGATGCTTTGAGCCGGAGTGGCCGTATGCCGGGCCTGCCGGTCGCTCTGAAGGCGCCACGGGACGAGGCGCACGGATCAGGGTAGCCGACGGCCGTCCATCTAGGCGAATCGGCCGGGCCGATCGGTGCCGGTACAGAGGTGTCTGCCGGAGTAAGTAGTACCTTCCTGTGGGAGGAGCGAGGGGGCCGAGTGTGGGCGAAGTCCTCGACGGAATCGCGGTGCGGAGGTGGAGCCGGCTCGCGGCGGAGGCGCTGGGGCGGACCCGGGGTGAGATCGACGCGCTCAATGTGTTCCCGGTCCCGGACGGTGATACGGGGACGAACCTGCATCTGACCGTCCTGGCCGCGGCCGACGCGGTCGCGGAGCTGCCCGGGGACGCGGGTGTCGAGGAGACGTGGCGGGCCCTGACGCGTGGGGCGCTGGTGGGTGCCCGGGGCAACTCGGGGGTGATTCTCAGCCAGGTGTTCCGCGGCCTGGCGGAGATCGTGGGGCGTCCGGAGAACGTGGCGGACGGTGTGGCGTTCGGTGAGGCGCTGGGGTACGCGTCGGTGCTGGCGCGCAACGCGGTGGAGCGTCCGGTCGAGGGCACGATCCTGACCGTTCTGGAGGCGGCGGCGAGCGCGACGGGGGAGAACGGCGATCCGGGGCTGGCCGTGGTGGCGCGGGCGGCGGCGGATGGGGCGCGGCGGGCGTTGCGGCGTACCACGGACCAGCTCGACGTGCTGGCGCGCAGCGGTGTGGTGGATGCGGGCGCGGCCGGGCTGTGCGTGGTCCTGGACGCGCTGGCCGCCGTGATCACCGAGGAGTACCCGGAGCGGTACGAGATCCCGGCGCGGGCGCCCTCGCCGGTGCGGGACGAACGGGCCGGGCCGCCGCCCACGGGTCCCGGCTATGAGGTCATGTATCTGCTGGATGCCCCGGACGAGACCATCCCCGATTTGCGCAGCGTCTTGGACGGCCTGGGTGATTCGCTGGTCGTCGTGGGCGGGGACGGGCTGTGGAACGTCCATGTCCACGTCGACGATGCGGGCGCCGCGATCGAGGCTGGGCTGGCGGCGGGGCGTCCGTACCGTATCCGCGTCACCTACCTGCACGACGGCGACTCGCCGCACCAGGGGCGGCCCGCTCCCTGCGTGGGGCGCGCGGTGGTGGCGGTGACGGCGGCGGACGGTCTGGCGGCGCTGTTCGAGAGCACCGGCGCCCGCGTCGTGCGGCGCGAGCCGGGTACGGTGCCGCCGCTGGCGGTGCTGGCCGAGGCGATCCTGGCGGCGGGGGACGAGGTCGCGGTGCTGCCGAACGAGCCGGAGGTGCTGGCCCTGGCGGAGGCGGCGGCGGAGCGCGCGCGTGATAGCGGGGCGCGCATCGCGGTGGTGCCGACCATGGCGTCGGTGCAGGGGCTGGCCGCGCTGGCGGTGCACGATCCGCTACGCCGGTTCCCCGAGGACGTGATCGCGATGACGCGGGCGGCGGGCGCGACCCGCTTCGGGCATCTGGAACTGGCCGTGGAGGAGGCGGTCACCAGCGTGGGCCTGTGCCAGCCCGGCGACGTGCTCGGCCTGATCGAGGGGGACGTGGTGATGATCGGCTCGGATCTCACCGGCGTGGCGGCGCACGTTTTGGACCGGATGCTGTCGGGCGGCGGCGAGCTGGTCACGCTGATCCACGGGGTGGACGCGCCGGACGACCTGGTCGAGGCACTGGAGACCCACCTGCGCGACCGGCACCCGGACGTGGAGGTGTGCGTGTACGAGGGCGGCCAGGTGCGTTCCCCGCTCCTTATAGGAGTGGAGTAAGGGTCGGAGCCGCGCGGTAGAAAGGGGACCGTGGCGAATCTCGACGAGCCGTTGTACAAGGTGCTGGGCGACAAGACCGCCAAGGTGCTGTCCAAGGGCCTGGGCCTGGAGACGGTCGGCGACCTGCTGCACCACTACCCGCGCCGGTACGCGCACAGGGGGGAGCTGACGCCCCTGAGCGGGTTGCAGGACGGCGAGCACGTCACGGTGATGGCCGAGGTGGTGAAGGTGCAGGGGCGTCCCCTGACCCGCAGTCCCGGCTACGTGCTGGAGATCACCGTCACCGACGGCACCGGGCTGCTCAAGCTGAGCTTCTTCGGCAGGCGGGGCTCGTACCGTCCCGAGCGGGAGCTGTCGCCGGGCACGCGCGGCCTGTTCGCGGGCAAGATCACCACGTACCGGCCGCGCGGCGGGAAGCCGCAGCGGCAGCTCGCCCATCCCCAGTACAAGGTGGTCGCGGCCAGGGACGCGGAGGAGGCCGCGCAGGAGTGGGCGGACGAGATCATCCCGATCTACCCGTCCACCAAGGGCCTGGACATCGAGACGATCGGCAAGTCGGTCGGCACGGTGCTGGACCACCTGCGGCTGGACGCCGACCCGATGCCGCGGCTGATGCTGAAGCGGCACGGTTACATCGGGCTGCGCGAGGCGTACGAGGGCATCCACCGTCCCAAGTCGTGGGAGGAGCTGAGCAAGGCCCGCGCACGCCTGAAGTGGGACGAGGCGTTCGTCCTCCAGGTGGCGCTGGCGCAGCGCCGGATGGCCGCCGCCCGGCTCCCCGCCAAGCCGCGCCCCGCGATCGAAGGCGGTCTCCTGGACGCGTTCGACGCCCGCCTGCCGTTCGAGCTGACCCCTGGCCAGCGCGAGGTGGGCCGCGAGATCTCCGAGGACCTCTCCCTGTCCCATCCCATGCACCGCCTCCTCCAAGGCGACGTGGGGGCGGGCAAGACGGTGGTCGCGTTGCGGGCGATGTTGCAGGTCGTGGACGGCGGCGGGCAGGCGGCCCTGCTGGCGCCGACCGAGGTGCTCGCCCAGCAGCACTACCGTTCGATCACCACGATGCTGGGCGAGCTGGCGCAGGCCGGGCAGATCGGGGGAGCCGACCACGCGACTCGGGTGGCGCTGCTGACCGGCTCGCAGGGCGCGAAGGCGCGCAGGGCGGCGCTGCTGGAGGCGGCGTCCGGCGAGGCCGGGATCGTGGTGGGCACGCACGCGCTGCTGGAGGAGCACGTCCAGTTCGCCGACCTCGGGCTGGTGGTCGTGGACGAGCAGCACAGGTTCGGCGTCGAGCAGCGGGACGCGCTGCGCGAGAAGGTGCCGGGCGGGCGGCCGCACGTGCTGGTCATGACCGCCACGCCGATCCCGCGGACGGTGGCGATGACCGTCTTCGGCGATCTGGAGACCTCCGTGCTGGGCCAGCTCCCCGCCGGGCGGGCGGAGATCAGGACACATGTGGTGCCGCCGGAGAAGCCCGCCTTCCTGGCCCGCACCTGGGAGCGGATCAAGGAGGAGGCCGCCGAGGGCCGCCAGATCTACATCGTGTGCCCGCGGATCGGGGAGCGGGAGGGGGACGAGGGCGACGGGGCCGCCGCCCCCGGCCCGGCCGAGGACGGCGACCGCCGGTCGCCGCTGGGCATCATGGAGCTCCTGCCGCGCCTGGAGGAACTGCTGGCCGGGCTGCGGCTCGGCGTCCTGCACGGCAAGCTGCACCCCGACGAGAAGGACGCCACGATGCGCGCGTTCGCCCGCGGCGAGCTGGACGTGCTGCTGGCCACCACGGTGATCGAGGTCGGGGTGGACGTCCCGAACGCCACCGTGATGGTGATCATGGACGCGGACCGGTTCGGGGTCTCCCAACTGCACCAGTTGCGCGGAAGGGTCGGCCGCGGCACGCTCCCCGGGCTGTGCCTGCTGGTCACCGACGCCGAGCCGGGCAGCCCGGCGCGGGAGCGGCTGGATGCGGTGGCGTCCACGACCGACGGGTTCCGGCTCTCCCGGCTCGACCTGGAGCAGCGCCGCGAGGGCGACGTGCTCGGCGCGAGCCAGGCGGGCCGCGCCTCCAGCCTGCGGCTGCTGACGCTGCTGCGCGACGAGGAGGTGATCCGGGACGCGAGGGACGAGGCGACGATGCTGGTCGAGGCCGATCCCGACCTGGCCGACCACCCCGGGCTCGCCGCCGAGCTGGCCACCCTCCTCGACGAGGAGCGCGCGGACTACCTGGAGAAGGCGTGACCTGGGAAGGCATGGCCGGGATAGGGGAGTCGGCCGGTTTACCTGGGTGACCGGAAGGGTGCGATCTGACATCATCCGCAGTAATCGGCACGTTACGCCGTGGCGGGTCCGTACCTGACGGAGGAAAGCGATGACGTCCGTTCGCCCCCTGCTGCCCAGCGATCCGGAGAGGCTGGGGCCTTACCAGGTCAAGGGGCGGCTGGGCGAGGGCGGTCAGAGCGTGGTGTTCCTGGCCGAGGGCGAGGACGGCCGCGAGGTGGCGATCAAGCTGCTGCGCGCCTCGCTCAGCCGCAACCCCGAGTGGCGGGCGAGGTTCGAGCGGGAGATGGAGCTGATCGGGCGGGTCGCCGGGTTCTGCACCGCGCAGGTCCTGGACGCCGACATCTCCGGCGAGCTTCCGTACGTGGTGAGCGAGTACGTGCCGGGCCCGTCCCTGACCGAGCTGGTCGGCGGGGACGCCGGGCCGCGCACCGGCACCGATCTGGACCGGCTGGCGATCGGCACGGTCACCGCGCTGGCGGCCATCCACCGCGCGGGCATCCTGCACCGCGACTTCAAGCCGGCGAACGTCCTGATGGGCCCGGACGGCCCGCGCGTGATCGACTTCGGGATCGCGCGGGTGATGGGCTCGGCCGCGGCCAAGGGCAGCGGCGTGGTGGGCACCCCCTCGTACATGGCGCCCGAGCAGGTCACCGACGGCGAGCTCGGCCCCGGCGTGGACATGTTCGCCTGGGGCTCGACGATGCTGTTCGCGGCGACCGGGCGGCACCCGTTCGGCAACGACACGATCTCCGCGGTGTTCCACCGCGTTCTGAACTACGAACCGGACATGTCGGCCTTGCCGGATTCGCTGCGCACGGTCGTGGCGGCCTGCCTGGCCAAGGACCCGGCCCACCGTCCCGGGGCGCAGGAGGTGCTACTGGAGCTGCTGGGCAGCCAGGAAACGGTGGCGGCGGAGCCGGAGGGCGCGCTGACCACGGGGGCGTCCTTCGCGGGCGGCGCCCCGGCCGGGCCGTTCGCCGGCCAGGGCGGGTTCGGCGGGCCCGCGGGCTTCGGGATCGGGCCTGGCGGGTTCGGCACCGCGGCCGAGTCGGAGCCGCCGCCCGGCGGTCCGGGAGCGCCGCCGGTCCCCGGGCAGCCCGTCACCTTTCCGCCGCATCACACCATCCCGCCCGGCTCGGCCAAGCGCCGCCTGCGGATCGCCGTGGCGGTGGCGGCTCCGCTCGTCCTGCTGGCGGGCGGCGGTGCCGCGTTCGCGCTGGCGTCCGGCGGGAACGGCGATCCCAAGCCGTCGCCCTCCGCCTCCCCGGTGGCCGACGTGGCGGTGCCGCCCGCCGGCACGGCCGAGGCGACCCGCGCGGCGGGGGAGGCGATCAAGGCCGTGCTGAGCTTCGACTACCGCCGCATCGACCAGGACATCGCCGCCGCGCACGCCCGGATCACCCAGCGGTACCGCGCCGAGTACGACCGCCAGTTGGAGACCAGCAACTGGCGCACGCAGCTCCGCGACAGGCAGAGCACGATCAGCGCGGCCATCACCGACTCGGCGGTCATCTCGTCGTCGGGCGGCACGGTCACCGTGCTGTCACCGCCGCGAACGCCCAGCCGAACCTGTTGAACGAGCCGATGCGGGTCACCATGGTCAAACGGAGCGCGTCCTGGCTGCTGGACACCTTCTACGTGCTGCGCGCCGACTCCGTGCCACGGCTGGCGTCGGCGGGCGACGCCTGGCCCAGGACGAAGGGCCGGGGCCTGATCGACGCGGTGAACCGGAGCGAACCGGTGAGGTCCGGCACGCCGGTCGAGACGGCGGTGCGTCCCGGCGGGCCGGCCGACCGCCCGACCGCGCTGGTCGCGGTGGGGGAATGCGCCAAGGACCGCTGCCGGACCAACGACAAGATCAGCATGTATCGGCTGGAACTGCGGCGGCAGGGTCAGAACGGATGGCAGGTCGCCAGGACCGAGCGCTTGTGAACGGCGACTCTGGACGGCGCCTTAACGGCTTTCGAGTGATCAGCGGGGAATGACGGAAACGGGACGCCCGCCGTCGGGCGTCCCGTTTCCCTGTGCAGTCCCGGAGGTCAGTCCGCCGCCTGCTCGGCCCTGCGCCGGCGGGTGAACGCGACGGCGGCGCCGCCGGTCACGATCGCGGTCAGGCCGATCGCCGCGAGCGAGAGGCTGTCGGCCCCGGTGAAGGGCAGGTCCTCCGTCGGCGCCGCGTCCGCCTGCGACGCCTGCGGGATCTCGGCCCGCGGGAGGTCGGGCAGCAGCGGCGACGAGGGATCGCCCGGGATCGGGGGTGTGGGCCCGGGGCCGGGGCCTCCGCCCGGCGGCTCGCCCGGCTCTCCGGGCTCGCCCGGTTCTCCGGGGATGTCCACGCAGGTCACAGGACCGGCGCACACGTTCGCGCCGACATTGGCGCCGATCTGGCCCGGCCTGACGACCGCGCCGCCGCCCACTTCGGCGTTGGCGCCGATGCCGAGGACGTAGCCGCCCAGCGCCACGTTCCCCTCGGCCTCGGGGTCGCCGATCGCGATGTCCTCGGCGGAGAGCCTGCCGTCCGCCTCCACCTTGAGACCGGCCGGTCCGAGCAGCGTGCGCAACCCGGCGTCGATGACCAGCCCGCCCTTGAGCGTCAGCTTCTTGGGGTCCACCTCGGGGGACAGGCCGATCCGCAGGTGACCGGGCTTCGTGCTCTCCTTCTTCTTCCCGGCCTTGGCGGCGGGCTTGCCGGACTTCGCGGGGCCGCTGGACGTGGTGCGCGATGTCCGGGAGGTCCCTGTGCCTCCCGATGTCGCCTTCTTGACGCTCGGCGGCTTGCCGACGGAGCCGGGAGCGGACGGACCCGAGGACCCGCCGGTGCTCGTCCGCGACTCCGGCGCCGACCCGCCGGACCCGACGAGGGCTCCGGTCAGGCCCCCGATGGTGCCAGTGAGGGACGAGGTGAGGTCGGCCAGGGGGGAGCCCGAGCCTGAGCCACCGCGGGTGTCGGCCTGCCCGACCCCGCTCATGGCCGCCAGACCCAGAACCGTCGCGCCCGCCGTCACCGCCAGCCTTCTACCGTGGTGCACGAGGTACTCCTGGGGGGTATAGCCTCTACAACAACCTGCGTTCACCCTGACACGGCAGGTAGCCGCTAGGGAATACCGATCGCCGGATTCGCTCGCGAATTGGCGTATCGGCGCGATGCCCCGGCGATGCCCGTGGCGCCCCGTACCGGGAGCGCGGCGGGAATGGCGGCCCATGACCGAATCACCATGAGCGGATCCCTATGAGCGAATCGGTGAAATTCCGGCATGCCGCCGTCGCCTCCACTCTCCGCCGCCCCCGATACTTGAGAAATGACCAGGGTGATCGCGGGCAGTGCGGGCGGGCGGCGGCTGGCCGTGCCGCCGGGACGGGACACCCGCCCGACCAGCGACCGTGCGCGGGAGGGCCTGTTCGGCACCGTCCTGGCGCTGCTGGGCTCGCTGGACGGCCTGCGCGTCGCCGACCTGTACGCCGGATCCGGCGCGGTCGGCCTGGAGGCGCTGTCGCGGGGCGCCGCGCACGCCCTGCTGGTGGAGTCCAACCCCCGCGCCCTCAAGGTCATCCGCCGGAACGTCGCCTCGCTCGGCCTGCGTGGCGCCCGTCCCCAGGGCGGCACGGTGGAACGCCTCGTCGAACACGAACCCGAGGGCGGCCCGTACGACCTGATCTTCGCCGACCCGCCGTACGCGCTCGCCGACACCGCGGTGACCAGGCTGCTGGAGGCCCTGCGCGACCACGGCTGGACCGTCCCAGGATCGCTGGTCGTGGTCGAGCGCGCGGCGCGCGGCCCGGCGCTGAGCTGGCCCGAGGGGTACGCGGCCGAGCGCGACCGGCGCTACGGCGAGGCGGTGTTCTGGTACGGCAGCGCCACGTCGACCGAATCGGCTTCGGCGTGACCGCGACCCGGTGACAAGGCGCCGGAGGCCGGTTTGGTACCGTCGCGCCGCAGGGCCCCCACCTGCACGGAAGCCCAGACGCAAGGATGGAGCCACCTCGTGCGCCGTGTCGTTTGTCCAGGCTCATTCGATCCCGTCACCAACGGCCACCTCGACATCATCGGCCGGGCGTCCCGGCTCTTCGACGAGGTGGTGGTCGCCGTTTTGATCAACAAGACCAAGAAGGGCCTGTTCAGCATCGACGAGCGGATGGAGATGCTGGAGGAGGTCACCAAGGAGTACGGCAACGTCAGGATCGACAAGTGGCATGGGCTGTTGGTCGACTTCTGCCGGCACAACGACATCTCGGTGATCATCAAGGGCCTGCGCGCGGTGAGCGACTACGAGTACGAGCTGCAGATGGCCCAGATGAACCATCGGATGGCCGGGGTCGAGACGATGTTCATGTCGACCAACCCGCTCTACTCCTACCTGTCCTCCAGCCTGATGAAGGAGATCGTCAAGTACGGGGGCGATGTGTCCGGGCTGATCCCGGAGCTGGTGCACACCCGGCTCGCCGAGCGGCTCCGGGAACCGTAGGCCGCCGGACGGCGGGCCGCGAGCGTGAGCCGTCATGAGCCGTGGGGCGGCGTGACGTACGGGTGGGGGGCGTGCGAGTTGGGGGCGGACCGTCGCGTTGGGTACCCTGGTACCTCGGCCTGGACCGACGGCCGCGAATCCCATGGCTCACGAAAGCAGGATCACTCTGTCACGCCTCGACCCGAACGCCCCTCTCGTGCTCGACACCCGGGCGCTGGGCAGGCAGCCCGGGTCGTCGCGCGAAGAGGTCCTCACCGTGCCGGCCCCGGCGGATCTGGGCGTCGAGATGGTGGGCGTGCCCGAAGGGGCCGCCATCGAGCTGCGCCTGCGGCTGGAGGCGGTGCTCGAAGGCGTGCTCGTCACGGGCACCGCGCGGGCTCCCCTCGAAGGGGAGTGCGCGCGCTGCCTTGACCCGATCGCCTCGACCTTTGAGGCGGACTTCCAGGAGCTCTTCGTCTATCCTGACACCCGCTCCGGCCGAGGCGGGGGCGGGCCCTCGCCAGGGGGTCGGCATGAGCAGGGCGCGGACGACGAGGAGCTCCACCTCGAGGACGATCTGATCGATCTCGAGCCGGTGCTCCGGGACGCGGTGGTGCTCGCGCTGCCGCTGTCCCCGCTGTGCCGGGACGACTGTCCCGGACTGTGCCCGGAGTGCGGCGTCCGGCTCGCGGACGCCGAGCCGGACCACGGCCACGCCGTCGCCGACCCTCGCTGGGAGGCGCTGCGGGGCCTGGCCGGCGACGGCCTCGCCGCCAACGGCGGGCCGCCGCAGGCATCCCCCGGAGGGAGTGGCGCCCGCCGGGCATCCGACCGACGAGAAGGAAAGCAGGAGGGCTGACGTGGCCGTCCCCAAGCGGAAGAAGTCGCGGAGCAACACGCGGCACAGGCGCGCGCAGTGGAAGGCCACCGCGCCCAACCTGGTGCAGTGCCCGACGTGCCGCGACTACAAGCTCCCGCACATCGCGTGTGGAACGTGCGGCACCTACGACCGGCGGCAGGTCATCACCCCGTCGGCCTGAGTCCGGCCTCGCGAGGGGCGGAGCCGCGGTCGGCGCGGGCCCGCCCCTCCCGATGCGCGGGCCGCCGGGTGCCTGAGGCCACCCGGCGCATCGTTGTCTAAGGTGAAGCCTTGTAGGCAGAGCCATTGGACCAGCCTTGTCCACCCGGCGGGTGACGCCGGCGTGGTGGCGGCGAGGTGCGGCGCCCGAGGCCGTGGTGCACGCCGGGGACATCGTTCGACCGGCGCGCACCTCGTCTTCGTGGACCTCTCCTCGGCCGTGCGGCCGCGCCGTCCCGGGCTCCGTCCGGGCCGTCCTGGGCCACCCCGGGCGCCCGGTGCGTCACACGCCGCCATCGGCGCCGCCGGCGCGGCGCCAGGCTTGCGAGGAGGGCCTGTGAGCGGTAGGAGAACCGAGCCCGCGCCGGACCGCGCGGAACTGACCCGCGCGCTCGGCGTCGAGGTGTCCGACGACCTTCTCGAACGCGCGCTGACGCACCGTTCCTTCGCGTACGAGAACGGCGGCCTGCCCACCAACGAGCGCCTGGAGTTCCTGGGCGACTCGGTGCTGGGCCTGGTCGTCACCGACACCCTGTACCGGGGGCACCCCGACCTCCCGGAGGGACAGCTCGCCAAACTGCGCGCCGCGGTGGTCAACATGCGCGCCCTGGCGGGCGTGGCGCGCGGCCTGGGGGTCGGCGACCACATCCGCCTGGGCCGTGGCGAGGAGGGGACGGGCGGGCGCGACAAGGCGTCCATCCTCGCCGACACCCTGGAGGCGCTGATCGGCGCGGTGTACCTGGACCGCGGCCTGGACGAGGCGGCCGCGCTCGTGCACCGGCTGTTCGACGCCCTGATCACCCGGTCGGCCGGTCTGGGCGCCGGTCTCGACTGGAAGACCTCCTTGCAGGAGCTCACCGCCGTCGAGGAACTGGGCGTTCCCGAGTACCACGTCGCCGAGAGCGGTCCCGACCATCAGAAGACGTTCCGGGCCGCGGTGCGGGTCGGCGGCACGACGTACGGGTCGGGCGAGGGCCGCAGCAAGAAGGAGGCCGAGCAGCACGCGGCCGAGGCCGCCTGGAACGCCATCCGCGAGATGGCCGTCCGGCGCGAGTCCGCGGGCGCCGCCGGGTCGGCGGGCTCCGGCACGTCCGGTGCGGGCTCGGGGACGGGTTCGGGGACGGGCAACGGGGCCGACGGGGGCTCCGCGGGCAGGCGGTCCTAGCGTGCCCGAACTCCCCGAGGTCGAGGTCGTCCGCCGCGGCCTCGACCGCTGGGTCACCGGGCGCACCATCGCCTCCGCGGTGGTCCTGCACCCGAGGGCGGTGCGCCGCCACGCGGAAGGTCCCGCCGACTTCGCCGGACGCCTGGCGGGCCGCACCATGGCGGCCCCGCGCCGCCGCGGCAAGTACCTGTGGATCCCGCTGGACTCGGGTGAGACGTTGCTGGCCCACCTGGGCATGAGCGGGCAACTGCTGGTCGGTGAGCCCGAACGTCCCCGCGAGAAGCACCTGCGCGTCCGCGTCTCCTTCGCCGACTCCGCGACGGGCGGGTTCGACCTGCGGTTCGTCGACCAGCGCACCTTCGGGCACCTGATGGTGACGGAGGAGACGGCCGGTGTCGCGGGCACGCCCGTGCCCGCGCCCATAGCGCACATCGCGGCCGACCCCCTTGAGGACGCCTTCGACGACGAGGCGTTCTACCGGGCGCTGCGCCGCCGCCACACCGGCATCAAGCGCGCGCTCCTCGACCAGTCGCTCATCAGCGGGGTCGGCAACATCTACGCTGACGAGGCACTGTGGCGCGCCAGGCTCCATTGGGCGCGTCCAACCGAGACCCTGACACGGCCGGAGGTGCGCCGCGTGCTGGACGGGGTGCGCGAGGTCATGACCGCCGCACTGGCCGTGGGGGGCACCTCGTTCGACAGCCTCTACGTCAACGTGAACGGGGAGAGCGGCTACTTCGACCGCTCCCTGGACGCCTACGGGCGCCGCGACGAGCCCTGCCGGCGCTGCGGGACGCCGATCCGGCGCGACGTCTTCATGAACCGGTCCTCTTTCAGCTGTCCCAAGTGCCAGCCCCGCCCGCGCCGGGCACGATATTGAGCGTGGACGATGTGATGGGTGGTGCCGCTGAGGGACAGGAGACGGTGCGGCTGACCGCGTGGGCGCGCGGTCGTGTTCAGGGCGTGGGCTTCCGGTGGTGGGTCAGGTCACGGGCGCTGGAGCTCGGCCTGAACGGCAGCGCCACCAATCTCGCGGACGGCCGCGTGGAGATCGTCGCCGAGGGACCGCGGGCGTCCTGCGAGCGGCTGCTGGAACTTCTGCGGGGCGGCGGCGCCCCCGGGCGGGTGGACGGAGTCGCGGAGCGGTGGAGCGAGCCGCGCGGCGAGGGGCCCGGTTTCTTCGAACGCTGATCGGGTATGGGTTAGCGGTTTGTACCTGCTAAACTAGTGACGACAGGTTGTTACCGGCCTGTGATGTGCGTCTTGACCAGGACTCCGGCCGGTGCGACTCTAGACGATACGCGCACCGGTTCGAGTTGCTTCTCGTGCGCGATCCCTGCTGGTTACTCAGCGTGGAGGACCCTTAGTCATGGCGAAGGCTCTACTCGGCCACGTCGGCGGTCCCGACCCCCGGATGGTCGCGGAGATGCGGCGCCTTCAGCAGCGCGTACGTGATCTGGAAGCCGAGCTCGTACGGCTTCAGGCGGAGAACGACGCACTCGCTACGGCGGCGGACGACGACGTATTGTCGCTCGGTGTGAAGGACCGCGAACCGGCGCTGACCTGATCAGCGCCTGCTCGAGGTGAACATACAGGGACGCCGTCCATAGGCGTCCCTCATGTTTTCGCCCCACCCCCTTGATCGGCCGGCCCTACTCAGAGTGATCGACTCGGCTTGATCGGCTCGGTCGATCGGCGCACGAGTTCCGTCGAATCCAGAACCGGTCGCTCTGCCGATCCCACAACCCGGCGTACCGTCCCACAGGGGCCTCCTCCACCCTCTTCCGGCGGGCACCGCCGCCCGGCGTCTCCGATACTTCGGATCGTTCCACGGGCGACGGCGGTGTCCCTTTTTATGTGTTTCGGCGGCTTTTACCGGCTTTTCTTTTTGGCGTTGATCGCCATGCGTTCCTTGGGATCGTTCGAACACGACGCACAGGCGACGAGGGCGAGCAGGGCCGGACAGGGTGCCGGGCGAGCGGCGCGACGCGCGGCGGAGGCGCGCCCGCGACGGCGGTTGACGACACGTGTTCGGGCAGATCGTGGCACATTGGAGGGGAACCGCCACGCGGTTGACGGGCCGGAAGCGTCCCGGCCGGTATCGTCGAACGGGTCCCGGAGGACGTCACGGGCCGGGGCATGGGGGCGGAGCCTCGCCGGGGGCGCGGGGCGGAGCTCCCGCGCGGGGCGTCCCTGCCCCGTAGCGAGGAACGAGCGAAGGGGCGGACAGCCCGCCCCGCCCTGGGGGTCTGGGGGTCGGACCTCCAGAAGAAAGGGAGCGCGTGTACCTGAAGAGCCTGACGCTGCGCGGCTTCAAGTCCTTCGCGTCCTCCACCACCCTCAAGTTCGAGCCGGGGATCACCTGCGTGGTCGGGCCCAACGGCTCGGGAAAGTCCAACGTCGTCGACGCGCTCGCCTGGGTGATGGGCGAGCAGGGGGCGAAGTCCCTGCGCGGCGGCAAGATGGAGGACGTGATCTTCGCGGGGACGGCCAGCCGGCCGCCGCTGGGCCGCGCCGAGGTCGTGCTCACCATCGACAACACCGACGGCGCGCTGCCGATCGAGTACACCGAGGTGACCATCAGCCGGCTGATGTTCCGGTCCGGGCAGAGCGAGTACGCGATCAACGGGGACCACTGCCGGCTGCTGGACATCCAGGAACTGCTGTCGGACTCGGGCATCGGCCGCGAGATGCACGTCATCATCGGGCAGGGCCAGCTGGACCGGGTGCTGCACGCCGGTCCCGAGGGCCGCCGCGCCGTGATCGAGGAGGCGGCGGGCGTCCTGAAGCACCGCAAGCGTAAGGAGAAGGCGCTGCGCAAGCTGGACGCGATGCAGGCCAACCTGACCCGCGTCCAGGACCTCACCGGAGAGCTGCGCCGCCAGCTCAAGCCGCTGGGCCGGCAGGCCGAGATCGCGCGGCGCGCCGCGGTGATCCAGGCGGACCTGCGGGACGCGCGGCTGCGGCTGCTGGCCGACGACCTGGTCACCCTGCGCACCAAGCTGGACCAGGAGGCGGCGGACGAGGCCGCGGTGCGGGAACGCAGGGCCGAGACCGAGCGCGCACTGGCGGAGGCGCAGGAACGCGAGGCGGCGCTGGAGGCCGAAGAGGCCGCACAGGCGCCCATGCTGGCCCAGGTGCAGGACACCTGGTTCAAGCTGTCGGCACTGAAGGAACGGCTGCGGGGCGTGGCCGACCTTGCGGCCGAACGGCACCGCAACGCCGCCGAGGCCCGCGACGAGGAACGCCGTGGCCGCGACCCCGAGGACATGGAACGCGAGGCCGCCGAAGTGCGCGAGCAGGAGGAGATGCTCCGTGCCGCGCTTGAAGAGGCCCAGGACGGGCTCGCGGCGGCCGTGGAGAGGCGTTCGGAGGCGGAGGAGTCCCTGGCGGCGGAGGAGCGGCGCCTCCAGGCCGCGGCCCGCGCCGCCGCCGACCGCCGGGAGGAACTGGCGCGGCTGCGCGGCCGGGTCGAGGCGCTGCGCAGCAAGGTCCAGGCGGGACGATCGGAGATCGGACGGCTTGAGGAGGCGCGCGCGGAGGCCGAGCAGCGCGTCAACACGGCGCGTGCCGAGTACGAGTCGTTCGAGTCCGAGGTCGTGGACGACCCGGAGCTGCTGGCCGAGCATGAGATGGCCCAGGAGTCCTTGGAGACGGCCAAGGAGGCACTGGAGGCGGCCAAGGCGGCCGTGGACGGACCCAAGCGCGCGCTCAAGGACGCCCGCTCGGCCGTGAACGCGGCACGTTCGGCCGACCAGGCGGCACAGAAGCAGGTCGCGGCGCTCCAGGCTCGCATCGAAGCCCTCAACCTGACCTTGGCCAGTGCCGCCGAAGGCGGGGAGGCGGTGCTGGCTGCGGGCGCGGACGGGACGTTGCAAGGCGTCCTGGGCACGGTCGCGTCGCTGCTGACCGTACGGCCGGGGTACGAGACGGCGGTCGCCGCCGCGCTGGCGGGTGCGGCCGAGGCCATCGCGGTGGGCTCCCTGGACGTCGCGGAGGCGGCCCTGGCGCTGCTGCGCACACGCGACGCAGGCCGGGCCGGGCTCCTGATCGGCGACACTTCCCCCGCCACGGGCCCGGAACCCCCGAGGATCGCCGGGGTCGACTATGCGATCGACGCGGTGACCGTACCGGAGACCCTGCGTCCCGCCATGGCCGACCTGCTGCGCGACGTGGCGGTGGTGGACGACGTGCCCGCCGCCGTGGCCCTGGTACGGCGCGAGCCGGGCCTGAGGGCCGTCACGAGGGACGGAGACCTGGTCGGCCCTCACTGGGCCCAGGGAGGCGCCGCCGGAGGCGCACAGAGCCTCCTGCAGATGCGAGGCACCCTCGACCAGGCCACCGAAGACCTCGCCGCCGCCGAGGCGGAGGCGGAGCGCTCCGCCGCGGCCCTCGCCGAGGCCACCGCGGCCGAGCAGCACGGCCAGGCCGCCGTGGACGCGGCCCAGGCCGCCGTGAACCAGGCCCAGGGCGGGGTCAACCAAGCCCAGGCCGACCTCGACCGCGTACGCGGCAGGCTGCGTGAACACGAGGCCCAGGCCGCCCGGGAAGCGCAACGGGCGGCGCGGCTGGAGGCCGACGTGCGGGCGGCACGCGGTGAGGTGGAGCGCCTCACCAAGGCCCTGGACGCCGCCAACGAGTCCCTGGAACGGGACGCTCAGGCCGCCGAGGAACTCGCCGAGCGCCTCGCCGAATCGGAGGAGGCGGCCGAGGTCGCCGACGACGCCGGGCACGACACCCAGGCGCGGGACGAACTGAGCGCCCGCTGCCAGGAACTGCGCGCCGCCGAGATGGAAGCGCGCCTGGCCGTCCGTACCGCCGAAGAACGCGTCCAGGCCATCGCGGGCCGCGCCGACGCGCTCGAACGCGGAGCACGCCGCGAACGCGAGGAGCGCGCGAGGGCCGCCCGGCGCCGCGCCCGCCGCGAAGAACAGGCCAGGACCGCCGAAGCCGTCCACAAGGGCGCTCAGGCCGCGCTGAGGCACATCGAGACGTCCCTGGAGACCGCGGTGACGCGGCGGGAGGCCGCCGAGCGCGCACGGGCCGAACGCGAATCCGAGCTGAAGGTCATCCGGACGCAGGTACGCGAACTCTCCAGCACGCTGGAACGCCTCGTGAACGTCGTCCACGGCAGCGAGGTGGCCCGCGCCGAACAGCGCCTGCGCCTGGAACAGTTCGAGCAGCGCGCGCTTGAGGAGTTCGGCCTCGAAGTGGACGCCCTTGTCGCGGAGTACGGCCCCGACCAGCCCATCCCACCCGGCCCGGAAGCCGCGGAGGACGCACAGCCCATCCCCTACGACCGGGCGGAACAGGAGAAACGCGCCAAGGCCGCCGAGCGGCAGCTCAACCAGCTCGGCAAGGTCAACCCCCTGGCCCTGGAAGAGTTCGCGGCCCTGGAGGAACGGCACGCCTTCCTCACCTCGCAGCTCGAAGACCTCAAGAAGACCCGCCGCGACCTGCTCAACATCGTCAAGGACGTGGACGACCGGGTGCAGCAGGTCTTCGCCTCCGCCTACGAGGACACCGCCCGCGAATTCGAGCGGATCTTCGCCCGGCTGTTCCCCGGCGGCGAAGGCAGCCTGTCCCTCACCGAACCCGACGACATGCTCACCACCGGCGTCGAAGTCTCCGCCCGCCCACCAGGCAAAAAGGTCAAACGGCTGTCCCTGCTCTCCGGCGGCGAACGCTCCCTGGTGGCCATCGCCTTCCTCGTCGCCGTGTTCAAGGCACGACCCTCGCCCTTCTACGTCCTCGACGAGGTCGAGGCCGCCCTGGACGACACCAACACCCAGCGCCTCCTACGCGTCTTCGAGGAACTGCGCGAATCCTCCCAGCTCATCATCATCACCCACCAAAAACGCACCATGGAAGGCGCCGACGCCCTCTACGGAGTGAGCATGCAAGGAGACGGCGTCACCCAAGTCGTCAGCCAACGGCTGGGGTAGTGCTTATTTGCAAGCGCAAGCTGCGCTCCTCGCCTGGCGGCTCGTCGCTTGTTGCGCTTGCGGCGATCGCTGCATCGCTCCGACTCGCCCAGGGGCTCGCTTCGCGATCAGATTCTTGCTTCGCTCGAATCTGCCTTCGGTCGCGATCGCAACGCTTGGGCGACCGTTCGGGGCTGGGGTTGGGGGCTGGGGTGAGTGCGAGAGGTGATTATTTGCAGGTGCGAGCTGCGCTCCTCGCCTGGCGGCTCGTCGCTTGTTGCGCTTGCGGCGGTCGCTGCATCGCTTCGACTCGCCCTGGGGGCTCGCCGCGCGATCAGGTTCCTCGCAGGTTCGGAACCTGCTTTCGGTCGCGATCGCAGCGCGTGTTTCTTGGCGGTGCCTGCGGCGTCGGGCGCTGGGCGCCCTCCTTCTCCGGCACCGCGTGCGATCGCTGCATCGCTTCGACTCGCCTAGGGGCTCGCTACGCGATCAGGGTCTCGCTGACGCTCGCCCCTGCCTTCGGACGCGATCGCGGCGGTTGGGCACCGTTCGGGGCTGGGGTTGGAGGCTGGGGCGGGCGCGGCGACCGTTCGGGGCTGGGGTTGGGGTGAGGTGGTTGCGAATCTTGGTGGGGCGGGGTGTTCGTCGCTGCGGCTTCTCAGCTGTCGCGCCTGCGCGATCTCTGGCATCGCTTTGAACTCGCCTTGATGGCTCGCTGAGGGATCGAGGGTCGCCCGGGCGAGCGTTCGGGGTGTGGGTGGGGAGGTCGTTCGGGGCATCGGGGGGTGTCTGAAAGACTGGGTGGGCTATGGACTATGTGACCCTCATCTCCGTGCTCGGCGTGGTGGCGGTCGTCGCGCTGATCATTGGGGCCGTCGCGTTGATGCGGCCGGGGCGCCGTGCGGTGCGGCCGCCCGCGGAGCGTCCCTCTGAGCGGCCGCCGGCCGCGGGCACCACCACCGTTGAAGAGGGGGAGGCGGCGGCGCCTCCGGCGGAACGGGCGCCGCCCGTCGAGGCGGTGCCCCGGGTCGAGATCGAGGTTCCGCCGCCGTCCGCGGGGCGGCTGGTGCGGCTGCGGGCGCGGCTGGCGCGTTCGCAGAACACCTTCGGCCGGACGCTGCTGGGGTTGCTGTCGCGCGAGACGCTGGACGACGAGGCGTGGGAGGAGATCGAGGACACCTTGATCGGCGCCGACATCGGCGTCGCGGTGGCCCGGCAGATCACCGAGGACCTGCGTACCCGCGTCCAGGTGCTGGGGACGCGCAGCCCCGAGGAGGTGCGGGGCCTGCTGAAGGAGGAGCTGATCAAGCAGATCGGCGCCGACCTGGACCGGTCGCTGCGCACCCAGCCGCACGGCAACCGTCCCGCGGTGCTGATGGTGGTGGGCGTGAACGGCACCGGCAAGACCACCACCTGCGGCAAGCTCGGGCGTGTGCTGGTGGGGGACGGCAGCAGCGTGGTGCTGGGCGCCGCCGACACCTTCCGGGCCGCCGCGGCGGACCAGTTGGAGACGTGGGGCGCGCGGGTGGGCGCGCGGGTGGTCCGCAAGGAGGAGGGCGCCGACCCCGCCAGCGTCGCGTTCGACGCGGTGAAGCAGGGCATCGACGCCAGGGCCGACGCCGTGATCGTCGACACCGCCGGCCGGCTGCACACCAAGGTCGGGCTGATGGACGAGCTCGGCAAGGTCAAGCGGGTGATCGAGAAGCAGGCCACGGTCGACGAGGTGCTGCTGGTGCTGGACGCCACCACCGGGCAGAACGGCCTTCAGCAGGCCCGGGTGTTCGCCGAGGTGGTCAACGTGACCGGGATCGTGCTGACCAAGCTGGACGGCACCGCCAAGGGCGGCATCGTCGTCCAGGTGCAGCGCGAGCTGGGGGTGCCGGTGAAGCTCGTCGGGCTGGGCGAGGGCCCGGACGACCTGGCCCCCTTCGAGCCGGAGGCGTTCGTCGACGCGGTGCTGGGCGACTGAAAGCGCGGCGAACGCCGCCCCCCGGCGGCGTTCCGTGAGGCTGTGAGGATTCTGAAACATCTTGGAAACACACCGGTGAGGGGTTTCACACCGTAGAAACACGAGGGCCTTTCAGGCGAAACGGCTGCATTCGAATCTCGGAGCAGTCCAAGTTCCCTGTCGAGGAGGGGCTCTCCCCGAGATGAATGTAGATAGCGGTAGTACCGCCTGGATGCTGACGAGCACCGCACTCGTCCTGCTGATGACACCGGGCCTTGCGTTCTTCTACGGAGGGATGAGCAGGGCCAAGAGCGTGCTCAACATGATGATGATGAGCTTCGTCAGCATCGCCGTGGTGGGCATGGCCTGGATCGTTTACGGCTACTCCCTCGCCTTCAGCGAGGCGGGGGGCCTGAGCGCGTTCATCGGCGGACTTGGCGACTGGGGACTGGTGGGCCTGGAGAACGCGGCCACCGCCGACGACGGCTCCGGCATCCCGCAGTTGGTGTTCGTGGCCTTCCAGGCCACCTTCGCGATCATCACGGTCGCTCTGGTCAGCGGCGCCGTGGCGGACCGTGCCAAGTTCGGCGCCTGGGTGGTGTTCACCCTGGTCTGGGTGACGTTGGTGTACTTCCCGATCGCGCACTGGGTCTGGTGGAGCGACGGCGAGGAGAACGGGCGGGCCGGTTGGTTGTTCGACCTCGGCGCCCTTGACTTCGCGGGCGGCACGGTCGTGCACATCAACGCCGGTGTCGCCGCGCTCGCGGTCGCCCTGGTCCTGGGCCGCCGCAAGGGCTGGCCGAAGGACCCGATGCGCCCGCACAACCTGCCTTTCGTGCTGCTCGGCGCCGGTCTGCTGTGGTTCGGCTGGTTCGGGTTCAACGCCGGTTCCGCGCTGGCCGCGGGCGGCCTGTCGGCCGTCGCGTTCATCAACACGCTCGGCGCCACCTGCGCGGCCGCGTTCGCATGGATCGTCGTGGAGAAGCTGCGCGACGGCAGCTCGACCACCCTCGGCCTGGCCTCCGGCGTCGTGGCCGGACTCGTCGCGATCACCCCGGCCTGTGGCTTCGTGACCCCGCTCGGCGGCATCGTGATCGGCCTCATCGCCGGCGCGGTCTGCGCCTACGCGGTCGGCCTCAAGTACAAGCTGGGGTACGACGACTCGCTCGACGTGGTCGGCGTGCACATGGTCGGCGGCATCATCGGCGCCCTGCTGATCGGCGTCCTGGCCACCACGGCCGTCAACGACGCCGGCGCGGACGGGCTGCTGGCGGGCGGCGGCGCCTCGCTGCTGGGCAAGCAGGCGGTCGCCGTCGTGGCCACCCTGGTCTACTCGTTCGTGGTCACCTTCCTCATCGCCAAGGTCATCGACCTGATCATGGGCTTCCGGATCAGCGAGGAGGACGAGGTCGCCGGCATCGACAGCGCGGCCCACGCCGAGACCGCCTACGACTTCGGTAGCGTCCACGCCGGTGTGGGGGCCTCGCTGCCCTCGTCCGCGACCGCGGCCGGCGCCCCGGCCGGCTCGGCCACGAAGGTGGAGGCAGACGCATGAAACTGATCACAGCGGTCATCAAGCCGTTCAAGCTGGACGAGGTGAAGGCGGCCCTGGAGACCTTCGGGGTCAAGGGCCTCACCGTCAGCGAGGCCAGCGGGTACGGCCGGCAGAAGGGCCACACCGAGGTCTACCGAGGCGCGGAGTACAAGGTCGACCTGGTGCCCAAGCTGCGGGTCGAGGTGCTGGTCGACGACGCCGACGCCGACGACATCATCGACGTGATCGTCAAGTCCGCCCGTACCGAGAAGATCGGTGACGGCAAGGTCTGGGCGGTGCCCGTCGAGACCGTCATCCGCGTCCGCACCGGCGAGACCGGCCCGGATGCCCTGTGATCCTGTAGGAACGGATGACGCTGGTTCACGGCACTCTCGGGGGAGAGACACACGCGGCCCGCGCAGCCCTCGTGGCGGCGCGGGCCGCGCGCGCTGGTGAGCTCGACCGCTGGCTCTCCGGCCTGCTGCTGGGCGGCGTCAGCCCCGGTCTGCGGGGACGGCCGGTCCTGACCGGGCCGGACGGGGCCGGCTTCACGGGCCATCGGCCCGTGGACGGCGTGGCGCTGGTCGCCGTCGGCAGCCACGCGCGGCGGGAGCTGACGCCCGGCGGGGACTTGGACCTGGTCCTCCTGCATCGGGGACGCCCGGACGTGGCCGAGGTCGCCGACCGCGTGTGGTACCCGATCTGGGACTCGGGGGTACGGCTCGACCATTCGGTGCGCACCGTCCACGAGGCCAGGGAGGTGGCCCGCGCCGACATGAAGGCGGCCCTGGGGTTGCTCTCGGCCCGCCGTATCGCGGGGGAGCACTCCCTGGTGGACGAGATGCGCGCGGCCGTCCTGTCGGACTGGCGCGCCGACGCGCGCAAGCGCCTGGCCGAGCTTGCGGAGATGTGCCGCAAGCGCTGGGAGTCCAAGGGGGAGCTGGCCTTCCTGCTGGAACCCGACCTCAAAGAGGCCCATGGGGGCCTGCGCGATGTGAACGTCATGCAGGCCGTCGCCGCGTCCTGGGTGGCTTCGGCCCCGGATGCGCGCGTACGGGCCGCCTATGACCTTCTCCTGGACGTACGGCACGCGCTGCATGAGGTGACCGGGCGCGGCACGGACCGCCTCGTCCTCCAAGAGCATGAGGCGGTGGCGCAGGCGCTGGGCATGCTCGACGGCAACGTGCTGCTGCGCACCCTCGCGGAGGCCGCGCGGACGGTCACGTATGCCGGTGACCACCTCTGGCGGCAGGTCGAGCGGTTCTGCGCTCCGCGTCGAACGTCGGCTATGCGGGTGGCGCGCACCCCGTCCGGTGCCGGTGCGCGTGGCATCGAGCGCACGCCCGTAGGGGACGGTGCCGTGGAACAGGAGGGCGAAGTCGTCCTGGCCCGTGGCGCCGACCTGGACGACCCCGCGCTCACCCTGCGCGTGGCCGCTGCGGCGGCTCAAGCCGGGCTTCCTTTGGCCTTGGCCACCGTGGGGCGGCTCGCCGAGCACGCGGCTCTTCCTCCCGTGCCATGGCCCGCCGAGGCACGGGACGCCCTGGTCTCGCTCCTGGGGGCGGGGCCTGCGGCCATCGGCGTATGGGAGGCGCTGGACCAGGCCGGGCTCATCGTCAGGCTGCTGACCGACTGGGAACGGGTACGCAACCGCCCGCAACGCAACCCCGTGCATCGCTTCACCGTCGACCGCCATCTGGTGGAGGCCGCCGCCAACGCCGCCGCGCTCACCCGTGAGGTGTCCCGCCCCGACCTGCTGCTGGTCGGCTCCCTCCTGCACGACATCGGCAAGGGCTGGCCGGGCGACCACTCCGTGAGCGGCGCCGTCGTGGCCCGTGACCTGGGCGCGCGGATGGGGTTCGACGACGGGGACGTCACGGTGCTGGAGGCCCTCGTCCGGCACCACCTCCTGCTACCCGACACCGCGACCAGGCGCGACATCGCCGACCCCAAGACGATCGAGGTGGTCACCTCCGCGGTGTCCGACGTCCCCGGTAGGGAACGTGAGCTCGTGGAGCTACTGGCCGCGCTGGCGATCGCCGACGGGCTCGCCACCGGGCCCGGGGCCTGGGGCAACTGGAAGGCGGGCCTGATCGCCGAGCTGGCGCGCCGTGCCTCCGCGGCCCTCGCGGGCGGCACCCCGCCCCCGGCCCCGCACCTGAGCCCGTCCGCGCTCGCCCTGGCGCGCCATGACGGCGGTTCCGTGCGCGTCCTGGGGTCCCGGGTCACCATCGCGGCCCCGAACCGCCCAGGGCTGCTCTGGAAGGCCGCTGGAGTGCTCGCCATGCACCGGCTGGCCGTCCGCACCGCCCGGCTGTCGTCCCCCGCGCCCGGGGACGGGGCGCTCGGGACGGCGGTGCTGGAGTTCACGGCCGTCCCCGAATATGGCAACCCGCCCGACCCGGCCGCTCTAGAGGCCGACCTGCGACGCATGCTCGCCGACCGCCTTGACGTGGCCGCACGCCTGGAACGGCGGGCCCGGTCGCTGCGCGTACGGACCGGCATCCCCGTCCCCCCGCCTCGCGTCACCATCGTGGACGACGCGTCCAGCACGGCCACGGTCGTGGAGGTACGTGCCCACGACCGTCCGGGGCTCCTGTGGCGCGTGGGCCAGGCGCTGGGGGAGTGCGGCCTTCAGGTGCGGGCCGCCCAGGTGGACACGCTCGGATCGGACGCCGTCGACGTCTTCTACGTAGTGGACGAGTCCAACCGGCCCCTCACCGAACCCGCACGGCTGTCACACGTACGGCAGCACGTCTTGGCCGCGTTGCAGCCACCGGACACGCGGCAGGCCGGGTAAGGGGGGCGGAGAGACGGCCACGGGGGCACGACCGCCTCTCCGCCCGGTCCTGGATCAGGAAGTCGCCGGGTCCGGGTCCGCTGAGGGTTCCTCCGGCTCGGATTCCTCCATGGTGGTGGGCGTCTCCTGTTGCTGCTGCGCTCCGCCGTTCGTCGCACGCTCGGCTTCTTCGGGAGCGTTCGGTCCGCTGCCTGGGACGCCGGGCTTGGGCGTGTCGCTGTCGTCCGTGACGTCGTCGGTGTCGTCCTCGCCTTCGGGCGCCCCGCCCGTGGCGGTGTCGTCCTCGGCCTTGTCCGGACGCCCCTTGGACGTGGGCCTGACCTTGTCCTCATGGCCCTTCCCAGGGGTGGCCTTGCTGTTCTCACGGCTGTGCTCGGCGGAGCCGGGCGGGGACGTCAGCAGCACATCGCAGTAGGCCCCCACCTTGGCCGCGCCTCCCGCGGCCGCGACCAGCGCCTGCATGGCGGGCCTGTTCAACGCGTCCAGGCGCCTGTGCGGGGGCATGGCGTTGTAACTGCGGCACATCCCCAGCACGGCCGGGTCCGGACGAGTGCGCAACGGCCGGGAAGTGCCCGCTGAGCCCACCGGGTTCGGGTCCGTCCGCGACGGCTCCGCCGGGGACCCGGACGCGGACGGCCGGGGCTGGAGCAGATCGACCTGCAACGCCCCGGCCTGGACCGCGACGAAAACCCCGCCGGCCGCCGTGGCCGTCGCCAAAGCCACCGCCGCGAACTTCACCGGCAGCAGCCGGGCGAACGGGAACCAGGCCCGCCCGGCCTCCTGAGGTGACGGGTCGCCTGGCGAGAGCGCGGCGTGAAACGCGGCCACGGCGGCCTCCTCGCCGTCCAGCTCCGCGTCCCTGGCTGGGGCCGACGCGGCGGCGAGGAGATCGGCGAGGAGATAGGGGGCGGAGGCAGGGGCGCCGGGGACGCCGTCGAGCAACCGCTCGGCGACGCCGCGATCCAGTCCCTTGCCGTCCGTCCTCATCTCATCCTCTTCAGCGCCACCGCGCCCGGAGGTGTCACACCCGTCACCGTGAACCGCGTCTCCCATCCCGCGCTACCCCCCGCCCTCCGGGGGCGCCTCGCGTCCAGGACGCCCGGCGGACGGGGCCGCGGCGGAAGGCGCCGCGCCCGACCGCTCGGCGGAGGCGACAGCGCCCGCTCGCCTGCCCTTCGGGGATCCCACGTCCGCCTTGGCGGCGCCGGTCTGCGCCGTAAGGCGCTCGGCGAGGCGACGCAGGCCGCGGTAGGCCGCGGTGCGGACCGCCCCTGCCCGCTTGCCCAGAACCCGTCCCGCCTCCTTGGCGTCCAGGCCGACCACCACGCGCAGCAGCACCGCCTCCGCCTGATCACGGGGCAGGTCGCAGATCAGCGCGATCGCCGAGCCCGTCGACAGGCGCTCCAGAGCGTCCCGTTCGGTGTCATCGCGGGCCACCAGGTCGGCGAGGGAGTCGACGTCGACCCCGCCGTCCGGGCGGCGCCCGGCGCGGCGCAGATGGTCCAGGGCGCGGTGCCGGGCGATGGTGGACGCCCATCCGCGGAACCGGTCGTAGTCCCCTGTGAACGACCCGAGATCACGTGCGATCTGCAACCAGGCATCGGCGGCGACGTCCTCCGCCTCCGTCCCCACCAGGGCCCGCAGGTACCTCAGCAGCCTGGGCTGAAGATCGCGGTACAGCAGGCGGAACGCGTCCCCGTCACCGTCCTGCGCGGCGCGCAGGGCCGTCTCGAGCTCCGGGACGTCCGGCCGGGGCGTCGCGCGCTCCCTCATGCGGCGCCCCCTCCCGAATGGCCGTACACGCCACGGACGCCCAGGCCCCCCGGAACGGCCGCGCCGCTCACGCGGTCGTCTCGTGCGCCCGCGGGCGGCCACGTCATCACCTGTTGGACCTCGCGGTATGGGGGATTCCTGACGGTCTCAGGGGCCATACGGCGTCGCCACAAGGCTCCCCTTAAGCGTTCAGCGTACGTATCAGCCCAGTCGTCACACCTGGATTGGCGGAACTTCCGTGAATTCGGCGGGGGCGGGAACCACCCATCGACCCGATACCCTGAAGGTTGATCCCAGAAGCTTCCAAGGACGGGTCCAGACACGTGTTCGAGACGCTCTCCGACCGGTTGACGACGGTCTTCTCGTCGCTGCGCAGCAAGGGCCGGCTCTCCGAGGCCGACATCAACGCGACGGCCCGCGAGATCCGTGTCGCGCTGCTCGAGGCCGACGTCGCCCTGCCCGTGGTCAAGGACTTCATCGCGCAGGTCAAGGAGCGGGCCCGGGGCGCCGAGGTGTCCCAGGCGCTGAACCCGGCACAGCAGGTCGTCAAGATCGTCAACGAGGAGCTGATCGGCATCCTCGGCGGCGAGACCCGCCGGATCCGTTTCGCCAAGAACCCGCCCACCGTGATCATGCTGGCCGGTCTGCAGGGCTCGGGTAAGACCACCCTGGCGGGCAAGCTGGCCCGCTGGCTGAAGTCCGACGGCCACGCGCCGCTGCTGGTGGCCGCGGACCTCCAGCGTCCCAACGCCGTCCAGCAGCTCCAGGTGATCGGCGAGCGCGCCGCCGTGCCGGTGTACGCGCCGGAGCCCGGCAACGGCGTGGGCGACCCGGTGGACGTGGCGCGCCGCTCCCTCGACCACGCCAGGCACGCCCAGCACGACGTGGTCATCATCGACACCGCAGGCCGTCTCGGCGTGGACACCGAGATGATGCGGCAGGCGGCCGACATCCGCGACGCCGTCAGCCCGGACGAGATCCTGTTCGTGGTCGACGCGATGATCGGCCAGGACGCCGTCACCACCGCCGAGGCGTTCGTCCAGGGCGTCGGGTTCGACGGCGTGGTGCTGACCAAGCTGGACGGCGACGCCCGCGGCGGCGCGGCCCTGTCGGTACGGCACATGACCGGCCGTCCCATCATGTTCGCCTCGACCGGGGAGAAGCTTGAGGACTTCAGCGTCTTCCACCCGGACCGGATGGCGGGCCGCATCCTCGACATGGGCGACATCCTCACCCTGATCGAGCAGGCCGAGCAGGCGTTCGACGCCGCCCAGGCCGAGCGGATGACCACCAAGTTCGCCTCGGGCGAGGACTTCACCCTCGAGGACTTCCTCGAGCAGATGATGATGATCCGCAAGCTCGGGCCGATCGGCAACCTGCTCGGGATGATGCCCGGCATGGGCCAGGTCCGCGACCAGGTCAGCAAGATCGATGACAGGGACCTGGACCGGGTCGCCGCCATCATCCGCTCGATGACGCCGCAGGAGCGCTCCAACCCCAAGATCATCAACGGTTCCCGCCGGGCCCGCATCGCCAAGGGCTCCGGCGTCACCGTGGGCGAGGTCAGCAGCCTGGTCACCCGGTTCTTCGACGCCCAGAAGATGGTCCGCCAGATGGCCGGCGGCATGGGACTCCCCGGCATGCCCGGACGCCGCAAGGCCGCGAAGGCCGCCAAGGCCAAGAACAAGAAGGGCAAGCAGCGCAGCGGCGACCCGCGCAAGCGCGCCGCCGCCCAGCGCGCCGGAGGCGACGGCCAGCGCCAGCAGCCCGCCGCCGGCGTCCCCCAGAACCTCCCCCCGGGCCTGGGCGGCCAACTCCCCCCCGGCCTGGGCGGCCAGCTCCCACCCGGCTTCCAAATGCCGGATCTGGGCAAACTTCAACCCCGCAAAAAGAAGTAACCCACTACCAGGCGCTAGCCCGTCCCCCACCCCGCGCACGGGCCGACCGTCGCGACCGTCCGGCGGAAGCGCAGGCCACGCTCCGCCCGGTACGGGCGTAAGCCCGCCATCCCGGCACGGATATCAGCCTGAGGTCTGGGACGAGCGTACGGCCAACGCCGGGCACAGGCGTAAGTCCGTGGCCGCCACGACACGCCGCCTGGGACGAAGCGAACCCACCGCCCGGCACGGGTGTGCGGCCACCGCCCGAGACGGATGCGAGCCCCCGGAGCGACCCGAGCGCGAGGCCCAGCCAGCACGAGCCCACGGCGCACACCCAGGACAGGCGTGGACCCGCAGTCCCGGACGCGCGTCCGTTTGCGGCCCGGGACGGGCGTGAAAGTGGCCTGGCGCGGGGGTGAGCCTGGCGCGATGCGCGGCCTTGGCTTGGCGTTGGGGAGGGGTGCGGGGCGCCGCCGGCCGGGGTCGGGCGGCCGAAGGGGGCGGGATTCGCGAAGAATGGCCGCGTGTCATCGGCTGATTGCGTCTTTCCCGCTGACGTCTGGCAGAATGGCAGGCTGGAAACCCCGGAGTCGCCAGGCGCCCTCTCTCGTCCTGAGCGCCCGGAGTCCACGAGCGGCCGTGCGCCGGTGTCCCCACCTGGTAACGCCCGTTCACCCCTGTATCAGTCTGGAGAACACCACACCCGTGGCAGTCAAGATCAAGCTCAAGCGTCTGGGGAAGATCCGGAACCCGCAGTACCGGATCGTCGTCGCCGATGCCCGTACCAAGCGTGACGGACGGGCGATCGAGGAGATCGGGCTCTACCACCCCAAGGAGGAGCCCTCGCGCATCGAGGTGAACTCGGAGCGGGCGCAGTACTGGCTCGGCGTCGGCGCGCAGCCGACCCGGCCCGTGCTCAACCTGCTGAAGATCACCGGCGACTGGCAGAAGTTCAAGGGCGAGCCCGGTGCCGAGGGCACGCTCAAGGTGGCCGAGCCCAGGCCCGACAAGAAGGCCGTCTTCGAGGCCGCGGTCAAGGAGTCGATGGGCGACGTCGAGGCCCCGGCCACCCAGACCAAGGCCAGGAAGAAGGCCGAGCCGAAGAAGGCCAAGGGCGAGGACGCCAAGGCCGAGGAGTCCACCGAAGCTAAGAGCGAGGGCTGACGTGCTCGAAGAAGCGCTCGAGCATCTGGTCCGCGGGATCGTCGAGAACCCGGACGACGTCCGGGTGCGCGCCCGCAGGATCAGGGGCGGCCGGGTCCTCGAGGTGCGGGTGCACCCCGACGACCTCGGCAAGGTCATCGGCCGCAGCGGGCGTACCGCCAAGGCCCTGCGCACGGTCATCAGCGCCCTGTCCGGGGGCCGGTACGTGCGCGTTGATCTGCTCGATGTCAACGAGGTCCGCTGACCATGACCTCGGGCGGGCCGCCCCCCGATCGTCCTTCGGGCGCGGCCCCGGGAGTCCGGGGCTCCGCCCCCGCGGAGGGCGCCGACCCGCTCGTCGTCGGCCGGATCGGACGGCCGCACGGTGTCCGCGGTGAGGTCACCCTGGACGTCCGCACCGACGATCCGAATCTGCGGTTCGCCCCGGGCACCGAGCTCGCCACCGACCCACCGGGCCTCGGCCCCCTGACGGTCGAGCGTGCCCGCTGGCACTCGGGCCGTCTGCTCGTGCGCTTCGCCGGGGTCGGCGACCGCGACACCGCGGAGAAGCTCCGCGGTGCCTGGCTGGTCGTCGACCCCACCGACATCCCCGCGTCCCCCGACCCCGACGAGTTCCACGACCAGGAGCTCATCGGCCTCGCCGCCGTCACCGTCACGGGGGACGAGCTCGGCGCGGTCACCGAGGTCCGGCACTCCGGGCAGGACCTCCTGGTGATCCGCCGCCCCGATGGCGGTGAGTCGCTGATCCCCTTCGTCGCCGCGCTGGTCCCCGAGGTGGACGTCGCCGGCGGACGGCTGGTGGTCGACCCCCCGCCCGGTCTCGACGAGCTATGAGAATCGACATCGTCACGATCTTCCCGGACTACTTCGCCCCTCTGGACGTCTCCCTGCTCGGCAAGGCCCGGCGCGCGGGAATCCTGAACGTCCACGTCCACGACCTGCGGGACTGGACGCACGACCGGCACCGCACCGTCGACGACACCCCCTACGGCGGCGGCCCCGGCATGGTGATGAAACCCGAACCCTGGGGCGAGGCCCTGGACACCATCGCGCCACCCGGCCCGCGCATCCCGCGCCTGCTGGTCCCCACGCCCAGCGGGCGCCCGTTCACCCAGGCCATGGCCGCCGAGCTCGCCACCGAGGACTGGCTGCTGTTCGCCTGCGGACGGTACGAGGGCATCGACTCCCGCGTGGTCGAGGAGGCCCGTACCCGCATGCCGGTGGACGAGGTCAGCCTCGGCGACTTCGTGCTCGCCGGCGGGGAGGTCGCCGTCCTGGTGATCGTGGAGGCCGTGGGCCGTCTGCTCCCCGGTGTCCTGGGCAACGCCGCCTCGGTGGCCGACGACTCGTTCGCCCCGGGCGCGATGGAATCCCTGCTCGAAGGCCCCGTCTACACCAAGCCACCCGTCTGGCGCGACCGCGCCGTCCCGGACGTCCTGCTGTCCGGCAACCACGGGGCGATCGCTCGCTGGCGTCGCGACCAGGCCCTTCGCCGTACCGCCCGGAACCGTCCCGAACTGCTGGCACGGATGCCCGCCGACGCCTTCGACGAGCGCGATCGGCAGGTCCTCGAGGAGGCCGGTTTTCCGGTGGACGGCGAACCTATGGCACACTAGAGCGTCGCCCTGTGCGCGCTGACGCGTGCTGCGCGCGACTTTCGAGCCACCACACATCGCGCGGCGCGACGCCCCATGCACGAGCCGGGAGGGGCCTCTCGACGTCCGCGTTCGACCTGCGAGGAAACGCCGCCATGCACACCCTGATCCAGGAGATCGAGAAGGCCGCGATGCGCACCGACGTCCCGGACTTCCGTCCGGGCGACACGCTCAAGGTGCACGTCCGCGTCACGGAGGGCAACAGGAGCCGTATCCAGGTCTTCCAGGGCGTGGTGATCCGGCGCCAGGGCGGCGGCGCCCGTGAGACCTTCACCGTCCGCAAGGTCAGCTACAGCGTCGGCGTCGAGCGCACCTTCCCGCTCAACAGCCCGTCGATCGACAAGATCGAGGTCGTCACCCGGGGCGACGTCCGCCGCGCGAAGCTCTACTACCTCCGCAACCTGCGCGGCAAGGCCGCCCGCATCAAGGAGAAGCGGGACTTCTGACGCCCCCGTTCAGGGCACCCGGCCCCAACCGGGGCCGGGCAGGAAGAGCCACCCAAGCGCCCTCGCGATCCGCTGGACGGAGGGGTCGCCCGGAAAGCAGGCCCCATTCCCTCTCAGAACGGCCGACTGAGCTCGTCCGCAGGCGGGTCCTCGTGGGATCGAGCGCGAGGAGCCGCCTCAGGCGGTAGTGAGTGGGACGCCGCGTCCGGCGAAGCCATTGGGGAGCCCCGGCCCACCGTGATCAGGCAGGACGCAGGGGGCCAGCCTCGCCAATCGGCGCGAACGCGGCGACTCGACGAGGCGAAGTAGAAGACCTCCACAAAGAAACCACCCAAAACGCCACCCAGGCGGCGAAGCCCCTGGGTCGGATCGGAACGTGGAGCCGCCCGTGTGGCGGCCGTCCGTTCGGAATAGGGTCTCCACCCTCATCCGGCCTCGCGGGAACCGGCGTATCGACCGAGGCGTTGCCGATTTGGCGGTGTACGTCTGTTTGACGCACACGTCCCAGCGGGCGACACGGCCGGGGACACGGTGCCGTGGCCTCGGCGCCGATAGGCTTTCGCTCTGATGGACGACGAGGACGATCGGAGAAACGTGCGATCCGAGGCCGAGGGCGCGGTGCCCGAGAACGAGCAGGCCGTGACCTCTGAGCAGGACTCCGAGAAGGATTCCGACTCCGAGCGTAAGCGCGGGCCCGCCAAGGGCAAGAAGGCCAAGAAGCAGGGCTCCTTCTGGAAGGAACTCCCGATCCTGATCGGGGTCGCGCTCGTCCTCGCACTGGTCATCAAGGCGTTCGCCGTTCAGGCGTTCTACATCCCCTCGGGCTCGATGGAGAACACGCTGCAGGTGGGCGACCGCGTCCTGGTCAACAAGATCGTTTACCATACGCGCGACGTGAAGCGCGGTGACATCGTGGTCTTCAACGGCCTGGACTCGTGGGACCCGGAGACCGAGGTCCAGGAGCCCGGCAACCCCGTCGCGAAGTTGCTGCGAACCATCGGAACCGCCTTCGGTGTCGCCCCCACGGAGAAGGACTACATCAAGCGGGTCATCGGCATCCCCGGTGACCGGGTGAAGTGCTGTGACGCCAAGGGCCGCGTCACCGTCAACGGCGTCCCCCTCAACGAGGACTCCTATCTGTTCACCGACCCGGTCACCAACGAACGGAACAAGCCCTCCGATGACCCCTTCGAGGTCACCGTCAAGCCGGGCCAGCTCTGGGTGATGGGCGACCACCGCGACCTGTCCTTCGACTCCCGTTCGCATCGCGGCGACCCAGGTGGCGGCACGATCCCCACCAACCGCGTGATCGGCCGCGCCTTCGTCATCGTCTGGCCCCTGAACCGGATCGGCACCCTCCCGATCCCCAAGACCTACGACCAACCCGGCCTGAACGCCGCCTCCGCCGCCGTACCGGCCACCCCGATCGCCTTGGGCCTGGTCGGTGCCGTCCCCATCACCTACCTACGCCGCCGCCTCCGCCGATAACCGCGCTGATATTTCCCCGAACGTGAAAGTGATCTCGCCGGCGAGCGAGTGGTCAGTGGCTGTCGGCCCGGGCCGTCGATCACGTGGCCGGATGAACAGACTCGATCTCCACACCGCCCGGCTCGAGCCGACCGTAAGCGGTCCTGCCAGACCGGCCAACGGCCGCCCCTCTGCCCACGCCGTGGTCGTGCCGGATCAGCGCCGGGTATCACCCCGAACCCGCTCCCGGTCGCGGCGTGTACCGGTACGCCTCGGAAGACCCGGGCGACTGGTCAGGAGGACGAGAGACGGCGGCATGTCGAGGCCGGGGACCTGTCCGATCACGTTCTCCGGGACGAATCCGTTCCTGGGCGAGCCGAATATCCGGCCCGCTCGCCCGCTCATCCTCTCGTCGTTGATCACATGGATCTTCTCGGCCGAAGCCAACGGGCTCGGGCCTTCCGGATCACCACCCCACCTACACGCTTGTCGCGACAGTCCAGGCGGAAGTGGGGTCGGTGGGAGTGATCAGCCGGCGCAGGGTCGCTGCCCTGTCGGGTCATCGGTGATGGCGCTGAGCGATCATCACCGCAGCGGGACGCGGTGGCCGAGTATTCGAACTGGCACGGCTGTGCGGCTGCCGCATGATCCTTTTCGTACGGGTGTTGACGCCTTCGGTGCAGCCGCTGTGGTGGGTCGGCGTTCGCGGTGTCGCGGTCGAGCTCGGGCCGCCTGCGAAGCCGTGCAGGTGCGGCAGGTCAGCGGCTCGAGTGGTGGTGGTCCAGGCGGTGAGTTCGAGTTGTTGCCTCCGCCTGGGGCGGGGATTCGGAATTTCGGTGAAGCAGCGGATGGCGTGTTGCCGTGTGAGTGGGTGGTGCGGTGAGGGTTCCGAGTGGGCGGGCTAGCGTTGCGGGTGGTGATTGGGCGTTTGGTCAGGTAAGTGCTGATTTGTGTGGTGGTCATCGGTATCGATGGGGGAGTGATCGGGGGAATCGGGGGACCTTGATGGGTTTCGGCGACGTACCCTGCGGGGCATGAAGGGTCGGCCGCTCCGCTACACACCGCGACGAGACGCAGGGTTGCACGCCTATGAGCGCGTGCTTGAGCACGCCGGGTTCTCGCCGGTGGCCGGTGTGGACGAGGCGGGACGGGGCGCGTGCGCGGGGCCGCTCGTGGTGGGGGCGGTGATCCTTGCGGGAGGCAAGCGGGGGCGGATCGAGGGGCTGACCGATTCCAAACTGCTCACGCCGGCGCGGCGGGAGGAACTGTACGCCGAGATCATCGAGCGGGCCCTGGCGTGGAGCGTGATCGTCATCCCGTGCCATGACATCGACCGGATCGGCGTGCACCGGTGCAACATCACCGGGATGCGACGAGCGCTCGCGGCGCTGGAGCGGCGGCCCGCGTACGTGCTGAGCGACGGGTTCCCGGTGCCCGGGGTCGGCGTGCCCTCGCTGGCCGTGATCAAGGGGGATCAGGTGGCCGCCTGCGTGGCCGCGGCGTCGATCGTGGCCAAGGTCACCCGAGACCGGATCATGGTCGCCCTGCATGATCGGTACCCGCAGTACGGATTCGACGAGCACAAGGGGTATGTCACGCGCGATCACTCTGCGGCACTGGCCGAACACGGTCCCTGTCCTGAGCATCGGTT
The DNA here is from genome assembly GCF_030269515.1 of Actinomadura sp. NBRC 104412. Taxonomy (GTDB): domain Bacteria; phylum Actinomycetota; class Actinomycetes; order Streptosporangiales; family Streptosporangiaceae; genus Spirillospora. The sequence goes on along the minus strand of NZ_BSTM01000019.1, from coordinate 65,224 downwards.
CTCCTACGTCAATGTGGGGCGGGCGCTGCGTAAGAATGGAGAGGTGATGGCCATCGGGGAGGACGCCGGGGAGGATCTTCTGGGAGAGATTCCCGGCGACGGCCGGACTGAAGAAGGGGCACCAGCGTGAGCGCCGAGGATCTCGAGAAGTACGAGACCGAGATGGAGCTGCAGCTCTATCGCGAGTACCGCGACGTGGTCGGTCTGTTCACCTATGTCGTCGAGACCGAGCGGCGCTTCTACCTCACCAACTCGGTGGACCTTCAGGTGCGCAGCACCGAGAACGGCGAGGTCTACTTCGAGGTCACGATGCAGGACGCCTGGGTCTGGGACATGTACAGACCCGCCCGCTTCGTCAAGAACGTCCGTGTCGTTACGTTCAAGGACGTCAACGTCGAGGAACTCGCCAAGAGCGATTTCGAACTCCCCGCCGATCAGTAGTCCCTTGATCTGGCGGCCCGGGTCAGGCGCCAGCCCGCGTCGGCGCGCTCGACGAACCCTCCGGCGGCGAGAAGACCGAGCTTGCCGTTCACCGAGAAGATGTCCATGCCCGCCTTGGCGGCGAGCTGCGCCGGACCGGTCGTGCCACGGGACGGGAACGCCTCCAGCACCGCGCGGGTCGGTGGATCCAGGCGGTCACGGGGCAGAACAGGGGCGCTCGGCCGTGGAGCCAGGTCGGTGCCCAGGTCGCCCACCGCTTCGATCACCTCGTCGGCGCAGGTTACCAAAATGGTCTCCGGATCCTCGCGCAGCAGCCGCAGGCATCCGGCCGACGAACGGGAGTCGACCGGTCCGGGCACCACCATCAGCGCGCGTCCCAGCCTGCGCGCCCAGGCGGCGGTGTTGAGCGCCCCGCTGCGGCGCTCCGCCTCGACGATCACCGTGCCCCGGGAGAGCGCGGCGATCACCCGGTTCCGGACGAGGAAGCGGAGCCGGTGCGGCGGGGTGCCCGGCGGCGACTCGCTGATCAGCAGGCACCGTCTGGCCAGCTCCGCGAACAGCCCTTCGTTGCTGCTCGGGTAGGGAACGTCCACACCGTTGGCGAACACCGCCACGGTCGTCCCGTCGGCGGCCAGCGCGCCTCGATGGGCCGCGCCGTCGATGCCGAGCGCGCCCCCCGAGACCACCGTCCAGCCACGCTCGGCCACTTCCGTGCTCATCTCGGCGGCCACCCGCAATCCGTAGGGGGACGCGGCGCGGGATCCGACCATCGCGACCGAGCGCAGGCACCCGTACCGCAGGTCGGCCGGGCCGCGAAGCCACAACGCGTAGGGACGTGCCGCGCCGAGGTCGTCCAGTGTGGTGGGCCATTCAGGATCACCCGGGCAGACCACGCGGATCCCCATACGCTCGCAGACGGCGAGATCCTCCTCGAGGGAGGCGGCCTTCAGCCTGATCCGCCATTGGTCGAACCGGCGTAGCTCCCCTTCGCTCGCCTGGAGATCGGCGGGAAGCCGTCCGCCGCGAAGAGCGGCGAGGGCTCCCGGCGCGCCCGCGTGGTCAAGGATCCGGTTGAGGAACGCGTCCCCTGGTTCGGCCGCCGCGCAGAGCGCCGCCCGCGCCTCGCGCTCCTCCTGCCGCACCTGCTGGACGGGCTGATCGGCACGGGCGTCCAACGCGGATCCCTCCCGCTGTTCGTGCGCGGCCGGCCCGGGCACGGGCTCACGCCCGGTGAGGTCGTCGTCGGTCATGGTCTCCTCCCGGTCCACAGGGCAAGGGCGCCGCCGACGTCGTCCTCGTTGGGCTGGTCGCGTCCGGCCAGATCGGCGATCGTCCAGGCGACGCGGAGGATCCGGTCGAAGCCGCGGACGCTGAGCGAGCCGTTCTGAAGCGCGGCGTCGGCGGCGCGCATCGCCTCAGGCGGAGGCGTGAACCGGCGGCGAAGCTCGGGACCTGGAATCTCGGAGTTGAAGCGCCAAGGGGTGTCGGCGAGCCGTTTGGCGGTACGTTCGCGTGCCTGCAGAACGCGTTCGGCGACGACCTCGCTGGCCTCGGCGAACTCCAGGTCGTAGCGCAGTTCGGCACGGCTGGCGGGGGTCAGTTCGAGTTTGAGGTCGATACGGTCAAGGAGGGGGCCGGACAGCTTGTTGAGGTAGCGGCGGCGCACACCCGGGGCGCAACAGCAGTCGACCTGCTTCGCGGCCGCGCAGGGACAGGGATTGGCCGCCAGGACGAGGGTGAACCGGGCCGGAAAGCAGGCCGCGCCCTCGATGCGGGAGATCCTGACCTCTCCCTCTTCGAGCGGCTGGCGGAGCGCGTCCAGGGCGGTCCGCTGGAACTCGGGGGCCTCGTCGAGGAACAGGATGCCGTTGTGGGCCAGGGATACCGCGCCCGGCTGGATGTGCCGGCCGTGGCCGCCCCCGACCATCGCGGCCGTGCTCGCGGTGTGGTGCGGCGCGTAGAAGGGCGGACGCGTGATCAGCGGCTGATCGCTGGGCAGCGCGCGGGCCACGGAGTGGATCGCGGTGACCTTCAGCGCCTCCTCGCGGTCGAGCGGCGGCATGAGCGTGGGCAGGCGCTCGGCCAGCATCGTCTTGCCGCAGCCCGGGGGACCGGTGAAGAAGAGATGGTGCCCGCCCGCGGCGCTGATCTCCAGGGCGCGGCGTGCCTCCGCCTGGCCCCGCACGTCCGCCAGATCGAGCGGGCCTCGGTTGCCTTGGCCGCTCAGCACCATCCCTTCGGCGACCGAGTGCGGTGAGGCGTCCGCAGGTTCCTCGGCCTCCTCGATGGGCGGTGGCTCGTCCCGCAGCAGGCACAGCAGCCCTCGCAGGCTCGACGCGGAGATCACCTGGAGATCGTCGACCAGCTCCGCCTCCGCCCTGTTGGCGCTGGGGACGACGACCGTCGTGCACCCCGCCTGCGACGCGGCGAGCACGGCGGCCAGGGCCCCGGGGACGGCCCGCAGGCGCCCGTCCAGCCCCAGCTCGCCGATCACCACCAGGCCCTCACAGGATCGCGGCGGAATGGCCTCGGCGGCGGCCATCAATGCCACGGCGATGGCCGTATCGAAGATCGAACCGCGTTTGGGCAGGCTGGCCGGAAACAGGGAGATGGTGACATGGCGATTGGGCCAGTCCTCACCGGAGTTGTACACGGCGGCCCGGACCCTGTCACGGGCCTCGTTCAGCGCGGTGTCGGGGAGCCCGACCAGATGGAGCCCGGGAACCCCGCTGGTGATCGCGGCCTCCACGTCCACGACGAAACCCTCCACGCCTACCAGCGACACCGAGCGTGTCTTGGCGAGCGCCACTCAGCACACCCCCCGCATGTGATCGACGACGAAGCCGTCCCGGTCGGTCACCAAGCCGAGCAGGTCCACGCCGACGTCGTCCTTGGGCACGCCGCGCGCGTTCGCCCAGCGCCACGCCAGCCGCCTCAGCCGGACGGCCTTGCGCGGGGTGATCGCCTCCAGCGGATCCCCGTAGTCGGTGGAACTGCGGGTCTTCACCTCGCAGACGACGTGACGCACGCCGTCGTGGGCGATGATGTCGAGCTCGCCCTCGGAACACCGCCAGTTGCGTTCCAGGACCGTCCAGCCCTGCCCCGCCAGATAGGCGGCCGCGGCGTCCTCGCCGCGCTCTCCGAGGCTCTTGTTGGCGTTCATCGGGCCTCACCTCCGACCTATGACGCTGCCGGAGCGTTCACCTGGAAACCAGCAAAACGTAGGTCTGTGGATAACTTTCCGTTCTTGATCGATTACCTGAGGTGGCCGTTTATTGGGCGGATGGCGCGGCGTCGTGTGGGGGCAGGCAGGAGGACTCCAGGACGAGCTTGGGGATGACGCGTGCCATGACGTGATGGTGTCGGCCGGTTAAGTGGCGTGGGGATTGGTGCTGTGCCTGAAGTCGGGGTTTAGTAGGTGGCTAGCTTTCTGAGGGGGCCGTGTGACGGAAGCGGGCGATGGGGAACTGCCGGAGGCCGTGGCCGAGTTCGGGCGGTATCTGCGCGGGGAACGCGACGTGTCGCCGCACACTTTGCGCGCGTACGAAGGGGACCTGCGAGACCTGTGCCGGTACGCGGCGGAGGTCGGCGTACGCAAAGTGAGCGAACTCGATGTCAACGTGCTGCGTGCCTGGCTCGCGCTTCAGCATGCGGACGGCCTGTCACGCGCCACGCTGGCCCGCCGCACCGCGGCGGCCCGAGCGTTCACCGCTCACCTCCACAGGCGTCGGGTTATCACGCACGACCCCGGGCAGCTCCTGGGCACCCCTAAGCGGCATCGCGACCTTCCCCGTGTGCTCGACCAGGACGAGGCGGCCCGGCTGCTGGACGAGATGGACGCCGAAGGCCCCCTGGGCCTGCGGGACCAGGCGGTGCTCGAACTCCTCTACGGGACGGGCGTCCGGGTCGGCGAACTCTGCGGCCTGGACATCGACGACCTGGACACCGGCCGAGGAACCGTCCGTGTGCTCGGCAAGGGCGGCAAGGAGCGAACGGTGCCCCTGGGCGAACCGGCGGCGCGTGCCGTGGCGACGTGGCTGTCCGCGGGACGCCCGGCGCTCGCGAACGAGCGGAGCGGGCCGGCGCTTTTCCTCGGCGCCCGCGGTGGACGCCTGCACGCCAACACCGTGCGCAGGATCGTCCACGGCCGGATCGCCGAGGTCGGAGACGTTCCAGACCTCGCGCCGCACGGACTACGGCACAGCGCCGCCACCCACCTGCTCGAAGGCGGCGCCGACCTGCGAAGCGTCCAGGAAATCCTCGGACACGCGTCCCTCCAGACCACGCAGATCTACACCCACGTGACCCCGGAACGCCTCAGACAGGTACACCGCCAAGCCCACCCCCGCGGCACCGAGTAGGCACCCCCGACAACGCCAAGCCACCCCGCGAAGCCGACTCACACCCCGCGAAGCCGACTCACACCCCGCGAAGCCGACTCACACCCCGCGAAGCCGACTCACACCCTGCGGGGCCGATCGCACCTCGGGTTGAGTGGCGGCGGGTTTGTTTTGAGGTCTTCGAGCTGCGAGGTGAGGAAGGCGTGCCGTTCCTCCAGGGCCGCGAACCCTCAGGGCCAGCGGGCTGACGTTGACCTTGCTGAGTTGGTTGAGCTGCCGCTTAGCGGCCTTGGCATGGTGCTCCTGTTCCGCTGTCGTAAAGGATGGGCTGTGCGTCCTCCGCGGCTTCCGGGCCGGGTGGGATGAGTTGCTTCGAGGCCGTGCTCCGCCACGAGTGCCTCCACTCCGAGTCGCGCCCTACGCGGCCGGTGCGCCCTGTGGGGTCGGGTCGCACTCTGCGGGGCCGACCTGATCTACGGATCCGAGTCGGCGCCTGCGGCGCTGAGCGGGCCCCGCGGGCGAGATAAGACCTGCGGGAGAGACAGAGCCGTCGTGCCTGCCAGTGCGGGGCGGACCTGGTGGGTGGTGTGAAAAGCGTTTGAGGTTGGGGTTGTGTGAGGTAGAGCGCGGCGGCGGTGCTGGTTTTGGTTGTGGTCCTTTGGTGAGAGCCTTCCCAGGGCCCTGGGTGAGGGGCCCTGGGAGGCGTGGGTCTAGCGGACTCGGCGTAGGCGGCGTTCGCGGCGTTCTTGGGTTAGGTCGATCACCCCGGGAGGGGGCGGGCGGCGGTTGCGGTTGAACTTCAGGAGTGAGATCAGGGTGAAGGTGAAAAGCATGCCCGCCAGGGCGCCGCCGCCGGCCGTCGTGGCGTCGCGGAGGTCCATCTGGGCCGATGGAGCCGGTGGATCGGGGGCGGACGTGGGGGCTCGCCAGTGGGGCAGCAGGCGTACCTGGGGCCGTACCAGAGGAAGCGGGTCCAGGTAGGTGTCTCCCCGCAGCAGGCCCCAGTGCAGGCAGGGTGTGGCGCAGTGCGTGGACGGCTCTACGGTGCCGATACGGGCACCCGCCTTTACGGAGTGGCCCTTCTGGACGGCCGGCCGCACGGGGAGATAGGTGGTTCGTAGCGCCCCATGCGTTACGGCGACTATGCCTTGGCCCGCGAGACGTCCCGCGTAAGAGACCTCGCCGGGCGCCGCCGCGTACACCGGGAGGCCGGGACGGGCGGCGAGATCGACTCCCCGGTGGCCAGGACCCCAAGGGGTCGCGGGAGGGGAGAAGGCGCGAAGGACCTGGGGGACGGGCGGGCCCAGCGGCCAGTGCCATTCATGGGGTGAGAGAGGGGCTCCGACGGTCAGTGAGCAGGCCAGAAGCAGCGTGATCAGCGTCATATCGGCAGTCTGGCCGGTGCCCGAAGCCGCGGCCCAGGGGGTTCGCCAACTGTGGATAACCCTTGTGATCGGGGTTTCCCGGCGGTCTCCGCGCCCTGATAACCTAGGCGGGTGTTCGAATGGGCACCGGTCAAGGCTTGGCCGTCGCTCGAACGGCCATCACGGCCTGGTGAGCGGGAAGCCGTTCCATTATGGAGCGGACAGGCCACAGGCCCGGGGGTCGATCCCCGGCCAGCGGTCGTGTCCGCGACCGAATTCACGCGTCCGCCGGCCACCTGCTTTGCTTGGTGGGGCGCAATCCCTCGGTCCGTCATCCCGGTGACGGCGGGGTTGTGTCCGGACGCGGGCGACCAACCAAACGTGGCCCGGTAACGGGCCGGACAAGGAGAGTACGGGCCCATGGCACCCGTCGTCACGATGCGGCAGCTGCTCGAAAGCGGCGTTCACTTCGGCCACCAGACCCGCCGGTGGAACCCGAAGATGAAGCGGTTCATCCTCACCGACCGCAACGGCATCTACATCATCGACCTGCAGCAGTCGCTGTCCTACATCGACCGCGCCTACGAGTTCGTCAAGGCGACGGTCGCGCACGGTGGCACGATCCTGTTCGTCGGCACCAAGAAGCAGGCGCAGGAGACCATCTCCGAGCAGGCCACGCGGGTCGGCATGCCGTACGTCAACCAGCGCTGGCTGGGCGGCATGCTCACCAACTTCTCGACCGTCCACAAGCGGCTCACCCGGCTCAAGGAGCTGGAGGAGATCAACTACGACGATGTCGCCGGCTCCGGAATGACCAAGAAGGAGCTCTTGGGGCTGCGTCGCGAGAAGGACAAGCTGGAGCGCACCCTCGGCGGTATCCGCGACATGGCCAAGGTGCCCAGCGCCGTCTGGATCGTGGACACCAAGAAGGAGCACATCGCGGTCAACGAGGCCAAGAAGCTCGGCATCCCCGTGGTCGCGATCCTGGACACCAACTGCGACCCTGACGAGGTCGACTACCCGATCCCGGGCAACGACGACGCGATCCGCAGCGTCAGCCTGCTGACCAGGGTGGTCGCCGACGCGGTCGCGGACGGCCTGATCGCCCGCGCGGGCGCCGCCACCGGCGGGGACAAGCCGGCCGAGGGCGGGGTCGGGGCGTCCGAGCCGCTGGCCGAGTGGGAGCGCCAGCTGCTGGAGAACCAGGAGCAGCCCGCCGCTGAGGCCGCGCAGGCCGCCGAGGCCAAGCCGGCCGAGGGTGCCGCGTCCGAGGCCGCCCCGGAGGCTTCCGAGGGCGCGTCCGCGGAGGCCGCTCAGGATCGGCCCCAGGGCGCCGGGCAGAGCTGACGGCGACGCATGGCCCCGGGGCGAGGTGACCGTCGCGTCCTGGGGCCGTGCTCGTAGGGGTGCTGTGCGTCCGCCTACCGCCCCCCGGCCAAGCCAGTCTCTGGAAGGCGGGGGCGCGGCCGGTCGGTTTTGAGGCACCGGGTGTCGTGGTCGGAAGATCCCATGGAACAGTTCGGTTCGCGGAATGGTTCATTCCGTGGAGGAAGTGCTCCAGGCCCGGCTGTCCGGGGTAGGGCTCAAAGCGGACCGGTGGACGTGAGCCCGCCCTACGACCGGTTCCGGTACGCGGCGCGCGGGACTTGCCACGTGAGGTCGCGGTCGCGTTCCGGACGGATACCGGTCGCCGGAGGCTCCCGCGCACGGCACCCGTGGTCCAGTGAACGAGGGCAGGCTCCTCCGCGAAGGGCCCAGAGCCCGGCGGACGGGCGGCCAATGACGTCCGGCGGAACGCGCTCCGCCGGGTACATCTACCACTTCACCAGACGTTCCACCACGACAGAGACGAAGAGAGCGATGGCAAACTTCACCGCCGCTGACGTCAAGCGGCTCCGCGAGCTGACCGGCTCCGGCATGATGGCCTGCAAGAACGCGCTGACCGAGGCCGAGGGCGACTTCGACAAGGCGGTCGAGCTGCTGCGCCTCAAGGGTGCCAAGGACGTGGGCAAGCGCGCCGAGCGCACCGCCGGCAACGGCCTGGTCGCCCAGTACTTCGCCAGTGACGGCGACGGCGCGATCCTGGAGCTCAACTGCGAGACCGACTTCGTGGCCAAGAACGAGCAGTTCATCCAACTGGCCGACCGGCTCGCCGAGTTCGCGGTCACCAGCGGCGCCGCCGACACACCGGCGCTGCTGGGAGCCGAGATCGAGCCGGGCAAGACCGTCCAGGCGCTGATCGAGGAGAACAGCGCGAAGATCGGCGAGAAGCTGGAGCTGCGCCGCTTCGCCCACTTCACCGGCGAGTACGTGACCAGCTACATGCACAAGTCCGACCCGTCGCTGCCGCCGACCACCGGCGTGCTGGTCGAGCTGGACACCGCGAACCCCGAGGTGGCCAAGGACATCGCCCAGCAGATCGCGGCGATGGCGCCCAAGTACCTCTCCCGTGAGGAGATCCCCGCCGAGGCGGTCGAGAAGGAGCGGGCGCTGGCCGAGCAGCTCACCCGCGAGGAGGGCAAGCCCGAGCAGGCCATCCCGAAGATCGTCGAGGGCCGGGTCAACGCCTACTTCCGCGACCTGGTGCTGCTGGAGCAGGCGTTCGTCAAGGACGGCAAGAAGACCATCTCCAAGGTTCTGGACGAGGCGGGCGTGAAGGTCAAGCGCTTCGCCCGCTTCAAGGTCGGCCAGGTCTGATCACCGGTCCTCCGACCTTCCGATCAGGCCCTGCGACCTGGTAGGTCGCGTCCGCCCGTGCCATGGCCCCGTTCTCCGAACGGGGCCTTTCGGCGGACATGGCCAGGACCGGGCGGCTCCGAGGGGCCGGGCGGCATGGCGAATCCCGGCCGATTGTCGGTGCCAGGGCGTAGGGTCCTGGACAATCGGTGCGGGGCGAGATGGGTCTGGTGCGGCCCGGCACGCCGTGGGGGGGTGACCCGTGGCGGGCCGGTCGCGGTATCGGGGCGCGTTCGGGGCATATCTGGGTGTGCCGGGCGGCTTCCGGTGTCCTGGACGGGTTACGCCTTAGGGTGTCCCCGGGGTGACCGGACGGTCCGCGTCCGGCCAGGGGGCTCGGGTTGTGCCCGGTCCGGGCGTGCCTGCCCGTCTCACGTCCAGATGGGACGGGGTGTGAGCGCCGTTCGGCCCGTCCTGTCCGTTCAGGTCCCGTCCGTTCAGGAAAGGGGCCCGGAACGGAGGGGCCGCCACGGGCCGGTGAGGGTCGCACGACGAGAACCGCCAGTTGAGAGGGCATCCTGGAGACAGGGGCCCGACGAAGCCCACCAGACGCCGTTACAAGCCGTTACGAGGAGGCCGCTGACGTGCCGGAGCCAACGACCAGTGATCCGACGGCGGCAGCGCCACCGGGTCAGCACGCCCCCCTCGCGGGCTGGAAGCGGGTCCTGCTGAAGCTTTCGGGCGAGGCGTTCGCGGGACGCGAACCGCTGGGAATCGACCCTGAGGTCGTGCAGCACGTCGCCGAGGCGATCGCCGAGGCCGTCCGGGAGGGCGTCCAGGTCGCGGTGGTGTGCGGCGGAGGCAACATGTTCCGCGGCGCGGCGCTGGCCGAGCGCGGCATGGACCGCGGCCGCGGCGACTACATGGGCATGATCGGTACGGTGATCAACTGCCTGGCCCTTCAGGACTTCCTGGAGAAACTCGGCCTGGACACGCGGGTGCAGACGGCGATCACCATGAGCCAGGTGGCCGAGCCGTACATCCCCCGCCGCGCCATCAGGCACCTGGAGAAGGGCCGCGTGGTGATCTTCGGGGCGGGCCTTGGCCAGCCGTTCTTCTCCACCGACACCACGGCCGCGCAGCGCGCGCTGGAGATCGGCGCGGAGGCGGTCCTCAAGGCCACTCAGGTCGACGGCGTGTACGACGCCGACCCGCGTAAGAATCCTGACGCGGTGAAGTTCGACCGTTTGGAATACGGTGAGGTTCTACAAAGGGGCCTGAAGGTCATGGACGCCACGGCCATCAGCCTCTGCATGGACAACGCCCTGCCCATCGTGGTCTTCGACCTCATGGGCCAGGGCAACATCGTACGGGCCGTCCGGGGTGAGAAGATCGGCACGCTGGTCAGTCCGGCGGACGGCTGATCCGGCCCGTTCGCCCGTACGAACACCGACCGGCAGGATAGAACCGGCAGGGACAGGGGCCGAGCAGATGACACGGGAGCCGAAGTGATCGACGAGACCCTCCTCGAGGCAGAGGAGAAGATGGAGAAGGCGGTCGCGGTCGCCAAGGAGGACTTCCAGGCCATCCGCACCGGCCGGGTCACCCCCGCCATGTTCAACAAGATCACCGCCGAGTACTACGGGACGCCGACGCCGATCAACCAGCTGGCGTCGTTCACGCTGCCCGAGCCGCGGATGGTCATCGTCCAGGTCTTCGACAAGTCCTCCATGCAGGCGGTGGAGCGCGCCATCCGCGACAGCGACCTCGGCGTCAACCCCACCAACGACGGCAACGTCATCCGGGTGGTGTTCCCGGAGCTGTCGGAGGAGCGGCGCCGGGAGTTCATCAAGGTCGCCGGCACCAAGGCCGAGGACAGCCGGATCGCCATCCGCAACATCCGGCGGCGGGCCAAGGAGACCCTGGACAAGATGGCCAAGGACGGCGAGGCCGGGGAGGACGAGGTCCGGCGTGCCGAGAAGGAGCTCGAGGACCTCACGCACCGGTATGTCGCGCAGATCGACGAGCTCCTTGAGCACAAGAAGGCCGAGCTGCTCGAGGTTTGATGAGACTCGACCGTACCGGGGGGCCCGCGGGCTCCCCGGGCGAGCCTGAGGCGTCCGGTCCCGGCGCTGCCGGTGCCCGCGACTCGGGCCTGCCCCCTGCGACCCCAGTACCGCCTGCCGCCGCCGTACGGCCCGAGGCCGTCACCGCGCCCCGGGCCGTGGACGGCGCGGCCGACCCCGCTCCCGCCCCGGGTCCCGAGGGGCCCGGCCCGGAACGAACCGGTCCGGAACGAATTGGCCCGGAAGGAGCTGGTCAGGGAGAGCCCGGCCCTGAGAAGCCGGCCGCAAAGGATCAGGGCGTCGACGAGCCGGAACCCGAGGTCCCTGCCCCGAAGACGCTGGGCTCCGAGGATGACCTCGCGGGCTCGACCGCCTCTTCGCAGGCCGCGGGGGTGGGCGGATCGACGGGTCCCGGACCTGCGACGGCCGCTCCGAGCCCGCCTTCCGCGCGTCCACAGTCCCGGGACGCGGGCGGCACGGCCGCGCCCGAGCGCGATCCCGGAACGCCCTCCGAGCGTGACCCCGCGACGCCTTCCGGGCGTGAGCCTGCGACGCCTTCCGGGCGCGGCTCCGTGGCTCCTTCCGAGGGCGACGCCGGGACGCCCAGCGGGCGCGAGCCCGCGACGCCTTCCGAGGGCGATGCCGGGACGCCCAGCGGGCGCGGCCCCGCGACGCCTTCCGAGGGCGACGCCGCGGCGCCCTCGGGGCGCGAGCCCGCGGCCTCCTCGTCCGAGAGCGGCGGCGACGCGTCACCGGGCAAGGCCACCGGCACAGGCCCCGCCACAAGCGATACCCCTCCAGACGCCACCGCGCCGAAGACACCTGGATCTGCGAAGACCTCCCGTACGGGGCGGAACCTGCCCCTGGCGATCGGTGTCGGGGTCGCGCTGGGCGCGATGGTCCTGGCGTCCTTGTACTACGTCAAGGAACTCTTTCTTGTCGTCATGATGCTCTTCCTCCTCCAGGGCCTGCGGGAACTGGCGGAGGCGTTCAGCGCGCGGAGCATCAGGATCCCGCTGCCGCCATTGCACGCCGGCATGGTCGCCGCGCCGCTGGCCGCGTACGTCTGGGGGCCCGAGGCATTGGTGGCCGCGGTGGCGCTGGCCATCCTCGCGTCGCTGGTGTGGCGGATGGCCGAAGGCCCCGCCGAAGGCTACGTACCGGACGCCACGGCTGCGGTGTTCGCCGCCGGATACCTCGTCCTGATGGGCGGGATCGTGGCGCTCCTGATCGCGCCCGGGGACGGCGACCACCGCATCGTGATCTTCATCGCGGTGACGATCGCGAGCGACATCGGCGGCTACTTCGCCGGGACGTTCTTCGGCCGGCACAAGCTCGCCCCCACGATCAGCCCGAAGAAGACGTGGGAGGGCGTCACCGGGTCCGCGCTGGCCTGCATGCTGGTCGGCGCGTGGCTGGTGTGGTGGCTGCTGGACGGGGGCGCGGTCTGGCACGGCGTGGTCATCGGAGCCGCGGCCGTGGTGACCGCCACCGCGGGGGATCTCATCGTCTCGATGCTCAAACGCGACCTCGGCATCAAGGACATGGGCAGCCTGCTCCCCGGCCACGGCGGCGTGATGGACCGCCTCGACTCCCTGGTGGCCACGGCCCCCGTGGTGTGGCTGCTGCTGGAGGTCTTCGTCCCCTCGTCCCAGTAAAGGTCCCAGCGGTCCTGGCGGGCGTGGGCGTCCGGCAGGAGCCGCCACGAGTCCTCTCCGGGACGGGGGATCAGGAGATCACCCAGGAGCGGTTCTGCTGGGCGAGGCGGCGGATCAGGGCGTCGGAGCCCTCGTTCTTGGCGTAGCGGTGTTCCTCGCCCGTGATGGGCACCAGCCACAGCCACCGCACGGGGTCGCCTTCGGTCGACAGGCCCGTGAGGCCGGGAACGACCGGCCCCGCGAGACGGCTCGGGTCGTCCAAGAGGAGGACGCCCTCCCATGCCGCCTCACCCGTGCCGAGCGGGAAGGTGTGGGCCTCGTGGTACCACTTGACCACGTCCCCGGCGGCGAACCAGGTCACGACCCGCCACGGGTACTGGGCGAGCCAGGGGAAGATGCTTCCCGCCCGTTGGCTGGGCAGGGTCGTGGCAACGGCGAGTTCGATGCGGCTGTAGGGGGCGACGTCGTCCTCGTACAGCTCGACCGTGGGCATCCGCTGGCGGCTCATGCCGACCGTGCTCAGGACGGTGAATTCGCGGTCTCCGCTGGCAGGACGTTCGGTCACCCCTACGACAGGGGACGCGGCCTTGATTCCGCCGCTGCCACTGCTGGGCAGTTGCCGTCCCACGTCGTGCCAGTAGTGTCCGCCGGGGCCGAGACGCTGGAGCAGGTGTCCCAGAACCGATTGCTGGAAGTCGGCCCAGGAACCGTCCGCCTCGCAGACCTTCCAGTGGTCGCGGGCACGGTCGATGCGTGGGCCGAAGTTCTCGATCTCGTCGTCCAGCGGGAAGGCGAAAGGGCTCTGGCCTGTCACGTCCCGGTTGTAGCCGGGGATGCCGCGGCCGATGTCGGACCATCCGGGGATGACGCAGAGTGGTTCGCCCTCCTCCAGGACGGCCACCCCGTCCCCTTCCTCGAACCACACGACCTCGAGCGCGTCCCAATCGGGCATTGGACGTCCCTCGGGATGGCGTGTGTGCGAGGCGGGCAGCATTGGGGCCGCACCGTCCTCCAGCCGCGCCTGGTCCGGCTCGGCCGGTGCCGCCTGGTGGTTGGCGAGCCAGACGGCGCCGACCACCGCGCCCCTGGCGTCCTTGAGATAGGCGGCGCTGACCGTTCCGTCGGTCTCGATGACGAGGCGGCGGCTCCCGTAGGGGCTGAGTTCGGTCCGGACGGTCGTGGTGGCGCCCCGGCCCGCGGCGTGCCCCCTTCGGAATACCGACATGATCGCGACTTTACCGCCTGGCCTCCGGCCACGATGGCGTCTTCGCACCCCTGCCGGACGACCGGATCGCGTCTGCGCGCGTGCCGTCGTGACCGGTGCACGCCGAAGGGTTTGCCACACTGGAGGAACCATGTCTGTCACCCCTGATCCAGCCGCGACAACCGTCCCGTCCGGCGACGCGATCCCCACCACACCTTCCACGGCGGCCGCCGAGTCGGGGAAGACGCCGCCGAAGCTGGTTTTCGCGGCGCCACGGCGTGCGAAGCCGCCGCGTCACCTGGCGGACCTCAGCACGGCCGAACGCCGCGAAGCGGTGGCCGCCCTGGGAGAGAAGCCTTTCCGGGCGGACCAACTGTCGCGGCACTACTTCTCCCGTCTCGCGGACGATCCGTCCCAGATGACCGACCTTCCGGCCAAGATGCGCGAACGTCTGGTGGCGGAGCTGTTGCCGCCGCTGCTCACTCCGTTGCGTGAGCTGGACTGTGACGGCGGGACGACGCTGAAGACGGTCTGGAGGGCCTTCGACGGCGTCCTGTTCGAGTCGGTCCTGATGCGCTACCCGGACCGCACCACGATGTGCGTGTCCTCGCAGGCCGGCTGCGGCATGAACTGCCCGTTCTGCGCGACGGGGCAGGCCGGGCTGACCCGCAACCTGTCCACGGCGGAGATCGTGGAGCAGGTCGCGGCGGGAGCCCGCGCGATGGCCCGCGGCCGCGTCCCGGGCGGTCCCGGACGGGTGTCCAACATCGTGTTCATGGGCATGGGGGAGCCGCTGGCCAACTACAAGGCCGTGCTGGGCGCCATCCGCCGGATCACCGACCCCGCGCCCGCCGGGCTGGGTATCTCGCGGCGTTCGGTGACGGTGTCCACGGTCGGCCTGGTCCCGGCGATCGAGAGGCTGGCTGCCGAGGACCTGCCGGTGCGGCTCGCCGTCTCCCTGCACGCTCCCGACGACGAGTTGCGGGACGAGCTCGTCCCGATCAACAACCGGTGGAAGGTCGCCGAGGTCCTGGACGCGGCCTGGGCGTACGCGGAACGCAGCGGGCGCCGCGTGTCGGTCGAATACGCCTTGATCAAGGATGTGAACGACCAGTCGTGGCGGGCCGATCTGCTGGGAAGGCTCTTGCGCGGACACCTCGTTCACGTCAATCTGATCCCGTTGAACCCGACTCCGGGGTCGAAATGGACCGCCTCCCGGCCGCAGGACGAGCGGGAGTTCGTGCGAAGGCTGGAGGCCCACGGGGTGCCGGTCACGGTCCGCGACACCAGGGGGAGGGAGATCGACGGCGCCTGCGGCCAGCTGGCCGCCACCACGAAGGGGTGAGTGAGTGGTGGGCCCGGACGGACGGGGAGCGGAGATACCTTTGATCACGGAGACGCGGCTGCCTGTGGCGCTGCGGGGCTACGACAGGACCCAGGTTGACGCGCTGCTCGAACGCATCACCGCGACACTCCGCCACGGGCGCTGGGGTGTGACCGCCGACGACGTGCGCCGCACCCGGTTCGACATCGTGCTGCGCGGCTACGACCAGCGTGCGGTGGACGAACTGCTACAGGAGGCGATCCGCGAGCTACAGTCGACCGGGCCGATCGGATACCGGCCCCGCCGGCCCCAGGTCCACCCGGGATGGCTGATCGGGTGGATCCAGAACGCGAAGTTCCCCAGCTCAGGGATGCGTGCGGGCTACGACGTCCGAGACGTGGACGCCTTCCTCGACCGCGTCGTCGCCGGCCTGCGCGGGTATGCCGCGCCGATGACCGCCCGCGATATCAGGGAATGCGCCTTTCGTACCGTACGGATAGGCCATGGCTACGACGAGGGCGAGGTCGACCGGTTCCTCCTGCAGCTCGCGGCGGCCCTTGAACGGCACTGACCCGGCTCACGAAGTTATCCACAATCTCGTGCGGGCCTGGCGCCGGCAGTACGGCGCGGGGACTCTGGGTGCATGGACCGCTACGAAGCGCAGCTTCCGATGCTGCGTTCCCTCTTCGGCATCTTCCTCGCCCCGGGGATCACCGAGGCGCTGCTCCGGTTAGCCCGACCCGCCGTCCGGCTTGCCACCGGTGGCGGCGCGAGGGTACGGCTCGGAGGGTCCCCGCTCCTCCCGCCCGGCGAGCCGTGGCCGACCTGGCAGGGCCGCCCGCTCGACTACCTAGGCGCGGTCGACTTCGCCCGGCTGCCGCGCCTGCCCTGCCTTCCGCCTCGGGGCACGTACGCCTTCTACTACGTGAACGACCTGCCCCGTCCCTGGGGTGACGATCCCTCCCAGCGTGGCGCCTGGAGAGTCTTCACCGGCGAGTTGCGCCCCACCGCGGCCCCGCCCGAAGTCACACCTTCGCCGGAGCGCCCTCTCGGGGCAGCCGCCTTCCTGTCGCTCCCCTCACCACAAGAGCCGATCCTGCGGCGACTGGACGGCTCGTACAGCGGCGTCCTCTCCGTGTACGAGCAGCTTTATGCAGCCTGGCAACAGTACGTCTGGCCTGACCACGTCCCCGTTCACCAGGTAGGCGGCTGGCCGGCCCTGGTCCAGCGCCCCCTCGGCCCCGACTGCCACTGCGCCTCCACCGGCCGCGACATCGCAGCCACACCCCTCTCCCCGGAAGAGGCGACGACCCTCGCAGACCAGTGGCGCCTCCTCCTCCAACTCGACTCCGACCCCCACCTCGGCTGGCACTGGGGCGAACCCGGCCGCATCTACTTCTGCACCCATCAAGACGACCCCACGGAATCCACCTGGCTAACCCTCCAAGCCACCCCCTAACCACCACCCAAAGCGTCCACGAGAAGCACCCACTGAGCGCACCCGCCTGAAGCGTCCACCCGAAGCACTCATGCGGACAGTCACCTGAAGCGCCCGCCCGGAGCGCCGACCCAAAGCATCCGTGCGACCCACTCACATGGAGGAGCACTCGCTTGCACCACTCACCCGGAGCACCTGCCCGGAGCGCCCACTCGGAATGCTCACGAAACGCTCAACCGCCCGAACGCCCGGTCGGAAGGGTGTGTCAAGTTAACGGCTGATCTTGGTGGTTGATGTGTTCAGTTGATGGGCGGGGTGAGTCGGCCTTCGAAGGCGATCTGGAAGGCGTTGAGAGGCGCTTTCCAGCGCATGGTCCACCGCTTGCGGCCCTTGCCGGTCGGGTCCAGGGACATCAGCGCCATGTAGATGCACTTCATCGCTGCGGCCTCGTTGGGGAAGTGCCCACGGGCGCGGACGGCCTTGCGGATCCGCGCGTTCACGCTCTCGATCGCGTTCGTGCTGCAGACGACCTTGCGGATCTCCACATCGAAGCGGAGGAAGGGCACGAACTCGGCCCAGGCGTCCGACCAGAGCTTGATGATCGCCGGATACTTCCCGCCCCAGGCCTCCTGGAACTCCAGGAACCGTTCCTCGGCCGCTTCCTGGTTGGCCGCCGTGTAGATCGGCTTGAGCGCACGAGCGATCTTGTCCCAGTCCTGGCGGGCCGCGTAACGGAAGCTGTTGCGCAGCAGGTGAACGATGCAGGTCTGGACAATCGTGCGAGGCCAGAGGGCCTCCACCGCCTCGGGCAGGCCCTTGAGGCCGTCACAGACCAGCATCAGGACGTCCTGGACGCCGCGGTTTTTCAACTCGGTGAACACGTGCAGCCAGTACTTGGCGCCCTCGCCGCCGTCGCCGGCCCAGATGCCCAGGATGTCGCGGTGGCCCTCCACGGTCACCGCCATCACCACATAGATCGGCCGGTTGGCGACCTGCCCATCCCGGATCTTGACATTGATCGCGTCCACGAACAGGACCGGATAGACGCGGTCCAGGGGCCGGTTCTGCCATTCGGCCATGCCGTCCATGACCTTGTCGGTGATGGTGGAGATCGTCTGCTTACAGACCTGGGCGCCGTAGACCTCGGCCAGGTGCGCACTGATCTCCCCGTGCGTGAGGCCCTTGGCCGACAGTGACAGCACCATCTCGTCCACGCCGGTCAGACGGCGCTGCCGCTTGCGCACGATCTGCGGCTCGAAAGTGCCGCCGGTGTCGCGGGGCACCTTGACCTCGACCGGGCCGACATCGGTGAGCACCGTCTTGGCCCGCGTCCCGTTACGGCTGTTGCCGCTGCCCCGGCCCGCCGCATCATGCTTGTCGTAACCGAGGTGATCGGTGATCTCCCCCTCCAGAGCCGACTCCAGCACCCGCTTGGTCAGCTGCTGCAGCAGCCCGCCCTCACCGGTCAGCTGCAGCCCTTGGGTCCGAGCACGGTCCACCAGCATCGCGATCAGCTGCTCCTCCGACGCCGTACCCTGCGGCGCCTGGACCGGCTGCTCCCCGGACTCGTCCTCAACAACGGTGTCAGTCACCTGGCGTCTCCTTGATCATCGGATCCGCCGTTAATTAGACACTCCCGGTCGGAACGCTCACCCGGACCGTCCGCTCGGAGTGCTCCCCGGAGCGTCTGCCGCAAGCACCCGAACCTGAGCCACGCCGAACACGAGCGGCGACCCCGGGCGCCCGCCTGGAGTGCCTGCCTGGGGCGTCCGTTTGGAGTGCTTACCGGAGCGTTTGCCGCAAGCGCCCGGGCCTGAGCAGGCCGAGCATGAGTGGCGACCCCGGGGCGCCCGCTTGGAGTGTCCGTTTGGAGTGCTCACGGGAGTGTCTGTCGCAAGCGCCCGGGCCTGAGGAGGCCGAATACGAGCGGCGACCCCGGAGCGCCTGCTTGGAGTGTCCGTTTGGAGTGCTCACTGGTGCGTTTGCCGGAAGCGCCCGGGCCTTAGGTTGCCGAGTACGGGTGGCGATCCTGGGGCGCCTGCCTGGGGCGTCCGTTTGGAGTGCTCACGGGAGCGTTTGCCGCACGCACCCGGACATGAGCTCGCCGGGCACGAGCGGCGATCCCGGAGCGCCCGCGGAGCGTTCGCTCGGAGTGCTCGCCGGTGCGTTTGCCGGAAGCGCCCGGATTTGGGCAGGCCGAGCACGAGTGGCGACCCCGGGGCGCCTGCCTGGGGCGTCCGCCCGAAGCACCTACCCGGAGTCCTTGCCTTGAGCGCCGGCCCGGAGCCCTCTGTCCAGGGCCGCGATGCCCCAGGGCTTTCCATCCCGAAGTTGGAGGAAGTGAGCTAGCAGTGTCGAACGTCGTCGTAGTCCGTGATCCGGATTCCGGAGGGGCTCATCTACTGGATGGTGATCATTCAGGTCTTGTCGGCCGCTGGTGGAGTGACGGGTCATCTGGGCCGAGTGAGTTTTTTGGTGGGTCAGGTGAGTTCGGCTTGGAGGGTTTCGGTTATGGGGCGGCGGGCGCCCAGGCGGGCTGGAATCGCGGTGAGTGCCGCGACCACGAGTGCGGTCGCCAGCACCAAGGTGAGGACCTGCCAAAGGGAGGGGAACGTGGCCCTGTCGCTCTCACCGTCGGTGATCACCATGATGGCGGCGAACAACCCGTAGCCTCCGGGGAAGATGCCCAGCACGGCGCCGGCAAGTGCGGGGAGGACCTGGGCGGCGGCCAGTCCGGCACTCACCTCGCCAGGGGTCGCGCCCAGGGCGCGTGCGAGTGCGGACGAATGCCGGTTGTCGAGCACGGTCGCCCAGGTGATGAAGACGGCGTTGACCGCCGTCAGGGCGAGCAACGTGACCATCACGATGAGGAGTACACGCCTCAGCAGTTCCACTTGGGTCTCGTCGTAACCGGTGGTGAGCGGCCCGTCGGTGAGAAAGGTGTCAAGGATCAGCGCGACGAAGATTCCGCTGACCGTGATCGCGATGCTGGCCACGGTCAGCACGGCGCGGCGCGGTCGGCGGGCGGAGATCCGCAAGGCGAGGAGCAGCGGGACGGGCAGTCGCGCCGACATCGCGATGAGCCAACCGGTGCGGCGGGGCGGGCGTGCCGAGCCGGCGAGCGCGTTGAGGGTGCTGGAGCGGGCGGCGCGTACGGCCGGGACGACGGTCGCGATCGCCGCGACCATGAGTGCCACCGCGGTCACCGAACCGAACGTGGACCAGGTCATCGACGGTGTGCCCGCGCTACCGATAAGGCCGGCACCGGACTCGGTGAGCAACGGGGCGGTCAGCGATCCGATCGCCAGCCCGGCCACGGCCGCGACGAGGGCCACGAGCAGGTACTCCGCGAGCAGCACGGTGGCGATCAGGCCCGGTGTGCCGCCGACCGCCCTGAGGAGCCCGACGCGCCTGGTCTGGTCCGCCATCCGCCCCCCGACCAGCACCGAAACGCTGGCCACGGCGAGCAGGCCGAGCAGCCAGGCTCCGATCATCAGCAGGATCTGGGTGTCTCTGGCCACTTCGGTGGCCTCGCGGAGGATGTTCTCCCACGGCTCCAGGCGAGGGGCGATGCCCAGGTGCCCCTGGCTTTCGGCCTCGGCGAACGCCTCGGCTTTCCAGGGCTCGGCCAGCTTCAGGTTCATCACGTAGGCCAGGAAGCCCGGGTCCGGCGTAAGGCTCCGCGCATCCGCCTGGGTGAGCCAGACCAGCCCGGGGTTGCGCAATACGTCTGCGGGCAATTCGGCGTCGGCCCGTCCACCGGGAGCGGGGCCGCTCATGCAGGGGAAGATGCAGGACGCCCCCGGGTAGGGCGTCATGGCGGCGGTGACCGCAAGCCCGGCGACCTTGAACGACCGACCGTTCAGGGTGACCGGATCACCAACGCGCGCATCGAGCGCGTTGGCGAAGGCGGCTTCGAGCACCACGCCGCCATTCCTGACCCATCCGCCCTGGACCACTTCGGGCTGGTCGACGGGCGCGGGCGCGGCATCCCGTCCCACGGCTTGCACGTCCGACGTTCGACCGGACGCCTGGAGCTTCGCAGCGGCGACCGGGTACGGGCCGCTGTGGTCGATGACGCCGCGGGCGCCGGTCAGTCTCCGAAGGTCGGTGAGCCGGTCGGCGTCGACGCTGGCCACCACGTCGGGTCCCTTGGTCGCCTCGCGGGTGCTCTGGTACGGGTCGGCTGCCGCGTCCCGCAGGACGAGCCCGAGCGTCAGCGTCGTGGTGGCCGTCACCATGGCGAGCAGCAGCAGCGCCGCCTCACCACGACGCCGCCGCAGGTCACGTGCGGCCAGGCGGGCGACGAGCACCATGCGGCTCACGAGCAGCGCGCGGTGGCCCATGGTCCTCAGTCCTCCAGCCCGACGAAGGCCCCGAGCTGTCCGGTGGTGCCACCGGACAGCCGGGTCTCGTCCACGAAGGCGCCGTCACGCATCGAGATCATCCGGTCCGTGGTCGCCGCGATCCGCGCGTCGTGGGTGACGACGACCAGCGTCTGCCCGGACTGGTGCAGGCTTTCGAAGAGCTGGAGGACGTCCAGGGTGGCGGCGCTGTCCAGGTTCCCGGTCGGCTCGTCCGCGAGAACGACCGACGGCTCGTTGCTCAACGCCCGGGCGATCGCGACCCGCTGCCGCTGGCCGCCCGACAGCGCCGAGGGCAGGAAACGTGCCCGGTCGGCGAGCCCTACCTGCTCCAGCAGCTCCTCCGCACGCCGTCTGGCGGCCCGCGGTGCGCGTCCCGCGAGCAGCGCGGCGAGCTCGACGTTCTCGATGGCGGTGAGTTCTTCCATCAGATGGAATGCCTGGAAGACGAAGCCGACATCGGTGCGCCGCATCCGGGCGAGGGCCCTCTCACCGAGGTCATCGATGCGGCGGCCGTTCAGCGACACCTCTCCACCCGAGGGCCGGTCCAGCCCTCCCAGCAGGTGCAGCAGCGTTGACTTCCCGCAGCCGCTCGGTCCCATCACCGCCACCGTCTCTCCCGCGCCGATGTCGAGATCGACCCCGTCGACGGCGCGCACCAGACCTTCTCCCTTGCCGTACTCCTTTCGCAGCCCACGGGCGCGAAGCACGGGCATCGCGGCGCCGTCGTTCACGATCCGCTCCTTCGGTGGGTCCAGCTCTTCTCACATGCCTCGAGCCAGCGCAGGTCGGCCTGGAGCCGAAGCACGATGCCCTCCAGCAGTAGCGCCGCGTCCCAGCGGTCCCGCGCGGCCATGGCGGCGCGCTGTGCGTCACGCAGCCGGCGCAGCAGTTCGCGGCGCTGGGTGTCGACGATGGCGATCGGGTCCGCCAGCCCGGCCGCCGCGGCCGCGATCAGCTTGAGATGGAACTCCGCGAGGTCGGGTCTGGGCCAGTCCACCTCCGAGATCCACTCGGCGACCCGCCGCTGGCCGTCGGGCGTCAGCGCGTACACCTTGCGATCCGACCGGTCGGCGCCACCCGGAGCCTTTTCCACCGCCACAAGCCCGGCCTTTTCCAGCCGGGTCAGCGTGACGTAGACGTGTCCGGCGTTCATCGCCTCCCCGAAGGGCCCGAGCGCCTCACGCAACCGCGCGCGCAGCTCGTACCCGTGCGAAGGCTCCTTGGCCAGCATCGCCAGGATCACTTCCTGCTGCATGACGCCTCCCGTCTAACCGTTAGCCTAATATAACGGTTATCCCTCCATCCATTGTCAAGCCCCAACGAACGAACCCAACGCCCCGGGACGGACCGGACCCGGCTCAACCAGCGAATTGCGGCAGACCGCGATCCGGCGAATCGCGTCCGCAGCATGACAACCGGTCGGCGGCAGCCCCGGCCCGACCAGCTCCAGTGCTCGCTTCAAGGCGCTGAAGGCTTCCAGCGCTTGGGTGTGCATGTTCCCCCGGGGTCCGCAGCGTGTGAATCGGTTGATGGCATGACAGCGGCCAAGATCGTCTCCCCGTGTACGGCCAGTTCGACTCCCCGCTCGCGGCCATGGGGTTCCCCACGGATGGCCGGAACGGCACTGCTGATCAGCGGAGAGGGCAACGCTGCGTGATGACACCCGGGGGTTCGCAGTGGTCGGGCGCGGCCGGTTGGCCAGGGAACCCTCGCAGGAGCCCAGGTCGGGCTCTGGGGGCAGGTGGATGACCTGCCCGACCTGCGGGGCAGCGCACGGGCTCCCGCCCCTGGCCAAACCGGCCGCTCACGTGACGGAACGTAGCCGCATCCGCGGCCAAATAATTCTCCACGAACTGGCCGCCAGTGGGGAGTCCGAACTGGCCACCAACAGTGGCAGCCTCGGTCCGACCTGCTCTGGTGCTTGTTTCAGAGCGCTGAGGATTTGCAGCGCTTGGGTGCATGGTCCCCCGGGGTTCGCAGCTTGAGATTCGGTTGGTGGTAGTCCCGGCTCGGCCAGTTCCAGTGCTTGTTTCGAGGTGGTGAGGGTTTGCAGCGCTTGGATGTGCATGTCTCCCCGGGGTCCGCAGCGTGTGAATCGGTTGGTGGCGGCCTCGGCTCGGCCAGCTCTGGTGCTTGTTTTAGAGCGCTGAGGGTTTGCAGCGCTTGGGCGTGCATGTCCCCCCGGATCCGGTTGGCCGGAGGGGTGGCTTGGCTGCGTGGTTGTGGGCTGGTGCCTTGGTGATGCGGTCGGGTGGCTGAGCGCCTGTGGCGGGTTGGTTGTGGCGGTGGGATGTGCCTTTTCGTTGCGCGGGCGTTGGGATGGGTTGGTGGTGGGAGCGGTGCGAGAATGCGCGGCATGGGTGACTGCGTGTTCTGCGAGATCATTCAAGGGGAGCGGCCTGCGCACATGGTGTTGGAGTGTGCCGATGCCGTGGCGTTCCTGGACTCTCGTCCGCTTTTCAAGGGGCATGTGCTGCTGGTCCCGCGTGAGCACGTGGAGACGTTGACGGACCTGCCGGGGGAGATGCTCGGGCCGTTCTTCGGGTATGCGCAGCGGCTGGCGGGCGCGATGGAGTCCGCGCTCGGTGCGGCGGGGTCGTTCGTGGCGATGAACAACCGGATCAGCCAGAGCGTGCCGCACCTTCATGTGCACGTGGTGCCGCGCAACCGCAAGGACGGCCTGCGCGGGTTCTTCTGGCCGAGGCACAAGTACGCCTCCGATGAGGAGGCGGCGGAGTACGCGGAACGGCTGCGCTCGGCCCTCTCAGCCTAGGGCCGTCACCGCGGCCACGAAGGGTTCGATGAAGGGCGGGCCCTTGGCGGGGCGGTCCTTCGGTGAGTCGGCTCCCCCCGTGAGCCTCCCGCGTGTCTCCCGGCGGAGCGTGGCGTGCTCGTACAGGTCGCGTTCGGCTCTGTCCAGCGCGGCGGACAGCACGTACTGCTCGACCGTCCAGCCGACGAGTTCGGCCGCCTTGCGGATCGCGAGGCCCTGGTTCCCCGACACCGGGACCTCGATGCGATCGTTGGGGGCGGCGATGGGAAGGTCCTGCTGAACCGACTCAGACATGGCCGGTCTCCTTCCTGGCAGCACTTAAAAGTACGCCGGGGGAGACCCCGTCGGCATCATCATCGAGAATGATCCTGCGGACGGCGCGGGTCAGCGGGTGCCCCAGGAGTAGGTCTGCTTGCGCAGCTTCAGGTAGACGAAGCTCTCGGTGGACACCACGCCGGGGACGGCGCGGATGCGGCCGAGGAGCTCCAGTAGCTGACCGTCGTTCTCGCAGACCAGTTCCAGCAGGATGTCGAACGAGCCGGCGGTGATGACGACGTAGTCGATCTCGTCGATGGCGGCCAGGTCGTCGGCGGCGCGCTCCAGGTCGCCCTCGCACTTGACGCCGATCATCAGTTGCCGGGAGAAGCCCAGCATCAGCGGGTCGGTGACGCCCACGATCTGCATCACGCCCGCGTCCAGGAGCTTCTGCACGCGCTGCCGGACGGCGGCCTCCGACAGCCCGACGGCCTTGCCGATGGCGGCGTAGGAGCGGCGGCCGTCCTGCTGGAGCTGCTCGATGATGCGCTTGGCGGTCTCGTCGAGCTGGACGCTCGCACGGCGGTCCATCGTCCTCATTCCTCGCTGCGGCATCGTGGCTGTTGTCCGTGTGCGTCAAGTGATTTAGTCGTGAAACTGGATCGTAACAACGGAATCACTTGTCATGACCGGATGGCTCTGTCAAGGTCGGGCCAATGGGACGCATCGGATGCGCGGCCATCAGGGAGGGTCGGCGATGACCGGACAGACCACCGGCAATGGCAAGCTGCGCAACTTTATCGGCGGAGAGTACGTCGACGCCAAGGATGGGCGTGTCCAGGAGGTGATCGACCCGAGCACCGGCGAGGCGTACGCGCAGGCCCCGGTGTCGGGTCCCGAGGATGTGGACGCTGCGTTCCGCGCCGCCGAGGAGGCGTTCCCGGCGTGGCGTGACACGACCCCGGGGGAGCGTGGCCTCGCGCTGCTGCGGATCGCGGACGCGGTCGAGGCCAGGGCGCGGGAACTGGTGGACGTGGAGGTGCGCGACACCGGCAAGCCGGTCCAGCTGACCCTGGACGAGGAGATCCCGCCCATGGTGGACAACCTCAGGTTCTTCGCGGGGGCGGCCAGGGTCCTCGAAGGCCGCGCGTCGGGCGAGTACATGGCCGACCACACCTCCTCGGTCAGGCGTGAGCCGATCGGCGTGTGCGCCCAGGTGACGCCGTGGAACTACCCGTTGATGATGGCGATCTGGAAGTTCGGCCCGGCGCTGGCCGCGGGCAACACGGTGGTGCTGAAGCCGTCGGAGACCACGCCCGCCAGCACCCTGCTGCTCGCCGAGATCGCGGCCGGGTTCCTGCCGTCCGGCGTGTTCAACGTGGTGTGCGGCGACCGCGACACCGGACGGGCGATGGTGGACCATCCCGTCCCGCGGATGGTGTCGATCACCGGGAGCGTCCGCGCGGGGATGGAGGTGGCCGCGGCGGCGGCCAAGGACCTCAAGCGCGTCCACCTCGAACTGGGCGGCAAGGCGCCGGTCGTGGTGTTCGAGGACGCGGACGTGGAGAGCGCCGCCGCCGGGATCGCCGAGGCCGGGTACTTCAACGCGGGCCAGGACTGCACCGCCGCGACGCGGGTGCTGGTGGCGGAACGTCTCGCGGACGACTTCACCGACGCGCTGACCGAGGCGGCGCGCGGCACCGCCGTCGGCCCTCCGAGCGACCCCGACGCCTACTACGGCCCGGTCAACAACGCGGACCAGCTCGCCCGCGTCCAGGGGTTCCTGGAACGTGCCCCCGCCCACGCCGAGGTCCTGACCGGCGGCGAGAGGGTGGGCGACCGGGGGTACTTCTTCGCCCCGACCGTGGTCTCCGGGCTGCGCCAGGACGACGAGATGATCCAGAAGGAGATCTTCGGCCCGGTGATCACCGTCCAGCGGTTCGCGTCCGAGGAGCAGGCGGTCACCTGGGCGAACGGGGTGGACTACGGTTTGGCGGCCAGCGTCTGGACCCGCGACCATGGACGGGCGATGCGGATGACCAAGGCGCTCGACTTCGGAGCGGTGTGGGTGAACACCCACATCCCGCTGGTGTCGGAGATGCCGCACGGCGGCTTCAAGCACTCCGGCTACGGCAAGGACATGTCGATGTACGGCGTCGAGGACTACACCCGCGTCAAGCACGTCATGCACTACATCGGCGAGTGACGCGCCCGGCACACCCCGCGAAGGACCCACCATGGCCGAGACCGATCACCACGCGACGGCGTCCACGCCCGTCCGGCCCCCCGTCGACGGGCACGACGAGCCCGCCGGTCAGGAGGGGACCGCCGGGACAAGGGGACGGGACGACGGCGCCGCCCCGGCGATCGAGCTCGACGGGGTGGTCAAGGAGTTCCACGCGCGCGGCGAGACCGTCGTGGCGGTCCGGGGCCTGGACCTGGCGATCCCGCAGGGGGAGTTCTTCTCGCTGCTCGGACCGTCCGGCTGCGGCAAGACCACCACGATGCGGGTGATCGCCGGGTTCGAGGAGCCCACCGCCGGGCGGGTGCTGCTGCACGGCCGCGACGTCACCGGGGTGCCGCCGAACCGCCGGGACGTGAACATGGTGTTCCAGTCCTACGCCCTGTTCCCGCACATGAACGTCTTCGAGAACGTGGCGTTCGGGCTGCGCCGCAAGCGCGTCCCGAAGGACGAGATCCGGTCGAGGGTCGGCGCGATGCTGGAGATCGTCGACCTGGCGGGGCGGGAGCGGCGGCGGCCCGCGGAGCTGTCGGGCGGCCAGCAGCAGCGGGTGGCGCTGGCCCGCGCCCTGGTGAACCGGCCCCGGGCGCTCCTCCTGGACGAGCCGCTCGGCGCGCTCGACCTCAAGCTGCGGCAGGCCATGCAGGTGGAGCTGAAGCGGATCCAGCGCGAGGTCGGGGTCACGTTCGTGTACGTCACGCACGACCAGGGCGAGGCGCTGACGATGTCGGACCGGATCGCGGTCATGAACGACGGCCGGATCGAGCAGCTCGGCACCCCACGCGAGATCTACGAGCATCCGGCGACCCGGTTCGTGGCGGGGTTCATCGGCACGTCCAACCTGCTCGCCGGCGAGGTCGCCGAGGTCTCCTCGGGACGGGCGGTGATCGCGCACGGCCCGGACGGCCGCGTGCTCGTCCCGCTGCGTCCCGGCCTGCCGGTGTCCGCGGGGGACCGGCTGGAGCTGACGGTACGGCCGGAGAAGATCGGCATCGGCCCGGACCGGCCCGCCGAGGCACTGTGCGGCGTCCGCGGCACCGTCTCCGAGGTGGTCTACCTGGGCACCTCGACCAACTACAACGTGATCACGGCCGCCGGGTCCGACATGGTCGTCTTCACGCAGAACGCCACCTCGGCCGACGACGTCGCCGCGCGGGGCGACACCGTCTGGCTGTCCTGGGACCCGCGGCACTCCTACGCCATCGCAGCCACTTCAGGAGCCCAAGGAGCACTCACGTGAGCCCGATCGACCCCTCGCTCCTGCGCGGCCTCACCCAGCCCCGCATCCGCACCGCCGTCCCCGCGATCCCCTCCGCCCACGCCGTTCGCAGCCGCCGTGACGTTCTGCGTCTCATGGGCGCGTCCGGGGCCGGTCTCGCCCTGGCCGCCTGCGGGGTCGAGGGCAAGGGCGGCAAGCAGAACGTGACGCGGAACGACGTCCAGAAGTACTGGGCGGGCAAGACCAAAAAGGGCGTCCTGCGCTGGGCGAACTGGCCCGGCTACATCGAGGAGGACCGCGCCACGCTCAAGGCGTTCGAGAAGGCCAACGGCATCAAGGTGACCTACCAGGAGGTCATCCAGGAGAACGCGCAGTGGTTCGGGCGGATCCAGGCGCCGCTGGCGGCCGGGCAGGACATCGGCTTCGACCTGATGGTCATGACCAACGGGATCCAGCTGGAGAAGTGCCGGCAGCTCGGTTACCTCGCGCCGCTGGACCACTCGCGGCTGAAGACCTTCGCGGCCAACGCCGGGGCCGGCTTCAAGAACCCGTCGTACGACCCCGGCAACGCGTTCACGATCCCGTACGTCTCGGGGATCACCGGGATCGCGTACAACACCGAGTTCGTCAAGGACGAGATCACCAGCATCGCGCAGCTCTTCGACCCCAAGTACAAGGGCCGGGTCGGGATGATGGCCGACTCGCAGGAGCTGGGCAACTTCGCGATGTTCGCGCTCGGGATCGACCCGGAGAAGTCCACCCCGGCGGACTGGCAGCGGGCCGGCGCCAAGCTGCGCGAGCAGCGCGACGCCGGGATCGTCCGCAAGTACTACAACCAGGACTACGTGGACGCGGTCAGCAAGGGCGACGTCTGGCTGGCGATGGCCTGGTCGGGGGACGTCTACAGCCTGGCGGGCCCGAATGTGAGGTTCGTGGTGCCGAGGGAGGGCGGCACGCTGTGGACCGACAACCTGTGCATCCCCAAGACCGCCGCCAACCCGGTCGACGCGCTGACCCTCATGGACTGGCTCTACGACCCGCGGAACAACGCGACGCTGACGGAGTACATCAACTACATCACCCCCGTCCCGGCCACCAAGCCGATCATCGAGGAGCACGCCCGCGCGGCCAGGGGTGAGGAGAAGGCCGACCTGGAACGGCTCAGCACCAGCCCGCTGGTGTTCCCGTCCCAGGCGGACCTGGCGCGGCTGCGCAACTACCGCAAGCTCACCCAGGCCGAGGAGACCGAGTACCAGAAGATCTTCGAGCCCATCCCGAAGGGCTCCTGATGGCCGTCCTGACGGGACGTCCCGAGGGCGAGGGCGCGGCGCCGCAGGGTCCGCCGGAACGGCACGGGCGGTCAGGGCGCGCCCCCAAGGGCGAGGCCGGACGCAGAGGCGGGCTCGCCCCGTACGCGCTGCTGCTGCCGGGCGGGCTGTGGCTGCTGGCGTTCTTCGCGATCCCGCTGGTCCTCATGGTCTCGCTGTCGTTGCAGACAGGGAACCTGATCGACGGGTTCCAGCAGACCTTCCACTGGAGGAACTACACCGACGGGCTCGCGACGTACCAGGACCATTTCCTGCGCTCCCTCTGGTACGGGCTGGTGGCCACGCTGCTGTGCATCGCGCTGTCGTACCCGGCCGCGTACTGGATCGCGTTCCGCGCCGGGGACCGCAAGAACGCCTACCTGTTCCTGCTGGTCCTGCCGTACTTCGTCTCGTTCATCCTGCGCACGGTGGCGTGGAAGCTGGTGCTGACCGACAACGGGCCGATCCTGGGGCCGTTGCGGGGCTGGGGGCTGCTGCCGGACGGCTTCCACGTGCTCGACACGGGCGTGGCCGTGGTGACCGGGCTCGCCTACAACTTCCTGCCGTTCATGGCGCTGCCGATCTACGTGGCGCTGGAGCGGATCGACCCGCGCGTGGTGGAGGCCGCCTACGACCTGTACGCGTCCCGCGCGCAGACCTTCCTGCGGGTGATCCTGC
Source organism: Actinomadura sp. NBRC 104412 (assembly GCF_030269515.1). Lineage (GTDB taxonomy): Bacteria > Actinomycetota > Actinomycetes > Streptosporangiales > Streptosporangiaceae > Spirillospora. The sequence goes on along the minus strand of NZ_BSTM01000019.1, from coordinate 35,872 downwards.
CGCTGTCGCTGCCCGGCGTCTTCGCCGGTGTGATCATGACGTTCGTCCCGGTGGCCTCGGACTATGTCAACGCCGAGGTGCTGGGCGGCCCCCGCAACACCATGATCGGGAACGTCATTCAGGCGGAGTACTTCGACAACAGCGCCTACCCGATGGCCTCCGCGCTGTCGTTCACGCTCATGGCGATCCTGCTGCTGGGGATCTTCGCGTACGCGCGGGCCCTGGGCACCCAGGACGTCCTGGAGGCGGCCCGGCGATGACGACGAGGACGAGGCTTCGCCTGCGGGGACAGGGCCTGCGGATCTACACCTACCTGCTGGTCGGCTGGCTGGTGCTGCCGATCGCGGTCATGATCCTGTTCGGGTTCAACGACACCCACAGCAAGCAGAACTTCCGGTGGGAGGGCTTCACGCTCCGCTGGTACGCGGACCTGTTCGCCCGCGCCGACCTCACCACCGCGCTGGTCAACTCGCTGACGATCGCCCTGCTCAGCACCCTGATCACGACCGTGCTCGGGACGCTGGCGGGGCTGGCGCTCGGCCGGTTCGCCTTCCGCGGCCGGGGCGCGACCACGCTGGTGCTGTTCATGGCGATCTCCTGCCCGGAGATCGTGATGGGCGCGGCGCTGCTGTCGATGTTCGTGACGTTCAACCTGCCGCGCGGGTACGGCACCATCCTGGCCGCGCACGTGATGTTCTCGATCGCCTTCGTCGCCGTCACCGTGCGGGCGCGGGTGAGCGTGCTCGACCCCGCCGTCGAAGAGGCCGCGCAGGACCTCGGGGCCGGGCCGTGGACCCGGTTCCGGCTGGTCACCCTGCCGATGATCATGCCGGGGGTGGTCGCGGGCGCGCTGCTGGCGTTCGTGCTGTCCATCGACGACTTCGTCATCACCAACTTCACCAGCGGCGCCACGGTGACGTTCCCGCTGTGGATCTACGGCTCCACCAGGACGGGCACGCCGCCGCAGGTCAACGTGATGGGCACGCTGATCTTCGCGGTGGGGGTGCTGATCGCCGTCGTCGTCGCCCGCCGCGCCTCCGGCACCGCCGCGCGCGCCTCGCGGCCGGACACCGCCGGCGAGCCCTGACGGGGACGGCGGTCAGGGCAGCGGCGCCAGCCCGCAGTGGAACGACGACGTCTCCAGGATCTCGGACGTGACCCGGACGCCCGTGAGGTTCTCGGCCAGCGCGAACGCCGCGTGGAAGCGCCGCTCGTCGCCGTCGAGGTCGAACCCGGCGGCCCGCATCGCCTCCAGCGGCTCGTCCGGCGTGCTGCCCTCGCGGCGGGACGGGACGTTCGGGTCGAACGAGGCGCGTACGTCCCCGTCCTCCGCCCAGGAGAACCGTCCGGAACCCCCGGCGCCCCGCTGGTGCGCCACCAGCCGGGTGCCCGCCGACAGCGCGACGACCGCCTCCTCGGTCACGCCGACACGCCCGCCCGCCTCCACGGCCAGCGCCCACGCCCCGTCCACGATCGTGACGGCGATCAACTGCTCGTCGGCGGTGTCGAGGTCGAGCGCGGACAGCCCTCCGATCCCGGTGACATGCGGGCCGTTGGTGCGGGCACCCAGCCGCGCCAGCACCTACGGCGGGCTCAGCCCGCTGACCAGCGTCAGGCAGTACGCTTCGGCCAGCTTGGGGAAACTCCGCTCGAACCAGGCGTAATCGGCAGCGGTCGCGACCATGACGGGATGCTGCCAGATGTCACCGACAATCGGGACTCCCGCGCGACACGGACTTCATTCTCGCGCGGGAGTCACTGATGGCATCTATAGTCTCGTGCGTGAGTGAGGATCGGGACGCCTGGGACGAGTTGCACGCCGCGGGGTTCCTGCACGGGCTGCGCGAGGCCCATCTTGAGGCGACCCTGGCCGTGTTCGGCGGGCTGAGCCGCGCCGCCGGGTTCACGGACCGCTCGTTCGGGTTCACCGCCTACGACGTGCTGGCCAGCCAGGTCGACCGGGTGTTCCGGGACGATCCGGCGGTGACGCGCGACGACCTGAACGGGTCCCCGGGATGGCGGCGCGGGCGGTACCGCGTCCTGCTCAAACGGCACGAGTTCGGCGCCGTCCGCGCCATCCGGTGGGACCGCGACAGCCCCACCAAGCAGATGGTGGCGCGGCAGGGCTTCGCCGGCGAGGCGCAGCTCGCGCTCGACCTGGTGCTCGACTCGGGGACGCGGATCGGCCACGATGCCGCCGAGCCGGTGACGCTGGTCCTCGCCCACAGCGCCAGCGAGGAGCCGCTGGAGCTGGAGCTGTTCCTGGGGCGTCCCCGGCTGAACGCCGACGGCGGCGATCCGTGGCACTGGCTGCTGGAGCTGAGCGGCGACGCACTCGGCCCCGACCCCCGCCGCAGGCCCGCCGAGCGGACCATCCCGCTCTGGACGGACGACGAGCCCGGCCCGCTCGACGGCGAGGACGTCCCCATGCGGCTCCGCGACACCCGCCGCGCCGCCGGTGGCACGGCGTCGTGAGCGACCGCGTCACGGAGGCGCGTCTGCTGTTCGACTGCGAACGGCTGACGCTCGCCCGCCGCCTGCGCGGCCTCCGCAAGAACCAGCTCGCCCAGGCGGTCGGGACGACACCCACCGCGATCGGCCAGTACGAGGCGGGGGTGCACCGCCCGTCGGAGAAGACGCTGTCGCGGCTGGCGATCGCGCTGGGCGTCCCCGTGGAGTTCTTCCATGCCGGCCGGAGCCCGGTCACGCTCGACTCGGCGCACGCGCATTTCCGGTCGCTGCGCTCGACCACGCAGATCGAACGCGACCAGGCGCTCGCGTACGGCAGGATCGCCGCCGACATCGTCGGGGCCCTGGAGGACCTCGTGGAGTTCCCGGCGGCCGAGCTGCCCGAACGTCCCGTTCCCCCCGACGAGATCGCCGGGCGCGGCCCGGTCGAGGCGGCCCGGCTCGCACGGGAGGCGCTGCTCGGCGGTGGCGGCGCCCCCGTCCCGCACATGGTGCGGTTGCTGGAGCGCAACGGTGTGATCGTGCTGATCCTGCCGCCGTCCACCGAACGGGTGGACGCGTTCAGCATCGGCGCGCACCCACGCCCCATGGTGCTGTTCAACCCGGCCAAGGGCGACTACTGGCGCAACCGGTTCGACGGCGCGCACGAGCTGGGCCACCTCGTGATGCATGCCGACGCCGAGCCCGGCAGCAAGGTCATCGAGGACCAGGCGCACCGGTTCGCCGCCGAGTTCCTGATGCCGGAGGACGCCATCGCCCCGGAGCTGCCCCGCACCGCCGACTGGTCCCGGCTGGCCGTGCTCAAGGCTACGTGGGGGGTCAGCATGGCCGCGCTTCTCTACCGCGCCCGGACGCTCGGCATCATGAAGGAGGTCACGTACCGGAACGCGATGAGCACCATGGCGGCACGCGGCTGGCGCCGCCAGGAGCCGGGCCCGCCCAAGCCGCTCGAAGCCCCCACGATGCTCACCCGCGCGGTGGAACTGACCGCCGCCTCCGGAACCGACCGCGACGCCCTGGCCGAACGCGCCCGAGTAACCCGAGCCGACCTGGACCTCCTAGTCCCACCCCGCTCCCGACCCACACTGAACACCTGAGAACATCGCAATCAAGTACCAGGTGTCCAGCCGGTGGGCTTCGGCCCGCTCGCCGATCTCCGCGATCAGCGATCGCGTCCGAAGGCAGGTTTCGAGCTTGCGAGAAACCTGATCGCGTAGCGAGCCCCTGGGCGAGTCGGAGCGATGCAGCGATCGCCGCAAGCACGACAAGCGACGAGCCGCCAAGGCGAGGAGCGCAGCTCGCACCTGCCATAAGGAGGAGCGCAGCTTGCAGATGCGATAAACACTTCTTGAAACTACCTCAGCCCGTCACCCCAGCTCCGAACGGTCGCCCGGGCGTTGCGATCGCGTCCGAAGGCAGGTTTCGAGCTTGCGAGAAACCTGATCGCGTAGCGAGCCTCTAGGCGAGTCGGAGCGATGCAGCGATCGCGCGCAGGTGCGACAAGCGACGAGCCGCCAAGGCGAGGAGCGCAGCTCGCACCTGCCATAAGGAGGAGCGCAGCTTGCAGATGCGATAAACACTTCTTGAAACTACCTCAGCCCATCATCCCAGCCCCGAACGGTCGCCCGGGCGTTGCGATCGCGTCCGAAGGCAGGTTTCGAGCTTGCGAGAAACCTGATCGCGTAGCGAGCCTCTAGGCGAGTCGGAGCGATGCAGCGATCGCGCGCAGGTGCGACAAGCGACGAGCCGCCAGGCGAGGAGCGCAGCTCGCACCTGCCATAAGGAGGAGCGCAGCTCGCAGATGCGATAAACACTTCTCGCAACTACCTCAGCCCATCACCCCAGCCCCGAACGGTCGCCCAGGCGTTGCGATCGCGTCCGAAGGCAGGTTTCGAGCTTGCGAGAAACCTGATCGCGTAGCGAGCCTCTAGGCGAGTCGGAGCGATGCAGCGATCGCCGCAAGCACGACAAGCGAGGAGCGCCAGCGACGAGCGCAGCTCGTGCTTGCAATAAGCACAGCGCAGCTCGTGCTTGCCAATCAATCCGGCGATTCTTCTTCGGCGCCGAAGATCACTCCGGAGACTTCCAGGTAGAGCTGTTCGGGGTAGGGCATGAAGCCGACGTTGCGGAGGGCCTGTTTCTGGCCGGCGGATTCCATGACGAATTCGCCGTATCCGAGCAGGCGTCCGCCGAGTGACCGTTCCAGTGCGATGTCGGTGACCTTGGACAGTGGCATCATCGCGACGTTGCGGTTGAGCACGCCGCTGATGACCATGACCCGGTGTTCGGTGACGAGGAAGAACTCGACCGACCAGGCGATGACCTTCCAGACGAGGTAGCCGATGGTGACGAGCCAGAGCCACCAGATCCACATGAGGTTGCCCAAGGTGGCGACGAAGCCGCACAGGACGAGGCCGCCTACGACGGCCAGGAGGGGTGGTAGCAGGACCGCGGGGTGTCTGCGTACGGCGATGACGCGTCCCTCGTGGGACATCAGGTACTTGTCGACCGTCCGCGAACCGGAGTCGCGGTAGACCATCAGGTCCTGCATGTTCACGGCGGCATCCCCATCATGATCCGTCGAGGTCAACGGTAGCCGACGCCGTACCCGCCGCGCAGCGTCGCCGGGGTGAGGACGGTCGGGTCACTTGTGCGTGCGGGTACGGCCGCACAGGATGTTGGCATGGCCGAGCGAAGCGAGGGCATGAGCGACGGCCCTTCGGGGAAGCCGTGGGGGGCGGGGCCGCCGCGACAGGACCGCCCTGACGGCACGCATGAGCGTCCGCGTCCCGGCCCTCCGGAGGACAAGCTTCTGGTCTCCCGCCCTCGGCCCCCGGCCGTTCCCCCTGGGGACGGTGCGCCCGCCGAGCCTGCGGATGAGCGGGCGCGGGGTGCCGCAGGGGAGTTCGCTCCGGATGTGACCGGGCGCCCCGTATGGCGGTTGCTCCTGCGCGGTCTCGGCGTGTACTTGCCCGGCTGGAGGCATCCCGCGGGTGCGTTACGCCTGCCCGAGTCGCCGTCCACGCAGAGCTCGTACGGGTTCGGGCCGCCCGCGTTCTTGAACGGGGACGCGGGGTTCGGGTTGCATCTGCGGGATCGGCGGCGCGGGCTGGAACCGGATCGCGAGATCTACGTGCGTGGGCGGGAGGACCGCAGCTTCGGCATCGTCATCGCGGGCCCGGCCGCCGCGATCGGGACCCGGGTCGTGGACGCGGCCGAGCTGTTCCGTTACGCGCGCATGCTGACGTTCGAGGAACTGGTCGAACCCGGCGACCCGGATTCGGTGCCGTACGCGGTGCGCGCCGCACGGGCCGTGCAGAACGTGGTCTTCCTCGACCGCGCGGCGGGGGTCGGGTTGTGCGCGGAGGCCGACCCGGAGAGCCAGGCGGTGCGGTGCCCGGTGTTCGTGCGGATCGGCCCGCCGTCGCAGCGGACGGTACGGGCCTATGGTGTGGCGGCCCAGGTGGTGAGGTCCCAGAGCTGATGCGACGGCAGCCGCCGTAGCCGGACGGTGGCGGCCGAGGGGTCCCAGAAGACCTCGTCGCTCTCCATTTCCAGTGACTGCGCCGGGGAGAGCACCGCGCACAGCAGTTCGTCCCGGGTGCGCACCGCCATGAGCGGGCCGATCTGCGCGATCGCGCCATGGCTTTCGTGCAGTGTCCGCAGCAGCGACTTGAGCGCCGCCTCGTCCTCGGGCTGGCGGGATGGTTCGACCCCCGGCGGCAGTCCCGCGGCGCCCTGGCCCGGCCGTGTCCTGGCGATGGATCCCGGAGGCGGCGTGCCGTTACCCGGCAGGTCGGCGCCCGTCGAGATCAGCAGGGCGGTGAAGCTTCCGACGAGGTCCTCGGCGTTCTGCCCGGCGAGGAAGTAGCGGCGCTGCGCGGGGGTGCCCGGGAGGGCGCCGCCGTCGCCGTCGGAGACGCGGAACCGGACGCTGAGCCCGGACGAGCGCACGCACCGCTCGTACATCTCGACGAGGATGTCCTCCAGTTGCGTGTCACGCGTCCACAACCGGCCGGTGGCGCGGACCGCGGCGCCGTCGCCCGCGGCGGGGTCGCGGGGACGCCCGGTGAGCGCCGCGGTCACCGACTCGTCCAGCTCGCCCTCGGTGAACCGCAGCAGTTCGGCGACGACGTCCTCGACCTCCTCCAGCGTCCTGGTGAGGGTGCGCTGGAGCTCCAGGATCTCGTTGCCGCTGCGTTCCAGGTCGGTCAGCCGGTCGAGGGCGGTGTCGACCTTGCTCTCCACCGCGGCGGCGCCCGCCCGAGTGAACGAGCGCACCGACGTCTCCATCTCGGCCAGCTTGCGGCGCAGCGCGGCCAGGGTGATGCGCTGCTTCTCCAGGTCGTGCAGCCGCCCGGCCTGCGCCCGCAGGTACTCGTCGGCCTGGTGGACGAGCGTGGCCAGCTCCTCGACCTGGACGGACTGGGAGCGCAGCCGCTCGTCCAGCCGCGGCAGCGTGTCCCGCTTGACCTTCGACAGCTCGGCGGTGAGCTGCTCGCCCACCGTGACGAGCACGTTGTTCTGCTTGCTCACCTGGTCGTTCAGCTCGTCGATGCGGCGGACGAACGCGCGGGCCTGGTCCTTGCTCTGCTTGCCCGCGTACAGTTCGAGCGCTCCGACCACGAGGCACATCACGACCAGGATGACCGTCGTCATGGAACTCCTCGCAGCCGGCCCATGATTGACATTAACGGATGGGGTTTTGATCGCGACCATAACTTACGATCAGGTGCGCATACCGACACTTACGTAACCGACTGATCTCACTGACCGCGGGGCCCTGGGACGTGACGTCAGTCGCAGCCCTCGAACTGCGGCACGGTCGTGGTCACCTTCAGCCCGACGGGGGTGAACCACTTCCTCAGCAGCCGTTCCGCGGTCCCGTCCTGGTACATCCGCGTGATCGCCTGGTTCACCGCGGTGCACCCGTCGAGGTCGCCGCGCGCGATGCCGATCCCGTACGGCTCGTCGGAGAACGGCGCGTTCACGATCCGCAGCCGTTTGCCGGTGCCGCCCGCGGCGCCGGACGTGGCCGCCAGCCCCGCCAGGATCAGGTCGTCGGTGGAGACGGCGTCCAGCCGCCCGCCGAGCAGTTGCTCCAGGCAGCCGGTGTAGCCGGGCGCGTCCTGTGCCCGCACGTCCACGCCCCGCTCCTCCCGGACGCGGGGGAAGGAGACCGAGCCCGGCACCCGGCACAGCCGCCGTCCGGCGAGGTCGTGCACGTCCCGGATGGCGGGCGCGTCGGTCGCGCGGACGAGGATGTCCTGGTGGGCGACGTAGTACGAGCCGGCGAAGGCCACCTTGGTCTTGCGGTCCTGGGTGATGGAGTAGCTCGCCACCACCAGGTCGACCGCACCGGTCTGGATCATGGATTCGCGGGTGGCGGACGTGACGGGCCTGAAGGTGACCGTGGCGCCGAGCCGACCGGCGATGTACCGTGCCACGTCGATGTCGAAGCCCTCGTACGTCCCGTCGGCCGTGCGGGAGGAGAGGCCGGGCTGGTCCCCGTTCACCCCGATGACCAGCGACTTGGCGTCGGCGACGGAGTTTCTCCCGGAGACCGTCCCGCAGCCCGCCGTCGCCAGCACGGTGGCCGCGCCGGCGACGGCCAGGCCCACGCGTGTCGCGACGCCCCTCACCGGTACTCCGCCAGCCGGGGACGGACGCCCGCCAGGACGAGCCCGATCAGGACCAGGCCCGCGATGGGCAGGCCCACGTCCCATCCCCTCGTCCCGTCGTCGCCCTTCTTGACCGCGTCGTCGAACGCCCTGCCGTGGATGGCGATCAGCCGTTGCATGGCCGCGTCGTACTGGGCGAAGACACGGTCGGAGGACTGGCCGCCGCCCAGGCGCGCCTCGATGGCGGCGTCCCGCTGCCCGGCCCGCGCCAACTGCCGCACCCGCGAGTCGCTCTGCTGGAACATGCGGTACGTCTCCAGCACGTCATCGAAGGCGTTCAGGTGCCCGGGCAGCATGTTGTGCTCGGCCTCGCGGCCGAGGAAGCCGAGGAAGCGGGTCCTGACGATCTCGCCGTCGGCCAGGTCCCGCTGGATGGCCGTGTTGTAGCGGTCGACGTTGCTGCCTTCGGACCGGTACAGCACCGACTGCGACTTGCTCAGGTAGACCTGCTCGTAGGTGTCGGCGCGGCCCGGGTCGAGCAGGTACCGGGTCTGGTCGGCGTTGGCGCTGGTGCTGATGGCGCGCGCCCTCGACAGCGCCAGGATCGAGTCGAACCCGTCCGCCTTGGCGGTGCGCAGGTGGCCGAGCTGGCCCACCAGCATCGCCGAGCTGGCCACCAGCAGGATCACCGTGGCGGCGGTCACGCCGGCCAGCGCCGGGTTCAGCATCCGGCGGAACCGCCGGTACAGGAACAGTTGCAACAGGACCAGCAGTCCCAGCGCCACGAACCCCAGGACGATCACCCAGAACTGGCCGGCCAGCACGGCCCGCCGCTCGGACTCGTACGTCGTGCGCACCAGCGTGCCGTTGTCGAGCGTCAGGTTGTACGCCTTGGGCAGCAGGTCCAGCTTCATCAGGTCGGTGGCCTGCCGGTAGATCCCGATGACGTCCCCCGGCGGCGGTCCCGCCCGGTGCGCGGCGCGCTCGTCGAGCAGCAGCGCCTGCCCGGCCAGCCGTTCGTACCGGGCCAGCGCGTTCAAAGACTCGCGTGCGGTGCGTTCCTCGGTGGGCTCGTCGGCCAGCTTCGCCGCGCGCAGCAGCGCGTCGCCCGCGGCCAGCCGGCTCTGGTCGAAGCGGGCCAGCGCGTCCGAGCGCCGCATCCCCAGGTCCGCGGTGTTCCCGATGAGCAGCGCGTTGGCGAGCTGCGCGTCCATCTGGGTGAGGTGGAAGTACAGGTTGCCGGTGGCCACGACCTGCGGTCCCGCGTCGTGCCCGATGACCCGTACGCCGTCGCGGGCGTTGCCGACCGTCACGGCCGTCACGGCGATGAGCGCGGCGAGCGCCACCACCACGGCGCCGGTCAGCGCGCGCACCCGCCCCGCGACCGTCCGCGGCAGCGGTGTGCGCCTGCGGCGCTCGGACGGCGAGGGAGAGGGCCGCCGCACGCTCCGCCCGTGGGACCCTCCTGGACGTACGGGCGCCGACGATCCGGGCCGAGGGGACACGGGTTGGGCGGCCGGGGCCGGCTGTACGGCCGTCATGACGCCTTACCCTCCCGAGAGGACGAGCCCTCGCTCCCGTCGGTCATGATGCCTTCCTCAAAGTGATCGTGGTCCAGACACCGACGTGGATGCGGTCGCCGTCGCCGACCGGCACCTCGGTGTTGACCGGGATGGTCGTGGTCGAGCCGTTGAGGCAGGTTCCGTTGCGGGATCCCGGGTCGACCAGCGCCCACGTCCCGCCGGGACGGGCCAGCAGCACGGCGTGCATGTGCGAGACCCCGGGGTCCTCGGGCGCGACGCGCAGGTCGATCTCCGGGGCGATGCCCTTGGTGACGCTGCCCCGTCCGATGCGGACCTGCTCGCCGTGGAGCGGGACGCGGCGTTCCGGGCAGTACGGCGGAAACGCGATCACCCCCGCGTCCGGTTCCAGCTCGGCGACGACCGCCTCGTAGTAGTCGCGGTCGGCGGTGATGACCGCCACCCACTCCCCGGGGCCGGGCGCGGGCCGGGGCGGTGCCCCCTCAGGTGCGGGGGGCGCCTCCGGTACGGGTGCGGGAGGCGGCTCGGAGGGAGGCGCCGGCGTGGGCTTGCCTCCGCCGAGCGCGAAGTCGTACCCGCACTCCTCGCAGAACCGGTCCGTCTTCGGGGTGCCGCAGTCAGGGCAGGGGACCTCGCTGGACACCGCCGAGATCTCGACGGTCGCCGTGGGGGGCGGAACCGATGGGGCGCCGATCCGCTCGCCGCAGACGTCGCAGTAGTCCGAGGCGGCGGACGTGTGGCCAGCGGGGCAGGTCGCCATGCTCAGCCCTCGCCCTTGCGGGTACGGACCGTCTTGGTGGACCGGGTCTCCAGCTGCATCTCGTCGGCCTTGTCGACCTTCTTCTTCAGCCGGACGGTCCCGGTGGCCGGATCGACCACGTCCACGACCTTGCGCAGCATGGTGGTGATCGCGTCGTTGCCGGCCTCCTCGGCGAGCTGCACCGCGCGGCCGAGCCGGGCGGTGGCGGTGTCGAGGTCGCCGTCCTTGCGGGCCTGGAGCCCCTCCTGGATGACCTCGGCCAGCTCCGCCTGGCCGGTGTAGTGCGCCACCCGCGGGTTGATCCTGGTGGACTGCGCCTCGTCGTCGGTCCACTGGGCCAGCACGTTCCCGGTGGCGAGCACCTGCGGCTCCGTGCCCGCGGGGCCGGGCACGACCAGCTTCACCCAGGCGGCGCGCAGCTCCTTGCCCACCTCGCCGGGGGGCACCTCGACGCAGATGTGGTAGTCGCGGCTCTCCGCGCCCCACGCCCCGAGCGGATAGTCGCCCGACTGCGGCCCCGACTCGGTGCGCTTGCCGGTGAGGTCCTCGACGGACGGCAGCACCTGCTTGACGAACCTCAGCTTGGCGGTCTGCGGCGTCCACACGCGCAGCGCCACGTCCGCGACGTTCTTGCCCATGGCGGCCTCGGTCATCGCCTGGAAGTCGGCGACCAGGTCCTGCGGGTCGGCCACGATGTCCACGCTGCCCAGCAGCGCGGAGGCGATCTTGCGCAGTTCGGCGACCTCCCAGTCGGTTCCCACGCCGCGGCAGTCGCAGACGAACCGCCCCGTGCAGCGGGACAGCGCCGCGTCCAGTTCCTCGGCGGTCTCGTGCTGGTTCTTGCCGTCGGTCAGCAGGATCGCGTGCCGGACGCCTCCCTCGAGCTGCTCGAACAACTCGTTGGCCAGCCGCAGCCAGGATCCGATGGCGGTGCCGCCGTACGCCCGGAGCCGGCCGACCGCCGCCTTGGCCTCGCGCCGCGTCTCGGCGTCGGCCCGCTTCAGGACCGTCTGGCTCGGATAGACCATGGAGGCGGAGTTGGACCCGGCGACCACCGCGAAGTACACGCCGTCGCGGATGGTGTCGATGGCGGTCTGCGCGGCGGCGATCGCCGAGCGCATCTTGGTCTCGGGATAGGTCATCGACCCCGAGTGGTCGATGATGATCACTTCGGCGGCGGCCGGCGGCGCGGCGGCCGGGGCGCCGCCCGCCGACTCCACGGACACGATGGCGTGCACCTCGCGGCCGCCCTCGGGCAGGAACTTGTTCTGGTCGACCTTGATGCTGAACTGGGGCTGCTCGCTCAACGCTGATGCTCCATCGTGGGGTCGGACGTGGGAGGGGAGGCCGGGGGCAGCGGGATCACCGCGACGGTGATGTTGTCGCGGCCGCTGGCGTCCAGGGCGCGCCGGACCAGGGCGCGCGCGGCGGCCAGCGGACCGGCCCCCGTCCCGTCGAGGACGGCGGCGAGGTCGTCCGCGCCGGGCAGGTAGTTCCACAGCCCGTCGCTGCACACCAGCAGCGTGCCGGGCACGGTCTGATCGTGGGTGAAGGTGCTGACGTGCGGCCGGACCTCTTCGGCGTCGGCGCCCAGCCAGCCGGTGATGACGTGCGCGTTGGGGTGCGCCTCCGCCTCGGCCTCGGTGAGCGCGCCCTCGGCGACCATGAACGCCGCCCAGGAGTCGTCCGTCGTGAGGACGCGGGGCGTGCCGTCCAGTGACGGCCTGGCGGCCAGGCCCATGTCGAGGGTGTCCGCCGGGTCCCCGGCAGGCTCGGGCGGCTTGGGCGGCTCGACCGGCTCGGGCGAGGGGACGGACGGCAGCCAGTAGGCGCGGCTGTCGCCGACCCAGCCGATCGTGACCGAGCCCGGCACGGTCAGCGCGGAGACGAACGTGCAGGACGGGGCCGAACTCTCGGATTCGGCCAGCGCGGCGACGGCCTCGGCGGCGCGCATCACCGCCGCGTGCGTCGCCGCCTCCGGGTCGGCGCCCGACGCCAACTGGGCGACCAGCTCCTCGACGCCGGTGTCCGCGGCGGTACGGGACGCCACCTCGGGGTGCGGCGAGGAGCCCACGCCGTCCGACACCACGGCCGCGATCCCGCCGGGATGGCGGACGAGCGCGAGGGCGTCCTCGTTGTGGCTGTAACGCCTGCCGCGGTCGCTGGCCCCCGCCGCGGTCCCGTCCGCGAGCTCGACCTCGACGTGGTCGCGCTCGGCCGGCTGGCGCAGCCCGCACTGCTCGCAGTAGCCCTCGTCGTCGATCGTGCCGGTGCCGCAGCCGACACAGCGGCCCTCGGGGGACGCGGCGGCGTCCGTTCCCGGCGCGGCCTCGGCGTCCTCGCTGAGCCGGTGCCCGCACGCCTCGCAGAAGCCCTCGCCGGGGTACACCACCTCGCCGCAGGAGGGGCAGGTCAGTTCGGCGGTCTTCGCCGCTTCGGCCATGTGCTCTCCCGTCACGACGCCGTCCCGGTCACAGGAGGGTCCTGGGCCGTACGGAGTTGGCGCAGTCGATCAGCCAGCGGCGGTCCTCGCGGTCGTTGGTGTGCCGGGCGAGCGACCGGTAGGTCTCCTCCAGCTTGCGGCGCAGCGACTGCTCCTCCAAGGGCGTCCCGAGCACGCTGCCGTTGCCCTGCGGGCGCTGCCCGATCCACACCGCGTGGGGGCCGGTGGTGTGGACGACCCAGCTCAGCGCCGCCTCCAGGATCTCCGCGGCCAGCCGGTCGCGCCGTACCCCGTCCAGGCCGGGCACGGCCTCCAGCCGCGCGCCCGCCCGTTCCAGGTCGGCGGGGGTCAGGTCGTGGGGCGGCCGGTCGCGCACGGCGGTGGCCACGGCCGCGACCTGCGCGGCGATGTACTGGATCGCGACCTTGGGCACCGAGTCGAGCACCTCCGTCGCCCGCGCCCGGTCACCCGCCGCCAGATGCACCCTTGCCAGTCCGAACGCGGCGCCGATATAGCTCCGGTCGGTGCGCCACACCGTCTCGTACAGCCGCGCCGCCCCCTGCGGGTCGGCCTGCTCCTTGCACAGGGCCAGCGCCAGCTTCGGCGCCGCCTCCCCGGGAAGCAGCGAGTACAGGTCGTCGAACAGCTTGGCGGCCTCCTGGCGTCCCGAGGCGAGCTCGGCCACCGCCCGGTACCACGCGATCCGCCAGTCGCCGGGGCGCTCCGCCTCGACCGCGTCCACCAGGTCCATCGCCCTGAGGGTCTCGCCCAGCTCGATCCACGTGCGGGCCAGCGCCAGCCTCACCTCGATCGTCTGCTCGGGGGCGTTCGGCAGCACCGAGGCGAGCTGCTCGGATTCGAGGGCGGTGAGCCCCGCGAGGAAACCGGCGGCCGGGTCGGCCGGATCCACCAGCGGGGCGGGCAGCGAGGCCGCGGCCTCGACCGGCCGGACGGGCGGCAGCACCCCCTCGGCGTCGCCCAGGCGGGCCACGTCCGCGCCGGGCACCGACCGTTCCGGCCCGAACAGCACCGACGGCGCGGGGCGGGGCCGGCCGTCCTCGGCGGCCAGCACCTCGCGCAGCACACCGGTCAGCTGCTCGGCCATCTCGGCGGCGTCCTGGAACCTGCGCTCCGGATCCCGGTGCGTCGCGCGGCGCAGCAGCCGGTCGTACGACTCGTACCGGTCCAGCACCGGCACCTCGCCGCGTTCCGGCAGGTCGTGCACGTAGGTGGTGGTGTACCCCCGGAACGGGAAGCTCAGCACGGCCAGCGTCCGGCCGACGGTGTACAGGTCGGAGCTGATGGAGGGGCCCACCTCGGAGATCTCGGGGGCCTGGTAGCCGGTCGTCCCGTAGATCGCCCCGTCCTGGTCGTCCAGGCGGCGCACCCCGCCCAGGTCGATCAGCCGTAGCTGCTCCTCGGACTGGATCACGTTGTCCGGCTTGAAGTCGCAGTACACCAGCCCCTGCGCGTGCAGGTAGCCGAACGCCTGGAGCACTTCGAGGCCGTAGGCGATGGCCTGGCCGACCGGCAGCGCCCGCTCGCCGGTCTCCTCGCGGTGCCGCAGCAGGATGTCCTTCAGCGACTGCCCGCCGACGTACTCCATCACGATGTAGCCGGCGTCGCCGTGCCGCACGAAGTTGTAGATCTTGACGATGTTGGGGTGCTCGACCTCGGCCAGGAACGCCCGCTCGGCCTCCGCGGCGGCGATCGCGTCGGCGTCGCCGGTATCCAGCAGGCCCTTCAGCACCACCCAGCGCCCGTTGACGTTGCGGTCGCGGGCCAGGTATATCCAGCCGAGCCCGCCGTGCGCGATGCAGCCCAGCACCTCGTACTGGCCGCCGACCAGTTCGCCGGGCGACAGCTTGGGGGTGAAGGAGAAGCGCGTCCGGCACTTGGGGCAGAAGCCCTCCGTCCGTCCCGGACGGCCCTCGCGGCTGCGGCCCACCGGCTCCCCGCAGTTGCTGCAGAACCGCCTGGCCTCCGGGACCTGCGGGTCGGACAGGACCGCCGAGGACGGGTCCCGGTACGGGACGCGCGGCACCTCGACCAGCCCGGCGCCCAGCATGCCCCGCCGTCCCGAGGAGCGCGAGGACCCGGTACGGGTGGATCCGGTGCCCGTGGGTCCGGTGCCCATGGATCCGAGGCCCGCCGACCCGCCGGCCGTCGAGCCGGCGCTCGGTGGCATTCCGCAGACGTCGCAGTAGCCGTCCGCGATCGTGCCGCCGCAGCCGGGGCGCGCGCACCGGGTCGAGGCCGCCGCCGGAGCCGGGGGCGCGGAGGCCGCCGCCTGCGCGGGAGGGCTGCCGCAGGTGTCGCAGTAGCCGTCCTGGATCGTCCCCGAGCAGCCGGGCTCGGAGCAGGACGTGTGGGCGCTGGACGGCGGGGAGGAAGGCGCCTGAACCGCGCCGCCGGGCGAAGGGGGGTTCGTCGCGGCAGCCATACCGCATACGACGCAGTAACCGTCTTCGATGTTTCCGGTACATCCCGGCGCGGTGCACTGGTTCAACGGCCCTGTCCCTTCGTCCTCGCCGAAACGGCCTGCTGGTAGCCGGACAACATCACGGTCGCCTTCCTCAGGTCGCAGGGCGACGTCCACAGCACCGCGTGCGCCTCCTCGTACAGGGCGCCCAGCTCGGGATCCTCGGCGTGGCCGAGCCGCGTCGCCTTGGCCCTGTACGCCATGAGCCGCCCGCGCAGCTCCTCGCGCCTGTCCAGCAGTCCGGTGATCAGCCGCAGGTCGGCGCGTGCCTGGTCGAGGGCGTCCCGCGCGGCGCGTTCCAGGTCGACGGCGCGGTCGGCAAGGTCGCCCCAGCGCCGCCGGTCACGCAGAGCCGATAACGCCGCCAGCCGGTCCGCCAGCAGCGACGCCCGGTCGGCCGGATCGGGCAGCATGGGCGAGGCGATCTTGGCTCGCACCTCCCGGCGGGCGCGCTCCACCTCGTCCTCGGCGGACCGGACGAGCGCGACCGCCTCCCGCATCCGCGCCATCCGCTCGTCGAAGCCGCGACGGAACCGCACCGCCTCCGCCAGCCGCTCCTTCAGCTCCGCCAGCTCGGCCGCGACCGCGTCCAAGGCCCCGGTGTCGGGTCGCCCGTCGCGCGTGAGCGCGAGCGGATCCGACCGGACGGTACGGGCCAGCGCGTCGAGGTTCCCGGCGGCCCGCCGGAACTCCGTCTCCGGCTCGCCGAGATCGTCCACCAGCTCCGCGACGGCACGGCGCTCGGCCTCGGCCTCCTCCAGCCGGTCCAGCAGCGCCGACCAGACGCCGTCGAGCGCCGCCACATCACGGGCGACCTGCTCGTACAACGGGTTCATGCGCCGCACGACGGCGTCCAGCGACAGCCGCTCGGCCTGCGGCGCACCCAGCAGCGTGCGCCGCTCCAGCGGGACCTCCTCGGCCGGAAGCTCCACCGAGGCGCCGCCGAGCAGATGCGTCAGCCGGGCGAGCTGCTCGCCGCCGGGCCTGGCGTGCCGGGCCCGCAGCTCCTCCGCCTCCCGCAGCGTCCGCCCGTACAGGTCGAAGAGCGTCCACAGCGACGCCATCCGGGCGCGCACCTCGGACTGCCGCCTCGCCGTCTCGCCGCTGAGCGTTGCGCCCTCCAGCAACCGGTACCCCGTGTGCCCTTCCAAATCGAGCAGAGCCGTGCCGATGCGCTCCCTCTCGTCCCGCAGGTGCCGGAGGGCGCGGTCCACCTCTTCACGGTTCATCGGCGGGTTGCCCCTATCGACCCTGTATCCCCCGTTACGCCCACTTGGTGGATCAGTGTTCACCATGCGCGGGCGGCTTCTCAAGGTCATGCGCGACAGGCCGGAGGACAGGGCCGTTAAAACGCTGGGAAATGTCAGTGTTCGAACGTATGATCGAACCATGGCCAACGTCGCGACACCCACCACGGACCAGCGCAACGACCTCACCGCCGCCGAGATCGCCGCGCTCGCGCTCTCCCTGGCCCACCTGGGCACCGGCCCGCAGGCCGCGACCGCCCGCCGCGCCCTGCGCGCCCTGTTCGACCACGACGCCCACGACGACCTCGTCACCACCACCCTCGGCACGCTGACCGCGCCCCTCGACACCTCCACCGCCGACCGGGCCCGCGTCATCGCCGCCGCCATCACCGAACACCGCGTCGTCCGGCTCTGCTACGGCGACGCCGACGCCAACGTCACCATCCGCGAAGTGGAACCCGTCACCTGCCTCGTCCACCGCGACCACTGGTACCTGGTCGGCTGGTGCCGCATGCGCCGCGCCATCCGCGCCTTCCGCTTCGACCGCATCCTGGCCGTCGAGTCCACCGGCCTCCTCGCCCGCCCCCGCCGCGCCGACCGCTACTTGCCGTTCCAAAGGCGCGCGTGAGCGGCGCTGTGTTTATTGGCGGTGCCTGCGGCGTCGGGCGCTGGGCGCCCTCCTTCTCCGGCACCGCGTGCGATCGCTGCATCGCTTCGACTCGCCCTGGGGGCTCGCTGCGCGATCAGGTTTCTCGCAAGCTCGAAACCTGCCTTCGGTCGCGATCGCAACGCCTGGGGTTGTTGCGGGGCTGGGCCGGTGGCTGGGGTGGGTTGTTGGACCGCCGCTGCGGGGCGTTCGCCCCTGGGACGTCCCGCAGCGGTTGTGTTTATTGGCGGTGCCTGCGGCGTCGGGCGCTGGGCGCCCTCCTTCTCCGGCACCGCGTGCGATCGCTGCATCGCTTCGACTCGCCCTGGGGGCTCGCTGCGCGATCAGGTTTCTCGCAGGCTCGAAACCTGCCTTTGGTCGCGATCGCAACGCCTGGGGTTGTTGCGGGGCTGGGCCGGTGGCTGGGGTGGGTTGTTGGACCGCCGCTGCGGGGCGTTCGCCCCCGGGACGTCCCGCAGCGGCCTTTCGCTTACAGCTCGTAGAACGAGTCGACGGCCGGCTGGCCCGTGTAGTTGGGGCCCGCTGTGTCGTCGGCTCCCAGGAAGCGGTAGGGGAACGTCGGCTCTTGGCGTCCCTGCATGGAGATGCGGCGGCGGGTGGTGTCGTAGGTGAAGCCCTGGCGTTCTAGTTCGGTGGTGAGGCGGCGTCCTAAGGGTGTTCCGTCCGCTGCCCGGATCGAACGCGCGTCGAAGTTGGCTACCAGTAGGCCGTCGTCGCACAGCCAGGAGGCTGCCCGGGCCAGTACGGCCAGTTTGTCGCCCAGGTAGTGCAAGCCGTGGACTGAGGTGATCAGGTCGAAGCGTCCCTCCGGGACCCACTCGGTGACGGACGCGGCGACCAGCGTGAGGCCCGGCGGGGGAGGGGCGGGCATGAAGTGACCGGCCAGGTCCACCCCCACGATTTCGGCCGCGCCCTCCAGCAGGGCCGCGGCCTCGTGGAGGGCGCGGCCCGTGCCGCAGCACAGGTCGAGCCAGCGCGCCCCGGCGGGCAGCTTCGCCAGGACGTCGATGCCGAGTTCGCGGCCGTAGCCGTTGGAGCCGGTCAGGGAGCGTTCGCGGTTCATGGTGCAGTTCGCCACCACCGACGACCGCTGCAGTTCCTTGTCGTTCAGCAATCGAGTCACGCCGGACAGTCTGCTAGTGCTCGGCGGTTTGGTGGACGGCGTCGGTCATTACGGGGGGAATTGTGCCTTCGCGCTGGTAGATGGCGCGTTGGCGGCGGGCTCCGTTGCCGTCCTTCATGACGCGGCCGAGCAGGTCGTGGACGGTGCGCAGGTCGCCGTAGCGGTCCAGGGCGGGGGTGACGTGGTCGAGGAGGGCCGTCACCACGTCCGCCGCGGGAGCGGAGCGGTGGGTCACGGGGTGGACCAGGTCCTCGTCCAGGCCGGAGCGGCCGGCCCGCCACATGGCCAGCTTCAGCAGGTCGGTGCGTACGGGGTCCGGGGGCTCGCCGGCGCGCCAGGCGGTCGCGGCGGTGTCGACCAGCGCCCGTACCAGCGCCGCCACCAGCACGGTGTCGGACGAGCGCAGGCACACGTCGGCCACCCGGATCTCGATGGTCGGGTGGTGCCGGGACAGCCGGGCATCGAAGTAGATCATGCCTTCGTCCAGCAGGGTGCCGGTCTCGATCAGCGCCTGCACGGCCGCGCGGTACTTTGCTGCCGACCCGAACAACTGGGTCGGGCCGCTGGACGGCCACCGCCACCAGACCTGCTGCCGCCAGCTCTCGTACCCGGTGTCGTGCCCCTGCCAGAACGGGGAGTTCGCGCTGAGCGCCAGGAGCGGCGGCAGCCAGGGCCTGATCCGGTCCAGGACGGCGACGCCCTCGTCGGCGGAGCCGATGCTCACGTGCACGTGGCAGCCGCAGGTGAGCTGTTCGTCGGCGGTGAGCGCGTACGCGTCGGCCATGCGCCGGTACCGGCGGGACGGCGTCAGCGACGGGTGCACCTCCACCGGGCAGGTGGCCAGGGCCGCCACCGCCGCGCCCACGCCGGACGCCGCGATCGACGCGGCCCGGCGGATGGTGACAACCTGCTCGGCCAGCTCGTCCAGCGTCGCGCAGGGCAGCGTGCACATCTCGAGCTGCTCGCGCTGTAGCTCGGTCTCGAAGATCCCCGCGTTGCCCGCCCCCGCCAGCGGCACGCCCCCGTGCTCCCGCGCGTACCGGATCACCGCGTCCGACACGGCCCGAAGTCCCCCGCCGTCGGGGTCGACGAGCAGCAGCTCCTCCTCGACCCCGAACGTTCGCACGTCCATCGTTGTGTTGTGCCCGCCTTATCAGCGCCTTCACTGGCGGAGGGAGGAGAGGGCCAAGAGGGCCACGTGGAGGGAGACGCAGGACTCCACGTCGTCCAGGTCGGCGTTGAGAACGCGTTCTATGCGGCGCAGGCGTTCGTAGAAGGCGGGACGGGACAGATGGGCCTTTTGGGCGGCGACGGCCTTGTTGCGGCCCGCGTCCAGGTAGAGGCGCAGGATGTGGGTCAGGTCGCCCTTGCGCTCGGCGTCGTACTCCAGGAGGGGGCCGAGTTCGCGTTCGACGAAGGTCTGGATGCGGGCGTCGTCGCGGAGCAGGTGCAGCAGGCCGCGCAGGCGCAGGTCGGGCAGGCGGTAGAAGAGCCGGTCGCCCGAGGAGCCGCTGGCCACGTCGGCGACCTGGTCGGCCTCCAGGAACGAGCGGCGCACGTCCCGGATGGAGGCCACCACCGACCCGGCCGCCATGACCCCGTCGGACTGTTTGCGGACGCGGGTCGCCACGGCGGTGAGCGCGGTCTCGGGGTCGGAGCGCGCCGGGAGGGACGCCAGGACGCCGACCCGCGCCGAGGGCCCGCCCTCGTCCAGGACGCCGACCAGCGCGGCGAGCCGGGCGTCCTTGCAGGCCGCGGCGGCGACCTCGGCCAGTTCGGAGACCTCCGAGGGCTGCGCGTGGCCGCGGGTGCGCAGCACCACGCCGATCAGGCGGCGGCCCGACAGGGGGACGCCCAGCGCGCGGGAACGGGCGGCGGCCTCCTGCGGGTCGGAGTAGGAGTGCTCCAGGATCCGGGCGATGATCGTGCCGTGCGCCTGGCGTTCGACGCTCTCGGCGTGCCGGTCCAGCAGCCGGCCCAGCGCCAGCGTGGTGGCGGCCCGCTCGATCAGGACGGTGTCGCGGGCGGTGGGCGGCGCGCCCAACGTGATGATCAGGCGCCCCCAGTCCTCGCCGCGGGCGCCGACCATGGTGACCAGCCAGCCGGACGCCGCGTCGTACGCGGTGCGCTGCCCGGGACGGACGGCGCGCGAGCGGGTCTCCCACGCCGACAGCAGCTCGGCCGGGTCGCGCCCGTCGGCGTCGGCGGCCAGCACCTGGTGCGACAGGTTCTCCAGGACGACGGCGTGCCCGCCCAGCGCCGCGGTCTGCCGGACGACCTCCTCGGTGGAGGCGCCCTCCACCGACAACTGGGTGAAGATCTCGTGCAGCCGCTCGGAGGCGCGCAGCTCCGCGTACTGCTCCTGGACGATCCGGGCGTGCACGGACTCGGTGATGTCCACGAACGCGGGCTCGTGCGCCAGCATGACGACCGGCAGCCGGTGCTCCTCGGCGGCGGCCAGCAGGGCGGGCGGCAGGGCGTCGGCGTACCGCCGGCCCAGCTCGATCATCAGCCCGCTGACCCCGACCTCGGCCAGCTCGGCGATGTAGGCCCGCAGCCGTTCCGGCTCGTCCGGTAAGGCGATGCCGGTGGTCAGGACCAGCTCGCCGCCGTGCAGCAGGTGCGCGATGTCGGTGACCTCGGCCACATGGACCCAGCGGACCCGGTTGTCCAGCCGGTCGCCGCCGGCGACCACATGCGGCTGGCCGCGGCGCACCGCGTCGAGACAGAGCACATCGCCCAGCGTGGGAAGCATGGTCTTACACAGTGTAAAGGGTGCCACTCCGTCAAGCGTCCGGCCTGGATCGTGACACTGTGGCGGTTCCCAGGGCAGGCCGCCGGGACCAGACTGTGGGCATGTCGGAACATGCGAGTCTGCTGCAGCGCCACCGGGCCGTCATGCCGTCCTGGGTGGCCCTCAACTACGAGCGTCCCATCGAGATCGTCGCCGGCAAGGGCAACCGCGTGACCGACGGCGAGGGCAACGGCTACCTCGACTTCTTCACGGGCATCCTCAGCAACATGATCGGGTACGACGTGCCCGAGGTCAGGGAGGCGGTGGAGCGGCAGATCGCCACCGGCATCGTGCACACCTCCACCTCCTACCTGCTGCGCGGCCAGATCGAGCTCGCGGAGAAGATCGCGCGGCTGTCCGGCATCCCGGGCGCCAAGGTGTTCTTCACCAACTCCGGCACCGAGGCCAACGAGACCGCGCTGCTGCTGGCCGCCTACACCCGCCGCACCGACCAGATGCTGGCGATGCGGCAGAGCTACCACGGCCGCTCGTTCGGCGCGATCGGCGTCACCGGCACCCGGGCCTGGACGAACCTGTCGTACTCGCCGGTCCACGTCCACTTCCTGCACGGCGCCGACCGGCACCTGCCGCAGTTCAAGGACCTGTCGGACGAGGCGTACATCGACGTGTGCGTCGAGGACCTGCGGCACGTGCTGGCGACCGCGGCGGGCGGTGAGGTGGGCGCGCTGATCGCCGAGCCGATCCAGGGCGTGGGCGGCTTCACCATGGCCCCCGACGGGCTGTTCCGGGCGTACAAGGAGGTCCTGGACGAGTACGGCATCCTGCTCATCTCCGATGAGGTGCAGACGGGATGGGGCCGTACCGGGCAGAGCTTCTTCGGCATCCAGAGCCACGGCGTGACGCCCGACATGATGACCTTCGCCAAGGGCCTGGGCAACGGCTTCGCGATCGGCGGCGTCGTCGCCCGCGGGGACCTGATGGACGCGCTGCCCGCGGTGGGGATCTCCACGTTCGGCGGCAACCCGATCGCCATGGCGGCCGGCAACGCCACGCTCGACTACGTCCTGGAGCACGACCTCCAGTCCAACGCCGCCCGGCAGGGCGAGACGATCATCGGCGGGCTGCGCGCCGCGGCCGAGACGCTGGACATCGTCCGGGCCGTGCGCGGCAAGGGGCTGATGTTCGCGGTCGAGCTGGCCGACCCGGCGACGGGCGAGCCCAGCCCGCCGCTGGCCGCCGCCGTGCTGGAGGCCACGCGGGAACGCGGGCTGCTGGTCGGCAAGGGCGGCCTGTACGGCAACGTGGTCCGGATGGCGCCTCCGCTGACGCTCACCGACGCCGAGGCGGCCGAGGGCCTGGCCATCCTGACCGACGCCCTCCACAGCGTGAACGAGGACGCGACGTCATGACCAGGCACATCACCCACTGGATCGACGGCAAGCCGCACACCGGCGCCCCCGCCGAACGGCAGGGCGAGGTGTACGAGCCCTCGTCCGGCCGCGTGAGCGGCAGGGTCGACTTCGCCGGGCGGGAGGAGATCGACGCCGCGGTCGCCGCGGCGAAGGCCGCCTTCCCCGCCTGGCGGGACACCTCGCTCGCCCGGCGCACCGCGGTCCTGTTCCGCTTCCGCGAACTGGTGAACGCGCACCGCGACGAGCTGGCCAGGCTGATCTCGTCCGAGCACGGCAAGGTGGTCTCGGACGCGGCGGGCGAGGTGGCGCGCGGCCTGGAGGTCGTGGAGTTCGCCTGCGGCATCCCGCACCTGCTCAAGGGCGGGTTCTCGGAGAACGTCTCGTCCCGTGTGGACGCCTACTCGATCCTTCAGCCGCTGGGCGTGGTCGCGGGGATCACCCCGTTCAACTTCCCCGCGATGGTGCCGATGTGGATGTTCCCCGTCGCGATCGCCTGCGGGAACACCTTCGTCCTCAAGCCGTCGGAGAAGGACCCGTCCGCCTCGGTCCGGCTGGCGGAGCTGTGGGCGGAGGCCGGGCTGCCCGAGGGCGTCTTCAACGTCGTCCACGGCGACAAGGCCGCGGTGGACGGGCTGCTGCACCATGACGACGTCAAGGCGGTCAGCTTCGTCGGCTCCACCCCGATCGCCCGCTCCATTTACGAAACGGCGGCCCGCCACGGCAAGCGCGTCCAGGCCCTCGGCGGCGCCAAGAACCACATGGTGGTGCTGCCCGACGCCGACCTCGACCTGGCCGCGGACGCCGCGGTGTCGGCCGGGTTCGGCTCGGCGGGCGAGCGCTGCATGGCCATCTCCGTCGTCGTCGCCGTCGACCCGGTGGGGGACGAGCTGATCGGCAAGATCACGGAGCGCGTCGCCAAGCTGAAGGTCGGTCCGGGGGACAACCCCGAGTCGGAGATGGGTCCGCTGGTCACCAGGGCGCACCGGGACAAGGTCGCGTCCTACCTGGACGCGGGCGTCGCCCAGGGCGCCACCCTCGTGGTGGACGGGCGCAAGACCCCGATCCTCGGCGATCCGGGCGACGGGTTCTGGCTCGGCCCGACCGTCCTCGACCATGTGACGCCCGAGATGGACGCCTACAAGGACGAGATCTTCGGTCCCGTCCTCTCGGTGGTCCGGGTCCGTTCCTACGACGAGGCCATGGAGGTCATCGCCGGGAACCCGTACGGCAACGGCACCGCGATCTTCACCAACGACGGCGGGGCGGCGCGCCGCTTCCAGAACGAGGTGGAGGTCGGCATGGTCGGCATCAACGTGCCGATCCCCGTGCCGATGGCCTACTACTCCTTCGGCGGCTGGAAGTCGTCCCTGTTCGGCGACAGCCACGCCTACGGCATGGAGGGCGTCCACTTCTACACCAGGACCAAGGCGGTCACGGCGCGCTGGCTCGACCCGTCCCACGGAGGAGTGAACCTGGGCTTCCCCACCAACGGCTGAGCGCGAGCCCGGCGGCCAGGCAGGCGAACGGGATCGTGGGCACCACGTACCGGTAGTCGAAGTCGGCGCTGGCGATGGGGAACACCAGCAACGCCACGGCGGACGCCCATGCCGGCGCCGGCCCGCGACGGGTGAGCCCCACCGCGCCGACCGCGAACAGCGCGCCCAGCGCCGGCCCCGGAAGGTACACCCACCTCTGGTAGGCGATCATGAGGTCGGCGTACGGCTGGACGACCCGGCTCACGACGGGTGACCGCTCGTACCGGGTCGCGTCAGCCAGCGCCGTGCTGTGCCCTCCGCCCCACCCCTTGCGGGAGGGGAGGACCTGGGGCCGGTCGGGGAAGTGGTACAGCGCCTCGGTGCTTGCCGTCGGATGCGGGGAACGGTGGGGGCCGAAGGCCATGCCGACACCGTCGCCGATCGCCTTCAGGTAGCCGCCGGGATTGGTGACGATGGCGCGTGCCGCGAAGTCACGCAGGGTGGCGTTGGCCTCCCGGCCGGTGACGTTCTCGTACACGACCCGGGGTGGGGCCTGGCTCACCCAGATGAGACGTCCGGGCGGATACCCCTTGGCGCGCAACGAGGGGCTGAGGCACAGCGGTTTCAAGCCGGGTGGCATCTCACCGCAGTCGGCGAACGCCGTCGTCCGTCCCCACAGGTAGATGCCGTCACTGGACGTGAGGCCGTAGGAGCCGTGAGCACCGTGGAACCAGACGGCGTAAGCCGCGAGTGGCACCACGGCGGCCGCACCGAAGACCAGAGCGTGCCACCTGCGGAGCAGCAGCCACAGGAAGGCCACCGGAAGCAGGGGCAGGGCGGCCGACCGCACCAGCACCGCGTACCCGAGCAGCCCTCCGGCGACGGCGGCCATCCACCACTCGGACCTCCACAGCACGAGCGTCAACGCCGCCGCGATCAGGAAGGTGAACAGCGCTTCGGACATCAGCAGGTGCTCAAGCTCGATCGTGTACGCGTCGAACAGGATCGGCAGTGTGAACAGCGTGGCGGCCCACCCCGGCAACCCCGCCCGGCACAGCAGCGCGTAGACCATCACCGCGACGGCCAGCCCCATCGCGTGCTGCAAGCTCGCCACCAGGGCCAGGCTGTGGACGGGTTCGAGCAGCCTCAGCACGAACGAATAGCCCAGCGTCTTGCTCGGCGACGGAGCGGGACGCAGCGCGTAACCGAGGTAGAAGTAGGAGTCCCCGGTGAACCACAGCACGCCGGGATATCCGAGCATGGTGAGCCACCGGACGGCGGCGCCCAAGGCGAGCGCGGCGACGAACGGCGCATGAGTGGGACATATCTGACCAAAAAGCCGACCCACCAGGTCAGGCTAGGCACCACAGGTCGCGCGCCGTGAACGCCGCGCCTGACTTGGTGAACAGGTCATGTTCACCAGACGCCGGCGATGCCTTGATCGAACCTTCGGGCAAGGTCCGTCCGGGCTCCGCCGCCGACGGGGAGGGACGCGTCCGCGACCCGCTGTGACAACCGGCAGGTCCGGATGATGGGCATTTCCTGCCGTTCGCAGGTTTTCGTCGTCAATTTTCGTCACGCCGCCTCCGACAAATAATAGCTACAGGTGTTGACTGGCTCTGTGGCGAGACGCCACAATCTGATTGTCTCAATTAATTCGAGATGCAATTAAAAAGGACGGGTTCCGCGCGATGACTACTGGCGACCACTCGGCCGAGGCCGAGGCGCTCAGCCGGCGGTATCCGGGCTGGACCGTCTGGTTCGGCCCGTTCACCCGCCGCTGGTGGGCGCTCCCTCCGCGGGAGCGGAACCCGGCGGGGTTCGTCGAGGCCGAGTCACCGCAGCGGCTCATCGCACGGATCGAGGTGGTCCAGCACGGCGAAACCACCCGGCAAGAGCCCGGGAGCCAGGCCCCGACCAGGGCCTACTCCCCGCCAGACCCCCGGCAGGACGCGCACCGGCCCTCGAACCTCCTCCGTCTCGAGGGCATCACACCGGCGGCGTCCCGGCGGGTACCGGTGATCGTGTGGCCAGGCAGCACTGCAAGGTGATCCGCTGTTCCCCAACCTCGCCACGCCCCACCGGTGCCGCCACGGCCCGGGACGGACGGTCAGCCCGCGCCATATCCCTCTCCAGCAACCTCCGTGTGTGGCGCGGACGCCAGCACCCGCCGTCCCCCCGGGCCGTGGCGGTTTCTCGTGCGCCACGACCCAAAGGCTATTCCTTAATGGTGTTCACCGGAGCGCCCTAAAAACAGCACCGGAAAAGCCGCGCCGTGCCCGCGCGTCGCGGAATTCGCGTGCCGCCGCCGTCCGAACGGATCCCGAAGCGGCCCTGGAGGCGCTACGCTGCGCCGACGGGTGACGTGGGCGATTCGGGAGCGTGATGAGGCGGAGGTCCAAGGCGGCGGCCTCGGTGCTGGCCGTGGCGGCGATGGTCGGGGCGCTGGGCGGCGCCTGCACCGGTGACGACGAACGGGAGCCGGTCGGCGCGATGCGGGCGGCGAGCACCCTGGGCCCCGGCGAGGGGGCGCTCAACCTGGTGACGCTGCCCGGCGAGGTGGAGGCGGGCGGCACCGACCCCCGGGTCGACTGGGTGACCCCGTTCCAGGAACGCACCGGGTGCAAGGTCAGCGTCAAGGGGGCCCGCAACGCCCAGGAGCTGACCGAGCTGATGAGCAACGAGTCCCGTCGGTACGACGGCGTGGCCGCCCCGCCGGAGGTCGCCGGTCGGCTCATCGAGGGCAAGGACGTCGCCCCGGTCAACCCGGACCTGGTGGAGGGCTACAAGAAGCTCCAGCCCCGCCTGCGCGCCCTGCTCAAGAAGGACGACAAGGTGTACGGGGTCCCCTACGTCTGGGGCTCGAACCTCCTCATGTACGACACCAGGGCGGTGGACTCGGCCCCGTCGAGCTGGGCCGCGCTGTTCGACCCCGCCCAGGCCGCGAAGCACTCGGGCCGGCTGGTGATCCGCGACAGCCCCCTGACCATCGCCGAGGCCGCCCTCTACCTGCGCAGCAAGAACCGCAAGCTCAAGATCAGCGACCCGTACTCCCTCACCCGCCGCCAGCTCGACGAGGTCATCAAGATCCTGGTCCGGCAGCGCCCGCACGTGAAGGAGTACTGGGAGCTCCCCGCCGACGCCGTGAGCGCCTTCGCCGGCGGGGGAGCGGCCGTGGGCCAGGTCTGGCCGTACCAGGTGGACGTCCTGACCCGCGCGGGCAAGCCGGTGCAGGGCGTCGTCCCCGACGGCGGCGTCACCGGCTGGATGAAGGCATGGATGATCGGCGCCCGCGCCCAGCACCCCAACTGCATGTACCAGTGGTTGCAGTGGACCGCGTCACCCGACGTCCAGCAACAGGTCGCCGAGTGGTCGGGCGTGGCCCCCGCCAACCCCCAGGCATGCACCGGCGACCGCCTGCGCGCCGCCTTCTGCAACGCCTACCGCGTGAGCGACCGCGACTACCTGGAAAAGGTCATCTTCGCCCACACCCCGTCCAGAGAATGCGGCGCGGGCGACGAGAACGACATGAACGGCCGCCGCGACTGCACCGACTACACGGAGTGGACAAAAGCCTGGATCCAAGCCACCAAGTCCTAAGCCCACCAACAGCAGACAAGAACGACCGCCAGCGACAGCCAACGGCGTGCGGCCCCAGGTCGAGCAACCAGGTCCCGAAACAACACCAACCGGCGCGCTCGCGCCCGAAGCCAGCAGCGAGTCGAAGCGATGCAGCGATCGCCGCGCAAGCGACAAGCAACGAGCCCCCAAGGCGAGGAGCGCAGCTCGCGCCTGCAAATAGTCACCTCTCGCACCCACCCCAGCCCCCAACCCCAACCCCGAACGGCGCCCAACCGCCGCGATCGCGACCGAAGGCAGGGGCGAGCGCCAGCGAGACCCTGATCGCGTAGCGAGCCCCTGGGCGAGTCGAAGCGATGCAGCGATCGCCGCAGGCGCGACAAGCGAGGAGCGCCAGCGACGAGCGCAGCTCGCGCCTGCAATAAACACACGCGCAACTACCTCAGCCCGCAACCCCCAGCCCCGAACGGCGGCCAGGCGTTGCGATCGCGACCGAAGGCAGGGGCGAGCGCCAGCGAGACCCTGATCGCGTAGCGAGCCCCTGGGCGAGTCGGAGCGATGCAGCGATCGCCGCGGAAGCGACAAGCGACGAGCCGTCAAGGCGAGGAGCGCAGCTCGCTGAAGCAAATAAGAAAGGGCGCGCCCGGCCGCCCCCAGCCGGGCGCGCCACCCGGGTGGTCCCGGACCTCCCCCCGATGGTCCGGGTCACCCTTTCTCCTGGAGAGATCTCCTGGATGCCGGTGTCGGTCTAGCGAGCTAGTCGAGTACCGGCATCGCCGCTCTGGCCCGCCGGGTGGGCGGGCGGGCGGCGGTGGTCGGCTCCGGGCCTTGGGGCCCGCGGGGGACCGGCAGGGCGGGTGCGCAATCGTCGCACGCGAACACCCCTTGGCCGTCGGGCAGTAGCCCTAGGCGTACTCGTGGCCGCGGCCACTTTTTGTGGCAGACGACGCAGGCGTCGCCTTGGCGTTGCGCGGCGGTCAGCACGCCGGGGTCGAACCGTGGTTCCCCCGTGTGGCCCATTGCCCATTCCCCCTGTGTAGCGGGAGCCGACATCACAGAATCCTTTATAGGTGGTGAAACGTGTTGCTCTCGTTACTCTCAGTGAAAATGGCGGCAAAGGTCAGGGGGTGTGCCGGGCGGTCCGGGGTGGCCGTTCCGGGAATGCACATGGGTGATCTGCCGTCGCCGCAGGCGGGGTGGGAATTGCGGGGGAGGAGGGGGCCGGATCGCGGCGCCCGCTTTGCCCTGGTTTGGATGGTCTCCGCATAGAAATGAGAGATGCGGGGAAACAGCGGGGCCGATCGCCCGGCGAGGTCGTCGCGTCCGGTGCGTGACAGGCCGGCGCCGCTGCGGCTGCTCTCCCTTTCCGTGGCGATCGTCGCCACGTCGCTGCTCACCACCGGCGCCTGGGCGATGGACACGTTCCTGCCCGGTGCCGTGGTGGGCGCTGGTCTCTGCCTGCTCCTGCTCACGCCGGTCCTGTGGTCGTTGCGGCGTTCGGCGAACCGGCGCACGGACGCCGTCCAGCGGTTCGAGGCGCGGCTGTCGGAGGTCGCCGAGTCCGGGTGGGGGCTGCGCGTCCCCCCGCCCGGCGCCGCCGACCGCGGCGGAGGGGAGATCGCTCGGCTCACCCGTACGGTCAACGGCATGCTGGACCGGGAGGAACGGACGGTGGCGCGGCAGCGCCAGTTCGCCGCGGACGCCTCGCACGAGCTGCGCACCCCGATCGCCGGGCTGCGCACCAAGATCGAGGTGGCGCTGGCGGATCCGGAGGAGATCGATCCGGTGGCGACGCTGAAGGACGCGCTCCGCGATGTCGAGCGGCTGCACCAGATCGCGGAGGACCTGCTGGCCCTGGCCCGGATCGACGTCGGCGCGCGGCCCGAGCGCGCGCCGCTGGACCTGACCGGCCTGGTCCGGGACGAGGTGGCGGCCCGCACGTCGGCCGTCCCGCTGCGCAGCGGCCTGCGGGACGGCGTGCTGGTGGAGGGGAACCGCCCGCAGATCGTCCGGGCGCTGGTGAACCTGCTCAACAACGCCGAACGGTACGCCGAGCGGGAGATCACCGTCACCCTCGGAACCGAGGGGGGTGAGGCGGTGCTGGAGGTGCGCGACGACGGGCCCGGCATCGCCGTGGGCGATCGGGAGCGCGTCTTCGACCCGTTCGCCCGCCTGGACTCCGCGCGCAGCCGTGACCGCGGCGGCAGCGGCCTCGGGCTGCCCGTGGCCCGCGAGATCGTGGCCGCGCACGGCGGGCGGCTGAACGTCGCGGACAGTGACCGCGGCGCGCGTCTCGTTCTGCGGCTCCCCCTGTACCGCCGGCGCGAGAGGGGCGAGCAGGCCGAGGAGGACGACCCGGAGCGGGCGGAACGCGCCACGTTCCGCCCGCCCATGCGCGCCACCACGCGCGCCAAGGGGACCGGCTGAGCCAGGCCCGCCGCCGTTACGACGATTGCGCCCTCCGGTACAGGTTCTGCGCGTCGGCGCCGAAGTACGGCCCGAACATGTGCGTCGGCAAGAAGTTGTACTTGAAGCTGTTAACCGAGTTCTGGACGCCCGTGCCGGTCGCCTCGTCGAAGCTCAGGAACCATGGTCCCCCGCTGGACCCGCCGGTCATGGTGCACGTCATCCCCTGCGCGGTGGTGCCCAGCAGGTCGTTGATGACGGGGCCGCTGCAGTAGGTGAGCGCGCTTCCGTCGTAGGGCGCCTCGGCCGGGTAGCCGAAGGCGTACATGGTCTGCCCGCGGTCCTGGTTGAACGCGATGCCCTGGCCGCCCACGGCGTCGACCAGGTTGCGGCCGTCCAGGGAGTTCACCACGGCGGCGCCCACGTCGTAGTTGATGTCCTCGGTGGCGTCCCATTGGGGTGTGGTCAGGGTCTGCCTGGCGGTCCAGGTGCCGTACGGGCGCTGCCCGTCGTCGTAGCCCGGGACGAACACCCAGTTGGTGTGCCAGGAGCCTTCCAGCTTCACGCAGTGGCCCGCCGTGATGACCGTGCTCCTGTTGGCGCTGGTGACCGCGTCCCCTGAGCAGGACGCGTTGCGCCCTTGGAAGGTGAAGAACACGCGTCCCGCCGTGCGCGCGACCTTGCCGCCTTGCGTCCAGGCCGCTCCCGGGGTGAGGAGGGGCAGCGCCTTGGTGGCGGGGAACTGCTGTTTGACGCCTCGCTTCACCGCCTTCTGGCTGGAGGGCCTGGCCTTGAACAGCCGTTCCATCGGTACGGCCGAACGCATGCGCTCGTGCGTCCAGTAGGCGGTGACGCGCTTCTCCGCGGCGTCCCCGATCGCCTGCGCGCGGACCTTCGGCGAGGGCGGGGCGGCCTGGGCGGGGGCGGCCAGCAGCGGCGTGACGAGGACGGCTCCGCCGAGCGCGGAGAAGGTCATGGCCCGGAAGTGAGGGGAGCGTTTCATGGGGCCTCCGAAGAGCCGGGGGAGGTGGAAGGCGAGGCGTGTCCGTTCGTGAGCGGACGGTAAGCGGACCGTATTTCGCCGACCATGGCGCGACTAGTGGCATAAATCCACAAACAGAGCCATGCATCTGCACAGTCTTGGACGTTTCCGCATGTGGATCGCCCTTCCGGGTGACGGCGGACCGCCACCGTGGGTGATCGGAAGATCGCCGGTGGGTGGGCACGGCGGCGCGGGTCCGCGCGCCCGGGAGCCGCGATGGCCGACAATGGACCGCGTGATGCCATCTCCCAGCGCCGCCGTCCCCTCCGACGGCTCCTCCGGAGGCCCGCGGGGCCGCCGCGACGTCGCCGTGCTCGGCTCGACCGGGTCGATCGGCACCCAGGCCCTCGACGTGATCCGCCGCAATCCGGACCGGTTCAGGGTGACCGGGCTCGCGGCCGGCGGCGGACGGGTGGAGCTGCTGGCCGAGCAGGCCCTGGAGTTCCGCCCCGAGATCGTCGCGGTGGCCCGCGCGTCCGCCGCCCAGGACTTGCAACTGGCCTTCTACGCCGAGGCGAGGCGGCGCGGGTACGCGGCGGGCGAGTACGCCATACCGAAGATCGTCGCGGGTCCCGAGGCGGTCGCCGAGGTCGCGTCCTGGCCGTCCGACCTGGTGCTGAACGGCGTCACCGGCGCGCTGGGCCTGTCCTCCACGCTGGCCGCCCTGGACGCGGGACGCACGCTCGCGCTCGCCAACAAGGAATCCCTGATCGTCGGCGGGCCGCTGGTGAAGGAGCGGGCCCGGCCCGGCCAGATCGTTCCCGTCGACTCCGAGCATTCCGCGCTGGCACAGTGCCTGCGCGGCGGGCGCGCGGCCGAGGTGCGGCGGCTGGTGCTCACCGCCAGCGGCGGCCCGTTCCGCGGCCGTACCCGGGACGAGCTGGCCGCCGTCACCCCCGAGCAGGCGCTCGCCCACCCGACCTGGGACATGGGCCCGGTCATCACGATCAACTCCGCCACCCTGGTGAACAAGGGGCTGGAGGTGATCGAGGCGCACCTGCTGTTCGACGTCCCGTTCGACCGGATCGAGGTCATGGTGCACCCCCAGTCGGTGATCCACTCGATGGTGGAGTTCGCCGACGGCTCGACGCTCGCCCAGGCCAGCCCGCCCGACATGCGGCTGCCGATCGCGCTGGGACTGGCCTGGCCCGACCGGGTCCCCGACGCCGCGCCCGGCGTGGACTGGACGCGGGCCCACACCTGGGAGCTGTTCCCGCTCGACCGCGAGGCGTTCCCCGCCGTCGCGCTGGCCGCCGAGGTCGGGACCAGAGGCGGGACCGCACCCGCCGTCTACAACGCGGCCAACGAGGAATGCGTCGAGGCGTTCCGCGCCGGACGCCTCCCATTCCTGGGGATAGTGGACACGGTCGCGCGGGTAGTGGAGGAGCACGGAACGGCCGCCACGGCCGGCCTGACGCTCGACGACGTCCTCGCCGCCGACGCGTGGGCGCGGGCGCGGGCGAGGGAGATCACAGGGTCGGCCTGACCACGGGAGGGGAGGGACGCGGTGTCCTTTCTCCTCGGCGTGGTGCTGTTCGTCGCCGCGCTGCTGATCTCGGTGATGCTGCACGAGGCGGGCCACTTGGTGACCGCCAAGCGCTTCGGCATGAAGGCCACCCAGTACTTCGTGGGCTTCGGCCCCACGCTGTGGTCGCGCCGCAGGGGCGAGACCGAGTACGGGATCAAGGCGGTCCTCCTCGGCGGCTTCGTCAAGATCGTCGGCTATACGCCGCTGGAGGAGATCGACCCGGCCGACCGGCCGCGCGCCTTCTACCGGCAGCCCGCGGGACGCAGGGCCGTCGTGATCGCCGGCGGCGTCGTGATGAACTTCGCCTTCGCCTTCGTGCTGCTCATGCTGATGGCGATGGCGATCGGGCTGCACGTCCCCGGCACCGCCACCACCACGGTGCGGGAGGTCAGCCCGTGCGTCCCGGCGAACGCGAAGGCCGCCTGCTCCCGCGGAGACCCGCCCTCACCGGCCGCCGCCGCGGGGCTGCGCGAGGGCGACCGGGTGATCTCGTTCAACGGCACGCCCGTCCGGAACTGGGACGAGCTGCGGCACGCCATCGCGGCGTCCCGGCCGGGGCGGACCGTCACCGTCGTGGTGGACCGCGCCCGTGCGCGGGTCACCCTGCGGCCGAGGCTGGCCTCGTCCGGCGGGCAGCCGTTCCTGGGCATGTCCGCGCGCGTGGTCGGCGAGGGGTACGAGCGCGTCGGACCGGTCGGCGCGGCGGCGTTCGCGTCCCGGGCGATCGGCGAGACCGTGGGCGGCATCGGCCGGGCCCTGGCCGACCTGCCCGCCGCCGTCCCCCACCTGTTCTCCGAGGACCGCGCCAGCACCCCGGGCGGCCAGGTCGGCAGCGTGGTCGGGGCGGGCGACGTGTCGGGGCAGATCTTCGCCTCCGACAGCTCCTGGCAGGACAAGCTCGTCCTGTACCTGTCGCTGGTCGTCTCGCTGAACATCTTCCTGGGCGCGCTCAACGTGATCCCCATCCTGCCGCTGGACGGCGGCCACCTGGCGATCGTCGCCTACGAACGGGCCCGCGCCCTGCTGGCACGGCTGCGCGGAAGGCCCGACCCCGGCACGGTGGACGTGGCCAAGCTGATGCCCATCACCTACGTGGCCATCTTCCTGCTGATCGGCCTGGGACTGCTCCTGATCGCGGCGGACTTGGTCAACCCCCTGCGGCTTCCGCAATAGCGATCACCAAGACTTCTCCCGGGTCCGCGTCATCCCATGCCCCGCGGGCACTTAGGGTGGGGAGGCGGGTGCCGACTGGGTGCAGGCATCCCGCGTACGGGGTCGTTCAAAGGGAGAGGGATGAGCGTTTCACTCGGAATTCCGACGATCCGCGGCGAAGGGGACGGAGCCGGTGAGCGGACGCAGGTCGCGCCGCGCCGCGCCTCCCGGCGGATCATGGTCGGCGACGTCCCCGTCGGGGGCGACGCGCCGGTCTCCGTGCAGTCGATGACCACCACGCTGACCGCCGACGTCAACGCCACACTCCAGCAGATCGCCGAGCTGGCCACCGCCGGCTGCCAGATCGTACGGGTCGCGGTCCCCTCCCAGGACGACGCGGACGCGCTGCCACAGATCGCCCGCAAGTCGCCCATCCCGGTGATCGCCGACATCCACTTCCAGCCCAAGTACGTGTTCGCCGCGATCGACGCGGGCTGCGCGGCCGTCCGGGTCAACCCGGGCAACATCAAGAAGTTCGACGACAAGGTCGGCGAGATCGCCAAGGCCGCCTCCGACGCCGGCGTCCCCATCCGCATCGGCGTCAACGCCGGCTCGCTGGACAAGCGGCTGCTGGAGAAGTACGGCAGGGCCACCCCCGAGGCGATGGTGGAGTCCGCCCTCTGGGAGTGCTCGCTGTTCGAGGAGCACGGCTTCCGCGACATCAAGATCTCCGTCAAGCACAACGACCCCGTCGTGATGATCGAGGCGTACCGCCAGTTGGCCGCCGCCTGCGACTACCCGCTGCACCTGGGCGTCACCGAGGCAGGTCCCGCCTTCCAGGGCACGATCAAGTCGGCGGTCGCCTTCGGCGCGCTGCTCTCCCAGGGCATCGGCGACACCATCCGCGTCTCGCTGTCCGCGCCCCCCGTGGAAGAGGTCAAGGTCGGCACCCAGATCCTGGAGTCCCTCGGCCTGCGGAAGCGCGGCCTGGAGATCGTGTCCTGCCCGTCCTGCGGCCGCGCCCAAGTGGACGTCTACACCCTCGCCGAGCGGGTCACAGCCGCCCTGAAGGACTTCCCCGTCCCCCTGCGCGTCGCCGTGATGGGCTGCGTCGTCAACGGCCCCGGCGAAGCCCGCGAAGCCGACCTCGGCGTCGCCTCCGGCAACGGCAAAGGCCAGATCTTCGTCAAAGGCGAGGTCATCAAGACCGTCCCGGAATCCCAGATCGTCGAAACCCTCATCGAAGAAGCCATGCGCCTCGCCGAAAACATGGGCATAGACATCGAAAGCACCCCTTAAGCGTGCCTATTTGCAAGCGAGAGCTGCGCTCGTCGCTGGCGCTCCTCGCTTGTCTCGCTTGCGGCGATCGCTGCATCGCTTCGACTCGCCCAGGGGCTCGCTACGCGATCAGGGTCTCGCTCGCGCTCGCCCCTGCCTTCGGTCGCGATCGCAACGCTTGAGCGACCGTTCGTGGCTGGGGTTGGGGGCTGAGGTGGGTGCGACTGTGTTCATTGGCAAGCGCTAGCTGCGCTCCTCGCCTGGCGGCTCGCTCCGCGATCAGATTCTCGCTTCGCTCGAATCCGCCTTCGGACGCGATCGCGGCGGTTAGGGTCGCTGCGGGGCTGGGCTGCTGGTTGTGCTTGTTGTGCCTCGCGGCCCGTCTGGCGAGTCGGTGCGCGATCCGGTTTCTCCCACTGCCTTCCAGCGCTTGAGGTCCGCTCCACCCTGAGCAGGGCAGACCTCAAGCGGTCAAGCAAGCCCACCGACCTCAGCCCACAGCCCAGCCCCGCACCAACCTCAGGCGTTGCGATCGCGTCCGAAGGCAGGTTTCGAGCCTGCGAGAAACCTGATCGCGTAGCGAGCCCCTGGGCGAGTCGGAGCGATGCAGCGATCGCCGCAAGCACGACAAGCGACGAGCCGCCAGGCGAGGAGCGCAGCTCGTGCTTGCCAATGAACGGAGCGCAGCTCGTACCTGCAAATAACCACCTCGCAACCACCTCAGCCCCTAACCCCAGCCCCGAACGGCGCCCAGGCGTTGCGATCTGTCAACGGCGCCTCAATCGTGACCCCCTGAGGGCGTTTGAACCGTAACCCCTTGATGTTGTTGTTGGTTACTGTTCGTGGTTGTGTTTGGCCGCGGGTGGGCGACCGAGGTCTCGGTTCTTGAGGC
>NZ_BSTM01000018.1 GCF_030269515.1 Actinomadura sp. NBRC 104412 | reverse complement strand
CAGCCCCTCAGCCCGGTGCAACCGACGGATCTCCGCCCAGTCCTCCACCTTCAACACCTCACCAGGGTCCAGGGGCGGGTCACGATTCGGCCGGAACCACAGGGTCAGTCTTCAGGCGGAATCAACAGAACCTGCCTTCGGTCGCGATCGCAGCGCTTGGGCGCCGTTCGGGGTTGGGGTTGGGGGCTGGGGTGGGTGCGAGGGTGTTTATTGCAGGCGCGAGCTGCGCTCGTCGCTTGTGGCGGCTGGGTGCGATCGCTGCATCGCTTGGACTCGCTTTGGGGGCTGGCTTTGGTTGCGGGTGCAGCGCTTGGTGCTGGTCGGGGGTGGGGTGGTGGCTGGGTGGGGGGATGAGCTGGGGTCGTACGCTGTGGCTCGTGCAGTTGCAGCAGCTTGCTTACTTTGTGGCGGTCGCGGAGGTCCGGCACTTCACGCAGGCGGCCGAGATCTTGCATGTGGCGCAGCCGTCGCTGTCCAAGCAGATCAGGGCGCTGGAGGCGGAGCTGGGGGCGTCGCTGTTCAGCCGGGCTCGGGGGAACATCACGCTGACCCCGGCGGGTGAGACGCTGCTGCCGCTGGCCAAGCGGATCCTGGCCGATGTGGAGACGGCGCGGCTGGAGGTGCAGGAGCTGGCCGGGCTGAGGCGTGGGCGGGTGCGGCTCGGGGCGACGCCTTCGTTGTGCGCGGGGTTGCTGGGGGACGTGCTGCGGCGTTTTCACGATGCCTATCCGGGGATCCGGCTGATCGTTGAGGAGGGCGGGTCGCGGGATCTGGTGCGGGATCTGACGCGGGGGCTGCTCGATCTGGCGTTGGTGATCTTGCCGTTGCACGGGGATCCGCCGCTGGAGACCACGCCGGTGCTGCGCGAGAACCTGGTGGTGGCCTCGCCGGTCGAGCCCGGGAAGGTGCCGCGGCGTTCGTTTCTGCGGATCGAGGACCTGCGGAACCGGCCGCTGGTGATGTTCCGGTCCGGGTACGACCTGCGTGAGGCGACCATCGGGGCGTGCCGGGCGGCCGGGTTCGAGCCGCGGTTCGCGGTGGAGGGCGGCGAGATGGACGCCGTGCTGCGGTTCGTCGAGGCCGGGCTGGGGATCGCGGTCGTGCCGAGCATGGTGCTGGCGGGCCGTCCCGGGCTGCGCGGCACGCCGCTGGTCCTGCCGGACGAGCCCGCCGGGCTACAGCGGACGATCGCGCTCGCGCATCGTAAGGACGTGGACCCGACGCATGCCGCGCGTGCGTTCTCCGAGACGCTGGAGGCGTACGTGGGTGAGGCCGCGCTCGGCGGCAGCCTCCCGGCGGGCGTGGAGGCGGTGTCCTGACTACTTCTTCGCGCCTCCGGCCGTCGCCTTCAGGTAGTCGTGGTTGAGGCGGCCGATGACGTCCAGGGGGATGCCCTTGGGGCACGCCACGGTGCATTCGCCGGTGTTGGTGCAGCCGCCGAAGCCCTCCGCGTCGTGGGTTTCGAGCATGTCGACGACGCGGTCCCAGCGTTCCGGCTGGCCCTGGGGCATCAGGCCCAGGTGGGTGATCTTAGCGCCGAGGAACAGGGCGGCCGAGCCGTTGGGGCAGGCCGCGACGCAGGCGCCGCAGCCGATGCACTCGGCCGCCTCGAACGCCTTGTCGGCGTCCGGCTTGGGGACGGGCGTGGAGTGCGCCTCGGGGGCGGTGCCGGTCGGGGCGGTGATGTAGCCGCCGGACTTGATGATCCGGTCGAACGCCGAGCGGTCCACGACCAGGTCCTTGACGACCGGGAACGCCTTGGCGCGCCAGGGCTCGATGTCGATGGTCTCGCCGTCGGAGAACTTGCGCATGTAGAGCTGGCAGGTCGTGGTGTTGCGCTCGGGTCCGTGCGGGGTGCCGTTGATCACCAGGGAGCACATGCCGCAGATGCCTTCGCGGCAGTCGTGGTCGAACGCGACCGGCTCCTCGCCCTCGGCGATGAGCCTCTCGTTGAGGACGTCCAGCATCTCCAGGAACGACGCGTCGGGGGAGATGCCGTCGAGCTCGTAGTCGACCATCCCGCCCTTGTCGTCGGGGCCGCTCTGACGCCAGATCCGAAGTGTCAGGTGCATTACTTGTACGACCTCTGGCTTGGCTTGACGTATTCGAATTCGAGGGGCTCCTTGTGAAGGACGGGTCGCTCCCCGGCCCCGGCCCACTCCCAGGCGGCGACGTAGGAGAAGGCGTCGTCGTCGCGCTTGGCCTCGCCGTCCTCGTCCTGGCTCTCGGCGCGGAAGTGGCCGCCGCAGGATTCGGTGCGGTGCAGCGCGTCGATCACCATCAGCTCGGCCAGCTCCAGGAAGTCGGCGACCCGGCCGGCCTTCTCCAGTTGCTGGTTGAGCTCGTCGCCCCTGCCGGTGACCTTGACGCGCGTCCAGAACTCCTCGCGCAGCGCGGGGATCAGCGTCAGCGCCTTGCGCAGGCCCTCCTCGGTGCGTTCCATGCCGCAGTACTCCCACATGATGTGGCCGAGCTCGCGGTGGAAGGAGTCCACGGAACGGTCGCCGTCGATCGACAGGAGCCGGTCGATCTGGGCGCGGACGCGCCGCTCGGCGGCGTCGATCGCGGTGTCGCCGACCGGGCCGAGGTCGCCGTTGCGCGCGAGGTAGTCGCCGAGGCCGG
Source organism: Actinomadura sp. NBRC 104412 (assembly GCF_030269515.1). GTDB lineage: Bacteria > Actinomycetota > Actinomycetes > Streptosporangiales > Streptosporangiaceae > Spirillospora. The sequence goes on along the minus strand of NZ_BSTM01000018.1, from coordinate 149,709 downwards.
TGGGCAGGACGAAGTAGCCGTCGGCCAGGCCCTGCATCAGCGCGGAGGCGCCGAGCCTGTTGGCGCCGTGGTCGGAGAAGTTGGCCTCCCCGATGACGAACAGGCCGGGGATGTTGGACTGGAGGTCGTAGTCCACCCACAGCCCGCCCATCGTGTAGTGGACGGCGGGGTAGATGCGCATCGGCGTCTCGTACGGGTTCTCGCCCGTGATGCGCTCGTACATCTCGAAGAGGTTGCCGTACTTGGCCTCGACGGCGACCCGGCCCAGCCGCTTGATCGCGTCGCCGAAGTCCAGGTAGACGCCCAGGCCGCCGGGTCCGACGCCGCGTCCCTCGTCGCAGACGTTCTTGGCGGCGCGGGAGGCGATGTCGCGGGGCACCAGGTTCCCGAAGGACGGGTAGATGCGCTCCAGGTAGTAGTCGCGCTCGTCCTCGGGGATGTCGGACGGCTTGCGCGTGTCGCCCGCCTTCTTGGGCACCCACACCCGGCCGTCGTTGCGCAGGGACTCCGACATCAGCGTCAGCTTGGACTGGTGGTCGCCGCTGACCGGGATGCAGGTCGGGTGGATCTGGGTGTAGCAGGGGTTGGCGAAGTACGCGCCGTGCCGGTGCGCGCGCCAGGACGCGGTGACGTTCGAGCCCATCGCGTTGGTGGACAGGAAGTACACGTTGCCGTAGCCGCCGGACGCCAGCACCACCGCGTCGGCGGTGTAGTGCTTGATCTCCCCGTTGACCAGGTTGCGGACGACGACGCCGCGGGCGCGCCCGTCCTGCATGATCAGGTCGAGCATCTCGTGCCGCGGGTACAGCTCCACGTTGCCCGCGTCCACCTGCCGCATCAGCGCCTGGTACGCGCCCAGCAGCAGTTGCTGGCCGGTCTGGCCGCGGGCGTAGAACGTGCGGGACACCTGGGTGCCGCCGAACGACCGGTTGTCCAGCAGGCCGCCGTACTCGCGGGCGAACGGGACGCCCTGCGCCACGCACTGGTCGATGATCTGCGTGGAGATCTCGGCGAGCCGGTGCACGTTGGACTCGCGGGCGCGGAAGTCGCCGCCCTTGACCGTGTCGTAGAAGAGGCGGTGCACGCTGTCGCCGTCGTTGCGGTAGTTCTTGGCGGCGTTGATGCCGCCCTGCGCGGCGATGGAGTGGGCGCGGCGCGGGCTGTCCTGGAAGCAGAACTGGATGACGTGGTATCCGGCCTCGCCGAGCGTGGCGCCCGCCGAGCCGCCCGCCAGCCCGGTGCCGATGATGATGACCGTCTTCTTGCGCCTGTTGGCGGGGTTGACCAGCTTGGCCTCGAATTTGCGGGTGGTCCAGCGGTCCTCGATGGGACCGGGCGGTGCCTTGGTGTCCGCGATCGGCTCGCCGACGGTGTAGAAGCCGTTCACATCGCTCATGGTCAGCTCACCCATCCGAACGTGATGGAGATCGGGACGGAGACGAAGCCGAGCGTCACCGCCCCGGCGACGGTCGCGGAGAGGCGTCGCAGCGCGCGCTCGGCGCGGGCGGTGCGCAGGCCCAGCGTCTGGAACGCGCTCCAGATGCCGTGGTGCAGGTGCAGGCCGACCAGCACGACCGCGAGGACGTACCAGACGGTGATGTACCAGCGGGACGGGTCGAAGTCGGCGACCATCCGCTCGTAGGGGGTGGCGCCGCCGTCCTTGGGGTTCACCACGAAGAAGGTGAGGTCCAGGAGGTGCCAGACGATGTAGACGGCGATGATGACGCCGCCGTACCGCATGGTGCGGGCGGCGTAGCCCTGCGCGTGGGACTTCTTCTTCGACCGGTACTTCACGGGACGTGCCGCGGAGGCGCGGCGGGCGAGCGACACCGCGGACCACATGTGCAGGACGACCGCGACGACCAGCGCGATCTCGATCAGCGTCAGGACGGTGCGGTACGGCACCGCGGGCTCACCGAGCGTCCGCAGCCAGTGCGCGTAGTGGTTGAAGCTCTCCGCGCCGTAGAAGATCTTCAGGTTCCCGATCATGTGCAGGACCAGGAACGCCACCATGACGCCGCCGCTGACCGCCATGACCGCCTTCTTGCCGACGGTGGAGCGGTAGATCGCTGGTATCGCTAGTGCCACGCCCGCACGGTACGACCGGACCCGGTAAGACATCCAAGTCATCGGAGTACTGGTTTCCATAGCCTCAGGCTATGGAGCCGGTGATTCCGGCATTTCCGGCGTCCGTCGTGTTTCCCGAGGTGAGAGACCTCACACCTCGGGAGCGGCGGCGCCGTCGCGGGACAGCAGCAGCACGGCCAGGTCGTCGGTCAGCGCGTCGCCGTTCAGGTCCTCCACCTTGTGGACGAGCGCGTCGATCAGTCCGCGTCCCGACCGGCCGCGGCGCCGGGCCCAGCGCGCCAGCTCCACCAGCCCCTCGGTGCCCAGCCGCTCGGGGCCGGGGCCGACCCGTCCCTCGATCAGCCCGTCGGTGTAGAGCATCAGGCTCCACGACTCGCCCAGCTCCACCTCGGTGGTCGGCCACTCCGCCCCCGGCACCAGGCCCAGGGCGGGGCCGTGCGCGTACTCGGGCAGCGCCACGACCTCGCTGTCCTCGCCGTCCTCGCGGAACAGCAGCGGCGCGGGATGGCCGGCCAGGTGCAGCCGCGCGGTGCGCAGCGACGGCGCGATCGTCACCATGCACAGCGTGGTGAAGATCTCCTCGCTGCGCCGCTCGTGCCCCAGCACCGTGTCCAGGGTGCCGAGCAGTTGCTCCCCGGTGTGGCCGGCCAGCACCAGCGTCCGCCATGCCATCCGCAACTGGACGCCCAGCGCGGCCTCGTCGGGGCCGTGCCCGCACACGTCACCGATCATCAGGTGCACGGCGCCGTTCGCGCTCTGCACCGTGTCGTAGAAGTCGCCGCCGAGCAGCGCACGCCGCCGACCCGGGCGGTACCGGGTGTGGTGCCGCAGGCCGGGGTCGTCGATCAGCGGGACGGGCAGCAGCCCGCGTTCGAGCCGCGCGTTCTCGCGTCCCAGGATCCGCGCCTCCACCAGGCGGCGCTCGGTCTCCTCGGCCCGCTTGCGCTCGATCGAGTACCGGATCGCGCGGGCCAGCAGCGGCCCGTCCACCTCCTGCTTGACCAGGTAGTCGGCGGCTCCGGCCGCGACGGCGCGCACGCCGAGATGGGCGTCGTGGTACCCGGTCAGCACCACCACCGCGGCCCGATCGGCGATCGCCAGCGTCTCCCGTAGCTGCTCCAGCGGGTCGTGGTCGTCGGGCACCGACAGGTCGATGATGACGCACTGGGTGCGCCGGGTCAGGGCGCGCCTGGCCGCCTCCAGGTCGTCGGCCAGCACGAGCTGGAACTCCAGCCCGCTCTCCGCCAGCATCCGCTCGACCAGCAGGACGTCCGCCGGGTCGTCGTCGATGAGCAGCACCTCGATCGCGTCCTCCGTCGCCTGGGCGGCCTTGGGCGCGCGAGGGCCGCGGCTGGGCGACGGCTGGCTGTGCGAGTGGCTGATGGTGCTCACAAGGCTTCCGGAGTGTCGATGACGGCGGCACAGGCAACGGCGGGCATCCCCAGAGCCGCGAACGTCCGCGAAGGCCCTGAGACCGGACCGCGCCGGGGTGGCGGCGAGGTCGCAGCCGCCGCTGGTCCCGGCTCATGGAGCGGAGGAACATCGCTCCGGTGCTTGCTCGACTCTACAGTATGGAGGCCGTCCGCCCCGACCCATGATCGCCGGGATTTCGCAACGGGCCGCTCACCGCACGACCGGAAAATCAGTCGAGTTCGGGGCATCCGGCTGCCTAATCTTCGGGCGTGAAGCCGCTGCCGGTGGAGGATCCCGGCGCGCCCGGCCACCGGTCGCCGGCGCGCTACCTGCTGTGGATCGCGCGCACCCAGGCGATGTCCCTGGCGGCGGGCGCCACGTTCGGCGTGCTGTGGATGCTCAGCCAGGCGCTCCTGCCCGCGGCGATGGGCCGTGCCATCGACGACGGCGTCGCCGCCCGCGACACGGGAGGGCTGCTGACCTGGTCGGGCGCGGTGCTCGCGCTCGGCGCCGCGCAGGCCGCCAGCGGAATGGCGCGGCATCGCATGGCGACGTTCAACTGGCTGGCCGCCGCGTACCGGACCGTCCAGGTGGTGACCCGCCAGGCGACCCGGCTCGGCGCTACCCTTCCCAAACGCCTCGGCGCGGGCGAAGTGGTCAGCGTGGGCATCTCCGACGTCTCCCATATCGGGGACGCCATGGACATCGTGTCGCGCGGCACGGGCGCCGTCGTGGCCATCGTGGCGGTGGCCGGGATCATGCTGGCCGCGTCCCCGCCGCTGGGCCTGGTCGTCCTGATCGGGGTGCCGCTGATCCTGGTGGCCGCGGCGCCGCTGCTGCGCCCGTACCGCGAACGCGAGCAGCGGCATCGCGAGCTGGTCGGCGAGCTGACCACGCACGCCACCGACCTGGTCGCCGGGCTGCGGGTGCTGCGCGGCATCGGCGGCGAGCGGCTGTTCGCCGAGCGGTACCGGGCCGAGTCGCAGCGGGTGCGGCAGGCGGGCGTGGCGGTGGCGCGCGCCGAGTCGAAGCTGAGCGGGGCGGAGATCCTGCTGCCCGGCCTGCTGATCGCGCTGGTCACCTGGCTGGGCGCCCGGTTCGCCGCGAACGGGACGATCAGCGTGGGCCAGCTCGTGTCGTTCTACGGGTACGCCTGGTTCCTGATCCACCCGCTGAAGACGGTGGGCGAGGCCGCGGGCAAGCTGACCAAGGCGTACGTGGCGTCCGGCCGGGTGGTCGCGATCCTGGACCTGCGGCCGGACGTACCGCTGGAGGGCACGGCCCGTCCCGAGCCGGGCGGGGTTCTGGTGGACGCGGCCTCCGGGCTGACCGTGCGTCCCGGCTGCTTCACCGCGGTCGCCGCGGCCGAGCCCCGCGACGCGCAAACGATCGCCGACCGCCTGGCCCGCTACGCCGAAGGGGACGTGACGTACGGCGGGACGCCGCTCGCCGCTCTCGCCGACGTCCGCGAGCGGATCCTGCTCGCCGTCAACGAGGACCGCCTGTTCTCCGGGCGTCTCGCCGAAAGCCTCACCACCCCCGGGACGGCGGAGGGCGCGCTGGAACGGGCGATCGAGGCGGCGAACGCCGAGGACATCATCGCCGCGACCGGCATGGACGCCCCCGTGGTCGAGGCGGGACGCGAGTTCTCCGGCGGCCAGCAGCAGCGCCTCCGCCTCGCCCGTGCGCTGGCCGCCGACCCCGAGGTGCTGATCCTGGTCGAGCCCACCAGCGCGGTCGACGCGCACACCGAGGCGCGGATCGCCGACCGGCTCGGCGTCCACCGCGCGGGCCGCACCACCGTGGTGTGCACGACCAGCCCGCTGATGCTCGACCGCGCCGACCATGTGGCCTACGTCGAGGACGGGACGGTCGTGGCCGAGGGCACGCACCAGGACCTCCTGGCCCTCGACCCGCGTTACGCCGCCACCGTGACCCGTGGCGAGGCCAACGGTGGGCCGGAGCGCCGCGATGCGTACGAGGAAATGGGGAAGCACATGGGGAAGGTGTGAGCGCCGAGATCCTGCCGGTGGCCGAGCCGTCGCAGGTGCGGGCGTACGCGCGCCGGCTGATGCTGCGCCACCCGCGCGCACTGCTCGGCGCGCTGGCCCTGCACGCGCTCGCGGCCGTCGCGGGGCTGGTCACGCCCCGCCTGCTGGGCGACCTGGTCGAGGACGTGGGACGTGGCCAGGCGAACATCGACATGGTCGGCGCCGCCATCGCGGTGTTCGTCGTGGTGCAGGGCGTCCTGACCCGGTACGCCTACCTCGTGTCGGCATGGCTGGGCGAGCGGGTGCTGGCCGAGCTGCGCGAGGACTTCGTGAAACGGGTGCTGGCGCTGCCACTGACCACCGTGGAGCGCGCGGGCACCGGCGACCTGGTCAGCCGCACCTCCCGCGACGTGGCCACGCTCGCGACCAGCGTCCGGTACGCGATGCCCGAGATGCTGATCGCGATCGTGGTGACCGCCCTGACCGTCGGCGCGCTGGTGCTGACCGGGCCGCTGGTGGCGCTGCCGTGCCTGATCGCCGTCCCGCTGCTGTGGGGCGTGATGCGGTGGTACCTGCCGCGCGCCCACAAGGGCTACCTGCGGGAGAACGAGCGCTGGGCGGAGCTGACCGACGGCCTGGCCGAGACCGTGCAGGGCGCCCGTACCGTCGAGGCGCTGCGGCTGGCCGAGCGCCGCCACCGCCGCGGCGACGCCGACATCGCGGGGTCGTACGCCGTCGAGCGGTACACGCTGGGGCTCCGCACGGTGCTCATCCCGGTGATCAACTTCTCGTTCGTGCTGCCGATTGCGGCGACGCTGCTGGCCGGAGGGCTGTTCTACGCGCAGGGCATGGCCACGCTGGCGCAGGTCACCGCGGCGACCCTGTACGTGCAACAGCTCATCGCGCCGGTCGAGACGCTGCTGAACTGGCTGGACGAGCTCCAGCTCGGCGGCGCGTCCCTGGCGCGCGTCCTGGGCGTCGGCGAGGCCGGGGAGAGCCGGCCACCGCGCGGCGGGCGCCGCGCGGACGGCGACGCTCTCAGCGTGCGGGGCGTCCGGTACGCCTACCGCCCGGGACGGGACGTGCTGCACGGCGTCGACCTGGACCTGCGGCCGGGGGAGCGGCTGGCGATCGTGGGGCCGAGCGGCGCGGGCAAATCCACTCTGGGCCGCCTGCTCGCCGGGATCGACCGCCCCCGCGCCGGATCGGTCACGGTCGGCTCGGGCGAGGGCTCGGTGCCGCTCACCGAGCTTACTGTGGACGAGCTGCGCGGCCAGGTCGCGCTGATCACCCAGGAGCATCACGTCTTCCGCGGCACCGTGCGCGAGAACCTGGTGATGGCCCGTCCCGGCGCGTCCACCGAGGAGGCCGAGGCGGCCCTGGGAGCGGTCGGCTGGGACGGCCCCGGCCTGGACACCAGGGTCGGGACCGGCGGCGAGACGCTCTCACCCGCCCAGGCCCAGCAACTGGCGCTCGCCCGGCTGGTGCTGGCCGACCCGCACACCCTGATCCTGGACGAGGCGACCTCGCTTCTCGACCCGCGCGCCGCGCGCAGGCTCGAACGCTCGCTCGCCGCCGTCCTCGACGGGCGAACGGTCGTCGCCATCGCGCACCGCCTGCACACCGCCCACGACGCCGACCGCGTCGCCGTGGTGGAGGACGGCCGCATCACCGAGCTCGGCACCCACGACGAGCTGATCGCCCAGGGCGGCTCCTACGCCGCCCTCTGGTCCTCCTGGCACGGCAGCTCCCCGAACGCCTAGCCCAGCCCCGACGGGTAGGGCGCGCGGAGCGTGACCTGGAGCGGAGCGCCAGCGGAGTGGAAGGTCGCGTCCTTCTACCGGGGGGTGTGGGGGGTCGTCCCCCCACAAAGATCCGTGTGCTTACCGGGGGGTGTGGGGGGTCGTCCCCCCACAAAGATTCGCCTTGAGGAAGTCCACCTGGAGCATCAGCAGGTTCTCGGCGACGACCTCCTGTGAGGCCATGTGCGTCACGCCTGACAGGGGCAGCACGGTGTGGGGCCGTCCCGCCGCCAGCAGGGCCGAGGAGAGCCGCAGGGTGTGCGCGGCCACCACGTTGTCGTCGGCGAGGCCGTGGATCAGCATCAGCGGGCGGCTCAGCTTGCCCGCCAGCTCGATGAGGGAGTTGGCGGCGTAGTTCTCCGGCTCCTCCTCCGGATGACCCAGGTAGCGCTCGGTGTAGTGGGTGTCGTACAGCCGCCAGTCGGTCACCGGCGCGCCGGACACCGCCGCGTGGAACACGTCCGGGCGGGCCAGCACCGCCAGCGCCGCCAGCCAGCCGCCGAACGACCAGCCGCGGATCCCGACCCTGTCGAGGTCGAGCGCGTCCGGGTGCCGGCGGGCCGCCTCCTCCAGCGCGGTGACCTGGTCCTCCAGGACCGGCTGCGTGAAGTCGCCCCGGACGGCGCGTTCCCAGGCGGGGCCGCGGGAGGGCGTGCCGCGGCCGTCCGCGATCACCACGGCGAAGCCCTGGTCGGCGAACCACTGCGCCTCGCTGTACGCGCGGCGCACCGCCAGGACGCGCTGGGCGTGCGGGCCGCCGTACGGGTCCATCAGCACCGGCAGCCGTCCGTGGCCGGGCTCCCAGCCCGTGGGCAGCAGCAGGGCGGTGCGGATCTCCCGCTTCCCGGCGCGCAGCAGCTCCACCTTGGGCGTGATCTCCGGGGTCTGCGCCAGGGACGCGATCTCCCGCACGCCGGAGGGCGTCCTGACCTCGACCTTCACCCCGGCGCCGTCGAACAGCGAGCCGGTCACCACGGTGATCTCGCCGGCCCGGGCGCCGCCGAACATGCCCCGGCCCTCGGTCAGCCGGGTCACCCGCCCGTCCCCGTAGGACCACAGGTGCAGCTCGGTGGGCTCCTCGGTGCCGGTGAACAGGATCCTGGCGTCCTCCACGCCCAGCACCGAGCGCACTTGCAGGCCGGGCGGCGTGACCGGGGTGCCGTCGATGGTGATCCGCCTGGTGTCGGCCTCCGCGTCGTCCACGACCCAGATCAGGCCGCCGTCGCCGGTGCGGGCCGGGACGCCGGGGACGATCTCCGTCCACACCGGGTCGTGCGCGGTGTGCAGCAGCGTCGTCTCGCCGTTGGACGGGTCCACCCGCAGGACCCGCTGAGCGCGCTGGTCGCGTGACTGGACGACGACCAGCAGCCCGTGCCGGTCCCAGACGACGGCGACGACGTAGGGGAACTCGCCCCGGTCCCAGGCGATCCCGACCCGCCCGCCGCCGTCCGCCTTCGCCACGGCGAGCGACACGATCGCGTTCGGCGTGCCGGCCGCCGGGTAGGCCACCTCGTTCGCGCCGCGATCGGGGTTGGCGGGGTCGGCGATGGTCCAGCGGATCACCGGGGTCTCGTCCACCCGGGCCACCACCAGCGAGGTGCCGTCCGGCGACCACCAGTGGCCGCGCATCCGGCCCATCTCCTCGGCGGCGACGAACTCGGCGAGCCCGTAGGACACCTGGTCGCTCTCCGGCTGCACCAGCGTGATGCCCGGGTCGTCGGCGCTGTCGGCGTCCACGACATGGACGGTGCGGCCGGAGACGTAGGACACCTTGCGTCCGGCGGGGTCGAGCCTGGGGTCGAACACCGGCGTCCGCGCGGGCAGCGCGCGCACCGTCCCCGCGCGCAGATCGGCCAGGAAGAGCTGGCCCGCGAGGGTGAACACCGCCTTGCTCACGTCCCGGTCCACGGCGTACCCGACGATGCCGCCCGCCGACTCTCTCGCGCGCTCGCGCCGGGCGCGTTCCTCGGGCGGCAGATTCTCCTCACCGGGCACGTTCAGCGCTGCCGGGTCCGCTATCAGGCGTTCCTCGCCGGTCGCGGTGTCGAGCGTCCACAGGCAGGTGACCGGGTCGTCGCCGGCCTTGGTCCGCAGGAAGGCCACGTAGGACCCGTCCGCGGCGATCTGGAAGGCGCGCGGGACGCCGAGGGTGAACCGCCGGGTGCGGGCGCTCTGCCGTGGATAGCCGATGCTCATGAGGTACGAGTCTGCCAGTACGCCGCCCCGGTCCGTGCGACGGGCTGTAGGGTGCCCGATCGAGAAGCGACCGGAGATCGCGGCGGCCTCGCGTAAGCTCGGAACCTCCCCATCATGGTTTCGGCGCGACCATGGGTTCACCGAGTCGGCGCGGTCGGCGGCACGAAGGAGAGTTGTCCATGCCGGAGCTCCAGCCGGGAGACCCCCGGCGGCTGGGTTCGTACGAACTGCTCGAACGGCTTGGCGAGGGCGGGCAGGGCGTGGTCTACCTGGGCGTGGACGCCTCCGGCAACCAGGCCGCGATCAAGCTGCTGCGGGCCGACCTCGCCATGGACGCCGACGCCCGCAACCGCTTCGTCCGCGAGGCACAGGCGGCCAAGCAGGTCGCCAGGTTCTGCACCGCGCAGGTGCTGGAGGCCGACGTCGCGGGCGACCAGCCGTACATCGCCAGCGAGTACGTGCCGGGCCCCTCGCTGCACAGGTTCGTCACCGAGCAGGGCCCGATCTCCGGGGCGGCGCTGGAGCGGCTGGGGATCGGCACGCTGACCGCGCTGACGGCCATCCATCAGGCCGGCATCGTGCACCGCGACTTCAAGCCGCACAACGTGATCATGGCCCAGGACGGGCCGCGCGTGATCGACTTTGGCATCGCGCGGGCGCTGGACGCGGGTCAGACCGCCGCGACCAAGGCGATCGGCACCCCCTCGTACATGGCGCCCGAGCAGGTCGCCGGGGCCACCCTCACCGAGGCCGTGGACGTGTGGGCGTGGGGGACCACGATGGTGTTCGCCGCGACCGGGCGGCCGCCGTTCGGCGACGACACCGTGGTCGCGGTGATCAACCGGGTGATGCACGAGCCGCCGATGCTGGAGGGCCTGCCGCCCGACCTGCACAGGCTGATCGCCTCCTGCCTGGTCAAGGAGCCCGAGCGGCGGCCCACCGCGCAGCAGCTGATGATGACGCTGATCGGCGCGGGCCCGGCCGCCCAGACCCGGATGGACGACCCCGCCCAGGCCACCACGGTGCTGGCGGAGGGCGCGAACCGGGCCGCCGGCGCGCCGAACGCCACCCTTCCCGTCGGCGACCGCACCCGCGCGATGCTGCCGCCGGTCGGGGCGGCGGCGCCGACCGGGTACGGGCCGAGGCGCGGCCCTTATCCGCCGCCGCAGCGCGGCCCCTACCGGGGTGACTGGGAGCCCGAGCAGAGGTCGCGCTGGCCGATCGTGGCGGGGATCGGCGCGATCCTCGCCTTGGCCCTGGTGGTCGGCCTGCTGCTGGCCAACAGCGGTGACGGCGACCCGTCCGGCGATCCCTCGCCGACCGTGTCGGAGTCGGTCTCCGACTCGCCGTCCGAGGAGGAGACCACCGAGGAAGAGCCCACGACGGAGCCCACCCGCACCCGCACCAGGACCCGTCCGCCGGACACGCCGACCACGCGGCCGACGACCGAGGAGCCGACCACGCCGCCCACGACCCCGAGCTCGCCCCCGGAGCCCACGCCCACCGACGGCGGCGACGGCGGCAACCCCGGGCCAGGGGGCCCCGGCGACCCTGGGGACAACTGAGCCCGGCCGGGCGTGGAGCGTCCGGCCCGGTTTTCCTTGCGCGCCCCGGTCCTGAGTAGGCTCGTGTCCTATGAAGGAGCCGCGGATCCTGTTCGTCCACGCCCATCCGGACGACGAGTCCATCGGAACCGGGGCCACGATGGCCAAGTACGCGGCCGAGGGCGCCCATGTCTGCCTCGTCACCTGCACGCTGGGCGAGGAGGGCGAGGTCATCCCCGACGAGCTGCGCCACCTGGCCTCCGACAAGGAGGACCGGCTGGGCGAGTACCGCATCGGCGAGCTGGCCGAGGCGTGCGCCGCGCTGGGCGTCACCGACCACCGCTACCTGGGCGGCCCCGGCCGGTGGCGGGACTCGGGGATGATGGGCGCCCCCACCAACGACGACCCCCGCTGCTTCTGGCGGGCCGACGTGGACGAGGCCGCCGGCGAGCTGGTCAAGGTCATCCGGGAGGTGCGCCCGCAGGTCATCGTCACCTACGACGAGCGCGGCAACTACGGCCATCCCGACCACATCCAGGCGCACCGGGTCACCTGGCGGGCGTTCGAGCTGGCCGCCGACCCGTCCTACGAGGACGGCGGCGAGCCGTGGCGGGCCGCCAAGTTCTACGCCTACGCCACGCCGCGCACCGTCCTGGCGCGGGCCATCGCGGTGATGCGGGAGGCGCGGCTGCCGTTCGGGCGGGTGGCGAGCCTGGACGAGCTCGGCTCCGGCGTCCCGGACGGGAAGGTCACCACCGTGGTGGACGCCCGCAACCACCTCCCCGCCAAGATCGCCGCGCTGCGCGCCCACGCCACCCAGATCACGGTGGCGCCCGACGAGGTGGGCCCGTTCTTCGCGCTGTCCAACAACCTGGGCCAGCAGGCGTTCGGCACCGAGTACTACATCCTGCTCGCCGGTGAGCGAGGCCCGGCCCCCGCGGGCGGACGGGAGACCGACCTGTTCGCCGAGCCGCCCGGCGCGTCCGGGCCGACGGACTGATCGCTACGCTGGCGGGCGTGAACATGGACCAGCCCGTGCCCGCTCACGCGTCGGGCGACCCCGAGGAGGGCGCCGCCGCCGGGCGGGCGCTGTCCGCGCCGTCCGGTGCGTCGGCGGCGTTCCCGTACGTGGGGGACGTCGGTGATACCGACCCCGCCAGGGACGCGTTCGTCACGGGCGCGGCCTACATGGCGCTGGGGCTGCTGGGCGGGATCCTCGGGCTGATCGGGTCGTTCGCGCAGGGCTGGTGGGCCGGTTCGGTGCCGGCCGGGGCGATCGCGCTGATCGCGGTGAACTTCGTGGTGCCGCGGCTGGCGGGCTGGGCCATGGGCACCCGCCTGGCCGCCGCGCTCCCGGTCTTCATCTGGGCGGACGTGGCGTTCATCCTGTCGATCGAGCGCGGAGAGGGCGACCTGATCGTCCCCGGGACGATGACCGGCTACCTGTTCATCATCGGCGGCCTGGTGTCCGGTGTGGCCGCGGTGGCACTGGTGCCGTCCACCCGCGAACCGGGGGGCTGGCTCACCCGCGGCGCCTCCGTCCCCCGGAGGTAGTCCCGGGGGACGGAGGCGGGCGGTCATCGGCGGATCGGCTCGTCGTCCTCGCCGACCGGTGTGTGCTTGACGGGGCCGTCCCCGTCGTGCCCGCCGTGCGCGTCGGTCGGGACGGACGGCTGGACGCGGTAGCGGCGCACCCCCACGCAGGCCGCGGCGCCCAGCAGGATGACCACGACCGGCACCATCATCGTCGGCGTGAGCGCGTCGACGAACCCGTGCGCGAACACCTGCCCCGCGAGTTCCTGGGCGCGGTGCGCGACGTCGGCGGGCACGCCCGGGGGCAGCCGCCGGCCCTCGGCCTGGCCCGCGTGGACCTCCAGGCCGCCCTTGGCCGCGCCCGCGAAGCCGTCCACGAACCCGGCGCGCAGGTCCGGCGGCAGCGCGGAGGCCCGTGTCACGGCCTCGTCGTGCAGCGCGACCGCGAGCCGGTTCTGCAGGACGGCGCCGATGACCGCGCTGCCGAGGACCGAGCCGACCTGGCGGGCGGTGTTGTTCACCCCGGACGCCGCGCCGGCCAGCCGGGGCGGGACGTAACGCATCGCCTCGGTGGCCATCGGCGCGAACACCCCGCCGATCCCGACCCCCATCAGCACGACCGGCCCCATGAAGGCGGTCCAGGACGAGTCCACCTCGGCGCCGAGGGCCAGCCAGAGCATGCCGAGCGCGAACAGCACCAGCCCGCCCATCAGGATGAACCGGCCGCCGATCCGGTCGGAGAGCCGTCCGGCCATCGGCGCCAGCACCATCGACACCACCGAGGACGGCGCCAGGATCAGCCCGGCCTCCAGCGCGCTGTGCCCCAGCACCGACTGCAGGTAGATGGTGAGCGGCAGGAACAGCCCGACCATGCCGATCGAGACGGTGGCGCCGACCAGGGTGAGGATGGCGAAGTTACGGTCGCGGAACAGCGCGAACGGGACCAGCGGCTCGGCCGACTGGCGGGACCGCTGGTGCACCAGGAAGGCCACCAGCAGCACGGCGGCGGCGCCGAACAGGACCTTGATCCCGGTGCCCCAGTCGTGCTTCTGGCCCTCGGTGAGCGCGAAGGTCAGGCAGAACAGCGAGGCGGAGGCCAGCAGCACACCGGTGACGTCGAAACGGTGCCGGACGGTACGGGTGTGCGCCGGCAGCACCGCCACGGCCATGACCAGCACCAGCACGCCGATCGGCAGGTTGACGATGAAGATCCACCGCCAGTCCAGGCTGGTCACCAGCAGCCCGCCCAGGGTGGGCCCGGCGATCGTGGACAGCCCGGCGACCGCGCCCCAGATCCCGAGGGCCGCCCCGCGCCGCTCGGCGGGGAAGGTGTCGATGATGATCGACATGGTCTGCGGCATCAGCAGTGCCGCGCCCAGCCCCTGCGCCGCCCTGGCGGCGATGAGCTGGGTCGGGTCCTGGGCGATCCCGCAGGCCAGGCTGGCCAGGGTGAACAGCGCCACGCCCGCGATGAACAGGTTGCGCCGGCCCGCCAGGTCGCCCAGCCTGCCGCCGGTGATCAGCAGCACGGCCAGCACCAGTATGTAGGCGTTGACGACCCACAGCGCCTGGTCGAGGGAGGCGCCGAGCCCGTCCATGATGCCGGGGATCGCGATGTTCACGATGGTCAGGTCGAGCAGGGTCATGAAGAACCCGAGGGAGAGCGTGAGCAGGATCGCCCACGGATTGCCACGCCATCGCGTCATGAGTCTTCCTTGTCGTCGATGAAGGTGAGGCGGCCGGACTCCAGGTCCGCCGCCAGGTCACGTACCAGGTCGAGCTCGGCCTTCTTCCGCGCCATGACCAGCTCGTGGTCGATCAGCTTGTAGCGTTCGAGGCCGCGCTTGCGCAGCGCCTCGTACACCGCCTGGTCGGCGGCGAGGGACGCCTCCAGCCTCATCTCGCGGCGCCGCAACTGGCGGGCCACCTCGTCCTCGGGCAGCAGGTCGATGAACGCCAGCGCGGTTCCGAGGAGGGGGAACTCCTCGGCGGGTTCGGCCAGCAGCTCGGCCATGCGCTGCTGGGCGACCTCGCGCCCCTGGTCGGTGATGGCGTACACGGTGCGTTCGGGCCGCCTGCCGGAGCGGGCGGTCTCCACCGGCTCGATCAGGCAGCCCTGGGCCAGCCGTTCCACCGAGTGGTACAGCGAGCCATGCGTGATCTTCACGGACCGGTCGTAGGCGTACTGCCGGATCCGCTGCTGCATCTCGTACGGGTGCATGGGGCCGTCGCTCAGCATGCGGAGCACGGTGAGGGCGACGGGGGTCAGTGGTCGGGACATTGCGCATCCAATCGGATTAGTCCGCTTAGACTAATCCGAGTGGATGGCAGATGCCAACCCCGGGCCCGTGCCTCGGACCCGGGGCTCGAATCGGCCTCGCTCAGCCCTTGAGCGCGATCTCCAGACGGTCCAGGGCCCAGTCCAGGTCGGCCTTGTCGATCACCAGCGGCGGGGCCAGCCGGATCGTGGTGTCATGGGTCTCCTTGGCCAGGACGCCCAGCTCCATCAGCCGTTCGCTCACCGGCCGCGCCTTCTGGTGCAGCTCGACCCCGGCCCACAGCCCGCGCCCCCGCACCTGCCTGACCAGGTCGGACGGCAGGTCGCCGAGCCGCCGGTGCAGGTGCCCGCCCAGCGTGCGAGAACGCTCCTGGAACTCGCCGGTGCGCAGCATCGCCACGACCTCGCGTCCGATCGCGCAGGCCAGCGGGTTGCCGCCGAACGTGGAGCCGTGCTGGCCCGGCTTGAACACCCCGAGGACCCCACGGTCGGCGACCACCGCCGACACCGGCATGATGCCGCCGCCCAGCGCCTTGCCCAGGATGTACACGTCCGGGACGACGCCCTCGTGCTCCACCGCGAAGGTGGTGCCGGTGCGTCCCAGGCCCGACTGGATCTCGTCGGCCAGCATCAGCACGCCGCGTTCCGTGCACAGCTCCCGCACCGCGGTCAGGAACCCGCTGGGCGGCACGTTCACCCCGGCCTCGCCCTGGATCGGCTCGATCAGCACCCCGACCGTGTCGTCGTCCATCGCGTCCCGGAGGGCCTGGACGTCGCCGTATGGGACGGTGCGGAACCCGGGCGTGTACGGGCCGTAGGAGTCCTTGGCGTCCGGGTCGGTGGAGAAGCTGACGATCGTGGTGGTGCGGCCGTGGAAGTTGCCCTCGAAGGTGATGATGTTCGCCCGCCCCGCCGGGACCCCCTTCACCTCGTACCCCCACTTGCGGGCGGTCTTGAGCGCCGTCTCGACCGCCTCGGCGCCGCTGTTCATCGGCAGCACCATGTCCTTGCCGCACAGCTCCGCCAGCTCGGCGGTGAACGGCCCGAACTGGTCGTGGTCGAAGGCCCGGCTGACGAGCGTGACCCGGTCGAGCTGACGGCGCGCCGCCTCCAGCAGCCGCGGGTTGCGGTGACCGAAGTTGACCGCGGAGTAGGCGGCCAGCATGTCCAGGTAGCGCCTGCCCTCGACATCGGTCACCCAGGCGCCCTCGGCCTCGGCGATCACGATCGGGAGCGGGTGGTAGTTGTGCGCGCTGTGCCGATCGGACATGGCCCTCAGCCGGTCGGTCGGGCTCACGGTGCTCCTCCCCTTGATCATGAACTGGGCGGTCGCCGGGCCGGAGCGGTCCCGGGTTCCGTAAAACAGCGTATGTTCGGAAGTGACGGGGTCACGAGTAGGCGATAGTGACTGGGAGGGGACGATTCATTGCGTCTTGACGACCTGGACCGGCGAATCGTTGCGCAGCTCCTTGAACATGGCCGCGCGTCATACGCGCAGGTCGGGGAGCGGGTGGGGCTGTCGGCCCCGGCGGTGAAACGGCGCGTGGACCGGCTGCGCGCCGACGGCGTGATCACCGGCTTCGCGGCGGTGGTCGACCCGGCCGCGCTGGGCTGGACGACCGAGGCGTTCATCGAGATCTTCTGCACCGGGGCGACGTCCCCCGAGGAGATCTACTCCAGCATCCGCAAGCACCCCGAGGTGGTCGCCGCGTACACCGTCAGCGGCGACGCCAGCGCCCTGGTGCACGTGCGGGTCCGCGACATCCAGCATCTGGAGCAGGCGCTGGAACGGTTGCGGCGGGAGGACAACATCACCGCGACCAAGACCGCGATCGTGCTGTCCCGGCTGATCGGCCGTCCCATCGACACCCCCGCGGACGGGTCCTCCGCCGCGCCCGGCGCCGTCGGGGCCTAGAGCAGGAACACCAGCAGCAGGATCAGGACGAGAAGGCCGAAGGCGCCCGCGCCGATGGCGAGCGCGATGGCCAGGTCATGCCGGTAGCTGTCCATGACGGGCGGCACGTGCCCCGCCATCACGCCGGGAGCGGTCGCCGGCGCCTCCAGCGGCAGGGCGAAGTTGGGCCGGGGGGCCTGCTCGCGCGCCGCCTGCGCCGGCCCGGCCGCCGGTGCGTCCATGGCGGTCACCGCTGCTCCGCCTCCCGCAGGCGCGGCGCCCGCCGGTGAGGGGTCGAGCGGCGGCTCGAAGGAGGGCTTCGGCGTGGGCAGCGGAGCGGCGTGGGGGCGGGGCGGGTCGCCCTGGTAGGCGGGCAGCAGCGCGGCGACGCCGGGCGGGAGCCAGCCGGGGCCTGGCCGGTCCCCTTCCAGTTCGGCGGCGAGCGCGCGGGGCTCCGGACGCTCGGACGGGTCGGCCGCCAGGCAGCGTGCGATCGGCTCGCGCAGTTCCTCGGGGCAGCCGCCGAGGTCGGGCGGCTCCTCGCCGGACGGGCTCTGGCCGGTGGCGGCGAACAGTGCCAGCAGGCCGAGGGCGAGCATGTCCTTTGCCGGGTCCGCCTCGTCCCCAGCCGAGCCGTGGTCGGTCACGCGCGGCCCGTCCTCGGCCAGCAGCACGTTGGACGGCCCCAGACGGCCATGAGCGAGGTCGGCGTCATGGATGGCCTGCAACGCCTCGGCGACCGCGCCGAGCAGGGTCCGGACCGCCGGGACGGGTAGCGGGCCGGCTTCCTCCACGGCGCGTTCCAGGCTCGGGCCGGGCACGTACTCGGTGGCCAGCCAGGGGGACGTGCCCTCCGCGTGCCCGTCCACGACCGCCGCCAGGAACCGGCCGCGCACGCGCTGCGCCGCGGCGATCTCGCTCTTGAGGAGCCGCCGGAACGCCTCGTCGGCGGCGAGCTCGGGACCGGTGGTCTTGATGGCCAGCCGCCGCCCGCTCTGCGTCGTGGCCAGGTACACCGGGCCGAGCCGTCCGGAGCCGAGCCGGGCGAGCGTGCGATAGCCGCCGATCAGCGGGGGATCTCCGGGCCCGAGCGGTGCGAACGGCAGGCCGTGGCGGCTGGGGGGCTGCATGGCGCCCCGAAAATACCATTTCCCGCCCGCCCTCCGGCCGAAAGCGCACGGGTCGTCCCGGACCGGCCTGTTACCTCCCAGTAGGCTGCGGCGCATGGACTTCGCGACCGCCGATCTCATCGACGACTTCGGGGACGAGCTGCAAAGCTGCGAGACGCAGTTCCGCGACTACGGGGGCCGCGCCGCGTTCGCCGGGCCGATCGCGACCGTGCGCTGCCACCGCGACAACGCCCTGGTCAAGCAGGTGCTCAGCGAGCCGGGGGAGGGCCGCGTGCTGGTGGTGGACGGGGCGGGCTCGCTGGCCTCGGCGCTGATGGGCGACCTGATCGCCGCGTCGGCGGCCGGCAACGGCTGGTCCGGGGTCGTGATCAACGGCGCGGTGCGGGACGTGGCCGCGCTGCGCACCCTGGACCTGGGCATCAAGGCGCTGGGCTCCAACCCGCGCAAGAGCTCCAAGGACGGGACGGGCGAGGTCGGCGTCCCGGTGACCTTCGGCGGCGTGGAGTTCCGTCCCGGCGATCACCTGTACAGCGACGAGGACGGGATCGTCACCGCCCGCCGTTCCCTCCTGGAGCCCTGACGGTTCGCGCGGGCGAGGCGGGCGCGCGAGCGGCGGCAGCACGGCCGCCGCCGGCAGCCGCCGCGGGCGTGAATTGCCAGCCCGCCATTGGCGGGGCCCGTATGCATGGACGGGATTCGGTTTACCGGGGCTATCGAATCGTTATCAATATTTCTGGGCGGTGACCGTCGTCTGGAGGTGAGCGTAAGCGTCGGCTGACCTTCGGAAGATCTCCTGGTGCGACCGTCGCGCTGCAAAGCGTGATATTGGACGAAAAGTCCGGAGATGTTAGTTTCCCTGATCGCCGCGGGAGGTGATCGGATGAAGGGCAGGCGACTCCTCGCCCTGGCGGCGCCGCTCGTGGCGGTGGCCGCCGGTGTCGCGACCTTCGCCTGCTTCGTCCCCGACTACTCCCAGCGGGTCGCCGCCACGGCCAACGTCGCCCCCTCCAAGGACGCCTACACGCTCAAGGTCGGCGACGAGCTCGACCCCGGCGCGCTCGACGGCATGACCAAGAGCCTCAAGCTCACCACCGTCCGCGCCGTCCTCAACCCGCGGGGCGGCCTCAAGGGCAGGTGGAACGGATCCTGTGGCCGTGACGCACGGGTGCCCGCGGGAGCGAAGGTGTTCTGCTTCAACGCCGCCGACGACCGCAGCACGGAATGGTACCCGCAGGGCATCACGGGCGTCTCCGACGCGCGGGCGGACGAGCGATGGGGCACCGAACGGCCCCTCCTGGTGAGCTGGTACGACGAGGACCGGCGGGGCGTCGACAAGAGCGCCCGCCTGACCTTCGTCAACACCAGGACCGGGACCTACCGGCACGTCCTGCTGGTCTGGCCGTACCGGAACGCGCAGGGCAGGATCACCTACGAACCGATCGGGACGCGCGCCACCGATACGGGCATCCACGCCGGCGGGTTGGCCTGGTACGGCAACCGGCTCTACGTCGCCGACACCGGCAGCGGGCTGCGCGTCTTCGACATGCGCCGCATCTTCGACCTGGGTAAGAACGGCTCCACGGCGCGGCGCGACCTGGTCGGCCTGCACGACGGCACCTACCACGCGTACGGGTACCGCTACGTGATGCCCCAGGTGCTCTCCTACGTACCGAACAAGCAGTCGGGCGAGCCGTGCACGTCCGAGGGCACGCCCAACCACTCGTGGCTGTCCGTCAACCGCACCGGGCAGGACACCCTTGTGACGGGGGAGTGGTGCGAGGACGACCGTGGCCGCGTGGCGCAGTTCCCCTTGACCGACCCGGGCTCGGGACCCAACGGCCGCTCCGCGCCGGCCTCGGGCGACCTGGTGACCGATGGCCAGGGCCACGCGGTCCCGGCCTCCGTGATGAGGCTTCCCGCGTCCCATATCCAAGGCGGCGCCACCGCGAACGGCATGTGGTGGTTCACGCGCAACGTCCCCGGGGACGAGAGGCCGTACCCGCCGGGCCAGAACAGCAACGTGGGCGAGCTGCTCCGGGCGCGGTGGTCGAACGGTTTCAAGGACGTCCGGCGCACGGCCATCTCCTTCGGGCCCGAAGACCTGTACTGCTGGAGAGGCCAGCACCGGATGTGGACCATCGCGGAACACCCCGGCCGCCGGGCCCTCTACGGTATGCACGATCCGCGCTGCTGAGGACGCGACTGCCGTAACGTTCGGGCCCATGACGCTCAAAGTCGGCGTGATCGGGCTCGGCGACATCGCACGCAAGGCGTACCTGCCGGTCCTCACCGCCCAGCCCGGCCTGGAACTCCACCTTCACACCCGTACACCCGCGACCCTGGACCGGGTCGGTGACGCCTACCGCATCCCGCACCGCCACGCCACCCTCGACGACCTCCTCGCCCGGAAACCGGACGCCGCGTTCGTCCACGCCCCGACCGCCGACCACCGGGCCATCGCCGAGCGCCTTCTCGGCGCGGGCGTGCCCACCTACGTCGACAAGCCCCTGGCGGACAACCTCGCCGACGCGACCCACCTGGTCGAGCTGGCGGAACGGACGGGCACCGGCCTGATGGCCGGCTTCAACCGCCGCTACGCCCCCGGCTACCGGGCCCTGCTCAACCACCCGCGCGACCTGATCGTCCTGCAGAAGAACCGCTTCCACCTGCCCGCCGCGCCCCGTCCCGTCGTCTTCGACGACTTCATCCACGTCGTCGACACGCTGCGCTTCCTCGTCCCCGGCGAGGTCACGCACACCGACGTCCGCACCCGCGTCGTGGGCGGCGCGCTGCACCACATCGTCCTGACCCTTTCCGGGGACGGCTTCACCGCGATCGGCATCATGAACCGCTCGAACGGCTCGACCGAGGAGATCCTGGAGGTCATGGGGCGCGACACCAAACGCGTGGTCCACGACCTGGGCGATGTCGTGGACCACCGTGGCGACCAGTGCGGCACCCTGCTGCGCCGCCGCGGCGACTGGACCCCCGTACCGCACCAGCGCGGCATCGAGCAGATCACCCTGACCTTCCTCGATCGCGTCCGCACCGGCGAGCACCCGTCCGCGGCCGACGCCCTGGAGACCCACCGCCTGTGCGAGCGCATCGTCGAGTCGGCCTTGTGACACACTTCCGGTATGCCAGTTGATCAGGGACTTCTCGCGGTCTTCACGGTGACCACCATCATCGCCATGGTCACCCCGGGGCCGGACATGATGTTCGTCCTCGGCTGCGGGATCCGCGGGGGCGCCCGCGCCGGGCTGCTCGCCACCGCCGGCGTCGCGACGAGCGAGGCCGTCCACATAGCCGTCGCGGCGGCGGGCCTGGCGGCCCTCTTCGCGGCCGTCCCGTACGCCTTCACGGTGGTCCGCGTGGCCGGCGCCGCGTACCTGATCTATCTGGGCGTCCAGGCCATCCGCAACCGCGGCCGTGACCAGGACGACCCAGCGTCCGGCACCGGCATGCCGGGCCGGCGCGCCTACGTCAACGGCCTGGTGACCAACCTCCTGAACCCCAAGATGGTCACCTTCACCATCGCGTTCCTGCCGCAGTTCATCGACCCCTCCCTGGGGCACGTCTGGTTGCAGTTTGCGATCCTCGGCGCGATCCTCATCGCGCTGGAGTTCGTGGTCGACGGGACGGTCGGCGTCCTGGCCGGCCGGATCGGCACCTGGCTCCGCCGCCGCACGACCGTCCGCCGCCGCCTGGACGCCGCCACCGGCGGCATCTTCATCACCCTGGGCGTGGGGCTGGCCGCCGAACGCTAGGTCAGCGCCGGAACGCCGGGTTCAGGGGCGGGTGTTGGCCTGGATCTCGTCCACGACCAGGGAGACCGGCACCGAGGGGATCTCCTCGTCGGGGAGGGTTCCCGCCGCGTCGTCGCAGGCGGCGCCCGCGCAGGTCCAGGAGACGGTCCAGGTGATGACGGCGCTGACGCGGTAGGCCCCGCCCGGCTGGCGCGCGGACGAGCGCTGGTAGGTGTGGCCGCACGAGGTGTCGTTCGGCCTGCCCGGACCGGTGCAGGTGATGCTGGTCTCGCCCAGGTTCCAGGTGACCGACTTCGGCTGCGCCGTCACCTGCACGGTCTGGCCCGCCAGGGTGATCGGCTCCGTCTGCACGGGCTGGAAGCCGTCCACCCAGAGACCGGTGCGCACCCGGACGTAGGTCCGGTCGGCCGGTGAGGTGTGCACCGTGACGGAGGGGAAGGGCGCCAGGTCCCTGACCCGCTGGGCCAGGTCCACGGTCGTGGGCGCGGCCGCCCCGAGATCCTGGAAGTTGTTGGTGACGTCGGGGTCGGGGGTCGGAACCGTGGTGCCGCCGCCACCGCCTGACGGGGCACGGCCGCCCGAAGAGCCTCCAGGGGACGTGATCTCGCCGCAAAGGAAGCCGGGACTGTTGCAGACCGGAGGCGCGCCGTGCGCCGAGGGCACGCCGATCAGAACGGCCGCCATGGCGCCCACCGTGACGACGGTTCTGCGGGCGGCACGGCGTGAGGTGGTACGGCGTGGGGTGGTGCGCAGTGTCAGCATTGCTTGTCCCGTACGGAGTCGGAGACCTTCCAGGTGCCCTGGACGTAGCGGACCGCCGTCCGGTACAGGGAGGACTCTTCGGGGATGGTCCCGATCCGCTTCCCCGTCCTCAACGAGTAGCGGTAGGCGCCCAGGGTGCGCAGGCAGTCGATGACGTAGACGGTGAGGCCGTCACGTGAACGGCCGTAGATCCGGGCGTTGGAGACGGTGGTGAAGCGCCAGACCTCGTTCCTGGCCTGGAAGCGTTCGATGGAACGCGTGGTCTCGGCGAGGATCGGGTCCACGGCCACCGCGGCGAGCCGGGCGGGGTCGTTGCTTCTGTACGCCTGGCTGTAGATCCTCCTGAACTCGGCGTAGCGGGCCAGGACGGTCTTGTTCACCTGCGCCGTGGGAAGGGCCGAGGGCGCCTGCGCGTCCGGAGCGGAGGCGGGCGGGGTGTTGCCCGCCAGCGAGCCGTTGGGTCGAAAGGTGCCCGAGGACGTGTCGTTGCCGCAGGCCGCCAAGGACAGGACGAGTACGCCCAAAAGGAGGACGGGTCGTAGGCAGGGACGCCCGTAGGAGGAGGAACGTACCAACCGGGCGTGCATCGCCATCCCTGATGGTCCAGTCGCGATAACGAGGCGGAGTACGCGCGAAAGCTTACAGAGGAGCTTGAAGCGAGAAAAGGGATTCGTTGCGGAAAGCTGGGGCGGGAGGGGCTCGTCGAACGTCAGGTTCTGGGGGCGTACATGATGACGGCCACGCCCAGCAGGCACAGGGTGACGCCGATGACGTCGTAGCGGTCGGGCCGGTAGCCGTCCAGGACCATGCCCCACAGCAGGGAGCCGCCGACGAAGACCCCTCCGTAGGCGGCGAGGATGCGGCCGAAATGGGCGTCCGGCTGGAGGGTGGCGGCGAAGCCGTACAGGCCGAGCGCCACGACGCCCGCGCCGATCCAGGCGATGCCGCGGTGTTCGCGGACCCCTTGCCAGACCAGCCAGGCACCGCCGATCTCGGCGAGCGCCGCGAGGGCGAAGAGCAGCAGGGACCGGGCGATCGTCATGGGCGTGACGGTACTTGACCTCGACTCCGGTCGAGGTTGCAGGGTGGGCGTCGAGGAGAGGGGGAAGGCGATGCGCGCGGTGTGGTTGAAGGAGTTCGGCGGACCCGGCGTCCTCGTCGCGGGTGACGCGCCGGATCCGGTGGCGGGGGCCGGGCAGGTCCTCGTCGAGGTGCGGTTCGCCAACGTGACGTTCGTGGAGACGCAGTTCAGGGCCGGGGACGGCCAGGGGCCGTTCAAGGGGGAGCCGCCGCTGATCCCGGGGAACGGGGTCGGCGGTGTGGTCGCGGCCGTCGGGGACGGCGCCGATCCCGGTCTGCTCGGCGCCCGGGTGGTGAGCGGCACGGGCGGTTCGGGCGGGTACGCGGAGCTGGCCGCCGTGGACGCGGCAGGTCTGTTCGTGGTCCCCGAAGGGCTCGCCCTGGACGACGCGGTCGCTCTGCTCGCCGATGGCCGTACGGCCACGCTGATGATGGGCGCGGCGTCGCCGCGGGCCGGTGAACGGGTCCTGGTGGAGGCGGCGGCCGGGGGAGTGGGGACCCTGCTCGTCCAGCTCGCCAAGGCCGCCGGTGCCGAGGTCGTGGCGGCGGCGGGCGGTGACCGCAAGGGCGCGGTCGCACGGGACGTGGGAGCCGACGTGGTGGTCGACTACACGCGACCGGGGTGGACGCGGACGGCGGGACCGGTGGACGTGGTGTTCGACGGGGTCGGCGGCGACATCGGCCGGGCCGCGTTCGACCTGCTGCGGCGCGGCGGGCGGATGGTCAGCTTCGGGCTCGCGAGCGGCGAGTGGGCGGGCGTTCCCGAGGAGAAGGCCCGTGCCCGCGGGGTCGCCCTCGTCCAGCCGCGGCCCACGCCGGAGCTGCTGCGCGCGGCCACCGAGAGCGCGCTGGACGAGGCGCGGGCGGGACGGCTGCGCCCGGTGATCGGCCAGCGGTTCCCACTGGAGCGGGCCGCCGACGCGCACGCGGCGATCGAGTCCCGCGCCACCGTGGGCAAGACACTGCTGGAGGTGTGACCGGTAGGCAGGCGGGATCAGGCGCGGCCGATGCCGGAGACCAGGTCGAGCCCGAGGATCAGGTCGAGCTGGATGACGGTCTCCAGCTTGGCCCCGGGCTCGACGCTCGGGTCGGCGGTCAGCTCGTCCAGGACGGCCAGGGCGGTGGGGCTGTCGAGATCGTCCGCCAACGCCTCCTCGGCGCGGTCCGCGTACGCGCGGTCCATGGGACGTCCCGGCCGGGTGGACCACTCGGCCATCGACTCCCGCCAGTGCGCGAGGTCGTCGCCGGCGCCGACGACCAGATCGCCGTCCATCACGTCCGGGGCGTCGTAGCGTTCGCGCAGGATTGCCAGCCGAACGCACAGCGGATCGACCCGTGTGCTCTCCACCAGCTTCTCCCACGCGTACCGTTCCGGCGGGACGACGAGGCAGCGGCGGCCCGGCACGGGCTGGGTCCCCACCCACACCGCGCCCTCGGGCACCAGATCGGGCGCGATGGCGCCGACCTCGGGAAGGTTCAGCTCGCCGAAGCCGACGTGCGGCCGTACCTCCGCGGAACGGGTCAGGGCGACCCTGCGGCGCGACCGCTCCGCCAGCCGCCGCAGCAGGTCCGCGGTGATCAGAGCCCTCTCGCCTCCCCCGTGGACGTGGATGTGCAGCGCGTACGGCGGAAGCTCCTGGAGCTGTCCGGTGTGGTGGTCTCGCAGGCGGAGCATGGGCCCAACCCTACGTTCGACTCCGCGGAGGGGCGGGGACCGACGCTAGATGATGGGGGTCTGCCCGAGCCCGCCGGAGGAGAGCCCGTCGGGCATGGGCACGGGCCCGTCGGGCTTGCGCACGGCGGCGAAACGCAGGCGCACGTAGTCGGCGACCCACCCGGATTCGCGTCGCAACGCGGGCGCGGCGAGGTCGTTGATGCGGGCGAGCAGCGGCTCGACCAGCTCCGGCGGCACGTCGGCGAGGGCGCGGGGCGCGTAGACGCGGACCCAGTCCGCGGCGCCGTTGGGGCCCTCGGTCATCCGGGACGGGCGGTCGGCGTGTTCGAGCAGCCGCAGAGTGAACCCGCCCTCCTCAAGGCGGGTGGCGTACTCGGCGGGGCTGGGGAAGTACCACGGCAGCTCCGGCTCGCCGAGCCCGAAGACCCGCCAGGCGGTCTGCATCGCCACGATCAGCTCCGCGCAGTTGCCGGCGCCGCCCAGCTCGCCCACGAACCGCCCGCCCGGACGCAGCGCCGCGTGCACCCGCGCGATCACCGCGTCGGGATCGCGGGTCATCCAGTGCAGCGCGGCGTTGGAGGCGACCGCGTCGTAGGGCTCGGTGGTGGTGAACTCGTAGGCGTCGCCGACCGCGAAGGACAGCCCGGGATGCTGCGCGGTGGCCTGCGAGATCATCTCGGGCGAGCCGTCGATGCCCAGTACCTCTGCGCCCCGCTCGGCGATCTCCGCGGTGAACGCGCCGGTGCCGCACCCCAGGTCGATGATCCGCTCGCCGGGCTGCGGGTCGAGCAGGTCCACCAGTGGCGCGCCATGCGCGGAGACGTACCCGAACGCGGAGTCGTACGTCGTCACGGCCCAGTTCACCGTCGTAATTTATCCGATCGGTCCTCGGGATGAGGTCGCGTTGCCGATGCGGGCCGCCTCTGCACGTTCCGTTTCACGCAGGTCAGGCGTGAGGCCCCCGGCGGCCCGCGGCGGCGCGCGGTCGGCTACGGTCGGGCCATGGACGGGCGGGACGCGGCCGGGGCCGAGATCAGGATCGTGGGGACCGAGCGTCCGGAGGGCCTGGAGCTGCGCACCCGGGGCCTCGCGGCGCGCGGAAGGCCCGAGCTCCGTGTCTCCGGCCTGCCCCCGTACCTGGGTCAGGGCTGGGCGCGCGTGCTTGCCGCGCTGGCCGGGCGGCTCGCGCGCGTTCCGGCCGGCGGCCCATCTGAGCCATCTGAGTCACATGAGCCATATGAGATGGAGCTCACCCCCGAAGGCGAGGGCGGCACGCCGGTCCTGATCGGGCTCAAGGCCGATCGGGGCGATCTGGTGGCGGTCCCGCCGGGCGGCTTCACCGGGCGGGTCGAGGACTGGCGCCGCGAGGTCCTTCTCGCCCTCTTCCCCTCCGCCCACTCCTGACGCCCCCGCCTTTTTAGAATCGGATTCTGTTCAACCCGGGACCGCGAGCCGCCGCCCCGGGCCGCGCCACGGGAAGGACCGACAGTTGCCGAAGAGCCAGGTGCCGTACGGCGAGATCGAGTACGAGGTTCGCGACGCGATCGCCACGATCACCCTCCACCGCCCCGATCGCATGAACGCCTTCACCTACACGATGTGCGCGGAGCTGATCGACGCGTTCGACCGGATCGACGCCGACGACGACGTGCGGGCCGTCGTGGTCACCGGGGCCGGGAGGGCGTTCTGCGCGGGCGCCGATCTCGGGCACGGCGGCGCCACGTTCGACCGGGAGAAGTCCCCGGACAGGTACCAGGGCGACACCGACGTCCTGGAGGACGGCACGCCGCGCGACGGCGGGGGGAAGGTGGCGCTGCGGATCGCGCGCTGCCTCAAGCCGGTGATCGCCGCGTTCAACGGCGCCGCGGTCGGCGTGGGCGTGACCCTGACGCTGCCGATGGACGTGCGGCTGGCCAGCGACAAGGCCAGGTTCGGGTTCGTCTTCGCCCGGCGCGGGATCGTCACCGAGGCGGCGTCGAGCTGGTTCCTGCCGCGCCTGGTCGGAATCGCGCAGGCGATGGAATGGGCCGCCACGGGACGGGTATTCGACGCCGGAGAGGCCCTGGCGGGCGGGCTGGTCTCCCGCGTGTACCCGCCGGACGAGCTGCTGCCGGCGGCGTACGCGCTGGCCCGCGAGATCGCCGACAACACGTCGGCGGTCTCCGTCGCCGTGATCCGCCGGCTCATGTGGTCCGGTCTGTCGGCACCGTCCCCCTGGGACGCACATGGCGCCGATTCCCGGCTGATGGCGGCACTCGGCGGCGCCCCCGACGCGGCCGAGGGCGTGACGTCGTTTCTCGAAAAGCGACCGGCCCGTTTCGTCATGCGGATCAGCGAGGATCTTCCGGCCGAGGTCCCCGATTGGCCTGTGCCATAAGCGTTGTCCGCTGCCCGGATCTGCCGCTCTTACGCCGAGTTGACGGTCATTTTGGGGTACGAGGGAAGTTCACCCTAACCAGGGGAAACGTTGGTGTGTGACCGCCAGATCCTTAGGGTATCTAGCGCCCCACGAGCGAATTGGATGTCCAATTCAAGACGTTTTAGGGGGCAAGGTGCGAAGCACTATTTATCGGGCACTCTTCGTATTGGGACTGTTCTTCTCGGCGCTTGCCACCGGTTGCGGCACGATGCGAGCCGGGAACGGCGGCGCGGAGGTCGAGAGCGACCAGGCGCCGGCCGCGGGGAACCAGGCCGCCCGTCCCGCCCTGCCCCCCGCCCAGCGGCGGATCGACTGCGCCAAGGTGAGGTGTGTGGCGTTGACGTTCGATGACGGCCCCAGCGTCCACACCCCCAAGCTGCTCGACACGCTGCGCCGGTCCGACACGCGCGTCACCTTCTTCGTCCTGGGGCAGAACGTGGAACGGCATGGCTCCACGGTGCGGCGGATGGTCCACGAGGGGCACGAGGTCGGCAACCACAGCTGGTCCCACCCGATCATGCCCAGCCTTTCGCCGCGCGCGATGCGCAGGCAGATCCAGCTCACGCAGCAGGCGGTCAGGCAGGCTTCGGGCGTCACGCCCAAGCTGTTCCGTCCGCCGTACGGGGCGACGGATGAGCGGGTGGCGCGCGCGGCGGGCATGCCGCAGATCACCTGGAGCGTGGATTGCATGGACTGGCATCGGACGAAGGCCCGCAAGGGCATCGCCACCGGGATGAAGGAGGCGCGGCCCGGCGGGATCATCCTTCTGCACGACACGCACGGGTCCACCGTCAGGGCGGTGCCGAAAATGCTGTCGACCTTGAAGGGACGCGGTTTCACGCTGGTGACGGTGTCGGAACTGTTCCAGGGCAAGCGGTTCGAGGCGCAGGCCACGTACACGAACCTTGAGTAAGGCCCTGCGGTGAAGGACGCGGTGACGAAATAGGGCGCGGGAGGCGCTCTTTATCGTGGGCGGCGGCGAGGTGGTGGCTGCGGCGGCACCACCTTGGCCGCCACCATGATCTCCTCGGGGACCTCGACCGTCTCGCCGGTGCGCCGCCGCACCCGCAGCAGTCCGCCGGACCAGGATTCGAGAACCCCCACCACGTCGCTGTACTCTCCCGTTGCCATCCGGCGGCGCAGCGAGATCCGCTGGCCGACGTCGGCGGGCGTGATGGTCACCACCAGCCGCGCGGCGATGTGGCCGGACATGAGGACCCCCGTGTCGAATCGACCGAGCCGTGATGGCAATACTATTCACAGCGAGCATGCGGTGAGCCGTGACGTGCGGCGGGGCCGGAAAACCCGAGAGGAGTCACCGACGTGACCTACGTCATTGCGCAGCCCTGTGTGGACCTGCTCGACAAGGCATGCATCGAGGAATGCCCGGTCGACTGCATCTACGAAGGGAAGCGCCAGCTCTACATCCACCCCGACGAGTGTGTCGACTGCGGTGCTTGCGAGCCGGTTTGCCCGGTTGAGGCGATCTACTACGAGGACGACGTCCCCGATCAGTGGAAGGACTTCTACAAGGTCAATGTGGAGTTCTTCGACGACCTGGGCTCGCCCGGTGGCGCCTCCAAGGTCGGCAAGATCGACAAGGACCACCCGATCGTGGCCGCGCTGCCGCCCCAGGAGCACGACGAGTAGTCGCTCCGGGGTCCGGAGCGGACGTCCCGCGGCCCTCCCGTGTGACGTCGTGGACTTCCGATAGACAAGGGTTGCGTACCCTCAAGGCCGTGGTCTCCTTGCGTCGAGGCCACGGCCTTGAGGGCTGTGAGGAGCTGTGAGCGCCGTTCCCGAGGTGCGCGGAGAGGCAGGACAGGTGGGCTTGCGGACGCTGCCGGACTTCCCATGGGACAAGCTGCGGCCGTACCGGCGGCGGGCGGCCGGGCATCCCGGTGGCGTCGTGGACCTGTCGGTGGGGACGCCGGTCGACCCGACGCCCGGGTTCGTCCGGGACGCGCTGGCCTCCGCCGCCGACTCCCCGGGCTACCCGCAGACCTACGGGACGCCCCGGCTCCGCGAGGCGGTGGCGGACTGGGCGCGGCGGCGGCTCGGCGTGACCGGCGCGGACCCGGACGCGGTGCTGCCGGTGATCGGCAGCAAGGAGCTGGTGGCCTGGCTGCCGACCCTGCTGGGCGCGGGCCCCGGTGACCGCGTGGTGTTCCCCGAGCTGGCCTATCCGACCTACGACGTGGGCGCCCGGCTGGCCGGCGCGGAGCCGGTCGCGCGGGACGGGCTGCTGTCCCTCGGGCCCGTCCGGCCGAAGATCGTCTGGGTGAACTCGCCGTCCAACCCGACGGGGAAGGTGCTGCCCGCCGAGCATCTGCGCAAGGTGGTGGCCTGGGCGCGCGAGCGCGGCACGGTCGTCGTCAGCGACGAGTGCTACCTGGAGTTCGGCTGGGACCCGGCCCATCCGCCGATCTCGATCCTGCACCCGGACGTCTGCGACGGGTCGCACGAGGGGCTGCTCGCGGTGAACTCGCTGTCCAAACGGTCCAACATGGCCGGGTACCGGGCCGGGGTCGTGCTCGGCGACCCGGCGCTGATCACAAGCATGCTGGAGACCCGCAAGCACGCCGGGATGATCGTCCCCGCGCCGGTGCAGGCGGCGATGACCGCGGCGTTCTCCGACGACGCGCATGTCGACGAGCAGCGCGAGCGGTACCGGGCCCGCCGGGACGTCCTGCGCGCCGCGTTCGAGCGCCACGGCTTCCGCGTCGACCACTCCGAGGCCGGCCTGTACCTGTGGGTGACGCGGGACGAGCCGTGCTGGGACACCGTGGGGCACCTGGCCGACCTCGGCATCATCGTCGGGCCGGGCGACTTCTACGGCCCCGCGGGCGCGCGCCACGTCAGGGTCGCCTTCACCGCGACCGACGAGCGGGTGGAAGCCGGCGCCGCCCGGCTGTGAGCGCACCCGGCCGGGGGCAGGCGCCGCTAGCCCCGGCCCGCTTCGCGGACGGCGGCCTCGGGGCCATGGCGGCGCAGCACGTCGTACAGCTCGGCCGTCCGCCGCACGAACTCCGAGTGCTCGCCCAGCTCGGCGCCCAGGAGCCGCTCCTTGAGCAGCGCGTCCCGTACCAGGCCGGCGCCGTCCGCCGCCGTCGCGGCGAGCCGGCCCAGCCGGTCGCGGGCGGTGTCGCGCACGTCGCGGACGGCGGCGGGAAGGTCGTCGCCGGGCAGCGGTGCCAGGCAGCGCAGGTACGCGGCGACCGTCAGCGCGAGGTGGTGCGGCATGCGTCCGGAGCCGAGATGGTCCAGCGCCGGGCGGACGAGGCGTTGCGGCAGTTTCAGCGAGCCGTCCGAGGCGACCTGCGCGGTGCGGTGCCCGAGCGCGGAGTTCGCGAACCGCTCGAACAGCCGCCCCACATACTCCCCGATCTCGATCTCCGCGGGGACGGTCAGCGTCGGCAGGTAGTCGGCGGCCAGCACCGAGCGCGCCGCCGATTCGACGAACGGCAACGCCACCGCCTCGGGGATCGTGCGCCGGCCCGACAGCAGCCCCAGGTACGCGATGAGCGAGTGCGTCCCGTTCAGCAGGCGCAGCTTCAGCAGCTCGTAGCCGGCCACGTCCGCGGTGAAGATGGCGCCGCCCGCCTCCCAGCGCGGGCGTCCCGCGGCGAAGGCGTCCTCCAGGACCCACATGCTGAACGGCTCGGCGGGCACGGGCGCGCGGTCGTCCAGCCCGAGCCGGGCGGAGGCCAGCGCGCGGTGGCGGTCCGTGGTGGCGGGCACGATCCGGTCGACCATGGTGGACGGGAAGGCCGCGTTCGCGCCGATCCAGTCCAGGAGGTCGTCGCCGCCGGGGAGGTGGGCGGCGAACTCGCGCACGAGCCGCCGCGTGAGCTCGCCGTTGCCGCCGAGGTTGTCGCAGCTCACCACGCTGATCGGCGGCCCGCCCGCGCGGGCGCGTGCGCGCAGGCCCGCCACGATCTGGCCGATCGGGGTGCGCGGCGCGTCCGGTTCGGCGAGGTCGTGGCGGACGAGCGGCGAGTCCAGGTCGAGGCCGCTCGACGCGCGGGCGCAGGTGTAGCCGCGTTCGGTGACGGTCAGCGTCACGACGCGGGTGGACGGCGCCGCGATCCGTTCGACCAGCGCGGCGGGCTCGTCGGCGGCGACCAGCACCTCCGTGTGCACGGCCGGCACCTCCACCTGCGCGCCGCCGGGCCAGATCTGGACCACCGAGTAGAGCAGGTCCTGCGCGGCCATCGCCGACACCACCTCGCGTGAACGGTGCGCGGCGCCGACGATCCCCCAAGGCCCGTCCTCTTCGGCCAGTGCGGCGGCGGTGTAGACGGCCTGGTGGGCACGGTGGAAGTTGCCCAGTCCCAGGTGGACGATCCCCGGTTCCGGTGGCCGGTGCCGTTCGGGACGCCTCGCCGCCGCAAACGTGGCGCTCGAAAGCCGGGGGAGGGACGGCGGTCCGGCGGGACGGAGACGCACGTGACGCGTGGCCAGTTCCGCGGTCGCGGCGAAGGAGGGGATATGGCCGGTGCCTCCGCGGCCCGACACCGAGAGGGACGCCGCCGCGATCCCGCGCGCCACCGCCCGGCCCAGGTCGTCGCCGAGCGCGAGCCGGGCGGTGACGGTTCCGGCGAAGCAGTCCCCGGCGCCTGTCGTGTCCACCTGGCCCGGGTTGGGCGGGATGGGCGCCGTCCACCAGCGCTTGCCGTCGCACAGGAGGACGGATTCGGCGCCGGAGGTCACCGCGACCGCGTCCGCGCCGAGGTCGAGCGCGCGGGTCGCGGCCTTCCACGGGTCGGCCGTGCCCAGGAGCGCCTGGGTCTCGGCGGGGCTGGAGGGCGTGAGCAGTGCCGTGTACGGGGCGATCGCCGCGAGGACGTCCCGTGCCTCGGCGGCCGTCGTCAGCCGTCCCCGGAAGTTCGGGTCGTAGGTGACATGGCCGCCCGCGGAGTGGACGAGGCGCGCGGCGGCCAGCGTGGCGTCCCGCGCGGACGGGGAGAGCGCGGGAGTGATCCCGGTGACCACGAGCGCCGTCGCCGAGGACAGCGCGCCGGAGAGCCGTTCGATGTCGCCGGGGGACAGGGTGGAGGCCGCGCTGCCGGTGCGCCAGTAGACGAACTCGCGCTCGCCGTCCGCGTCCATGTCGGGCGACAGCAGGTACGCGCCGTTGGGACGCGCGGCGCGCCACACGAGCGAGGTGTCCACGTCCAGCGCGCGCACGTGCTCGAGCAGCGGGGCGCCGAGCTCGTCGTCGCCGACGGCGGTGAGCAGCGCGGTCCGCGCGCCGGCGGCGGCCGACGCGGCGGCGGCGTTGAGCGCGTCGCCGGAGAACGACAGGCGCAGCGCGGTGCCGTGCCGTGCCCGCCGCAGCGGCGCCTCCGAGCGCAGCTCGACCAGCACCTCCCCGATCGCGATCACGTCGTACGGGCGCCGCGTCATAGGCATTCCATGTAGTGAAACGATATATCGTATAATTGAACACTGGGACGCTAACCGGCGACCGGAAACGCTGTCAATGGACGGGTGCGAGCCGAGATGATCAGTTGGCTGGCATCCAAAACCGGCGAAAATCGGTGAAACCGATGTGTCGGTTGATGGCCGTGTATGGCCGTACATGGCCGGATGGTCAATCTTGTAGGGCCGGCCCCCGATACAATCCGGCGCGTTGTTCGCCTTTCCCCTGTGGAGGTGCCCGTGGCCGGGCCAGTGATCGCCATCCTGTTGGCGCTCATCCTGTGCGCCCTGGCCGTCATCATCGTCCTGCTGGCGCGGCGCCGTCCCCCGTCCGGCACAGCGGGAACGCCGCGCGACCCGTTCGCGGCCGAGGACCAGGCCGCCGGCGACCCGCGGACGATCAAGGCGGGCGACATGGTCGAGTACCTCGGCGTGCGCTACTTCGTGCGCGGCTCGGTGCGGCTGCGCGAGGGCGGCTTCACCTGGAGCGAGCACCTTCTGGACGCCGACACCATCGAGGGCACCAAGGTCTGGATCTCCGTCGAGGAGGATCCCGACCTGGAGGTCGTCTGGTGGACCGAGCTCGACGTCGGCGACCTCGTCCCCGACAAGAGGACGCTGACCGTGGACGGCGTGGAGTACCGGCGCGAGGAGCACGGCACCGCCGACTACGCCAGCGAGGGCACCACGGGTCTCGGGGAGAAGGGCCGGGTCGAGTACGTCGACTACGAGGGGCCGGGCGGCCGGTACCTGTCGTTCGAGCGGTACGGCGGCGGCGCGTGGGAGGCGGGCACGGGCGAGCGCGTCCCGAACGGCACCCTGACGATCTACCCGGGAAGCGGGAGCTGAGGGCCGGCCCTTGCGCACGACTCTCGACACCCCCTACGCCGACACCAGCGCGGCGGCGCTGTCGTTCGCGCTCGGCCTGCCCCGCCTGGACGCGCTGGCCGTCCTCGCCCTGGAGGCACCGGACGGCGGCGGCGTCCACGTCGAGCTGCGCCTGCTCGGCGCGTCCCACCAGGTGCTCGCCGGGACGTTCAGCGAGACCGTGGCCTGCCTGCCCGGCGAGCGCGAGCCTGTGCCCGGCCGGTTCCGCGGGACGGCCGGCGGCTGGGCGTACGACTTCGCCTCCGTCACGGCGGCGCACGACGCCGCCGGGTTCCGCCGGGCGGTGGACGACCTGCGCGACCTGCTCTCGGGACGCGACGACGCCCTGACCGGGACGTTCCCGGGCTCCCCGTACGCCGTCACCGCCCTGGTCCTCGACCCGGCGGGCGACGGCGGGCCGGAGCTCCCCGGCCCGTCCCTCGAACCTCTGGACCACCCGGTCCCCGCCGGCGGGCGCGCGCTGCGGGCCGGGTGGCGGACCTGGCACGCCTACCCCCAGACCCAGGAGATCGTCATGACACGGAGCCGGTTGGTGAGCGCGCGATGAGCCCGCCCAAGCCGAGGCCCGGCGCGGGGCAGGGAAGGGAGCGCGGCCTCAAGGGGCCCGCGATCGGCTCCATGCTGCTGGTCGGGCTCGGCGTGACCGTGCTGCTGCTCGCCCTGTTCGCCGGGCGGACGTCGCCGCGCGGCTGGATTCCGCAGAACTACACCCGTGTGGCGCCCGGCACCTACCAAGCCCAGGACCCGCCGCTGCGTGTGGCGTCGCGGATCACCAGCAGGTTCAAGACCGAGCACCGCGTCTACACACCCGGCGGGATCTTCCTCCGCTACCACAACGCGGTGGTCGCGATCCTGCCGAGCGGGCGCGGCTCACGCATCACCGTCGACGACCCGGACCGCGGCTACGCCCGCTACCACTCCTCGGTCGGTGGCGCCTGGGGCGGCCCAGGCGGGCGGGCGTCCTCCTTCCGCGGCGGCGGACCAGGGGAGGGCAAGTGAGCACCGGCGGCGGGGAGAAGAAGTCCGGTAAGGGCGGCGTGCTCGGCTGCTCCATCATCGCCGTCCTCGTCCTGCTGGTCGTCGTCGTGCCGATCCTGTGGTCCATGTGGAGCGAGGGCCTCATCGACGGCACCGACGAGAGCGTGGAGACCGCCCCGGTGTTCGGCCCGCGGGACGCGGGACGACTGGTCGAACGGCTGTCCGCCGCCTCGGCCGCGCAGGGGGTCTGCTACGGCTGGGTGATCGAGTCGGGACGCACCCGCGCGATCCCCAAGGTCACCCCCTCCTACAGCGGCACCCCGGCACCCATGCCGACACGGCCGTCCAGTCCGGCGCCCACGGAGACCGGCCCGTCGGTCATCGAGCGCGAGATGATCGAGACGGAGCTGGAGGAGCTGAACGACCCCGGCGTCGAGTACGGCTCCAATCTGGGCGTCGGGATCGACCCGCGCCAGCGTCCCCAGCAGTGCCCGAAGTGGGTGGTGCTGACCGCCGACTACACCTACGACCGGACCGGCCAGTACTGGAGCAACGGGTACCTCAGCGTGGACACCAGCTCCGACCTCGAACTGAACAGATACAACCTGTCCTCCGTCTACGTGGACGCGCTCGGGCAGAGCACCCGCTCCGGTCCGGACGACGACTACGACAACTTCTTCGGGCCCCACGCCATCGCCAGGCTCGCGGACGCGATCTCCGCGCTGCCGCTGATGGTCGCGGAGGAGGGCCTGGCGCCGCCCCCGCCCGTGGCGCCCGGCGCGGAGGGCACGGCGCAGGGCGCTCCACCGGGTGACACGCTGCCGCGGTCCAGCCTGGCCCGCCCGATCTTCACAGGTGTCGGGATCGTGTTGATCGCGGGCGGGGTCGTCTGGATCGCCGTCGCCGCCGTACGGAAGCGGAGGAGCACCACCTCATGATCGAAGACATCCTCCAGGAGAGCGGTGCCGCGCTGGCCTATGGCGTGGTCGGCATCGGCCTGATGGCCCTGGGCTACCTGGTGGTCGAGCTGACCACGCCGGGCAGCCTGGGCCGGCAGATCTGGACCGACCGCAACCGCGGCGCGGCGCTGATCCTGGCCGCCAAGCTGCTGGGCGTGGGCGCGATCGTCACCACCGCCATCGCCGCCAGCGAGGACGACCTGGCCGCCGGGGTGCTGAGCACGGTGGTCTACGGTGTGCTCGGCATCCTGCTGACGCTC
Source organism: Actinomadura sp. NBRC 104412 (assembly GCF_030269515.1). GTDB lineage: Bacteria > Actinomycetota > Actinomycetes > Streptosporangiales > Streptosporangiaceae > Spirillospora. Next base: position 113,628 of record NZ_BSTM01000018.1, on the reverse strand, counting down.
GTCGCGTTCTACCTGCTGGACCTGCTCACGCCGGGCAGGCTCGGCGCGACCGTGGTCGACGCGGCCGAACTGCACCCCTCGTGCTGGGTGGTGGCCGCGACCGACCTCGGCACCGCCGCGATCGTCGCCGCCGCCATCTCCTGAGCGCGTCTCGGGACCGTCTCGGGGAGGTCCCCATGACAGAAACCCAGGTCCCGTCCGGCGCGGCCTCCGCGCCGGACGGGGAGGAGCGCCCCGACGGTGCGGAAGCGCTGCGGCTGCCCGCCCGCGCGGCCCGCGCGCTCGTGCTGGCCGCCGTGTTCACCTGCGCCGCCTGCGGCCTGGTGTACGAGCTCGCGCTGGTGGCGCTGGGCAGCTACCTGATCGGCAACTCGGTCACGCAGGCGTCGATCGTGCTGTCGGTGATGGTGTTCGCGATGGGGGTCGGGTCGCTGGCCGCCAAGCCGCTGCAGCGGTTCCCGGTCGCCGCGTTCGCCGTGGTGGAGGGCGCGCTGGCGCTGCTGGGCGGGCTGTCGGTGCTAACTCTGTACGCGGCGTTCGCCTGGCTGAACCTGTACGTGCCCGCGCTGGTGGTGGTGGCGTTCGCGGTCGGCGCGCTGATCGGCGCGGAGATCCCGCTGCTGATGACGCTCCTGCAGCGGATCCGGCGGCAGGACGCGGGCAGCGCGGTCGCCGACCTGTTCGCCGCCGACTACGTGGGCGCGCTGATCGGCGGGCTGGCCTTCCCGTTCTTCCTGCTGCCGCTGTTCGGGCACATCAGGGGCGCGCTGCTGGTGGGCGCGGTGAACGCCGTCGCGGGCATCGCCGTCGTGCTGTGGCTGTTCCGGCGGCAGATCGGCAACCGCGCCAGGGCCGCGCTGTGGGCGGGGATGGCCGCGGTGCTGGCGGTCCTGGGCGGCACCTACGCGCTCGCCGGCGACTTCGAGGTCTCCGCCCGCCAGGCGCTCTACCAGGACCCGATCACGCTGGCCGAGCGCACCCCGTACCAGGAGATCGTGGTGACCCGGAAGGTGACGCTGTCCGGCCGCACCGACCTGCGCCTGTTCCTGAACGGCGACCTCCAGTTCTCCTCGGTGGACGAGTACCGCTACCACGAGTCGCTCGTCCACCCGGCGCTGGCGGGGGCGCGCGGGGACGTGCTGATCCTCGGAGGCGGGGACGGCCTGGCGCTGCGCGAGGTGCTGCGCTACCCGGACGTGCGCAGCGCGACCCTGGTCGAGCTGGACCCGGAGATGATCCGGCTGGCCCGCACCCACAAGGAGATCGCCGCCCTCAACCGGCACGCCTTCGACGACCCGCGGGTCCGTGTCGTCACCGCCGACGCCTTCTCCTGGCTGCGCTCGGCGCCGCGCCGCTACGACTCGATCATCGTGGACATGCCGGACCCGGACGACGTGGCCACCGCGAAGCTGTACTCGGTGGAGTTCTACGGCCTGGCCCGGCGCGCGCTGGCTCCGGGCGGGCGGATGGTCGTCCAGTCCGGCTCCCCGTTCTTCGCGCCGCGCTCGTTCTGGTGCATCGAGAGGACGATCCGCGCGGCCGGGCTGTCCACCGTCCCGTACCACGTGGACGTGCCCAGCTTCGGCGACTGGGGCTACGTTCTGGCCTCGTCGTCCGCGGCACCGCCCACGCTGGGCCTCGCGGCCTCGCCGCCCTCCGGCCTGCGCTTCCTGGACGCCGAGGTGCTCCGCGCGTCCGCCACGTTCGCCAAGGACCTCCGCCGCACCGACGTCGGCGTCAACACCCTCGTCCATCCCCGCCTGGTCGAGTACGAGAACGACGAATGGAAGGACGTGTAGCGGGTTCCGCACCGGACGGGCGGGGCGCTGGAGTCAGTCGCGGGAGGTCGACTGCCGGATGGCGCGATCCACGGCCCTCTGGAAGGACTCGACCAGGGAGTGGATCATCAGGGGTTTCAGCTTGACGGCGAGTTCCAGCAGGGCGTCGCGTTCCTCCGGTGGGCGGCCCCGTTCGCGGTACGGGCGTACGACCGTGTCCTGGAAGACGCGCTGGAGCTCGGCGGCCAGCTCCGAGGTGTGGCGTTCGATCGACTCGTGTATGGCGATCAGGGCGTCCAGGGGCAGTGCCGACAGTTCGGCCGCGGTGCCGAGCGAGCCCGGCCCGAGCAGGAGGACGGTGCCGTCCGGCCGCTGCTCGATCACGCCGAGCGCGGCCAGCTTCTTCAGCGCCTCGTCGTCGAGCCGGCGGCCGATGCGCCGGTCGAGCTCGCTCCGGTCGAGACGCTCGGGCTCCTCGCGCGCCCACGGGGACAGCAGCGCGCGTTGCAGGGCCAGGTCCTCGGGGGAGGCGTCGTCCGGGATCCGCTCCATGTGCCGTTCGATCGCCGCCAGCGTGAGGCCGAGCGCCTGGAGTTCCCGGACGAGCTCCAGCCGCGCGAGATGGTCGGGTCCGTACCAACCGGTGCGGCCGCGCAGGCGGGGCGGCGGGAGCAGGCCGCGCCCCGCGTAGAACCGCACCGTGCGGACGGTGAGGCCGGCGCGGGCGGCGAGCTCGTCGACCGTCATCTCGTCGTCGGGCAACCCTGGCCTCCTATGTGACAGCTCCAGTGTTACATTATTGCTGTCAGGAATGACTTACCCAGGCGCGAGGAGCCCGCCGGATGGCACGTGAGATCTTCACCGACGAGCACGAGGCGTTCCGCGACATGGTGCGGTCCTTCATCGCGAAGGAGATCACCCCGTACCACGAGCAGTGGGAGCGGGACGGCATCGTCTCCCGCGAGGTGTGGCTGGCCGCCGGGCGGCAGGGCCTGCTCGGCATCGAGGTCCCCGAGGAGTACGGCGGGGGCGGCATCGCCGACTACCGCTACTACGTCGTCCTGAACGAGGAGCTGGCGCGGGCCAACGTGCACGGCCCCGGCTTCGCCGTCCACAACGACATCAACGGGAGCTACCTGCTCAAGCTGTGCTCGGAGGAGCAGAAGCGGCGCTGGCTGCCCGGCTACTGCTCGGGCGAGCTGATCACCGCCATCGCGATGACCGAGCCGGCGGCGGGCTCGGACCTGCAGGGCATCAAGACCACCGCGGTGCGGGACGGCGACGACTACGTGCTGAACGGCTCCAAGACCTTCATCTCGAACGGCATCCTGGCCGACCTGGTGATCGTGGTCGCCAAGACCGACCCGTCCGCCGGGGCGCACGGCGTCAGCCTGCTGATGGTCGAGCGCGGCATGGAGGGCTTCGAACGGGGCCGCAACCTCGACAAGGTCGGCATGCACGCCCAGGACACCGCCGAGCTGTTCTTCGACAACGTCCGCGTCCCCCAGGCCAACCTCCTCGGCGAGGAGGGCATGGGGTTCATCTACCTGATGCAGAACCTCGCCCGCGAGCGGCTGTCGATCGGCGCCACCGCCCAGGCGGGGGCCGAGGCCGCCTTCGAGCAGACCCTGGAGTACTGCAAGACCCGGGAGGCGTTCGGGCGGCCGATCGGCAGATTCCAGCACAACCGGTTCACGCTCGCGGAGATGAAGACCGAGCTCACCGTCACCCGCTCGTTCACCGACGAGTGCATCCTCAAGGAGAGCAGGGGCGAGCTGAGCGCCGAAGAGGCCGCGATGCTCAAGTACTGGAACACCGAGCTGCTCAAGCGCGTCGTCGACCGCTGCGTCCAGCTCCACGGCGGGTACGGCTACATGACCGAGTACCCGATCGCCAAGGCGTACCAGGACGTCCGCATCCAGACCATCTTCGGCGGCACGACCGAGATCATGAAGGAGATCATCGGCCGTTCCCTCGGGGTGTAGGGAACGCCGGGCGGCTCACGGCTTGCGGCCGATCCCGCCGTAGGCATGGGCCTCGGCGGGCGGACCCAGGGGGCTCGGGTCGGGCCTCCACAGGGGGAGGGAGACCACGCCCGGATCCAGCGGCTCCAGCCCCTCGAAGAACCGGGCGATCTGCGCGGGACTGCGCAGCCGGTACGGGACGGCGCCGGTGTCGTCGTAGCCCTTCTGGGCCTCCAGGAAGGCGGCGTCGGTGTCGGTGCCGTCCTCCAGCACCAGGTAGCTGCCGGACGGGAGCGGCGCGAGCAGGCGCCGGACGATCGAGAGCGCCTCGTCGTCGTCCGTGACATGGCCCATGATGCCCATCAGCATCAGCGCGACGGGCTCGTCGAAGTCCAGGTGCTCGCGGGCCAGACCGATGATCTTCTCGGGCTCGTGGAGATCGGCCTCCACATAATGGGTGGCGCCCTCCGGGTGGCTCGACAGCAACGCGCGGGCGTGGACGAGGACGAGCGGGTCGTTGTCGACGTAGACGATCCGCGAGTCGGGGGCGATCCGCTGCGCGACCTGATGGGTGTTCTCCTCGGTCGGCAGCCCGGTCCCGACGTCCAGGAACTGCCGGACGCCCTCCTCCGCGGTCAGATGGCGGACGGCGCGTCCCAGGAACTCGCGGGAGATGCGCGCCAGCTCGACGATCCCGGGGAACACCGCCGTGTAGGCGTCCCCGGCCTCCTGGTCGACCTGGAAGTTGTCCTTGCCGCCCAGCCAGTAGTTCCAGATCCGCGCCGAATGCGGAACGCTGGTGTCGATCCCCGCCATGAGGTCCTTCTCGGCGCTGGCGAAGAAGTCGCGCTCGTCGCTTCCCATGATCGCCCTTCCGTGGGGGTCGGTGGCGTTCTTCCCATGAGAACAGACGGCGCGCCGCGAGCCTAGAACGCGTTCACCCCCGGAGCCCGCGCAGCAGCCGCTCGCTGTCCTCCGGCGAGAGGGCCTCGATCGCGAGACGCCCCAGCAAGGCGCGGTAATGGCCGACGTCGTTGCTCCGCGTCGGATAGAGGCCGTAGTCGCGCTGCTCGACGAAGGCCACATCCGGCAGCCGCCGCTCCCCGAAACGCAGCAGGCTGAGCGGTCCGTCGGCGGAGTCGTGGCCGTGCGCGTCCTCGGGCATCACCTGGATGGTCACGGGCGGGAGCGCGGCGACCCGGCAGAGATGGTCGATCTGGCGGCGCATCGCCTCGTCGCCGCAGATGGGGTTGCGCAGGACGCCTTCGTCGATGATGGCCCAGAGCCTCAGCCCGTTCGGCTGCCACAGCGGTTCCTGCCGGCGCATGCGCAGGTGCACGAGGCCGTCCAGTTCCGGTGTGGACGCCGTGGGACGGTCCCGCCGGAACGCGGCCCGCGCGTACGCCTCCGTCTGGAGCAGCCCGGGGATGAAACGCGGCGCGTAGGAGCGGACGAGGCGGGCCCGGCGTTCCAGGGTCAGGTAGGGCCCCAGCCATTCCGGCACGAGATGGCGGCCGACATGCCACCACGCGTTCTCGGTGTTGCGCGCGGCCGAGTCCAGCAGCCATCTGCGCTGGGCGTCCTCGTCCCTGTCCCTGTCGCACGTGGCGGGTGCCTTCCCGAACGCCGTGCTCACGCCGTCCGGGGCGCTCTTGGTCGCCACGGGACGCGCTTGCCAGGCGGCGTTGATCGCGTCGAGGCGGAGCCGCAGCAGGTTCAGGCCGTCCGGCCGCGGGGGACGGCCCTTCTCGGCGGCGAGATCGCACAGCACGGCCCACAGCGACTCGGCCAGTTCCGTCCTGGGCGGGCGCGTGTGGTCGCGGTGAAGCAGGTCGTGCACGGTGGAGCGCGGCAGCCGGGTCACGCGCACGCCGTACGTCGCGGTGCGGGCCGCCTGGAGCCGCTCCGACCTCCGCTCGATCAGGGCGAGCGAGGGTTGACCGGCCGATGCGCGCAGCCTCGCGAACTCGCCGACGAGGGAATGGATCATGGCTGCGGGATCATCGGGCACGGTCTACGATCACCTTTCCGGCCGGACGGGACCTTTTCATGGCAGCGCAGCCTAGCCCCCGGCTTCGCAAGAAGTCCGGCGAAACCTACATTCACCGTGAACGCTGGGATTTCACTTGACAGCCGTTTCTTTGGCACCGGGTGCAGGATGTTGCGATGGCACCGGGTGCACAAAATGGCCACAGGGGAGTTCCCCGGAGAAGACGGGCATGGCGTCCGAGGTCATCCGGCCTGTTGCGTCGTTCTTGACGAAGGATGACCGGCGCTGTCGTATTTGACTAGATATCGATGTCGCCCTCCGTCCACGGGCCGGGAACGTAGAGCCAGGCATCCTCGCCGAAGTCCGTGCCGGGCGGCGCACAGCGCACCCTCCGGAACTCCTCCGGACAGGGGGACCGGAAGCCGTGCCGCACCACGTCGTCATAGAGCACCCCAGAGACGATCACGGCCAGATCGGCCTCGGGGAGGAGAGCGAGGGCCTCCTTGACGGGAGGACTGTTGAGCAGCCGGAAACAGCGGACGATCGTGTCCCCGCCGAAGCCCAGCGAACCGGCCGGAACCAGACCCATGGTCAGCGAGACCCGCAGCCGTATCCGCGCGGGCGGCATGAGCAGGGCGTTCCTCGCGCGCAACTCGACGCGCAGCGCGTACAGGAGGTCCGGTATCACCACGGTCGGATCGATGTCGCCGGGCGCCACCACCAGGGTGCCGTCCCCCGCCGTCTGGTCGATCCGCTCCGGCAGCCCGGCCGAGCGGAGCGCGTTCAGCATGACCTCGTTCATCTCGTCCTGCGCGAACAGCTGCTCAGGCGTACGCCGGGTGCTCCAGCGGACGATGTCCGCCGCGCAGCACAAGGCCGTCCGCGCGTCCGTGCTCGCGGCCCCGCTCATGCCAGCCACGCCTTCGTGCCGTCCACCGCGACCGGCCGGAAGGCGTCCGGGCTCAGGTCCAGACGGAAGCCCGGCGCGACGTACTGCTCGTACAGAGCGCGCGACAGGACCACCGCGAACGGCGCCTCCGCCTCCTCCTGCGCCGCGACCAGGCGGGCCAGCCGTTCGGCGACGCGCGGGCCCTGGCCGACCGGCCCGTCCGGTCCGCCGACGGTGGGCCCCATCGCGAACGCGACGAGCAGCCGGAGCCGGGCCTCCGGGACGCGGCGCCCGTTGTGAAGCGCGAGCCTGGCCGCCGCCCGCCGTGGCACCTCGGCGAGGACGGACGGCACGTCCGCGTCGGCGGGCAGCGTCACCGCCCACCCGCCCGCACCCGCCCGGGTCCAGGTCCCGCGGGACGGGACGCCCGCCTCCTCCAGCGTGCCGCGAATAATCTTTTCAACGTCGCGGAGCGTCGAAACCGACCGGCGAATGGCGCCCGCGTCGTCGCGCACATGCCAGAACAGATGAAGTTGGTGAGGTACATATGTCATGGTTAACGACGTTAACTCCCGCGGACGGGAGGGGCGGGCGTGACTGCCCTTCCTGTGTACCATTCGATGCATTCGCATATGCACCCGTGCGCGGAGAGCCGGGGGTGGGCTTCGCGTGCCGAAGTACGAGCTCGGTGCGGCCCGGAAACCGCACGAGATCATTTTGGAACTCACGATGATCGACAAGTATGACGCCGACGCTCTGGTCCGGCGGCACTGGGACACCTGGCCAGACGCCAGCTTCCTGTCCGGCCTGCCCGACCAGGACGCCAAGGACCTGCTGAGGCGTGGGAAGCCGCAGGCCCACGGCGAGGGGGTGACCCTGATCCGGGAGGGCGAGCCGGGCGACTCGGTGTTCCTGCTGGTCCATGGCGCGGTCAAGGTCTTCACCGATCGGAAGCCGCGTGGGTGCGTGCTGCACGACATCCGCTCCAGCGGCGACGTCGTCGGCGAGTTCGCGTTCATGGACGGCGGCCCGCGCAGCGCCACGGTCAGGACCAGCCTGCGCGACAACCTGGTGGTGGCCGTCCCGTTCGCCGCGCTGAGCGAGATCGCCCGCGAGCGGCCGGAGATCCGCCGCGGGCTCGAGGTGGCCATGGGGGAGAAGGCGCGGGCGCAGATGAGGCGCCACTCGGACGGCCCCCGCAGCCTGGAGATCCGCCTGGCGCGCGCCCTCGTCGAGCTGACCGAGCGCCACGGCCGCGAAACCCGTGACGGCCTGGAACTGGCCGTCGGGATGACCCAGGAGGAACTCGGCTCGTACGTCAGCACCAAGCGCAACAGGGTGAACGGCGTCCTGAGGAGGCTCGGCAAGGACGGCGTTCTCAAGACCGGGCGGAAGACCATCATCGTGCTGGACATGCAACGGCTCAAAGAGCTGGCGCGATCCTGACCGTTGTGTCATGGACCGTGCACAGCGCCGATCCGATGGCCCAACCCGCTTCGCAACACTTCGCGTGGCGCGGCATGCTCTACCGCTATGAAGAACGCGACACGGCAACGTGGCCGTGCGGGTCCACTGCATCTTCTCGTGACGTTCGGCCCGGCCACGGGACGTCCCGTACACGTCCGGACCCGGCAGCTGAACCTGATGAAGACGTTCATGGACGGCGCCGCCGAGGCCGTCGGCGCCCCCCAGGACGCGGTGGTCAGGGTCGGGGAGGCCGACGGCCTGCTCTACGCGATGCCCGTGGCGACCGGCCACGACGGCGCCGTGGAAAGGCTGCCCGACTCGCTGCTGCGTCAGCTCGCGCGGCACAACCGGCACGCCGACGAGGCCGACCAGGTCGCGGCGATCCTGGCGTTCTCCTGCGGCCCGAGCGAGGAGGTCCCCGGCGGCCTCATCGGCCCCGGACGCGACCAGGCCGTCCTCGAAGCCGAACTGCCCCGCCTCCAGGACGCCCTCCGTAACGCCCTGCCCGGAACCGTCCTCGTCGTCATCGATGACGGCCTTTTCCGCAACTACGTCGAACCCGAGTTCGGCGAGAATCTGCACGCCGGCGACTTCACAAGGATCCACGCCGACCCACCGATCTGGCTCTGCATCAAGCCACCCCCACCCCGCCCCGCCACATCCCGCGAACCCATCCCCATTCGCCTGCCCATCGCACAGCCCGCACCTACGTCCCCCGGCCGCCGCCGCATCGCCCTGGCCGCCGCCCTGGTCCTCCTGACCCTGGGCAGCCTCCTGGGCTGGAAGCTCCTCTTCACCACCCCTGGCCAAACCAACGGCGAAACGTACGTTCCACCCTCACCCACTCAAGGCATGGGACGGGCACCATCGAACGGATCCGTCCGCAGCGCCCCAAGCGTCCCGCCCCAGCCGGAAAGCGGCGTGGCGCGGTTAGTCGTCCTCCTCGGTAAGACCGAACCAGCGCCAGATCACCCCAACGACCCAGACGACCCGCCCAAGTGCCCGCTGCTCAAGGGTGTGGAAGGTCGGTATCCAAGGTGTGCCCCAGACCCTCCGGTCTTCGCGAATCTTCGCATACTGCCCGATTGATGCATGATTCCACCTGACTGGTTCCCCTTCTGAGAATTACTTAATAGTCTGACTGGCGCGTCCCTGTGGAGGTGGCGGCCGCGTCCCCGCGCTCGTGTGGCCGTGATCTTTGTGATCTGTTGCCCGACCAGCGGAGGTGGCCATTTCCGTGGTCATGGACGCTCACGCCGAGGCCCGTGGTGCACCGCCCGTGGCCTATACCGGGGGAAGCGATGGGGATTGATCGGAACGATCCGAACCAGCCGCCTCCTGACAAGCCCGACAAGCAGGAGGGCAGTTCCGCCGACCAGCAAGGCGGCGGCGTAAAGCTTCGGGACAACCCCGGTTCGCCCGACCAGCCGTCCCGTCTGGAGAGCAAGCGCTACGCCGGCCTCAACGCCCAGGAACGCAAGGAATACGACGAGAAGAACGCGAAGTCGACGGAGGCGCGAACCAGCCCGGAGAGGGCGGACAGATCAAACGACGCGCCCGCCGGCTCGCGGCGACGTGGTGGGGAGCCGCCTCCGGATAATCCCGGCTCGCCGAACCAGCCATCCCGCCTGGAGTCACGCCGGATCGCCGCCAACGCAGGCGAACGCAGGACGGAGACCCCCGGCCCCGTCCAGGACGACGAGACGAGCGAGCAGGAACGGTCGCGTACCGAGACACCGTCCCGGGAGGTCCGGGACGACCGCCAACGCGACCCGCTCGACCGCCAGGCCCCGCCGCAGTCCGCTGAGCCCAGCGCCGCCGACCGCGACGATCATCCCGGCGAGGTCACGGAACACCCATCCGGTCAGCCACCGGACGACAAGACCGATCGGACCTCCAACGGCCCCCGTGACCAGCCGGCGCAAGCCGCAGATCGAACGCGCGACAACGATGGCAGTTGGAGAACCCCGCCGAGCGAATCCGGCACGGACGCTCCCAAGCCAGGCCAGGAAACCGCCAACAGCGAAGCGCCGGATTCCTCCGACCGCACCACAACCGAGCCCGCCGAGGCGAAACCCCCGTCCGCTCCCCGCATCGACCAGAGCAGGGACGGCGAAGTCCCCTTCGAAGGGCAACTCCCCGAAGCCACAGCCGCCGACGCGTCCACCGATCGAGTCGACCCGACTCCCGTCCGGCGCCCCGACGAATCAACCGAACCAAAGGAGGTCGAATTCCCAGCCGAGCAGGAAAGGGACCGCACCCCGTCCACACCCGAAGCCGAGCGCCCTGAGACCGCCGAGCACGGCAACGACTCGTCCACAGCAGAAACAGATCAGCCAAAGCCGGACCAGACGGCAGAACCCTCGCCTCCATCGACTGCCGACCGGCCTCCCAACATCATTGCCCCCGTCGGTCCGGACGGGCGCTTGCTGAGACAAGGGGAGATCTTCGCGGTCCGCCCGGGCGAGCAACCACCCCAACGGACGGAGGATTTCGGCCGTCCAGAACTCTATGACCGCACCCGAGAGGGCACCCGCGAGCCCAATCAAGAACAGGACGTACCGGACATCACCGAGCCGGATCCAGAAACGACCGACCGCGACAGGCGTGCGAGGCACCAGTTCTTCAAGCAAGCAGAGGGAATCAGCGACGCGGTCAAGAAGGGTGGGAACAAGGCTGGCGATATCTTCCATCCAAACCCGAACAAGGATGTTTTGCCGAGCACCGTTCGCGACACCAGCCAGATGCGCGATGCTGATCATCAGCCCTGGAAGCTAGGAGACGCCGCCGTCGGGCTTGCAGTGACGGGTGCGGTGGTGTATTTGGGTGTGAGGCGGGGCGCGCGGATGCTTGGGCGAAAAATAGGAAGTGGTCATGACCGTTAGTGATAAGCAGGTTGCGGCAGTGAGGGCACTGCTTACCGGACAGAGCGAGGAGCACAGTCGCCTGATCGACGAGATGGGCCCTGTCGACGTCGGGAGAGGTTACACGGCACTCGTGGCCGCCGGTGTGTTCGAGCTGATCGACAAGCGCTTCATGCGTGAGGGCGTGGCGGCACCGGATGACGATATTGTCGCTTATGTCGCTTTTGCAAGACAGAAATCAGAGGCTTTCGCGGAGGGGCTCAAACCCGGCATTGCCGAACGCGTCATGTTGGCTGCGCTGGATAAGGCCGAGCTGGCCGACATCGACAATAATGACGTTGCCATGGCGCAGTTCTATCTGCTGATGTCGCTCGTCCATGACGAGCAGTTCTCTGACGAGGAGCTCGATACCTTTCTCATGCGAGCCAGGAAAACGGCCGACATTTGGTTGGCCGAAAAATAAATTATAAAATGAGAGCCGAGTCCCTGGCTGAGCAGAAAAGGCACCACCGACATGCCTGGTACTGACAATAAGCCGCTCCAAGCCGGCGATGACGCTGTTGCGATCGTTGTAGTGAGCGTGACCGCTTAGGACGACCAAGCTCTCTGCAGGTGGACCAAGAAAAGGCCGGGAGGGACAGTGCCCGTTAAGGACAAGGAATATGACGCCCTCCTTGCCCTTCTGAGGGGACGAAGTGACGAGCACGGTCGCCTGCTCGATGAGCTGGATCCGGCAGAGCAGGCACGCGGATACGGGGCGCTTGTTTCGGCGGCTCTGCTGGAGATGGCGGAGAAGCGGTTCATCAGAAATGGCAAGTACGTGCCTGGGAGTGAGGTTGTGGCCTACGTTGCCCACGCACGATCGATGTCCGATGCTTTCGCTGATGAGGTTGATCCCAGGATCGCTGAACGTGTTCTTTTCTGTGCGCTCGATCAGGGCGACCTCGACGATATCGATGCAAGGGTGATCTTCGAGACGCAGCTGTGGTTGCTGGTCGCCCTCGTACGCGACGAGCAATTCGCGAGTGATGCCGAGCTCGAATCTCTCCTTAACGAGGCCAGGCAACTCGCTGATGACGTGATGGAGATGTGATGGATGCTGTCTTTTGGGATGGCCGCTCGAATCGTTGCTGAAAGGTAGTAACGAGGACGGCCGGTGAGGGGTTGGAGACGTGATGGAGCCTCCGAAGGTCGAGTTTCGGCACGAAGATCTCGAGCTGTTGCGGCGGTTCATGGTGGGTGACATGGAAGGGCTCGCCGCCTTGGAGGGCGATCCAGAGGATGCCCGGATGCAGGCGGTGTGGTGGCTGTTCATCTCGGCCTTCACGGTGGCGGTGCGGCGGAGGTTCGGTGAGTCGTTCACCCGCAATGCGATCATCGAGTTCGTCGCGGAGCTGCGGATATCCATGGGCAAGGACCGCGATGAGCTCGACCCGAAGGTCGCCGAGGACTGGATCCGTAACGCCCTCGACAATCTGCCCTTGGAGGAACAGGTCCTCCTCCCGAAGAACCTGGATGCCTTGGTATCCGCCACGCTTTTCATTTTGGAACGGCTACGTGACGAGGGCATCGTCGGCGAGGCGGGTCTGGACGCATTCCTACAGGAGACGATGGACTACGCCAAGGAAGTTAACGAAAGGCTGCCCAGCATCTGGGATGAGGTCGGTCCGCTCGTTCAGCCGCATATTCCCCAGGGCGAAGGGCCGTCGGGGGCCTGACCGGGACGCCTGTCAGGTTGCGCATGTGTGGGATTTTGTTATCGGTGACGTGACGTTCGGTGGCCCGCACGCAAGATCGGTAGAGCGATAATGCCGGTATCCGATAGGCAGATGGCAGCCCTTGAGATGCGCCGGTTTGCCGGCGACACGAGCGGGGTGGTGTACGACCCGGCCTGTGGCGTCGGTGACCTGCTGCCGTCCGTCGGCGGCGACGGCGTAAGCGCCCGGGTCGGGCAGGACGTAGCCGAGGGCCGCCGGAGCTCGTCAGGTTGCGCGCGGCGGCCGAGCGGCGGCGCGGGGTGATTTAGACCGCTCGGGGCGGCTCCCTGCGCGACGACCGGTTCCCCGACGTCGGTTCGAGGCGGATGTATCAAACATCAATTCATCAGAATCATACGTTTACGCTAAGGGCGGATCGTTGACATGTCCTTCCAGATCATCTGGCCTCCGTACTGGCTTTGCTGCATGGCCGTCCGAACTTTAGGCAAACTGCAAACCAGGTTGGCATTGCTACTACAAGCTCCGCGAAGATTGCGGCAACGCCCCTGCCGTTGATGGACGGTGAGGTTCAACGGCAGTAGCAGAAAAATATCGATGCGATCCCGCATAGAAAATGCGGCGGAAGTGTTGCGTTCGCAATTGGGGTTGCTGGAGGAGTGGCGGCGGGTGTTGATTACAACGGCGGTTACGGGGGAGTTGGATGTGACGACCGCACGCGAGGTTTGTAATATAACAGGTAACACCCCCGACGGTGGCCGGGGGTGTTCTGTACGGGGGTTACTTTCTGGCGTAAGTTATGAGCGCTGCGAATTCGCTATTGCCGAAGGATGGCTGCGGCCCGTTCGGGGCTTTGCTGTCTCGCACGGCGACCTGAGTTCCGGTGCGCGCGATCTCAATGCAGCTTCCGCCAGAGTCGTCGCTGTAGCTCGCCTTTCGGCCACTCCGTATGATTCAAAACCCCTCCTTGCGGTTGGTGGGGGACTGATGCTACTTCCTGACGTGGGCCAGGAAAGCTGCGAATGCGTCGCGGTCCAAGCGCAACTTCGCACCATCCGGGTTCTTGCTGTCGCGGACAGCAATTCCGTGCGGGAGGGCAGCGACTTCCACGCACTGGCCGCCGCTGCTGTCACTGTAGCTAGATTTCCGCCACTTCAAGTTTTCCAACGTTCCTCTTTCGTGCGTTGGATGAGATCGATGCTCATCCCGACGGGCAATGCATGCGCGCGTATCGCCGAGAAGTCGTCCTTCATCGTGGCGATGTCCTTGTGCGCATCAAGGATCATGCCACGAGCCGCTGTCGCCACATAGCCGACTTCGGCTCCTCTGGGCAACGTGGCGACAGTGAACTCCCCCTTGTTGCCCGGGTGAGACTGGCCGTTGGGTACGACCTGGACGCTGAGACGTGATGAGACGGCCTCGCAGAGCCGGTCGAGCTGAGGCCCCATCACCCCCGCTCCACCCACGTCGTACCACAGCACGTGTTCGGGGAGAAGGTAAACGAGACGAGGAGCGTCGGCTTTGGTGAGAACGGCTTGCCTGGCCAGGCGAGCCTCTACCTGAGGGCGATCACCGAACAGGACTATTTCCGCGTACTCCTCGGTCTGTAGCAGCCCGTACACGACACACGGATTGTAGACGCAGAGAGCTTCTGCCTCGTCCTCGATGATCGGCCACTCGACGAACCACTCGGGGACGGGGTTGCCGGGGCGGCGGGAGAACAGGCCGTCCCATAGGTGGGCCAGGGCCTCCCTGGTTTCCAGGGTCTGGTCGCAGGCTACGGCGAAGCCGCGTTCGCAGCCGGATTCGGCGCGTTCGACCGCGCCGATGAAGCTGGGGGAGTAGTTGATCTGCTCCGCGAGCTGGGCGATGGACAGGCCCATCATCATCCGGTAGCGGCGGACCTCGGATCCGAACAGGTGTGTCGCGCCGTCGCTGGGGGTCAGCTGCTTGGGGGGTTGCGGCACTGCATCCTCCTCATGACCAGTGGATGACCAGAGATCACCAGAGTCCGCCATTGATGGCCGGACTTTGAACCGGTGCGCTCGTTGTTTCTCACCAAGAATCCCACTTGGCGCCAGGGTAAGCACAAGAACGGCGGAAAGGAAACGCTTCATGTCCGATTTGCTTGTTTTGAAAGCATTGCCGCAAGCGATCAAGGAGGCTCGGGATTTCGTGGCCTGTGTGGCGGGCGGGTACGGCCTCGACGACTACGTCCCGCGGCTGGTGGCCAGCGAGCTGGTGACCAATGCGTGGCGGCATTCGTCCAAACGGCAGGACATCGTCCTGCGTGCCTTTCCGACAGGGGACGACCCGGTCCGATTGATCATCGAGGTGTGGGACGCCGATCCGCGGCCGCCCGTCCTGTGCGCCCCCGGCGATTCGGACGAGTCCGGCCGCGGGATTCTGCTGCTGTCCGGCGTGGTCGTCCGATGGGGCACCCGTCCGTCGGCCGGGGGCAAGGTCGTCTTCGCCGAGGTGGTGTGAGGCGTGGCGCGCACGGACTTCCCGGCCGTGACCAGAGACCTGCTGGCCAGTGACGCCTCCGCGGGACTCGCCCAGGACGCGATGACCGGGTTCCTCCGTTTGGTCGGCTTGGACCGGCACGCGGAGTCCGGGCGGTCCATCATCACCGAGTTGATGTCGAACGCCATCAAGGCCGGCCGTCGTCACCGTGTACGCCGGGCGCCGCGACCCGCATCTGTGCTTCGCGGTCAGGGACGGAGTGCCGCACCGCTTACTGTGTGACCGGCTTCCCGTGTCCAGCGTCACGGACATCGACGCGGCCCCGTCCTTCGACTTTGGCGGCTGGGGCTTGGTCATGGTCCGGGCGCTCTCTGACAGGACCTGGGTCCAGCAGGCCGGACCCGGCGCGGAATGGGTATGCGCCTCCATCGACTTCTACCGACGCTAACGACGTCTCCCGTCCCCTCCTGGAGACCCGGGCGACGATGCGGCTTCCAGATGGTGCCCGTCCTCCGGCGCGGGTGCTGAACCTGCCCTGCCCCTGACGGATTGCCTGGGGCTTTGCTTTTCCACTCCGAGTCTTGGAGGACGTGATACCGCTCGAACCCTTCGCGTTCGCGAGACCTACCCGGCCCGCCTGGCCCGGTGGTGGGGCTACTTGATCAGGACGCGGTCGGTGGGGGCGGTCTTGTCCTCTTGCCAGCCTTCGTGGCCCTTGTCGGCGGTCCAGCGTTTGCGGGCGTGGCGGATCTCGGTGAGGCCGTACGGCTGGGCGTGGGTGACGGCCCACAGGGCGACCGCCCAGCCGGTCCGGGTGCTGGTGACGCGGACCGCGTCCGCGGAGGGCTTGGTGGCGGTCACCGCCCGGTTCTCGTTCGTGCGGAGCATGGCCAGGGGCGAGTCGACCTGGAGGCGCGCGCCGAAGTTGCGGCGCATCTCGCGCAGGGCCTCGGGACGGCGGGGCGCGGTCCTGTCGTCGGGCGGGTACCAGCAGTGGACCGCGGCGCCCTGGCGTCCCGTGAAGGCGCGGGCCAGGATCTTCCCGTCGGGTTCGTGCTGGGCGTAGGCGGTGCCGTCCGCGCTGCGCTGCACCTTCTGCGCCGCGTCGTGCAGGTCGCGGTCGAGGTAGTCCTTCACCTTGACCAGGGCGTCGAAGAACTTGCTCGTGGACTGGACGGGGTCGCGCAGCTTCTCCGGGCTGCCCCAGCCCTGCGAGGGGCGCTGCTGGAACATGCCCACCGAGTCGCGGTCGCCGCCCGGCAGGTTCCGGAGGTGCGACTCCTGTAGGGCGGTCGCGTACGCGATGACGGCGGCCCGTTCGGGCAGGTTCTTGCGGAACGCCACCGCGGCGATGGTGGCGGAGTTGGCGGCCTGCTCCAGGTCGAGCGGTTTGGTGCCGAGGGTGGTACGCACCGCGCAGCCCGACCCGTAGACGAACGGGCGGACCCGGTGCAGCAAGGCGTACACGCCGACACCGATCGCCACGACGATCACCAGCGCCACGGCGGTCCACCGCCAGAGATGTCGCCCGCTCAACCTCGCCGATGCAGCCACGCCGACGACGGTACCGGGAGACGGGCCCGGATAAGCTCAGTGCCCATGACCGAAACGTTCACCAGCCCGATCTCCGGCACCATCGACGAGCTCTGGGAGCGCCGGGCCGAGCTGTCGCCCGATGACACCGACGCGCGCGCCGCCATCGTCGCGGCCGTGGACCAGCTCGACGCCGGCGAGGCCCGGGTCGCGTTCGTCGATCCCGCGACCGACGAGGTCGTGGTGGACGAGCGCGCCAAGCGGGCGATCCTGCTGAGCTTCAAGGTGCTCGGCATGGTGCGTTCCCAGGTCGGCGACTTCCAGTACCACGACCGCATCCCGCTGAAGACCCGGCTGGACGGCGTCCGCGTGGTGCCGGGGGCGATCGCCCGCTGGGGCGCGCACCTGGCGCCCGGCGTGGTGCTGATGCCCTCGTTCACCAACATCGGCGCCTACGTCGACTCCGGGACGATGGTCGACACCTGGGCCACCGTCGGGTCGTGCGCCCAGATCGGCAAGAACGTCCACCTGTCCGGCGGCGTGGGCATCGGCGGCGTGCTGGAGCCGCCCAACGCCGTCCCGGTCGTGGTGGGGGACGAGGCGATGATCGGCAGCCGGTCCATGATCGTGGACGGCGCCCGGGTGGGGACCGGCGCCGTGCTGGCCTCCGGCACCAACCTGACCGCCACCATGCCGGTCATCGACGTGGAGACGGGCGAGGAGATCAGCCGCGGCCGCATCCCCGACTGGTGCGTGGCCGTCGGCGGCACCCGCTTCAAGGAGTTCAAGGGCGGCACGTTCGGCCTCCCCGCGGTGCTCGTCCTCAAGCGCCTCGAAGAAGGCCAGCGCCACGACAAGACCGCCCTCAACGAGATCCTCCGCGACCACGGCATCAACACCTGACCCGACCCCAAGGCCCGTGGCCCGTCGCCACGGGCCTCCTGACGATTTGTGTCGTGACAGCGGTGGCCGACGCGTTCAGCGTCAATCGCGGCGGGGCACGCGGCAGCGCAGATGCTGGATCTCCTGCCGGTCAACAGCCCCGCATCCGCGCGAACAGCAGCGCGCCGAGACAGGTTCTCGACCGTGTCCTCCGCGAGCCGATGCCGAGGCGGTCCTGCTGGACCTCACCGGCGACGCCGAGTCCAAGCGGGTCGGCCTGAACATCGAGGCGGGTTACGCCAAGGCCCTCGACAAGACGGTCTTCGCGCTGTGGCGGGTGCCGGAGCGGCCGCACATGACCATCGACCTCGCCGACTTCGAGGACTCCTACAAGCACGATGGGGAGATCGAAGAGGTGATCCACCGCCGGTTCGCCGAGTAGATCGCCCGGCGCAAGGCCCATGAACGCCGCGGGCGGGGCGTCGGGAGTTCCGGGAGCGGCGGCTAGTCGGGGACGTAGATCCAGGCGGGTTCCTCGAAGCGCTTCTCCGGTATGCGGACGTGGACGGGGCGGAACCGGTCAGGGGGAAGGCCGCCGTATCCGTGGCCGATGACGTCGCGGTAGAGGACGTCCGGCACGATCAGTGCCAGGTCGGCCTCCTGGTGGTCCGTCAGGGCGCGGCGTAGCGGTCCGGAGTCCAGCAGGCGGTGGACGGCGATCGCGGACTCGCCGACCCAGCCGTTCACGCCGTGGTGGAGGTGCCCGCGGTGCAGCGCCACCCGGATGCGCAGCCGGGCGTGCGCGTTGAGGTCGGCGTTGGTCCGGGCGAGCGCGTCGCGTAGTCCCTCGACCAGCCGTGGGATGACGCTCGCCTCGTCCAGCGGCGCGGGGAAGACCTCGAACCGGCCGTCCCCCGACTCCTGCGGGTCGACGTCTCCGTCCGGGATGCCCGCGTGGCGGCGGGCCTCGGCCAGCAGGCCGACGAAGCGTTCCTGGGCACGGGCCGCCTCGGGTGTCCGAAACCGGCTGAACCGTTCGATGTCGGCCGCGAGGCACAACCGCACCGACGGCCTCCGGTCGTGCGGGTGTGCCGGGTCCGCGCCGGAGACGGGCACGGCCGGGACACGCTCGTCCGGTAGGCGCACCGTGAAGCGCACCAGGGTGTCGCCATGGGCATGTTCGAGGCGGGGGCGGCGGAGGAGCCACCCGCGGTGGGCGAACGTCGTGTCGACGCGGACCGTGCCGCTGAGGTCCGGCAGATCGACGGGGACGGTCAACACGACGCGGAGCCCGTACCGGCCGTCCTGCACCCCGGGTCGCCTTGGGCCTGCGCTGTGGCCGAAGAACACGCCTGCGGCCGCCCCGTTCGTTTCCTCGGCCGTGACGGGGAGGTCTCCCTGCGCCGCTTCCGGATACCGCTGGACGCCTTGTACGTTGACGCGCTGGTCGTCCAGGCTTACGCGTACGAACACGCCCGCGTAGCGCCACGGCGCGGGCGAGGGGTCGAGCACGACCGGTACCTGTAGCCCGAACACGTCGTGACCGGCGGGAGGGGGACGATCCCAAGCCTGCGTTGGGGGATCGCCCATCGGTATGGGGACGGCGCGTACTTTTTCCAGGCATGCGCCGGAGACGCGGACGCTCCTGCGCTTCCAGCCGCGCATCGTGTAGAGGCCGATTTCTTCTGCTGACACGGCGGCCTCAGCGCACCATCGGCAGATCGGGCTGGTAGCGCCTGTCACCGATGAGGTAGCCGCAGTGGCCGCCGAGCAGCGCGGTGCCGCTGCGTCCGTGCCTGATCTGCTCGGACGTGGCGCAGATGACGGTGGACACCGCGTCATTCTCGCCCGACTCGATGAGCGCCCGACGCAGGCGGACCGCGGCCGGGCCGGTCATCACCGGCTCGTACACCTCGAAGTGCCGCAGTTGCCGGTACGGTTTGCCCGGCACCGGCCCGTTGACGACGGAGCGCTCGAAAACGGAACGCACATGGGTGAAGGTGATGTCCGACGCGACGTTCAGAAGCTCGTGCAGACCGCATTCGGCGAGTTCCTCGGCCAGTTCACGGTGCAGGCACTCGATGGGCTCCTCGCGGTAGGCGCCTATGGAGAACCAGCGGAGGAAGGCGTCCACGGATGAGGCGGGCAGGAAACCGCGCAGGTCGGCCCGCATGACCTCGGCCAGCGAAACGGCACGGTCCGGACGGAAGCCCAGGTCGTCGAGCACGGGTACCGCGGGCGCGAAGTATTTGTAGACGCCTCCGGGCGGATTGAACGAACCGGGACGGTTCGGCGTGTGGAAGAGCACATGCCGGTCCTCGTCGCGCAACCGGATCAGCGCGGAGAAGGAGACCCGGACGTCGTTCCCCGCACGTCGGCGGCTGATCATCATGCTGACCTCCGGAAGAGCCTTGGGTCAGCCTATGGAGCGCGTGCGGCGGTGGAACAGGCCCGAGTTCACAGTCGTGGCGGGCGCCACGGGCAGGGCGCCGGAGCGGCTCAGCCGCGTCTGGCGTAGTCGGAGACCTCCCCGAAGTCGATCAGGACGCAGGGTTCGTCCCCCACGACCTCGGCGTCATGGCCGGGCGGGATGGCGATCGCGTCGCCGGGTCCCACGTCGATGCCGCCGCCGTCGGACATGGTCACCCGCATCCGGCCCGAAAGGCAGTACCCCAGGTGGGACGCCTCGCACCGGTCGGTGCCCGCGATCGGGCCGACGTTCCGCGACCAGCGCCAGCCGGGCTCGAACGTCCCGCGCGCGACGGGCTGCCCGCCCACGGTCACGATCTCGATCCGCCCGTTCCCCTCGAACGGGCGCGTTTCCTCGGGTTGCCGGAAATTCTTGACTTCCGCATTCTTTGTCGCGAGTTTAACCATTTCATCCCCCCATGCAGTTATTCAAGGCCCTACCCGTCGACACCCCGGCCTACCCCTTCTTCCGGATGGCACGGTCGCGAACGCGTTCTCGGTTGTGCGCGGCAATCGCCGGACGGGGGGTTGGTTGTGGGTGGGCACAGGTGGGTGGGTGAAGGGTTGACCTTGGGGTGGGGTGATCGGAAGCTGGCGGGACCCCCGGCGAGAGAGGTCAGGCGCCATGTTCCGACGGCTTGCCGCCCTGGTGGCGGCGTTTCTGCTGGTGTCCGCGATGGTGGCGGGCGGGGCTCAGGCGGGGCCGCCCGGACGGGACGCGGCGCGACGTCCGGTGATCTTCGTTCATGGGTTCAGCGGGTCCGGCCAGCAGTTCGAGACGCAGGCGCGGCGGCTGGCGTCCAACGGGTACCAGGCCGACCTCATCGAGGCCCACGAGTACGACTCGCTGTTCGTGGAGAACACCCGCGACGAGGTCTTCGCGTCCCTGGACCGGCGGATCGCGCGGCTGCGCGCCAGGGCGCGGGCGGACAAGGTCGACCTGCTCGCGCATTCGCTCGGGACCGGGCTCATGCAGGCGTACCTGCGAAGCTCGCCTGAGAGGGCGGCCACAGTCGCTCATTATGTGAATCTGGACGGGGCGACCTCGGTCGACCAGCCCGGTGGCGTGCCGACGCTGGCGGTGTGGGGTGAAGGGTCCACGGCGCGGGCGGTGGGCGGGGCGACCAACGTGTACTTCTCCGACCAGTCGCATACGCAGGTCGTGACCTCGCCCGAGACGTTCACCGAGTTCTACCGGTTCCTGACGGGACGGGCGCCGCGTACGACCGCGATCATCCCGCAGAGGCACGCGCGGCTGTCCGGACGGGCCGTGCTCTTCCCCGCCAATGTCGGGGCGGAGGGGGCGCGTCTGGAGATCTACCGGGTGAATCCACGCAACGGTAAGCGCGAAGCGAGGCGGCCTGAGGCGGTCTTCCACATTACCGGGGATGGGGCTTGGGGGCCTTTCAAGGCCGACGGCCGCGCCCATTATGAATTCGCATTGGTGTGGGGGCGGACGTCGACGCACCATTTGTACTTCCAGCCGTTCCTGCGTACCGACAACCTCGTCCGGCTGCTGACGAGCCGTCCGGGCGAGGGGCTGGCGTCGCAGGTGGAGACCGGGGACGGCCACTCCGCCATGACGATCAGCCGGCAGAAGGAGTGGTGGGGCGACCAGGGCGCGGCGGGCGACTCCCTGCGGATCAACGGGCGGGAGGTGCTGAACGCCGCCAACACCCCGCGGACCAAGCGCGCCATCGGCATCTTCGCCTACGACGCGGGCAAGGACGGAGTGACCGATCTGAGTGCGCCGATCCCCGCGTTCGCCGCCCAGCCGTTCATCACCGGGATCGACGTCTTCATGCCGGCCGGTGCACGGCGTTCGATCTCCGTGGTGTCCCGGCCGCGCGGCGGCGCCGGACGGGTCGGCTCGCTGATGGTCCCGGCGTGGCCGTCCAGCACGCACCGGATCTCGGTGCAGTTCGACGACCACTTGCAGGGGGCCCGGCGCTGATCCTGCGTACGCTTGGTGGGCATGCGGCTGGATCTGGGACTGGACGTGGCGGCGCTCACGGCGGCGATCGTGGACATCGAATCGGTGAGCGGGAACGAGAGGGCGCTCGCCGACGCGGTGGAGGAGGCGCTGGCGCCGCTGCCGCATCTGCGGGTCGTGCGGGACGGCGACACACTGGTCGCCCGCACCGAACTCGGGCGCGACCAGCGGGTCATCCTGGCCGGGCACCTCGACACCGTCCCGCTGAACGGCAACCTGCCGTCGCGGGTCGAGGGGGACCGGCTGTACGGGTGCGGCACCACGGACATGAAGAGCGGTGTCGCGGTCGCGCTGAAGCTGGCCGCCGCGTTGTCCGCGCCCAGCCGCGACGTCACCTACGTCTTCTACGAGTGCGAGGAGGTCGAGGCCGACCGCAACGGGCTCAAGCGGCTGGTCGAGACCCGTCCCGGGCTGCTGGAGGGGGACTTCGCCGTCCTGATGGAACCCACCGGCGGCCTGATCGAGGGGGGCTGCCAGGGGACGCTGCGGGCCGAGATCACCGTCGAGGGCAGGCGGGCGCACAGCGCGCGTGCCTGGATGGGCTCCAACGCGATCCACTCCGCGGGCGTGGTGCTGGACGTGCTGCGCGCCTACGAACCGGCCCGTCCGGTGGTGGACGGCCTGGAGTACCACGAGGGCCTGAACGCCGTGTTCATCCGTGGCGGCGTCGCCGGGAACGTGATCCCGGACGAGTGCGTGGTCACCGTCAACTACCGGTTCGCTCCCGACAAGTCGCTCGCGGAGGCCGAGGCGTACGTGAGGGACCTCTTCCCCGGCCACCGGGTGACGATCGTGGACGGCGCGCCCGCGGCCCGTCCCGGCCTCGACCATCCGGCCGCCGCCTCGTTCGTGGCGGCCAGCGGCGCGGCGGTACGGGCCAAGCTCGGCTGGACGGACGTGTCCCGGTTCTCCGACCTAAGCGTTCCCGCGGTGAACTACGGTCCCGGCGAGCCGACCCTGGCGCACACCAAGGAGGAGCACGTCGAGATCCCCCTGATCGCCGACTGCGAGCGCCGCATGCTCGCCTGGCTCGGCTAACCCTCGTTGGGCCTGGGGCCGATCGTCGGTCTCTCCTCACCGGCGGGACCGGAGAACCGGCCGCCATCCGTCGGCGAGGGCGTCAGCGGGACGTCGGTGTCCAGGGCCAGGTTGACGCCGCTCAGGAGCAGCACGGCACCGGCCATGATGGCGAAGCGGCGGATCCACCGGGCGCGGCGGTCCGAGGAGTTCACGAAGACCGGCGCGGGGTCACCGCGGCTTGGCGCGTCGTCCGGCTCAGGGACCTGGCCGGGACGCGCAGGCGGCAGCCACGCGGGACGGTCCGGCGAAGGCGTCGCGGTGATCGGACGGGCCGGATCCGGGCGGGCGGACGGATGACGGGCGTTGACCGGGTGGGCGGCATGCAGCCACCTGGCAGCAGAGCGGGGATTTCTTGCCACGTTGGGATCAGCGTCGCTCGCACGGAAAGCGTCACTGCCGTCACTTTCCATGCACGGCCGTGCCCGTCGCTTGGTTACGGTGAGGGACATGACAACGGACGCGAACCACCGGACACGGCGACAGGGGCCCGCCATGCTGCGCGGCAAGGCCGTGCCGCAGACCACCACCGACCAGCGCCTGCTGGACGCCCGTGGCCCCTCCGACTGGGTCCACGCCGACCCCTGGCGCGTACTGCGGATCCAGGCCGAGTTCGTGGAGGGATTCGGCCTGCTGGCGGAGATCCCGCGCGCGGTGAGCGTCTTCGGCAGCGCTCGCACCAAGCCGGGTTCGCCCGAGTACGAGCTGGCCGTGGACATCGGCGCCCGGCTGCACGAGGCCGGCTACGCGGTGATCACCGGCGGCGGTCCGGGGATCATGGAAGCCGCCAACAAGGGCTGTGACCAGGCCGGCGGGCTGTCGGTCGGGCTGGGCATCGAGCTGCCGTTCGAGCAGAAGCTCAACGCGCATCTCGACATCGGCCTGGAGTTCCGCTACTTCTTCGTCCGCAAGACGATGTTCGTCAAGTACTCGCAGGCGTTCGTCGTGCTGCCGGGCGGCTTCGGCACGCTGGACGAGCTGTTCGAGGCGATCACGCTGGTGCAGACCGGCAAGATCACCCGCTTTCCGATCGTGCTGGTCGGCACCGAGTTCTGGGGCGGCCTGGTCGACTGGGTGAAGAAGACCATGCTGACCTCCGGGAAGATCTCCCCCGAGGACATCGATCTGGTCCATCTCACCGACGATCCCGAGGAGGCCGTCCGGGTGATCGTGGACGCGCATGTCCAGCAGGCCAGGCTGCGTGACGAGGAGGAGGCGGCCAGGGCCGCCGCCGAGGCCGAGGCCGGGGACGGAAGCTGATGGCCACCGCGGATCCGGTCCAGGAGGACGGGCCCGGCGAGTCGTCCCGCCGGTTGGCCGTGTGCGTGTTCTGCGCCTCCAGCAACAAGATCGACAAGGTGTATCTGGACCTGGCCGAGCAGGTCGGGGCCGAGCTGGCGCGGCGCGGGCACAGCCTGGTCAGCGGCGGCGCGCAGGTGTCGTGCATGGGCGCCGTGGCCCGCGCCGCGCGGGCCGGCGGCGCCCGCACCGTCGGGGTGATCCCCGAGGGGCTGGTCAGCGTGGAGATCGCCGACCCCGAGAACGACGAGCTGGTCGTCACGCCCGACATGCGCACCCGCAAGGGCGAGATGGACCGGCGCAGCGACGCGTTCCTGGTGCTGCCCGGCGGCATCGGGACGCTGGAGGAGCTCTTCGAGATCTGGACGGCCCGGGTGCTGGGGATGCATTCCAAGGCGGTCGTGATCCTCGACCCGACGGGGGTGTACGAGCCGCTGCGGGAGCTGATGACCGGGCTGACCGAGCAGGGGTTCGCCCGTCCCAAGATCTGGGACGCGATCGGCTGGTCGGCGTCGGTGTCGGAGGCGTTCGATCTCTTGGAGCGGTCCCAGCCGCGGATCGAGTACACCCCGGCGGACTACGCCGAGGCCGAGCTGTGACCCGGCCAGTTTGGTGTGATTAGCCGGATATCAGAAGTGTGTCCTGGGGGTTCGGCCCGCGGTCGGGGCTCGTTCACCGACGGTTCAAGGGCACGCGCCAGGCTCCCCATGATCGTTATTCATGCGAAGGAGCCGCCATGTCTGTGTCCCGTCGTGGGGTGATGAAGGGCAGCGCCGCCGGTGCGCTGTCCATCGCCCTCGCCGGCAGCCTCGACACGATTTTCCAGACCTCGGCCGAGGCCAAGGTCGGTGGAGCCGCTGGTTACGGCCCTCTGGTCCCGGACCCCAGGGGTGTCCTGGACCTTCCCGAGGGCTTTTCCTACAAGACCCTGTCCGCGCAGGGCGACACCATCACGGATGGCGTGCTCGTACCGGGTGCGCACGACGGCATGGCCACGTTCAAGGGCAGCCGCAAGGACACCGTCCGCCTCGTGCGCAACCACGAGCAGACCGCCAGCGGCGTCAAGCCCGTCGCGCCCTCCTCATTGGTGTACGACCCCGCCGCCTTCGGAGGGACCACCACGCTTGAGGTGGACTCCGACGGCAACCTTGTGAACCAGCGCATCAGCCTTGCGGGCACCTCCACTAACTGCGCGGGAGGTCGCACCCCCTGGGGTACGTGGCTGACCTGTGAGGAGACCGAGGGTTTCAGCGGCCAGACCAAGTCGCACGGCTGGGTGTTCGAGGTCGACCCGACCGGCAAGCGGACCGAGCCCGTGCCGATCACCGGCATGGGGCGT
Source organism: Actinomadura sp. NBRC 104412 (assembly GCF_030269515.1). Lineage (GTDB taxonomy): Bacteria > Actinomycetota > Actinomycetes > Streptosporangiales > Streptosporangiaceae > Spirillospora. The sequence continues at coordinate 87,903 of NZ_BSTM01000018.1, read as the reverse complement.
TTCGCCCACGAGGCGGTGGCCATCGACCCGCACACCCTGGAGGCGTACCTCACCGAGGACGCGAGCGGGCCGTTCGGGCTGTTCTACCGGTTCCGCCCGCGCGCGCACCGCGGCCAGTACCACGCCTACCTGGAGGGCGGGCGCCTGGAGGTGATGGTCTGCCGGGACCTGCCCGACCTGTCCCTCGCCCAGGAGCCGGGCGAGGAGTTCCGCGTCAAGTGGAAGGCGATCCCCGACCGGGCCGCCACGACCACCTCGATCCGCAAGCAGTTCGAGGACGAGCAGGTCACCCGCAGCCAGAAGCTGGAAGGCGCCTGGTGGGGGCACGGCAAGGCGTACTTCGTCGCCAGCTACTCCAAGAAGGAGGAGGGCGCCGCGGCCGACCACGCCGGCCAGGTCTGGACCTACAATCCCAAGACCGACCGGATCAGGCTGGAGCTGATCTTCAAGCCGGGCGGCAGGTTCGACGGCCCGGACAACATCACGGTGTCCCCGTACGGCGGCGGCGTGATCCTGGCCGAGGACGGCGACGGCGAGCAGCACCTGGTGGGCACGGACCGCAAGGGCCGGGCGTTCGCGTTCGCGCGCAACGCGTTCAACGACAGCGAGTTCACCGGGGCGACCTTCTCGCCCGACGGTCGCACCCTGTTCGCCAACCGGCAGTCCCCGGGCGTGACCTTCGCCATCACCGGCCCGTGGCACCGCATCCGCCACTGACCCCGTCCGCGTCCGCCGCGCTGGCCCGGCCTAGGCGAGACCGCGCCGGGTCAGCGTCGGCGGGCGTACCCCTTGGATGGACGCGACCATGTCCAGCACCTGCCTGAGCGCGGGCACCTGCCCCTCGGGCACACGGAACACCCGTACCCCCAGCCAGGCGTAGACCGACGCGGCGGCCAGCAGCCCCGGATCGGGCTCCGCGTCCCCGCCCGTGCCGTCCTCCTGGACGAGCGTGACCAACACCGGCCTGCCCCCGGCCACCAGCTCCTTCACGCGTTCGGCGGACGGGGCCGTCCCGGCGTCCACGACCCCGTCGGGGACGGGCGCGTTCGGGGCCAGTACCCGCGGCTCGTACGACTCCATGGCTCCGAGCATGGCACGATCGTCATGCGGAGACGTCGACAGATCGGAGCGCGATCGTGGCTGTGGTCCTGGTCCTGGCCTGCCTGGCGGTGCTGGCCGCCGTCGTGGTGCTGGCGATGGGCCGGGGCGGCGAGCTGTCGCCGGCCAGGCGCGACCTCCCGCCGTTGCCGCCCTACGAGGACCGGCCGTTCACCGGCCCCGAGCCGTTCGCGTTGCCGCGCGGCTTCTGGGGGTACCAGGTCGAGAGGACCGACGAGGCCATCGGCCGGCTCCGCCGCGCGGTGTACGAGCGGGACGCCAGGATGGCCGCGCTCGAACTCCGGATCGGCGAGCTGGAACGCCGCCTCCACGAGACCCACGACAGCCGCCACGAGCTTGAGGACACCCTCCAGGACTCCCAGGAGGACACCGTGGACGACGCGCCGGAGCCCCCGCCGTGGACGCCCACGGACGAGGGCCGCGTCGACCTGGTGAAGCACCACGTGTCGGCCGCCGACCGCATCAAGGGGGACGGGAGCCGCTCATGAGCCGTGTCGCGATCCATGCCGACGCCGTGTCGTCCGCCACGCCCGACCGGGTCTTCGCGCTGCTCGTCGACTGGCCCCTGCACGAGCGGTGGATGCCGTTCACCCGGGCGGAGGGCGGCCACGGGGTCGGAGCCGACCTGATGGCCTGGACGGGCATCGGCCCGGTCGGGTTCCGCGACACCATGGTGATCACCGAGTGGACGCCGGGCCGCAGGGTCACCGTCCGGCACACCGGCAGGCTGGTGCGCGGCGAGGCGTTCTTCGAGGTCACGCCGCTTGCCGAGGGCGGTTGCCGGGTCCGCTGGATGGAGGGGATCGACCTGCCGTTCGGCCCGCTGGGACGGATCGGCTGGCTGGCGGCCGGGCCGGTGATCGGCTTCTTCCTCCGGGTGGGGCTGCGGCGCCTGGCCCGGCTCGCCGAGGCGCCCGGACCCGCCCCGGCGTCCGCCGGAGCGGCGGGCGGCGCCGATTCCGTCGGAGGTCCGGAGTAGAACGGGGCGGTGAGCACCGCGATACTCGGCGACGACGGCCTGGCCCGCTGCCCCTGGGGGCTGTCGGCGCCCGACTACGTCGCCTACCACGACAACGAATGGGGCCGTCCGGTCCGGGACGACCGGGGGATCTACGAGAGGCTCTGCCTTGAGGCGTTCCAGTCCGGGCTGTCCTGGCTGACCATCCTGCGCAAGCGGGAGGGGTTCCGTGCCGCCTTCGCCGGGTTCGACCCGGAGAAGGTCGCCGCGTTCGGGCCGCGGGACGTGGAGCGGCTGATGGGCGACGCGGCGATCGTCCGCAACCGGGCCAAGATCGACGCCGCGATCGCCAACGCCCGCGCCGCCCTCGACCTCCCCGGCGGGCTGGCCGCGACGGCGTGGCGGTACGCCGACGGGTCCGCGCCCGTCCCGAAGACGACGGAGGACGTCCCGCCGTTCACCGACGGCTCCAAGGCGCTGTCCAAGGAGCTGAAGAAGCACGGCTTCCGCTTCGTCGGGCCGACCACCGTCTACGCCCTGATGCAGGCGTGCGGCCTGGTGAACGACCACCTGGAGGGCTGCCACTGGCGCGCCATCGCCTCCCAGCCGGGGTGACCCGCCGGGGGCGGCGCGGCGGGGCGCGGCGGGCCGACCGGTCCCGCGGTCTCAGCGCCCCTCGAAGACCGGCTGCTCCTTCTTCAGGAACGCCTGGGTGGCGTTGTGGTGGTCGGCGGTCTTCTCGCACGCGTCCTGGAGGTCCGCCTCCTTGGCCAGGGACGAGGACAGGTCGTGGGCGGCGGCGTGGTCGAGTGCCGCCTTCACCGCCGCGTACGCGCGGGTCGGGCCCGCGGCCAGGCGCCGGGCCAGCTCGACCGCCGCGGGCGCCAGCTCGTCGGCAGGGACGACCCGGTTGACCAGGCCGAGCCCCAGGGCCTCGGCCGCCTTGATCCGCTCGCCCAGCAGCAGCAGCTCGGCGGCCTTGGCCCGGCCCACCAGCCGTTGCAGCGTCCAGGACATCCCGCTGTCGGGCGCCAGGCCGATCCCGGTGAACGCGGTCGAGAACGACGCCCGGTCCGAGGCGATGATCAGATCGCAGGCCATCGCCAGCGACGCCCCCGCCCCGGCGGCCACCCCGTTCACCGCCGCCACCACCGGCTTGGGCATGGACGTGATCGTCTCAACGACCGGGTTGTAGTGCCTGCGGACGGTGTCGTCCAGCCCCCGGCCCGCCGCGAGGTTGTCGGCGTGCTCGCGCAGGTCCTGGCCGGCGCAGAAGGCCCGTCCCGCACCGGTGAGGATCACCGCCCGGACGGCGTCGTCGCCCGCCGCCCGCTCCACCGCCGCCAGCAGCGCCTCCTTCATCGCCACGGTCAGCGAGTTCATCGCGTCGGGACGGTCGAGCGTGATCGTCGCCACACCGTCGGTCAGGTCGTACGCCACCGTTCCAGACACCGTCGTCCTCGCCTCCTGCACGCCGCCGGTCATCCGCGGCCTCGCCCTATCCGTCGAGGCAACCTTCGACGAACCGCCCCGCCGCGGGCAAGAGGCGCGCGGAGGCGTCGTCGAAGTAGCGTGCCGCCAGCGCGCCGGGCCAGCCCTGAGGCAGCAGCTCCTGGGGCAGCCCGGGGTCGTGGAACAGGAACTTGCGCCATTCGTGCACCAGGCGGCTGCGCACGGCGAAGGCCCGCTCGTCGGTGTCCACGGGATGCCCTTCCAGCAGCTCCTTCGCGTCCGCCACCCAGCGCTCGTAGGCCCGCGCCAGGCCCTCCAGGTCCCAGGCCCGGGCGACCAGCCCGTGCGCGTCCCCCTCGTGCCGGGAACGGAACCGCTCCACCCGCACCGACTCGGCCGTCAGCAGCGGGTCGAGCTCCGGATTGGCGCGCGGCCCGATCCAGGTGGTCTCGTCCAGCCGGGCATAACCCAGGTAGGCCAGGCCCGTCGCGAGGCGTTCCCGCCGTGACCGCTCACGCACCCTTTCGACCACCAAGAGGTGCCAATGCCCGTCCCAAGGCTCCAGATCCCGGTAGATGCGGTGCGCCGCCTCGTCCAGGCGCCGCACCGCCCGCGGCGTCAACGCGTACCCGGGGACGGTCCCCGCGCCCCTGGGGAGGCGCACCGGTTCCAGCCAGTCCTGCCGGACCATCCGCGACACCGCGGTCCGGACGGCGGGAGCGGCGATCCCGAGAGCGGCGAGCAGCCGCACCAAGGCGGCGACGGGCGCCCGCCCGCCGCGCTGCCGCAAATGGTCGCCGTACAGGTCGAACAGCGCCGAACGAGCGTTCATGTGAACCAGTCTCCGGGTGCCCGCTTGCTGATCGTTACCACTTCGCGCCCTGAACACGGGATAATGAACCACTACTGATGACGCGGATGCGACAGGCGGCCACGCGGCCAACGGTGCCCGGAGGCCCCATATGGCCCTAGGCAGGAAGGGGATGCACGCATGGCGGCGATGAAGCCGCGGACGGGAGACGGTCCGCTCGAAGTGACCAAGGAGGGGCGCGGAATCGTCATGCGTGTCCCGCTCGAAGGCGGAGGTCGCCTCGTGGTCGAGCTGTCTGCCGACGAGGCCAAGGAACTCGGCGACGCCCTCAAGGACGTCGTCGGCTGACCGACCCTTTCGCGGTACCAGGTCCCGGGGGCTGGGGAGGCATGCCCGCTGAGGCGCGGGCCGAGGCACCCTGAGCGCCGAGTCAGGGGGACGGCTCCTGGAACAGGGGGACGACCCCCTGGAACCCCCCGAACGCAGACCACCGAACGAGATCAGGGGGATCTCCACCATGCCCATCGAGACCCGGGTTCGCGCCGTCGGCGGCGCCGTTTCCGAGGCGGCCGTCGAGCTCGGGGCCGAGGCGCTCGCGGTGCCCGTCCGCTCGGGACCGGTGGCGCCTCCGGCGGAGGCGGCCAGGCTGCTTCCGTTCGCGCTGGAGGAGCTGCTGGAGCTCTACCGCGCCAAGGGCGAGCCGGGTGAGATCGTCGCGGCGCCCGTGCGGCTGGGTGACACGGTGCGCGAGCTGCTGCTGTACGGGGTGGGCGAGGCGTCGCCGTCGGACCTGCGGAAGGCCGGGGCGGCGCTGGCCCGCCGCGGGAAGGGCCGCACGGCGCTGGCGGCGGGCGTCCCCGAAGGCGATCTGTCGGCCTTTGTCGAGGGCGCCCTGCTCGCCTCGTACCGGTTCAGGATCGGCGCCCAGGCCGAAGCCTCCACGGGATCGAAGGCGCCGCTCGGCACCCTGGCCGTCCTGGCCGAAGCGGGGCCGGAGGCGGCCGGGCCCGCCGTGGAGCGCGGCACCGTGCTCGCCCGCGCCACCGCCCTGGCCCGCGACCTGGCCAACACCCCCTCGGCGGAGAAGAGCCCGTCCTGGCTGGCCGAGCGCGCGGAGGAGGTCGCCTCCGCGTCCGGCCTGCGGGTGGGGGTGCTCGGCGAGAAGGAGCTGGCCGAGGGCGGCTTCGGCGGCCTGATCGCGGTGGGCTCGGGGTCGTCCCGCCCGCCACGGCTGATCGAGCTGGCCTACCCGGGGACGGGCTCGGGCCGCCATGTGGTGCTGGTCGGCAAGGGCATCACGTTCGACAGCGGCGGGCTGTCCCTCAAGCCCAACGAGGGCATGAAGACCATGAAGACCGACATGGCGGGCGGCGCCGCCGTCATCGCGGCGATGGGCGCCCTGCGCGATCTCGGTGTCGCCGACCGGGTGACCGGTCTGGTGGCCGCCGCGGAGAACCTGCCGTCCGGCTCGGCCATGCGCCCCGGCGACGTGATCACCCACTTCGGCGGCATCACCTCGGAGGTGCTCAACACCGACGCCGAGGGCCGTCTCGTCCTGGCCGACGCGCTCGCCTACGCCGACGCCGAGCTCGACCCCGACGTCGTGATCGACCTGGCCACGCTGACCGGGGCCGCCAAGGTGGCCCTGGGCCTGCGGCACGGCGCCCTGTTCGCCACCGACAACGGCCTGGCCGACGCGCTGGCCGGGGCGGGCGCCGCGGCGGGCGAGCCGGTGTGGCGGCTGCCGCTGGTGGCCGACTACCGCGCGGCGATCGACTCCGACGTGGCCGACGTGTCCAACACCGGGCGCCCCGGGTTCGGCGCCGGCACGATCACCGCCGCGCTCTTCCTGCGCGAGTTCGCCGGCGACCGGGCCTGGGCGCATCTGGACATCGCGGGCCCGGGACGCGCCACGTCCGACGACGCCGAGATCACCAAGGGCGCCACCGGCTTCGGCGCCCGTCTGCTGCTCCGCTGGCTGGCGGGCTCCTAGCGGTTCCGGCGGTCGATCACCGGGACCTCGCGGCGGCGGCGCACCTGCACCACGACCTCCTTCAGCGGCGCGTCCCACGACGGCTCCACGGGGAAGCACCAGGAGGCCGCCTCCGCCGTGGCGGGGACGTCGGTGAGGGTCAGCGCGACCAGCCTCGGCCGCTCCGCCGTACGGGCCAGCTCGACCAGCTCGTCCGACGGCAGGAACACCAGGTAATCCTGCTCGCCGCGGCGGGTGCCCGGCACCCCGCGGCGCAGCGCCGCCAGCGCCTCCACCCGCGACCAGGGCAGCAGCCGGTCGGCCCGGCGCGGCAGCGGCCAGCGGGCCGGGCGCCGCACCCCCTCGTCGGTCAGCTCCAGGACGGGCCGCCGTCCCAGGACCCGTCCCACCGCGCCCAGCAGCCCCGCCCCGAACAGCGCCAGCCCCATCGTGCCCAGGATGATCACCACCAGGCTGCGGGACCCGGTGCCCCGGATCAGGCCGCCGCCCACGAACCCGGCCGAGGCCAGCACCAAGATCAGGAAGGCCACCAGCTGCCAGACCCCCTGCCACGAGGGCCTGGTCCGTACCGTGAACGGCGCCCCGGCGGCCATCGCGCCCGCCTCAGGACCGCTTGACGGCGCACAGCAGGCCGTCGCCGACCGGGAGCAGCAGCGGCACCAGCCGCTCATCGTCCCTGATCATGGTGCCCACCTCACGGATCGCGGTGGTCTCCGGATCGTGCTTGGAGGGGTCGGCGACCCGGTGGTGCCACAGCGCGTTGTCGAACGCCACCACCCCGCCGGGCCGCAGCAGCCGCAGCGCCGCCGTCAAATACTCCGGGTACTCGGTCTTCAGCGCGTCGCAGAACACCATGTCGTAGGCGCCGTCGGTGAGCCGCGGCAGCACCTCCAGCGCCCGGCCGGTGATCATGCGGGTGCGGGAGGTGCCCAGGCCCGCCTCCGCGTAGGCCAGCTTGGCCAGCCGCTGGTGCTCGGGCTCGACGTCCACGCTGGTCAGCACCGCGTCCCTGGCCATGCCGCGCAGCAGCCAGATCCCGGAGACACCGCAGCCGGAGCCGACCTCCACGACCGTCCTGGCGCCGATCAGGGCGGCCAGGAAGCGCAGCGCCGCACCCGCGGCGGGACCGACCGGCGCAGCGCCGACCTCCTCCCCGCGCCGCCGCGCGTTCAGTAGCGCCTCGTCTTCGGGGAGGAATTCCTCCACGTAGGCCAGCGTGGCCTCTATGGCGTCGATGGCTGCCTCCTCGCGGGACCCCCGCCTGGCTCATGCTGGGAAGACCATATCGCTGCACGGGAACGCATCGTCGGTTCAGCGCGTTGTAGGGGGTGACCGCTTCACCCTTGCCGGCCTGTTATGGCCCGGTACGGAAAGGCGAGATCACCGACTGCACGGTCTCGGTTCACCAACGCCCCAGCCCAGGCGCGACCGTCCAGGCCAGCAGAGAGGAACGACCCGGCATCATGGGAGTCGCAGCAATGACATTGACCGGCGCCGTGGGCGGTCTGCCCGCCATCGCCGGGCGTGGCCGCGCCGCCGCGGCCCGGGAGAACGCGCCGGACGCGGAGTGGGCACCGCCGTCCTGGGACGAGGTCGTGCGCGAGCACTCCGGGCGCGTGTACCGGCTCGCCTACCGGCTGACCGGCAACCAGCACGACGCCGAGGACCTCACGCAGGAGGTCTTCGTCCGGGTGTTCCGCTCGCTGTCGAACTACACGCCGGGCACGTTCGAGGGCTGGTTGCACCGGATCACCACCAACCTGTTCCTCGACATGGCGCGGCGCCGCCAGCGCATCCGGTTCGAGGGGCTCGGCGACGACGCCGCCGAGCGCCTGCAGGGCCGCGAGCCCACGCCGGCGCAGGCGTTCGACGACCGCAACTTCGACGCCGACGTCCAGGCAGCCCTGGACGCCCTCGCCCCCGAATACCGCGCGGCCGTGGTGCTGTGCGACATCGAGGGCCTGTCGTATGAGGAGATCTCGGCGACCTTGGGTGTCAAACTGGGAACCGTGCGAAGTCGTATTCACCGGGGACGCGCCCAGTTGAGGGCGGCGCTGGAGCACCGCGCGCCGCGCCGCCGTACCGAGGTCGGCGAGGACGCCGAACCCGTCGCGGCGACCCTGGTCATGGGGGAGGATACGGGCGGCGACCTGGTCGCGGCTCCCGCCCACGGCGGCCCGGGCGAGTCCCCGTCAGGCGGCGGCTAACGGCACGCCGCGGGTCCGCGTGCCCGTGGCGCTTCCCCGGAGGAGGCCGCCGCACCATGGCGCGGAACGCGAGCACGACCGCGAGCACGACGCCGATGAAACCGCTGAACCGCTGAACCGCATCCGAGCGACGACGGATCGACACGAGGGAGCCGGAACCGCGTGAGTTGTCTGGGGGAGCGTCTCACCGCTCTGGTCGACGGTGAGCTGGGTCACGACGAACGCGATCGCGCGCTGGCCCATCTCGCGGGGTGCGCGCGGTGCCGCTCGGAGGCCGACATGCTGCGCCGCCTCAAGCGGCGGCTGCGCGGGCTCGGCGACCTTCCCGCGAGCGACGGGTCCGACGACCTTCCCTCCACCGACTTCCTGGCTCGTCTCCGCGGCCTCGCCGAGACGGCCTCCGGGCCTGCCACCCCCTCCGGACCCTCTGCTCCCTCCGTTCCACCACTGGACGTTCCCCCGGTCGACGTGCCGCCGCTGGACGCCTCACCGCCCCGCGTCCCGGTCGCGTCACCCCTTCATGGGCGCCCGCGTACGCGCGCCAACCGGCCCGCGGCCCACGTTCGCGCGTCCCGGGTCACCTCGGCCCACGCCCTGGCCCGGCACGGCCTCAGCGTCCCGCTCTACGGCGGGCCCGCGACGATGCCCCGCCACGTGCGGCGCCGCTATCTGGCCGTCGGCGCCGCGACCCTGGTGATCGGGCTCGGCGCCGCCTCGTACGCGGCCGGTGGCCAGCGGGAGGTGCCGACGGTGAGCCCCGCCTTCGACCGCTTCGCCGTGGAGCACGCGCTGACCTCGGGCGACGTGCCGATGGGCGACCCGGTCGACCACGGTTCCTCCGTCCCGCCCGTCCCGGAGCCGTGATCGCCGGGCCCTCCGAGGGCGGCGCCGCCTCCGGGCGGCGGGGGCGGTTGCGGACGGTACTCGTCTGCGGCGTGGCAGGCGCGGTGGCCGTCGCCGTCGCGCTGGCCGGCGACCTGCACAAGGCGCAGCGCGCCCGCAACGACCCCGAGGCCGTGCGGCTGCTGCACACGGCGGCGGGCGCGGCGCTCCGCGTTCGCTACCAGGGCACGCAGTTCCTCACCACGTGGAGCGGCTCCATCCCGGCGACCCAGCGGGTCAAGGTCGAGCACACCCCGGGCGACGGCACCTACTACGACCACGATCCCTCCTTCCCGGCGGGCGGGGCACGGTCGCAGCCCAAGGCGGGCACGGCGCGGACGTACCAGCCGGACAGCCTGCCGGTCTGGAACGGCGCGGTGGGCTTCACCTCGGAGATCCTGGGCCTGCTGATCCGCAACTACCGGGTCGTCCGGGGACCGGAGGCGTCGGTCTGCGGCCGCCGGGCGCGGGTCGTGGAGGCCCGCAGGGTGGACGGCACCACCGCGGGCAGGTTCTGGATCGACCACGAGACCGGGCTCATGCTGCACCGCGAGCTGATGAACGCCAGGGGCCAGGCCGTGTCCACCACCGGTTTCAGCGAGCTGCGCGTGTCGCGGCCGGGCGACGCGGGCCGGAACGGGCCGCGGACGCTCACCGCGACCGCGTCGCCGAGCACGGCGGCGTCCGCCGTCCCCTGGGCCGACCGGCTGGACGGGAGGGAACTGGCCGTCCTGCGCGACCAGGGCTGGCCCGTCGCCGGCGCCCTGCCGGGGCGGCTGACGCTGTACGACGCGCGCCGTCCCGCCGCCGCCCAGAGGCCCGGCCCCCACGAGCAGGCGGCCGTCAGGACCCGGGACAGGACCGAGAGCGACATCGTCCATCTCAGCTACTCCGACGGGCTGGCCGCCGTGTCGGTCTTCGTCCAGCGGGGCGCGCTGGACGAGTCCCGCCTGACCGGCTGGCGCCGTACCACCAACCGGGACCGGACGGTGTTCCGCCGTGATTCGCTGCACCACTGGGCGGTCTGGGCCAAGGACGGCTATGTTTACACGGTCTTGACCGACGCTCCGCCCGACACCGCCGATCTGGTGGTGAACTCCCTGCCGCGGGAGGAGGACGCCCTCCGCTCCCGGCTGGGACGGGGGTTCCGCAGGCTGCTGTCCTGGGCCAACCCGTTGGGGTGAGTCCCGTCCGGCGGCGCGGCCGGGGGCCTCGGGCGGCCCGGCGTGGCGGGCGCGAATTGAGGTGGCGTGCGGGGAATGATGTCATGGAACCGTATGCCTGCTTTGTACGCCATACCCTTGCGGGACCGCGCGGGAACGGGGGCCTGGGGCGTTTTATGCTCATCACACGCCCCGCCGGGCACGATGAGCGCGATGACGGGTAGACCATGCTCGGTAGGAGTTGGGGATGACGGAAGAGAGCCGCGGGCCGGCCGGGGCGTCTGAGAAGGACGGCCTTCCGCCCGGTCCCGGGGGTGGCCGTGACGACGCGGCCGAGCCCTCGGAGACGGGCGCCGAGGTCCGGGCCGGCGACGACCGGGACGACCGGGGTGCCCGGGAGGTCCGCAGCGACCGCGACGACGCCCCGGACGATCGGGACGACGACCCCGAGCCGTCCGGAGCGGCGGGTCTTGAGAAGGGTCCCGGAGTGGCGGACCGCCTGGTCGCAGGGTTCGCGCCGCCCGACTCCTACGCCCGCGACACCGACATTCCCGCGCCGCCGCAGCCGACGGCCGTCGACCGGCCCATGCCCGGCGTCCAGGGTGCCGGCGTGCAGGCTGCCGGCGTGCAGGGTGCCTCCGCCCCTGCCGGGCCGGGCGCGCCCCCCGCGCCGCCCGCCGGGCCCGGTGAGGGGGTCCGGCAGGATGTGGTCCCCGACGGTGTCGTCCCGGACGGGCCCGTGCCCCCGCCTCAGGGTGAGCAGGGCCGGATGCGCCCCGGCTTCGTCCCGCACGGGTACGAGCCGCACGACCCGAGGATGGCGGCCCACCAGCAGCCCGGCCAGGACCCGCGTGCGGGCGGCCACGGCACCCCGTACGGCTGGCCGCCCCAGCAGTCGCACCAGCCGCCTCCGGCGGGACCCCAGGCGGGGCCGCCCCAGGGCGGGATGCCCGCCGGCGGCCCTCCCGGCGCTCCCCGTCCCATGCCGCCCGGCGGGTACGGCGGCCCGCCCGGCTCCCCGAACTGGGCGCCGGTGCCGCCGCTCCCGTCCGCGTCCCGCGGCATGCCCGGCCTGGGCGTGCTGGCCGTGGTCGCGCTGATCGTGGCGCTGGTGGCCGGCGGCGTCGGCGCCGGCATCGGGGTCATGGCCAGCGGGGACGGGCGGCCCGCCGACCAGCCCTCGGTCAGCCTCGGCGGCGACAACTCGGGCCAGCCCAAGAACCGCCCGCCGGACTCGGTCGCCGGCGTGGCGCAGCGGGTCCTGCCCAGCGTCGTGTCGATCCGGGTCTCCCAGGGCGGCGGCAACGGCGTCGGCGGCACCGGCTTCATCGTCAACGGCGGCTACATCATCACCAACAACCACGTGGTGGCGTCCGGCGGCGAGATCGAGGTCGTGTTCAACGACAAGAAGCGGCTGCCCGCCACGCTCACCGGCCGCGACGCCGGCTCCGACATCGCCGTGCTCAAGCCGCAGGGCCAGCACTCGCTGCCCCCGCTGACCCCCGGCAACTCCGACGAGCTCGCGGTCGGCGACCCGGTGATCGCCATCGGCTCGCCGCTGGGGCTGGACAGCTCGGTGACCACCGGCATCGTCAGCGCGCTGAACCGGGCCGTGCCCACCGGCGGCGAGAACGGGGAGATCTCCTCCTACCTCAACGCCATCCAGACCGACGCGGCCATCAACCCCGGCAACTCCGGCGGCCCGCTGGTGGACGGCAAGGGCCGGGTGATCGGCATCAACACCGCCATCCTCACCGTGGGCGGCCGCGGGCTCGGCGGGGAGAGCCAGTCCGGCAGCATCGGCCTGGGCTTCGCCATCCCGATCAACCAGGCCAAGCGGGTGGCCGAGTCGATCATCAACACCGGCTCGGTCAAGCAGGCCAGGATCGGCGTGATCCCCGACCCGCAGTTCCAGGAGGGCGGCGCGCGGATCATCGGCTCGGCCCCGCAGGGCCAGGAGCCGGTGACCCCGAACGGCCCGGCGGACAAGGCCGGCCTGCGTCCCGGCGACGTGATCACCAAGGTGGACGGCCGCCCGATCGACGGGCCCGCCGACCTGGTCGCGCTGATCAGGAGCAAGGCGCCCGGCGACCGGATCCAGGTCACCTACCAGCGCGACGGGAGGGAGACGACCGTTCCGGTGACGCTGGAGGCAGGATGACCGTTAAGAGTCGATTGCCCGATACAGGGCGTTGACCGAAGGTGGATACCCTTAAGGGGCCGGACCGCGACGGTCCGGCCCCTTGGCGCGTGTGGAGGTCGGGTTGTTCGACGTCGGACTCGGCGAGATGGTGGTGCTCGTCGTGCTCGCCCTGGTCATCTTCGGGGACAAGCTGCCCCAGGCGGCCGCCCAGGCGGGCCGGGCACTGCGCCAGGTACGCCAGATGGCCAACAACGCCAAGGCCGAACTGCAAGAGGGCCTGGGACCCGAGTTCAAGGACTTCGACGTCGCCGACCTCAACCCGAAGACGTTCGTCCGCAAGCACCTGCTCGAAGACCACGACGACGACCTGCGGCCCACCACCGCCAACGGCAGCGGCGTCTTCGACGACGAACCGTCCTACACCACGATGCCGGGCGGCCTCGAATACGGCGAGCGCCCCCCGTTCGACAACGAGGCGACCTAACGGCGCCGTCCAACCACCCGGCCCGGCGGCGCCGGCTCAGAGCGGCTCGCGGTCAGCGCCGCTTCGGGGAGATGCCGAGGGACATTCCGGCCAGCCCACGCGACCGGGTGCCCAGGGTGTCGGCGATCGTGCGGAGCTCCTTGGCGGCCTCGGCGTCCGGATCCGACAGGACCAGCGGAGTGCCGGTGTCGCCGCCCTCGCGCAGCCGCGGGTCGATCGGGACCTGCCCCAGCAGCGGGACGCGGGTGCCGAGCGTCCTGGCCAGCGCGTCCGCCACCGTCCGGCCGCCCCCCGTGCCGAAGACGTCCTGCCGCTCGCCGCAGTGCGCGCAGGTCAGGTACGACATGTTCTCGATCACGCCGATCACCTGCTGGTGGGTCTGCGCCGAGATCGCGCCCGCCCGCTCGGCCACCTCGGCGGCCGCCTGCTGCGGCGTGGTCACCACCAGGATCTCCGCGGACGGCAGGAGCTGCGCCACCGAGATCGCGATGTCGCCGGTGCCCGGCGGCAGGTCCATCAGCAGGATGTCCAGGTCGCCCCAGTAGACGTCGGCGAGGAACTGCTGCAGCGCGCGGTGCAGCATCGGGCCGCGCCACACCACCGGCTGGTTCCCGGCGGTGAACATCCCGACCGAGATCACCTTCACGTCGTGCGCCGACGGCGGCATGATCATGTCCTGCACCTTGGTCGGCGCCTCCCGGACGCCCAGCATCCGCGGCACCGAATGGCCGTAGATGTCGGCGTCCACCACGCCCACCTTGCGGCCCTGCGCCGCCAGCGCGGCGGCCAGGTTGACCGTGACCGACGACTTGCCGACGCCGCCCTTGCCGCTGGCCACCGCGTACACCCTGGTCAGCGAGCCGGGCTTGGCGAACGGAATCTCCTTGGCGGGCTCGCCCCCGCGCAGCTTGGTCTGCAGCGCCTTGCGCTGCTCCTCGCTCATCACGTCCAGCTCGACCGCGACGGAGGACACGCCGTCGAGCCGCGAGACGGCCTCGGTGACGCTGCGGGTCAGCGTGTCCTTCATCGGACACCCGGCCACGGTCAGATAGACGCCGACGCGCACCGCGCCGCCGGGCGCGATGTCGACGCTCTTGACCATGTCGAGCTCGGTGATGGGCTTACGGATCTCGGGATCGTTCACCGTGGCGAGCGCCTCGGTCACCTGCTCGGTCGTCAACTGGGAGGCCATGCCCCCATGGTATGGACACCCGGGCGATGCCCGCGAACCCGGCACCCCGTTACCTGATGCGACACGGCCGATACTCTCCGCGAGACGCCGTTCCCCTCGCACCCCGGCGCCGCGCGCCGTACGATCGCCCCCGTGACAACGTCGTCCACCTCCATCAACGCCGAGGAATCCACCCTCTGGCGGGACATGCTGCGCGCCCAGGTGCAGATCTCCCGCCGGCTCCAAGCGGACATGACGACCCGCCACGCGCTCGCGCTCGGCGCGTTCGACGTCCTGGTGCGCCTGGGCGAGACCCCGGGCGGCAAGCTGCGGATGAACGACCTGGCCGACCGGGTGCTGCTGTCGCGCAGCGGGCTGACCCGGCTGATCGACCGCATGCAGCGGGGAGGGCTGGTGCAGCGCGCGGCCTGCGACAGCGACGCGCGCGGGTTCTACGCGGTGCTCACCCCCGAGGGCAGGAGGCGGCTGGACGAGGCCACCCCCACCTACCGGGAGGGCATCCGCCGGCACGTCCTGGGACGGCTGGACGAGGAGGAACGGGAGGCGTTCGCCCGGATCCTCGGCAAACTCGGCGACCCCGCCTCTCCCGGCTGACCCTTGCCCCGGTTCAGCGCAGCGGCGCGCCCGAGGTCTCCTTGCGCTCCCCGTCCAGTTCCCTGATCAGTGCCTGAAGCTCGGAACGCAGGAAGTCGCGGGTGGCCACCTCGCTCAACGCCAGCCGCAGCCCCGCGATCTCGCGGGTCAGGTACTCGGTGTCGGCGATGGCGCGCTCGTCACGGGCCCGGTCCTGCTCGTACTGCACCCGGTCCCGGTCGTCCTGCCGGTTCTGCGCCAGCAGGATCAGCGGCGCCGCGTACGACGCCTGCAACGACAGCGCCAGCGTCAGGAAGATGAACGGGTACGGGTCCCAGCGCAGGAAGGACGGCGCCAGCAGGTTCCAGCCGATCCAGACCGTGACGAAGACCGTCATGTACACCAGGAACCGGGCCGTCCCGAGGAACCTGGCGAAGCGCTCGGACAGCCGGCCGAACGACTCGGGATCGTAATGCGGGCGGGGCAACAGGCTACGGCGCAGCTCACGCGGCTGATCCAGGCGTGGCGTCGTCATGGTCACCTCCCCTGTCGGTCGGTCGTGTCCCGCTCACCCCCGGCGGCCGGGCCGCCACGAAGGGCCTCCTCCTCCGGATCCCCCGTACCCTCGGCGGCCGCTTCCATGGCGTTCTCCCGCCAGTCCACGGGCAGCATGTGGTCGAGCACGTCATCGATCGTGACACTGCCGAGCAGATGCCCGTTCTCGTCCACCACCGCGCCCGCCACCAGGTTGTACGTGGCCAGGTACGTGGCCACCGCCTCCAGCGACACCGCCGGGCGCAACGGATCCAGCTCCGTGTCCACGATCCCGCTCACCAGCGTCGGCGGCGCCTCCCGCAGCAACCGCTGGAAATGCACCGTGCCCAGGTAACGGCCCGTGGGCGTCGCCGTGGGCGGACGGCACACGTACACCTGCGCCGCCAAGGCCGGGTTCAGATCGGGATTGCGGATCCGCGCCAACGCCTCCGCCACCGTGGCGTCCGGCGGCACCACCACCGGATCCGTGGTCATCAGACCGCCCGCGCTGTAATCCGGATAGGTCAGCAACCGCCGCACCGGCGCCGCGTCCTGCGGCTCCATCAGCGTCAGCAGCCGCTCCCGCTGCTCGGTCGGCAACTCGCCCAGCAGGTCGGCCGCGTCATCCGGATCCATCGCCTCCAGCACGTCGGCGGCACGCTCCACCTCCAGCCGCCCCAAGATCTCGACCTGGTCGTCCTGCGGCAGCTCCTCCAGCACATCCGCCAGCCGCTCGTCGTCCAGCGCCCGCGCGACCTCGTCCCGCCGCTTCTCCGGCAGCTCATGCACGACCCCCGCAAGATCGGCCGGTTTCATCCGCTCGAACGCCGCGATCAACCCCGCCGCGCCCTGGCCGTACTCCACCGCCGAGAACCCGTGCACCGCATCCCAATCCACCACGAACGTCTCGCCACGCCGCCGCAACCGCCCACCCCGGACGGCACGGCTCACCGCCACCTTCGACAGCAGCCAATCCCTCGTCCTCGTCGGCTCCATGGCCACGTCCACCACCACGACCGGCTCATCGCCCTCCACCAGCCGCACCGTCCGGTCCAGCATCTCGGCGATCACCAGGGTCTCCGCCTCGCGCTTCTGGAACCTCCGCACATTGAGCCGGCCGTCGAACACGATCGCGTCCGCCTCCACCACCGTCACCCGGGTGATCGGCAAGAACACCGGCCGGCGCGGCGCCACCTCCACCACCAGCCCCAGCACCCGCGGCGGGCGCGCCCCCAGACGCAACGCCACCACCACATCGCGAACCCGCCCGACCTGGTCGCCCGCCGGATCGAACACGGCCACCCCGGCCAGCCTCGCAATGAAAACCCGCCCCGGAACACCGGTCATATGCTGAGCTTATTCTTATGGCAGCCGCGAGCTGCGCTCCTCGCCTGGGGGCTCGTCGCTTGTCGCGCCTGCGGCGATCGCTGCATCGCTCCGACTCGCCTGGGGGCTCGCTACGCGATCAGATTCTCGCTGGCGCTCGAATCTGCCTCCGGTCGCGATCGCAACGCCTGGCCGCCGTTCGGGGCTGGGGTTGCGGGCTGAGGTAGTTGCGGCTGTGTTTATTTGCAGGTGCGAGCTGCGCTCGTCGCTTGTCGCGGCTGTGTGGGATCGCTGCATCGCTTCGATTCGCCTTGGGGGCTCGCTGCGCGATCAGGGTCTTGCTGGCGCTCGCCCCTGGCTTCGGTGCGCAACGCTGGGCGACCGTTGGTGTCGGGTGGCTCACATTTTTGGGTGCCTTGTCACGTTTTGGGGCTGGGGGGCGTCGTGCATGGCGACACCTGCGTGAGTGGAGGAGTTTGTCGTGAGCCGCATCTCTCTTGACCCGCCGCGGACACTGCGTTACCGGCTGTTCTCCTGGTTCTCGCGCCGTAAGTTCGGGGCCGAGCTGGATCCCGCGCGGGCGATGGGGCATCACCTGGGGGTGGTGACCGGGTACGGGATGCTGGAGATGTCCGTGGCGCGCTGGGACGCGGTGCCGCATCGGCTCAAGGACCTGGCCGTCATGGCGTCGGCGGTCAAGATCGGTTGTTCCTGGTGCGTGGACTTCGGGACGTGGGAGTCGGTGACGCACGGGATCCCGTTGGAGAAGCTGGAGGCCGTTCCGCGGTGGCGCGAGAGCGACCTGTTCGACGAGGACGAGCGCCTCGTCCTGGAGTACGCGGAGGCGATGACGGCGGACCCTCCGGTCGTCACGGACGAGCTGACCGAGGGCCTTCGCCGGTACCTGGACGAACGGCAGCTGGTGGAGCTGACGATGATGGTGGCCCTGGAGAACCTGCGGTCGCGGTTCAACGCGGCGGCGGGTCTGACAGGCCAGGGGTTCAAGGACCGCTGTGAGGCGGTGCCGGTCGGAGTGAAGCGCGGAAAGGTGTGAACGTGGGGGTCGCTTCGCTGGAGGAAAGCTTCCAGGAGTACCGCGACCTGTTGTTCGCGGTGGCGTACCGGATGCTGGGGACCGCCGCGGACGCCGAGGACGCCGTTCAGGACGCCTGGCTGCGCTGGTCGGCCGCGGACAGGTCCGATGTGGAGGATCCCCGGGCCTACCTGGTGCGGATCACGACCAACCTGGCGCTGGACCGGCTTCGGTCGGCCCAGGTGCAGCGGGAGACGTATGTCGGGCCCTGGCTGCCCGAGCCCATACTGACCTCGCCGGATGTGGCGGAGGAGGCCGAGCTGGCCGAGTCGGTGTCGATGGCGATGCTGGTGGTGCTGGAGACGCTCAGCCCCTTGGAGCGGGCCGTGTTCCTGCTCAAGGACGTGTTCGGGTTCCCGTACGCGGAGATCGCGCAGGCGCTGGACCGTTCGGAGACCGCCGTGCGGCAGATCGGTACGCGGGCCCGCAAGCATGTGGAGGCACGGCGCCCCCGGTTCTCCATCGACCGGCGGGAGCGGCAAACGGTGATCGACCGGTTCGTGGACGCGGCGCTGGGCGGCGACCTCAACAAGCTGATGGAGGTGCTCGCCCCCGACGTCGCGCTGTGGACGGACGGCGGCGGCAAGATCAAGGCGGCGCGGCGGATCATCCATGGCGCGGACAAGGTGGCGCGCTGGGTGGCGGGGGTCACCGGCCGGCCGTACGCGGGGGTGCAACCCGAGGACATGCGGATCCGGAGCGCCGACATCAACGGCGTGCCGGGCATCGTGGTGGACGGGCCCGAGCGGCCGATCTGCACGATCACCGTGGACGTCGACGAGCGGGGGAAGGTGGCGGCCGTCCACGTCGTCGCCAATCCCGACAAGCTGCGCGCCATCACGGCGAACAGCGAGCTGCCGATGTAGTCAGCGGTCCGCCTTGCGGCGTTTGCCGCCGAACATGCGCGGGGCCCGGCCACGTGTGGTGGCCGGGCTCGGTACGGGGCGCACGGTCGCGTAGTCGCCCGCGTCCCGGCCCGGCTCCTGCGTCACCTCGCCGGTCGGTGTGAGGCGGACGATGTACGACTCCTCCGCCCAGTGTTCCACCTGCCCTTCGTGCGTGGCGGCGTTGAGGCGTTCCTTGGCGAGCAGCGGCGCCACCTCGTCCCAGAGTTCCGTGCCGGCCTGGACCTGCTCGACCGCGGCGACGAAGGTGATGAGGCGGCCGCGCTTGTCCTTGCTGGGGAGGGTCACCGGCACGGTCCGCGCCTCGGGGAGGCCCGGCAGGGGCTGCTCGCCCTCGCCGCCGGTCAGGACGTACAGGGAACCGTCGTGCCACAGATGCCAGGCGGCGCGCGGCTGCGGCAGGCCGGGCAGCTCCAGCCACACCAGCCCCGACTTCTTGGCCGCCTCCTCCACCAGCGCCGACCATTCGCTCATACCGGCAGAGTGTCACATGAGCCCGCTGGATAGCATCCGCTGCATGCGATCGCGACGTACCACCCTGGCGGTTCCCGGGAGCAACCCCCGCTTCATCGAGAAGGCCCAGGGGCTTCCCGCCGACGAGGTCATGCTCGACCTGGAGGACGCGGTGGCGCCCGGGGCGAAGGAGAAGGCGCGGGCGAACGTGGTGGCCGCGCTGAAGGAGGGCGACTGGACCGGTAAGGTCCGGGTGGTGCGGGTCAACGACCTGGAGACGCACTGGGCGTACCGGGACGTGATCGAGGTGGTGGAGGGCGCGGGCGCCGACCTCGACTGCGTGATGCTGCCGAAGGTGAGCGACCCGTCCCACGTGCGGTGGCTCGACCGGCTGCTGACCCAGATCGAGCGCGCCATGGGGTACGAGGTCGGCCGGATCGGGATCGAGGCGCAGATCGAGGACGCCCGCGGCATGGTCGCGGTCGACGCGATCGCGGCGTCGTCGCCGCGGCTGGAGTCCCTGGTGCTGGGGCCCGGCGACCTCATGGCGTCGATCAACATGGGGACGCTGGTGGTGGGGGAGCAGCCGCCCGGCTACACCGAGGGCGACGCCTACCACTACATCCTGATGCGGATCCTCATGGCGGCCAGGGCGCACGATCTGCAGGCGATCGACGGACCGTACTTCAACGTGCGGGACGTGGAGGCGTTCACGCGGGTGGCGCGGCGGTCGGCGGCGCTGGGTTTCGACGGGAAGTGGGTGCTGCACCCGTCCCAGATCGAGGCGGGCAACGCGGTGTTCTCACCCTCACAGGAGGATTACGACCGGGCGGAGCTGATCCTGGACGCCTATGATCACAGCACCACGGTGGAGGGACGCGGCGCGGCCAGGCTCGGCGACGAGATGATCGACGAGGCGTCCCGGAAGATGGCTCTGGTCGTCGCCGCCAAGGGACGGGCGGCGGGCCTCAAGCGGACCTCGGTGTTCGAGCCCCCGTCGACCTGACGGCGCGCGCCGGCCCGTACGCTTTGTGTGAGGACCAGCGTTTCGCCTGGCAGGGAGGTCTGGCGTGTCGGATCCGGCGGACAGGGACTGGGCCCCGCCCGATCCGGGCGCGGTGAACCGGGGACCCGAGCAGGCCGAGCCTCTCCCGGCCGGTGCCTACCCGGCGCCCTATCCGCACCAGTACGGGCTGCAACCACCCTTCGCGAAGGTTCCATGGACGGTGCCGACCCCGGCCGGGTCCCCGTACCACCGGATGGCGCGCACGGCGGCGCACCGCTGGTGGCGGCCGCTGGTGGGGACGTTCACCATCCTGTTCGGCGGCTTCGCCATGGTGATCGTCCTGGGCATCGTGGCGCTGATCGTCTCCAGCCTGATCACCGGCGAGCAGCCGAACCTGGACGGGACCGGCGACTCGATCCTGGGCAACGACCTGGCCGACCTGGGCCTCAACCTCGCCACGCTGGCCGTCTTCCTGCCGTTCGCCCTGCTGGTGCCCTGGCTGGTGCAGCGGCGGCGTCCCGGCACCGTCTCCTCGGTCGTGGGGCGGCTGCGCTGGCGCTGGCTGCTGGTCTGCGCGGGCCTGGCGATCGCGTTCTGCGCCGTGTCGTACGGGACGATGTGGCTGGCGGACCTGGCCGTGGACGATCCTGCCGAGGCGAACGAGCGGTGGGTGGGCTGGGGCCGGTTCCTGGCGGCGGCGGCCGTGATCGTCCTGCTGGTGCCGTTCCAGGCGTCCGCCGAGGAGTACGTGTTCCGCGGCTGGCTGCTTCAGGCGGTCGGCGCGTGCACCCTGGAGACCGCCCGGGGACGCGTCGGGCGGGCGCTCAGCGTCGTGTTCCGCACGCCCTGGCCGGGGATCGTGGTCGGCGGGGCGCTGTTCACCTCCGGCCACGGCTACACCGGCTGGGGGATCCTCGACATCTTCGCGTTCGGCGTGATCGCGGGCTGGATCACGGTGCGCAGCGGCGGCCTTGAGGCGTCGATCGCGCTGCACGTGTTCAACAACTTCCTGGCGTTCCTGGCGCCGGCGGCGGTGGGCCGGCTCGACATCGTGCAAGGCGCGGTGCCGTGGCAGTACGTGCTGGCCGACGTGGTCCCGATGATCCTGTACGCGCTGGGGGTGCTCTGGCTGGTGCGGAGGCTGGGGATCGAGACGACCGTCCCCGGCCCGGCCGAGGCCGAGCCGGAGCCTATTCCGGCGGCCTCCGGACACTGAACGACTCGTACCGCGCGGTCGCGCCGCCGCCCGGTCCGGGACGGGAGATGGCGGCGACTCCCACCGCGCCCGGCCCGTAGGCGGCGCGGCGGTCGCGGAACGCGGCGACCTCCCGTCCGTTGACGAGCATCCGCAGCGCGGTGCCGTCGCCGGTGAACCGGCATTCGGCCTCGATCCGGTTCTCCCCGGACGGGACGGCGGCGCCCGGGGCGGGGCGGAACGGGACCAGCACCCATCTGGCGCCGTCCCTGCCCTCCTTGGTGATCCCGGCGCGCCCGTCCGTCGTGACCGAGAAGGAGTACCGGCTCTGCGCGTCGGTGACGGGCGTGCCCGCGCACCAGATCCCGTACTCGCCGGCGCCCACCTGCATCCGGGCCGTCGTGGACAGCCGGACGGAGGTCATCCGGTCCGCCCTCACCGGCGCGGTCGCCGCCATCCCCTGGTCGGGCAGCGGCTGGAGCAGGTAGCCGCCCTTGTAGTAGCGCGCCGTGCCGGCCGCGGTCACGGCGCGGGGCCAGTCGCCCTCGGTGTCGAACGACTCCTCGAAGGACGTGCCCGTCGTGGCGGTGCCTCCCGTCCCGTACACCTGGTAGAGCGCGAAGCCCGCGACGGCCACGGCACCGGCGGCCAGCGCGGCCAGCGGGCGTCGCCCGAGCCGGAGCGCCGTGGGGCGGCCCGCCAGGCGGCGGTCCGGCGCCTCAGGGCCGTCGGTGGACGGCGGAGGCTCCGTCCCCGGCGGTTCGGGCGGTTCGCCGCCTGAGGGCCGCTCCTCGGGCTCCTCGGGCTCCTCTGCTGGCAGGTCCCGCTCCGTCGGGGGCACCGGGCCCAGCGCGCTCCAGCCGCTCCGCAGGACCGCCTTGGCGGACTCCCCGAGGGGACGCCCCGCCAGCTCGTCGATCAGCTCGCGGGCCCCGGGGCGGCGCTCGGGCCGCTTCTCCAGGGCACCGGCCACCAGCGTGCGGAGCCGGCCGGGGAGGCCGCCGAGCCGCGGCTCCTCGTGCATCAGCCGGTAGAACATCACGTCCGGGGACGCCTGCCCGAACGGGGGTTCGCCGGTGCCGGCGAAGGTCACCACCGCGCCCCAGGAGAACACGTCGGCCGCGGGGGTCACCTCGTCGCCCGCGGCCTGCTCCGGGGCCATGAACGGAGGCGTCCCCATGGCCACGTTCCCGGTGATCGGTCCCGCCCCGGCGAGCTTGGCGATCCCGAAGTCGATCACCCGCAGGCCCTCGGGGGACAGGATCACGTTGCCCGGCTTGAGATCCCGGTGGACGACCCCGGCCCGGTGGATCGCGTTCAGCGCCACGGCCGTCCCGACCGCGACCGACTCCAGCCGCGCCCCGGACAACGGCCCGTCCTCCTTCACCGTGTCCCAGAGGGTGCGCCCCTCCACGTACTCGGTGACGATGTAGGCCACGTCCTCGGTGACGGCGTGGTCCACGACGGGGGCGGTGCAGAAGGGCGCGACGCGCCTGATCGCCTCCACCTCCCGCTCGAAACGGTGGGGGAAGCCCGGTTCGGCGACCCACGCGGGGTGCATCACCTTCACCGCGACGCGGCCTCCGTCCGGCGCCACGGCGAGGTACACCACGCCCATGCCGCCCGCGCCGAGCCGCCGCACCACCTCGTACGGCCCGACCCGGCGGGCGCCCGTCCCGCTCAGCTTGGTCAGCGTCCGGCTCCGTTCTGGTTCCGCGATGTTCGTGGTGTCTCCGTCGTCCCGGAGGACGGCTAGGGACGGGCGGGGTCGGCGGGGGCGACCGGGATCCGCACGCCGTCGACCGTGACGGCTCCGGCGGCGGGGTCGAGCGGCGGCGCGGGGCGGGGTGTCCGCGCGAGGTTCACGACACCGACCTGGTCGCCGCTGGCAGCACGATCCAGCCTCCGACCAGGCGCGCGCCGCGCACCGTCGAGGTCGCGCGGTACAGGCCGGACGGGGCCTGGACGGCGGCGGCCTTGAAGGCGAACAGGCTGTCCTCGTCGAGGCTGGCCGCGCCGATCACGTTCGTGCCCTGGACCGATCCGGTGAGGATGCCCTTCGGGCCCTGCAACCGGACCAGCCCCTCGGGATAGATCCTGCCGCGCAGCCACGCCTCCAGCCGCCGCCCGTCGCAGACGTAGGCGATCGCGTTGGTGCCGCGGACGGTCATCGCCACGACGGCGCGGGAGTCCTTGACGCGGGAGGCGTAGGTGGCGGTCACCGTCGGGGGGATGGACGGGGACGGGGGCGGCGGGGGAGAGGGGTTCCGCGCGGCGGTGCGCTCGGTGGCCGCGGGTTCGGACGACACCGTCCGGACCAGGACGACGGTGCCCAGGGTGGTGAGGGCCAGCACTCCGGCCAGCAGCACCAGGAGCGACCCCGTCTTGCGCATCTTTCAACTCCACCAGCCGGTGGAGAAACGGGCAAGGGCGATGAACCAACCTCCATCGGGCAGGTGACAGTTGGTGTTCCGGTTGAACCCCCGGCGCCCGTCCGCCCGTGCAGCATCCTGGAGCCGCCGGTGCGCGGGGGAGCTGTCAGATGAGGCCCCAGGCGGTGAAGGCGTCCAGCAGCCCCGGCGCCGTCGGGAGAACGCGCAGCTCCGAGGGCGTGACCCAGCGGGCCTCCGCCGCGTCGTCGCCCGCCCGCAGCGTGCCGCCCTCCACGGTCACCTCGAAGTCGTGGATCTCGTAGACCACTCCCGGGCCGGGGCGTTCCACCGTGCCGACCAGCCGTCCCACGGACACCTCAAGGCCGGTCTCCTCCCGCAGCTCACGGACGACGGCGGCCTCATCGCTCTCGCCGGGCTCGACCCGGCCGCCGGGCACCGACCACAGCCCGGCCGACGGCGCCCGCCCGCGCCTGATCATCAGCATCCGGCCGTCCCCGTCCACCGCGATGCCGCCCACGCAGCGCACGGTGACCCCCGCGCGACGGGCGGCCTTTTCGCCGTCATCGTTCACGACTGTATTTTGTTCCCCTTTTCCCTCCTGTTGAGCTGCGCCAACTTGACGTGATAGCGGCCACACCGCACTGTTGGTAGCCATGAGGGCGGAGCCCACCTGCCCCCGCTGCGGCGGGCGGTTGCACGCGCCCAGCCTCTGGTCCAGTGACTGGAGCTGCGACGCGCACGGGGCGGTGCTGCCGAGGCAGCCCCCGAAACGCCCCAGCGCGGTAGGTCTCGCCGCCGTGCTGGCCGAGGCCCGCGTCCCGGTATGGGTGCCCTGGCCGCTGCCGCACGGCTGGCTCGTCACCGGGTTCTGCTCGGTCGGCGACGAACGCAGCGGCGCCCGCGCCTGCACGGTCGCCCTGACCGGTCCGGGCCTTCTGAGCGGCCCCGCCGACATGCTGTTGATAGCGGAGGAACCGGGCATCGGCCTGGGCGCGTACTACGCGGGCCTGGACGGGCCCGACCCAGGAGTCGGTTTCGACAGCAGCCCTCCCCACGGCAAGCTGGACGTGCAGGGGCCCACCGGCAGCGGGGGCCACTCCGTCCCCGTGTGGGCGGTGCCCGCGAAACCCGACCGGGCCGTGTACGCGGGTGAGGCCATGGGCAACTGGCTGTGGGTGGTCCTGTGGCCGGCCGAGGCGGGAGTCCTCATCCTCGAACAGCCGCACTTGCTCGACCTGCGCGAGCCCGGCATGGAACTGGACCTTCCCTACGGCGCCTTCACCCCTCGCCTCAACCCCTGACGCGTACCCGGCGAGCCCCTCGCCGTCACCGCGTCCGGAGGGACCCATCCAGTGGGCACCCCGCAGTGGGCACCGCGCGATAGGGTGCGGGGCGTGGACGCGCGCATCGAACAGGTGGTGACGTCCGGGACGGTCACCCTGGACGACACCGAGTACGACGTCGAGAACAACACCTACCTCGTCGGTGACGACGACGAGGTCATCGTGATCGACCCGGCGTACGACGCCGAGGCCATCCTCAAGGAGGTCGGCGAGCGGGAGGTCATGGCCGTCATCCTGACCGACGGCAACGAGCACCACCTCAACGCGGTGCTGGAGGTGGCCGCCGCCGGCGAGGAGGACGAGGAGAACTGGGCGCCGATCGCGCTGCACCGCGGCGACCGGCTGCTGTGGCGCGACTACTTCGGCCGCCTCGCCAAGAACGAGGAGGACGAGGACGACGCCAAGGCCCTGCGCTCCCTCGAACCGGACATCTGGCTGGAGGACGGCGGCGTCTTCGAGATCGCCGGCTCCGCGCTGGAGATCGTGCACACCCCCGGTCACACCCCCGGCTCGGTCTGCCTGATCAGCGAGCAGCTCGGCGTCCTGTTCTCCGGCGACACGCTGCACCGCGGCCGTCCGGGCTCGATCGGCGGGGTGTACGAGGACCTGCGCAAACAGCTCAACTCGATCGGCGCGCTGCTGACCCCGCTGCCCAAGGACCTGCGGGTGCTCCCAGGCCAGGGGGAGGAGACCACGGTCGGTGACGAGGACGCCCGCTGGGAGAGCTGGGGCGCCCTGGCCCAAGAAGGCGACGACGACTAAGACCATGGCCGCCGAGCAGCTCGGCTTCGACGGCATGCCGCAGCGGCTGTACACCTGTACGCCGTCACGGCTGAACGCCTGGCTGGACTGCCCCAGGCGGTACCGGATGACGTACCTGGATCGCCCGTCCCCGCCGAAGGGCCCGCCCTGGGCGCACAACAGCCTGGGTGCCAGCGTCCACAACGCGCTGGCGTCCTGGTGGCGCCTCCCCGAGCACGAGCGCACCGTCGAGGCGGCCGGCACGCTGGTGAGGCGCGGCTGGCTGACCGAGGGCTACCGGGACGCCGAGCAGTCCGCCCGGTGGCGTGAGCGGGCCCGCGAGATGGTCGAACGGTACGTCGCGCGCCTCGACCCCACCGACGAGCCCCTGGGGGTGGAACGCACGGTCGCCACCCGCACCGACCGCATCGCCGTCTCGGGACGCATCGACCGTCTGGACGTGCGGGGCGCGGAACTGGTCGTGGTCGACTACAAGACCGGCCGCCACGTCCTCACCTCCGACGACGCGAGGGGGTCCCTGCAACTGGCCCTGTACGCCCTCGCCGCCGCCCGTGTCCTGCGCCGCCCCTGCCGCCGTGTGGAACTGCACCACCTGCCCACCGGCGAAGTGGCCGCGTGGGACCACACCGATGAGTCCCTGCAACGTCACCTGCGCCGCGCCGAGCAGATAGCCGCCGAGGCCGCAGCCGCCGACCAGGGCTACCGCGACCTCGCCCACCGCTCCGCAACACGCGCCAACCCGGCCGACCCGGTGGACCACACCCCCTACAACGGCCTCTTCCCACCGCGGCCGTCCGCCCTGTGCTCCTGGTGCGACTTCGCCCGCCACTGCCCTGAAGGCCAGGCGGCCGCCCCCCGCAAGGACCCCTGGGCCGCCCTGGCCGAACCGAACCCCCCGGAACCCGAAGCCCCCTAACCGGCGAAGGTGGGCCAGCGCCGGGGGTCTTTCAAGCCGCGCAGTCCGTGGCTCACGTCGTAGCCTTCGGCGGCCAGCCGCTGCCTGGCTCGCGCCAGCATGTCGCGGGTCTGCTTGGCGAAGGCGTAGTCGTGCCAGCGTTCCGGGACGGAGTTCATCGCCAGCCGGAAGGAACGCAACGCCGCGGTGACCGCCGGCTGGGGCACTTCGGGGAGGGCTTTGTACATGTGGCGTGCCCAGTCGGGGAGCGTGTAGTAGCAGAGCGCGCCGAACGTGAACCAGCCGGGCTTACCGAGGGCCAGGAACTTCAGGTTCTCGGGCATCGAGGGCCACATCAGGAAGCGCACCGTCGCGGCGGCCTCTTCGGTGACCCTGAGCCGGGGGCGCATCTCGGCCATGTACGTCTCCATCTCGGCGACGCTGCCGGGTACGTCCTCGGCGTGCAGGCCCACGTACGTGGCGCTCTGCCGCTGCTCGTCCAGGTAGCGGTCGGCCATGGCGTCGGTCATCGGGAGCCCGGCCCGCCGCGCGACCTCAAGGTAGGAGTAGACCTCGGCGCAGTGCACCCACAGGAGCAGTTCGGGCTGGTCCAGGCGTTCCTTCCTGCCCGTGTCGTGGTTGAGGATGCGCAGGCTGCGATGGATCGCGCGGACCCTGGCCCCGGCCTTCTCCACCTCCTCGGGGCTGCCGAACGTGCCCACCCCGACGAAGTCCGACGTGCGCTGCAACCGCCCGAAGGGGTCCTCCTGGAAGTTGGAGTTCTGCCAGACGCCCCACATCGCCAGCGGGTGCAGGGCTTGCAGCATGAGGCTGCGCACCCCTCCGACCCACATGGACCGGTCGATGTGGACGCGCCAGGTGACGCTCTCGGGCGGCTGGACGGTCGCCGGCATGGACGCACCTCCTCCTGAGACAAACGAAGGTAAGTGTGTCATTACACCGCCCCGACCGTACCACCGGCCCCGGCCGTACGAAGGACCGCGCACGTCACCGCGTCAGCGGGTGCAGCGCTCGGCGTGGTTCCAGAAGTCGGTGAGGGCGCTGGCGGTGGTCTCGGGCGCCTCGACCGCGGGGGAGTGCGCGGCGCCCGGGATGACGACCTTCGCCGCGTCCAGCCGCTCGGCCATCGCGGCCTGCTCGCGCGGCTCCCAGGCGTCGTCGTCCTCGCCGTAGATCACCAGCGTGCGCAGGCCCGTGTCCTCGGCGTACTTGGCCAGCTCGTCCACCTGGTCGGGGCAGGACACCAGCTCCGCCGCCATCGTCACCAGGCCCGTCTCGGAGTTGCCCAGCGTGCGCGCCTTGAGGAAGTCGACGATCTCCTGGGGCAGCCCGCGTCCGACCGCGTCCGGGCCCAGGTGCAGCTCCCAGATCCGCTTCATGCCAAGCTGCGGGATGGCGTCGGCCAGGGCCCTGGCGCGCTCCGCCGACCTGCCGGTGACCCCGGCGGGCCCCGAGCTCATGATCGTGTACGAGGCCGGCTTGAGGCGTCCCGACAGCAGCGCCTCCCGCGTCACCAGCCCGCCGAAGGAGTGCCCCACCACGTGCACCGGGTCGGGGCCCAGCGCCTCCGCCAGCGCGGCGATGTCGGCGCCCAGCTCGGCACGGGTGTAGGCGGCCGGGTCGTCGGGGCCCGGCGTCTCGTACTGGCCGCGCATGTCCACCGCCACGACACGGCGCCCGGCCCGCGCGAGGGTCTGGAGGACGGCGATGAAGTCCTCCTTGCTACCGGTGTAGCCGGGCACCAGCAAGGCGGGACAGCGTTCGGGTACGCCCGATCCCGGAAGGGCCTCCAGCGCCGCGAAGGCGCCTCGGGAGGTCTGGACCGACGTCCGGCCGACGCCGGGAGGCAAGGTCACGAACCGGGGCGTACTCACAGAGTGCCACCATACTAAATTCGGATCCAAGGTAACCGGTCAAGCGGCTTGGCTGGTAGCGTCCAAGCCGTGGAGCAGGGGGCTGGGCGGGGGGCCGGACGCCGCATGGGACTGCGCGCCGGACGTCGAGTGGAACAGGGCGCGGGACACCGTGCCGCGCGTCCCGGAGCGACGGCCGTCTCGGCGCACCGCCGGGACGAGACGGGCCTCGCGGGGCTGCGGGCCGCGGTCGCGTCCGGTGCCGACTACGTCGAGATCGACGTCCGCCGCACGGCCGACGGGACGCTGGTCGTCCACCATGATCGTACCGTGGCGGGGGTGCCGCTGAGCCGCTGCACCTACCCCAGGCTGCTGGACCTGGCGCCGCGCCCGGTGCCGCTGGTGAGCGAGGCGCTGGAGATCATCGGGGATCGGGCGGGCGCGCACCTCGACCTCAAGGAGCACGGCGCCGAGCACGAGGTCATCACGATGGCCCAGGAGACCTGCGGGCCCGAACGGCTCGTCGTCACCACCCGCGACCCCGACGTGGTCGCGCTCGTCAAACGCTACTTCCCGGGCGTGACGGTCGCGCTGTCGGTGGGCCGCGGCCCCTGGGAGCGCGGCATGGTCCGCGACTTCGCGCCCGTGCGCACACTCCGCGCCTCGGGTGCCGACATGGTGGCGCTCAACCACCGCCTGGCCCGCACCGGCGTGCTGGGCCAGTGCGCCCGCGCCGGTTTCCCCGTGATGCTCTGGACGGTGAACGCGGTCCCGCTGATGCGGCGGTTCCTGAACGACCCCCGGGTCTCCGTCCTGATCACCGACCATCCCGCCACGGCCCTGGGCCTGCGCGCCCACCAGCGCGCGCATCGGCGCGTCCGGTAGGCGACCGCCAGCCGGCCCACGGCGGGAAGGCCGCCCACGGCGAGATCACGAAGCGGGCGTGATCTCGCAGCGGGATCAGGAGTTGTGGACGTCGGTCGCCCGCGCCGCCTTGCGCGTGTGCTGCGCGGCCTGCGCCGCCGCGTCGCCGTCGGTGGCCGCCGCGGAGGCGGGGACGACCGGGTCGCCCCTGCGCGTGCGGCGGCGGCTCCGGCCGCGCTTGCGACCGGTGGCGGGGTGGTCGCCCTCGGCCGCCACGGCGGGGCCGCCGGTCGGGGCGGACTCGGTCGCCGTGTCACCGGTCACCGTGTCACCGGCCTGCCTGGCGGAGGCGGCGGCTCCCGAGGAGGCCGCCTCGATGGGCTTGCCGCCGCGGGTGCGGGTACGGCTGCGCTTGCGCCGCCGCACCGGGCGATCCCGGTCACGGTCGCGCACACGGTGGGCGGAGCGGGACCTGCCGGTCTCGCCGATGTCCTCGAGTTCCTCGGCGTCCAGCCCGGCGCGCTCACCGCGCTGCTCCTTGGGGAGCTTGCCGGTGGTGCCCGCGGGGATGTTCAGCGCCGCGTAGAAGTGCTCGGAGGTGGAGTAGGTCTCCTCCGGGGCGGCGAAGTCCAGCCCGAGCGTGCCGTTGATCAGCTTCCACCGGGCCAGGTCGGCCCAGTCGACCAGGGTGACCGCCACACCTTCCTTGCCGGCACGGCCGGTGCGGCCGATCCGGTGGACGTAGGTGTCGGCGCTGTCGGGGCACTCGTAGTTGACGACGTGGGTGACGTCGTCGACGTCCAGCCCGCGGGCGGCGACGTCGGTGGCCACCAGCACGTCGATCTTGCCGTTGCGGAACGCGCGCAGCGCCCGCTCCCGCTGGCCCTGGCCGAGGTCGCCGTGCACCGCCGCGGCGGCGAAGCCGCGCCCGGCCAGGTCGGCGGCGACCCGGTCGCAGACCCGCTTGGTCTGGCAGAACACCATGGTCAGCCCGCGGCCCTCGGCCTGGAGCAGCCTGGCCAGCATCTCCGGCTTGTCCATCTGGTGCGCCTGGAAGACGTGCTGGACGACCTGCGGCGTGGCCTCGGACTCGGTGTGCGACTCGGCCCGCACGTTGGTGGGCCGGGTGAGGTACTTGCGGGACAGCGCCACGATCTCGCCCGGCATGGTGGCCGAGAACAGCATCGTCTGCCGCTGCGCCGGGATCAGCTCGATGATCCGCTCGATGTCGGGCAGGAAGCCCAGGTCGAGCATGCGGTCGGCCTCGTCGAGCACCAGCACGCCCACCTCGGAGAGGTCGAGGTGCTTCTGCTTGACCAGGTCGAGCAGCCGGCCCGGGGTGCCGACGACGACGTCCACGCCGTCGCGCAGCGCGCCGATCTGCGGCTCGTACGCCCGGCCGCCGTACACCGACAGCACGCGGGTGCCCAGCTTGCCGCCGGCGACCAGCAGGTCGTCGGTGACCTGGAGGGCCAGCTCGCGGGTCGGGGTGACGACCAGGGCCTGCGGCTTCCTGCCCCCGTGCGTGATGCGCTGGAGCAGCGCCACGCCGAAGGCGAGGGTCTTGCCGGTGCCGGTACGGGCCTGCCCGATGATGTCGTGGCCGCCCAGCGCGATGGGCAGGGCGAGCTCCTGGATGGGGAACGCGTCGACGATGCCCTCGGCCTCAAGGGCATCGGTTATCTCGGGTACGACCCCGAGTTCACGAAAGGTAGTCAGGGCTTTCAGCCTCCAATATGCGGGGTCCTCGCTCCCGGGGCGGCGTCGCTCCGGGCCCTGGTGCCACTGCGTACGGTGCGGCCGGGGGACGTTTCGCTCCCCGCCCCGGCTCCGCGTCGTCACGGGGCACCGGGCCGGTCGGACACACCGGTGCCGGCAGGGCCGTCCCCCTGGGACGGGCCGCCGGTTCGCCACCTGTGGCCGCGCGCTCGCGCGGGAGGGACCAGCCGTCGATCAAGATTCCTTAGGCGACCGCTGTCAGGGGTTGAAAGCAGTCACTCTCCGTGGCTGCGCGCGGTCACGCTCCGCGACGCAGTGTACCGACCACCGGATGCTTACACCAATGGGCGGTTCTTCAAGTCAACGCCTCCGCTCGTATGGGCTATTCCCCTGGCGCGGACGATGGTGTATATGGGGCGGTTGGTTCCCTGTGGACGACGAGGGCCGGGGGCCCGCCGGGGTGATGATCTTCACGTTCCGTCCGTATCCCGAAAGCGTTCGTCCATGGCCACAGTCGGCCATGGCTCGGTGCCGGAACGTTCCGTCCCGCCGCGGCCGAACCCGCGCGGGGTCGCCGTTGTCCAAGATCTTGCGGATCCTGGAACGACCTGGCGGTGTGCGGAGGGTGCGCTATGCGGGTGGACGAGGGCCGGTGGCGGCTCGGCGGGTTCACCGAGCTGCGGGAACTGGGGACCGGCGCGCAGGGGCGGGTGGTGCTGGCCCGCCATGACGAGGGCGGCGGCGCGGTCGCGATCAAGTACCTGGCGCGCCGGGAGGGTGACGACGAGGCCGTCGAGGCGCTGCGCGCCGAGGCGGCCATGCTCGCCCGCGTCTCCGATCCGCACGTGGTGCGGCTCTACCGGTTCGTCTCGGGACGGCATGGCGCGGCCCTGGTCATGGAGGCCGTGAACGGCGTGTCGCTCAAGCGGCTGCTGGCCGCGAGCGGGCCGCTGGAGCCCGAGGCGGCGTTGACCGTGTTGAAGGGGTCGTTGCTGGGGTTGGCGGCGGCGCACGCGGTGGAGGTGGTTCATCGTGATTACAAGCCGGCGAATGTGGTGGTTCGGGGTGACGGGCTGAGCAAGTTGATCGATTTCGGGGTGGCGGCGCTGGCGGGGGACGATTCGCGTTCGGGGACGCCGGCGTACATGGCTCCGGAGGTGTGGCGGGGCGAGCCGGCGTCCCCGGCGACGGACGTGTACTCGGCGACCTGCGTGTTCTTCGAGTGCGTCACCGGGCACCGCCCGTACGTCGCCGAAGGGGTCGCGGCGCTGATGGCCCGGCACCTGAACGACGACGTACCGGTGGAGGCCGTCCCGGAAGGGCTGCGCGACCTGGTGGCGAGGGGCATGGCCAAGGAGGCGGACGGGCGCCCTCCGGGGGCCGAGGTGTTCGTGGCCGAGCTTGAGGCGGCGGCGACGAGCGCGTACGGGTCCGATTGGGAACGGCGTGGGGTGCGAGCCCTGGCGATGGGCGCGGTCGCGCTCGCCGCCCTGTTCCCGCTGGGCGCGGCGGCACTCGGCTCGGGCGGCGCGGCCGGGTCCGCGGCCGGGGCGGCCTCCGGGACCGCCGTCGCCGCGACCTCGGTCGGCGGCGGCTCGGCGGGGGCGGGAGCGGGGGCCGCGGCGGGTGGCGGCGTGCTGGCCGCGACCGGCGCGAAGGTCGCGGTCGCGGTCGGCACGGCGGCCGCGGTGGCGGCCGGAGGCGGTACGGCGGCGTACATCGCGTCCGAGGGAGGCGGCGGCGGGAACGGCCCCGCCCCGCGGCCGGTCGCGGCCATCGCCACGGTCAACCAGACGACCACGCTGCCCGGACGCCCGGCACTCCAGATCCAGAACGCCCAGGTCGTCAGGGTGACGGGCCTGAGCGACCCGGTCTTGCAGCAGCGCGTCAACACCGCCCTGCGCGGCCCGCTCGACCGGACCGTCGCGTCCTTCCGTGGCTACGTGGCGGGCCCGCACACCAGCCCGGTGACGGTGCCACGCTGCGCCACGGTGGCCGCCAGGGCGAGCATCCGCTACAGCGGCCCGCTCCTGGTCTCGGCGGTGTACTCGTTCAACACCACGACCTGCACGGTCGCGGACGAGGACCCGGACGGCAGCCTGACCGTCAACGTCGACCTGCGGACCGGCCGGGCGTTGCGCGCGCAGGACATCCTGCGCGACACCGGTCCCGGCGGCGTGGCCGCGCTGGCCCGCGCCATGCCCGAGCTGCCGCCCGACGACCGCTTCTGCCTCCCCGACGGTCTCGACCCCGGCGACTTCCGCGAGCGGGACGGGCGCAGGCCGGTGGTGGAGATCAGCTTCACCCGGGAGCGGATGGAGCTGAACATCGACGTGTCGAACCCGGACTGCGGCCGGGGCGCCGTCTGGCCCGTCCCCTATCCCGCGATCATGAACCTGATACAACCCGACGTGGCCGCCGCGCTTCCGGCGGCGGCGTCCCCGACCCCGGAACGGACATGAGCGGACAGCGGACATGAGCGGAAACTGGCGGATCGACGGCTTCGACGAGGTCCGCGAGCTGGGGACCGGCGCGCAGGGGCGGGTGGTGCTGGCCCGCCACTCCACCGCCGGAACCCCCGTCGCGATCAAGTACCTGATCAGACGGGACGGTGACGATCGCGCGATCGAGCGGCTGCGCGAAGAGGCGGTGATGCTGGGGCGGGTCACCGATCCGCACGTGGTGCGGCTCTACCGGTTCGTCACGAGCTCCCAGGGCGCCGCTCTGGTGATGGAGGCGGTGAACGGGGTCTCGCTCAAAGAGATCCTGTCGCGGCATGGGGCGCTGGGGCCCGAGGCGGCGTTGACCGTGTTGAAGGGGTCGTTGCTGGGGTTGGCGGCGGCGCACGCGGTGGGGGTGGTTCATCGTGATTACAAGCCGGCGAATGTGATGGTTCGGGGTGACGGGCTGAGCAAGTTGATCGATTTCGGGGTGGCGGCGCTGGCGGGGGACGATTCGCGTTCGGGGACGCCGGCGTACATGGCTCCGGAGGTGTGGCGGGGCGAGCCGGCGTCCCCGGCGACGGACGTGTACTCGGCGACCTGCGTGTTCTTCGAGTGCGTCACCGGACGCCGCCCTTTCGGGACGGGCGAGGGCCTGGGCGCCCTGCGCGAGGGGCACCTGAACCGGGAACCGCCTCTGGAGGTCGTCCCGGGCCCTCTGCGGGAACTGGTGCGGCGCGGCATGGCCAAGGGCGCGACCGAGCGTCCGCCCGGTGCCGCGCACTTCGTCGCCGAACTGGAGTCGGTGGCGACGGCGGCGTACGGGCCGGGCTGGGAGCAGCGGGGGATCCGGGCCATGGCGGGTGCGGCGGTGGCGCTGGCCGCGCTGTTCCCGCTGATCGCGGCCGGGCTGGTGCCGTCGGCGTCCGGTGCCGCCGTCGCCGCGGGCGGCACGGCGGCGGCGGGCGGCACGGCGGCGGCCGGAGGGGCGGCGGCCGGGGGCGCGACCACGGCCTCGGGGGTCTCGGGCGGCATCCTCGCCGCCACCGGCACCAAGATCGCCGCGAGTGTGGCGGCCACCGCCCTCGCGGCGGGCGGCGTCGGCGCCTACGCGGCCGGATCCCGGGGCGACGACCCGGGCCGGAGCACCGCCACGCCCAGGCTCGTCCAGGTCGCCGCGCGGGTGGTGACCGCGAACCGGCCGCCGGGCGCCGCCGCGGCCGCCTCGGAGCAGCAGTACGTCGCGATCAGCGGGCATCCCGACCCGGCCGTGGAGCGGCGGATCAACGCCGCGCTGCGCGCCGCGTCCGACCGGGAGCTGAACCGCTACCGGCGGGACTACGCGGGACGGGGCGACGTCCAGGAGGTCAACTCCCAAGCCGAGCTGCTGCTGAAGACCAACCGGCTCATCTCGGTCTCCTACCTGTTCAGCGTGACCCCCACGCCCGGCTCGCTGGGGAACTGGGTGAAGAACTTCACCAGCGACGCCACCGTCACCGTCGACCTGCTGACCGGCCGCGTGCTCGGCGCCGCCGACCTGTTCACGGCCGCCACGCTCACCCCGGCGGGGCTGGCCAGGCTGGCGGACCGGATCAAGCCGCACGACCGGCCCGACTGCCTGGAGCCCGAGCCGTTCGGCGAGCCCCTGAAGCCGTTCCGGATCAGGCTGTCCGACCTGCAACGGGACGGCTCGCCCATCCAGGTCGCGCTCGGCGCGGGGAAGGTGCGGTTCGAGATCGCCGTGGAGCGGCTGGACATGACCATGCAGGGGCAGGTCTGCCAGACGGTGGGGGCCGACGTTCCGGTGGGCGAACTGGCCGATCTCATGGTGCCGCGCATCGTGGCCGAGGTGCGCGGTGCCACCCCGACGCCGTCCCCGAGCCGGTCCTAGCGAGGGCTTGCGCACAAGGGAAGGCCCCCGCGTGCAGGGCGCGGGGGCCTTCGTCGGTGTGGCCGCACGGCGGGGCCGGACGGCCGATGCGCGTCAGTGCGTGTGCCGCCTGGCACCCCAGCCTCGGCCGCCGCGTCCCTTGGCGTTCACCGAGGTCAGCACCGCCACGCCGAGCGCGGCGATCAGTACGGCGAACACCACGGCGACGAGCGTGCCCGCGCCGAGGGCGTCCGCCACCACGCCGCCGAGGATCGCTCCGGCGATCCCGACGAGGATCGTCAGCAGGACGCCGATGGGGTTGCGGCCCGGCACGATGAACCGGGCGAGGGCACCGACGACGGCACCGACGACGATGAACCAGAGAATCGTCGTGAGCATGGTCGATCACCAATCCGTTGTTCGAGAGGGCCGCCGCGGCGGTTCCGGAGGAGGTCCGGGTTCCGCGTCCACGGCCCGTGGTCGGCAATCGATATGCCCGTCATGTCGGATTCAACCGTCGCCCATGCCGGGCAATGACCCGGTCAAGCCCGGCCGGGCCGGAGACGGCCAGGTCAGGCGTACTGGCTGCCGAAGCCCACCGCCTGCCGCTCCTCCTCGGCGATCTCCAAATATCCGACCCGGTCGGCCGGGATCACCACCCGGCCTCCGCGCTGGTCGCGGAGCACCAGCACCCCTCGTTCCTCGGCGAGCGCGTCGGCCAGCGCCCGCTGCACGTCGTCGGCGGAGTCCCCGGTCTCGACCACGAGTTCCTTCGGCACGAACTGGACGCCGATGCGAACCTGCACGCGATGCTCCCCTGCGGTCGCCGTCCCGCCACCGTGGCGGGACGTCCTGACTCCGATGGTGGCACGCCGACCGGCCGGCCCGTCACTCCAGGCCCTTTCGCCCTGAGTAAACGTTCGGGCGCTCAGGCGGGCGGGGTCATCGGGAAACCCGAGATGCCGCGCCAGGCCAGCCGGGCGATGATCTTCTCGGCGGTCTCCTTGGGGACGGCGCGGTGCTGCGACAGCCAGTAGCGGGCGCTGACCTCGGCCATGCCGACCAGGCCCATGCCGAGCAGGTACGCCTCGTCGCTGGGGGCGTCGGTGTCCTCGGCGATCACCCGGGCGATCATCTCGGCGCACTGGTGGTTGGTGCGCTCCACCCGGGCCCTGACGGGGGCCACGTTGCGCAGGTCCGACTCGAAGACCAGCCGGTACGCCTCGCCTTCACCGGCCACGAAGTCGTAGAACGCGCGCATGCTGGCCTGGACGCGCAGCTTGTTGTCCGTGGTGGACTCCAGCGCCTCGCGCACGGCCTTGACCAGGGCCTCGGCGTGCTCGTCCAGCAGGGCCAGGTACAGCTCCAGCTTGCCGGGGAAGTGCTGGTAGAGCACGGGCTTGCTGACCCCCGCGCGTTCGGCGATCTCGTCCATCGCGGCGGCGTGATAGCCCTGGGCGACGAACACCTCCTGGGCCGCGCCGAGCAGCTGCCTGCGGCGCGCCAGTCGCGGCAGCCGCGTGCCACGAGGGCGGGCGTCCGGGGTAGCGGTCACCACACTCTCCGATCACCGAGTCGGTGCGACGGGAGGAGGGAACCCGCCGCCGGGATACATCCCCAACATCCTACGCGCCGGTAACCTCACAGGTCACCACAACGCCAGGGCCGATCGAGGCCCGCCGGGGTCAGCGGTAGTCGTCCTCGTCGAGCTCGACCACCCAGGACTGCTCGGCCGCGTCGGCCTCGTTCGCGTCGAAGGGTACCTGTCCCGGCCACCCCGTGGCGCCCTCTTCGCCGCCGACCGGGGCGCGCTGCTCGGCCGCGTCGGCCTCGGGCGCCTCCTCGTCGAACTCGTCCGGCTGCTGGTCCTGTGGAACGGGGTCGAACCCGTCCTGGTCCATCTCGCTCACTGTTCCTCCTGGGCCGGCTGCCAGGACGTACCCGGAGCCGGGACGTTCTATGCCCGCGGGCTCATGGCAGGGACTGCTCGTGCGGCCCCAGCAGCGGTTCGAGGAGGTCGCCGTGCTCGTCCACCCGTTCCAGGACCTCCTCGGGCGAGAACCGCAGATCCCCGGCCCTGTCGCAGCTCTCCAGCTCCTCCCACGTGACCGGGGTGGACACGGACGGGACGTCGGTGGCGCGCAGCGAGTACGGGGCGACGGTCGTCTTCGCCGGGTTGTTCTGGCTCCAGTCGACGAAGACCTTCCCCTTGCGCAGCCGCCGCTCCATCCTGCTGACCACCAGGTCTCCGTGGTCGGCCGCGAGCCGTTCGGCGGCCTCCTTGGCGTACTCGGACGTCCGGCGGCTCTCCTTGATCGGCACATACAGGTGCAGGCCCTTCTTGCCGCTGGTCTTGGGATAGGAGTCGAGCCCGTCGGCGGCCAGCAGATCGCGCAGCAGCTTGGCCACCTCACAGGCTTCCACGACGCTCGCCGGCGCCCCCGGGTCCAGGTCGAACACCATCAGGTCCGGGTCGTGCAGCTTGCCGCGCGGTCCCACCTTCCACTGCGGCACGTGCAGCTCCAGCGCCGCCAGGTTGGCGCACCACACCAGCGTCGGCAGGTCGTCCACCACGATGAAGTCCAGCGACTTGCGTCCCTTCGAGCTGCCCGGCGTGGGGATGTTCACGGTGCGCACCCAGTCGGGCGTGTGGGAGGGGGCGTTCTTCTCGTAGAACTTGGATCCGTTGACGCCGTCCGGCCAGCGGATACGGGTCGCGGCACGGTCCTTGAGGTGCGGGAGCAGCACGGGCGCGACGCGCACGTAGTAGTCGATGATCTCGCTCTTGGTGAAGTCCGGATACAGGTGCTTGTCCAGGTTGGACAGCGTCAGCTCCCGGTCCTCCACCCGCACGCTCGTCTTGTTGGAACTAGGGCTCACTGATCACCTCAAGGGGGTCCTTGTCGTCGCGCAGGCCGCGCCACGATGGGAAACGCAGCCGGCCGTCCCTGGTACGGACGCTGTAGGCGACCTCCCCTACCAGGCGCGGCTCAACCCATTGCGCGTCCCGCGCAAACTCGCGCGGAACCGGCTCGTCATAGGGGGGAGTGGGACGCCGCAACGGCCACAGCGTCTCGTACAACTCGTCCAGGGCGCGATCGGTGAAACCCGTGCCGACATGCCCCACGAAACACAGCCGCCCTTTGGTGTCGTACTCGCCGAGCAGCAGCGAGCCGACGCCGCCCTCCCGCCGTCCCCTGCCCGGCTTCCACCCGCAGATGATCACCTCACGGGTGAGGAAGTTCTTGACCTTGCGCCAGAAGTCCACCCGCCGCCCCGGCCGGTACACCGAGTCGAGCCGCTTGGCCATCAGCCCCTCAAGCCGCTGCTCCTTGGTGAACTCCATCAGCTCGGCGACCTGCGCGCTGTCGCCCCCGTCCAGGTACGGCGGCACCTCGATCGGCCCGGTACCGCCCAGGTCGAGGTCGGCCAGCAGCGTCCTGCGGTCGGTGTAGGGCAGGTCGTACAGCAGGTGCCCGTCCAGGTACAGCACGTCGAACACCACGTACCGGACCGGCACCTCGCGGATCAGCCGCGGGTCGGGGCGGGCGATGTGCATCCGTCGCTGCAGCCGCTCGAAACTGGGGCGCCCGTCGTCGAAGGCCACCACCTCCCCGTCCAGCACCACGTCATGGTGGGGCAGCAGGTCGGACAGCGCCGACAGCTCGGGGTAGCGCCCGGCCAGCTCGGTGACGCGGCGCCCGCTCGCGCGCACCCCGTCGGCCGACACATAGGCGATCACGCGGACGCCGTCCCACTTGAGCTCCAGCCCCCAGCGCCCGGTGTCGCCGGGGAGATCTCCGGTTGCGGCCATCATCGGCTGTACGGGCCACGGCATGGTCATAGTCGCGTCTTACCCTCCCCTCACTCCAGGGAAAAAAGGATCAAGAGCGCGTTCTGGCGTAAATCGAACCCGCTTGCGAGGCTAAGGAAACAAGGCGTCGGGGTAAGGACGGATCATGCGCAGTATCTGGAAGGGTGCGATCTCCTTCGGGCTGGTCACGATACCGGTGAAGGTCTACTCGGCGACCGAGCAGCGGGACGTGTCCTTCCACCAGGTACACCGCGAGGACGGCGGCCGCATCAGGTACAAGCGGGTCTGCACCCTGGACGGCGAGGAGGTCCCCTACTCCGACATCGCCAAGGGCTACGAGCTGCCCAACGGCGAGATGGTGGTGCTGACCGACGAGGACTTCGCCGACCTCCCGCTGTCCACCAGCCGGCGGATCGACGTCCTGCAGTTCGTCGAGGAGTCCGAGGTCGACCCGATCTACTTCGCCAAGTCCTACTACCTGGAACCCGACGCCCAGGGAGCCAAGCCGTACGTACTGCTGAGGGACGCCCTGGAACGCTCTGACCAGGTGGCCATCGTGAAGGTGGCGCTGCGCCAGCGCGAGTCCCTGGCGACCCTGCGCGTCCGCGAGGGCGTCTTCGTCCTGGAGACGATGCTCTGGCCGGACGAGGTGCGCACCCCCGACTTCCCCTTCCTCGAGGAGGACATCGAGATCCGCAAGCAGGAGCTCAGCATGGCCACCTCACTGATCGAGAGCATGCAGGGCGACTTCGACCCCTCCGAGTACAAGGACGCCTACCGCGAGGCACTACAGCACGTGATCGACGCCAAGATCGAGGGCCGCGAGGTCACCCGCCCCGAAGCCGCCCCCGAGGAGGAACCGGCCGCGGACCTCCTCTCCGCCCTACGCGCCAGCGTCGAAGCCGCCAAGAAGGAACGCGGCGAGAAGAAACCCGCTTCCAAGAAGAAGACCGGCACCAAGTCCCGCAGCCGCAAATCCGCCTAGTAAGAGGCCCCAACGGGGGCAAGGGGCGAAGCCCCCAGGGGGCAAGGGGCGAAGCCCCAAGGGGGTGCAGGGGGCGGAGCCCCCTGCCGGGGTCGTAGGGGCGGAGCCCCTACCGGGGTCAGCGGTCACCGCCGCGAGCCGTCAAGGCGAGCGGCGGGGATCGCTGGCCCCGCATCGGGGGGTGTGGGGGGTCGCCCCCCCACAATGACGCGACCCCGGCGGCCTGGTCCAACCGCCGGGGCCGTTTCTCCCGCCCCGTTCTCCCCGTGGCAGGTCTAGGTGCCGGCGGGTTCCAGCGTGCGTTCGTCCGCGGTTTCGTTGGCGCGTTCGCGGACGGGTGGTGGCGTTTCGCTGATTCCGTACCGGCGGTGGATGCGGGCGAGAGGGCCGGGCGCCCACCAGCACGCCGGGCCGAGAAGCCGCATCGTGGCGGGGACGAGCAGGGCGCGGACGATCGTGGCGTCCACCACGATCGCGATGACCATGCCGATGCCGACCATCTTGATGAAGGTGATCCCGGAGGTGGCGAACGCGCCGATGACCACGACGAACAGCAGCGCGGCGCTGGTGATGACCGTGCCGCTGCGGCGTAGCCCGCCGGCGACCGCGAGGGTGGTGTCGCCGGTGGCCTCGTAGCGTTCGCGGATGCGGGACAGCAGGAAGACCTCGTAGTCCATGGAGATCCCGAACAGCATGGCGAGCATCAGGATCGGCATGGCGGGGGCGATGGATCCGGTCGCGGTGAAGTCCAGCGCCCCGGACAGCAGCCCGTCCTGGAAGATCACCACGACGGCGCCGAAGGTGGCCGAGAGGGACAGCAGGTTCATCACGATCGCCTTGACGGGCAGCACCAGTGAGCCGAAGGCGAGGAAGAGCAGCACGAACGTGGCGACGCCGACGGTCAGTGCGAGCCATGGCAGGTGCGAGCCCATGCTTTCGAGCTGGTCGACGACGATCGCGGTGACGCCGCCCACGTACACCTGCGCGCCTGCGGGCGCCTGCACGTCGCGGACCTTGCCGACGAGGTCGCGGGCGGCGTCGGAGTTGGGGTCGGCGTCGTACAGCAGCGCGATCCTGGTGGTCCTGCCCTCCTGACCGGTGATCGCCGCGCTGGTGATGCCGGGGACCGTGGACAGCCGCGTCTTGTACGCCTGGATGGCCGCCTGGTCGTCGGTGCCGTGGACGACGGCGACGATCGGGCTGGTGATGTTGCGCGGGAACTGGGTCTCCATCGTTTCGGCGACGACCCGGGGCTCCGCGCCTTCGGGCAGCACTTCGGCGTCGAATCCGCCCCAGTTGATGCGGAGGAAGGGGGCGCCGAGCGCCAGCAGCAGCGCCATGG
Source organism: Actinomadura sp. NBRC 104412 (assembly GCF_030269515.1). Classification (GTDB taxonomy): domain Bacteria; phylum Actinomycetota; class Actinomycetes; order Streptosporangiales; family Streptosporangiaceae; genus Spirillospora. The sequence continues at coordinate 46,112 of NZ_BSTM01000018.1, read as the reverse complement.
TCGCTACGGCGTACACGACGGGACGGCGCATGACGCTGTGCCCGAGCCGCAGCCACCAGCGTCCCGGCTCGTCGGACCCCTTCGCCTGCTTCTTGCGCCGCCGTACGGGGAGGGCGTCGACCTTGGTGCCGAGCACGGCGAGCAGTGCGGGCAGGACGGTGAGCGCGCCGAGCATGCAGACGAAGACGGTCGCGATGCCGCCGTACCCCATGGAGAGGAGGAAGGTCTGGTCGAACAGCAGCAGCCCGGCCAGCGACACCGCGACGGTGATCCCGGAGATCGCCACTGTGCGGCCGGCGGTGGCCATGGTCGCGGCCAGCGCCCGTTCGACGTCCGGCACGCCCTTGGCGACACGCCCGTTCCCGTTCCCGTTGGAGTGCCCGTTCCCGTTGGAGTGCCCGTTCCCGTTAGGGTGACCGTTCCCGTTCCCGTTCACAGAGAAGTTGAACTGCACCTTCACAGGCGGGATGAACTGCCCGTACCCGTTGGTGGCCATGCTGTTCGCCGGGACCTGCCGCCCGGCCGAGGACGTCCGGCGCAGCTCCTCACGGAAGCGGCCGACGATGAACAGCCCGTAGTCGATGGCCAGGGCGAGCCCCAGGAACGTGGTGATGTTGATCGCGAAGATCGACACGTCCGTGACGTAGGTGAGCGCGTGCAGCGCGACGAACGAGCCGAGGATCGCCAGGCCGCCGACCATGAGGGGCAGGCTCGCCGCCACCGCCCCGCCGAAGATCACCAGAAGCAGCACCAGCAGCACCGGGAACGCCATGCCCTCGGCCTTGCCGATGTCGGAGGACACCTGCTCGTTGATGGTGGTCTGCGTGACCAGCGCGCCGCCGACGGACGCGGTCACGCCGCCGCCCACGTCATGCAGGTCGTCGCGGATCTCCTCGTAGGCTTTCTGCCGTGCCGCCTCGTCCCCGGCCAGGCGGAGCACCGCGTACGTGATCGTCCGGTCCCGGCCCACCATCTGGGGTGAGCCGGTGTCCCAGTAGGTGGCGCTGGAGGTGATCAGGTGGCCGGGCAGGGAGTCGAGCGATCCCAGGACGGCCCGCCGGTATCCGGGGTCGTCCACCGTCCGCCCGTCGGTCGAGCGGTAGAGCACCACGACGTCGGCGTCGTCGCGGCCGAGTTCGGACGCGGCGACCCGTTCGGCGAGGTCGCTGCCGCTGCCCGGAGTGTCGAAGCCGCCGGACGCGGTGAGCGCGCCGAACACGCCCGTACCCCACACCCCGACGGTGAAGACGGCGGTCAGCGCCGCCGCGAGAATGGTGCGGCGCCACCGGTAGGTCAACCGGCCCCAGGCTGCGAACATGGGCCTCACCCGCGTCCTCGCTCCACGTCGTCACGGAAGTGAACAACGTTTACTCGCGAATAGTGTTAACTTCGCATACGGCGTAAGCTTCCGTCAACGGCGTTAGTGAGAGAACATGCAAGTCTGGTCCGCGGTTCCGGACCTGAACCGGACATCGGTGGACATGCAGGCATAGAGGCGACATGGCGGAGGTGACTGTGGGCGGCTTGGGGGAGTCACGGCGCGACCGGCTGCGCGCGGCGACCGTCCAGGAGATCACCGAGACGGCCCGGCGCATTCTGGTCGACCAGGGACCCGAGGCGGTGACGCTGCGCGCGATCGCCCGCGAGATGGGCATGACCGCGCCCGGGCTCTACCGCTACTTCGGCAGCCATGCCGAACTGCTGCGGCACGTGGTCGGCGACATCTTCAACGATCTCACCGCGGCCCTGGAGGAGGGGCTGCGCGCCGTCCCCGACGGAGACCTCAGCGGACGGCTCCTGGCGGTCGCCCGCAGTTTCCGCCGGTGGGCGTTCGCGCACCGGCGCGAGTACGGGCTCCTGTTCGGCTCCCCGCTGCCCGGCCTGACCAACCGCAAGCAGATCGACGTCGCGGAGGAGAGCGCCCAGAAGTTCGGCTGGACCTTCCTCTCCCTGTTCCTCGAACTCTGGCAGAAGGCGCCCTTCCCGGTTCCCTCCGACGATGAGATCGAACCGCGCCTGCGCGGCCAGCTCCGCCGCTACCGCGACCTCACCCTGGAGGGCGGCGCGGAACTCCCGCTGGGCGTGATCCAGACCTTCCTCCAGTCCTGGGTGAGGCTCCAAGGCGCCGTCAGCCTGGAGATCTTCGGCCACCTGGAGTTCGCCCTGGACGACCCGGAGCCCATGTTCGAGCTGATGCTCGCCGACATGGCACCCCAGCTCGGCCTCAAGTACACACCCCCACCCGGCGACCCCGCCAAGGCCGCCGGCCGAGGCCGCAGCGGCAACGGCCACGCCAAACACTGGCCCAAGCCCCCCACCGACAACGAAGAGCCGGATCACCGCTGAACGGTTCTCAGCTTGGTTTGAGGTGGAAGGTGTGGCGTTTGCTGTAGTCGCGGTCGAGGGTCAGGTGGAGGGTGCCTTGGGTCAGTTCGTAGACGGCTGACCAGCGGGTGTGGCGTTGGGCTACTTCGGAGAGGAGGTCCATCGCCTGGGTTGGGTTGAGGCTGCCCTTGTTGGTTTGCTTGCTGGCGATGGTGCGGTAGCGGAGGTCCTTGCGGTCGGTGGTGCCGGTCAGGACGAAGTTGGTGATGGCGTGCGGGGCGTCGCGGATCACGTGCATGCGGCCGTTGACGAACTCGATGGCCGCGGCCTGGCCGGTCGCGTCGGCGAGGAGGTAGTGCAGCGCCGGCTCGTCCGGGGGGAACTCGACGTTGTAGCGGCCGAAGATGGCGATGGCCTGGTCCACCGTGCGGGCCTGGTCGAGGACCAGGCGTTGGATGCGGGCGCTGCCGACTGTGGGGCGGTTCGGTACGCGTGGAGGCTGGGCGGCCGGGACTTGGGCGAAGCCTATGGCGAGGCCGTGCTCGTTCAGGCCGTCGAAGGGCAGCTTCACGGCTTGTAGGAGCTTGCGTTGGACGGCCGGGTCGTTCCGAGCGCGCATGGCCTCTTGGGGAGTCACGGCCACGTACGAGAGGTCGACGAGGGAGACCGACGTGGGGCCGCGGGGTGGGCGGTTGGTGACCAGCATCGCCGCGTTCGGGGCCCAGTCGAAGTTGCGGCCGAAGAGCGGGCCGCGTGGGCCTCGGGTGGCGACGAAGAGGGAGCACGCGAACGAGCGGCCGACGTGTGCCTTGGCGACGGGCCGGGTCGCGTCGTACGGGCCGTGGTTCGTCATGGCCAGGAGGGGCAGCTTCGCGTCGATCACGCGCAGTGTCGCGAGGGAGCGTTCCTCGTCCGCTGTGAACCCGTCGGACGATCGGGAGGGCTGCCACCACAGGAAGGTCGCGGCCAGGGCGACGGGGAGGATGAACGCAAGCCCTAGATGTGCTGGTCGGGGCCGCGGCGCGGAGAGGCTCACGCTTGTTCTGTATCACCGTTCGCCCTGGACGGCCAGAGCCCCGGCCTGGAGGCCGGGGCTCTTCGGGGCCGGCTCGGGGCCGGCTCGGGGCCGGCTCGGGGCCGGCTCGGGGTCAGTACGGGTTAGTACGGGGTCAGTACGAGGGGAGGCTTGGGTCCACTTGCTTGACCCAGGCCAGGACGCCGCCGCCTACGTGGACGGCGTCGGAGAAGCCGGCGTTCTTGACCACGGCCAGCGCCTCGGCGCTGCGGGCGCCCGACTTGCAGTGCAGGACGATCTTCTTGTCCTGCGGGAGGCGCTCCAGGGCGCTGCCGTCCAGGAACTCGCCCTTGGGGATCAGCGTGGCGCCCGGGATGGAGACGATCTCGTACTCGTTGGGCTCGCGGACGTCCACCAGGAAGATGTCGTCGCCGCGGTCCTGCATGGCCTTCAGCTCGGTGGCGGAGATGGTGGAGTCCTTGACGGCCTCGGCGGCCTCGTCCGACACCGCGCCGCAGAACGCCTCGTAGTCCTCCAGCAGCTCGGTCTGCGTCGGGTTCTTGCCGCACAGCGGGCACTCGGGGTCCTTGCGGACCTTGACCTGGCGGTAGGTCATCTCCAGCGCGTCGTAGATCATCAGGCGGCCGACCAGCGGCTCGCCGATGCCCGCGAGGAGCTTGATGGCCTCGTTCACCTGGATGGAGCCGATCGACGCGCACAGGACGCCGAGGACCCCGCCCTCCGCGCAGGACGGCACCATGCCGGGCGGCGGCGGCTCGGGGTAGAGGCAGCGGTAGCAGGGGCCGTGCTCGGCCCAGAAGACGGATGCCTGGCCGTCGAAGCGGTAGATCGAGCCCCACACGTACGGCTTGCCGAGCAGCACCGCCGCGTCGTTGACCATGTAGCGGGTGGCGAAGTTGTCGGTGCCGTCCAGGATCAGGTCGTACCCGGAGAAGATCTCCATGATGTTGTCGCGGTCGAGCGCGGTGTTGTGCTCGATCACGTCGATCAGCGGGTTGATCTCACGGACGGTGGCGGCGGCCGACTCGACCTTGGGCCGGCCCAGCGACGACTGCCGGTGGATGACTTGTCGCTGCAGGTTGGACTCGTCCACCACGTCGAAGTCGATGATGCCGAGCGTGCCGATGCCCGCCGCGGCCAGGTACATCAGCGCCGGGGAGCCGAGGCCGCCGGCGCCGACCACCAGGACCTTGGAGTTCTTGAGCCGCTTCTGACCGGCCATCCCGACGTCGGGAATGATCAGATGTCGTGAGTAACGGTTGACCTCATCGCGGGTGAGCTCCGCGGCGGGCTCTACCAGAGGTGGCAACGACACTGTGGGTGCTCCTGTGCTGACGCTGGGCTGTGACGGGGCGGGGACTGTAACGTCCCACCACGGCACAACCTTGCCATGCCTTTGCGCATTCCCCGAACGCCCGTGTGGTGGAAGGCGCACGTCAAAGGGTATGGCCCGGCTTTGCGCGAGGCGGTGTGCGGGACCGGGATCCTGACTGATCACCCTGACGCAAGGGCGGAACGGGGCGATTGACAGCTAATCTTGGCGCTTGTGGCGTTCCTGCCCCCTTCACACCCCCCAGGCGCGCCCGGCCCTCCGGCGGCTGAGCCGCCCGGCGGTCGGCCTGGGGCCGCTCCCCTGCCCGGTGCCCGTCCGTCCATGACGGGGCCTCATTACGTGCCGCAGGGGCCGATGCCCGGCACGGTGCAGGGGGTGCCCATACAAGGCGCTTCTGCCTTCTATGGGGGTAACCCGGCGACCGTCCTCGGGTTGCGTGCGCGGCAGTGGATGGTCGTGGCGATCGTATTGGGATGCTGCTACGCGATGGTGTGCGCCGTGGCGGGTGTCGCCGCGTGGACGACGCTGACCCGTGAACCGACCACCGCCGAGCTGGAACGCGCCGCGAACGCGGAGGTGGCGCGGCGCTGGCAGGTCTGGCCCGCGGGACGGATCTTCCCCGAGCGGCTGCCCTACACGGTCCGCAGGGACAAGACCGAGTACGCGTCCCGGCTCGGCATCGCCGCCGAGGGCAACTGCCAGAACACCGTGGACCCCGAGATCGCCTCGGTGCTGAGCCGGCACGGCTGCCGCGCGGTGCTGCGCGCCACGTACGCGGACCAGTTGCAGGGGATCGTCGTGACGGTGGGCGTGGCCGCGTTCCCCGACGCATGGAAAGCCGACCGCGCGTACCGGGAACTGCCCAAGAATCCTGCGGCGGACCGGTCGAGCGGCGTGCGCCCCGCGCTGCGCGCCGTCTCGTTCCCCGGTACGGCGTCGGCCCGGTTCCTGGACGCGGCCCGCCAGGACCGAACCAGCGACCGCGGCGGCCCGTACGTCATGCTGACGACCGCCGGCCACAGCGACGGCCGTCCGGCGGCCGCGATCACCAAGAGGCTCCCGGGGAACCCGTACGCGTTCGCGGCCCAGCTTGCCGACGCGGTCGTCCGGCCACTGTCCGCGAGGGCCGTGCCGGACTGCTCCAGCCGAGAATGGCGGTGCTGAATGGGTTCGTTCGGGGGTGGTGCCCGCCGGGCCGTTGTGGCGGCCCTGGCCGTGCTGGCGGGCGGGTGCGCGACCGTTCTCGTCCCCGCCGGACCGGTTCCCGCGGCCGCCGCCGACGAGGTCCGTGACCGGCAGCGCGCCATGATGACCACGCTGGACGTGCAGTCCGCGTGGCGCGTCACCCGGGGCGCCGGGGTGACCGTCGCGGTGGTGGACTCGGGCGTGGACGCGAGCCACGCCGACCTGACCGGCTCGGTCACCACCGGGCCCAACATGCTGAGGTCCGTCGACGCGGGCACCCGGCCGGCGCGGCTGCACGGCACCGGGATGGCCTCGCTGATCGCCGGGCACGGGCACGGGCCGGGACGCCGGGACGGGGTCATGGGCGTCGCGCCGGAGGCGAGGATCCTGGCGATCCGCGCCATCGCCGAGCGCGAGGACGCCTCGTTCCCGGCGTTCCGCGCCTCCGAGCGGGCGCAGGGCGCGGTGGCGCGCGGCATCCGGTACGCGGTCGACCGCGGCGCCGACGTCATCAACCTCTCGCTCGGCCGGAACGAGGAGAACCCGGACGACCGGGCGGCCGTCGCCTACGCCATCTCCAAGGGCGTCGTGGTCGTGTCCGCGGCAGGCAACGATGGCACGAAGCGCGGGCTGCTCGACGACGACGGTTTCGCCCCCTACATGTACCCGGCCTCCTATCCCGGTGTGATCGCCGTGGCGGCCACCGGCGAGGACCATGCCCGCGCGCCGTTCTCCAACCGCAACTATTCGGTGCTGGTCGCCGCGCCCGGTTCCGGGCTCCCGGTGGCGGCGCCCGGCGGCGAGTACTTCCTGACCGACGGGACGAGCGACTCCACCGCCCTGGTCTCGGGCATCGCCGCGCTGATCAGGTCCAGGCATCCGAAGCTGCCGCCGACGCTGGTCGCCCAGGCCATCATCGCCGGGACCCGGTACGGGCCCAGCGGCACCTACAGCCCCGATGTCGGCTTCGGGGAGGTCAACGCCGCCCGCGCCCTCACCGCCGCCGACGCGCTGACCAAGCCGCGTCCCGGCGCCGCGGGCAAGCCCGCCGGGCAGCGCTTCGGCGCCGCTGAGCAGGGCCCGGTCGAGGTCGTTCCCAGGCCCGCCTGGGTGACGGTCGTCATCATCGTCGTCGTCGGCATGGGCGTCGTCGGGGCGCTGGCCGCCGTCGCCATCGCGATCACCCTGGCCCGCCGTCATCCGCGCAACCAGCGGCCGGACCTCGCGGCCATGGGCCTCGCCGGACCGGCCGGTGGCGGCGGTTTCGCGATGGCGGGTGCCACGTATCCGCCCGCCCGGCGGGACTACTGGACGGCCCCCGAACCGGGCTCGCCCGGCGCGGGCGCTCCGGTCGGCCGGCCACGGCTGCAACCTCCGGAGCCCGACGACGGGGACCCCGCCCCGGAGTGGAAGTGGCCGGACTCTCCGCGCTGAACGGCGGGTGCGTCCGCCTGTGGTGGCGACGCCTACCGCCGGTGGGCCAGAATCGGCGGGTGCGAGCGGATCCTGACGACTATGCCGAAGCCGTGCTGGACACCGTGGAGCGGATCCCGCCCGGCCGCGTCCTGGCGTACGGCGACGTGGCGGAGATGGTGGGCAGCGGCGGGCCACGCCAGGTGGGCCGTGTGATGTCCCTGTACGGGGGAGGGGTGCCGTGGTGGCGGGTGATCCGCGCGGACGGCAGTCCTCCTCAGGGGCACGAGGTCAGCGCCTTGAAGGAGTACCGGGCCGAGGGCACGCCCCTGCGTCCGGACGGCCGCCGCGTGGACATGCGCCGCGCCCGCTGGGACGGCCGCTGACCACCCCGGCGGTGAGCGCGCCGCGCGCGCTCACGCCTTGAGGCCGTCCGCCGCCCCCTCGGGCATGGCCGCCTTGCGCCGGGCCACGAGGCGCGGTGCCGTCTCCTGGACCGACATCGCGGCCAGCCCGGCGACGGCCACGGCCCCCGCGGCCAGCAGCATCGGCGCGGTCAGCCCGAGACGGTCGCCGAGCTGCCCGCCGATGATCGGCAGCAGCGTGGTTCCGATGATCACGCCGGCGAAGTTGACCGCGCCCATGGCGGTGGCCTGGATCCGCGCCGGCACCTGCTCGACCACGCAGGTCGCCGAGCCCAGCGGGACCAGCACGCCCTGGAAGAACCCGCTGGCCGCGAGCAGCGCGGCGGACATGACGACGCCGAACCCGCCCAGCACGTAGAAGGTGAGGAACACGCCGCTGGCCAGCCCCGCCCCGACCAGCATGGTGCGCCGCCCGATGTAGTCGGAGACGGTCGGCAGCACCAGCGTGCCCGTCAGGGTGGCGAGCCCGAAGACCGCGAGCACCGAGCCCGCGTCCACCAGGCTCAGCCCGCGCGCGTCGGTGAGGAACACCGCGTTGAAGGCCACCGAGACCTGGAGCCAGCCCAGCGCGCCGCTCTGCACGATCATGAGCGCGACCACCCGGCGGTTCCGCACGACCTTCAGGGCCTCCAGCAGGCCGGGCTTCTCCTCCTTGCCGGCCGGCCGCGCCGGTTCCCGCATGACGACGTACAGGCCGAGGACGACCAGCAGGAACACCCCGCCGATGATCGGCCACACCGGACGCCAGCCGAACGCGTCGGCCATCCGGGTGATGATGACCGCGCCCAGGACGCTGCCGAACAGCGGGTACCCGGCGGTGAAGATCGACTGCACGAGCGCGCGCCGCTTGGCGGGGAACTCCGCGGCCAGGACGGCCTGCGCGTTCGGCCACCCGACGCCGTCGCCGAGACCGACGAACTCGCGGACCACGAACATCGACCAGAAGTTCCACGTGCCGCCCATGGCCGCCGTGGAGACGCAGGCCAGCGTGGCGCCGGGGATCAGCACGGCTCGCCGCCCGTGCCGGTCCGACAGCCAGCCGGCGAGCCAGCTCGAGAACGCCCAGGCCAACGAGGTGCCCGAGATGAGCAGGCTGGCCTGGGTGTAGGTCAGCCCGAACTCCGGGATGATCACGGGGAACAGGTAGGAGATTCCCAGCCGGTTCAGCCCGACCAGCCCCCAGAAGGCGGTCAGCAGGCCGAGCACCAGCCAGGGACGCGGGATGATCGGCCCGCGGGCAGCGGGCGCGACTGGCATTGCGGGCATGGCGGACCTCCGCCTCGGCTCATCGCAGCGATTCGGGGATCGCGGGCTCGTACTCGTGCAGGGCGGGGAGCACGTCACGCGCGAACCGGCGGATCTGCTCCTGGAACATCTCGCCCGGCATCGACCCGCGGTTCAGGTTGACCAGGACCTTGCCGGCGCCTGCCTGCCGTGCCTGGTCGAGGATGCGGTCGCGAACCTCGTCGGGCGACCCCCACGCCCAGTTCGCGGCCTCGCGTTCGATGTCGGCCATGGTCTGGTCGCGATAGTCGGACTTGGCGCGGCGCGCGGCCGGCAGGTTCTCCGGCCGGACGTAGTCGAGCGAGCTCGCGCTGACATACCCGGTCTTGCGTTGCGCGCCGACCTCGGTCTCGTTGCCGTGGCTGAACAGCGTGCGGTTGAAGTAGAGCAGGTGCGGCCCGGCCTCCCGTACGGCCTGGGCCTTGTCGTCGGCGACGTACGCGTCGACGTTCAGGTGCACGTGGTCGGGTGTCAGCGTGTGCCCGGCCTCGCGCAGGCAGGACGCGTAGTAGCGCAGGACGTCGTCACGCAGCCCGGGATGCCCCAGGCCGGGTGTGATGGCGACGTTGTTGCGGCCCGCCCATTCGATGGTCTCCTTGCTGCTGGTGACCGGCACCCAGGTCGGCGGGTGCGGCTGCTGGACGGGACGGGGCCAGATCGCCACGTCGCTGTAGGACCAGAACCGGCCCTTGTAGGTGGTCACCTCGTCGGTCCACAGGGCGCGCACGATCTCGTACGCCTCCTCGAAGCGCGCCCGCGACTCGGCCATCGGCACGCCGTAGACGGTGTGCTCGCGCGGGATGCCGCGGGCGAACCCGGCCACGACCCGGCCGCCGGACATGCAGTCGAGCATGGCCAGTTCCTCGGCGACGCGCAGCGGCTCGTGCAGCGGCAGCAGGTTGGCGTAAATGTGCAGCCGCAGCCGCCGGGTGCGCTGGGACGCGGCGGCGGCGAGCAGGTTCGGCGAATTCATCAGGCCGTAGGGAGAGGTGTGGTGCTCGTTGAAGCCGACACCGTCATATCCCAGTTCGTCGAGCAGTTCCCATGCGCGCAGATGGTCGGCGTAGGTGCGGACCGCGGTGTCGGGGTCGAAGTGCCGCCGTTCCAGCGGCCAGGGCAGTTCGCCGTTCTCGACCAGGTGGTCGACGCGGGCGGCGTAGGGCATGAGATCGAAGACGACGACTTCCATGAAGCTCCATTCGGCCGACGTTTCCCTGGATTCGGAGGAAGGGAGCGAAGGGGGGTGGAAAGCGTGGTCCGCTGATATTTCAACTAGTTCACGATCACGGTAACCCCGGCCATTCATGGCGACAAATAATTGTTCGTGCATCACTGATGACTCAAAGTCATCAGTGGCGCCTCCCTGGGCACGGGGTCCCCGCCGCGCTATGAAAGGCACATGATCCATGAGAGTGAGACGGCACCCCCCGCCGCATCGGAGCTGGTCGCGACCCTGGCCGATGAGGGCGTCACCCATCTGTTCATCAACCCGGGGACGGACACCGCGCCCGTCCAGGAGGCCCTCGCCGCGGCGCGCGTGGCGGGCACCCCGCACCCCCGCTCGATCCTGTGCACGCATGAGTTCATCGCGCTGTCGGCCGCTATGGGGCACTACTTCGCCACCGGAGAGCCGCAGGCCGTGATGGTGCACGTCGACGCCGGGACGCTGAACCTCGGGGGCGCGATCCACAACGCCCAGCGCAACCGCCTGCCCGTGGTGGTGTTCGCCGGCCGCACGCCGTACAGCACGTCCCCTGACGTGCCCGGCCACCGGGACACCTTCATCCACTGGCCGCAGGAGCAGCCGGACCAGCAGGGCGTGATGCGCGGGTTCGTCAAGTGGACGATGGAGGTGCCGCGCGGCCGTGAGCTCGGCACGATCGTGCGCCGCGCCTACCAGGTGGCACGTTCCACCCCCACCGGCCCCGCGTACGTGACGTTGCCCCGCGAGGCGCTGATGGAGCCGGGTTCGCGGGCACCGGCGGCCCGCCTGCTGACGCCGCGTCCCGCCGCGCCCGACCCCTCCGGCCTGGCCGACCTCGCGGCGATCCTGGCGGACGCGCGCCGCCCGGTCATCGTGACCGCACGGACCGGGGCCGACCCGGCCGCCGTCGGCGCGCTCGTCACGGTGGCCGAGCTGCTGGGCGCGCCGGTCATCGACCAGAAGCACCGGCTCAACTTCCCGCCGCGGCACCGGCTGTACGCGGGCGCGGACACCACGCCGCTGCGCACGGCCGACGCCGTCCTCCTGCTCGACACCGAGGTGCCCTGGGTGCCCGCGCTCGAAGGCCCGCCCGCTGACGCGGCCATCGTGCAGATCGACATCGACTGCGTGAAGGCCACGATGCCCACCTGGACCTATCCGGTGGACGTCGCCCTCAACGCCGACACCGCGCTCGCGCTTCCTCTGCTGGCGGAGGAACTGCGCGGCCTGGCCACACCCGAACGTGAAGCCCGCTGGGCGTCCCGCCGCGAGGAGGCCGCCGCGGCGATGGCCGAGCTGCACCTGGCGTGGGAGGCGCTCGGCGGCTCCTCCGAACCCCACGCGGCAGCCGACGCGATGCTGCACGCGCTGAACAAGGCGCTGCCGCCGGAGGCGGTCGTGCTGGAGGAGGCCGTCACCAACAAGCCCGCGGTGGCCCGGCAGATCGTCCGGGAACCCGGGCAGCACTTCGAGACGGGGTCGCCGGCGCTCGGCTGGGGCGTGGCCGGCGCGCTCGGCGTCAAGCTGGGACGTCCCGACGCGCCCGTGGTGACGATCACGGGGGACGGGTCGTTCAACTTCGGCGTGCCGACGGCGGCGCTGTGGACCGCGCGGAACGCGGGCGCGCCGTTCGTCTCGGTGATCCTGAACAACCAGGAGTACCGGGCGTCCCGGCTGCCGGTGCAGGCACTGTTCCCGGGCGGCAGCGCGGTCGAGGGCCGCGACTTCCCCGAGACCGTGCTGTCGCCCGCGCCGGACTACGCGCGGCTCGCCGAGGCGTTCGACGGTCACGGCGAGGTCGTGGAACGTCCCGACGACCTGCCCGCCGCGCTCGGCCGCGCCCTGGAGGCCCAGGCGGACGGGCGCTGCGCCGTCATCGACGCCCGTCTCCCGTCGGGAGGCTGACCTCCGGCCCGGCCTCAACAGGCGCCCGGCCCGCCCTCGCCCAGGCCGGGTGCCTGTTCCGCGTGCCAGGGACGGGTGCGCAGGAAGCCGTCCAGCAGCGGCCCGGGGTCGCCGCGCCAGGCCGCGGCGAGCCTGAACCGCGGCTCCGGGTCGCGCAGCGGACGGTAGACGACGCCCGCGCGGGCCATGACCCGTGTGGACGCGGGCACGAACGCGATCCCCACGCCGGAGGCCGCCAGCCCGACGGCCACCAGCGTGGTGGTCACGCCATGCTCGACGCGCGGGTCGAACCCGGCCTCGCGGCACAGCGTCACGTAGTAGTCGTGCAGCTCGGGCTCCTGCGAGCGGGGGATCATCACCAGCGGCTCGTCCTTCAGCGCGGTCAGCGGCACCTCGGGGAGCGACGCCAGCGGGTGCTCGGCCGGGATCGCGGCGACCACCGGCTCCTCGTACACGGTCTCGTGCCGCAGATCGCCGGACTCGAACGGTATCCGGGCGAAGGCGATGTGCAGCTTCCCGGTCAGCACGCCGTCGATGGCGGCGCGGTTGGTGAGCTCGCGTACCACCAGCCGCACGTCGGGGTATTTCTCCCGGTACGCACGCAGGGCCGGGGGCAGGACGCTGTTGAGCGCCGGAGGGATGAACCCGATCACCAGCTCGCCGCCCTCGCCGCGGCCCATCGCCCGTGCCCGTCCGGCCGCCCGTTCGGCGCGGGCGAGCACGTCCAGGGCGTCGGCGAGGAAGGCGATGCCCGCGTCGGTGAGCCGCACCCGGCGCTTGGTGCGTTCCAGCAACAGGACGCCCAGTTCCTTCTCCAGCGCCGAGATCTGCTTGCTCAGGGCGGGCTGGACGACGTGCAGCCGCTCCGCGGCCCGCCCGAAGTGCAGTTCCTCGGCGACCGCGACGAAGTACCTGAGATGCCTCAGTTCCACGCGCCGATTGTGCTCCGCGGACCGGGGTCCGCCAACGCCGCAACCGCAGGCCGGAAACCCGCACGTGCCGACGGTCTCATCCGCGACATGCGGCCGATGTGGTCAGAGAAGCCTCGGTGATCTGCTGCAATGAACTGTTGTGCCACAAGCCTCCTACCGTCTCGTGCGCCGCGCGGGTCCCGCGCGGGCCGTCCCGCCGGTGCTCGACGAGCGGCAGCGGCGGGTGGTCGAGCATGCGGGCGGGCCGATGCTGGTGCTGGCCGGGCCGGGGACGGGCAAGACGACCACCATCGTGGAGGCCGTCGTCGACCGCATCGAGAACCGCGGTACCGATCCCGAGCGGGTGCTGGTCCTCACCTTCAGCCGGAAGGCGGCGGGCGAGCTCAGGGAGAGGATCACCGGGAGGCTGCGCCGCACGACGCGCACGCCGCTGGCCCTGACCTTCCACAGCTACGCGTACGCGCTGCTGCGCCGCAGCGCGGTGATGAACGGGGAGGACCCGCCGCGCCTGCTGTCCGGCCCCGAGCAACTGCTGGAGGTACGCCGGTTGCTCGAAGGCGAGCTCGCCGACGGGGCGCGCGACTGGCCCGAACACCTGCGGGCCGCTCTGGGGACGCGCGGGTTCGCCGAAGAGCTGCGTGACTTCATCCTGCGCGCCTCCGAACGCGGGTTCCTGCCCGAAGACCTGGTGGCGGCGGGCCGCGCCCGCGGTCGGGACGACTGGACGGCCATCGGCCGGTTCATGGACCGGTACACGGCGCGGTTCGCGGTGGACCCCGTGCAGACCTACGACTACACCGAGCTGATCCACACCGCGACGTGGCTGCTGGGGGAGGACGAGGACGTCCTCGACCGCGAGCGTGGCGCCTACGACGTGGTGTTCGTCGACGAGTACCAGGACACCGACCCCGCCCAGGAGGCGCTGCTGCGGCGCCTCGCGGGGGACGGGCGCGACCTGGTGGTCGTGGGCGACCCCGACCAGTCCATCTACGGGTTCCGCGGCGCGGACGTGCGCGGGATCCTGGAGTTCCCGCAGCGCTTCCGGACGATCCACGGCGACCCCGCGCCGGTGGTGGCGCTGCGTGACTGCCGCCGCATGGGCCCGGAGATCCTCGGCGCGTCCCGGCGGATCGCGCGGCGGCTGCCCGCCGGCGTGGCGTCGGCCGAGCACCGCGCCCTGCGTCCCATCGAACGTCCCGAGAGCGACGGCGTGGGCGACGAGGTGCGGGCGGTCATCGCGGACTCCGAGAGCCAGGAGTCGGCGCTGGTGGCCGACGAGCTGCGCCGCGCCCACCTGCTGGACGGGGTGCCGTGGTCGCGGATGGCGGTGCTGGTGCGCAGCGCGGTCCGGCAGGTCCCCGCGCTGCGGCGCGCGCTCGCGCAGGCGGGCGTGCCGGTGGTCGTGGCGGGGGACGAGGTGCCGCTGATCGCCGAGCCCGCGGTGCGGCCCATCCTGATCCTGCTGCGCGCCGCGCTGAAGAAGGGGTTCCTGGACGAGGTCGTCGCCGAGGACCTGATGACCGGTCCGCTGGGCGGCGCGGACGCGCTGGGCATGCGGCGGCTGAAGCGCGCGCTGCGCGACCTCGAGGACCTGTCGGGAGGGCGCCGTCCGCTGAACGAGCTGCTGGTCGCGGCGATCGAGGACCCGCGCGAGCTGATCCCCGTCCACGAGAAGGTGCGGGCGCCCGCCGAGCGGATCGCGGCGCTGGTCAAGCTGGCCCGCGACACCACGAGCCAGGGCGGCACCGCCGAGGACGTCCTGTGGGCGGTGTGGCGCGAGAGCGGCCTGGCCGACAAGCTGCTGGAGCAGAGCGTCAAGGGCGGGACGCGCGGCGCCGCGGCCGACCGCGACCTGGACGCGGTGGTCGCGCTGTTCGAGCACGCCGCGCGCTTCGTCGACCGGGTGCCGCAGGCGGGACCCGAGCTGTTCGTCGACAACATCGCCGCGCAGGAGATCGCCGGTGACACCCTCGCCGAGCAGGCGCCGCAGGGCGAGGCGGTGCGGATCCTGACCGCGCACCGCTCCAAGGGCCTGGAATGGGACGTCGTGGTGGTCGCGGGCGTCCAGGAGGGCGTCTGGCCCGATCTGCGGCTGCGCGGGTCGCTGCTGGGCATCGAGGAGCTCATCGAGCTGGCGGCGGGCAGCGAGCTGGAACGCGAGGCGGGCGACTACGCGCTGACGCGCGGCGGTGGACGGGACGGCGGCGGGACGGCCGCCGCGGCGGGCGCGTCGATGGCCGCGAAGATGATGGACGAGGAACGGCGGCTCTTCTACGTCGCGGTCACCCGGGCGCGGCACCGGCTGGTGGTCACGGCGGTCGGCGGCGACGACGCGGAGGAACGCCCGTCCCGGTTCCTGAACGAGCTGCTGCCCGGCGCGATCGAACGCTCCCAGTTGGACGAGAGGACCCGCTGGCTGTCGCTGCCCGCGCTGGTCGCCGACCTGCGCTCGGTGGCGGGCGACCCGTCCCGTCCCGAACCGCTGCGGCGCGCCGCCGCCGGTCACCTGGCGCGGCTCGCGCGGGCGGGGGTGCGCGGCGCCCGTCCCGAGAACTGGTACGCCATCACCGCGCTGTCCGACCCCGGGCCAGCGTTCGAGGAGGACGAGCGGATCACCGTCTCCCCGTCCCAGGTGGAGACGTTCACCACCTGCGGTCTGCGGTGGCTGCTGGCCTCGGCGGTGGGCGCGCGGGAGGGCGGGCCGGACGAGTTCAGCACCATGGGCAAGGTGATCCACGCGGTCGCGGAGCTGGCGGGCGCCGACGACGGCGTCACCGAGGTCGACCTGGCGCGGCGGCTCGACGACATCTGGAACGACCTGGAGTTCCGCAGTTCCTGGTATTCCGACAAGCAGCGGCGGCAGGCCGCCGAGATGGTCGACAAGTTCCTGGACTGGCACCGCGACAACCCCAACGAGGTCGTCGCGCTGGAGGAGTCGTTCAAGGTCGACCTGGGCCGGATCGTCATCAAGGGCCGGATCGACCGGGCCGAGCGGGACGAGGACGGCCGCGCGGTCATCATCGACATCAAGACCGGGTCCACCGCCGTCCCGAAGGAGGACCTGGCCCGGCATCCGCAGCTCGGGGTGTACCAGTACGCGGTGATGCTCGGCGCGTTCGAGCGGCACGGGCTGATCGAGCCGGGCGGCGCCAAGCTCGTCCAGGTCGGCAAGGCGTCGTTCACCGCGAAGGCGCGCGAGCAGGAGCAGCCGCCGCCGGGGGAGGACCCCGACCCCGAGTGGCCGAAGAAGCTCGTCGAGCTCGTCGCGACGGGCATGGCCGGGGACGTGTTCCAGGCCCGCGCCAACGACAAGTGCCGCACCTGCCCGGTCCGGTCCTGCTGCCCGGTGCACGAGGAGGGCGGCCAGGTCGGCCCGTAAGCCATCGGAAGTCCGCTGTGACGAGCCGGGAACGGCCGGAAGCGGCTGGGAGCGGCTGGGAACGCGTCGGCGCGGCATGAGACCCTCGTAAGTCGTCGCGGCGTGAGGGGGGAGAGCGGGTGATCACTCCGGCGGAGCTGGCCCGGCTGCTGGAGATTCCCGAGCCGACCGACGAGCAGGCCCGGGTCATCGAGGCGCCGATGGCGCCGATGGCCGTCATCGCGGGCGCGGGCTCGGGCAAGAGCGAGACGATGGCGGCGCGGGTGGTGTGGCTGGTCGCCAACGGGTTCGTGCGGCCCGAACGTGTCCTCGGGCTCACCTTCACCCGCAAGGCCGCGGCCGAGCTGGGCACCCGTGTGCGCAGGCGCCTGGACAGGCTGCGGGAGGTGCTGCCCGCCGACGAGCTGGCGCGGCTCGGCGGCGAGTCGCTGTTCGACGGCGAGCCGGTGGTGTCGACGTACCACTCGTACGCGGCGCGGCTGTTCGGCGACCACGCGCTGCGCGAGGCGCTGGAGCCGACCACGCGGCTGATCTCCCCGGCGGTGGCGTGGCAGATCTGCTCCCGCGCGGTGGACGCCTACGACGGGCCCATGGACAAGATCGAATGGCAGCCCGACACGGTCACCAAGGCGGTGATGGAGCTGTCCGGGGACCTGTCGGAGCACCTGCGCACCGCCGACGACGTCCGCAAGGTCGGGGCCTGGCTGGACGAGCGGTTCGCCGCGCTGCGCAGGCCGCTGAAGCCGCAGAAGGACATCCTGGCCAAGCACGCGGTGCGCGAGCAGCTCATGCCGCTGGTCGAGGCGTACCGGCGCGCCAAGGCCGACCGCGAGGTCATGGACCACGGCGACCAGATGGCGCTCGCCGCGCGCATCGCCTACAAACACCCCGAGGTCGGCGTCATCGAGCGGTCACGGTTCTCGGTGGTGCTCCTGGACGAGTACCAGGACACCAGCCACGCGCAGCTCGTCCTGCTCAAATCGCTGTTCTCCGGGGGCCATCCGGTGACGGCGGTGGGCGACCCCTGCCAGTCCATCTACGGCTGGCGCGGCGCGAGCGCGGGCAACCTGCTGCGGTTCGCGTACGACTTCCCGCTGAGCGCGCCCGTAGCCGGGCGGCGTCCGGAACCGGCGCCGGTGGTGCAGCTCAGCCGCAGCTTCCGCAACGGCGAGCACATCCTGGACGCGGCGGCCACGATCCAGGAGGAGCTGCGGGCGGACACCGCCGCCGTGCCGCGTCTCGTCCCGGGCGCCGGACGCGAGGGACGCGGACGGGTCGAGTGCGCGCTGTTCGAGACCATCGAGGAGGAGGCGCGGCGGATCGCGGCCCGCGTCGTGGCGCTCATGGCCCCCGATCCGTTCGTCGCCCCGGACGGCGGCGAGTGGCCGGGACCCGAGCCGTTGCGGTTCTCCGACATCGCGATCCTGGCCCGCAAACGCTCCCAGTTCCCGGTGCTGCGGCGCGCCCTGGAGGACGTCGGCGTGCCGGTGGAGGTGGTCGGGCTCGGCGGGCTGCTGACCGTCCCCGAGGTGCAGGACGTGGTCGCCACGCTCCGCGTGATGCACGACCCGACGGCGGGCGCGTCCCTCGCCCGGCTGCTGACCGGGCCGCGCTGGCGGCTCGGCCCCCGCGACCTGGTCGCGCTCGGCCGCCGCGCCCGCGCCCTCGCGCAGGAGGCCGCCCGCGACCTCACGCCTCCCGAAGGCGTGGAACCGGCCGAGGAGGAGGCCGCCCCGGCGGAGGACGATCCGCTCCGGCAGCTCGTCGGCGAGCTGAACCAGGAGACCGGCAGCCTCGTCGACGCGCTCGACGACCTCGGCCCGCCGGTCGCGTACTCCCCGGAGGGCTACGCCCGGCTGCGGCGGCTGCGCGACGAGCTGCGGCATCTGCGCGGCCAGGTCGGGCTGCCGCTGCCCGACCTGGTGAACGAGGTGGAACGGGCGCTCGGTCTCGACATCGAGGTCGCCGCCCGCACCGGCCTCGACCCGGTCACCGCGCGCGCCGACCTGGACGCGTTCATCGACGCCGCGTCCACCTTCGCCGGGGACGCCGAGGACCCGACGCTGGGAGCCTTCCTGGCGTACCTGAAGGCGGCCGAGAGCGAGGAGTTCGGGCTGGAGGCCGGGCGGGTCGGCGAGACCGACAGCGTCAAGCTGCTCACCGTGCACGCGTCCAAGGGGCTGGAGTGGCCGGTCGTCATCGTGCCGGGCCTGTCCTCCAGCGCGCGGAAGAACGGCGCCCCGGCCAAGGGGTCGATCTTCCCCTCGCCGCCGCAGAACGCCACCCGCTGGACCGCCAACCCGCGCGTCCTGCCGTTCATGCTGCGCGGCGACCGCGCCGACCTGCCCGCGCTGCGCGGCCTGGAGAAGGACGACCTCGCCGCGTTCGACGCCGCCTGCTCCGAACGCGACCTGAGGGAGGAGCGGCGCCTGGCCTATGTCGCCGTGACGCGGGCGTCCAGCCTGCTCATCGCCACGGGGTACTGGTGGGGGGCCTCGGGGCGCCCGCTGGGCCCGTCCCCGTTCCTCGAGGAGATCCGGCGGGCGTGCCTGGCGGGTGCCGGGACGGTGCCGGCCTGGGCGGATCCACCGGAGGAGGGCGAGTCCAACCCGCTGCTCGCCGAACCCGACACGTCCGCCTGGCCGCCGGAGCCGGGCGCCGTGGGCGACCGCGCGTCACGGCGGCGGTACGAGGCGGTCGTCGAGGCCGCCCGGATGGTCGAGGACGCGATGCTCGGCCGTACCCGTCCCTGGGCCGGGAACGCCGGGCTGAGCGACGCCGACCGGCGCCGCATGACCGCCTGGGCGCGGGACGTGGAGCTGCTGCTGGCCGAGCGCGACCGCGGCCGCGGCGGCGACGGGACGCTGGTCGAGCTGCCCCCGCACCTGTCGGTGTCGTCGCTGGTGTCGCTCGCCCGCGACCCCGCCGAGCTGGCCCGGCGGATCCGCCGCCCGATGCCGCGCCCGCCCGCCCCGTACGCGCGGCGCGGCACGGCGTTCCACGCCTGGCTGGAGGGGCGCTGGGGGCAGCAGCGGCTGCTCGACCCCGACGAGCTGCCCGGCGCGGCCGACGAGGGCGCCGGGGAGGACGCCGAACTGGACGCGCTGCGGGAGAGCTTCGAGGCGTCCGAATGGGCGGCGCGCGAACCCGTCGACATCGAGGTCCCGTTCGAGACCGTCATCGGCGACCGCCTCGTCCGGGGCCGGATGGACGCGGTGTTCCGCACGGTCGACGGGCACGGGTACGAGGTGGTCGACTGGAAGACCGGCCGCCCGCCGTCCGGCGACGACGCGCGCTTCGCCGCCGTCCAGCTCGCCGCGTACCGGCTGGCCTGGGCCGAGCTGGCGGGCGTCCCGCTCGACCGGGTCAGCGCCGCCTTCCACTACGTCCGCGCGAACCTCACCGTCCGCCCCGCCGACCTCCTGGACGCCGACGGTCTGGCGGCCCTGCTCGACGCGATCCCGACCGCGTGATCGCCACCGCTCGGCGAAAGGGACATACCTGACTCTGGTCACGCTGGGTGCCATCGGGGATGATGCGCGCAACATCTCGCGAGCGGAAGGGCGATCGAGCGAGGCAGGTCGAACGGGGGGCAGGTAGGCGGCGCCGGAGGGCGTCCCTGGAGGCGAGCGGAGGTAGAGCGTGGCGGTGGCTCACGACGACGCGGTGGCTCACGATGACAAGGTGGTGCGGGAGTTCTCCAAGCAGGCCGAGGGGTTCGGTGATCCGCGGCTGAACGTGGCGCTCACGCGGCATCTCGGGCGGCTGGTGGACTTCATGGAACCGGAGCTCGACCTGGAGGACGTCGTGCTGGAGGTCGCCGCGGGCACCGCCCTGGTGTCGCGGGCGATCGCACGGCGGGTCCGCCATGTGACGGCGCTGGACCTGACGCCCGCGATGCTGGCGCAGGGCAAGGGCGAGGCCGACCGGGAGGGCATCACCAACATCACCTTCACCCGCGGCGACGCGACGGCCCTGCCCTATCCCGACCGATCGTTCACACTGGTCGTGACCCGGTTCTCTCTGCACCAGGTGGCCGATCCCGCCGCGGTCGTCGCCGAGATGGCCCGGGTCGGCCGTCCGGGCGCGGCGATCATCGTCGCGGACCTGGTGCGGCCCGCCGACGCGGGGGGCACGGACCCGGACCGGATCGAACGGCTGCGCGACCCCTCGCACAACACGATGCTCACCGAGGACGGGATCGGCGCCCTGCTGGAGTCGGCGGACGCGGAGGTGCGGCGGGCCGACCGGTTCGACTACGTCCGCCCGCTGGAGCCGTGGCTGGAGCTGGCGCGGACCGGCCCGGAGGCCGCCGCGCAGATCCGCACGGAACTCCAGAAGGAGCTGGACGGCGGCCCCGCCACCGGCATGCGCCCGAGCCTGCGGGACGGAGAACTGCACTTCACCCAGACCTACGCCTTCATCCACGCCTGCGCGTCCTGAGAAGCTTCGCGGACCTCGGCGAACGCGTCGCTCATGTGTTCTATGGTGTCGAACATGAGTTCAACGGTGCGTGCCATCGGGAGGCGCGAGCCCGCCGCCCTGGCGATGCGGATCGGTGTCGTCGCGGCGGAGGCGGCGCTGGCGACGTTCGCCCGCAACCTCGACCTCGAGGACGTGGAGAGCGGCGAGATCGACTTCCGCGGGGCCATCTCGCCCGCGGAATGGCCGGTGTTCTCGCTGGTCATCGACACGCTCGCGGAGGCCGCCCCGGGCGATGACCGCCCGCTGGACGAGCGCCGTGTCGACGCCCTCAACGACCTGGCCCGCATCTGCTCCGCCGCCAAGGGGCGCGTCGCCTAGCGCTTCACCTTGCCGGTGCTGGTGCGGGGGAGCGTGTCCACGAAATGGACGTCGCGCGGCACCTTGTAGCGGGCCAGGTGCGAGCGGACGTGGTCCTTGAGGTCGTCCTCCGTGACGGTCGCGCCCGGCGCCCGGACGACGTACGCGGCCAGCCGCTGCCCGAACCGCTCGTCCTCGACGCCGCCGACCGACACCTCCGCGACGTCGGGATGCGCGCCCAGCAGGTCCTCGACCTCGCCGGGGAACACGTTCTCGCCGCCCGACACGATCATGTCGTCGGCGCGGCCGTCGACGAACAGCCGGCCCCGCTCGTCGACATGCCCGAGGTCGCCGGTGCCGACCAGGCCGTCCCGGACCGGTCTCGCGCCGCCACCGGTGTACCCGGCGAAGCGCAGCCCGCCCCCGGTGTAGATCTCGCCGATCTCACCGGTCGGCACCTCCTCGCCGCGCTCGTCCAGGATCCCGATCCGGACCCCCAGCGAGGGCCGCCCCACGGTGCCGGGTCGTTCGCGCAGGTCGCGGGGCGTGGCGATGGTCGCCCACCCGGTCTCGGTGGCTCCGTACACGTTGTGGATCACGTCGCCGAACGCGTCCATGAACGCCTCGCACAGGTGCGGGTGCAGCGCGGACCCGCCGCACACCACGACGCGCAGCGACGCGGGACGCGGCCCGTCCAGGGCGTCCAGGAGGCGCTGAAGCATCACCGGCACCGCGATCAGCGTCTCGGCCCGTAATCCCTCGATCGCCTCCAGGACCCGCTTCGCATCGAACCGGCGGAACAGCACCAGCGGCGTGCCCAGGGCGAGTCCCGCCGTCAGGTAGGCGAACCCGAGCACATGGAACAGCGGCGGCCCGATCACCATCGGCGCCCCGGACCGTACGGGCACGCGCATCGTGTGGCTGAGCGCGACGGGCAGGATCGCCCCGATCGAGAGGTCGTGCCGGGCGCCCTTGGGCGTCCCCGTCGTCCCGGACGTCATGAGGATCACTCTGCTGTGCCTCGCCGGCCGCGGCGTCTCCGGTGGGGTCTCGGCCAGTTCGTCCAGCGTCTCGTGCGGGCCGGACCCGTCCCGCCAGGCGTGGACGCGGCGCCCGGCGAAGGACGCCTCGTCCACGACCGCGTCGAACTCCGCGTCGTGGATCAGCAGCGCCGGCCTCTCGCGCTCGGCGACGCGCCCGAGCTGCGGCCCCGAGAAGTCGGTGTTGAGCAGCACCACGTCGTTGCCGAGCCGGGACGCGGCCAGCACCGCCTCGACGAACCTTCGATGGTTGCGGCACAGCACGCCGACCGTGCCGTCCTCGGTCACCCGGGTGCGCAGGGCGGTGGCCAGGCCCGCGGCGCGTCGTTCCAGTTCCGCGTACGTCAGCGTGCCGCGTTCGTCGATGAGGGCGGTCCGGTTCGGGAAGCGCAGCGCCGCCATCGCCCCGACCGTCGCGGGCACCGGTCCGAACCGCCGGTACACGAACGGCAGCCGCACGGCCCGGTCGGGGCGGACGGGATGCAGCGCACCCACGTCCCGCACGGCCGTGGCGGCGCGACGCCCCAGGCCGACCACCGTACGGACGCGATCGAGCAACGGCACGGCACCCTCTCCTCCGTTCGACCATCCGGCCTGGAGGTACCCGATGCTCGCGGTGCGATGCACCGCCGGGCGCTCCGGTCTTTCCGGGAGGGCTCACTCCAGGTAGTGGAAGTCAGGCCGGGGGTGCATCAGGAAGTCGTGGTGGGAGATGTTCCAGGCGTAGGCGCCCGCCATGGCGAAGGCGATGAGGTCCCCTGGGCGCAGGTCCGCGGGGACCGGCACGTCGGTGGCGAAGACGTCTTTGGGTGTGCAGAGCTGCCCGACCAGGGTCGCCGCTCGGGTTTCCCCTGTGCGGGTCAGGACCGTGAAGGGTTGGTCGTGGCCCTTCGTCACGGGGGTGCGGAGGTGCTGGGTGCCGCCGCGCAGAACGACATAGGTCTCGCCGTGCGTGGTCTTCACATCGAGCACGTCGGTCACGTACCAGCCGTGGTAGGCGGTCAGGGCACGGCCTGGTTCTATGCGGAGTTTCGCGGGCACGTCCGGTAGCCCGGCGGCGTAGGTCCTCCAGTCGAAACGGGTCTCGGGGTCGGTGTAGTCGACCGCCATGCCGCCCCCGAGGTTGATTTCCGGGGACTCGACGTTGTGCGTCTCCAACCAGGGGATCGCCCAGTCGATGATGTGCCGTGCCAGGTCGAGCATGGCGGTGGCGTCCAGGCCGGAGGCCAGGTGGGCGTGGATGCCGTGCAGGGTGAGGTGGGGACTGCTGCTCGCGAGGCTACGGGCGCACGCGGTGAGGGCTTGTTCGTCCATGCCGAAGGCGCCGCGCATTTGGAGGGCGGCACCGGTCGTGGGCAGCCTGAGGTTGGCGCGGAGGAGGACGTGGGCGGGGCGGCCCTTGGCTGCGAGGCGGGCGAGCTCGTGTGGGCTTTCCACGTGGATGCGTTCGACTCCCAGGTCCAGGGCCAGGGACAGTTCCTCGTCGGTCTTTCCGGGGCCGCCGAAGGCCAGGCGTGCGTTGGGGAGGGTTCGCCGTACGTGAGCCAGCTCGCCTCCGGAGGCGACCTCGATGCCGTCCACATGGGGGGCGAGTGCGCGGAGTATGGCCGGGTCGGGGTTGGCTTTGGCGGCGTAGAAGAGTTCCGGCCCGAGGGCGCTTCGGATGGACGCGACGTGCTCGCGCAGTCCGTTCAGGTCGTACACGTAGGCGGGGAACCGGGTGAGGTCCCTCATGTAGTCATGGGGGGTCATCCGCAGACTCCGGCGAAGGGGTTGGGCACCGGGACGTAGGTGGCCGTGCGGTCCGCGCTGCGCGACCATCGTGCGCGCAGGTTGGCCTTGGCCGGGAAGGGGACGCCCGCCAGCAGGGCGCGAAGCTGAGGGTGGTCGCCGCAGGAGGCGAAGTGGGGACGGGCGGCGAACCACAGGTCTTGGTCCAGGTCGGGGTGGAGGTCGGCCACGGCGGCGGCTATCTCCGTCAGGTGGTTGACCAGCAGGCAGTACACGACCCGGTTCCAGGCGCGGTTCTGGTCGTAGGTGAGGGACTCGCGGACGCGGGCAGGGAGGTCGGCGATCCGTTCGTGCCAGGCGGGGGTGAGCTTGGTGCCCTCCAGGTCACGGAAGGCCGTTTCCACGGGCATGCCCTCGTCGTCCACCACGACCAGGACGTTCTGCAGGTGCGCCTCTAGGACGATGCCGTGTTCCAGATAGGCGCGCAGCGCAGGGCGTGCGACGTGCCGTACGTAGGCGTCCCACCAAGCGAGGGCGCCTTCCGGGGTGGCGAGGGCAGGCAGCGTGGCGAGGGTGGTGCCGTACGGGTCGGCGAGGGCGGCGGCCAGGAGGGGGGTTCCGTTGAGGGCGCCTACACCTTGGCGCAGGATCACACCGAGCCCTTCGTGGAGCCTGCGGTCGGCCAGGGCGACGCTGCGGTACGCGGGTTCGGCCAGGAACGTGCAATCGTCCAGAGCGGCGAAGACGGGCTGGACGAGCTTGTTGAGGGCGACCGCACCAGCCAGTTCGTACCAGGCGTTCTTGCGGACGCAGTTGGTGATGCGGATGTCCAGGCTGAACTTGCAGAACACGTCCGCGTCCGGGACGTAGGCGGTACGCACCGACGATGTGGGGACGACCTCGGGCGCGGCCGGGCCGAGGTCGACGATGAGCCCTGTTCCGAGGGCCTGGCGAAGGGCGGGACGGTCGCTGAGGAGGGCGAGCTGCCAGGGGTGAGCGGGCAGCAGCCGGAATCCGGATGGGGCGCCCGGGCCAAGGCCGTCGAGCCTTGCGAAGGCGGAACCGTCACCCTCCTGGACGAGGACGTCCTCACGTACGGCGAGCCAACGGGGATGGAACCGCGCCCTAACCTCTGGTGCGTATCGCATCCATTCGGCGGGGTCGCCTTGGCGGGCCTTGGGCGAGGGATGGAAACGGTGGCCCGACAGCAGGGATTGCTCGGATTCCAGGTAGCGGTCCAACGGGTGCGAGCCGGAACGCGTCGGCTCCGCTCGTGCGGCCAGGATCGCGGCCAAGGCTGTATGGCTGTCCCGCACCTGTGTGAGGAACTCCGGGTTCGCCTGCCCGGTGCACAACTCCAGTTCGCCCGCCACAAGGTCGGCCAGGCGATCCCAGCCCGCGGCCATCCACGAGCCGTCACGGTGCTCCTCGAAGGGGGCAACGAGGCGGTACGTGGGACCGGACGGGGGCCTGGCCAACCCTGCGCGCAGCGTGACGCCGACGCGGGGGAGCCGGACGACGAGGCGCCCGCCGTCCACCCGTACCTGATGCTCGGGTGCGCACACCTCGCGGACGAGGCAGTTCAGCAGCGCGGTGGCGGTGGCGTCGTCGGCGGTGAGAGCCGGTCGTGTCAGCAACACGTGTCGTCCCGTAGGTAGTTGGGCCCCGGCGGGCCATAGTGCTTGTTGATGTCGGCGGATCCGGTGCGCGCCTTGTCGACCAGGGTCCCGGCGGTGACCATCGCCTTGGTCGGCAGCGTTCCGGCGTCCAGGGTGCGTGCGCGCAGGAAGGCGTCACGCGGCCCGAGCGCCGCGTCGAGCCGTTCCCGGATCATCGCCAGGCCGGTCCGCAGCGGCAGCAGTCCCCGCTCGGCCAGCCCGAAGGCGGGCGCGGCGGCGCACAGATGGAGGGTGATGGTGACGAAGACGCGGGCCAAAGCCTCGCGGTCCGGCGTCACCATCCGGGGATCGAGGAACGCCTCGTCGGCGCCCTGGGCGAGCCCGTCCTCGCCGAGGAAGAGCGTTCCGTCGTAGTCCTTGATGAGCAGCTTGAGATCGTGGCCGTCCAGGACGAGCGACACGTTCTGCTGATGGGCTTCCAAGGCGATCCCGCGCCTGAAGAGGGCGACGTTCCATGCCAGCAGTGCGTCCAGGTACGCACCGAAGAGGCCGGGCACGTCCCATTGCTCGATGACGCACCCCCCTTGGGGAGAGGGCGCCAGCAGGCCCGCGACCGGGATGACATGCGCGCCGGCCGTCTCGGCTGGGAATCGCCGTACGAGGTAGGTGAGCCAGGGGGAGCCGGCGTGCCCGTAGGTCTGCTCGTCAGCGAGCAGGATGGGCAGCTTCGGCTCCTCGTCCAGGACGCGGCGCAGAAGCCGTTCGGCCAGGGCGCCGTCGTGCAACGTACGCGGGACGATCGTCCTCTTGTTGCGCAGACCCAGCGTGCTTGTGGGCAGGGGCATCTTCAGGTGCGTGGACGCGTCCACGGCGACGGTACGCATGGAAAGCGTGGGAGAGACGCTGAGATACGGCTCGGCGGCGAGTGTCACCCCTGTCATCCCGTCCAGGTGAGGCACGGTCAAGGGGTGGACGGGGAAGAGGTCGTCGTCCTGCCACCAGTCGGGCCGTACGCCGTGGGCGGTCACCCGATCCGGGGGTACGGCGGCCCAGCGCAGTTGGAAAACGGGTGCGAACTCGGGGGCGTGGTTCCTCAGCTCCTCCGCGTTCAAGCCGATCCTGCACCGTCCCATCGGGTGGACGGGGTGGTCGGTGTAGGCGGCGAGCGTTTCGTAGTAGGTGCCGGGGCCACGGCGCGCCTCATCCGGAACGCGGGCCATCCGGCGCAGAACCTCATCCAGGGACGCCTCTTGGAGCCGGACGGTCGCCAAGGTCTCCCTGCACTCGCGCTCGAAGGCGGCCACGTCGTCGCTGGGGTCGGCCAGGGATCGGACGGCGGCGAACACATCGTCAAGCCGCAGCCCTTGGGCGGGGTCCACCGACACCTCGGCCATGAACCCATCGCCTGTCCTGAGGCGCACACGCCGCCCTGGCAGGTCGAGCGTGCGTCCCTGGACGAACCGGCGCAGCCCCGCGTAGTCCTCGCGCAGCAGGGCGTCCAGCACCCGTGCGGCGAGTGCGGCCTCGGTCACGAGATCGTCCAGGTGTTGGAGGCCCGGAAGCGGGCGATCGCCGCCTCCACCTCGGTGGCCGAGGGGCCGATGG
Source organism: Actinomadura sp. NBRC 104412 (assembly GCF_030269515.1). Taxonomy (GTDB): domain Bacteria; phylum Actinomycetota; class Actinomycetes; order Streptosporangiales; family Streptosporangiaceae; genus Spirillospora. The sequence continues at coordinate 18,914 of NZ_BSTM01000018.1, read as the reverse complement.
CGCGGATCGTTCCGAGGTAGTCGCGATTGGTGTGTGTCAGCGCGATGCGTTCGCCGACCGGGCGCTGGGGGCGGTACGACAAGCGGACGGCCCCGTCGGTCAGGTCGACCGCTTCGGGCGCGGCGGTGAGGACGCCATCGCGTGTGGCAAGGACGACATCGGCGACGGCATGGCGTCCCAGGCTTTCGTGCGACGCCTCAAGAGGCGGCAGGCGCTCGCCCATGTGGACGCGGAGTATCCAGTCGAAGAGGGGGATGTTCAGTAGGTCGGCCATGAGGAAGTCACAGTGGTCTCCGATGAGCCGGTAGTTGACCTCGATCAACCGTGCCCGGCCCTCGTGAACCACGAACTCCGTATGGCACGCCCCGAAACCCACCCCCAGCGCCTTCAGTTGCGAGAGAACCTGGTCGGTCCCGGGGGGAGGCGGGGTCCACTCAAGGCGTTCCTCGATGAAATGCGGCGGAGGCGACACCTTCGTGTGGAAGGAGCCGAGTACGCGCAGCTCGTGCCCGTCTCCGAGCGTTTCCAGGGTGTGCAGCTCGCCCGGAAGGTACTCCTCGACCACCAGTGGGTCGGAGCGCCGTGCCTTGACCTCTTCGCGGCGGGCGGCAAGCTCGGTGGCGTCCCGTACGAGAAAGACGTCCTCGCTGGCCACCCCTTCGCGTGGCTTGAGGACGAGCGGATACGGGGCGTCCTCGGGCACGTCCTCCGCGGGCGAGGAGAAGACCGGGTCGATCCGCTGGAGATGGCGCCGCATGAGGGCCTTGTTCTTGGTGCGGGTGGCCGCCTTCCAATCCTTGCCGGGCAGTCCCAGATAGGACGCGGCGAGTGCGGTGGGCGCCTGGAGGAAGTCGCTGTTGGAGAACAGCGCCGCGGGCTCGCCCGGCAGGTCCGCGACACGGGCGATGATCTCGCGGAAGTCGGTCACGTCGCAGGGGATCACGGGACCGTCGGACGTCTTCCCGTGCTCCTCCGGCCGGTCGGTCAGCAGCGCGACCGCCAGACCGCGGGCCGTGGCCAGCCGTCCGGCGGCGGGCAGGAACCCGGAGGTCACCGAGTCGGTGACCTTCCCTGCGACGAGCGCCAGGACGGGTGGGGCCGACGAGGGAGGCACGGAGGGAAGCACGGAGCCCACGGCCACCTTCCTGTAATGAGGTAAGGCTTGCCTAACCGAAGGAAGGCACCATAGTGACGGCGCCACGATTCCCTTGCAAGGAAGGCGCCGCGCGTGTCTCGCCCCTCCGTGAGCGGAGCGCGCGGGCATCCGAGAGGATGGGGTCATGGAGTTAGTGGAGCGCTGGGTCGCGCTGGCCGGTCCTCGAACACGGCGCATCGGCGCCGACCTGGACGCGCGTTACGGGGAGGAGCATCGCCGCTACCACACGCGCGAGCACCTCACCGCCGTCCTGGACCTTGTGGACGAACTGTCGGCGTACGCGGACGCGCCCGACACCGTACGGCTGGCGGCCTGGTTCCACGACGCGGTCTACGACCCCCAACGTGCCGACAACGAGGAACGCAGCGCACGCCTGGCGGAACGGATGCTCGCCGACACCGACCTTCCGACGGACACCGTCAGCGAGGTCGCGCGGCTGGTAAGGCTCACCGAGACGCACGCGCCCGCCCCGGACGACCGCAACGGACAGGTCCTGAGCGACGCCGACCTGGCGATCCTGGGCTCGGACCCTGAGCGGTACGCCGCGTACGCGGCGGCCGTACGGGAGGAGTACGCCTTCGTCCCCGAGGAGATCTACCGGGCCGGACGCGCAGAAGTCCTGAGCGGGCTCCTCGCCCTTCCCACCCTCTTCCACACCCCGCCTGCCAGCGAACGCTTCGAGGACCGGGCGCGCCACAACCTCGACACCGAGTTGACCCTGCTCAAGGCCACACCGCCTCAGGACACGTCCCCGCAACGCTAGGCGCGGGCGAATTTGGGGCGGCGTAACCCCGCCTGGGTCAGCCTGCGCACCAGTTCCTGGCAGCCGACCTCCTTCGCACCCAAGCTCACCGCGGCCCCGTACAACTCCGAGGGCACGTCGTAGTGGTCCCGCTCGAACGCCCTGGTGGGCATCCCCAGATCGGCCGCGAACGTGTGTAGTTCCTCGAACGACACATCGCTGACCATGTGCGACCACAGGCGCCCCCGCGAGGGCCACAGCGGCGGGTCAATCAGGATCAAGGCGCCTCCCGTTCCTGCTTCGCCGGGTCAAGTCCTATGCCTGTGGCGCCTCTCCCCGCAAGTCTCCAGGGGAAGCTGAGGATGCTCTGGGCGTCGGGATGCTGGTGGAGGGCGTTGCCGGCGGCTTGAGGCGAGGTCGTCAGCGGCCTGGCAGGCGGCGCCTAGCTCGGGGGAGGGCTGGGTGCGATCATCGGGTGGGTGAACGACTGCACCTTTTGCGCGATTGTTGCCGGTCGGCTGCCCTCCTACCGTGTCCTTGAGGACGAGCACACCGTGGCGTTCCTCGACATCGCCCCGGCCTCGCGGGGACATACCCTGGTCGTCCCGCGCGAGCATACGCCGGACGTGTGGGCGATCTCCGAGGAGACCCATGCGCATGTCGCCGGGATGGTGCATCGAGTCTCCGCTCTGGTGAAGGCGGCGTTCGCCCCAGACGGGGTGAACATCGTGCACTCCACTGGCGAGGCCGCCTGGCAGGAGGTCTTCCACTTTCACACGCACGTGGTCCCGCGCTGGCATGGTGACGATCTGCGGCTGATGTGGAGTTCTCAGCCGGCTTCGGAGCAGGAGCTCGAACAGACGTTGGAGCTGGTGGCCGCGGCGAGGTAGATCCTCGGAGTTCATGCCGAACGCGGCGGCGAGGTCCACAGTCATTAGGATCGAGCAATGCCCATGGACGTTCGCGAATACATCACGGCCGGCAAGGAGCGGTTCTTCGCCGATCTCAAGGAGTGGCTGGCCATCCCCTCCATCTCCGCCGACCCGGCCCGCCACCCGGACGTACGGCGCTCGGCCGAGTGGCTCGCCTCCCACCTGCGGGAGACGGGGTTCCCCACGGTCGAGGTGTGGGAGACGGCCGGGCTCCCCTCGGTGTTCGCGGAGTGGCCCGCGGCGGACCCGGATGCCCCGGCCGTGCTCGTCTACGGGCATCACGACGTCCAGCCGGTCGAACCGCTCGACGAGTGGGAGACCGACCCCTTCACCCCCTTGGAGAAGGGGGACCGCCTCATAGGGCGCGGTGCGTCCGACGACAAGGGACAGGTGCTCTTCCACACCCTGGGTATCAGGGCCGGGCTCACCGCGTCCGGCGCGACCGCGCCCCCTGTGACCATCAAGCTTCTGGTGGAGGGCGAGGAGGAATCGGGCTCGGTGCATTTCCCCGAGCTGCTGCGCGCCCAGCGCAAGCGGCTCGCCTGCGACGCCATCGTCATCAGTGACACGACGATGTGGTCCGAGGACGTCCCGTCCATGTGCACGGGCATGCGCGGCCTCAGCGAGGTGGAGGTGGCGCTGTACGGGCCGGACACCGACCTGCACTCGGGTTCGTTCGGCGGGGCCGTCCCCAACCCTCTGCACGCCATGGCGACGCTTCTGGCGGCCCTGCACGACGCCGACGGCCGGGTGACCCTGCCCGGGTTCTACGACGATGTCGTCCCGCTCACGGACGAGGAGCGGGAACTGTTCGCCCGGCTCCCGTTCGATGAGGCCCAATGGCTGCGCACCGCTGGGAACAGCCGCGTCGCGTACGGGGAGAAGGGCTTCACCACCCTGGAGCGGATCTGGGCGCGCCCGACCGCCGAGATCAACGGCATGTGGGGCGGCCACACGGGCCCCGGCCACAAGACGATCGTCCCGCGCGAGGCGCATGCCAAGCTCTCCTTCCGGCTCGTCGCCGGACAGGACCCGGTCAAGGTGCAGGAGTCGTTCCGTACGTGGGTGGAGCGGCACACCCCACCCGGCATACGCGCCGAGGTCACCACCTTGGCCGGCAACGTACGCCCGTGCTTCTCGCCCATCGATTCGGCGGGGGTGCGCGCGGCCAAGCGCGCCATGGAACGGGCCTTCGGCAAGGAGGTGCTGTTCACCCGGGAGGGAGGCAGCGGACCCGAGGCCGACCTGGCGGACATATTGGAAGCCCCTTTGGTGTTCGTAGCGGTGGGCCTGAACAGCGACCGCATTCACGCTCCGAACGAGAAGGTCGAGATGCCCCTCCTCCTCAAGGGGGCGGAGGTGTCCGCCTACTTGTGGGACGAGATGGCCACCGCCCTGCGGCCGGAGTGACCGGCCGGGCCGGGCGGAGGGCCGTACAAGGGGCCGTACAAGGGGCCGTACGAAGGGCCGGGCAGGAGGAGAGCCGTTGACTGACATCGAGGCAAGGGTTCCCGCCGAGCCGCTCACTGAGTCGACGCTGGAGTGGCTTGCGCTGGCCCGCGGCACCCTGGACAGGGTGGCCGAGCACCGCCGTGACGAGGAATGGGTGGCGTCGGCCTGGGCGGACCCGCGTACCCGGGTCTTCGCCGTCCAGAGCGGGCGCGCGCTCGTCACCTACGACCCGAGACCCGGGCTGGTCTTCACCTCATCCGGTGACGCTCCCGAAGGCGACCGCTACCTCCTTGGAGTCGACGACGAAGGCGTGGCCTACTTCGCCGTACAGGCACCGCTGCCCTCCATCCAAGGCGCCGAGCCGGCCAGCCTGCGTCGCGTAGGAGCCATCCTGGGAGACCGGGATTCCGGCCTGATGACCCACGCGGTCGCCCTGGAACACTGGCACGCGTCCAACCAGTACTGCCCGCGCTGCGGGAAGGCCAACGAGCTCACGGCGGCGGGGCACGTGCGCGTGTGCCCGTCCGACGGATCCGAGCAGTTCCCCCGTATCGACCCTGCGGTCATCATGCTCGTCCGGGACGAGCACGACCGCGTCCTGCTGGCGCGCGGCCCGAGCTGGCCCGAGAACCGGCGCTCCATCCTGGCCGGATTCGTCGAGCCCGGGGAGTCCCTGGAGCAGGCCGTCGTCCGCGAGGTACGCGAAGAGGTCGGCATCACGGTGAGCGACATCCGTTACATGGGAAGCCAGCCGTGGCCGATGCCGCAGAGCCTCATGCTGGGCTTCTTCGCCCGTGCCGAGGGCTCCCAGGAGATGCGTCCCGATCCCGAGGAGATTCTGGACGCGGCCTGGTACACGCGTGATGAGCTGAAGGAGGCGATCGAGAGCGGCCGGGTGGTGTCGCCCGGGCCGCTCTCCATCGCCGCCCAGCTCATCGTCCGCTGGTACGGGGGGCCGCTGCCCGACATGCCGCCGTTCTAGCGCCCCCGGACCGGTCAGACGCCCAGGAGGCGCTTGACCTCCTTGGCGCTGGGGTTGGTCAGCACGTGCCTCCCGGCCTCCGGGGTGTCGACGACCACCGTGGGGACCACCTGGTTGCCGCCGTTGACGCTCATCACGAACTCCGCCGCCGCGGGGTCGCGCTCGATGTCGATCTCCACCATCTCGATGCCGTCCCTGGCCAGCTGGCTCTTCAGCCGCCGGCAGAAGCCGCACCAGGTGGTGGTGTACATGGTGAGCGGGCCCGTGGGCCCGGTCGCCTGGTCCGGAGTGGGCGTGGCCATCGGCGAGTCGTCTCCTTCGTGCGCGGTCCCCGCGAGGGGCCGTCCCCGTACGGGCGTTGCCGTCGGGTGGTGATGTCTGCGATTCGTGTGAGGTGCCTGGCCGGATGTCCGGATGTGGACTCCCGGGCGATTGCGTCAACAGCCTGCCGCCGTCCCGCATTCCGCGGACGAGGTTATCCACAGATGCGGGCGGGTGCCCGTCCCGTCCCCGGGGGCTGCCAGGATGGGGGGATGCTGGCTGAGGGCGTTCTGGCGGGTCTGGACCCGGAGCAGCGGGCGGTGGCGGAGGCCGTGCAGGGCCCGGTGTGCGTGCTGGCGGGCGCGGGCACCGGCAAGACCAGGGCGATCACCCACCGCATCGCGTACGCCGTGCTCACGGGCGTGGTGGCGCCGCAGCGGGTGCTGGCGGTGACCTTCACCAACCGGGCCGCGGGGGAGCTGCGGGCGCGGCTGCACCGGCTCGGCGCCCCCGGCGTCCAGGCCCGCACCTTCCACGCGGCGGCGCTGCGGCAGTTGTCCTACTTCTGGCCACGGGTGGTGGGCGGCGAGCCACCCAAGATCATCGAATCCAAGATCGGACTCGTGGCGGACGCGGCCCGCGCCTGCCGGCTGGCCTTCGGCCGCAGCGAGCTGCGCGACATCGCGGCCGAGATCGAATGGGCCAAGGTGACCCAGCACCGTCCCGAGGACTACGCGGGCGCGGTCGCCACCGCCGCCCGCAAGCTGCCCGCCGACGTGGGCGACGTGGCCCGGATCTACACGATGTACGAGACGCTGCGCCGCGAGCGCAACCTGCTCGACTTCGAGAGCATGCTGGAGCTGACCGTCGCCGTGCTCACCGAGCACCGTGAGGTCGCCGCGCAGGTCCGCGAGCAGTACCGGTACTTCGTCGTGGACGAGTTCCAGGACGTCAACCCGCTGCAGAAGCTGCTGCTGGACGCCTGGCTCGGCGACCGCGACGACCTGTGCGTGGTCGGCGACCCCAACCAGACGATCTACTCCTTCACCGGGGCGAGCCCGTCCTACCTGCTCGGCTTCACCCGCGAGCACCCCGGCGCCAAGGTGGTGAAGCTGGTCCGCGACTACCGTTCCACGCCCCAGGTCGTCGCGCTCGCCAACGGCGTCATCGGCCAGGCCACCGGCGGCGCGGCGGGGCGGCATGTCCTGGAGCTGGTGGCGCAGCGCCCGGACGGCCCCGAACCGGTGTTCGCCGAGTACGACGACGAGGTCGCCGAGGCCGACGACGTGGCGCGCCGGGCCCGCAAGCTGATCGAGGAGGGCGTGCCGGCGCGCGAGATCGCGATCCTCTACCGGATCAACGCCCAGTCCGAGGCGTACGAGTCGGCGCTGGCCGCCGCGGGCGTCCCGTACGTGCTGCGCGGCGCCGAACGGTTCTTCGAGCGCCCCGAGGTGCGCGAGGCGGTGATCCGGCTGCGCGGCGCCGCCCGCGCCGGCGCCGACGCCGAGACCGACGGCACCGGGCTGATCGCCACCGTCCGGCACGTCCTGTCCGGCGCGGGCTTCACCGACCGGCCGCCCGAGGGGACGGGCGCGGTCCGCTCCCGCTGGGAGTCGCTGGCCGCGCTGGCCCAGCTCGCCGAGGACATCGCCGCCGACGACCCGAGCGCCGGCCTCCCCGAGTTCGTCGCCGAACTGGCGGAACGCGCCGCCGCCCAGCACGCCCCGCCGCTTGAGGGCGTCACGCTGGCCTCGCTGCACGCCGCCAAGGGCCTGGAGTGGGACGCGGTCTTCCTGGTCGGCCTGGTCGAGGGCACCCTCCCGATCGTCTACGCCGAGACGCCCGATCAGATCGAGGAGGAGCGCCGCCTGCTCTACGTGGGCATCACCCGGGCCCGGGAGCATGTCGCCCTCTCCTGGGCGCTGTCGCGTTCGCCGGGCGGCTCCAGGCGGCGCCGTCCGTCCCGTTTCCTGTACGGCCTCGCGCCCATGACCACGACCCCGACGCCCGCCCGCGCCGAACGCGCGCAGCGCCGCACCACGAGAGGGCCGCAGCCCTGCCGGGTGTGCGGCCGTCCCCTCACCGCCGCCATCGAACGCAAACTGGGGCGCTGCGAGGACTGCCCCGCCCAGCTCAACGAAGAGCTGCTGGTGGCCCTCAAGGAGTGGCGCGCCAAGGTGGCAGCCGAACAGAGGATCCCCGCCTATGTCGTCTTCACCGACGCCACCCTCCAGGCCATAGCCGAACGCTCCCCCGAGACCCTCGAAGACCTGGCCGCGATCCCAGGAGTAGGCAAAGTCAAACTGGACCGCTACGCCAAGCCTGTCCTAGCCCTCTGCACAGGAGACACCCCGAACTGAAAACCACAGCCACCAACCCCAAAGCCCACACCACGCCAACCCGAGGGACCACGTCACGCCAGGGTTGGAAGGCTGCGTAGCGCCGAGCTAAAGGGTTGGCCGGGGTCATGGTGCGCCGGACCGGAAGGTTGTGCCGCTTGTCGAGCTGGCGTCCACAGCACACCGCGTTAAGGAGCCGCAGCGCCCCGTGCTGAGAGGCTGCGTCCCGCCAGGCTGAGGGGCCGCGGCGCCCCGAGCTGGGGCCGTGGTGGCCAGGTGAGGGCGTCGCGTTACGTCGGGCCGGGGTCCTGGTGCGCCGGGCTGGGTGGTTGTGGTGCTTGTCGGGCTGGGGGCCGCAGCACACCGCGTTAAGGGGCCGTGGTGCTTCAAGCTGGGCGCTGTGGTGCGCTGGTCGGGGGCCGCGGCGTCCTGAGCTGGGGCCGTGGTGGCCAGGTGAGGGCGTCGCGTTACGTCGGGCCGGGGTCCTGGTGCGCCGGGCTGGGTGGTTGTGGTGCTTGTCGGGCTGGGGGCCGCAGCACACCGCGTTAAGGGGCCGTGGTGCTTCAAGCTGGCCGTTGGGGGGCGTCGGCCGGAAGCCGCAGCGCCCCGTGCTGAGAGGCTGCGTCTGGCCAGGCTGATGGGCCGCAGCGCCCCGAGCTGAGGCCGTGGTGGCCTGGGCTAGGGCGCCGCGTCACGCCGGTTTGAGGTTGCGGCGCGCTGGGCCGGGGTGGCGGTAGGCCGGGCGGGGGCGTTGGCCATGGGTTGAGGGATTGCGGTGCGTTGGGTTGAGGGGCTGCGGCGCGCTGTTGAGGGGGTGGGGTGTGGGTGGGGTTGGGGTTTGGGAGACTGGCGGCCGTGAACGAGTCATTGAAGGCGCTGCTTGATCTCCTCGATCTTGAGCAGATCGAGCATGAGATCTTTCGGGGGCGTAGCCCCGAGGAGCGGCGCCAGCGGGTCTTCGGCGGTCAGGTCGCGGGTCAGGCGCTGGTGGCGGCCGGCCGGACGGTGCCGGTGAACCGGCCCGTGCACTCGCTGCACGCCTACTTCATCCGCCCCGGGGACCCGCTCGTCCCGATCGTGTACACGGTCGACCGGGTGCGGGACGGGCGGTCGTTCACGACCCGGCGCGTGACGGCGATCCAGCAGGGGAAGGCGATCTTCGTCATGTCGGCCTCCTTCCAGATCGTCGAGGACGGGCCGTCGCACCAGGCGGCGATGCCCGAGGTCGCCCCGCCCGAGACGCTGCCCACGTCCCTGGAACGGCTCAGGCCGATCTTCGGCGAGACCGGGGCCGCCGAGTTCGTCCACCAGCGTCCCTTCGACGTCCGGCACGCCACGCCGCTCACCTGGGAGGCGGCCAAGGACCCGTCCCTAACCACGCCCGAGTCCAAGGTGTGGCTCAGGGTGGACGGCGAGCTGCCCGACGACCCGCTGCTGCATGTCTGCCTGATGACGTACGCCTCCGACCTGACGCTGCTCGACACCGTCCTGCTCAACCATGGGCTGGCATGGGGCGACCGGCGGACGATGGGTGCCAGCCTCGACCACGCGATGTGGTTCCACCGGCCGTTCCGCGCCGACGAATGGCTGCTCTACTACCAGGACACCCCGTTCGCGGGCGGCGCGCGCGGCCTCGCCCGCGGTCAGGTCTTCACCCGGTCGGGCGATCTCGTGGTCTCGGTCATGCAGGAAGGGCTCATCCGCACCAAGGACTGACCGATCCGGATACCCGGGTGTATGCCGGACGGTATTTCCCGTGGGGCAAATATCGAGCGGAACTCGTTCCCCGGGAGGAGGCGCCGCCTTCATGGCGCTGCCATCCTTGTATTGGACGCGCGCCACGGGGCGCGGGTTCGGCTCGCAAGGGGTGAACTCGCCCACAAAACCGCAGGTCAAAAATACCTTGATTGGTTTGCGGAAGTCCCCGTACGCTCGATGCGAGCATTCAGCCGGTCCGGCCGTGTGGATCATGGATCCGTCGGCAGGCCACGAGTAGCCAGGAAGGTGGTGTGCAGCCCGGTGAGCACTGTGACGCCCGAATCGGCCGCGAGCTGGACCGCCGCCGCCCGCCCTGGCAGCACGCTCATGATCGGCTTGGCCAGGTATGGCGACGGCGACGCCATGTGGCCCGCGCAGCGGTACGAGGCCGGCCCGTCCGGCCCGGCACCGCGCGATCTGCGCGTCCGGCGGGACCAGTGTGTCTCGCGTGGCCAGCGGCCAGTCCAGCGTGAGCTGGGGCGCAGTGTCTTCATGAACCTGGAGGACGACGCGCTTATCGCTCCGGCCACGGCCCACGTGGACGCCACTTCCGTGAAGGGCGACTCGGGTCCGTACTCCTGGAGGCGACCGGTTTAGATTTACGCCGGAAAGCCCCCAGGCCGCGGATCCCGACACCGGATCCGCGGCCTCTTTCTTTGCCCGGAAGACCCACCGACACATCCGTTGCGAACCAACGAGAGGAACAAGGGTGACTGTGATGCAGGGGGCTCTCGCAGTAAGCGAGGAGGACCTCACGCTTCCGTGCCGTACCGACCCGGAGCTCTTCTTCGCCGAGGCTCCCGCCGACGTCGAGCTCGCCAAGGCCCTGTGCCTGGAGTGCCCGCTCCGTAAGGAATGCCTCGCCGGCGCTCTCGAGCGCAAGGAGCCCTGGGGCGTCTGGGGCGGGGAGCTGTTCGTCCGCGGCGTGATCGTGCCGCGCAAGCGTCCGCGTGGACGTCCGCGTAAGAACCCGCTCCCCGACGAAGTGGGCGTGTGAGGCCCTCGATGGCCACCGTCGTACCGACGACCGACAGTAGGGAAACCGGGGGCGCGGTCCCCGCACAGGGGCCGCGCCCCCGGGCCACCGGAGACCACGACATGACCTTGCTCGGCCATGACCTGTTCAGGGGCCGGATTCCGGAATCCGAAGAGGGGCTGGCGCAGCGCGTGCGCGTGCTGCGGCGAGCCCGCCGGGACGCCAGGACGCGGAGCGCCCGCGTCAGGCGCGTCCTGCTCGCTCCGACCTCGGCCCCCGTCCAGTACAACGTGACGGCCGCTCAGTACATGACCCGGCACGTCCGTTAGCCCGACGTCCGACACGACACGACCATGAGTCCCGCGCGGTAGCAGGCCGCCCCGCTCTTCTTGGATGGTTTGGCGGGCGAGCGGCCTCCCGGCGGGCATCCGGGCGCGTGCCCGGCGACCCCCTCGCCGGGCACGCGACCACACCGGGCCCCGCGCGTCTCACCAGCGCGCGGGGCCCCATCGCGTCACGGGCCGGTCACCGCGACGGCGGTCGGTCGGCCGGCTCGTCCTCGGCGAAACCGGGCACCCAGCGCAGCGACTCGGCGCGGGCGGGGATCTCGCATTCGAGCTGGCACAGCACGCCCGTGCCCGCCGACAGGACGCGGTGGACGATCACGTACTCCGGCGGCAGGTTGAGCTGGCGGACGACGTTGGTGGGACGCAGATCGGTCACCCGCGCCGCCATGTCCCGCAGCCACTCGCGGGAGAACTTGAACGAGTCGGTGACGAACGGCTCGGTGATCGGTGCCAGGAAGGACTGCAACGCCTCGGCGTCGATCTCCACGCCCTCGCGGATGAAGTCCTCGTTGCGCAGCGCGTCCTCGATCTCGTCGATGTCGGCCATGGTGCCGATCCGCAGCAGCCGCCCCATCCGGTGCTGGAAGTCCTCGGGGATCCGGTCGACGGCGCCGAAGTCCAGCACGCCCAGCCGCCCGTCCGCCATGATCCGGAAGTTGCCGGGGTGCGGGTCGCCGTGCAGCAGCCCGGCGCGTTTGGGCCCCGACAGCAGGAACCGGCAGTACAGCAGGGCGGCGTGGTCGCGCTCGTCCTGGTCGCCGGAGCTGATGATCTTCGACAGCGGGGTCCCGTCGATCCACTCGGTGACCAGCACGTCGCCGGACTGGGCCACCACCTCGGGGATGACGAAGTCGGGGTCGCCGGGCGGGAACCCCTCCCGGAACGCGGTCTGCGAGGCGGCCTCGACGGTGTAGTCGAGCTCCTCGGCCACCCGCTCCTTCAGCTCGGCCAGCACCGACTTGACGTCCAGGCCGGGCATCAGCACGGCGAACAGCCTGGCCAGCCGAGCGAGCTGGTTGAAGTCGCTGACCAGGGCCTTGCCCGCGCCCGGGTACTGGACCTTGACCGCGACCTCGCGGCCGTCCGCCCAGACCGCGCGGTGCACCTGGCCGATGGACGCGGCGGCGGAGGGCTCGTCCTCGAACGAGGTGAAGCGGTCGCGCCAGTCCTCGCCGAGCCCCTCGGCCAGCACGCGGTGGACGACGGCGGCCGGCAGCGGCGGCGCGGCCTCCTGGAGCCTGGTGAGGGTGGCCCGGTAGGGGCCGGCGATCTCCGGCGGCAGCGCGGCCTCGAAGATCGACAGCATCTGGCCGAGCTTCATCGCCCCGCCCTTGAGCTCGCCCAGCACCGTGAACAACTGCTCGGCGGTGCGCTGCTGGATCTCCATGGCCACCGCCTCGGCGGAGCGGCCGAAGGTGCGCTTGCCCACGCCGAGTGCCGTACGCCCGGCGAAACCGAGGGGGAGGGACGCCAGCTTCGCTGACCGCGTCACGGCGCGGCGGGGGAGATCGCTCACGACGACCATTGTCGGCGATCGGTCGCCGTTCTCGCCATACGCGTGCGAAACAACCTTCCGATGTTGTCTCACCGCACCCGCCCGACCTGCGGCAACCCGGTAAGTGTGCGCTTTCTCACCTCGCTGGCGGGCCTGCCGGGCAGTGTGGTACGGGCTCCCGTACGGGCGCACGGTAGCGTGCGGGCCATGCCGCACGAGTCGTCCACGCCATCCCCCGAGGCCGCCCCCGTCCTGCTGCTGGAACGCCGACCGGACGGGGTCGCCGTCATCACCCTCAACGATCCCGACCGGCGCAACGCCATGTCCGACGAGATGACCGCCGCCTGGAAGGAGGCGATCGCCGGCCTGCGCGCCGACGACAAACTGCGCTGCGTCGTCGTCACCGGCGCCGGCAGCGCCTTCACCTCGGGCGGGAACCTGTCCTGGCTGGCGGACGCCAACGCCGTCGCCGTCCCCGCGCTGCGCGACCGGATGCTGGAGTTCTACCGGACCTGGCTGGGGATCCGCACGCTGGAGGTGCCCACCATCGCCGCCGTCAACGGGCACGCGATCGGCGCGGGCCTCTCCCTCGCGCTGGCCTGCGACCTCCGGTACGCGGCCGCCGACGCCAAGCTCGCCGTCCCGTTCACCTCGCTCGGGCTGCACCCCGGCATGGCCACGACGTGGCTGCTGCCCGAGGTGGCGGGCCTGCCGCTGGCCCGCGAGCTGCTGTTCACCGGACGGTCCGTCACCGGCTCCCAGGCCGAGTCCTACGGGCTGGTCAACCGGGCGGTGCCGCGCGAGCTGGTGCTCCAGGAGGCGCTGGACGTGGCCGCCCGGATCGCCGCCCAGGCGCCCATCGCGACCCGGCTCACCAAGGTGGCGCTGTCCAACGGCGGCCACCCGGACCTGGAGTCGGCGCTGCGCTGGGAGTCCCTCGCCCAGCCGATCACGATGGCCTCGAAGGACATGGTGGAGGGGCTGACCGCCCAGCGCGAGAAGCGCCGCCCCGTCTTCACCGGCGAATAGCGCCCGGCTCGCCGGAGCGGAGGGCCGAGAGGCACGTCAGAGCGGGACGGGGCCCGGCGGCTCGTCCGAGAACCCGCCGGTGGCGATCATGCCCGCCCTGGCGCGGGCGCGGCGCCTGGCCAGACGGCTCATCGCCACCGACAGCACGATCGGGACGGCGATGTCGATGCCGCGCACCAGGGCGTCGGCGGGCACCCCGTACCGCCGGGCCACGCGGCGCGCCACCGGCCGCAGCGCCCGGCTCGCGACGCCGCCCGCCACCGCCCCGGCGATCCCGCCGCCCGCCTGGGACCCCACGGACCGGGGCGGCGTGCCCAGCCGCCGCCCGTCCGGTGTCTCCAGGATCTCCGGTGCGGTCTCGGCACCCGTGCCGCTCGCCCGCCGCCGTTGCCCAGCCACCTCGATCACCCCTGTCTCCCGGCGCGGACGCTGTCTCCCGGCACGGACGCGCGTGCCGGCTCGACGGTCCAGGCCCGACGGTCCGGGTCCATACCCGCGCAAGCGCCGGGTAAAGCGAACAGGCCCCGGGCCGCCGGAACCGCCTCCCTTCCCCTTTCGAGGCGGTACCCGACGGCGCGGAGCCGTCTTGACATCGACGGTAGAAGCGGCCGCCGCCACGGTCAACGCGGGGTTGTGGACAGCGTGTGGAGATCCCTGGGGACGGGTCGGGGTGTTGGTGTGGAAACCGTGCGAAGACTCTGTGGAAACTCTCTGGGGACGGTGGAAAACAATGGGGTTGACCTGCAAAAACTCCCAACACCCCCTGTGGAGGAAGCAAATTTTTAGGTACGGTTCTGGCGTGCCCCCTAACGTAGAGGTCCGCCGTAGCAACCGACGCCGGCGGACGGTGTCCGCGTATCGCGATGGGGACAAGGTCGTCGTGATGCTCCCCTCCCGGCTGAGCAAGGCCGAGGAGGAGCAGTGGATCGCGACCATCCTCGAGCGGCTTGAGGAGCGGGAACGCCGTCGCCGGCCGTCCGACGCCGATCTGGAGGCCAGGGCGCGCGAGCTGTCCCGGCGCCACCTCGGCGGACGCGCCATGCCCGTGAGCGTGCGTTGGGTGGGCAACCAGCGCACCCGCTGGGGCTCGTGCACGCCGGACGACGGCACCATCAGGCTCTCCACCCGGCTGCGCGGCATGCCGCCGTGGGTGGTCGACTACGTGCTGGTCCACGAGCTGGCCCACCTGATCGTCCCGGGGCACGGGGCGGACTTCTGGAAGCTGGTGGGCAACTACCCCAAGGCCGAGCGGGCCCGCGGCTATCTCGAAGGCGTCGCCGCCGCGGCCCACCTCCCCATGGAGGGGGAGATGGCGGCCGGGGACGCGGGCGACGACCTGCCTCCCGAATACCGCCACGGGGTCGCCGGGTGACCGTCGGCACCACCCGTTTCGTCGCAGTCCTGTCCTCCCCGAGGCGGCCTTCCGCGGACCCGTCCTCAGGGGGTCCTCCGAGCCCTCCCGGGATCGATCCCGAGGAGTTCCGGCTCGCCCTGCTGGAGGACACCTACGAGGTCGCGGCCGGGCTCGACCTGGTCACGCCCGCCCTCGTCCTGGACCCTCCGGACCAGCCCGACGCCGAGGCGATCACCTGGCCGGGCACCCCGATCGTCCGGGAACGCGGTCTCGCCGCGGCCTTCGCCGCCCTGGGCGCGCTGGGCGCGGAGGAGGCCGTGCTACTGGCCGGGGACGCCCCCGACCTCCCGCCGCTGCTGATCGGCAAGCTGTTCCGCGCCCTGGGCTCCGCGCCCGCGTCCGCCTGCCAGGCCCGCGGACCCGGCGGCCCGGACGGGCTGGTGGCCCTGGCCGCGCGGCTCCCGCTGCCCCCCTGGCTGGACGCCGCCCTCGCTGACGTCGATCTCGACACGCCCGACGCGCTCGCCCGCCTCCGCGCCGCCGCGCCACGTCCGGGACAGGTGCCGCAGGGCCCCGCCTGGCACCGGTTGCGGACGCGCGCCGACCTCGGCGTCCTCGACCCCGGCCTGGAAGGCTGGGAGAACACCCGGGCCCTGCTGGAAGGCCACCCGCTCAGCTCGTGAGGCGGCCCGTCAGATCGCGGACGTGACCGGCCAGGCGCCGGACGACATCGTCGCCCGGGTCGGGAAGGGCGTCCACCGGGAACCAGCGCAGATCGTCGGACTCGTCGCTGATCGCGGGCACCGCGCCCGGCGGGGCCAGCGCCACGAACTCCACGTCCAGATGCCACGACCCTTCCGGATGGCAGCGCACCCGGTGCCGGTCGAGCTGCACCGGGAAGGGATGGAGCCGCAGCCCCTCGATGCCCGACTCCTCGGTCGCCTCCCGCAACGCCGCGTCGGCCAGGGTCGCGTCCTCGGGCTCGCAGTGACCGCCCAGCTGCAACCATGCCCCGATCTTGCTGTGCAGGGTCAGCAGGACGTTCGCGCGCGCGTCATCCACGACGAGTGTGCTGGCCGTGATGTGCCCCGGGACGCACTCGCGCCAAATGCCGTCCGGATGCTCCTCCAGATGGCGCAGATAGTCCTGGCGCAGGCGCTCCTGGTCAGGGGAGGGCGCCCGCCATTCGGTCAGGACGTTGACGATGTCCGCGTACAGGGACGAGCCAGAGGTCATACGCGGCGGACCCTCGGGTAGTGGGAGGCCGCCCGGTGCATGCGGCGCCGCTCCTGGTCACTTGGACGCTGCCAGCACAGCCCGGCCCCCGCCACCTCCCGCCTGAACAGCGCGGACGCGGTGGCCGGCTCGAAACGGCAGCCGGGAACGCGCGAGTAACCCGCCCGCGACCTCACGCGCGGGGCTCCGGGCCGTCACCGCCGGGCTCGTCACCCTGCTCCCGATCCTGGTCCTCGTCCCGCTGCTCGGTGAGCGCGGAGATGTCCAGATCGGACAGCCCCTCGATCTCGTCCTTGCCGTGCAGGAAGCCTTCGGGATTGTTCAGGTCCTCGGCGTCCGGCAGCAGGTCCGGGTGGCCCCAGACGGCGTCACGGCCCTGCACGCCGCGCAGCTCGGTGAGCGAACGCCACAGCGCGCCCGCCTCACGCAGCCGCCGCGGCCGCAGCTCCAAGCCCACCAGCGTCGCGAACGTCCGCTCGGCGGGGCCGCCGGTGGCGCGGCGCCGCCGCACCGCCTCGGCCAGCTTCACCGAACCCGGCAGCCGGTCACGGGCCACCTCGTTGACGACCGTGTCGACCCAGCCCTCGACCAGCGCCAGCGTGGTCTCCAGTCGGATCAGCGCGGCCTTCTGCTGCGGGGTCTCCTCGGGCGTCAACTGGAGCTCGTTGCCGAGCGCCTGCTGGATCGCCTCGGGATTGCTGAGATCCAGGCCCTGGATCGCCCGCTCGATACCGGACAGGTCCACCGTGATACCGCGGGCGTAGTCCTCCACCGCTCCCAGCAGGTGGGACCGCAGCCACGGCACGTGCGCGAACAGCCTCTGGTGCGCGGCCTCCCGCAGCGCCAGGTAGAGCCGCACCTCGTCCTCGGACAGCTCCAGGCCCTCGCCGAACGCCTCCACACCGGCGGGCAGCAGCGCGCCCACACCGTCCGGCGCCAGCGGCAGGCCCACGTCGGACGAGCCGACCACCTCGCGGGCCAGCGCGCCCAGCGCCTGCCCGGCCTGGCCGCCCACCATCGCGCCCGCCATCTGCTTCACCATGCCGATCAGCGGACCGGCCATCGCCTGCATCTCCGGCGGGATCTCACCCGAGCCCAGCGCGCCGCCCATCGACTCGACCATGCGGGACGCGATCGGGTCGCACACCTTCGACCACACCGGCAGCGTCCGCTCGATCCACTCCGAACGGCTCCACGCCTCGGGATTCCGGATGCCCGCGGGCAGGGTGGTGCCCTCGTCCAGCCACAGGTCGGCCAGCCGCAGAGCCTCCTGCACCTGCCGCCGCTCGGCGTCCACCACGGAGGGGTCGCCCTGCTCCGCCACCGAGTGACGGGCTATGTTCTTGGCCAGATCCCAGTTCAGGGGGCCGCCACCGGCGCCGGGCGCACCCTGGCTGCCGATCATGTCGGCGAAACGGTGGAGCATGTCGGCGAACTGCCGCATGTCGCCGCCCATGGCCTTGAATGGATCCTGGGGCTTGTCCTTGTCGTCATCACCGTCGCCGGGACGGTTGAAGCCGAACGGGGTATCGCTCATCGGTTCGCCCCTGGGATGCATGATGGGCTCATATCCGCAACGTTAGCCGGTCCCGGCCAAGTCGCGAACACAAGGAAGGGGGCGCCTCCGTGGCAACGGGCAAGGTTCGCCCTGGGCGTAGACAAGGCCCGGTCGTGGCCGTCACCGGCGCGGCCACCGGCGCGGGCCGGCTGCTGGCCGCCGGGCTCGCCGGGCGTGAGGAGATCCGCAAGGTCGTCGCGATCGACGACCACCGCGGCGACGTACCGAACGTCACGTGGCGGGTGACCGACATCCGGGACCCGCTGCTGTCCAACCGGCTCTCGGACGTGGACGTGATCGTCAACCTGGACCTTCTCAGCTCCCCCGAACTGGACCCGCGCGAGCGCCGTACCCACAACGTGCGGGGAGCGCAGACCGTGGTCACCGCCGCCGCGGCGGCCCGGGTGCGGCGGGTGATCCTGGTCACCAGCGCCATGGTGTACGGGGCCGGACCCGACAACCCCGTCCCCCTCGCGGAGGACGCCCCGCTGCTCGCCGAGGCCGACACCAGCATCGCCGGCGACTACGTGGAGATCGAGGAACTGGCCGCCGGCGCCGCCCTGACCCACCCCGGCGTGGACGTCACCGTCGTCCGCCCGGCCGCCCTGGTCGGACCCGGAGTGGACACCGTGATCACCCGGCACTTCGAGGCGCCCCGGCTGCTGTCGGTCAAGGGCAGCACCCCCGGCTGGCAGTTCTGCCACATCGAGGACCTGGCCTCCGCCCTCGAACTGGTCGTCACCGAGGGCCTGACCGGACCCATCGCCGTCGGCTCCGACGGCTGGCTCGGCGCGGACGAGGTGTCCGCGATCACCGGCAAGCGCGGCTTCGAGCTGCCCGCCGCCCTCACCTTCGGAATGGCGCAGCGCCTGCACCGCCTCGGCATGACCCCGGCGCCCGCGACCGACCTGCGCTACGTCGCCTACCCGTGGGTGGTCGACTGCGCCAGGCTTCGCGCCGCCGGCTGGAAACCCGCCCACGACAACGCCGGCGCGCTGCGCGTCCTCCTGGAGGAGACCGCCGGCCGGCACGCCGTCGTCGGACGCCGCGTCGGCGGCCGCGAGGCCACCATGGCCACCGCCGCCGGAGCCACCGTCGCCGCCATCGGCGCCGCGGCAGCCATCCGCCGACGCCGCCAGCGCCGGCGCGTGTGAGTGTTTATTGCTTCAGCGAGCTGCGCTCCTCGCCTAATGGGTGTTGCTGGGTCGGTCGCTGGCAGACTCGGTGCCTGACAGCCACCGGTGGGTGAGTACTGGTTCTTCGCCTGGAGCGGGTGAGTCCTGACGCCAGATCGTGC
>NZ_BSTM01000017.1 GCF_030269515.1 Actinomadura sp. NBRC 104412 | reverse complement strand
AATCCCAGCAAACACGCGCGCCCACCCACCAAACAGGCGAACCACGCGCATTGCCTCAAAGAAATCCCCACCACAAACCACCCCACCAACGGGACGGCCTGCGGCCACGGGGCGATCCACCCACCCCAAAAGGGCGAATGAACCGAAAAGGCACTGGCTTTTAACACGCTGTTGAGTTCTCAAGAAACGGACACCCACCGCGCCAGACCCGCTCACGCAAGCCCAGCCTCGGGGCAACCCTTCCATGGTACCCGAATCGTCCGATTTGTCAAGATTCGACCGATTCGGTAGCCCTCGCAGCATCGACCGCACGGATCGTCTCCGTGCCATCGAGTCATGAGGGATCCCCCGGGCCGGCCGCCTCTCGGCGTCCCGCTCCCCTTGGGGCAGATAAGAGATTAGGTCGGCCCCGTCACAGCGTCAAATCCGCGCCCACACGCCATGAAGTCGCAGGTGAAGGGCCGTTTTCGGGCGCTGGAACACACTCGGGCACGGGCCTTGTGACCGCACTGTTACCAGATTTCAGCGATCTTTTTCCTGGACGCCCCCCGCGAACGCGCCGGAACCCAGTCGAAGTCGACCCCGGCTCCCACGTCACGCCAAGCCCTGGGCATCCGCGACGCCGTGCGGGGACGCCTGTCAGGGATATCGGTTCAGAGGCGGCTTCAGCCGAGCATCCGCGCCGGCTGGGATGCGCGTCGTCCTCGCCCCTGTGAAGGACGACGCGTCAGGCCGCCGCGAGGAGCCGGCACGGTGCGTAAGCGCGGTTCACAGCATCCAAAGCCCAGCGCATCCTCTCCCTGTAGACCTCCGGATGGTCACCGGCCTCCTGCGCGACATGAGCGGCGCAGACGTCCGGACCGGCCATGAGCAGCCGCTCCCCTATGGCCGCCCGCACCCGCGCCGCCGTCGGGCGGCCGGAAGCCTGCAGCGTCGTGGTGTACAGCACCTGCGCCAGATCCGAGGCGTTCATGATGGCCTTCTCTCCCAGCGGTGGCCTCCCGCTCCACCAAGAACGCTACGCGGGGGGTCTGACAATTTCGGGACGGGCCGAGACCGCTCAGGAGATCACATAGCGGTCGTACCCCAACCGCGCGAGCCGCTCATGGGCCGCCCAAGCCACCTCATCGACCTCCATAGGGGGTCCAAGGCGTACCCCCCAGCTCCCCGTTTCAGGCCGGACAGCACCGGTTGGCCGGCACGTCCACCCGCCGCTGAGTTCACTCGCCATGGGCTCCTTCCCGCCCTTCACCCATAGCGCTTGGGGCGGTTGAGGCCGCACTGGACAGCGCGAGCGCGACAGTGGCCAACCGCGTTCAGCACGTCCTGACAGACAACGCCTGGGCCTACCGCAAACCGGCCGCCTGACACCAGACCCCGAACCAGCCAGGCGTCTCCGCACGACTCACCCACGCCTACCTGCGCCGCCGTGGCATCGCCGCCGACCTGAACCCGACACCGGCAACCGATGCGACCGTCCACCCGCCTCCGCCCCGACCGACCATCAGGCATCACGTCCTGCAGCGCGAAACCAACCACCTCACACACCACCGCCTTACACCAGACCCCGAACCAACCAAACATCCCCGCACAACTCACCCACACCCACCCCCACCGCCACGACATCACCGCCAACCAGAACCCAGCACCAGCAACCGATACAACCACCCACCCGCCTCCACCCCAACCATCGGCATCACCACCCGCAGCACGGAACCAACCACCTCACACACCACCGCCTTACACCAGACCCCGAACCAGCCAGGCGTCTCCGCACGACTCACCCACGCCTACCTGCGCCGCCACGGCATCACCGCCGACCTGAACCCGACACCGGCAACCGATGCGACCGTCCACCCGCCTCCGCCCCGACCGACCATCAGGCATCACGACCTGGAGTGCGGCATCAACCGCCTCACGCGTCACCGCGCCGTGGTTACCAAGCTCTCCGTCCGTTACCAGGCCAGCCTCCGCATCACCGCTATCAAGGACTCCGCCTACTTCGCACACGTCATAGAACGCCATCGGTGGATGATGGGCTCAGCCGCTCGTGTGCCACCGGCCTCCGGATGCTTTTCGTGGCATCGGGTCCTTTTCGGGCGGCTGATTCCCCTGGGCCGCCGCAGTACGGCGCCACGGGGCACGGCCCCGGTTGACGGGCACCATGGTCCTCCTCTGGCTGGGCGCGGGAGCATGGACGGCAGGCCGATTGGGGGTACCAAGATGCACTGGGCCGGGATCGGTGTAGCCGATCCCGGCCCAGGGGCGTGTCGCCTTCCTTCCCGGTGGCCGGTGCCGCGCCGGGGACGGCGTCCCTGCGTTGTCAGGGGCGCGTGACCTCGATGCCGCCCACGTTGCGCTTGCCTCGGCGCAGGACGAGGAACCGGCCGTGGAGGAGGTCCTCGGCCGTCGGGACGGCGTCCTCCGACTCGACCTTGACGTTGTTCACGTACGCGCCGCCCTGGCTGATGGTGCGCCTGGCCTCGGACTTGCTCTTGCACAGGCCGGACGCGGCGAGCAGGTCGACCACCGGCGGCAGGTCGCCGGGGGGGACCTCGGCTCGGGGCACCTCGGACAGGGCCGCGACCAGGGTCCGTTCGTCCAGCTCGGTCAGGGCGCCCTGGCCGAACAGGGCACGCGACGCGGCGATCACGCGGGCCGTCTCGTCGGCGCCGTGGACGAGGGTGGTGACCTCCTCGGCCAGGGCGCGCTGCGGGACGCGGGCGGCGGGACGGTCGATGCCCTGCTTGACCAGGTCCTCGATCTCCTCCCTCGGCCGGAAGGAGAACACCTTGAGGTAGCGTTCCACGTCGCGGTCGTCGGCGTTGAGCCAGAACTGGTAGAAGGCGTACGGCGTGGTCAGCTCGGGGTCGAGCCAGTACGTCTCGCCGCCGGCGGTCTTGCCGAACTTGGTGCCGTCGGCCTTGGTGAGCAGCGGGGTGGTGAGGGCGTGCGCGGAGCCGCCCTCGACACGCCTGATCAGGTCCACCCCCGCGGTCAGGTTGCCCCACTGGTCGCTGCCGCCGGTCTGCAGGACGCAGCCGTACCGACGGTACAGCTCCAGGAAATCCATGGCCTGGAGGAGGACGTAGCTGAACTCGGTGTAGCTCATCCCCGTCTCAAGGCGGCTGCGGACGGTCTCCCGGGCCAGCATGCGGTTCACCGGGAAGTGCTTGCCGATGTCGCGCAGGAACGCGATGGCCGACAGGGAGCCGGTCCATTCGAGGTTGCTGACCATGGTGGCCGCGTTGGGGGCGTCACCGAAGTCCAGGTAGCGGGACACTTGGACGCGGATCCGCTCGACCCAGCCGGCGACGGTCTCCTCGGAGTTCAGCGTCCGCTCGGCGCTCTTGCCGCTGGGGTCGCCGATCAGCCCGGTGGCGCCGCCGACCAGCCCGATCGGACGATGCCCGGCCTGCTGGAAGCGGCGCAGGACGAGGATCTGGATGAGGTTGCCGAGGTGCAGCGAGGGCGCCGTGGGGTCGAAGCCGCAATAGAGCGTGACCGGTCCCGCGGCGAGCCGTGCCCGCAGTTCGTCCAGGTCGGTGGACTGCGCGATCAGGTCGCGCCACGCGAGATCCTCAAGGATGTCGGTCACGTTCTCCCTCGTCTCTCCTTCGGCTCAGGTGCCACTGGTGGTGCGTTCCCACCAGGGTGCCCGATGGCTCGCCGTTCACGGTAACGGTATTCACCGGCCGACCATGAAATACCGGGACGGCATGAAGATCTTGTGTCCGGAGGTGAACCGCGCGTCGGCGGGCCTGCCGGTGTAGAGGCTGTACCGCTTCGCGCCGCCGAGGTCCCAGGACGATCCCGGCGTAGTGGGTGCCGCCGTCGGCGTAGTGATCGTGGCAGGCTGCCGATGCCGGTCACGGAACGCGGCGCCTGGTCATGATCGGCCTCCGTCCCCGCGCGAGCCGCCGGACGCCGCCGGTCTGCGCTTGCGTGGGACGTGGGGACGGTACGGGGAGACGGTCGGGTCTCCGTCGATCCAGAACCGCCAGGGGGTGTCCTTGCCCCCGTTCACGCCCGTCCGGGGTCCGGTCCGGATGAGGGACGGGTAGGCGGGCTGTCCCGGTGTGATCCGCATGGGACCGGTGGGCGAGCACACGTCCAGGCCGTTCTGCTCACGGGCGATGCCCAGCGCCATGCACAGCCGTGCGGGGCCGCGCGCCAGGTCGCGGTCGGTGGAACGGGGCCGCCGTGAACGGGCGGTCTCCTTCCCCGCGACGATCTCGCCCGCGCGCAGCAGGACGGCGGAGGCCGTGCCGTCCGGCCCGCAGACGAGGTTGACGCAGTAATGCATGCCGTAGGTGAAGTACACGTAGGCGTGCCCAGGGGGGCCGAACATCACGGCGGTGCGAGGGGTGAGTCCCCGGTACGCGTGCGAGGCCGGGTCGAGGGGACCCGCGTACGCCTCGACCTCGGTGAGGCGCACCGCGACGTTCTCGTGGGCGAACACCCGTCCGAGCAGGTCCGGGGCCACCTCCTCGACGGGACGGTCGAAGAAGTCCCGCGGCAGCGGTTCGGGAGGTTCCGCCGTCATCCCCTCATCCCCGCTCAGAGGCCGGTGCCGTTGTTCTCGGAGCCCGCTGCCCAGGCGGCGTGCCCGTCCACGAGGCCGCGCAGCTCGGCGATCTGCTCGCGGACGCGGTCGGGCGCGGTGCCTCCGTGCGCCTTGCGGGACGCCAGCGCGCCCTGCACGTTGAGGACCTCGCGCACGTCCGGGGTCAGGTGCGGCGACACGTTGAGCAGTTCGTCGTCGGTGAGGTCGTCGAAGTCCTTGTCGTTGACCTGGCACCAGACGACGAGGTGCCCGACGACCTCGTGCGCGTCCCGGAACGCCACGCCACGCCGGACCAGCAGCTCGGCAAGGTCGGTGGCGAGCGCGAAGCCGTCGGGCGCGGACGCCTCCAGGCGCTCGGTGTTCACCCGCATGGTGGCGACGAGCCCGGACATGGCGGGCAGGACGAGCAGCAGCGTCTCGACGGCGTCGAACGCGCCCTCCTTGTCCTCCTGGAGGTCGCGGTTGTAGGTGAGCGGCAGTCCCTTCAGCGTGGTCAGCAGCCCGACCAGGTGGCCGATGAGCCGCCCGGCCTTGCCGCGGGCCAGCTCGGCGACGTCCGGGTTCTTCTTCTGCGGCATGATCGACGACCCGGTGGCGTAGGTGTCGTCCATCTCGATCCACCGGAACTCCTGGGACGCCCAGAGGCAGATCTCCTCGCCGAGCCGGGACAGGTGGACGCCGGTCAGCGCGGCGGCGAAGAGGAACTCGGCGACGAAGTCGCGGTCGGCGACGGCGTCCATGGAGTTCGGCGCGGCCGAGTCGAAGCCCAGCTCGGCGGCGGTGGCCTGCGGGTCGAGCGGCAGGGACGAGCCGGCCAGCGCGCCCGAGCCCAGCGGGGACACCGCGGCGCGCCGGTCCCAGTCGCGCAGCCGGTCGATGTCGCGGGTGAGCGGCTGGACGTGGGCGAGGAGCTGGTGGGAGAACAGCACGGGCTGGGCGTGCTGCAGATGGGTCATGCCGGGGGCGGCGACGCCGAGGTTGTGCTCGGCCTGGGTGATCAGCGCGGTCTCCAGCTCGACCAGCCGCGACACGATCTGCCGGACGTGGTCGCGCAGGTAGAGCCGGAGGTCGGTGGCGACCTGGTCGTTGCGGCTGCGGCCGGCGCGCAGCTTGCCGCCCAGGGCGCCGAGCCGTTCCAGCAGGCCGCGTTCCAGGGCGGTGTGCACGTCCTCGTCGGCGGCGGTGGGACGGAACGCGCCGGACCGGCACGCCTCCTCCAGGTCGTCCAGGGCACCGAGCATGCGGTCCAGCTCGTCGGCGGTGAGCAGCCCCGCCCGGTGGAGCACGCGGGCGTGGGCGCGCGAGCCCATCAGGTCGTAGGGGGCGAGCCGCCAGTCGAACTGGACGCTCACCGAGAGCCGCGCGAGCGCGTCCGACGGGCCGCCCTCGAACCGGCCGCCCCACAGTCGCGTCGGTGCCTTGGTCACGTGGATTCCTCTTCTTCCCACCGTCGGGGGTCGTCCGGGCATGCCACCGCGGGCCTTCCGGCATGGGCCGGCCGGAAGGCCGCGCGCGATGTGCCCCTTACGGTACTGCCACCGGCGTGCGCACCGGCAACGGACGGCGGGGACCCCGTCCCCGGGCCGCCCGGGCGCACGCTGCCGCGGTCAGAGCGCCTGCTCGCGGTCCCGCATGGCGGCGATCTTGCTGGGCAGGCTCCACAGCTCCACGAAGCCCTTGGCCAGGCTCTGGTCGAAGGTGTCGCCGGTGTCGTAGGTGGCAAGGTCGTAGCTGTAGAGGGACGAGCCGGAGCGCCGTCCCGTCACCACGGCGCGGCCGCCGTGCAGGGTCATCCGGATGTCGCCCGAGACGTGCTTCTGGGCGTCGGCGATGAAGGCGTCCAGGGACTCCTTGAGCGGCGAGAACCACAGGCCGTCGTACACCAGCTCGCCCCAGCGCTGGTCCACCGACCGCTTGAAGCGGGCCAGGTCGCGCTCGACGGTGACGTTCTCCAGCTCCATGTGCGCGGTGATCAGCGCGATCGCGGCGGGCGCCTCGTACACCTCGCGGCTCTTGATGCCGACCAGCCGGTCCTCGACCATGTCGATGCGGCCGACGCCCTGCGCGCCGGCGCGCCGGTTGAGCTCGGCGACGATCTGGTACGGGGTGAGGCGGCGGCCGTCCAGCGCGACCGGGACCCCGGCCTCGAAGGTGATGATCACCTCGTCGGGCTCGCGGGGCGCGGCCGGGTCGGAGGTGTAGTCGTAGACGTCCTCGATGGGGCCGTTCCAGACGTCCTCCAGGAAGCCGGTCTCGATGGCGCGGCCCCACAGGTTCTGGTCGATGGAGTACGGCGACTTGGCCGACACGTCGATCGGCAGGCCCTTCTCCTCGGCGAAGGCGATGGCCTTGTCCCGCGTCCAGGCGAAGTCCCGCGCGGGGGCGATCACCTTGAGCTCGGGGTGCAGGGCGGAGAGGCCGGCCTCGAACCGGACCTGGTCGTTGCCCTTGCCGGTGCAGCCGTGGGAGACCGCGGTGCCGCCGAACTCCTTGGCGGCGGCCACCAGATGCTTGACGATCAGCGGCCGGGACAGCGCGGACACCAGCGGGTAGCGGTCCATGTAGAGGGCGTTGGCGCGCAGTGCCGGGACGCAGAAGTCGGCGGCGAACTCCTCCTTGGCGTCCACCACGACGGCCTCGACGGCGCCGCAGGCCAGGGCCCGCTTGCGGATGGTGTCCAGGTCCTCGCCGCCCTGGCCGACGTCGACGGCCACGGCGATGACCTCGCCGCCGGTCTGCTCGGCCAGGAACGGGATGGCGACGGAGGTGTCCAGGCCCCCCGAATAGGCGAGTACGACACGCTCGCTCATGCTGTTCGGTCTCCTCTGGAAAGAATGCGGGATGTCGGATGGACGGCTGGTCACGGGGCCTGGGCGGTGCCGCCGCCAGGCCCCTGGCTTCGTCGTTCGCGGCCAGCGGCCAGCCTGAGCAGGGCCTGCGCCAGCTCCTCCCCGCCGTCCGGGCTGCGGGCGATCACCAGGATCGAGTCGTCGCCCGCGACCGTGCCCAGCACCGAGGGCCACTCGGCGTGGTCGATGGCCGAGGCCAGGTACTGCGCGGCGCCCGGCGGGGTGCGGACCATGACCAGGTTCGCCGACGCCTCCGCCGAGACCAGCAGCTCGGCGGCCAGCCGGCCGAGCCGCCCGGTGAACGACTCGGTGTCCCCGCCGGTGCGGGCCCGCCGGATCCGCTCGCCGCCCTCCCCCGGGACGGCGTAGATCAGGCTGCCGTCGTCGGCGCGAAGCCGGACCGCCCCGATCTCCACCAGGTCACGCGAGAGCGTGGCCTGGGTCACCTCGACGCCCTCGTCGGCCAGCAGCTTGGCCAGCTCGGCCTGGGAGTGGACGGGGTGACGCGTCAGGATGTCCACGACCTTGGCCAGCCGCGCCGCCTTGGTCATCGGGATGCTCATGGGACCACCCCTCCGCCACGGTGGGGCCACGGCCCGCCGCGCCCTCCGGCCGGGGCCGCCGGCATGTCCGCGCCGTGCCCGGTCATGACAGCAGCCATGTGAGGAGGGCCTTCTGGGCGTGCAGGCGGTTCTCGGCCTCGTCCCAGACCAGGCTGCGCGGGCCGTCCAGCACGGCGGCGGAGATCTCCTTGCCGCGGTAGGCGGGCAGGCAGTGCAGGACGACCGCCTCGGAGTCGGCCTGGGCCAGCAGCGCCTCGTCGACGCGGTACGGCTCGTACAGGGCGGTGTCCTTGCCCTCCTGGCCCATCGACACCCACGTGTCGGTGGCCAGGACGTCGGCGCCGGCCGCGGCCCGCCTGGCGTCGGAGGTGACGGTCACCGAGCCGCCGGTGGACGCGGCGATCTCCTCGGCGCGGGCGACGACGGCGGCGTCGGGCGGCAGCTCCTCGGGGGCGCCGATCCGGACGTGCATCCCCGCGGTGGCGCAACCCAGCAGGTAGGAGTGGGCCATGTTGTTGGCGCCGTCGCCGAAGTAGGCGAGGGTGACCCCGGCGAGGCCGCCCTTGGCCTCCCGTACCGTCTGCAGGTCGGCCAGCACCTGGCAGGGGTGGAACTCGTCGGTGAGCGCGTTGATCACCGGGACGGTGGTGCCGTCGGCCATCTCCTCGATCCGCGACTGCCCGGCCGTGCGCCACACGATCGCGGCGGCCTGCCGTTCCAGCACGCGGGCGGTGTCGGCGATGGTCTCGCCGCGCCCGAGCTGGCTGGTGCCGGCGTCCAGGACGAGGGCGTGCCCGCCGAGCTCGGCGATGGCGACGGCGAAGGACACCCGGGTGCGGGTGGACGGCTTGTCGAACAGCACCGCCACGGTCTTGGGGCCGTCGAGGGGACGCTTGGCGAACCGGTCCCGTTTGAGGGCGGCGGCCAGGTCCAGCACCTCGGCCTGCTCGGCGGGCGCCAGATCGTCGTCCCGGAGGAAGTGCCTGGTCATGAAGTCTCCTTCCGGTCGGCGTCCTCGGTCGCCGCGTCCAGGATGGCGGGGAGGGCGTCCACGAAAGTCCGCGCCTGCTCGTGGGTGAGGACGAGGGGAGGCGCGAGCCGTACCGCGTCCGGCTGGAGGGCGTTCACCAGGAACCCGGCGTCGCGGGCGGCGGCCTCGACCTTCGCCGCCCGGTCGGCCGTCAGCACCAGCGCCCGCCACAGGCCGCGTCCCCGGACGCCGTCCAGCAGCGGATGGTCGATGGCGGTGATCCCGGCGGCCAGCCGTTCCCCCACCTCGGCGGCACGGTCGAGCAGGCCCTCCCCGGCGATGGTGTCCAGCACGGCCAGGGCCGCCGCGGCGCCGACCGGGTTGCCGCCGAAGGTGCTGCCGTGATCGCCCTTGGCGAAGATCGTGCCGTGCGGGCCGAACGCGACGCACGCGCCGATCGGCAGCCCGCCGCCCAGCCCCTTGGCCAGCGTCAGGATGTCCGGGGTGGCGGTGCCCAGCTCGTGCTGGAAGGCGAACCAGGCCCCGGTCCGCCCGATCGCCGACTGGATCTCGTCGGCCACCAGCAGCGCGCCGGTGGCGTCGCACACCTGCCGGGCCGCCGCGAGGTACCCCTCGGGCGGCGGGACGACTCCGGCCTCGCCCTGCGTGGGCTCCAGGAACACCGCCGCGCAGTCCTCGGTCACCGCGGCCTTGAGCGCGTCCGCGTCCCCGTACGGGACGAACCGCACGTCCCAGGCGAAGGGGCCGAACGGCTCGCGGATGGACGCCTTGCCGGTCAGCGACAGCGCGCCCAGGCTCCGGCCGTGGAAGCCGTTCTCGGCCGCGACGAAGTACGAGCGGCCGGTGGCCTTGCCGTGTTTGATCGCGAGCTTGAGCGCGGCCTCGTTGGCCTCGGTGCCGCTGTTGGCCAGGAACACCCTGGCCTCGGCGCCCAGCAGTTCCAGCAGCCGCTCCGCCAGCAGCACCTCGGGCTCGTTCAGGAACAGGTTCGAGGTGTGCGCGATGCCCGCGACCTGCGACGACACCGCCTGGACCAGCGCCGGGTGGCCGTGCCCCAGGCTGCTGACCGCGATACCGGCGATCAGGTCGAGGTAGGCGTTGCCGTCGGCGTCCCAGACCCGGCAGCCCTCGCCGCGCACCAGCGGCAGCGGCGGCACCCCGTAGTTGGGCATGAACGCGGCCTCGAACCGCTTTCTCAGGTCGTCGTTACCACTGGTCATGGGGTGGTCTCCTCGGCGTCGGCGGGGGTGGCGCCATCGAAGGCGGCGGGCAGCACCATCGTCCCGACGCCCTCATCGGTGAAGATCTCCAGCAGCAGCGCGTGCGGTACGCGGCCGTCCAGCACGTGCGCCTGCGGCACGCCGCCGCGCACCGCGCGCAGGCACGCCTCCATCTTCGGGACCATGCCCGACGACAGGCCCGGCAGCAGCTCGGCCAGCTCGTCGGTGGTCAGGCTGTCGATCACGTCGTCGGAGTCGGGCCAGTCCGCGTACAGGCCCTCCACGTCGGTGAGGACGACCAGCTTCTCCGCGTCCAGCGCGACCGCCAGGGCCGCGGCGGCGGTGTCGGCGTTGACGTTGTAGACCTCGCCGTCGTCGCCGCGCGCCACGCTGGAGACCACCGGGATCCGGCCGTCGTCCAGCAGCGCCTTCACCGCGCCGACCTGCACCTCGACGATCTCGCCGACCTGGCCGATGTCGACCGGCTCGCCGTCCACCACCGCCCGCTTGCGCTCGGCGGTGAACAGGTTGGCGTCCTCGCCCGACATCCCGACCGCGAACGGGCCGTGCCGGTTGACCAGGCCGACCACGTCCCGTCCGACCTGGCCGACCAGGACCATCCGGACGACCTCCATCGCCTCGGGCGTGGTCACCCGCAGCCCGGCGGTGAAGGTGGACTCGATCCCGGCGCGGTCCAGCGCCGCGTTGATCTGCGGGCCGCCGCCGTGCACGATCACCGGCCGCAGCCCCGCGTACCGCAGGAACACGATGTCCTCGGCGAACGAGGAGCGCAGCGCCTCGTCCGTCATCGCGTGCCCGCCGTACTTGATCACGACGGTCCTGCCGTGGAACCGCTCCAGCCACGGCAGCGCCTCGATCAGCGTGGCGGCCTTCTCCAGGGCGCGCTTCCTCCGCTCGGTGCCGGTCATGTCGAGTACGCCGAGTTCTCGTGGACGTAGTCGGCCGTCAGGTCGGTCGTCCAGACCGTGGCGCTGTGCGGGCCGGCGGACAGGTCGACGGTGATGGTGACGTCGCGGGCACGGAGGTCCACCTTGTCGCGGTCGTCGCCGATCGAGCCGTTGCGGCAGACCCAGACGCCGTTGATGGCGACGTTGAGCTGGTCCGGCTCGAAGACCGCGCCGGTGGTGCCGACCGCGGCCAGCACCCGGCCCCAGTTGGGGTCCTCGCCGTGGATGGCGCACTTGAGCAGGTTGTTGCGGGCGATGGCGCGGCCCGCCTCGACCGCGTCGTCCTCGCTGTCGGCGCCGACGACCTCGATGGTGATGGCCTTGGCCGCGCCCTCGGCGTCCACCAGGAGCTGGCGGGTGAGGTCGGCGGCGACCTCGGTGAGCAGCGCGGTGAACGCGGCCTCGTCCGGGGTGACGCCGGACGCGCCGGAGGCCATCAGCAGGACGGTGTCGTTGGTGGACAGGCAGCCGTCGGAGTCCAGCCGGTCGAAGGTGACGCGGGTGGCGGCGCGCAGGGCGCGGTCGAGCGCGGCGGCGTCCAGGTCCGCGTCGGTGGTGATCACGCAGAGCATGGTGGCCAGGGACGGGGCCAGCATGCCCGCGCCCTTGGCCATCGCGCCGATCCGGTAGCCGCCCTCGCCCTGCCGGAAGGCGATCTTGGCGACGGTGTCGGTGGTGCGGATCGCGTCGGCGGCGGCCAGCCCGCCGTCGCCGCGCGACAGCTCGGCGCCCGCGGTCTCGATTCCGGCCAGCAGCGCGTCCAGGGGAAGCCGCTCGCCGATCAGCCCGGTGGAGCAGACCGCGATCTCCCCGGCCGAGTCGTCCAGCACGGCGGCGGCCTTCTCGGCGGTGGCGTGGGTGTCCTGGAAGCCCTCCGAGCCGGTGCAGGCGTTGGCGCCGCCGGAGTTGAGCACCACGGCGCGCAGCCTGCCGCCCTTCAGCACCTGCTCGGACCACAGCACCGGCGCGGCCTTCACGCGGTTGCGGGTGAAGACGCCGGCGGCGGCGCGGGACGGCCCGTCGTTGACGACCAGTGCCAGGTCGCGGGCTCCGCCGCCCTTCAGCCCTGCGACGACGCCGGCGGCGCGGAAGCCCTGTGGGGCCGTGACGCTCATGGGGACACTCCGATCGTGGTGAGACCGAGTTGCTCGGGGAGGCCGAGGGCGAGGTTGGCGCTCTGGACGGCGCCGCCCGCGGTGCCCTTGGTGAGGTTGTCGATGGCGACGACCACGACGGCGCGCCCGGCCCGCGCGTCGTGGGCGACCTGGACCAGCGCGGTGTTCGCGCCGAGCGTCATGGACGTGGCGGGCCACTGCCCCTCGGGCAGCAGCGAGACGAACGGCTCGCCGTCGTAGGCCAGCCCGTAGGCGTCCCGGAGGGTCCGCAGGGTGACGCCGGGCAGGACCTTGGCCGTGCAGGTGGCCAGGATGCCCCGGCTCATGGGCGCCAGCGTGGGGGTGAACGAGACGGTGACAGGCTTGCCGGCGACCCGGCTGAGGTTCTGGACCATCTCCGGGGTGTGCCGGTGGACGCCGCCGACCCCGTACGCGGACATCGAGCCCATGACCTCGCTGCCCAGCAGGTGCGGCTTGAGGGAGCGGCCCGCTCCGGAGGTGCCGGACGCGGCGACGACGACCACGTCGGGCTCGACCAGCCCGGCGGCGTACGCGGGGAACATCGCCAGCGTCACGGCCGTCGGGTAGCAGCCGGGCACCGCGATGCGCCTGGTGCCGGTCAGGGCCTCCCGCTGGCCGGGGAGCTCGGGCAGCCCGTACGGCCAGGTGCCGGCGTGCGGGGTGCCGTAGAAGGCGGTCCAGTCGGCGGGGTCGGCGAGCCGGAAGTCGGCGCCGCAGTCGACGATCAGGACGTCCTCGCCCAGCCGCTCGGCCAGCGGCCCGGACTGCCCGTGCGGCAGCGCGAGGAAGACCGCGTCGTGCCCGGACAGGGTCTCGGGGGTGGTCTCCGCCAGGACGCGCCCCGCCAGGGAGCGAAGCTGCGGCTGGAGCGTTCCGAGTTCGGCGCCGGCGTTGGAGCCCGCCGTGAGGGTGCCGATCTCGAACTCGGGGTGGCCGGCGAGGAGGCGCAGCACCTCGCCCCCGGCGTATCCGCTGGCGCCGGCGACCGCCACCTTGATGCCCATGTGTCCCGTCCTCCCCAGGTCAGCAAGCAAGATTATGCATGAGCTTGAAAGAGTATTCAAACACGGGTGCCGTTCCGAGGCGCTTCGCCGACTAATGATTTGACAACTAAATATTCGAGAACTCAGGATGTCGGCCATGGACGACCGGGAGTTCGGCTTCGGGGACCTGACGGCCCTCGGCCCGATGGAGGACTGGCCCATCGGCCGCCTGTTCCTCGCCGCGGCCCGGCTCTCCGGGCCGGTCATGTGGCGGCGGATCGAAGGGCACGGGATCAGCCCCGCGGGGTTCTTCCTGCTGCGCGCGCTGGCCGGCGACGACTGCCTGCGCGCCGGTGACCTCGCCAAACGACTGATGATCTCCCCCGCCACGGTCACCTCGGTGGTCGATACCCTGGAACGCAACGGCCATGTGGAACGGCACCGCGACCGGCGCGACCGGCGGGCGGTGGTGGTGCGGATCACCGAGTCCGGGCTCGCCCTGGTGAAGGTCACCGGGGAGGCGATGGCCGACGACCTCTGGGACCTGTACGAGGTCGTCGACGAGGAGGACGAGCCCGCCGTCCGCCGCTTCCTGATCCGGCTGATCGAACGCTTCGGCTCGGCCCAGAACGGCAGGCCCCCCGGCGAAGCGTCCACGCACTCGAAAGGTTCCACGGCCGCTCCCACGTCCCCGGGTCCCCGCGACACCCCCGAAGGGCGGGACGACCCGATGACGACATCGTGAGAGGAGACAACGTGTCCGCACCCCCCGAGGTCCCGGTG
Source organism: Actinomadura sp. NBRC 104412 (assembly GCF_030269515.1). Taxonomy (GTDB): domain Bacteria; phylum Actinomycetota; class Actinomycetes; order Streptosporangiales; family Streptosporangiaceae; genus Spirillospora. Next base: position 140,238 of record NZ_BSTM01000017.1, on the reverse strand, counting down.
GACACCGGGCCGGACGGAGGCCCGCCCATGGCCGTGCGCGCGGTAGGTCTGCACAAGACCTTCTCCAGCGCGCGCGGCGAGGTGAAGGCGGTCCAGGGCGTCGACCTGGACGTGGCGCAGGGCGAGTTCTTCGGCCTGCTCGGCCCCAACGGCGCCGGCAAGTCCACCACGATCGGCATGCTCACGACGCTGGTGGTGCCCACCGCCGGGCGCGCCGAGGTGTGCGGCCTGGACGTCACCAAGAGCCCCGTCGACGTCAAGCGGCGGATCGGCATGGTGTCGCAGAACAACACCCTCGACACCGACCTCGACGCGTTCGAGAACCTGGAGTTCCGCGGCCGCTTCTTCGGGATGGGACGCAAGGACGCCCGCCGCCGCGCCGACGAGCTGCTGGAGATGTTCAACCTGACCGACCGGCGCAAGGGCAAGCCGATGGAGCTGTCGGGCGGCCAGGCCAAGCGGCTGATGATCTGCCGGGCCCTGGTGCACCGTCCCGAGGTGCTGTTCCTGGACGAGCCGACCGCGGGCCTGGACCCGCAGACCCGGGTCAACCTCTGGGAGGTGCTGCGCAAGCTCCAGGCCGACGGGCAGACCACCGTCCTCACCACGCACTACATGGAGGAGGCCGAGGCCCTGTGCGACCGGGTCGCGGTCATCGACCACGGCAGGGTGCTGGCCATGGACACGGTGGAGGGCCTCAAGACGTCCGCGGGCGCCGACACCGTGATCACCGTGACCTATGACGGCCCGGCCCCCGAGGGCGTGGCCGCACTGCGCGACCGCGAGGCCATCGGCAAGGTGGAGATCACCGGGTCGCAGGTGCGGGTGTTCGCCCGCGAATCCGAGGGCGTGCTCGGCGAGCTGGTCGCCGCCGGGGCCGCCGCGGGCGTCGGCGTCACCGACGCCGCGCAGCTACGGCCCAGCCTGGAGAGCGCCTTCCTCACCCTCACCGGACGGGAGTACCGAGAGTGACCACCGACCAGGCGCTGCTCGCGCCACCGGCGATGCGGACCGGCCTGTCGCGCACGTTCCTGGCGATGATGGCGCGCGACGCGCGGGTGCTGCGCAAGAACTTCACCGGCACCTTCCTGCGGGTGCTGATGCAGCCGATCATGTTCGTCTTCGTGTTCTCCTACGTGCTGCCCAAGATCGGCGCGGCCGGGGCGATGGGCGGCGCCGCGGGCGACGCGAGCTTCGCCACCATCCTGGTCCCCGGGCTGGTGGCCTCCTCGATGGTCATGCAGGCGATGATGGCCGCGATCATGCCGCTGATGATGGAGCTGACCTGGCAGCGCTCCATCACCGACCGGGCGCTGGCGCCACTGCCGATCCCGCTGCTGGCGATCCAGAAGATCACCGCGGCCGCCCTGCAGGGCCTGCTGGGCGGGCTGCTGGTGTTCCCCGCCGTGCTGTTCATCCACGCCGAGGGCCAGGCCCCCGAGGTCCACGTGGGGAACTGGGCGGTGCTGATCGTGATGCTGGTGGCGGGCTCGCTGCTGGCCGCGTCCGGCGGGATGCTCATGGGCACGGTGATCGACCCGCAGAAGGCGCAGATCCTGTTCGCCGTGATCCTGCTGCCGGTCACCATGCTGGGCTGCGTCTACTACCCCTGGGCGGCGCTGCACGACGTGCGGTGGCTGCAGATCGCCAGCCTGGCCAACCCGCTGGTGTACGTGAGCGAAGGGTTGCGGGCGGCGCTCACCCCCGATGTGGGGCACATGGCCACCTGGGCGTTCATGCTCGCGGTCCTGGGCGGCACCGCCGTGCTGATGTGGATCGCCACCCGCACCTTCACCAAGCGCGTGCTCACCTAGCCCGACATCAGCCCTCCATGGGCTCGATCTCGGCCAGCCCGGCGTCCCGGTCCATGCGCAGCCAGCGGGTGATCCCGATCTCGCGCAGGAACGGGACGTCGTGGCTGACCACGATCAGCGCGCCCTGATAGGCGTCCAGGGCCTCGGCGAGGCGGCGGACGCTGTTCAGGTCGAGACTGTTGGTCGGCTCGTCCAGGAGCAGGAGCTGCGGCGCGGGCTCGGCCAGCAGCAGCGAGGCCAGCACCGCCCGGAACCGCTCCCCGCCCGACAGCGTCCCGGCGGCCCGCTCCGCCCGGTCGCCGCGGAACCCGAACCGCGCCAGTCCCGCCCGGATCCGGTTGACCGGGGCGGACGGCGCGGCGGCCCGCACGTTGCCGGCCACGCTCAGCGTGTCGTCCAGGACGTCGAGCCGCTGCGGCAGGTAGCGGACGCCCTCGACCGTGGTTTCGGCCGTCAGCCCGGTGCGCCCCTCGTCCTGCCCGAGGATCGCGCGCAGAAGGGTCGTCTTGCCCGCGCCGTTGGGTCCGGTCAGGGCGATCCGCTCGGGCCCGCGGACGACCAGCTCGGCCAGGGCGGGCGGCTCGGGCGCGTCCAGCCCGGTGAGGGTCAGGACGGTCCGGCCCGCCGGTACGCGGGTCGCGGGCAGGTCGATGCGGATCCCGGCGTCCTCGCGCACGGCGTCCTCCGCCTCCGCCAGCCGCTCCCTGGCGTCCGCCAGCCGTTCCTCGTGCATGATGCGGTGCTTGCCGGCCGACACCTGCGCCGCCCTCTTCCGCGCCCCCATGACGATCTTCGGCTCGCGCTTGCTCTCGTACATCTTGGTGCCGTACCGGGCGCGGCGGGCCAGCTTGACGTGCGCCTCGTCCAGCTCCCTGCGCTGCCTGCGCACCTCGCCCTCGGCCGCGCGGACGGCGCGTTCGGCGGCCTCCCGCTCCACCTCCAGCAGCTCCTCGTAGGCGGACAGGGTGCCGCCGAAGACGCGGACGGAGCCGTCCCGCAGGTCGGCGATCTCGTCCACGCGTTCCAGCAGCTCCCGGTCGTGGCTGACCACCACCAGCACGCCCGGCCAGGACTCCACCGCCTCGTACAGCCGGCGCCGCGCGTCCAGGTCGAGGTTGTTGGTGGGCTCGTCCAACAGCAGCACGTCGGGCCGCGCCAGGAACCGGGCCGCCAGCCCCACCATGACCGTCTCGCCGCCGGACAGCGTGGCGACCGTGCGGTCGAGGCCGACGTGCGCGAGGCCGAGGCGGTCCAGCTCGGCCCGGGCGCGTTCCTCCACGTCCCAGTCGTCGCCGACCGCGGTGAAGTTCTCCTCGGTCGCCTCGCCTTGCTCGATCGCGTGCAGCGCCCGCCGCACGCCGGTGACGCCGAGCAGGTCCGACACCGTGCGGGCCGTGCCCAGCGGAAGGTCCTGCGGCAGGTACCCCACCTCGCCGGAGACGCCGACCGTCCCGGACGTCGGGCGCAGCTCGCCCGCGACCAGCCGGAGCAGGGTCGACTTGCCTGACCCGTTGAGGCCGATCAGGCCGGTGCGGCCCTGGCCGAAGGCGGCGTCCAGGCCGTCCAGGACGACCGTGCCGTCCGGCCACGCGAACGACACCGCGGAACAGACGACGGAAAAGGGGGAAGACATCGCGGACCTCCGAGAACGCGTCGACATGGATCACTGACACGTGGGAGACACCGCGAACGCGCAGCGCGCGGGCACGAAAAAGCCCGGGACGAGGGTCCACACCGAGGTCACGAACGCGTGTGGCGACGGCCACCACGCGGTGTCTGCGACCTCAGTTCTTCAACGGACTCCCCTACCGGGCGACGACAGGACCAGGCCAGCCTACACGACGCCGGCCTCGACGGCACGGACGCGGAAGCGGCTCCACGTCACAACGCGGAGCCGCTTCCCAGGTATTCCTGCGGCCCGGTCAGCCGCGCAGCACGGCCCCCGTGCGCTCGGCCGCGGAGGCGACCGCGGCGTCGCGGGACGCGTTGGCCTCCTCGGTGGTCAGGGTCCGGTCGGGGGCGCGGAAGCGCAGGCTGTAGGCCAGCGACTTGCGGCCCTCCCCCACCTGCTCGCCGGTGTAGACGTCGAACAGCCGGATCGACTCCAGCAGCTCGCCCGCGCCGGCGCGCAGCGCGGCCTCCACCTCGGCGGCGGGCACGGCGTCGTCCACGACCAGCGCCACGTCCTGCGTGGCGACCGGGTAGGACGACACGCGCGGCGCCCTCACCACGCCCGGCTCGCCGAGCAGGCCCAGTTCGAGCTCCATGGCGCAGGTGCGCGCGGGAAGCCCGTACGCCTGGATGACGCGGGGATGCAGCTCGCCGGCGTGACCGACCAGCGTCTCCCCGCGGTAGAGCGCGGCGCAGCGGCCCGGGTGCCAGGGCGCGTGCTGGTCGGCCTTGACCGTCAGCTCCACCCCGGCCTCGGCGGCCACCGTGCGGGCGGCCTGGACGGCGTCGGCCCAGGACGCCGGGCGGCCCCTGCCCCACCAGCCGGACGGCTCCCGCTCCCCGGCCAGCACGACCGCGACCCGCTCGGGCTGGTCGGGCAGCGCGGCCTCCACCGTGGCGATCTCCTCGGCCGTCGGGCCGCGGTCGACGGCGAGCCGCGGCGCGCGCGACGGGGCGCCGGGACGGGGCCGGAACACCAGGCCCATCTCGTACAGGCCCACGTCGCCGAATCCCCGGCCCACGTTGCGGGCCAGCGCCTTCAGCAGACCGGGCAGCAGCGTGGTGCGCAGCAGCGGCTCGTCCTCCGACAGCGGGTTGGCCAGCCGCAGCGCGCGGCGGCGCGCGTCGCCGGCCGGGAGCTGGAGGGCGTCGGCGTCCTTCTCGGCGGTGAACGGGAAGCTCAGCACCTCCACGTACCCGGCGCCGGCCAGCGCGCGGCCGACCCGGCGGCGCAGCCGCTGGCGGGCGGTGAGGCCGCGCCCGGCGACCGGGCGCGGCGCCCGTGCCGGGATCTCCTCGTAGCCCTCCAGCCGGATGACCTCCTCGGCCAGGTCGTTGGGGTCGCGCAGGTCCGGACGCCACGACGGCGGCGTCACCGTCAGCGTGCCGTCCCCTTCGACGGAGCAGCCGATCTGCTGGAGGCGGCGCACCACCGTCTCGCGGCCGTAGCCGACGCCCGCGACGCGGTCGGGGTGCCCGGCCGCCATCGTGACCGTGACCCGCCCGACCGGCGCCTGCACGTGCGTGACCCCCGGGACGATCTCCGCGCCGCCCAGCTCGGCCAGCAGCCGCACCGCCCGCAGCGACGCGTACAGCGGCAGCTCGCGGTCGACGCCGCGCTCGAACCGGTAGGACGCCTCGCTGTGCAGCTTGTGGCGGCGCCCCATCCGGGCGGTGCCGATGTCGTCGAAGTGCGCGGCCTCGATGACCATGTCCCGGGACCGCTCGTCGATCTCGGTGGCCAGGCCGCCCATCGTCCCGGCCATGGAGATCGGGCCGGACCGGTCGGTGATGAGGATGTCCTCGGGGTGCAGCTCGCGCTTGACGTGGTCGAGGGTCTCCAGCCGCTCGCCCTGCCGCGCGCGCCGCACCACGATCTCGCCGGTGAGCTTGGCGCGGTCGAAGGCGTGCAGCGGCTGGCCCAGCTCCAGCATCACGTAGTTGGTGACGTCGACGGCCAGCGACACCGGGCGCATCCCCGCGCGGTGCAGCCGCACCCGCATCCACATCGGGGACTGGGCGGACGGGTCGAAGCCGCGCACCTCCCGCAGCACGAACCGGTCGCACGCGGTCGGGTCGGCGATGCTCGCCGGGTACGCCTCGCCCCGCTGATCCTCGGGCGGAAGCTCGATCGCGGCCGGATCGGTGAACGGGACGCCGTAGGCGATGGCGGCCTCACGGGCGATGCCGCGGATCGACAGCGCGTACCCGCGGTCGGGGGTGACCGCGATGTCGAGGATGTCGTCGCGCAGGCCCAGCAGCTCCATCGCGTCCGCGCCGGGCTCCTCGTCACCGGGCGGCAGGACGAGGATGCCGGTGTGGTCGTCGCCGATACCCAGCTCGCGCACCGAGCAGATCATGCCCTCGGAGACCTTGCCGTAGGTCTTCCGGGCGTCGATCCGGAACCCGCCGGGCAGCACGCCGCCGGGCAGGATCACCACGACCCGGTCGCCCACCGCGAAGTTGGTGGCGCCGCAGATGATGTTCTGCGGCTCGCCGGTGCCGTTGGCGTCCCCCACGTCCACCTGGACGTAGCGGATCGGCTTCTTGAACCCGGTCAGCTCCTCGATGGCCAGCACCCGGCCGACCACCAGCGGGCCGGTCACATCGGCGCCCGCCCGCTCGACCGTCTCCACCTCGAGCCCGGCAGCGATCAGCCGCGCGGCCAGCTCCCGGCCCGTCACCTCGGCCGGGAGCGCCACGTACTCCCGCAGCCACGAAAGCGGGACCCGCATCAGATCTCCATCCCGAACGGGAGGGTGAACCGCACGTCGCCCTCCACCATGTCGTGCATGTCCTCGACGCCGTGCCGGAACATCAGCGAGCGCTCCACGCCGAGCCCGAACGCCCAGCCGCTGTAGCGGTCGGGGTCGATGCCGCAGGCCACCAGCACGCGCGGGTTGACCATGCCGCAGCCGCCCAGCTCGATCCAGCCCTCGGAGGCACAGGTGCGGCACGGCTCCGCGCCCGGCTCGACCGACCCCCCGCGGCACACGAAGCACTGCATGTCCACCTCGGCCGACGGCTCGGTGAACGGGAAGTACGACGGCCGGAACCGCGTGCCCAGGCCCTCGCCGAACATGCCGTGGACGAAGGCGTCGATGGCGCCGCGCAGGTCGGCCATGGTGAGGCCCTCGTCCACCGCCAGGCCCTCCAACTGGTGGAAGACCGGGCTGTGCGTGGCGTCCAGCTCGTCGGTGCGGTACGTGCGCCCCGGCACGACCACGTACACCGGGAGGGGACGCGACAGCATCGCGCGGACCTGCACCGGCGAGGTGTGGGTGCGCAGCACCAGGTCGGTGTCCTCGGACTCCACGAAGAAGGTGTCCTGCATGGTGCGCGCCGGATGGTCCGGCTTGAAGTTGAGGGCGTCGAAGTTGAACCAGCCGGCCTCGACCTCGGGGCCCTCGGCCACCTCGAACCCCATGGAGACGAAGACGTCGGCCATCCGTTCCTGGAGTGTGGTCAGCGGATGCCGGGCGCCGCGCGGCGCGCGGTCCCACGGCAGCGTGACATCGACGGTCTCCTCGGCCAGCACGCGCTGGTCGCGTTCCTCCTCCAGCTCGGCCTGGCGCGCCTTGAGCGCCTGGCCCACGGCGGCGCGGGCGGCGCCGATCCGCCGGCCGGCGTCGGCGCGGGCCGCGGGCGGCAGCGCGCCGATCTCGCGGTTGGCCAGGGCCAGCGGGGACCGGTCGCCGGCATGGGCCAGCCGGACCTTCTTCAGCTCTTCGAGATCGGCCGCCGCGGCGATGGCCGCGATGGCCTCGTCGCGTGCCGCGTCGAGCGCTTCGGGTTGCAACGCGGACACCTCGACAGGGTCGTAGGACTTGTTGGGTGCAGACATGGTGGTGTGAGAACTCCGGTCGGCGTGGAACGCCCGCAGTCTAGTGGGCGGGCGGGAAGGATCCGGAAGGCTCGGCCCGGCCCGCCAGGCCCGCCCGGAAGGCGTGGACGCGAGGTGGTGCCGGGCGTACGGCCCGCACGGAGCTCCTAGGAGGGGTAGTCCGGGGCTCCGGCGGGCACGGTAAATCGGAACTCGGCGCCACCGCCGGGGGCGCGCCGGACGGAGATGGCACCGCCGTGCGCCTCCACCAGGCCCTTCACGATGTAGAGGCCGAGGCCGGTGCCGCCGCGGCGGTTGCCGCCTGGCCCGCGCCAGAACTGCCGGAAGACGCGCTGGGCCGCCTCGGGCGGTATGCCCTCGCCCTCGTCGCGTACCGACACCGCGGCCCCCTCCTTGTGCGCGTCGGGTTCCACCATAACGGTGACGGTGCCGGCGCCGTGCCGCACCGCGTTCTCCAGGAGGTTGCCGAGGATCTGGTCGATCTTGTCGGGGTCGAGCCACATCTCGGGCAGCTCCCCGCGCTCCTCGAACCGGAACCGGTCCTCGGGGTCGCCCGCCGCGACCCGTCCGGCGATCACCTTGCGGACCTGCTCGGGCAGGTCCACCACCTGGCGGCGCATCTCCAGCCGCCCCGACTCGATCCTGGACACGTCCAGCAGCTCGGTGATCAGCCGGGTCACCCGGTCGGCGTCGGCGTTGACCGTCTCCAGCATCACCCGCTTCTGGTCGTCGTTGAAGCGGTGCCACTTGGCCAGCAGCGTCGCGGTGAACCCCTTCACGCTGGTCAGCGGGGAACGCAGCTCGTGGGCCACGGTGGAGACCAGATCGGCCCTGTCACGTTCCTGCCGGGCGCGGTGCGCGGCGTCGCGCAGGCACACGGTGAACCGGCTGACCTTCCCGTTCTCGTCGCGGCGGTAGGCCGCGGTCACCAGCAGCTCGCAGCCGCCGGGCAGGAACAGCGACCGCTCGGGATGCCGGGTGCGGGTGGACAGCCCTTCATAGGGCGCCAGGTACTTCCACCAGTCGCGGCCCTCGGCGTCGTGGAGGGGCAGCACGTCGCGGAAGTCACGGCCGATGGCCGACTCCGCGGGGATCTTGGTCATCCGTGCGGCGGCGGCGTTGAAGGCGATGACGCGGGCGTCACCGTCCGCCACCACCAGCCCGTCGGGCAGATCGTCGCTCATGTCCTCTTGTACGGAACGGGACGCGGCCCCCGCCGGGGGCACGCGGCGAGGCGCGCGGGGGGATTCTCCGCCCACAACGGCCTCCAGGATGCGGGAACAGGATCGGACGCGGCCTGTCGAGAAGAGACTCTATCCGGAGACGGGCGCCTTACGGGACCCGCGAAACTCCGTGTGGCAAGGCTTTTGTGGCCCTCGCGTGCAGAATCCCGCTCTGTCACCCGCCCTGCCTGCGCACGGGCTCGCTTACCCGGCCGGGCCGGATCTCCGCCCCCGGCGCGTCAGCCGCGGGGGAAGGCCGCTTGGACGGAGGGGCCGCCCAGCGCGGCGCCGGGACCGTCGTCCAGAGGGAAGACGCGGTGCAGGCCGGTGACGCGCAGCAGCTTGCGCTGGGCCGGGCGCACGGCGGCCAGGCGGATCTCGCCGCCGGCCGAGGCGACGCGGTTGTGGGCGGCGACCAGCGCGCCGAGCCCGGCGGCGTCGCAGAACACGACCGCGCCGAAGTCGACCACCAGTGTGCGGTAGCCGGCGTCGGCCAGGTCGAGCAGCCGGCCGCGCAGCAGGTCGGCGGTCTGCAGATCGATCTCCCCGGCGACGGCGACCGTCGCGGTGCGGCCGCGGGTCTCCACGACCTCGGCGGTCAGCAGCGGTCCGGCGCCGCCGGGCCGGTCGGCGGCCGGGATGTGATCACGGCCGGGCCGGGCACGGCCGTGGGCGGCCCGGCAGCGCAGAGCGGGCCCCCGGCGATCGTGCCGCCGTCCCGTTCTGCCATCGTCGATCATCACGTTCGCCCCCCAAGTCGCACGGCCTCGTCGCCGTCCTCACCAACACCGTAGGCCCCGGGCGGATTCCGCTGGATCCGCCGCCGGACCGGTATCACGCTCCTCCTTAGGAACGAGTCGGCCGATCGGTCGGCCCCGGGAAGCGGGGATTCAGGCGCGCTGGGCGCGGGCGGAGGCGTACAGGCACACCGCCGCGGCGGTGGCCAGGTTGAGGCTCTCGGCACGGCCGTGGATGGGGACGCGGACCACGTCGTCGACGTGCCCGAGGATCTCCTCGGGCAGGCCCCACGCCTCGTTGCCGAAGACCCACGCGGTGGGACGGGCCAGCAGCCCGTCGTCGATGGCGTCGTCGAGGGTGAGCTTGCCCGCCCCGTCGGCGGCCAGGACCGTCAGCCCGGCCGCCCGCAGGTCGGCGATCAGCTCCTCGAAGCGCGGGCCGACCACGACGGGCAGGTGGAACAGGCTGCCCGCCGACGCGCGGACGCACTTGCCGTTGTAGGGGTCGACGGAGGCGTCGGTGAACACCACCGCCTCGGACCCGGACGCGTCCGCGGTGCGCAGGACGGTGCCCGCGTTCCCCGGGTCGCGGACATGGGCGAGCACGGTCACAAGGCGGGGGGACGTCCCCAGCGCGGTCGCCAGGGGGACGTCCACGAACTCGCAGACCGCCAGCAGCCCCTGAGGCGTGACGGTCTGGGCGAGCTCGGTCATGATCTCGCCGCTGACCCGCAGCACGGGGGCGCCCGCGGCCTCGGCGGCCCGCACCAGGTCGGCGTGCCGGGCCTCGGCCTCGGCGGTGGTGAACAGCTCGGCGAGGCCCCCGGGAAGCTCCAGGGCCTCGCGCACCGCCTGCGGTCCCTCGGCGAGGAAGCGGCGCTCGCGCCGGCGGAACGCGCGTTTGGCGAGCCGCCGAGCCGCCTTCACCCGGGGTGAACGGACGGAGGTCAGCTCGCGGCCCGCCATGGCATGCCTCTCGGCGCCGGTCAGGCGGCCTCGCTGCCCTGGGCGGGCAGCGCGGCCTTGGCCACCTTCACCAGCGCGGCGAACGCCGGGGCGTCGTTGACGGCGAGCTCGGCCAGCATCCGCCGGTCGACCTCGACCTCGGCGGCCTTGAGGCCCTGGATGAACCGGTTGTAGGTCATCCCGTTGGCGCGGGCCGCGGCGTTGATGCGCTGGATCCAGAGCCGGCGGAACTGGCCCTTGCGGTCCTTGCGGTCACGGAACGCGTAGGTCATCGAGTGGAGCTGCTGCTCCTTGGCCTTGCGGTACAGGCGCGACCGTTGGCCGCGGTAGCCGCTCGACCGCTCCAGGACGACCCGACGCTTCTTGGCGGCGTTGACCGCCCGCTTCACGCGTGCCACGTGTTGACTCCTTCGTGGGGGCCGGGCCCTCCGGGCCTCGGCCGGTCGTACGGGTTCGGATGGGCCGGCGGCCTACTTGCGCAGCAGCTTCTTGACGTTCTTGGCGTCGGCCGGGGTGACCACGGCGGGAGCGTCGAGCCGGCGGGTGCGCTTGCTCGGCTTGTGCTCGAGCAGGTGGTTGCGGTTGGCGCGGCGGCGGATCACCTTGCCGGTGCCGGTCAGCCTGAAGCGCTTCTTGGCGCCGCTGTGGGTCTTGGTCTTCGGCATGATCGCCGTCGTCTCCCTCTGTGTCGGCCTCCGCGGCGGGCACGGAGGCGTGCCTGACGGGGCGCGCCCGGCGCCCCGGATCCACGCGGACCACGCCGATCCGGCCGACGCGTCGGGACGCGCCCGGTCAGGCTCAATGTACGTGCGTCACGACCCTGCGCGGCCACGCGGGGTGGTTCACGCGCTCGAGCGCAGGATCAGATCGGGGCGGTCGCGAGCGGCCGCCCCGCCGGGCCCTGACGGGCCCCGGGCCTCAAGCGGAGGCGGAACCGGAGTCCTGCCTGGCGCGGGCCGCGGCGCGCTCGGCCTTGGCCTCCGCCTTCTTCTTGTGCGGTCCGATCACCATGATCATATTCCGCCCGTCCTGCTTGGGCCGGGACTCGACGAAACCGAGCTCCTCGACGTCGTCGGCCAGCCGCTGCAGCAGCCGGTACCCCAGCTCGGGGCGGCTCTGCTCACGGCCGCGGAACATGATCGTCACCTTGACCTTGTCCCCGGCCTTCAGGAACCGCACCACGTGACCCTTCTTGGTCTCGTAGTCGTGCGGGTCGATCTTCGGCCGGAGCTTGATCTCCTTGATGACCGTGTGCGCCTGGTTCTTCCGCGCCTCGCGCGCCTTCATCGCGGACTCGTACTTGAACTTGCCGTAGTCCATGAGCCTGGCGACGGGCGGACGCGCGGTGGGCGCCACCTCGACCAGGTCGAGGTCCGACTCACGCGCGATTTCAAGGGCCTTGGCGATGGGCACGATGCCCACCTGTTCGCCGTTCGGACCGACGAGCCGGACCTCGGGCACGCGAATGCGGTCGTTGATACGCGGTTCGGCGCTGATGGGACCTCCTTGGGGCCGTTCTCACGTCTTTTGTCAGGTCTTGTGGACCGGTCGTACCCCAGGCCCTCCATGCGAAAAGCCCCGCACGACTCGCATGCGGGGCCACCTTCGGCCTCCCGGCATCGGCCGATGCCGGGGTGCCGGCGGCACGAGCGCCGCTGCGCCCGTACGCCGAACCGGGACCCACCGGCTTCGGATCCGCCGGTCAGGTGGGAGGTGGCCTCCGCTTGAGCGCCCCGCGCGAGACGGCGCCTCCGGTCGGGAGACCGGTACGCCGACACCCGTGCAGGGCCGGTCGATTGCTCAGCTTATCACCCGCCGGGGCCCGCGAAAGCCCGCCACGGGCGCGCCTTCGGCGTGGTCCGCGGCCGTTCCAGGACACCCGGCGTGTGCCGGGCTCTTCGTAGAGAGCCGGTTGGAGTACTCGAACCAGCACAACACCCCGGTGTCACCGTTCATTCCCCGGTGGGCCGCCGCTGGTTACGGTGGTCCCGAGACCGGCGCCGACCCACCGGAGCCGCCCCGACCGAAGGTTCCCCGCCATGCCCCTATCCAGGGCGGAGGCCCCGCCCCACTCCACCGCCGCGGGCTCCGGGCTGCGGCTGGAGTTCGCGCAGAAGGCGTTCATCGTGGACCGGGACCGGCTGCTCATGGTCCGCAAGGCCGCGTCCGACCCGTACCACCCGGGGCGCTGGGAGGTGCCGGGCGGGCGGCTGGAGGCGGTCGCCGACGCCGACCTCGACGACCACATCAGGCGTGAGGTCTGGGAGGAGGTCGGCCTCAGGGTCGCCCCCGGCCCGCCGTTCCACCTGTGGCAGTGGTTCATGCCCGCCGCGAGCGCCGCCTGGCACGGCCGGGCGGAGGTGAGACGGGTGGTGGCGGCCGCCCGGCTGTGCCGCCCGGTGACCCTGGAGGTCAGCCTGGCGAACCAGACCGACGAGGACCATCTGGCCGAGCCGGCCTGGGTGCCGCTGCCGGAGATCGATGGCTATGACCTGATCCCCTCGCTGCGGCCGGTGATGCGGGCGTTCCTGATGATGCTCCCGGTGCTGACGCGCCTCGACCCCGTCCGCTCCGAGCAGGCGCACGCCCCGGACCTGCCCGCGCGCGGCTGAGGCGGCACCACCCCCGATGGAGATCACCGAGAGCCCCGCGCGTCCTCCCGTGGACTGGCCCGGCCTGGACGGCGTCGCCCGGCGCCGCTTCCGGCTGATGGTGGTGGGGGACGTCCGGATCGAGGCCCGCACGACCCTTCCCGACCTGCGGTTCACCGACCTCGACGCCGACCGGCTGGTCTACGCGCCGACGCGGGCGGTGGTGGCGGGCACGGCGGTCAACCTGGCCCGCCGGGCGTCCGGCTACTTCCGCCGCGTGGCCGTGCTGGCCCGGGTCGGCGACGACGACTACACCCGCGTCATCCGGCGGGAGCTGCGCAGGCTGGGGCTGCGCGACCTGCTGCGCGTGGAGGCGGGCTCGCCGAACGGGGTCACGCTGATGGTGCGGGACGGGCCGCCTCCCGGGCCGCCTCCCGGGGCGGCGGCCGGGGACGCTGGCGGCGGGCGGCGGGGCGTGCGGCTGCTGGTCGCCGACGAGGACACCGCCAACCGGCGGCTGTCGGTGGCGGACGTGCGCGGCGCCGCCGCCGAGATCCGCCGCGCCGACGTGCTCTTCCTGGACGGCTACCCGCTGCTGTCGGCGGTGTCGCGGGCGGCGCTGGGCGAGGCGGCCGCCATCGCCAGGCGGCGGGGCACGGCGGTGGCGTTCGACCTGGTGCCGCACGACATCGACGCGCGCCTGCCCGCGGCGGAGGTCCTCCCGCTGATGAACCTGGCCGACATCGTCATCACCGAGGTCCCGACGATCGCGCGGCTGCTCGGCCGGCCCGCCGCGACCACGTCCGGCGAGACGCGCGAGCTGCTGCCCGTCCTGGACGAGGCGGTGGACGGCCGCCCGCTGTGGTTGCTGCGTTTCGGGGCCAGCGCCCTGGAGCACACGCTCGCCTACCAGAGGGACGGGCTGCTGCTGGAGTACCCCACCGGCTACGCGCAGGGCGTCCAGCGCACCGGGTACGGCGACCGGCTGGCGGCGGGGGAGCTCTACTGGTGGCTGGCGGTGCGGGACGCCCGCTGAAGCTCGTCGTCCAGCGCCACGGCGGGACGCAGTACGTCCAGGGTGCGCTGGAACAGCACGCGGCTGCCTGGCAGGCCGAACCGCTCCTGCCACCGCCACGGCTGCCCGTCCGCGTCGCCGCACAGGACCCGCAACGCGGCCCGACGCAGGTGCTGGCTCGCCACACCGTCCCCCGGGTGCACCGTGGCCAGCCCTTGCTCCTCCACCATGAGGTAGGAGCGTCCCGCGAGGTAGCGGCGGTGGACGGCGTCGCGCGTCGCCGGCACACCGGGGAGCCCTTGTTCCTCCAGCAGTGCCCGTACGCTTCGTACGCCAGGCGCCCCCGATTCACCGGACGTGCCGTCGGGGACGGGCAGCAGGTGCCAGTGGACGTGGTCGACGCACGCGCCCCCGCCCTGGGAAGTGGCCGGGCCGTGTTCGAGCAGCAGCAGGTCGGAGCTACCGTACGCGGCTTGGTAAACCCGCCCGGCGCGGTGACGCCATTGCCACGCCCCGGCCCACAGACGCTTTCCGAACGCTCCCGCACACTGGACATGCCTGGACGCCACCAGCAGCAGGTGGCCCTCGACCAGCGGAGCCAGATCCGGCATGAGGAAGAAGTCGTCGTCGGCCGCCAGCACCGCCGGTTCCCCCGGCAGATCCGCCATCTCGTTGAAACGGAAACGCAGCGGCGGGCACAGCACGCAATCGGGCGCCGCCCCCGGTCGTGCCGCTCTTTCTTCCATTCCCACCCCCGGACCTCGGCTTGACAAGGACTCCTAACTCCGAACTCCCCCTGAAACGTGCCCGCGAACAGGCATTCCTTTGCGCGGCCACGGATGACAGCCGTCAGACCAACGAGGTAGAGAACCTGACCGAACGGGAACATAACCATTGAGTCATTCCGTCCCGGCCCTGGTCGCCAGGCCGAACGGTACGAGCGTGCCGAGGACGAGAGGACTCGCAGAAGGCGGTTACCGTGCAGTACTCCTACCTCGTCCGCAGGACGGCGATCTCGGCCCCCCGGCCTCCCGCGCTGGACATGGCCGTCCTCACTGCTCGTCTTGACGAGTCCATCGGCCTTCTGCGCGACTCGTACGCGGTCGCCGAGGGCGACGGCGGCGGCTGGTACCACGACCTGACACGTCCGGAACCGGGCAGCACGGCGACCGCCGTGGGATTGCTCGCCTTCACCGAGACCGGACACAAGTTCGAACACTTCGACGAGGGGCTGGCGTGCCTCACCTCGCGGCAGATCTCGTCCGGTGACCGGCTCAGGGACGGCGGCTGGTCCACGAAGACGAGCCTGGGGATGCCCGTCGTCGAGGCCACCGCGTGGATCGCCAGGTTCCTCATCCGTTCCCGGTGCGACCTGCGCGGCGACGCGCCCGACGCGCGGCGCGCCTACGACTGGCTGCTGAACAACCAGAACCCCGACGGCGGCTGGGGCTCGCTGCTGGGCTGCCCGTCCCGGGTGTGGCTGACCTGCCTGGCGCTGCGCGCCCTCACCCAGCTCAACCCGTACGACCCGGCCATCGAGCGGGGCGTGCAGTGGCTGACCGCCGACCGGACGGGGCAACGCCCCGGCTGGGGGCCGACGCCCATGGCCTCGCCCACGGTCACGCACACCGCGTTCGTGCTGGTGACGCTGGCCGAGGCGCGCCCGGACCAGCACGACGACCGGCTGCTGGCCGCCTACGACTGGCTGCACGACCACTTCGATCCCGACGACGAGCACAAGTGGATCGAGACCTACGACGTGTCCCCGCACGGCGACGGCGCCAAGCCGGTCTGGCGGCTGGCCCTGTGGCATTACGGCCTGCCGATCGCGCTCATGGCGCTGCTGAAGGATCCGCGGGGGCCGCGCGGCCCCACCATCGCGCACGCGTTCCAGACCCTCGTCGAGGGGAAGGACACCAACCCGCGCTGGAACGGCTACCCCGGCAGCGGCCGCGCGTCCCTGTGGACGCTGTGGTGGCGGCTGGAAGCGCTGATCGAACTGTCCAGGTATCCCCTGCTGCACCCGAAGGAAGTGGTGCACTGGATGCCGGACGCCACGGTCGTCCAGCGGGCACACGCCCGCGACCGGCCCCTGTCCAGCCTGCTGCCCGCGCCTCCGCCGTACATCGACGTGGTGCGGTTGTTCAAGCGGCACTGGACGGTCCTGGTGCTCGCACTGGTCACGCTGGGCAGCCTCGCCGGTGTCGCCGCCGGCGCCTGGGGCTGGAAGGACTTCTGGTTCAGCGTGATCCTGCCCATCGTGCTGACGCTGACGCACGAGGCCATGAAGCGCCGCCGGACACCGTCGATCCCGCCGGCGCCCCGTCCCCGCGACCACACCCCGGCGTAACGCGGAAGGCGCTCAGGCGCGGGCCTCGGCGGCGCGGCGCGCCAGTTCGGCCTCGCCCGCGGCGCGCATCGCCGCCACCGGCACGTCCGCACGGCCCGTCATCAGCTCGACCTGTCGCGCGGCCTGGTGGAGCAGCATGTCGAACCCGCCGACCACCACGCCGCCCGCCGCCCGCACCGCCGCCGCCGACGTCGTCGGCCACGGCGCGTACACCACGTCGAACAGGGCCGCGCCGGACGCCGCGATCTGGGCGGCGTACGGGTCCGCGGCGATCCCCGGCAGCGTCGAGACGACCAGGTCGGTCCCCAGCAGGTCCGGCAGCCGGTCCAGCGGCCCGACCCGCAGCGTCAGCCCGAACCTGCGGCCCACCGCGACCGACTCCGCGGCGCGGTCGGGGTTGCGCACCGCCATCGACGCCTTGGTCAGGCCCAGCTCGGCCAGCGCCGCCAGCGCCGAGGCCGCCGTCGCGCCCCCGCCCAGCACCAGCGCCGACGCCGGGGCGCCCAGCCCCGCCTCGGTGAGCGCCGCCACCATGCCGTGCACGTCGGTGTTGTCGGCGTGCCTGCGGCCGTCCCGCAGCACGATCGTGTTCGCGCCGCCCACGGCCCTGGCCAGGCCGGACACGGTGTCCGCCAGCTTCAGCGCCGTCCGCTTGAGCGGCATCGTCAGCGACAGCCCCGCCCAGCCCTCGTCAAGCGCCTCAAGGAACCCCCACAGACCGGTCTCGTCGCACTCGTACGCCTCGTACACCCAGTCGTCCAGGCCCATCGCCGCGTACGCGGCGGTGTGCAGCACCGGGGACAGCGAGTGCTCGATCGGCTTGCCGAGCACGGCGGCCCGTGCCACTAGTTCCCTCCCTGGGCCCTGAGGTTGCGTTCCAGTTCCGCCCTGAGCCGGTCGAACTCGGCCTCGGTGGTGGCGAACTTGGTGATCCGGTTCTTGGGGTCGGTGGCCACGAAGAACAGCCACGTTCCCTCGGCGGGCTCGAAGACGGCGTCGATCGCCGCCTCGCCCGGGTTGGAGATCGCGCCCGGTGGCAGCCCCGGGTAATTGTAGGTGTTGTAGCGGTTCTTGGATCTGATGTCCTCGTTGCTGGCGATGATCCCGTACTTGCCCAGGCCGTACAGCGTGGTGCTGTCGAACTTCAGGAACAGCGGCGGTTTGCGCTGCAGCCGGTTGTAGATCACCCGTGAGATCTTCGGCATGTCGTCGGGACGGCCGCTCTCGGCCTGGATCAGGCTGGCCATCGTGATCACCGTGCCGGGGTTCATCCTGGCCTGCCGCGCCCGCGCCACCAGGTCCTTGTCCTGGGCGAACCGGTGGAACCTGTCCACCATCGCCTTGAGGATCTGCTCGGCCGAGCCGTTGGGGTCCAGATTGTACTGGCCGGGGAACAGGTAGCCCTCGACCTTGCCCTTGGCGTAGGGCGGCAGCCCGAGCCGGTCGGGGTCCTTGAGGACGGCCTGGAAGTCCTTGAGCGGGATCCCCGTCTTCTTGGCCAGTTGGTCGATGACCTGGGTCACCCGCAGGCCCTCGGGGATCGTGATCTGGTTGCCGGACCGGGACTTGGGGTCCAGCAGCAGCGCCACGGCCGCCGCCGACGACATCCGTCTGCGCATCTGGTAGAAGCCCGGCTGGATCCCCGACGCCTTCGGATGCTTGGCGTACTCCTCCACGAACGCCTGCGTGCTCTTGACGACCTGGTGGTTCAGCAGCGTGCGGGCGATGGTGAGGCCGGTGTCGCCGTCCTTGATCTGGACCGTGACGGCGCCCGTGCCCGCGCCCTCGTAGTCCGGCGGGTTCAGCCGCTTGTCGATCCACGCGACGCCGAGCACGCCGCCGGTGCCGAGCACCGCCACCAGGAACGCCAGGGAGAACAGGAACGCCGCGCGCCCGCTGCGGCGCTTGCGTTTCTGCCGGTCGGGCCGGCCGTACCGCTCGCGCTGGCCTGGCCGCTGACCTGGCCGCTGACCTGGCCGCTGACGCTGACCCTGCCGCTGACGCCCGCGCTGGTCCCGCTGCTGCCGCGCCGGTGGCCTGCCGCCCCTCCGGGGGTCGCGACCGCCACGGTGGCGGCGGTCGCCGTAGCCGCGGTCACCGTAGGGGTCGGGGTCGGAGAACAGGTCCAAGTCGTTCATGAGCCTCTCCGGACGATCTCGCCTGGGGGTTGCCCAGTCAACCTCTCCCCGTCCAGAGCCGCCTGCAGCAGCACGGCCGCCGCGGCCTGATCCACGACCTGGCGGCGGGCCCTGCCGCGCACTCCCCCGGCCCGCAGCCCGTTCTCGGCCGTCACCGTCGTGAGCCGCTCGTCGTACAGCCGGACGGTGTCCGCGGGCAGCCGTGCGGCCAGCCGTACCGCGAACTCCCTGGCCGCCTGCGCGGCCGGCCCCTCGCGGCCCGACAGCGACGTCGGCAGCCCCACGACCACCTCCACCGCCTCGTGCTCGGCCGCCAAGGCGACGAGCCGGTCGAGATCCCCCTTCCCCCGTGCGACCGTCTCAAGGGGCGTGGCGAGGATCCCCCCTGGATCGCTGCGCGCCACGCCGATCCGTACCGACCCCACGTCCACCCCGAGCCGCACGCCCTGTCTCATCGGCCCGCCGAGCCGCGCGCCCCGGACTGCTCGATCATGAGGCCCCTACGGCGTTCTCGACGGCCCTCAGCGCCTCGTCGATGGCGGCGGGGTCGCTGCCGCCGCCCTGCGCGAGGTCGTCCTTCCCGCCGCCTCCGCCGCCGAGCGCCTTGGCGGCGACGCCGACCAGCGCACCGGCCT
The DNA here is from genome assembly GCF_030269515.1 of Actinomadura sp. NBRC 104412. Classification (GTDB taxonomy): domain Bacteria; phylum Actinomycetota; class Actinomycetes; order Streptosporangiales; family Streptosporangiaceae; genus Spirillospora. Next base: position 121,254 of record NZ_BSTM01000017.1, on the reverse strand, counting down.
TCAGGCCGCGTCCCCTGGCGCCCTCGGTGGTGGCGATCACCACCACCGGGCGGTCCTTGGGCACCCCGGCGACCACGACGACCGCCGGCCCGGCGCTGAGCCGCCCGCGCACGTCCACCGCGAGCTTGCGCAGGTCGTCGGCGCCGGTGCCGTCGGGCGCGCGGTGCGCCACGAAGGCCACGCCGCCCAGGTCGCGGGCGCCGCCCGCCAGGGACGCCGCGACCGCCAGCACCTCGCGGGAGCGCAGCCGCTCCAGCTCCCGCTCGGCGTCGCGGAGCCGGCCCACGACACCGGAGATCCGCTCGGGCAGCTCCTCCTTGCGCGCCTTGAGCTGCTCCGAGAGCTGCGCCACCAGGACGCTCTCGCGGGCCAGGAACCGGAACGCGTCGATGCCGACCAGCGCCTCCACCCGGCGCACCCCCGCGCCGATGGACGACTCGCCCAGCACCTTGATCAGGCCGAGCTGGCCGGAGCGCGCGACATGGGTGCCGCCGCACAGCTCCCGCGAGTAGTCCCCGACCTCCACGACCCGGACCTCGTCGCCGTACTTCTCGCCGAACAGCGCCAGCGCGCCCATCGAGCGGGCCTGCTCGATCGAGGTGTGGAAGGCCCGCACGTCCAGGTCGTTCACCAGGACCTCGTTGACCTCGTCCTCGACGTCGCGCAGGACGCTCGGCGGGACGGGGCCCGAGGCGGTGAAGTCGAACCGGAACCGGCCCGGGGAGTTCTCCGAGCCCGCCTGCGCGGCCGACTCGCCCAGCGCGCGGCGGAACCCGGCGTGCACCATGTGGGTCGCGGTGTGCGAACGGGAGATCGCGCGGCGCCGCCCAAGGTCGATCTCGGCGTAGACGGTGTCGCCGACCTGCGCCTCACCGGACACCACCCGGCCGCGGTGGACGATCAGCCCGGTCAGCGGGGACTGCACGTCGTCGACCTCGATGACCGCGCCGTTGCCCGCCCGGATCACGCCGTGGTCGGCGAGCTGGCCGCCGCCCTCGGCGTAGAAGGGCGTGCGGTCCAGCACCACCTCGACCTGGGCGCCCTCGCCCGCCGCGGGCACGTTGGCGCCGTTGATCAGCAGCCCGGCCAGCCGCGCCTCGCCGCTGACCTCGCCGTAGCCGGTGAACTCGACCGCGCCGCCCGCGCTGGTGAGCAGGTCGTCCAGGACGGAGACGTCCAGGTTGCCGGACTTCTTCTCGCGGGCGTCGCGCTTGGCCCGGTCCCGCTGCTCCTGCATGAGCCGACGGAACCCTTCCTCGTCCACCTGGAGGCCCTGCTCGGCCGCCATCTCCAGGGTCAGGTCGATCGGGAACCCGTAGGTGTCGTGCAGCTTGAACGCCTGGTCGCCCGCCAGCGCCGGGCGCCCCGCCCGCCTCGCCTCCTCCACCGCCGTGTCGAAGATGGCGGTGCCGGTGCGCAGCGTCTGCAGGAAGGAGTCCTCCTCCGCGTCGATCACCGTGTGGATCGTGGGGGCGGTGCGGATCAGGTCGGGGTACTGCTCGCCCATCGTGGCGATCGCGACCTCGGTCAGCGCGTGCATCAGGCCCGCCTCCTGGCCGCCCAGCAGCCGCAGGTTGCGGATCGAGCGGCGCAGGATGCGGCGCAGCACGTACCCGCGGCCCTCGTTGCCGGGGCGGATCCCGTCGGCGACCATCATCGTGCCGCTGCGCACATGGTCGGCGATCACCCGCAGCGACACGTCCGCCCGCTGGTCGGCGCCGTAGCGGGAGCCGGTGAGCTCGGCGGCGCGGTCCAGCACCTTCCAGAGCGTGTCGGTCTCGTAGATGTTGTCGACGCCCTGGAGGATCGCGGCCATCCGCTCCAGGCCCATGCCGGTGTCGATGTTCTTGGCCGGCAGGTCGCCCACGGTGTCGAAGTCGGTCTTGGACCGGACCTCGCCGAGCTGTGACTGCATGAAGACCAGGTTCCAGACCTCCAGGTACCGGTCCTCGTCCACGACGGGGCCGCCCTCGCGGCCGTAGTCGGGGCCGCGGTCGTAGTAGATCTCCGAGCAGGGGCCGCCGGGTCCGGGCACGCCCATGTGCCAGTAGTTGTCGGCCAGGCCGCGCCGCTGGATGCGCTCCTGCGGCAGGCCCACCTTGTCGTGCCAGATGGCGGCCGCCTCGTCGTCGTCGTGGAAGACGGTGACCCACAGCCTGTCCTCGGGGAAGCCGAACCCGCCGTCGGACCGGGGGCGGGTGAGCAGCTCCCAGGCGAACGGGATCGCGCCTTCCTTGAAGTAGTCGCCGATGGAGAAGTTGCCCAGCATCTGGAAGAAGGTGGCGTGCCTGGTGGTCTTGCCGACCTCGTCGATGTCGGGTGTGCGCACGCACTTCTGCGCGCTGGTCATCCGCGCGGCGGGCGGGGTGCGCTGGCCCAGGAAGTACGGCTTGAACGGGACCATGCCCGCGTTCACCAGCAGCAGCGTGGGGTCTTCGGCGATCAGGCTGGCCGAGGGCACCACGGTGTGCCCGCGCTCCTCGAAGAACCCGAGGAAGCGCCGTGCGACCTCTGCCGACTCCATGATCAGTGGCCATCCTTCTCATCGTCGATGATCGTGTAACGCGGTGCGCGCAGGACGCGGCGCGGCGGGCCCTCCGGATCGGGCGGCGCCTCGTCCATCCGGGCGGCCTCCCGAAGCTGGGCCTCGCGTGCCCGCATCTCCGTACGTACGTCCAGGGCGAAATGCCTCAACCGGTCGCCCGCGCCCTGTCCCGCGGTGACGGCACGGGCCGCCACGCCCCCGGGTGACCAGGCTTGAGCGATGCGCTCCACCCGCCGCTTGACCCGGTGCGTGGCGTAGATGCCCGCACCGGCGCCGACCGAGAGCCAGAACAGTCTTCTCATTGTGCCTCGCTTCGCCCGGGATCCGTCCGCGGGCCGGTCCGCGGGCTCACCCGCGCCTCTTGCCGTCGTGCCGCGCCTGGAGCTGCGGCCGGGACGCGCCGTCGCCGCCGTGCGGCTGCCCGGCGCGGTTGCTCAGCGCCTTGCGGACGCCGTAGGAGAAGGCGGCGGCCTTCACCAGCGGCCCGCCCACCACCGAGGTCATGATCGTGGTCACCGCCGAGACGTTCCGCGTGACCCCGTGGACCTGCCGGGTGATGACGTCGGTGCGGCCAAGCTGCTCGTTGGCGCGGCGCACCGTACGGGTCATGTCCTCCATCAGCGGGCCTGCCTGGTCGGCGAGGTCGGCGACGAGCTTGCCCGCCTCGTTCAGCAGCCGGGCGAGCCTGAGCAGGGTCAGCGCCAGGAAGGAGACCAGCACGGCCCAGAACACGGCCACGATCAGGCCGGCCACCTGTCCACCAGTGAGCATCGGGGTTCGTCTCCGCTGAGTCGCTGTGTTCGTGGGCTCGGGCCGGGCGGCGGGACGGGTGGCCGGCCCTCCGGCGGGCGCCCGGCCGCCTCCCGGGCCCGGTCTGCGAAGACCCTACCGTGGTCACCGGCCCCCGCCGTGCCCGGTCGCCGCACCTGCCCTGCGGGCAGGCTACCGGGCGGAAGCCGCCGATGCCGGGAGCAACGGCGGGAAAGATCGGATCACTCGTGCCCGCCGGACCGGCCGCCGTCCGGCCCCTTCCCACCCCGCAGGACGGAACGGATGCGCGCCAGCACGTCCGAGAACCGGGCCTCGGCGCCGTGCCGGGTGGGCCGGTAGTACCGGCGGCCGTGGATCGCGTCGGGCGCGTACTGCTGCTGGACGACGCCGCCCGGGTGGTCGTGGGCGTACTTGTAGCCCTCCCCGTGCCCGATCCTGGCCGCACCTTTGTAGTGCGTGTCGCGCAGGTGCCCGGGGACGGGTCCGGCGTCGCCCTTCCTGACGTCCCCGAGCGCCGCGTCCACGGCCGTGACGACCGCGTTGGACTTGGGCGCGAGGGACAGGTGGATCACGGCCTGCGCCAGGTTGATCCTCGCCTCGGGCAGCCCGACGAACTCCACCGCGTGCGCGGCCGCGATCGCGGTCTGCAACGCCGTCGGGTCGGCCATCCCGATGTCCTCGCTGGCGTGCACGATCAGCCGCCGCGCGATGAACCGGGGGTCCTCGCCCGCCTCGATCATCCGGGCGAGGTAGTGCAGCGCGGCGTCGACGTCGCTGCCCCGGATGCTCTTGATGAACGCGCTGATGACGTCGTAGTGCTGGTCGCCCTCGCGGTCGTAGCGGACGGCGGCGCGGTCGACGGCCCTCTCCAGCACCTCCACGCCGATCCGCGCGGGCGCCCCGTCGCCGCCGTCCCGCTCGACGGCCAGGGCGGCGGCCTCCAGGTAGGTCAGGGTGCGGCGGGCGTCGCCGCCGGCCAGCCTGATCAGATGGTCCTCGGCGGCGGCGTCCAGCTCGACCCGGCCGTTCAGGCCGCGTTCGTCGGCCACCGCCCGCCGCACCACCTCACGCAGCTCGTCCTCCCCGAGCGGCTCCAGGGTGAGCAGCAGCGAGCGGGACAGCAGCGGGCTGATCACCGAGAAGAACGGGTTCTCCGTGGTGGCGCCGATGAAGGAGACCCAGCGGTTCTCGACCGCGGGCAGCAGCGCGTCCTGCTGGGCCTTGTTGAAGCGGTGCACCTCGTCGACGAACAGCAGCGTCTGGCGGCCGCTCATGCCCAGCTCCCGCCGGGCCAGGTCGATTTCGGCCCGCACCCGCTTCACCCCGTCGCTCACCGCGGAGATCTCCACGAAGCGGCGGGAGGTGACATGGCTGACGACCGTGGCCAGGGTGGTCTTGCCGGTGCCCGGCGGGCCCCACAGCACCAGCGACATGGGCGCGTCCCGGTCGACGAGCTGCCGGATGGGTGTCCCCGGGCCGAGCAGGTGCCGCTGGCCGACGACCTCGTCCAGCGACCGCGGCCGCATCCGCACCGCCAGCGGCTGCCGCGCCCCGTCGCCCGGCGGTACGGGGGCGGGCTCGGGATCCGGCGCGGCCCCCGGGTAGTCGAAGAGCCCTTCGGGTTGGCTGCTGGTCACGCTCCGACAGTATCCCGCGGGACGGACATCCCTGGCGGTCCCCGTCCGCGGTTAGTATGCGGGCGTGATCGTGGGCCGGACCGACCCCCGCCTCCGCCATGGGCCCGCCGGGCTGTTCGTGGCGCTGTTCCTGGCTGCCGGTCTGGTCTTCAGCTACGGCCTGGGGCACGGGCCGCCGCTGCGGGTCTGCACCGCGCACCACACCAGCGTCCCGGCGGCCGTGGCGGACGCGATGGCCGCGCACTCCGCCGACGCCTCCGCCCCCGCCGCGCAGTCGTTCGCCGATCCCGCCGGCCTTCCGCCGACCGGCCCGGTCGACGCGTGCCTGACCCTGGCCGTCCTGCTCGGGATGCTGGCCCTGAGCCTGGCCGCCAAGCCGCGCCGGACGGGCGGACGGCGCCCGCCGCGCTCGGGCTGGGCCCACGCTCCCCCGGCGCCGCGCGCGCTCCCTGGTCGTCCGCTCTCCTCCTTGCAGGTGCTCAGGCTGTGACGGGCCTGCCGCAGTGGCGCATGCCCCTGCGGCGTCCGCGCATGCCCCCCCAACTCAGCACCGCAGAACTTGAGAGCGAGTCCCACAATGTCCAAGAGCGCACGCAACCGCGCGCAACGCAACGTCCTCACCCAGCGGCAGGTCCCCTGGGGCACCATCGCGTTCTTCTCCGTGATCGGCCTGGTGGCGATCGTCGCCATAGGCTACGCGTTCCTGCAGAGCCGCCCGCCCTCGGCCGACTCGATCGAGGGCCTGATCGAGAAGGACGGGCTCAGCTCCAACCACACCACCGCCGCCGTCCGGTACGACACCACGCCCCCCATGGGCGGTGACCACGACGCCATCTGGCAGAACTGCAACGGCCGCGTCTACACCAGCCCGCTGCGCAACGAGAACGCGGTGCACTCCCTGGAGCACGGCGCCGTCTGGATCACCTACCGTCCCGGCCTGGCCGCCGACCAGATCGACCGGCTCAAGAACAAGGTGGAGAACACCGACTACACGCTGATGAGCCCGTACCCGGGCCTGGACTCCCCGATCGTCATGACCGCCTGGGGCAAGCAGCTCAAGCTGCAGAGCGCCGACGACGCCCGCGTGGACGCCTTCCTGCGCGCCTTCGTGAAGGGCGAGCAGACTCCCGAGCCCGGCGCCCCCTGCACGGGAGCCAAGGACACGCCATGACGGCAGGCACGGCACCGGCGCCGCGGGGACGGCGGGTCGCCGTCGTCCTCGCGGTGCTCCTCGTCGCGGCCACCGCGTTCCTGTGGCTGAGGCCCGGCGGCCCGGCCGCCGACGGGCCCGAGGCCGGGTTCGCCCGGGACATGAGCGCCCACCACGCCCAGGCGGTCCGGATGTCGTTCATCGTCCGCGACCGGTCCAAGGACGAACGGCTGCGGGTGCTGGCCTACGACATCATCACCACCCAGTCCGCTCAGATCGGGATGATGACCGCCTGGCTGGACGAGTGGCGGGCGCCCAAGGCCGACCCGTCCGGCCCCATGCGCTGGATGGGCGGCGGTCACGCGGGCCACGGCGCGTCCCCTGCCGGCGGCATGCCGGGCATGGCGACGCCCGCGCAGCTCGCGCAGTTGGAACGGGCCTCGGGCCGCGACGCCGAGGTGCTCTACCTGAGGCTGATGATCGCCCACCATCGGGGCGGGGTCGGCATGGCCCGCGCCGTCCTGGCCCGCACCGATCACCCCCGGGTGCGCAGGCTCGCGCAGACCATGGTCAACGCCCAGAACTCCGAGATCGCGCTGATGAACGACATGCTCCGCCAGCGCGGCGCCGAGGCCGTCTAGGCGCCCCAGGAACGGGTGAGGCCAACCTTCCCATATCGCTTGACACCCACCCGCGTTCGCGGGTCACTGGCCACCATGGCGCAGAAACTAGGCGGGTACCACCGGGCACTGGATCTCTTCGAGGGCGTCGTCGGCGGGGTCCCGCACGACCGCTGGTCCTCGCCCTCGCCCTGCGCCGGCTGGAGCGCGCGGGACGTGACCGGCCACGTCATCGGCGGCCAGTACGCCATCATCGCCCTGGCCACCGGCGAGGAGGCCCCGGACGCCGACACCGAGCCCGGCAGGTTCGCGGCCGGTGACGCGCTGCTGGCCTGGCGCACGGCCCGCAAGGAGTGCGACGCCGCGCTGACCCCGGAGGCGCTGCGCCGCCCGATCGCCTTCGGCGGGCTGGGCGAGCTGCCGCTGGGCGACTTCCTCGGCGGGTACGTGCTGGAGCCGCTGGTCCACGCCTGGGACCTGGCCCGCGCCACCGGCCAGCCGGCCCGCCTCGACCCGGACCTGGTGCATCACGCGTTCGCGACCGCCCAGGTGGTGGCGGCCGACCTTCGCGCCGACGGCCGCCTGGGCCCGCCGCTCACGCCGCCCCCGGGCGCCACCGAACAGACCCGGCTGCTCTCCTTCCTGGGCCGCGAGCCGGGAACCGCCTGAGACGAACAGGCCCCGGAGGGGGCGGTGCCGCCCCTCTGGTTCGGTCTCCCTGGCTCGGCCCCTAGGAGAACTCGGCGAGCGCGCGTTCGGCTTCCTCCAGCCAGGCCCGGCGGGCGGTGAGGGCCTCCTCGGCCTCCTTGACGGCCTTCTCGCGTCCGGCGTCGCGGGCCTTGGCCAGGTCCTTCTCCAGGCGCTCGATGGAGCCGCGCAGCCGCGCCACCGTGGCCTCGGCGCGGGCCCGCGCCTCGGGGTTGGTGCGCCGCCACTCCTTCTCCTCGGCGGCCCGGATCGTCTCCTCGATCTTGCGGAGCCGGCCCTCCAGGCGGTCGCGCTGGTCGCGGGGCACCGGCCCGGCGGCCTCCCAGCGCTCCTGGATCGCGCGCAGCGCCTGCCGGGCCTGCCGGACGTCCTTCACCGGGAGCAGCCGCTCCGCCTCGGCGAGGATCTTCTCCTTCTCCTCGGCGTGCCCGCGCAGCTCGGCGTCGCGTTCGGCGAACGCGGCGGCGCGGGCGGCGAAGAAGACGTCCTGGGCGCCCTTGAACCGGGCCCACAGGTCCTCCTCGACGTCCCGCGAGGCACGGCCGGTCATCTTCCAGCGGCGCATCAGGTCGCGGTAGGCGGCGGCGGTCTCGCCCCAGTCGGTGGACTCCTGCATGGCCTCGGCCTCGGCGACCAGCCGCTCCTTCTTCTTGCGCGCCTCCTCACGCTGGTCGTCCAGGGTCGCGAAGTAGACCTTGCGGCGCTTGGTGAAGGCGTTGCGGGCCGCGGACAGCCGCTTCCACAGGGCGGTCTCGGTGGGACGGTCGATGCGGTCGGCCGCCTTCCACTCCTCCACGAGCTGGCGCAGCCGCTCGCCGCCGTTCTTCCAGTGGGTCTCCTCGGCGGCGATCCGCTCGGCCTCGGCGACGATCCGCTCCTTGATCTCGCGGGCCTCGTGCCTGGCGTGCTCGCGCTGGGCCTTGACCTCCTCGCGGCGCCGCCCCACCTCCTCGGTCAGGTTGTCCAGACGCCGTACCAAGGCGTCCAGGTCACCGACCGCGTGCGCGTCGGTGACCGCCTCCCGCAACCGCGCGATGCTGGCCTGCGCCTGCGCGGGCTGCAGATCGGTGGTGCGCAGCCGCTGCTCCAGCAGCCCGATCTCGGTGACCAGCGCGTCGTACTTGCGCCTGAAGTAGGCCAGGGCCTCCTCCGGTGCGCCGGCCTGCCAGGAACCCACGACGCGCTCGCCGTCCGACGTCTTCACGTAGACGGTGCCGTCTTCGTCCACCCGGCCCCAGGGATCGGTGGCGCTGGACACCATTGCCTCCCATCACAGTCCGGTCTTCTCACGTTATGACCGGACCTTTCAAACCATAGTCGTATGGCCGCTATTACGCTGCCACCCCGGCATTGGCGACCTTGTCGACGATCCCCATACCGGAAGTGATCTTTCCGAAGACCGTGTAGTCGGGCGGCAACTCCGTGGAGTCCTTGTACACGATGAAGAACTGGCTGCCGTTGCTGTCGGGCATCTGGCTGTGCGCCATCGCCAGCGTCCCGCGAGTGTATTTGGCCCCGTCGGTGTTCTCGTTGGCGAAGCGGTAACCGGGGCCGCCCGAGCCGCTTCCGGTCGGGTCGCCGCACTGGAGCACCGAAAGCCCGCCGCTCGTCAGCCGGTGGCACTTGGTCTTCTCGAAGTACTTCTTCTCCGCCAGGAACGCGAAGGAGTTCACGGTGCAAGGCGCCTTGCCCGCGTCAAGCTCCACTTTGATATCGCCGAGGCTGGTCTTGATCGTCGCCTTCACGGTGCCCTTGTAGGCCGCGGTGGACGGCGGCTTGCCCAGTCCCTTGGGCGCTCCCCGGTCCTTTGACTCCGGGTAGTCGCATTTGGCCGTTCCGTTCTCGCCCCCGGAGACGCTCACCTTCCGCAGCTCGATCTCCTGCTTGGGCTTGCCGTCCTGGGAGTCGGCCTCCGTCGTCGGGGTCGGGGAGGCGCTGGCGGCGGCGTCGGAGCCGTCGTCGCCGGTGAAGGTCACGATCGCGGCCACGCCGCCCGCGATCACGGCCACGGCGAGTATCGACCCGATGATCCGGACGCGGCGCGCGCGGGCCTCCTGGGCCTGCCTGCGCTGCTGCTGCCGCTGGTAGCGCTGGCGCGCCAGCTCCTTCTTGCGGTCCATACCCGCCACGGTGCCTTGCCTCCGGTGTGATCAGATCAGGGGAACGTGCAGCGCATAGTAGCGGCACGAGGCCCACAGCGGATCCCCCGAACGCCGCCGGACCGCGCGCTTCCGGGCCGTCCGGGCCCGGCGCCGCCGACACGGCGATCGGCGGATCTCGTTCGCGGTGGCCAGGGCCGCGCCGGTACCCTCGAAGGCACCGCGCGGCTGGCCGGGTGTGGCCCCGGCCGCGGCGCGTGAGGACCGACGGCGCCGGGACGGCCACAGCCCTCCCGGCGCGCGCCTCGTTCCACGTGGCCTAAAGGAAGGACGACAGTGCTCGTCGCCGGGTTCCCCGCCGGATCGTTCGCCGCGAACTGCTATGTCGTGGCGCCCGCCGCGGGTGAGGAGTGCGTCATCATCGACCCCGGCCAGGACGCCGAGGCCGGGATCGACGAGATCCTGCGCGAGCACCGGCTGCGGCCGGTGGCGGTGCTGCTGACCCACGGCCATATCGATCACGTCTGGTCCGTCGCGCCCGTCTGCGGCGCCAAGGACGTCCCCGCCTACATCCACCCGGACGATCGCGACCTGCTGACCGATCCGGCCAAGGGCCTGTCGCTCGGCGCCGGGCAGCAGCTCTTCGGCGGGCTGGAGCTGAGCGAGCCCGACGACGTGAAGGAACTGTCGGACGGCGCCGTCCTGGACCTGGCGGGGGCTGTCGTTCACCGTCGACCACGCCCCGGGCCACACGCCGGGGTCGGTGACGTTCCGGCTGCCTCCCGCCGGGGAGATCCCCGACGTGATGTTCTCCGGCGACCTGCTGTTCGAGGGGTCGATCGGGCGCACCGACCTGCCGGGCGGCTCCTACGAGGAGATCCTGGCGAGCCTGGCGCGGGTCTGCCTGACCCTGCCCGACCAGACCGTCGTCCTGCCCGGCCACGGTGGACGGACCACCATCGGACGCGAGCGCGCGTCCAACCCCTTCCTCACCGGGCTCGTGCCGGAAGGTTCAGGGGGGTCGTCCCCCCTGAAAGACTCGGCGCAGACACCGGCCGAAGGGCCTTCCAAGGGATTCTGACCTGACACCATCATGAGTTCGAGTTTCCAGGCCCCCAAGGGGGTCAACGAATATGTTCCGCCGCGCGCGGACCTTCTCCAGGCCATCCGCCACGCGTTCGCCGAGCAGGCCAGGCTGGCCGGATACGGCTACCTGGAACTGGCGGTCTTCGAGGACACCACGCTCTTCAAGCGGGGCGTCGGCGAGTCCACCGACGTCGTCAGCAAGGAGATGTACACCTTCGAGGACCGCGGCGGCCGGTCGCTCACGCTGCGTCCCGAGTTCACCGCCGGGGTGCTGCGGGCGGTGCTGGAGCACAACCTGCACAAGCGGGGCGGGCTGCCGGTCAAGATCTGGACGACGGGCCCGGCGTTCCGCGCCGAGCAGCCGCAGGCCGGCCGGTACCGGCAGTTCTACCAGCTCGACCTGGAGGCGATCGGCACCGAGGACCCCCAGGTCGATGCCGAGACCATCGCGATCGCGTGGAACTGGTACCGCTCCCTCGGGCTCACCCGGGTGCGGCTGCTGCTGAACTCGCTGGGCTGCAAGGAGTGCCGCCCCGCCTACCGGGCCCGGCTGCAGGAGTTCCTGCGCGGGCTGGACCTGGACGAGCCCACCCGGCAGCGGATCGAGATCAACCCGCTGCGGGTGCTGGACGACAAGCGTCCCGAGGTCCGGGCGCAGCTCGAAGGCGCCCCGCTGATGGCCGACCACCTGTGCGCGGACTGCAAGGCCCACCACGACCGGGTCCGCGCGCTGCTGTCCGACCTCGGCATCACCTGGGAGGACACCCCGACCCTGGTGCGCGGGCTGGACTACTACACCCGCACGACCTACGAGTTCGACCACCCGCTGCTGGGCGCGCAGTCGGGCATCGGCGGCGGCGGGCGCTACGACGGCCTGTCGGAGGACATCGGCGGCCCCGAGCTGCCCGGCATCGGGTTCGGCCTGGGGCTGGACCGCACGATCCTGGCGCTGGAGGCCGAGGGCGCCGCGTTCGCCGCGCCGCCGCGCTGCCAGGTCTTCGGCGTCGCCATCGGGGACGAGGCCGAGCGGCGGGTCTTCGGCCTGGTGAACGAGCTGCGGCGGGCGGGGATCGCCGCCGACATGGCGTTCGGCGGCAAGAGGCTGAAGGGCGCGATGAAGGACGCCGACCGGTCCGGCGCCCGGTACGCGGTGATCCTCGGCGAGCGGGATATCGCCGCCGGGTCCGCGCAACTGAAGGACCTGGGAGGCGGCGACCAGGCCGCCGTGCCGCTCGACGAGATCGTCACCACGCTGAGGGAAAGGCTGTCGTCACGATGATCCGCTCGCACGAGGCGGGGACGCTCCGCAAGGAGCATGCCGGGCAGCAGGTCACGCTGGCCGGCTGGGTGGCCCGCCGCCGCGACCACGGCGGCGTCACGTTCATCGACCTGCGCGACGCCTCCGGCATCGCGCAGGTGGTGTTCCGGGAAGAGGAGGTGGGTTCGGGCGGTGCCATAGGCAGGGCGCACGACCTGCGGTCGGAGTACTGCGTCAGGATCACCGGAGAGGTCCGGGCCCGGCCGGAGGGCAACGAGAACCCCGAGCTGCCCACCGGCGACATCGAGGTGGCCGCCACCGACATCGAGGTGCTGTCGGAGGCCGCGCCACTGCCGTTCCCCATCGACGGCGACGTCAACGTCAACGAGGAGGTCCGGCTCAAGTACCGGTACCTCGACATCCGCAGGGACGCCGTGGCCAGGGCGATGCGGATCCGCTCGGAGGGGTCGTTCCTCGTCCACGAGGTCATGCGCGAGCACCGGTTCGTCAACGTCGAGACACCGACGCTGACCCGCTCCACCCCCGAGGGCGCCCGCGACTTCCTGGTGCCCGTCCGGCTGCGGCCCGGCCACTGGTACGCGCTGCCGCAGTCGCCGCAGCTCTTCAAGCAGTTGCTGATGGTGGCGGGCCTGGAGCGCTACTACCAGATCGCCCGCTGCTACCGGGACGAGGACTCCCGTGCCGACCGGCAGCCCGAGTTCACCCAGATCGACATCGAGATGTCGTTCGTCGAGCAGGACGACGTGATCGCGGTGGCCGAGGACCTGGTGGCGCGGCTGTGGAAGGAGCTCGCCGGGTACGAGGTCCCCCGGCCCATCCCCCGCATCACCTACGCCGAGGCCATGTCGCGGTACGGGTCCGACAAGCCCGACCTGAGGTTCGGCAACGAGCTCACCGAGCTGACCGGGTACTTCGCCGACACGTCCTTCCGGGTCTTCCAGGCCCCGTACGTCGGCGCCGTGGTCATGCCGGGCGGCGCTTCCCAGACCCGCAGGGAGCTGGACGCCTGGCAGGACTGGGCCAAGGCGCGCGGCGCCCGCGGCCTCGCCTACGTGCTCGTCCAGCCGGACGGCACGCTCGGCGGCCCGGTCGCCAAGAACCTGTCGGAACAGGAGAAGGCCGGCCTGGCCGCCGAGACCGGCGCCGCACCCGGCGACGCGATCTTCTTCGCGGCCGGCAAGCCGCACGCCATGCGCGAGCTGCTCGGCGCCGCCCGGCTGGAGATCGGCCGCCGGTGCGGGCTGATCGACGAGTCCGCGTGGGCATTCTGCTGGGTGGTGGACGCGCCGATCTTCGAGCCCGCCGAGGACGACAAGGGCGAGCAGATCGGCTGGACGCCGGTGCACCACCCGTTCACCGCGCCCAAGTCGGAGTACGCCGACGACTTCCAGCTCCGTCCCGGCGAGGCCCTGGCCGACGCCTACGACATCGTCTGCAACGGCCACGAGATCGGCGGCGGGTCGCTCCGTATCCACCGCGCCGAGATGCAGCAGCGGGTGTTCGACGTGCTGGGGCTGACCAAGGAGGAGGCCGAGTCCAAGTTCGGGTTCCTGCTGGAGGCGTTCCAGTACGGCCCGCCCCCGCACGGCGGGATCGCCTTCGGCTGGGACCGCATGATCATGCTGCTGGCCGGGGTGGACACCATCCGGGACGTGATCACCTTCCCGAAGGCCGCGTCCGGCCACGACCCGCTGACCGGCGCCCCCACCCCGATCACCGAGGAGCAGCGCGCCGAGGCCGGGGTCGACGTGATCCCCGAGGACTCCCCGGAGGAGTGACGGCCCGGGTCACCGGTGGGTGCCGCTGGTGACCCGGTACACGTCGTACACGCCGTCGATGGACCGGACGGCCTTCAGGACATGGCCCAGATGCTTGGGGTCGCCCATCTCGAAGGTGAACCGGCTCACCGCCACCCGGTCACGGGTGGTGGTGACGGACGCCGACAGGATGTTGACGTGCTGGTCGGACAGCACCCGCGTCACGTCCGACAGGAGCCTCGGCCGGTCCAGGGCCTCCACCTGGATCGCGACCAGGAAGACCGAGTCCTCGCCGGGGGACCACTTGACGTCGATCAGCCGGTCCGGCTGCGACTTCAGGTTGAGGACGTTGGCGCAGTCGGAACGGTGCACCGACACCCCGTGCCCGCGGGTCACGAACCCGACGATGTCGTCCCCGGGCACGGGCGTACAGCAGCGCGACAGGCGCACCCACACGTCGGAGTCGCCCGCGACGACCACGCCCGGGTCGCCCGTGCTGCGGGTGCGCTTGCGCGGCGTGGGTACGGCGATCTCGGCGAGGTCCTCCTCGGCGCTCTCCACCCCGCCGAGCGCGTCCACCAGCCGCTGCACCACGTGCTGCGCGGAGATATGCCCCTCGCCGACCGCCGCGTACAGCGACGACACGTCCGGGTAGCGCATGTCGCGGGCCAGGGCCAGCAGCGCCTCGGCCGACATCAACCGCTGGAGCGGCATGTTCTGCTTGCGCATCGCGCGGGCGATGGAGTCCTTGCCGGACTCGATCGCGGTGTCGCGGCGCTCCTTGGTGAACCAGTGCTTGATCTTGTTGCGGGCCCGCGCGCTCTTGACGAAGTCCAGCCAGTCGCGGCTCGGCCCGGCGTCGGGCGACTTGGACGTGAACACCTCGACGGTGTCGCCGTTGTCCAGGGTCGACTCCAGCGGGACCAGCCGCCCGTTGACCCGCGCGCCGATACATCGGTGCCCGACCTCGGTGTGGATGGCGTACGCGAAGTCGACCGGGGTGGCGCCCTGCGGCAGCGGCTTCACATCGCCCTTGGGGGTGAAGACGAACACCTCCTGGACCGACAGGTCGAACCGCAGCGACTCCAGGAACTCGGCCGGATCGGCGGTCTCCTGCTGCCAGTCCAGTAGCTGCCGCAGCCACTGCATGTCGCCGGCCTTGCGGCCGCCGACCGTCTCCTCCTTGTACTTCCAGTGCGCCGCGACGCCGTACTCGGCCCGCCGGTGCATGCCCCAGGTGCGGATCTGCAGCTCCACCGGCTTGCCCTCCGGGCCGATCACGGTGGTGTGCAGCGACTGGTACATGTTGAACTTCGGCATCGCGATGTAGTCCTTGAACCGGCCGGGGACCGGGTTCCATCGCGCGTGGATCGAGCCGAGGGCGGCGTAGCAGTCGCGGACGCTGTCGACCAGCACCCGGATGCCCACCAGATCGTAGATATCGTCGAAGCCGACATCCCGGGCGATCATCTTCTGGTAGATCGAGTAGTAGTGCTTGGGCCGTCCCGTCACACTGGCCTTGATCTTGGCCTCGCGCAGGTCGGCGGACACGTTCTCGATCACGTCCTGCAGGAAGTCGTCGCGGCGCGGGGCGCGCTCGGCCACCAGCCGGGCGATCTCGTCGAACCGCTTGGGGTAGAGGGTGGCGAAGGACAGGTCCTCCAGCTCCCACTTCAGCGTGTTCATGCCCAGCCGGTGCGCCAGCGGAGCGAACACCTCCAGCGTCTCCCGGGCCTTCTTCTCCTGCTTGTGCCGCGGCATGTAGCGCAGCGTCCGCATGTTGTGCAGCCGGTCCGCCAGCTTGATCACCAGCACCCGGATGTCGCGGGACATCGCCACGACCATCTTGCGGACCGTCTCGGCCTCGGCCGCCTCGCCGTACTTGACCTTGTCGAGCTTGGTCACCCCGTCCACCAGGGCGGCGATCTCGTCACCGAAGTCGGCGCGCAGTTGCTCCAGGGTGTAGGGGGTGTCCTCGACGGTGTCGTGCAGCAGCGCCGCGCACAGGGTCTCGGTGTTCATGCCCAGCTCGGCCAGGATCGCCGACACCGCCAGCGGATGGGTGATGTACGGGTCGCCGCTCTTGCGCTTCTGGTCCCGGTGGTAGTGGGCGGCCACGTCGTAGGCGCGCTCGATCAGCCGCAGGTCCGCCTTGGGATGGGTGTTGCGCAGCGTCTTGCTGAGGGGTTCGAGTACCGGGTTCATGGCGGGTCCGCGCTGGGAACCGAGGCGGGCGAGCCGGCGGCGCACCCGCGCGGCGGAGGGCGGGATCGACGAGCCCGTACCGGACGCACCTGGCGTACCGGCAGGGGCCTGGGCGTGTGTGGGCGACCGGCGTTCGGTGGACGCGGGCCGGGCCGGGCGGGCCTGCGCCGGACTCTGTGCCGGACTCTGCACTGGGCTCTGTGCCGGGAGCGGCTGGGCAGGGCTCGGACGGGCGGGTGCCTGTCCTGTGAACTCGGGACGGTCTCCAGCCGACTCCGTACGGCCCTCATCCGGCCGGTATGTCCCTTGCGGGGCCGACGCCTCGTTCGGACTGACTCCAGGGGTCTTAGGGCTTCCAGGGCGTTCTGGGGCCTGGGCGGGCTCACCGCCGCGCACGCGCTCCCTGCCTTCCGGCTTCACGGTCGCGCGGTCCGCGTCCTTCCCCGGCTCCGCCGCCGGGCCCGCCGCCTCGCCGGTCACCTTCCCGGTCACCGCGCCGGTCGATACCACCTCACCGGGCACCCAGCCTCCTAGACCTTGGGACGCCTCGACCTCCTCGTCCCCGCGGGATGCGCCCGTCCCCCGCCGGGCTCGCGACGCCGCCGGGGACGATCCCCCGGCCAGCTCCCGGGACGCTCCGCGTCCGGGTTAGGCGCCAGTGTATCCGCCGCCCATTTCGTACTAGACCGTAACCAGCGAATGAACGTCCAGATTCCCGAGCTTGTCCCGACCATGCAGGAAGGACAGCTCCATCAGGACCGAGATGCCCACCACCTCGGCGCCCGAACGGGCGACCAGGTCGGCCGCGGCCCTCGCGGTGCCGCCGGTGGCCAGCACGTCGTCCACCACCAGCACCCGCTCGCCCGGGGCCAGCGCGTCCTCGTGCATCTCGATGGTCTCGGTGCCGTACTCCAGATCGTAGGTCTGCTCGAAGGAGTTCGCGGGCAGCTTCCCCTTTTTGCGCACCGGGACGAACCCGGCGCCGAAGTGGTACGCGACCGGCGCGGCCAGGATGAAGCCGCGCGCCTCGATTCCGACGATCTTGTCCACGGTGCCGCGGCCGTGGTGGTTGACGATGGCGTCCACCACGCCCGCGAACGCCACATGATCGGCCAGCAGCGGGGTGATGTCCTTGAACATCACCCCCGGCTTGGGGTAGTCGGGAACGTCACGGATCCGGTCCTGGATCAGCGTGTCGAGGTCCACCTTGTCTCCTGATCAGGCACCGGCCGTGCCCGCCGCGTCGGGGGCACGGCCGGGTTGGGTCCGTTCTGGGGTTACTTGCCGCGACGCTGCTGGCGGGTGCCCCGCTTGGGCTGCTGCCGCGGGCCGCGCTGGACGACCTTGCGGACGGTCACCGAGGCGGGGATCGCGTTCTCGGGTGCGTCCTTGGGGGCGTCGTCCGGCGGCGGCTCGTCCGCGCCGGGCTCGGGACGGTCGTCCGCCGCCTTGGTGAGCATGGCACCCGCCTTGGCGGTCTTGGCCTTGCGCTTGGCGCTGCTCTCCCGCCGGGCGATGTTGGCCCGCAGCTCGCGGTGCTTGGGTTCGCGCTCCTTGAGCTGCACCAGCAGCGGGGTGGCCACGCAGATCGAGGAGTAGGTCCCCACGATCATGCCGACGAACAGCGCCAGCGACAGGTCCTTGAGCGTGCCCGCGCCGAACAGCGTGGTGCCGATGAACAGGATCGCCGCCACCGGCAGGATCGCCACCAGCGAGGTGTTCAGCGAGCGCACCAGGGTGCTGCTGAGCGCCTGGTTGGCGGCCTGGCTGTAGGTGACCTTGGAGGTGGGGCCGAGGGGTCTGGTGACCTCCTTGATCATGTCGAACACCACGACCGCGTCGTACAGCGAGTAGCCCAGGATGGTCAGGAAGCCCAGCAGCGTCGCCGGAGTGACCTCGAAGCCGGACCAGGCGTAGATGCCCGCGGTGATCAACAGGTCGTGAACCAGCGCCACCACCGCGGCCAGCGCCATCCGCCACTCGAAGGCCACGGACAGATAGCCGATGATCAAGATCATGAACACCAGCAGCGCCCGCCAGGCCTTCTCGGAGATCTCACCGCCCCAGGACGCGCCCACCACCTGGGTGCTGACCTGAGCCGCCTGGATGCCCAGGTCCTCGGCGATGCTGCTCTTGACCTCGGTGACCTCCGACGAGCTCAGGCTCTCGGTGGTCACCCGCCAGCCGCCCCCGGCCTTCTGGACGATGGCCTGGTGCGCGCCCCCGCTGGTGACCGCCTCGCGGACCTGCTCGATCGAGGCGCCCGGCTTGCTGAAGGTGAAGACCGACCCGCCCTTGAACTCCACGCCGAAGTTCAGCCCCTGGAGGAGCAGGCCGGCGATGGACAGCGCCAGCAGCAGGCCGGAGATCGAGTACCACAGCCGGGGCTTGCCGACGATGTCGGCGCTGATCTCGCCCCGGTAGACACGGGCGAGGACGGCACGCAGCCCAAGCATCTCAAGCCTCCTGGCTCTTGGTACGGGCGGACGAGGCCCTCGACGAGGCGCCGACCGCGGCCGGGGTGGCGGTGCCGCCACCGGCGCTGGCGGCCGCCCCGGCGGGCCGGGCCGCGGCGGTGGCCCTGGCGCGCAACCGGGACGGGTCCAGACCCGACAGCGGATGCCCGCGGCCGAAGAACCGGGTCCGCGACAGCAGGCCCACCATCGGCTTGGTGAAGAAGAACACCACGACCACGTCGATCAGCGTGGTCAGGCCCATCGCGAACGCGAAGCCCCGGACCCCGCCCACGGCCAGGATGTACAGGACCAGCGCGGCCATGAACGTCACCGCGTCGGCGACCAGGATGGTGCGCCGCGCCCGCTTCCATGCCGTCTCCACCGACGGCCGGAGCGTCCGGCCCGCGCGCAGTTCGTCACGTAGTCGCTCGAAGTAGACGATGAACGAGTCCGCGGTGATGCCGATGGAGACGATCAGACCGATGATGTGCGGCAGCGACAGCCGGAAGCCCATGTTCTCGCCGAGGATCACCACCGACACGTAGGTGATCCCGGAGGCCACCAGCAGGCTGGACACCGCCACCAGGCCCAGGCCCCGGTAGTACATCAGGCAGTACAGCACCACCAGCACCAGGCCGATCGCACCGGCGATCAGTCCGCCGCGCAACTGGTCGGAGCCCAGCGTGGACGACACCTCGTCGATGGAGCTCTGCGTGAACTCCAGCGGCAGCGCCCCGTACTTCAGCACGTTGGCCAGGTCGGTGGCGTAGGTCTGGGTGAAGCTCTCCGGAGGCCCGTCGATCTGCGCCGTGCCGCCGGTGATGGCGCCCCTGCTGATGCTGGGCGCCGACACCACCTGGCCGTCCAGCACGATCGCGACCTGCGAGCGCGGGGAGCCGGGGTTGCGCTGGTACTGCTCGTACGCCTCGGTGGTGACCTGGCCGAACTGCCGGGCGCCCTGGCCCTTGAACTTCAGGCTGACCCACCAGCTGCTCTGCCCCTGGGTGGCGTCCGGCGGCATCGCGGACGCGTCCTCCACCTGCTCGCCCAGCACCCGAACCGGCCCCAGGATGTACTTGGTGACCTGGCCGTTCTCTTCCTTCTGGTCACAGGCGGCGACGAACCGGCGGTTGGGGTCGTTGGCCCCGGGAACGCGCTTGTCGGGCACGTAGCAGTTCAGGGACTCGAACTGCTTGATCACGTTCGGGTCGTTGATGCCCGAGTAGTCCTGCGCCGCGGCGTTGGGGTCCAGCGTGGGCAGCCCGGAGGGCAGCCCGCTGGGCGAGGGGCTCGGCGAGCCCGAGGCGGACGGCGAGGCCGATCCGGACGGGGTCGGCGTGGGCGCGGCCAGGGCCTCCGACAGCGCCCGTCCCCGCGAGGTCGGCGACGCGCTCGGCGACGCGCTGGGCGACTTGCCGCCCGACGGCGAGGCCGAGGGGGAGGGGCTCCCCGACGGCTGGGCCGAGGGCGCGGGCGTCGAGGCGGCGCCCCCCAGGGGACGTCCGTCGGCCACCGCGAACACCTGGCGGAACTGGAGCTTGGCCGTGGTGCCGATGAGCTGGACCACCCGGTCCTGGCCCTCGCCGGGCACGTTGACCACGATGTTGCTGGAGCCCTGCTTGGCCACCTCGGCGTCCGAGACGCCCAGGCCGTTGACCCGCTGGGTCATGATCCGGACGGCCTGGTCCATCTGGGTGGGCGGCGGGTCACCGCCGTTGACGGTCTTGGCGGTGAGCGTGACCGTGGTCCCGCCGGCCAGGTCCAGCCCCAGCTTGGGGGTGGGCTGCCCCTGCAGGAACATCACGCCGGTGAGTGCCGCCATGACCACGAACAGCGCGAGGAGCGTGCGCCCTGAATTGGGAACGTTGCTGCGAGGCGGAGCCACTGGTCGTCTAACTTCCCGTCGTCGTCATCGGTCGTTGGCCGGTGCCGGAAGGTCCCTCACGCCGTCCGGCCCGCGTCGTCGGGCCGGGGCGCCGGAACGTCCCGGATCAGCCCGAGGACTTCTTGCCGCCCTTGCCCGCGCCGGCTCCCTGCGCGGCGGGCTTGCCGTCCTCATCGCCGGAACCGGCGTCGGCGGCGGACTCGTCGGCATCGTCGGCGGGTGCGGACTTCGTGAGGTCGGCCTTGGCCTCCCCGGACTCGTCTCCGGCCTCCCCGGCACGGTCCTCGTCCTCGGTCAGGTCGTCGCCGGACTCGCCGTCCTCGTCGTACTCCTCGGCGTCGTCCTTGAGGACCTGCATGACGGCCTGCTTCACGACCCTGATGGTCACGCCGTCGGCGATCTCCAGCTCGAGGCCGTCGTCGTCCACCGCCACGACCTCGGCGTAAATGCCGCTGGTCGTCAGCACCCGCACCCCCGGCTGCAGCGAGCTCTGCATTTGCAGCTGCTCCTTGCGCCGCTTGCTCTGCGGGCGGATCAGCAGGAAATAGAAGACCACAGGAATGGCCAGGAGCAGCAGCAGGTTGAACGCCCCGCTACCGTCCTGCTGTGCCGCAATAATCATGTCGCTGCCCATCGCTGGGGCATCCTTCCGATGTGGTTTGCCCGGCCTGTCCTTGGATCGCCCGGCTGTCGCCGATCGGCCCGGAGTCCGCTCCGAGCCGTCCGAAACTCCGAGCCATCCGAAACGCAGTGGCCGGCCGGGTACGGGTGACCGGTCCCGGAGTCTAGAGAGTGCGCAAGACACCGGCAACGACGTGACGATCGGGAACCGGTTGAAGTTCCCAAGCCGTTACTGGGCGAACGCCTCCCCGTGATCACTTCCCTGATGATCACTTCCCGGGCAGGTCGTCATCGTCCTCCAACGCGAACAGCGTACCGGCCGAATCGGCCATCGGCGCCGAAGGCGGGGGGGCGATCCCCAAATGCGCCCACGCGGCGGGCGTGGCGACCCTCCCGCGCGGCGTCCGGGCCAGCAGACCCTGCCTGACCAGGAACGGCTCGGCCACCACCTCGACCGTCTCCGGCTCCTCCCCCACCGACACCGCCAGCGTGGACAACCCCACGGGGCCCCCGCCGAACTTGCGCATCAGCGACTCCAGCACGGCGCGGTCGAGCCGGTCGAGGCCGCGGTCGTCCACCTCGTACAGCCGCAGCGCCGCCCTGGCCAGCTCCAGGTCGACCACGCCGTCCGCGCGCACCTCGGCGTAGTCGCGGACGCGGCGCAGCAGCCGGTTGGCGATCCTGGGCGTGCCGCGGGAGCGCCCGGCGACCTCGGCCGCGGCCTCATCGCTGATCACGACGTCCAGCAGCCGCGCCGACCGCTTGATGATCACTTCCAGCTCGGCCGGCTCGTAGAAGTCCATGTGCGCCGTGAACCCGAACCGGTCGCGCAGCGGGCCCGGCAGCATGCCCGCCCTGGTCGTGGCCCCCACCAGCGTGAACGGGGCGATGTCCAGCGGGATCGCGGTGGCGCCCGGCCCCTTGCCGACCACGACGTCGACCCGGAAGTCCTCCATGGCGACGTACAGCATCTCTTCGGCGGGACGGGCCATCCGGTGGATCTCGTCCAGGAACAGCACCTCGCCCTCGGCCAGCGTGGACAGCACCGCCGCCAGGTCGCCGGCCCGCTCGATCGCCGGGCCGGACGAGATCCGCAGGGGGCGGCCGAGCTCGGCCGCGATGATCATGGCGAGGGTGGTCTTGCCGAGCCCGGGACCCCCCGACAGCAGCACGTGGTCCGGAGTCCGGCCGCGCCGCAACGCGCTGTGCAGCACCAGCGACAGTTGCTCGCGCACCCGCTCCTGGCCGATGAAGTCGTCCAGTTTCTTGGGGCGCAGCGCGGCCTCGATGACCCGCTCCTCCGGGCCGCCGGTGTCGGCCGAGACGAGCCTGTCGGGCTCAGCGTCCATCGGTTCGCCTCCCCGCGGCGGCCCCCGGGCATCCGGTGCGTCCGCCGGTCACTTGCCGAGCTTCCTGAGCGCGGACTTCAGCAGGGCCGCCACCGGCGGGACCTCGGCACCGTCCGCCCCGTCGGCGGCCAGGTCGGCGGCGACCGCGGCGACCGCGGCGTCGGCGTCCCTGGTGGACCAGCCAAGGTTGATCAGGCCGCTGTGCACCTGCTCGCGCCACTGCTCGGCGGCCTGGCCGGGCGGCGGGGCGAGGGCGCCGTCGCCGCCGGTGGGGGCGCCCAGGCGGTCCCTCAGCTCCAGGACGATCCGCTGCGCGCCCTTCTTGCCGATGCCGGGCACCTTGGTCAGGGCCGTCACGTCCTCGGCGGCCACGGCGCGGCGCAGCGCGTCGGGGCTGTGGACGGCCAGCATGGCCAGCGCCAACCGGGGCCCGATCCCGCTGGCCGTCTGGAGCAGCTCGAACACCGCCCGCTCGTCGTCGTCGGCGAACCCAAACAGGGTCAGCGAGTCCTCCCGGACCACCAGCGACGTCGGGACCGTCGCGTGGTCGCCCACCCGCAGGCCGGCGAGCGTGGCGGGGGTGCACTGGACGGACAGGCCGACGCCGTGGACGTCGATGACGGCGCCGTCCGGCCCGGCCGCGGCCACCCGGCCGCTGACGAAGGCGATCACTGGGCCGCCCCTCCTCTCGTCCGCGAAGTCCGCGCCGTCCGGGCCGCCGCCTGGGCCGCCGTGAGCCGGGCCTGCGCACCGCCGCGCCACACGTGGCAGATGGCCAGGGCGAGGGCGTCGGCGGCGTCGGCGGGCCTGGGCGGGCCGTCGAGGCGGAGCAACCGCGTCACCATGTTGGCCACCTGTGCCTTGTCCGCGCGGCCGTTGCCGGTGAGGGCGGCCTTGGCCTCGCTGGGCGTGTGCGTGGCCACCGGCAGGCCGTGCCTGGCGGCGACCAGCATCGCGACCCCGGCGGCCTGGGCGGTGCCCATCACGGTGCGCACGTTGTGCTGGGAGAACACGCGCTCCACCGCGACCACGTCCGGGCTCAGCTCCTCGATCAGCTCCTCGATGCCCGCCTCGATGCCCAGCAGCCGGGTGGCGACCGGGTCGGCGGGCGCGGTGCGGACCACCGTGACCCGCACCAGCCGCAGCGGGGCGCCCGGCGCGCCGTCGACCACGCCCGCCCCGCACCTGGTGAGCCCGGGGTCCACGCCCATCACCCGCACGCGCGCTCCTTCGATCATCTGTTCGGCGGGCCACGCTACCGGGCCCCGCGGACAATCGTGCCGCATCGCGCGGCCGTGTCGGCGCGACGAACTCGAGCTGTGGGCTCAGAAGGAGTCGAGTGTGAAGGGGGCGGCGGCGAAGACCGAGTCCAGGACGGGGACGTGGCCGTCGAGCAGCCCGGCGCCGCGCAGCGTGGCGCTGGGCACGCCCGCGTAGAGAGCGGCCAGGCCGCGCGGCCCCACACGCACGGCGGAACGGGACTCGGCGGCGCGCTCCAGGCGTCCCTGGCCGTCCTTGACGACCAGCCACCAGAAGCCGGAGTTGGCGCGCATCCACGGGTCGTCGATCTCCAGGAGGACTTCGGCCGACACCCCGGCCGGGTAACCGCGGGCCTCGATCGCGGCGGGCGCGTTCACCACGCGCAGCATCCAGCGGTCCAGCTCTCGCCACCCGTCCCCGCGCTCTTTGGTGAGCCAGAACACCGGGTCGTGCGGCGACAGGCACGCCCGCACCTGCTTGGCGACCGACGAGCCGGAGCCGACGATGCCCCACAGCGCGCGCAGGGTCTCCGCCGAACCCGCGACCAGCGTGTCCACCTCAAGGGACGTACCGCCCTCGCCCCAGTGGTAGTCGAGGACACCGTCCTCGGCGAGGTAGACGTAGTCGTCGTCGCCCTCCGCCAGGAAGATCCGCCAGGCGTCCTCGCCCCAGTCGATGGGGCCGCTGCTGCGCGCGTCCCGGTGCACCCTCCGGATGATCTCGGCGATCTCGGCGGCGTCGTCAGGCCCCGCGCGGCGGAGTTCGACCGGCGACCCGGAACCGAAGCCGCGTAGCGCCTCGGCCGGGAACGCGGCCTGGTGCATGGCGCCCGCCAGTTCCCAGCCGAAGGAGCGGTAGAGCGGTGCGGTCGCGGGATACAGCACCGAGAGCGGGTGCCCGAACGCGGCGCAGCGTTCCAGCACGTCCTGAACGAGCTCGCGGCCGATTCCGCGCCCGCGCGCCTCGGGGGCGACGGCGACACCGCAGACGCCGCCCATGGACACGGCGCGGCCGTGCCACCACTGCGCCATGTCATAGATCCGGGCCATGGCGACCGGCCGGCCGTTCTCGTAACCGCCGTACTGGCGCCCGGACCGGACGAGGAGTTCCCCGAGCATGCGCGAACGCGCCCAGGTCGCGTCCGACATGGCCCCGAAGGACCGGGACCACAGATCGCGGAGGTCGTCGACGCTCTCAGCGTCCAGCACCCGGATTTCCATGCAGACGAAACTACGCCACCGGCCCGCGGGCGGCACACGCGATCTCGACCGGGCGTCCGGCCGATCAGGCGTCGATGGCCGCCAGGACCTCGTCGGAGACGTCGAAGTTGGCCCAGACGTCCTGCACGTCGTCGGAGTCCTCCAGGGCCTCGATCAGCCGGAAGACCTTCTTGGCGGTCTCCTCGTCCAGCGGGACCGAGACGCTGGGCAGCCAGCTGGAGTCGGCCGACTCGTAGTCGATCCCGGCCTCCTGCAGGGCCGTGCGGACGCTCAGCAGGTCGCCGGCCTCGCAAACGATCTCGAAGTTCTCGCCCAGGTCGTTGACCTCCTCGGCGCCGGCGTCCAGGACGGCCATCATCACCTCGTCCTCGGTGGTGCCCGCCTTCGGGACGATCACCACGCCCTTCCTGTTGAACAGGTAGGACACCGAGCCGGGGTCGGCCAGCGAGCCGCCGTTGCGGGTGAGGGCCACCCGCACCTCGGACGCGGCGCGGTTGCGGTTGTCGGTGAGGCACTCCACCAGCAGGGCCACGCCTCCGGGCGCGTACCCCTCGTAGGTGATGTTCTGCCAGTCGGCGCCGCCCGCCTCCTCACCGGCGCCGCGCTTGCGCGCGCGCTCGATGTTGTCGTTGGGGACGGAGTTCTTCTTCGCCTTGAAGATCGCGTCGTAGAGCGTGGGGTTGGCGTCCGGGTCGCCGCCGCCGGTGCGGGCCGCGACCTCGATGTTCTTGATCAGCTTGGCGAAGAGCTTGCCCCGCTTGGCGTCGAGGGCCGCCTTCTTGTGCTTGGTGGTCGCCCATTTGGAATGGCCGGACATTCGCTTACTCCTCCTCCATCGCCCGGCGCACCAGATCGGCGAAGTAGTGGTGCACGCGGTGGTCGCCCGTCAGTTCGGGATGGAACGCGGTCGCCATCAGGCGGCCTTGGCGGACGGCGACGATCCTACCGATGTTCGGGCCGCCCTCGGCCCGCCCGATCACCTGGACGCCGTCGCCGACCGACTCGACCCAGGGGGCGCGGATGAAGACGGCGTGGAACGGCGCGTCGCCCATGCCCTCCAGCGGAACGGAGGTCTCGAACGAGTCGACCTGGCGGCCGAACGCGTTGCGGCGCACCGTCATGTCGATGCCGCCGATGGTCTCCTGGCCCTCGACGCCGTCCAGCACCCGGTCCGCCAGCATGATCATGCCCGCGCAGGAGCCGTAGGCGGGCATGCCCGCCTCGATCCGCTTGCGCAGCGGTTCCAGCAGCTCGAAGGTGCGTGCCAGCCGCCACATGGTGGTGGACTCGCCGCCCGGGACGACCAGCGCGTCCACCCGCTCCAGTTCCTCGGGGCGGCGCACCGGCACGGCGCGCGCTCCGGCGCCCTCCAGGGCACGGGCGTGCTCGCGCACGTCGCCCTGCAAGGCCAGAACGCCGATGGTGGGCACAGCAGTGGTCACGAGAGAACCTTCCAGGAAGATCGGCTCAAGGATGGCGCGAAGGGACCGTCAGGGTTCCGCGTCAAACCCTAGACGGTGGTTACAACGTTCCCAGCACGCGTGGGTCTTCCCACGCGGCAGGCTGCGACGGGGCGTCAGCTCAGCTTGAACCGGCGTAGCGGAAGCTCCAAGGGGAGGAAGCCGTCGTCGCCGCGCTCGGCGATGCCGCGGCCGAACATGTGCGCCTCGGCCAGCGCCAGCCCGAACTCCTCCTGGTCGAACGGCAGCGGGACGTCGCGCGCCCCGTCCGGCCCGTCGCCGCCCAGGTCGTCCAGGGCCTTCCAGAACGGCGCCTCGGCGGCGAGCCTGGCGCCCTGGTCGACGACCACGCCGTCCTCGGCGGTGACGAACACGTCGCGGCGCAGCGCGCCCGCCTCGTACCAGCGGAACCAGCAGCCGGAGATCACGCTGTGCAGGACCAGCACCCCGCAGCGCGCGCCGGGCAGCGCCGCGGCGGTCCGGTCGGCGATCCTGCGGGCGTCCTCGTCCAGGCCGAACAGCCGCCGGTCGCAGACCAGCAGCGCGCGGTCGAAGGCGCCGACGAACAGCTCGTCCTCGTACGGCCACAGCGCGAAGTCCAGGACGGTGTCGCCGGTCTCGGTGAGGGTGGCGGCGGGGTAGAGCCCGCGGGCCAGCCGCGCCGCCGCCTCGGGATCGGGGTCGGGGCCCAGACCCGGCCGGAAGACCCCCGCGGGATCACCGGAACTCGCACAGGCCAGCGCGACCGACCACGCCATGAGCACGTCCCTTCCACGGCCGCCCTGACGCCCGGGGCCCGCTCCTCCCCCTGCGACCGCGCGTGCCAGCGTAAACCCTGGCGGGCGGGTTGGGGAGGGCGGCGGGCGGGAGTGCGTCCGAAGTAACCATCCGGTCAGCCCGCGCGCGTGCGCGGGCCTCCGGGCTCACCAGCCGCGGTGGGCGAACTTCTGGTCCTCGCCCAGGGAGGCGACGTTGATGCCGACCATGGCCTCGCCCAGGCCGCGCGACACCTTGGCGATCACGTCCGGGTCGTCGTGGAAGGTGGTCGCCTCGACGATGGCCTTGGCGCGCTTGGCCGGGTCGCCGGACTTGAAGATGCCCGAGCCGACGAACACGCCCTCGGCGCCCAGCTGCATCATCATCGCGGCGTCCGCCGGGGTGGCGATGCCGCCCGCGGTGAACAGCACCACCGGCAGCTTGCCCAGCTCCGCGACCTCCTTGACCAGCTCGTACGGGGCCTGGAGCTCCTTGGCGGCGACGTACAGCTCGTCCTCGGGCAGCGACTGGAGGCGGCGGATCTCGGCGCGGATCCTGCGCATGTGCGTGGTGGCGTTGGAGACGTCGCCGGTCCCGGCCTCGCCCTTGGACCGGATCATCGCCGCGCCCTCGGTGATGCGGCGCAGCGCCTCGCCCAGGTTGGTGGCGCCGCACACGAACGGGACGGTGAACGCCCACTTGTCGATGTGGTTCTCGTAGTCGGCCGGGGTCAGCACCTCGGACTCGTCCACGTAGTCGACGCCGAGCGACTGCAGCACCTGGGCCTCGACGAAGTGCCCGATCCTGGCCTTGGCCATCACCGGGATGGACACCGCGGAGATGATGCCCTCGATCATGTCGGGGTCGCTCATCCGGGAGATGCCGCCCTCGGCGCGGATGTCGGCGGGCACCCGCTCCAGGGCCATCACGGCGACCGCGCCGGCGTCCTCGGCGATCTTGGCCTGCTCCGGCGTGACCACGTCCATGATCACGCCGCCCTTGAGCATCTCGGCCATGCCGCGCTTGACCCGGGCGGTCCCGGTGGCGGGCGCGCTGGCGGTCTCGCTGCTGGCCGGGGTGGCGGGAGTGGGAGTGGACACGGGCCTACCTCACGTGAACTGATGATGGGTCGGAAAGTCCATCGTATTGCGTGCTCGTCCTATTCCAGGACCGGCCACCCCCGGCGGCCCGGCGCCGACTGCCCTGCCAGGGGACGCGCTAGGGGATGCGGGGCTTGCCGTCGTTGACGAGCACCACCCAGACCTGGCCGCGGGCGAACGTCATCGGCCTGCCGTCGGCGGTGGTGAAGGTCGTCCCCTGGTCCTCCGACGGCCGCGACCAGGTCGTCTCGTAGGACCTGCCGTCGCGCAGGACGATGGCGCGGCCGGTGCCCGTCGTCTTGATCTCCGGGGTGTAGTTGCCCAGGAAGTCGTGGAACTGCGACCGGGTGGTCCGGGCGTACTGGATGACGACGGTCTGCCCGCCGAGCACGCCGCCCTCGGCCGCGGTGTCCACGCGCCCGTCGTGGGACGCCAGCCACCGCTTCTGCTTGGCCGACCAGGTGAAGGCCATCCGGGTGGACGGCCAGCGCGCCGTGAAGGTCTTGGTGGGCGTGCCGCCCGGTGGGGCCTCGCCGAAGCGGAAACCGATGTCGCGCGGCCCCTCGGCCTTGGGAGCGCGCTTCAGCAGGGCTTCAGGGTCGGCGTAGAGGTTGTAGGGGGCCGGTTTGGGGCCGAAGCGGTAGTAGGCGCCGCCCGCCTTCTCCTCGGAGATGTCGTACACCGGGGCCTGCGCCACGTACTTCTTCATCTTGCTCTGGACGCCGGAGAACGCGAACGCCGGGCGCCCGAACTGCGGCAGGATGTGCAGGTCGGAGATGCGGGCGCTGCGGACCGGCCCCACCCGCGCGGGCAGCCTGGACGAGTACACCGCCATCAGCCGGGTCTGGCCGCCCTCGACCTGCTCCACGTACACGATGTCGGCCGAGCGCACCCCCGTCTGCGGCAGCGCGTTCCGGGTGTTCTCGATCTTCACGGCGAGCACCGGGTTGTCCACGCCCCGCCGGCCGCCCGTGAAGGGGTGGGTGGCGGGAGCGGTGGTCGTGGACGCGCCGGCCTGCGGGGCCGCCGCGCTGGGCGGCATGGCCGGCTCGGGTCCCGCGCTCGAACAGGACGCCAGGGCGCACCCCAGGACCAGGGCGCCGACCCCGGCCCCCACGCGTCCGGGGGTCCCCTGGCCCCGCAGCGGTGACCGTACGTTACGCACGCTTTACCCTCCCTTGGCGGATGGGCCCGAGGGTAGCGAATACGGACGTGAGCTTTGTCCGGGTTCAACCCCGTTGACCGGCCTGGTGGGCGTCACCGGAGAGGGGGCGTTCGGTTACCCTCCGGTCGACTCGCCCATCGCGCCGTGAGCGGCGGGGGTCAGCCGCGCAGGGCCAGCGGCGGGTCGTCGTCGATCTCGAAGAAGTCCGGGAGCGGCGCCCGCCCGGCCAGCGGCAGCACCCGGATCAGCGTCTTGCGCCGGGCCGTCCGCGCCTGCGCCACCGCGTCGTTGTAGAACCTGCGGGCGTAGACGACCTTGGCCGCGGCCCCGCCCAGCTCGTCCAGCACCACCTCCCCGTCGCCCTTGGCCTTGAGGGTGTCGGCGAAGTCGGGCTGGTCGACGACCGCGCGCAGCGCACGGGACAGATCGCTCTCGGCGAACTCGCGCGACTCGGCGTCCGCGGTACGGGCCTCGTGCGCCGCGGTGGCCAGCACCAGGCTGGTGGCCGGGTCCAGCAGCCGCGAGGCCGCCAGCTCCAGCGCGACCGCCGCGCGCCGCACCAAAGCCGCGTCCAGCGCCGCCCGCGCCGTCTCCACCCGGACGTGCAGGCGGTCCAGCCGGGTCGCCCGCCAGGAGACGTACACGGCGACGAGGAAGGCGACGGCGACCCAGAACAGGACGTCGATGATCCAGTCGTAGAGCATGGTCCCGGCCATCAGGCCCCGAGACCGGACTCGACGACCCCGGTGCCGTCCAGCGCCACGGTCTCGTACACCCGCAGCACGTCCCGCGCCACCGCGGACCAGTCGTAGCGGCGGACGGCGGCGCGCGCCTCGGCCGAGAGCTGCTTGCGCCGGGCCGGATCGTCCAGCAGCTCGCCCGCCGCCGCTGCCAGCGCCTTGTGGTCCCCGACGGGGAACAGCGCCCCGGCCCGGCCGCCCAGCAGCACCCGGTCGAACGCCTCGATGTCGCTGGCCAGGATCGGCGCCCCCGCCGACATCGCCTCTGCCAGCACGATCCCGAAGCTCTCCCCGCCCAGGTTGGGCGCCACGAACACGTCCACCGAGTGGTAGGCGCGGACCTTGTCCTCCTCGCTGACCATGCCCAGGATCACCACCCGGTCGCGCAGCTCGGGCGACACCTTCGCCCGCACGTCGCTCGCGTCGCCCGGCC
Source organism: Actinomadura sp. NBRC 104412 (assembly GCF_030269515.1). GTDB lineage: Bacteria > Actinomycetota > Actinomycetes > Streptosporangiales > Streptosporangiaceae > Spirillospora. The sequence goes on along the minus strand of NZ_BSTM01000017.1, from coordinate 90,952 downwards.
CGGCCAGCAGCAGCCGCAGCCCCGGACGCTCGCGGCCCAGGATCTCGAACGCGCGCAGCAGCACCGGCAGCCCCTTGCGCGGCTCGTCCATCCGGCCGAGGAAGCCCAGCGCGCCGCCGGAGCCGTCGCGGGCGCCGTCCTCCCCGTCCGTGCGGCCCTTCCAGCCCGGTAGCGGGTCGGCCATCGCGTACCGCTCGGTGGCGACCCCGTTGGGGATCAGCACCGCGTCGCCGCCCAGGTGCTCCACCAGCGTCTTGCGGGCCGCCTCCGACACCGCGATCCGGCCGGTGATCTTCTCCAGGGCGCTCTGCAGGATGGGCGCGGTCACCGACACCAGCCGCGACTTCTGGTACGAGGCGTGGAAGGTGCCCACGATCGGGCCGTCCGCCGCCCAGCAGGCCAGGATGCCCAGCGACGGCGCGGCGGGCTCGTGGACGTGCAGCACGTCGAACCCGCCCTCGTTGATCCACCGCCGGACCCGGCCCGCCGACAGGAACCCGAACGCCACCCGTCCCACGGAGCCGTTGTAGGGCACGGGGACCGCCCGGCCCGCCGGCACCACGAACGGCTCCAGCGGCGTGTCGTCGTCGGCCGGCGCGATCACCGACACCTGGTGGCCGAGGCCGATCAGCGCCTCCGCCAGGTCACGGATGTGCTGCTGGACGCCGCCCGGCACGTCCCACTCGTACGGGCAGACGATGCCGATCTTCACCGGCCGGCCTCCCCCAGATCCTCCACCCAGACCTTCTGGAGCATGTGCCAGTCCTCCGGGTGGGCGGCGATGCCCTCCTCGAAGACGGCCGCGACCTCCTGCGTCATCGCCCGCACCCGCTCCTGCCTGGTGCCGGTCTCCGGCGCCGGGACCTCGTCGTGGACACGCGCCGCCCAGTACTCGCCTTCGTACCACAGGGTGACCGGGATCAGCGCGGCGCCGGTCTGCACGGCGAGCGCCGCCGCGACGCCGGGCATCCGCGCGGTCGCGCCGAAGAACTCCACATCGATCCCGCTTTCGGTGAGGTCGCGATCGACCACCAGGCAGACCGGCCGCCCGTCCCGCAGCCGCTGCGCCATCCGGCCGAACGCGGAGGCGCCCTTGTGCGCCAGCACCTCCATGCCCAGACTCTCGCGAAATTCAACGAAACGCTGGAAAAGAGACTCCGGCTTGAGCAGTTCCGCCACAGTGGTGAACGGGTGTCCCTGGTGTACCAGCCAGGCGCCCGCCTGCTCGTAGTTGCCCATGTGCGGCAGGGCCAAGATCACGCCGCGGCCCGCCTCCAGGTTGGCGAAGATCTTCTCGTGGCCGGTCACCCGCATCCGGCCGACGATCCGGTCGCGGTCGTACTCGGGGAGGCGGAACACCTCCAGCCAGTACCGGAAGTAGGAGCGCATCACCTTCTTGCTGAGCGCGCGGACCTCGGCGTCGACGGCGTCCTTGCCCAGCACCCGGCGCAGGTTGCGCTCCAGTTGCCGGACCCCCCTGCCGCGCCGGTGCCAGGTGCGGTCGGCCATCGCGGTGAAGAGCCTGCGCGCGGCCCGCTCGGGCATCTTGCGGACCACGGTCCAGCCCGCGGCGTAGGCGGCGTCCACCAGCGCGTCGCGCGCCGTCCCCGGCGAGGACCGCCGCACGCTCACGCGGGTCACGCCCGCCGCTCCGCGCGGCTTCCGGCCCCGCGCCCGCGCACGCCGCGGGGCTCGGTCTTGGGCTCGGCCTGCGTCACGGGCCTCGCCCCCGGGTCCTCCGGCGCCGCCGCCTCGGCCAGGGCCTGCGAGCGGACGGTCGCGAACCGCTGCCCCACCGTCACGGTGCTCAGCACGGCCAGCGCCCACAGCGCCAGCGCCAGGACGTACGGGACGCCGATCCCGTCGAGGCCTGCGGCGACCAGCGCGACGATCAGCCGCTCGGACCGCTCGGCGATGCCCACGTCGCACCGGTAGCCCAGCCCCTCGGCGCGGGCCTTGGCGTACGACACCACGACCCCGGCGACCAGGCAGTACAGCGCCACCCAGGACAGGCCCTCCTGCCCGTCCCGGTACAGCCCGACCAGCAGCCCGGAGAAGATCGCGGCGTCGGCCACCCGGTCCATGCTGGAGTCCAGGAAGGCGCCCCATTTGGTGATCTTGCCGGTGACCCGGGCGACCGCGCCGTCCAGCATGTCGAACAGCACGAACGCGGTGATGACCATGGTGCCCCAGAAGAACTCCCCGCGCGGGAAGAAGCCCAGCGCGCCCACCAGCACGCCGGCCGTGCCGACCACGGTGATGGCGTTGGGCGTGATGCCGGTCCGCGCGACGGCGCGGCCGACCGGATTGAGCACATGGCCGAGCGCGGGCCGCACCTTGTTCAGCATCGCGGGCCGCCCTGCCGCGTCGTGTCCAGCCGCGTCGTGTCCAGCATCGCGTCCGATCCCCGTCCGATCCCGTGTCGAGGCGGGCGGTCCCCCACCGGGACCACTCCAGAATCGCGCAGGGGCCGCCAGCGGAGACGCGGCGGGGCGCCCGGCGCGCGCCCATCGTAGTGCGAGCGCCCGGCAGCGGGCGCCCGCGAGACGCGGGGCGGGATTCGTGAAGCGTCAACCAGCCACACCGTGGGGAGGTTCACCCACGAGAAGAAAGGGGACGTTTGCGGTTCACCCCTTGTGATCCTGGCCGTCACGGGAAAAGGTGTTGACACGGGTGTGACGCTGGTCACGCACGTCGGATGGAGTGGCTTGGCGCCGCACTCGGACGAGGAGGACCCTGCCTGCCAGGGCCGGGCCCTCGACCGCACACGGCCCCGCGCGGGCACGTCCGAGGAGGTAGTCAATGGCTGACAAGGGAGGCCATCCGGGAGCCCCCGGCAGGGCACCGGAGGCCGGCCGGCCCGACAAGGTGCGCAACGTCGTGCTGGTCGGCCACTCGGGAGCGGGCAAGACGACGCTGGCCGAGGCACTGCTCGCCGCGACCGGCACCGTCCAGCGGCGCGGCCGCGTCGAGGACGGCACGACGGTCAGCGACTTCGACGAGGTCGAGCTGCGCCAGCAGCGCTCGGTGAACCTCGCGCTGGCCCCGCTCATGCACGGCGACATCAAGGTCAACCTGATCGACACCCCCGGGTACGCCGACTTCGTCGGCGATCTGCGCGCCGGACTGCGCGCCGCCGACGCCGCCCTGTTCGTGATCTCGGCGGTGGACGGCATCGACGGCCTCACCCGGATGCTCTGGGAGGAGTGCGCGGCGGTCGGGATGCCCCGCGCGGTGGTCATCACCAAGATCGACCAGAACCGGGGCGACTTCGACGACGTGGTGATGAGCTGCCAGGACGTCTTCGGCGACGGCGTGCTCCCCTGCTACTTCCCGGTCGGCTCGGGGGACGGCCTCACCGGCCTGATCGGGCTGCTCACCCAGCGCTGCCTGGACTACTCCACCGGCGCGCGGGTGGAGTGCGAGCCGCAGCCGGAGTACCTGGACCAGATCGCCGAGCAGCGCGCGGCGCTGATCGAGGGGATCATCCAGGAGAGCGAGGACGAGACCCTCATGGACCGGTACCTGGCCGGTGAGGACATTCCCGTCAAGGAGCTGATCGAGGATTTGGAGACCGCGGTGGCGCGCGGCAGCTTCTACCCGGTGCTGGCCACGTCCGTGCCGCACGGCGACCACCCCGGCCCCGTCATCGGCATGCTGGAGCTGCTGGAGGTCATCACCCAGGCGTTCCCGTCCCCGCTGGAGCACGGCATCCCGCCCGTCACGACTGTGACCGGCGGCGCGGCCGAGGACATCGCCTGCGACCCCGAGGGCCCGCTGGTGGCCGAGGTGATCAAGACCACCTCCGACCCCTACGTCGGCAGGATCTCGCTGGTCCGGGTGTTCTCCGGCACGCTGCGTCCCGACACCACGGTGCACGTCTCCGGCCACGGCCTGGAGGACCGCGGCCATGAGGACCACGACGTGGACGAGCGGGTCGGCGCGCTCAGCTCCCCCCTCGGCAAGACGCAGCGCGTGGTGTCGGAGTGCGTGGCCGGGGACATCTGCGCGGTGGCCAAGCTGAACCGTGCCGAGTCCGGCGACACCCTGTCCGACCCCGGCTCCCCGTTGCTGATGGCTCCCTGGTCGATGCCCGACCCGCTGCTCCCGGTGGCGATCCAGGCCAAGTCCAAGGCCGACGAGGACAAGCTGAGCCAGGCGCTGGGCCGGCTCGTGGCCGAGGACCCGACGCTGCGGCTGGAGAACAACTCCGAGACCCGGCAGCTCGTGCTGTGGTGCATGGGCGAGGCCCACGCCGACGTCCTGATCGACCGGCTCCGCTCCCGGTACTCGGTCGAGGTCGAGCGGGTGGACCTGCGGGTGCCGCTGCGCGAGACGTTCGGCGCCAAGGCGCAGGGCCTGGGACGGCACGTCAAGCAGAGCGGCGGCCACGGCCAGTACGGCATCTGCCACATCGAGGTCGAGCCGCTGCCCTCTGGCGAGGGGTTCGAGTTCGTCGACAAGATCGTGGGCGGTGTGGTGCCGCGCCAGTTCATCCCCTCGGTGGAGAAGGGCGTCCGCCAGCAGATGGCGCGCGGCGTCGCCGCCGGCTACCCGCTGGTCGACATCAAGGTGACGCTGTACGACGGCAAGGCGCACTCGGTGGACTCCTCCGACATGGCCTTCCAGGCCGCGGGCGCGCTCGCCCTCAAGGACGCCGCGGCCAAGGTGCCGATCCTGCTGCTGGAACCGGTGGACGAGGTGTCGGTGCTGGTCTCCGACGACTATGTCGGCCCGGTCATGTCGGACCTGTCCTCGCGCCGCGGCCGGGTGCTCGGCTCGGAATCGGTGCCCGGCGGCCGCACCATGATCAAGGCCGAGGTCCCGCAACTGGAGATCATCCGGTACGCGATCGACCTGCGCTCGATGTCACAGGGCACGGGCACGTTCAGCCGGACCTTCCTGCGGTACGAGCCGCTGCCGTCCCACCTCGCCGAGAAGCTGGCCGCCGAGCAGAAGGAAGACTGAGCCCCCCGGAGACCTGGAGGCCCCCGGAAACCTGGAGGACGAGACGACGGAGCGGCGCCCGGCGCCCGCGCGGGGGCGCCGCTCAGTCGTCCGCGGGCCAGGCGTCGGCCAGGATCTGCCGGGTGTCGCGCAGAAGCTGCGGCAGCACCTTCGTACGGCCCACGACCGGCATGAAGTTGGTGTCGCCGCCCCAGCGCGGCACGACGTGCTGGTGCAGGTGCGCGGCGATGCCCGCGCCGGCCACATGGCCGAGGTTCATGCCGACGTTGAACCCCTGCGCGCCACTGGCCTTGCGCAGCGCGGTCAGCGAGCGCCGGGTCAGCCTGGCCAGCTCGCCGTACTCGGCCTCGTCCAGCTCGGTGTAGTCGGCCACGTGCCGGTACGGGACGACCATCAGATGCCCGGAGTTGTACGGGTACAGGTTGAGCACCGAGTAGACCCACTGGCCGCGGGCCACGATCAGGCCGTCCTCGTCGCTCATCTTGGGGATCTCGCAGAACGGGCAGCCGTCGTCGGCGCCCGCGCCGGTGGGCTTGCCCTCCCCCTTGATGTACGCCATCCGGTGCGGCGTCCACAGCCGCTGGAAGTCGTCGGGCACGCCGGCGCCACCCAGCTCCTCCTCGACCTGGGGCCCCGGCCCGGACACGGGGGACTGGGCGGGATCGGCGGGCGCGTCGTCGCGCGCCTGCGGCATCACGGGCTCCTCCGGCTCTGCGCTCAAGGCGGCGTTCTCCTTCGGGTTCACGGCCTGACCAGCAGCATAGAGAGGGATGCGCGACGGCTTGAAGCCGGGGAGGCCGGCGGCGCCGCGACCCGCGCACACAGCAGAAATCAGGACGAGTCAATAAACTTGGAGCGAGTCGGCCGACGCGGGCGCTTCTCTGCGCCACCATGGGTGTCCCTGGACGGGACGGGCGATCTACCGCGGGAGCCGACATGACCGACCTCGACAAGCACTTTCCGGCGAACGGAGCGGAGCCGGAGCGCCCCGAGGCGAGACCCGCGACCTACTACCCCGGGATGCCGTCGTCCGGGACGCCGTCCACCGGCGGCGTGCCACTGGCCGCGCCGGCCCCGGTGATGTCACCCGCCCCTGCGGCACCGCCCGGGGCCGCGCCACCGCCGGGCACCGCGCCACCGCCCGCTCCGGCACCCGCACCGGCCCCCGCGTCCGCCCCGGCCCCCGCGTCCGCTCCGGCACCCGCGCCCGATCGGCCACCACCACCCGCTCCGGCCACGGCCGCCGCCGCGCCGGAGGCCGTGGTGAAGGGCCGCATCACCATCGAGGACCAGGTGATAGAGAAGATCGCGACGATGGCGGCGCTGGAGGTGGAGGGCGTGGCCGCGTCCTCCGCCCGCGCCGCCGGCCCCGCGTCCGGCCAGCCCGGGGCGCCGGGCAGCCCCGCGCACGACAACGAGGTGTCCCTGGACCTGCGGCTGGCCGTCGAGTACGGCTGCGCGGTCATGGACGTGGCCAAGGAGGTCAAACGCAACGTGGCCCGGATGGTCAGCCTGATGCTGGGCCTGCGCGTGGCGGCCGTCGACATCACCGTCGAGGACGTGCGCGCGCCCGCCCGCGACTAGCTGTACAACTAGCCACGGGACGGCCCGGACACCGACACGCATCGGGGTCGTTCCCCTCCCGCCCGTAAGGAACGACCCCGATGACCCCGGCGGCCGTACAGAGCCGCCAGATCCAGCACTTTAGACATCATGACGGCCCATACCAAGCGATTTCGCAGGTTACCGGCGGGTCAGGCCCTCGGGCGGGCGTAACAGGTCTGTACCGCCACGCCGACCGAGACCGTGGTGACCTTCACCCGTTCGACCATCCGGGCCGTGACCCCGCCGAACCGGAACGTATACGGGCCGGGCCGCCGCACGCCGGCCTGCCGGGAGACCGGCGGGCGCCCGCGCAGGGACGCCTCGGCGCGCGCCAGGCCGCTGGCCGACACGTTGATCGTGACCTCCAGCCCGGTGCCGCCGTCCCGGTAGAAGGCGGTGCCGTCCGGGCACCAGGTGACCGTGCCATCGTCCCGCTCGGGCCCCGGCGGCCCGCCGCCCCGCGCCTGGCCCTGCGGCGCGTTCCCGCCCCCGGGCCGCGAGGGCGTGGCGCGGGGGGCGAGCTCCGTGGGCATGGGGGCGGCCGAGGCGGTCCCCGAGGGGGACGTTCCGCTCGCGGCGCTCCCGTCCGGAGCGCCGCCGTCCTCGCGGAACAGCGGCACGAGCAGGACGACGACGGCGGCCGCGACCAGCGCCAGCGAACCGCCGTACCCGCCGATCAGGCCGAGGGCGGGACCGTTGGGCCGGAGCCTTCTCCTCGGCTTCATCCCGTCGGCCTCATCCCGTCGGCCTCATCCCGTGGGCTTCCTCCCGTGCCGCCCTCCCGCGCCGTCGCGTCCCGCAGGGGGTCAGACCTGGACGCGGCTCCGCACCGCCTGCACGATCTCCTCCACGGCCTCGCCGATCGGGACGCCGTTCTTCTGCTCCCCGCTGCGGTAGCGGAACGACACCGCGTCCTTGGCCACGTCGTCGTCCCCGGCCAGCAGCATGTACGGGACCTTCTGCTTCTGCGCGTTGCGGATCTTCTTCTGCATCCGGTCGGCGGAGGCGTCCACCTCCACCCGGATGCCCCGCTCGCGCAGCAGGGAGGCGACCTTCTCCAGGTGCGGGACGTGCGCGTCCCCGATCGGGATGCCGACCGCCTGGACGGGCGCCAGCCACGGCGGCATCGCGCCCGCGTAGTGCTCCAGCAGCACCCCGAGGAATCGCTCGATCGACCCGAAGAGCGCCCGGTGCAGCATGACCGGCCGCTGCCGGGAGCCGTCCGCGGCCTGGTACTCCAGGCCGAACCGCTCCGGCAGGTTGGGGTCGACCTGGATGGTGGAGAGCTGCCAGGTGCGGCCGATGGCGTCCTTGGCCTGCACGGAGATCTTCGGGCCGTAGAACGCCGCGCCGCCCGGGTCGTCCACCAGGTCGAGGCCGAACCCGTCGGCGGCCTTCCGCAGGGCCTCGGTCGCCCAGTCCCAGTACTCGTCGGAGCCGATGAACTTCTCCGAGTCGTCCCTGGTGGACAGCTCCAGGTAGAACTCCTCCAGGCCGAACTCGCGCAGCAGGTCCAGCACGAAGGTGAGCAGGTTCCTGATCTCGCCGACCATCTGCTCGCGGGTGCAGTAGATGTGCGCGTCGTCCATGGTCAGGCCGCGCACCCGGGTGAGTCCGTGCACCACGCCCGACTTCTCGTACCGGTACACGCTGCCGAACTCGAAGAGCCGCAGCGGCAGCTCCCGGTAGGACCGCCCGCGCGCCCGGTAGATCAGGTTGTGCATCGGGCAGTTCATCGGCTTGAGGTAGTAGTCGGCCCCGTCCAGCTCCATGGGCGGGAACATGTCGTCCTTGTACCAGCCGAGGTGCCCGGAGACCTCGAACAGGTTCTGCTTGGAGATGTGCGGGGTGTTGACGAACTCGTACCCCGCCTCCTCGTGCCGGCGGCGCGAGTAGTCCTCCATGACCTTGCGGATGATGCCGCCCTTGGGGTGGAAGACCGCCAGGCCGCTGCCGATCTCGGGCGGGAAGGAGAACAGGTCGAGCTCGGCGCCGAGCCTGCGGTGGTCGCGCTTCTCGGCCTCCTCCAGCATCCTCAGGTACTCGTCCTGCTTCTCGCGGGACTCCCAGGCGGTGCCGTAGATCCGCTGGAGCTGCGGGTTCTTCTCGCTGCCCCGCCAGTACGCGCCGCCCGAGCGCATCAGCTTGAACGCGGGGATGTCCCGGGTGGTGGGCAGGTGCGGGCCGCGGCACAGGTCCTTCCAGCGCCGTTCGCCGGTCTTGGCGTCCAGGTTGTCGTAGATGGTCAGCTCGCCCTCGCCCACCTCGACGTCGGAGCCGTCCTCGGAGCTTGCGGCGCCCTTGAGGCCGATCAGCTCCTGCTTGTAGGGCTCGCCGGCCAGTTCCTCGCGCGCCTGCTCGTCGGAGACGGCGCGCCGGGAGAACCGCTGCCCCTGCTTGACGATCTCGCGCATCCGCTTCTCGATGCGCTTGAGGTCGTCGGGGGTGAACGGCTCGGGGACGTCGAAGTCGTAGTAGAAGCCGTTCTCCACGGGCGGGCCGATGCCGAGCCTGGCCTCGGGGAACAGCTCCTGGACGGCCTGCGCCAGCACGTGCGCGGCCGAGTGCCGCAGGATCGCCCGGCCGTCCGGCGAGTCGATCTCGACCGGCTCCACCTCCTCGCCGTCGCGCACCTGGTAGTCCAGGTCGCGCAGGTCGCCGCCGACCCTGGCGGCGATCACGGTGCGCGCGCCCTTCTGGGGGGACGCCCCCGCGGGGCCTCCGGCGACCCCGAGCACCTGGCCGGCGGTCGACCCGGCGGGCACCGACCGCTCGCGTCCGTCCAGGGTGATGCGCAGCTCGGGCACGGTGGACACGGGTACTCCTCGCGATCGTGAAGTGGATTCGGCGTGGTCCGGCTCTGGGCGGACGCTCGATGGTATCGAGTCCGGCGGGCCGCCGGACGGGTCGTGCCCCATGGTTGGCTCCAGTTTCTCGTCAGGTTCCGGTGGCGGGAGGAGCGACCCGTGGCGGCCCCGGCACGACGAAGGCCCCGGGATCGCTCCCGGGGCCCACGCTGGTCCGTCCTGGTCAGGACGTGCGTCGCTCGCGCCGGGAGATCCCCGGCGTCGTCGTCCGATACGCGCGCATGTCCGCCATGCGTCCATCCTAGCCGACGGGGAGCGAACCTTCCCTCAGAAAGGGGGCTGAGCGGCGTTGAGCAAGGGGCTCAGTCACGTACGGCCAGCCCGATCAGGTGCGGCTTGGCGGGGTTCGGCAGTCGCGAGGGCGGGAAGTCGAAGCGGCGCTCGCGCCGCACGGTGAAGCCCGAGCTCGCGATCAGCTCCCCGGTGGGACGGGAGACGTGGCAGCCCGCCGCCACGTACGGCCAGATCACGTCGGCGTACCTTTGGAACGCCGCCTTCCTGCGCGTGGTGGCCCGCACATGCTCGTAGTAGCGCAGCTCCCCGCCGGGACGCAGGACGCGGCGCAGCTCGGCGAGGGCGCGAACCGGGTCGCGGACCGAGCACAACACCAAAGAGACCACGGCCACGTCGAAGGAGGCGTCGTCCAAGTCGAGGCGTTCGGCGACCCCGGCCCGCACCTTCACCGGGACCGGGGCCGAGGCGGCGGCGGAGACGGCGAGGGCGCGCAGCGTGGGCTCCGGCTCGATCGCGACCACCTCGGTCACCGACGCCGGGTAGTGAGCGAAGTTGGGGCCGTGCCCTGCGCCCAGTTCCAGGACCCGCCCGCTCGCCCCGGCCAGCAGCTCGTCGCGGTTCGCGGCCCCGCCGACCTTCGCGCGGGAGGCGTCCACCCGTGGGTAGGCGCGGGCGAATCGCGGATGCCTGAGATCGTCCGTCATCCCCGCAGTCTCGGCCACACCGCGCCGTCCCGTCGAGACGGCCCCCCTGTCCATGCCATGAACACGGTTCGATGGCCATGACCGGGTCTGATACCCAGGGTTCTGTGAAGATCTCCCTCCTTCGGGGCACGCCACCGGTCCGTGCGGCGTCTTAGGCTCACAGTGCGATGAACCGATCACCCCTGCTGCCGGGAAGCGGACACCCGGCGCGCCACGAGCAGGCCCGCGGCCAGGCGGACCACCACGACCATGTCCGGCTGCTGCGGGGGGCGCGCTCGGCGGTGGTGCCGGGTCCGCACGATCCGCGTGGCGTCCCGCTGCCCGCACGGCTGTGGCTGCGGATCCCAGTGCTCCTGCTGCTGGTGGCGCTGGGGCTCGGCCTCACCGCGGGCTCCATCGCCATCCCGATCGCGGCCGAGCACCGTCCGTCCGGGTCCAGCACGCTGCTGGGCCTGTTGCAGGCGGCTCCGCTGCTGCTGGTCGCGCTGCGCCCGCTGGCCGCCTGGCGGATCGCCGGGGCCGGGCTGCTGCTCGGGGTCCTCCAGGTGCACGGCGAGTTCTGGCCGTGGCCGGTCACGGCGTTCCTGGCGCAGTTGCTGATCCTGTTCTTCGTCGCGATGGCCGGCGACCGGGAGACCCTGCTGGGGGTCGGGGCGATCACCATCGGCGGGCTGATCCTGCCCGCGGTGCTGTTCGGCATGCCCGCCTGGTTCGGCGCGATCCTGGCCGGCCTGGTGCTGGTGGTGCTGGCGTTCGGGGACGCGGTGAGCGGCCGCCGCACCGCCGAGGCGATCCTGCGCGAGCAGGAGGAGCTGCGCCGCCAGGACCTGGCCAGGCAGGCCGTCCTGGAGGAGCGCGCCCGGATCGCCAGGGAGCTGCACGACGTGGTGGCGCACCACATGTCGGTGATCGCGATGCAGGCCGAGGCCGCCCCGTACAAGATCCCCGATCTGCCGGAGGCGGCCCGGCACACCTTCCACGTGGTGCGGGACGCCGCCCGGGAGGCGCTGACCGAGACCCGCCGCGTGGTGGGCCTGCTGCGCTCGGACGACGAGGGCGCCGAACGCGCCCCGCAGCCGGGTCTGGACAGGCTGGACGACCTGGTGTCGGGGGCCCGCAGGTCGGGCCTGGCGGTGAGCGTCGACGTCGTCGGGGTGCCCAGGCCGCTGGCCGCCGGGGTCGACCTGTCGGCGTACCGGATCGTCCAGGAGTCGCTGAGCAACGCGGCGCGGTACGCGCCCGGCGCCCGCGTGCTCGTCGAGATCCGGTACGGCGCGGACCGGCTGGACGTGGGCGTCGCCGACGACGGACCGCGCAGCACCCCGGCGGAGTCGCAGGGCGGCGGGCACGGCCTGGTCGGCATGCGCGAGCGCGTCACCATGCTGGGCGGGACGATGGAGGCCGGGCCGCTCCCCGAGGGCGGCTGGGCGGTCACCGCGAGCCTCCCGTACGGCACCGACGCGCCTTAGGAGGACGGCGCGGTCCACGGCAGGCGTTAGGTTCTTCTCGTGACGATTAGGGTGCTGATCGCCGACGACCAGATCATGATCCGCGACGGGCTCGCCGCGCTGCTGTCCTCCGACCCGGAGATCGAGGTGATAGGGCAGGCCGGGAACGGGCGCGAGGCGGTCGACCTGGCCCGCGAGCTCGATCCCGACGTCGTCGTGATGGACATCAGGATGCCGGAGATGGACGGCCTGGCCGCCACGGCCGAGCTGGTCGGCGAGCCGCCCGCGCAGGACGCCGACCCCGCGGACCTCCGTCCCAAGGTGCTGGTGCTGACCACCTTCGACCTGGACGAGTACGTCTACGAGGCGCTGGGCGCGGGCGCCAGCGGGTTCCTGCTCAAGGACGCCTCGGCCGCCGACCTGGTCCACGGGGTGCGGGTGGTCGCGTCGGGGGACGCGCTGCTGGCCCCGTCCATCACCCGGCGGCTCATCGGGGACTTCGCGCGGAGGCGGCGCCACCAGCGTCCCAGCCCCGGCGCCACCTCCTCGCTGACCCCGCGCGAGCTGGACGTGCTGCGCCTTATCGCGCGGGGCCTGTCGAACGCGGAGATCGCCGCCGAGCTGGTGCTGGCCGAGCAGACCGTCAAGACCCACGTCGGCCACGTCCTCACCAAGCTCGCGCTGCGCGACCGCACCCAGGCCGTGGTGTACGCGTACGAGAACGGCCTCGTGGGAGGGTGAGGGCCGTCCCGCCTCAGCGGGACGGGTCGAGGACGAGCTTGCCGGTGGTGCGGCGGGCGCGCAGGTCCTCGTGGGCCCGGCGGACCTCGCTCAGGCCGTACTCGCCCCCGGCGACCACGCGGATCCGCCCGTCGGCGGCGAGGGCGAACAGCTCGGCCAGCGCGGTGCCCATCACGTCGCCCGGCAGCCGGAACGCGTGGGCGAGCCACATCCCGGCGATCGTGATCGAGTGGGCCATCAGGGTCGCGGGCTGGACGGGCGCGGGCGGCCGCCGGGAGGCCATGCCGTAGAAGGCCAGCCGCCCGAACGGGGCCAGCGCCCGCAGGCTCTGGTCGGTCACCGTGCCGCCGGTCATCTCCAGCACGATGTCGACCCGCCTGCCGCCGTTGGCCTCGATCAGCGCCGACCTCAGGTCGGGCTCGGCGGGATCGACGGCGGCGTCCGCGCCGAGGCTCAGCGCGAGCTCACGCTTCTCCTTAGAGGAGGCGGTCGCGATGACCCGTCCCGCGCCCCACACCTTGGCGAGCTGGACGGCCAGGCTGCCGACGCCGCCGGCGGCGGCGTGCACGACGACCGACTCCCCGGGTGCCAGCGGCGCGCTGCGGCGCAGCAGCATCCACGCCGACGCGCCCTGGATGACCATGCCCAGCGCGGTGACGTCGTCGATCCCGCCGGGGACGTCCCAGGCCATCGACTCCGCCGCCACGGCCTTCTCCGCGTACCCGCCGCCGCCCGTGAGGGCGACCACGCGCCGACCGTCCGGGGTGCGCCCGACGACCTCGGCGCCGGGGACCATGGGCAGGGACTGCTCGGCCAGGTAGCTGTTCTCGGCCTGGTGGGTGTCGGCGTAGTTGACGCCCGCCCTGGACACCTCGATGAGGACCTGCCCGGGGCCGGCGGCCGGCTCGGGAAGGTCGGCCGGCTTGAGCACCTCGGGGCCGCCGAACTCGGTGATCTGGATCGCGCGCACGTGCCTCTCCTCTGCCCTCTCCTGTGCGGACTCTGCGGACTCTGCTGACGGCTCGGCGAACGGCTCAGCGGGGTCCGGGGACGCCGCGGAACCTGAAGGGGCCGCTCTCGCGGCCGGGGACGACGAACCACGCCTCGCCGGCGCCGTCCGCGTTGAGGATCGCCATGAACGCGGTGACCACGTCGGCGACGTCCAGGATCGGGAAGCCGCTCTTCTCCAGTTCGGCCCTCATCTCGCCGAGGATCGCGGTGTCGGCGAAGGACGGGCACAGCGCGTTCACCCGGATGCCCTCGGGCGCGTGCAGCGGGCCCAGCGCCCGGACGAGGCCGACGACCGCGGCCTTGTTGGCGCCGTAGACGGGGTCGAACGGGGTGGCGGTGAGGGCGGCCATGCTGGCGGTGGCGATGATGTCGCCGCCGCCGCGGGCGCGCAGCGCGGGGAGCGCCGCGTGCATCCCGTACACGACGCCGTCGAAGTTGATCGCCATGGCGCGCCGGTAGTTGCCGAGGTCGAAGCCGTCCTCGCCGATGCCGCCGCCGGTCTCGCCGAGGTGGGTGGAGACCCCGGCGTTGAGGAAGGCCACGTCCAGACCGCCGTAGGCGTCGACCGCCGTGGCGACGGCGGCCTGGTTGTCGGCGGGTTCGCGGACGTCGCAGCGGACGAACCGGCCGTCCAGTTCCTCGGCCAGCGCGGCGCCCCGCTCCTCGTCGACGTCGGCCAGGACGATCCGCACCCCCTCGGCGGCCAGGCGCCGCGCCACCGCCGCGCCGATGCCGTTGGCCCCACCCGTGATCAGCGCGGTTCTGCCCGTACCGTCGAAAGGCGCCATCAGGACCCGACCTCCCAAGTAACTGACTCGTCAGTTACTCTAACGGAATGGACTTCGGTTTGAGCGAACGGGCCCAGGACTACCTCGGCCGCCTGCAGGAATTCATGGACTCGCACGTCTACCCCGCCGAGCCGGTCTACGCGGACCAGCGGCGTGAGCTCACGGCCGCCGGTCAGGAGAACACCGTCCCGCCTGTCGTCGAGGAACTCAAGGTCGAGGCCCGCAAGCGCGGGCTGTGGAACCTCTTCCTGCCCGACAGCGAGGACCCCGCGCACGGCCTCTCGGTCACCGACTACGCCTCGCTGGCCGAGATCACCGGCCGCTCCCCCGAGCTGGCCCCCGAGGCCCTCAACTGCGCCGCGCCCGACACCGGCAACATGGAGGTGCTGCACCTGTTCGGCACGCCCGAGCAGAAGGAACGCTGGCTGCGGCCGCTGCTGAACGGGGAGATCCGCAGCGCGTTCGGGATGACCGAGCCGGACGTGGCCAGCTCCGACGCGCGCAACATCGCCACCAGGATCGAGCGGGACGGCGACCACTACGTCATCAACGGGCGCAAGTGGTGGATCACCGGTTCCGCCGACCCCCGTTGCAAGATCATGATCCTTATGGGCAAGACCGATCCGGAGGGGCACCCGTACCGGCAGCAGTCCATGGTGCTCGTGCCGCTGGACACCCCCGGCGTGGAGATCGTCCGGCCGCTGCCCGTGTTCGGGTACTGGGACCAGCACGGGCACTGCGAGATCACGCTGACGGACGTCCGCGTCCCGGTGGAGAACCTGGTCGGCGAGGAGGGCGACGGGTTCGCCATCGCCCAGGCGCGGCTCGGCCCCGGCCGCATCCACCACTGCATGCGCGCCATCGGCATGGCCGAGCGCGCGCTGGAGCTGATGTGCCGGCGCGCCGTGTCGCGGGTCGCGTTCGGCAAGCCGCTGGCGCGGCAGGGCGTGGTGCAGCAGCAGATCGCCGAGTCCCGGATGGCGATCGAGCAGGCGCGGCTGCTCACCCTCAAGACCGCCTGGTTGATCGACAAGAAGGGGGTCAAGGAGGCCCGCTCCGAGGTCTCCGCCATCAAGGTGATCGCGCCGCGGGTGGCGCTGGACGTGGTGGACAAGGCCATCCAGGTGCACGGCGGCGCGGGCGTCAGCGACGACACGCCCCTGGCCTCCATGTGGGCGCACCTGCGCACGCTCCGCCTCGCCGACGGCCCCGACGAGGTGCACGTCCGTTCGGTGGCACGGACCGAGCTGGGTAAGTACGTGAGCACGTGACCGAGCCAAGCGTGCGGAGGAGGATGCCGCACGCCCGGCGGCGCGAGCAGTTGCTCCGGGTGGCGCTGGGCGAGTTCGGCAGGCGGGGCTACCACCTGACCCAGATGGAGCATGTGGCCGCCGCCGCCAAGGTGTCCAAGGCCCTGCTCTACCAGCACTTCACCTCCAAGGAGCAGCTGTTCACCGAGGTGACCGAGTCGATCGTCACCGACCTGACCGAGCGGCTGAACGTGGCCGTGCGGGCGCAGCACGACTCGGGCGAGGGCATCCGGGCGATGATCCGGGTGCTGTTCGACTACGCCACCGCCGAGCCGGACGCGTGGGAGCTGCTGATCCGGCATCTCGACAAGCCCGACAGCGGGCCCGGGACGCGGGAGCTGCGGGATCTGCGCGACCGTCTCGGCACGGCGTTCGCCGATCTGCTGCTGCGGCGGCGCCGCGCCGACCCGACGCTGTCGCCGTCCGCGCTCGCCGCCAACGAGCGGCGGGCGCGGCTGCTGGTCCCGCTGATGTACGGGTCGATGCTGTCGATGGTGTCGTGGTGGCTCGACCATCCCGACACGCCGCGCGACCGGGCCGAGCAGATGGCGCTGGAGTTCATCTGGCTCGGCCTGGACCGGCTGCGCTCCGGCGAGCGGCTG
Source organism: Actinomadura sp. NBRC 104412 (assembly GCF_030269515.1). Taxonomy (GTDB): domain Bacteria; phylum Actinomycetota; class Actinomycetes; order Streptosporangiales; family Streptosporangiaceae; genus Spirillospora. The sequence goes on along the minus strand of NZ_BSTM01000017.1, from coordinate 74,674 downwards.
CCCCGGCACGGTCCTCCGCCCGGAAACTCCTGACATTTGCCCTGATATTCCCAAGGGGACGGTCAAGCCTCACTTGACTGTAACGATTTCGACTCGGACGGTTCCGTGTCCCGCCCCATCGGCGCAACGATGCCGGTGTGGCTGCCAACGGGAGTGGCGCGACATCGCAAGCCGGTCTGATCGCCGACCGGCTGCGCGAATGGCACGGTGTGTCCAAGGTCCGGGCGGACTGCGGGGTGGGCATCGCCCTCGCCACCGCGGGACGGCAGTTCCTGCACCTGCATTCCGACGAGTCCGCCGAGCTGCGGCTGACCCGGCCGGTGGTGGAACGGCTGGGCGCGGTCCTGGGCTCGTTAGGCACGGTGGCGATCCAGCCCCGCGGGGAATGGATCACGGTGCGCCTCGAGACCGGCTCCGACGTGGGCCTGGTCGTCTCACTGGCCAGCGTCGCCATCAAGGCCAACGCGACGGCGCTCGCGCCCGGCGGCGGCGTGCCGTGCAGCGCCGCGGCCGGCGGCATCCCGCCCGAAAGGCTCGCCAAGCTCTTCACCGCCGGGCCGGGAGGGTCCCCGATGCCGCTCAGCCAGTTCCCGCTTCTCACCCGCGGCGCCCCGCGCGAGGACGCCGAACGCTCCGGCTGAGCCGGACCGGCCATCCGGCTAGGACGGGTCGCCGGGCGGGCAGCGGAGCGCGAGGTAGAGGTCGGTGCGGTCGCGCATCGAGTTCATGCTGCGGCCGGTCATCTCCTCGATCCGCTGGATGCGGTACCGCAGCGTGTTGACGTGGACGTAGAGCAGATCCGCCGAGCGCTGCCACGATCCCGCCGTTTCCAGGAAGGTGTCCAGCGTCCGCAGCAGCTCGGTGCCGTGCTCGGCGTCGTAGACCTCCAGCGGGCCGAGGAGCCGTTCACGGTACGAGCGCCGCACGCCCTCGGGCAGGACGTCCAGCAGCACGCCGTGCGAGTCGAGGTCGGCCTCCGGGACGACGGTGACCGGGCCCGCGCCCGTGCGCGCGAAGCCCAGGCCGCGCAGCGCCGCGTCCACCGCCGCGGGCAGCCGTCCCGGGTCGTACTCGGCCTCACTCACCCCGGCCGCGACCGTCCGTCCCTCCATGACCAGCGGATAGCGGGCGGGCAGGCCGCGCAGCGCCTCCCGGATCGCGGCCGCCTGATCCTGCCCGTTCACCAGGGCGATCACCGCGCCGTCGCGTTCGCACAACAGCACCCTGCGGGCCCGCCCGGACAGCGCGCCGCCCACGATCCACGCGCGTGGCAGCGCGGCGTCCATCGCGACGGCGACGGCGACGATCGGCAGGCCGGTGTCGGCGCCAAGCGCGCGGAGCCGCGCGGCCAGGGCCGTGCCGTCGGCGCCGGGACCGCCCATCGCGTCCAGCAGGTCGCCGACGCGCCGCTGCTCCTCGCTCCGGCGGTCGTCCACACGGTCGAGTTCGAGGCCGAGGAGGGGCAGGGCCGTGCGCAGCGCCGCCTCCCAGGTCGTATCGGTGCCCGTGTCCGTGCCGGGACCCGGGCAGACCAGATGGCCGCGGACGTCCCCCCGGGCGCCGCGGATCGCGTGCACCGACCGCGGCGGCGACCCGTCGCCGCCCGCCACCCCGATCGGTGAGCGCTGCGGATCCGCCGACACCCGCCGCCACACGCGTTCCACCTCGGCGGGCGCGGGGACGCCCCCGGCGAAGGCCAGGACGGTGGCCAGCGGCGACAGCACCCAGCAGTCCAGTCCCGCGTCGTCGCGCAGCAGCCGGACGAGGCCGCGCAGCCCGTCGGCGCGCCGGCACGGCGGGCGAGGACGCCTCGGCGACGAGCGCGGCGATCGCGCCGAACGCCGCGTCGTCGCCGGCCCTCCCGCCGCCGGAGCGGTCCACGGTGAGCAGCGGCAGCCCGCGGCGCTCGCACTCGGCGGCCAGCGAGCCCGGCGGTTCACCGAGCCTGTCCAGGCCGACCACCAGGGCCGCGGCGCCGCGTTCGGCGAGCGCGGAGGCGAACGCCGCGCAGTCGTCCGGGCGCCGGTACCACCGCCCCGTGGTCAGCACCAGGTCCCCGGGCCGCACCAGCCCTCCCGGGTCGGGCAGGTCGGTGGAGCGCACCCGGCGGATCCTGCGGCCGAGCGAGCCCTGGCCCGCCACCAGCGTGAGCGGGACGTCCTCGTGCGCGAGCAGATCCGCGACCCGCAGGATCGCCGGTGCCGTTTCCGTCGCCATGATCTCGCCTCCGGAGCCGATCCCGGCCGCCGAGGGCGTACGGCGGTTACGGATCAGCCGTGCGGCTCCAGGTCGAGCGTAGCCCGCAGAGCCGCCGCGGCGCGGTGGCAATCCTCGAAGGTGCAGTACAGCGGCGCCGGCGCGAGCCGGACGACATCGGGCTCGCGGGCATCGGCGATCACCCCGGCGGTCGCGGCGAGCCGTTCCACGACCCCGGCGGCGTCCGGCACGCGGATCGACACCTGGCATCCGCGCATGGCCGGGTCGGCGGGCGTCAGCATCTCCAGCCCGCGAACACTCTCCAGCCGCGCCGCCAGGTAGCCGGTGAGACGCTCGCTCTTGGCGCGCAGCGCGTCCATCCCCACCCGGTCGAAGATCTCCAGGGACGCCAGGACGGGGGCGAGCGCCAGGATGGGCGGGTTGGACACCTGCCAGGCGTCGGCCGAGCGAGGCGGGGAGATCTCCGGCCGCATCTCGAACCGGGTCGCCGGATCGGTCCCCCACCAGCCCGACAGCCTCGGCAGGGCGGCGTCCCGTCCGTGCCGTTCGTGGACGAAGCAGCCCGCGACCGCGCCGGGGCCGCTGTTGAGGTACTTGTACGAGCACCAGGCGGCGAAGTCCACGTCCCAGTCGTGCAGGCGCAGGGGGACGTTCCCCGCGGCGTGCGCGAGGTCCCAGCCGACCACGGCCCCGGCGGCGCGGCCCGCCTTGGTGATGGCGCGCATGTCCATCAGCTGGCCCGTCAGGTAGTTGACTCCGCCGAGCAGCAGCAGCGCGACGTGCCGTCCCTCGCGTTCCAAGTAGTCGATGACGTCCTCGGTGCGCAGATGTTCCTCGCCCTCGCGCGGCCTGAGCCGCACCACGGTACGCTGCGGGTCGAGGCCGTGGTGGACGGCCTGGCTCCGCACCGCGTAGGAGTCGGACGGGAACGCGGCGTCCTCGATCACGATCCGGGTGCGGTCACCGGACGGCCTGTAGAAGGTGGCCATCATCAGGTGCAGGTTCACCGTCAGCGAGTTCATCGCCACGACTTCGTGCGGAAGCGCCCCCACGAGCCGCGCGCACGGTTCGCGTGCCAGCTCGTGGTAGTCCACCCAGGGGCGGCGGCCCTTCGTGTGCGCCGCGACGGCGAGCCGCGACCAGTCCTCCAGCTCCTCGGTGACCCAGCGGGCGGCGCTTTTCGGCTGGAGTCCGAGGGAGTTCCCCGCGAAGTAGGCCGCCTCCGCGTACGTGCCGCCGGGCGCGGGCGGGATGTGGAAGGCGTCCCGCAACGTGGGCAGCGGATCGGTCGCGTCGAGACGGACCGCCTCCTGCGCGTCGTTCACCTCTCGTCCCTCTCCCCGGCCCTATCCATGGCACTTATCCAGGGCCCTATCCATGGCCCTTATCCAGGGCCCTATCCATGGCCCTTATCCAGGGCGAAGAAGCGCTCGGCGTTGCCGCCCAGAATCGCCGCGCACGCTTCCTCGTCCAGGTCCTCGCACGCCCGGACGGCCGCGCCCGGCTCCAGCTCGCCCAGCGGGAACGGGAAGTCGGTGCCGAGCATCACCCGGTCCCTGCCCATGACCTCCACCAGCAGCCGCACGGCGCGGGGGTCGAAGACCGCCGAGTCGACGTAGAAACGGTCGGTGTACGCCGAGGGCGGGCGCGGGGAGTCACGGCGGACGATGTCGCGGTTGTGCCAGGCGTTGTCGGCCCGTCCCAGCAGGTAGGCGAAGCTGCCGCCGCCGTGGCAGAAGCACAGCCGAAGCGAGGCGGGCAGCCGCTCGAACGCGCCGGACAGGATCAGCGTCAGGATCGACAACTGCGTCTCAGCCGCCATGCCCACCAGCCACGGCAGCATGTAGCGGCCCGCCATGCGGTCGTCGCCCAGCATGTCCCACGGGTGGACGAGCACCGGCATGCCCTCAGCCGCGCAGTGCGCGAGGAAGTCGACGATGCCCGGGTCGTCCAGGTAGCGCGCGCCGACGTGGTTGCCGATGTGGACGCCGCGATGCCCGGCCGCGGCGGCCTTGGTGACCATCGCGCACGCCAGGGCGGTGTCCTGCAACGGAACCTGGCACAGCGGCATCAACCGGCCGGGAGCCTGGGCGCAGTACTCCAGGATCCGCTGGTTGACCAGCTCGCACCATGCGGCGGCGCGGGCGGCGTCCGTCCCGTACCCGAACATCAGCGGGGTGGACGAGACCGCCTGCACGTCCACGCCCAGGCGGTCCATCGCGGCGACCCGCGCCGCCGCGTCCCACAGCTCCGCACGCACGGGACGGTACGTCTCCTCGCCGCTCATCATCATGCCGGTGCCGTCGCCATGCGTGCGCAGCCACGGCTCGCCCGCGCCCGCCAGAACGCGCGCCTCGTCCCGGGAGATGCGCGGGAAGACGTGCGCATGCACGTCCACCACTGTCATGAGCGGACGCGAGTCTGGGGCCGGGCCTCCTCGGGCCACTCCTTGCCGGGGTGGACGGCACCGCAGTTACCGCACGTGCGGTCGCCCTCGTAGAAGCCCTGGAACACCGGGGGCAGGTCGTCCACGATCGACCGGACCTGCAACTCGGCGCGATGCACGAGGTGATGGCAGTTCAGGCAGTACCACTCGAAGCCCTCCGGCATCCCCTCGGGCCGCGCCACCTCGACGACCAGGCCGATGCTGCCCGGCTCGGGGCGCTGCGGCGAGTGCCGGACGTGCGGGGGCAGCAGGAACACGTCGCCCTCGTTGATCTGCACGTCCACGGGGGGCTTGCCCTCCTCCTCCATGACACGCAGCACCATGTTGCCCTTGAGCTGGTAGAAGAACTCCTCGATCGGGTCGTCGTGGAAGTCGGTGCGCTGGTTCGGCCCGCCGACCACCATGACGATCATCCCGGCGTCCTCGAACACCTGGACGTTGCCGACCGGCGGCTTGAGCAGGTCGCGGTGCTCGTCGATCCACCGCTGGAAGTTGAACGCGTGGCCGTGGGTCAGCTTCGGCAGGGTCATCGGAATCCCTTCTCGGCCTGGGTTCGTTCGGGGAGGTACGCCACGCACGCCATCTCGATCAGCAGGTGCGGGTGCGGGAGCTGGTGCACGGCGACGGTCGTGCGGGCCGGCCCCGTCTCGTCGAAGTACTCGCCGTACACCTCGTTGTACCCGCCGAAGTCGTTCATGCTGACCAGGTAGGCGGTGACGTTGACCAGGTCGGACAGGTCACCGCCGGCGGCGCGCAGCAGGTCGCGGACGTTCTCGATCACCGCGCGGGTCTGCTCGCGGATGTCCAGGTCGGTCACGCCCATCGGGTCGGCGCTCGCGCCCGCGAACGTCCCGTCCGGGCGGCGCGAGCTGGTGCCGGACACGAACAGGAAGTCGCCGGCCCGCTTCACGTGCGGGAACCGCCCGCGCGGCGGGGCCTTCCCCTCGACCACGATCGCGTCGTCGCTCATGTCCCGCCGTTCATGTCCCGCCGTTCATGTGCCCGCCGTTCATGTGCCCGCCGTTCATATGCATGGCACCTCTACCCGTGATGATTCAGCAGCCCGCTATGCCTTTCCAATACCCTTCGGGATGAGGGGTATACGATTCGGGCATAGCATGCGGACATGCGGTCCCTCGACCTCCTCGACGGGCGGCTGAAGCTGCGGCATCTGGTCCTGGTGGTGGCCATCGCCGACCACGGAAGCGTGCTGCGCGCCGCCGAGCGTCTGCACGTGGCCCAGCCCGCCGCCACCCGCTCCCTGCGCGAGCTGGAGCGGATCCTGGACGTCCCGCTGTTCACCCGCGGCCCGCGCGGGATGACACCGACGCTGTTCGGCGAGGCGTTCACCGAGCACGCGCGGGCCGTCCTGGCGGAGCTGCGCCGGGCCGGGGAGCGGATCTCCGGGCTGGCCGACGCCCAGGTCGGGACGGTGACCATCGGGACGCTGCTGGCCGGTTCCAACGTCCTGCTGCCGCGGGCCATCGCCGCGCTCAAGGCGGCCAGGCCCGGCCTTACCGTGATCGTCCAGGAGGCCACCTTCGACGCGCAGGTGCCGCGGCTGCTGGACGGCGAGATCGACCTGATCCTGGGCCGGCTCAACCCGATCGACGACCTGCACGGGCTGCGCCAGATCACCCTCTACGGCGAGCCGGTGCGGCTCGTCGCCCGGCACGGCCATCCGGCCCGCTCCAGACCCGGCCTGAGCCTGCGCGACCTGACCGGCTACCCGTGGGTGCTGCCGCTGGAGCGGACCGCGCTCCGCCGGGAGCTGGAACAGGTCTTCCGCGACCAGGGCCTGCGGCTGCCCGCGAACCTGGTCGAGTGCACCTCGATCCTGACCGTCCGCACCCTGGTCAGGGACACCGACATGATCGCGGCGCTGCCGGACCTGGTGGCCCGCACCGACGACGGGATCGCGCCGCTGCCGGTGCCGCTGGAGCCCGTCCGCCGCCAGGTCGGGGTGACGCTGCCCGCCGGGCGGTCGCTCACCCCGTCCGCCCGGCTGATGCTGGACCACCTGCGCGAGCAGGCGGCGCTGCTGTCACGGCTCCCGGACGAGGCCGAGCAGGGCGCGGCTCACCCGTGACGCGGGGTCGGCCAGGTCCAGGACGACGTCGAAGTGGTCGCGGCCCTCGACGACCATCAGCTCGGCGGCCGGTCCCCAGTGCCGGGCGAAGCGGCGGGACTGCTCCAGGAACCCGGACCCGTCGTGCTCGGCGACCGCGACGACCGTCCTGCACCGGCGCTCGGCCGGGAGCAGTTCCGGGCTCAGCGCCGCCGCGCGCCGCACGTCCAGTCCCAGCCACTCGTTGACGTAGACGCGCACCAGCGGGCGGATGTCGAACAGGCCGCTGAACGGCATCGCCGCCTTCACCACGTCCTCCGGCAGGCCCAGCCCGCGCTGCCAGCCGCCCACCATGGTCATCGCGGTCAGGTGCCCGCCCGCCGAGCTGCCGCCGACCACGAGGCGGCCGGGGTCGATCCCGTGCTCGCGCCCGTGCCGGTACACCCACGCGACCGCCGCCCGCGTCTGCCGGACGATCTCCTCCAGCGTCGCCTCCGGGGCGAGCGTGTAGTCGGGGACGACCGTGGCCACACCCTGCTCATGCAGCATCCGCGCCATGAACGCCGAATCCGCGCGCGACAGCGCCCTCCAGTACCCGCCGTGCAGGAACATGAAGGCGGGCCGCAGGTCCCCTTCGGCGACGCCCCACACGTCGAGGCGCTCCCCGCTCGCCTCGTCGTAGACCACGCCGGGGTGACCGGGCAGCCCGTCCACGGCCGCGTCCGACATCTCCCGGTAGCGGACCATCAGGCGTCCGAACAGTTCCTCCCCCGCCTTGGCGCGCACGTTGTAGGCGGCGTCCAGCTCGGCGTCGCTGCGATCGCGGCCGGGCCAGTCCTCCGGATCCACCAGATCGTCCATGCGCGAATGCTCCCACGGCCGCGAGCGGCTCACGAGTTGAGGTACGCCAGGACGGCCAGGACGCGGCGGTGCCCCGAGTCGGTGTGGGGCAGGCCGAGCTTGGTGAAGATGGACCCGATGTGCTTGCTGACGGAACGCTCGGTGATGAAGAGCGTGGTCGCGATGGTCGCGTTGTCCAGGCCCTGGGCCATGAGCCCCAGCACCTCGCGTTCGCGCGGCGTGAGCGCGCTGAGAGGGTCGTTGCGGGACGCGATGAGCTGGGAGACGACCTCGGGGTCCAGGGCGGTGCCTCCGGCGGCCACGCGGTCGAGGGCCTCCAGGAACTCCTCGACCCGGCCGACGCGGTCCTTGAGCAGGTAGCCGACGCCCGCGGCGCCGCCCGCGACCAGCTCGGCGGCGTAGGTCTCCTCGACGTACTGGGACAGCACCAGGACGGGCAGGCCCGGCAGTTCCCTGCGGGCGGCGATGGCGGCGCGCAGCCCCTCGTCCCGGAAGCCGGGCGGGAGCCGCACGTCCAGGACGGCGGCGTCGGGCCGGTGCTCCAGCAGGGCGGGCAGCACGTCGGGACCGCTGGAGGCGACGGCGGCGACCTCGTGTCCCCCGCTGGTCAGCAGCAGCACCAGGCCCTCCCGCAGGAGCGCGTTGTCCTCGGCGATCACGACGCGCACGGCAGCTCCACCTCAAGGGTCGTGCCCCGGCCGGCGGGGCTGTCGATGCGGACGGTCCCGTCGAGCGCCGCCACCCGGCGGCGGATCCCCGCCAGCCCGCTGCCCTTGGCCGCGTCGGCGCCGCCCTTGCCGTCGTCCCGTACCAGGACGCGCAGGGACCCGCCGGTGCGCGACAGATGGACCTCGGCGCGGCCCGCGCCGCTGTGCCTGGCGATGTTGGTGAGCGCTTCTGCGACGGTGAAGTAGGCGGCGGCCTCCACGGCGGCGGGGGCGCGCCCGGGGTCGCCCAGGTCCAGGCCGATCGGGATGTGCTGCCCGGCGGCCAGGGCGCGGATGGCGCCCGGCAGGCCGCGGTCGGACAGGATCGGCGGATAGATGCCGCGGATGACGGTGCGGAGCTGGGCGAGGGCCTCCTCCACGCCCTCCCGGGCCTCAAGGAACAGGGCGCGGGCGGCGCCGGGATCGGTGTCGAAGCGGCCGTCGGCCAGGCCGAGGCGCAGGACGGCCGCCACGAGCTGCGCCTGGGTGCCGTCGTGCAGGTCGCGTTCGATGCGGCGCAGCTCGGCGCCGTGCGCCTCCAGGGCCTCGGCGCGGGTCTCGGCGAGCCGTTCGACGCGGCGGGCGAGCGTGACGCCACGGGTGGGACGCAGCAGGTACTCGGCGAGCAGCGCCTGTCCGCGCACGATCCACGGCAGGCCCCAGAACAGGATGGCCGCGTACATCGCGGCCTGGAGGAACGGCATCGTGAGCGCCTTGGGCCAGCTGTCGATGGCGATGAACGCCGACGGCGAGGTCCCCGGGGCCGCCCACCACCACAGCGGCAGGGTCAGCGAGACGATCAGGGACGGCCACAGGCCGACCGCCATGATGGCCACGACCGGTCCGGTGAGCCCGTGCAGCGCCATCCACGCCAGGTCGCGCCAGGTGGAGGCCGAACGCAGCAGATGCGCCGCCTGCCGCAGCGCGGGACCGTCCGGTGGTTCACCCGGCCCGGGGATCTCGCGGCCGAGCAGCCGTCCGGCGCGGCGCCGTTCGATGCGTGTCAGCGCCCGTACGGGACGCATCAGGTCGGGCAGCAGGGGCAGGGCGACGACCAGCAGGGACAGCCCCACGACCACCGGAAGCACGATCAGCCCCGCCAGCGCCGGCAACCCGGTGCGCAGCCCTTCGACCAGGGCGAGTGTGGCGGCGCCTGCGCGCCTCAACGCGGTCCTCACGCGAGAACGGTAATCGACGGTTTGAGCCGTTGTCGGTGTAGCGCGCTACACCATTGATCCGGTAGTGCGCACTGATGTGGCCGCGCGGTAGCCGAACCTACGTTCGGCCCATGAACACGGCCACGGGCACGGCGGTACGCCTGGAGCGCGTCTCCAAGACCTACGGGCACGTCACCGCTCTCGACGACGTCACTTGGGAGTTCCCGCGCGGGCGGCTCACCGCGGTGATGGGCCCCTCGGGATCGGGCAAGAGCACCTTCCTGCATTGCGCGTCCGGTCTGGACAGGCCGACCTCGGGGTCGGTCCGCATCGGCGAGGTGAACCTGAACTCCCTCAGCGAGGCCAAGCGGACGCGGCTGCGCCGCGACCGGATCGGCTTCGTCTTCCAGGCGTTCAACCTGATCCCGTCGATGACGGTGGAGCAGAACGTCACGCTGCCGCTGCGCCTGGCGGGCCGCGAGGCCGACCCCGCGCTGCTGGCCGAGCTCGTGCGGCGCGTCGGGCTGGCGGATCGCACCGCGCACCGTCCCTCCGAGCTGTCGGGTGGCCAGCAGCAGCGCGCGGCGATCGCCCGGGCGCTGATCACCGAGCCCGACGTGGTGTTCGCCGACGAGCCGACCGGCGCGCTCGACCCCCGTACCGCGCGGGAGGTGCTGCGGCTGCTGCGCGAGGCGGTGGACGCGCTCGGCCGGACCATCGTCCTGGTCACGCACGACCCGGTGGCGGCGGCGTGGGCCGACTCGGTGCTGTTCCTCGACGCCGGGCGGATCGTGGACGAGCTCGCGCGCCCGTCGGTGGAGGCCGTGCGGCGCCGCTGGGAGGTCCTGTGAACGCGCGGTACGGGATCTTCGCGGCGCTGGCGTTCGCCGCCGCGCTCATCGGGTCGTGCGGGGTGCTGCTGGAGTCGGCGACGCGGGCGCACGCCCCGGTCGCACGGTACGCCGAGGCGGCGGCCGTGGTGACGGGCCCGGGGACGGTGTCGGCGAAGGTACGGTCGCCGGGCTCGGAGCCGGAGCTGCGGCGGCGTCCGGTGACCGAGCGGCCCCGCGTGCCCGTCGCGGCGGCCGGGCGTCTGCGGCGGGTGCCGGGCGTCCGGGACGTGGTCGCGGACGTGTCGTTCCCGGCCGCCCTCGCGGACGGGACGACCTACACCGGGCACGGCTGGAGCCGCCTGGCCGTGCTGCGCGCGGGCCGCGCGCCCCAGGCACCCGGTGAGGTCGCGGTCGACGCCGCGGCCGGCCTCAGGCCGGGACAGCGGACGACGCTTCAGGTGAACGGGGCCCCGCAGCCGTTCGTGGTGTCGGGGATCGTGGCCGCGGGCCTCTACGTCGCCCCGGGGACCGCCGCGGCGCTGAGCGGGCACCCGTCCCGCGCGGACGCGCTCGTGGTCTTCGGCGACCCGGACGTGGCGAGGCTGCGCGCGGCGGTGCCCGGCCTGCGGGTGGCGACCGGCGACGCGCGCGGGGACGCCGAGAACCCGGCCGTGGCCGCGGCGCGGCCGGACATCGGCGACATGGCCTCCTCGCTCGGCGCAGCGTCGGTGATGGTCGCGCTGATCGTCGTCGGCGGGCTGATCGCGCTGTCGATCCGTGAGCGCGGCCACGAGTACGCGCTGCTGCGCGCGATCGGCGCCACCCCCCGCCAGGTACGGCGCGAGATCATCCGGGAGAACGCGCGGACCGCCGTGGCGGCCGGCCTGCCCGGCGGCATCCTGTCGCTGCCGCTGGGTGCGACCGCGCACGCGGCGATGCGGCGCAACGGGGTGCTTCCGGACGGGTTCGGGCTGGGGCTGAGCCCGCTGCCCGCGCTGGCCGCGTGCGGGATCGTGATCGCCATCGCGGTGGTGTCGGCGCGGGTCGCCTCGATGCGGCTGACGCGGATCCATCCCGTCCAGGCGCTCGGCGAGGCCGCGGCGGAACGGCGGCGCACGCCCCGCTGGCGGACCGTCACCGGCCTGGTGTTCCTGGCGCTGGGGCTGGGCTCGCTGGGCCTGTCGGCGGCGGCGTCGGGCCCCGAGGCGGCGCTCGGCGTCGGCGGCCTGGTGATCTCCCAGATGGCGGCGACGGCGCTGCTGGCCCCGGTGATCGCGCGTGCCGGTGCACGGGTGCTGGGCGGCGCGGCACGGCGCGTGGACCCGGTCTCCGGCGGGCTGGCCGCGCACGCGGCGGGCGCCGCGGCGTTGCGGGCGGGTGCGGTGCTCACCCCGGCGGCGCTTGCGGTCGCGTACGCGGGCGTGCAGGTGTTCGTCCACACGACGATGGTGCGCGCGGCCGAGGTACAGGCCGAGGACGCGATGCTCGCCCGGCACGTGATCGTCTCGGACGGCGCGGGCGTGCCCGCCGAGACCGCGCGGACGGTCCGGGCGGTCCCGGGCGTGACGGCGGCGACCGCCGTGAAGGACACGACCGTGGTGATGGTCGTCCGGGAGCTGGGCGAGGAGGAGCTGAGGTCCGTCCCGGCCCGCGGCGTGAGCCCGGAAGGCCTGGAGCGCACCCTCGACCCGAAGGTCGTCGCCGGGCGGCTGGGCGACCTGCGCGGTGACACCGTCGCGCTGAGCCGGAACGTGGCGGGCGGCGCCGAGGTGGGGGCGGTCCGGCCGATGTGGCTGGCCGACGGCACCCCAATCCGCCCGCGGGTGGCGGCGATCTACGAGCGCGGCGCGGGCGTCGGTGACGTGCTGCTGCACCGCGACCTGGTGGCCGCGCACGCCACGTCCCCGCTGGACGACCAGGTCCTGGTCGCGGGCGGCGCCGGAGTGGAGCGCGTCGCCGCCGGCTACACCGGGACGAGGACGATCCCGGCCGGGCGGGCACGGGCCGAGCGGTCGCGGGAGCTGCGGGCGCAGGGTTTCGTCACCCGCGTCGCCGCCGCCGCGATCTCGGGGTTCGCCGTCATCGGGCTGGTCACCACGCAGGCGCTGGCCACGGCGTCGCGCCGCCGCGAGTTCGAGCTGCTGCGGCTGACCGGCGCGACCCGGCGGCAGGTGCTGCGGTCGCTGCGGCTGGAGACCGCGATCGTCCTGGGCACCGGGGTGGCGACCGGCGTGCTGGTCGCGGGCGTCGCGCTGGTGATGTTCGCGGGCGCGGTCGGCCTGCCGCTGCCGTCCGCGCCGCCGGTGCCGCTCGTGCTGATCCTGGCGCTGGTGGCGGGGCCCGGAGCGGCCGCGACCATGCTTCCCGCCCGCGCGGTGCTGCGGCGCCGAACGGCCGAACCCGGCGTGCGGTCCCCCGCGCGGGGCGCGCGCCGTTAACATCTGCGGAGTGCCAAGATCGGTGTTGGCACGACGTGCAGCGGAACGGCGTGAGATGGACGACCTAGAGCTCCGGCTTGACCTGCCGGGGAACCTGCCGCAGCTGTTCGCCGACGCGAGCGTCGAGCGGACGCTGCCGGTCGCGCTGCCCGCGGGGGACGTGGTGTGGCCGGACCCCGGCTACCCGCAGCACCAGTTCGTGCGGCGGCCCGCGTTCTGGGTCAGCGACGAACCCGTCGACGGCGAGCTGTGGGGGAGGCTCCGGGCCGAGCACGGCACGTCCGGCCTGTGGCCCCTGCTGCTGGACGAGTCGGACCAGCCGTGGGCGGCCGGGCAGGTGGCGCCCGAGCCGGTCTCGGACATCGCGAACTACGCGCCCGGCGCGTTCATGCACGAGGTGTGGGCGGACTGGGCCGAGCAGGCGCCCGAGGCCGACATCGAGGACCTCGCCCCGTTCGGGCTGCACTGCCCGGGGCCCGCCGACCCCGGCCACCTGCTGGACGACCCGGACGCCCTGGCCGACCGGCACGCGCGCGTCCTGGCCCGGCGGGGGCTGTCGCTGGGGCTGGCGGCGGTGGACCGGGGCGCCGACGCGCTGACCGCGATGGGCTGGCAGGGTGCGCTCAACCACAACGAGTGGACCGCTCCGCTGTCGGCCGTCGTGCGCAGCTGGGAGGACCGCTTCGCCGCGCGGGTCGTCGGCCTGGGCTTCAACACCCTCGAGCTGAGCGTCGCCGCTCCCCCGATGACGACCCGGCACGCCCTGCACGTCGCCGCCGAGCACTGGGCGTTCTGCCCCGACATCCTGTTCCAGGGGCCCGGCACGCTGGCCGGCTACGCCGAGGAGATCCGCGGCAAGACCTGGTGGTCCTTCTGGTGGGACTAGCCTGTGGGACCCGCTGGTAGGAAGAGGTCCCGCTTGTCTACTATGCGGTAACACGTGGCCGGGACGGAGGGCGCGACGGGAGGGCGGGTGCGCGGGCGCGGGTCGGGCAGGACGCTACCGGCGATCATCGCGGCGGCCCTCGCCGCCACGCTGGCCGCCGACATCGCCCTCCTGGTCTCCTGGCGCCCGGACCGGCCGTCCGGCGACGGTGATCTGGTCTCGGTCGAGGGGAACGCGCTCCCCCGGGTGCCGCCCGTGGCGCCCCTCACCAAGCGCTACACACCGCATCTGCTCGTCGCCGCCGACGGACCGCTCCCTGCCGACGCGGTGGAACGGACGCGGCGGCTCAAGGGCGTCGCCGGGATCACCGTCGTGGACGCGGCCCGCGCGCAGGTCGGCGACCAGCGCCTGGGCGTGCTGGGCGTGGACCCCTCCACGTTCCGCGCGTTCGCGCCCGAGCAGACGGCCCGGTCCGACCAGCTCTGGCAGACGATCGCCACCGGCGGTCTGGCCGTGTCGTTCGCCGCGGGCCGGAACGGGTCCCTGCCGCTCGGCGGCGTCGTCCAGGCCGGGCGCGGCGACCGTCCGGGACGGGTCCGGGTCGGCGCCTACGCGGCGATGGGCATCGGCGACGTCGACGCGGTCGTCTCCCGTGAGCAGGCACGCGCGCTCGGGATGCCGCAGGGCAACGCGATCGTGGTCAGCGCGCCCAAGACCGACACCAAGGCCCTGACCGAGAGGCTGCGGAGGATCCTGCCGCGCGGCACCAGGTTCGCCCCGCTCAACACGGCCTCGCGCACGCCCTCCGAGCCCCGCGCGCCCCGGCAGGCCGAGGTGGCGGCCCGGCCGGACGGCGTCCAGGGGGTCCGGTCGGTCGTCACCGGCAACATGATGACGCGCACGATGCGCGATCTGGTGATGGAGATCGACACCAGGTTCGGGCCGTTCCCCACCATCGGCTGCTTCCGCTCGGGCACCGACGCCCAGGACCACGCCCACGGCAAGGCGTGCGACTTCATGGAGAGCGTCGGCGGGCGCATGCCCAGCGCGAGCGCGATGCGGCACGGCGACCAGGTCGCCCAGTACGCCATCAGCAACGCGCGCCGCCTCGGCGTCTCCTACGTGATCTGGAAGCAGCACATCTGGAACGTGCGGGGCGGCGGCTGGCGTCCCATGGCCGACCGGGGCAGCCTCACCCAGAACCACTACGACCACGTGCACATCTCGGTGCTGCGCTGACGGGCGCCGGCTAGGGCAGCTCCTGCTCGGCCCACACCGCCTTGCCGTGCGCCGTGCGGCGGACGCCCCAGCGCTGCGACAGCCGCCCCACCACGTGCAGGCCACGGCCCGCCTCCTCCATCTCCCCGTTCTCCTTGTGGCGGACCCGGGGACGGCCGTCGGAGGAGTCGAACACCTCGCACACCAGCCCGCCCTCGCGCACCAGCCGCAGCGTGACCCGCCCGCCCGCGTGCCGGATCGCGTTGGTGACCAGCTCGGAGGCCAGCAGCTCGGTGGACGGCGACAGCTCCTCCAGGCCCCACCCGGCGAGCTGGGAGCGGACCAGGCCGCGCGCCCGGCGCACCGCGGCCGGGTCGGCGGGCAGGTCCCAGGCGACGTGGTGGTCCTGCGGGATGCGGCGCAGCCGGGCGACGAGCATGGCGATGTCGTCGCGGTGCTGGTCGTCGAACACCCCGTCCAGGGTGGCCTGGCACAGCTCCTCCAGGGGACGGGACGCGGCGCCGCGGGCGAACGTGCGGCGCAGCCGGGCCAGGCCGTCGTCGATGTCGCGGGCCCGGTTCTCCACCAGGCCGTCGGTGTAGAGGAACAGCAGGGTGCCGTCCTCGACGGTGAACTCGCGGGTGACGACCGGGCCCTCCCCGATGCCCAGCGGCGGGGCGGGCGGCACGTCCAGGAACGCCGCGTCGTCGCCGGGCGGGGCCAGCAGCGGCGGCAGGTGCCCGGCGCTGGCGACCTCGCACCGCCCGGTCACCGCGTCGTACAGGACGTACGCGCAGGTGGCGAAGTGCGGCTCGCGCTCGCCCAGGGTCCGCATCAGCGAGTCGAGCCGTTCCAGCGCCTCGGCGGGCGGCAGGTCGAGGGCGGCCAGCGTGTGGATGGCGGTGCGCAGCCGTCCCATGGTCACCGCGGCGCGCACGCCGTGCCCGGCCACGTCCCCGACGACCAGCGCGACCCGGCCGCCGGGCAGCGCGATCGACTCGTACCAGTCGCCGCCCACCTCGATCATCCGGCTGCCCGGCAGGTAGCGGTGGTGCACCTCGACCGAGGACGGCGCGGACAGCCCGGTCGGCAGCATCGCGCGCTGGAGGGTGAGCGCGGTGGCCCGCTCCCTGCCGTACCTGCGGGCGCTCTCGATGAAGATCGCCGCCCGGCTGGCGTACTCCATCCCGATCTCGATGTCGTACGCGTCGAACGGGCGGTGCCCGACGTTGCGGGTGCAGATGAAGAAGCCGAGCAGCGTCCCGTCGGTGAAGATCGGCAGGATCAGCATGGAGGCGCCCTTGAGCAGGTCGGCCACCGGAGGGCGGCGCCAGACGTCGGCGATCCGCACCGCGCCCTCGCCGCCCAGGTTGACCAGCACCGGCGCGCCGGTCTCCAGGCACCGCGTGTACGGGGTGCCCGCGGGATAGGTGACCACCTCGCCGGTGGGGAAGGTCGCGTCCCACATCGGGTCGCCGTCGTCGAAGGCGATCGCCATGCGCCGCATCGGGGGCGTGCCGCCGGGCGCGGCCGGCGGCGGCTCGTCGGCCTCCACCAGGCTTTCCATCAGCAGCAGGCCGCCGGAGTTGCAGAAGTGCGGGACGAGCACGCTCATGAGGCCGCGTGCCAGCAGCTCCAGGTCGAGCGTGGCGCCCAGGCGGGGCAGCGAGTCCTCCAGGAGGGCGCGGCGGATCACCGCGGGGTCCAGGAACCGGTCGCCCAGCGGCACCGGGACGCGGATGACGGCGAGCGCGGCGAGGCCGGGCGTGCTCCCGCTCATCGGGTGGACGGTGACGACGGCGTCGTAGGTGCCGCCCTGCCGGGTCTCGACGGTGAGCATGGCCGTGCGCTCCCGCTCGGACCGCAGCGCCTCGTCCAGGGGTTCCTGGGCGCCGGCGATCAGCTCGCCCAGCCGGGCCCCCAGCAGGTCCTCCGGGCCGGTGCCCAGCACCGCCGCGGCATTGCGGTCGAACTGGACGATCGCCCCCGAGGCATCCATGCCGAGAATAAGAATTCGGGTGGACGACTGCATCGTTCAATTATGGGACATTGGTTGCGCCTGCGCAGGGAGATGCGCGAACGCCGTACACTCCCGCGACATGCCGCAACGCCCGGCACCCGTCGAGCCTTGGTTACCCCATGCGTTTTTCTATTCACGTTCTGCGACCCTGCGCACTTCACAAGGGGGTCGCACGGCTCGCGTGGGGCGGGTTCCTGATCACCACGGCAATGCGCCGACGGAATTGCGGCGAACGTTCCGGCGTGTCGTTTCGCGGCATATTTTCCCGCGGTAAAGGGGCGGGCATGGGCGGCGGCGCGTCAGGAGCGGCCGAAGACCTGCGGCGGCGGTTCGGGAGCCCGCACGTCCTCGCCGTCGCGCAGCGGCGCGGAGCCCCCGCAGAACCCGCCGAGCACGTCGCCCGCCATCACGCGGACGGGGAACGCGGCGCCCGCCCCGCGCCGGGTCACCTCGTCCACCGGCAGCGGCTCGCCCGACGCGGCGACGATCAGGTTGCCGAACCGGCGCCCGCGCAGCACGCCCGGCTCCCCGAGCAGCATCACGTGCCGGAACACCGACCGCACCGTCGCCACCACCCGGCGCGCGTAACCCAGCCGGAACCCGTCGGCGACGTTCATCAGGTAGACCCCGCCGGGCCGCAGCACCCTGCGCACCTCCAGCGTGGACTCGCGGGTGGCCAGCTCCACCGGCATGGACCCCTCCACGAACGCGTCCATCACCACCAGGTCGTCGGCCTCGTCGGCCAGCGCGGCCATCCCCGACCGGCCGTCGGTGATCCTGATCCGCAGGCCCGGCACGTTCCGCACCGGCAGCCGCTCCCGTACCAGGCGCACCAGCTCGCGGTCCGGCTCGAACACGACCTGCCGCGAGCCCGGACGGGTGGCGGCGATGTAGCGGGGCAGGGTGAGCCCGCCACCGCCGATGTGGACGGCGTCCAGCGCGACGCCCGCGGGCTCGCGGACGTCGACGACCGCGCCCATCATCTGCATGTACTCGAAGTCGAGGTACGTAGGGTCGGACAGGTCCACGTACGACTGCGGGACACCGCCGACGCACAGCACCCATCCGCCCTCACGGTCGGCGTCGCGCAGCAGCTCGGCCTCGCCGCCGTCGACGGCGTGCACATCCGGATGAACACGCGCCCCCCGCGCCTTCCGTGCCATCTCCTCACTGTACGGGGCGCCAAGGATCGGGCACGGGGCCGGGGGCTCGCTCCGCGGCGAAGTGGCACGCGCTGGGATGGGACGAGCCCTCGCGCGCCTCAAGAGCGGGCTCCTCGGCCGCGCAGACGTCCTGAGCCTTCCAGCAGCGGGTGCGGAACCGACAGCCGGAGGGCGGGTCCAGCGGGGACGGCGGCTCGCCCTCCAGGACGACCTGCTCGTCCAGGCCGGCGCGTTCCGGATCCGGCACGGGCACGGCCGACAGCAGGGCCTGGGTGTAGGGGTGGGTGGGATGCTCGTAGATCCGGGTCTCGTCGCCCATTTCAACGATCTTGCCCAGGTACATCACCGCGACCCGGTCGGAGACGTGCCGGACGGCGGCCAGGTCGTGCGCGATGAACACGTACGCCAGGCCCAGCTCGTCCTGCAGCTCCTCCAGCAGGTTCATGACCTGCGCCTGCACCGACACGTCCAGCGCCGACACGGGCTCGTCGCACACCACCACGTCCGGGCGCAGCGCGAGGGCCCTGGCGATCCCGACCCGCTGGCGTTGCCCGCCGGAGAACTGGTGCGGGTAGCGGTTCACATGGTCGGGATCCAGGCCGACCAGTTCCAGGAGTTCCTGGACGCGGGCGCGCCGCTGCCCCTTGGGGGCGACCTCGGGGTGGATGGCGAACGGCTCACCCACGATGTCGCCCACGGTCATGCGGGGGTTGAGCGAGGAGTACGGGTCCTGAAGGACCATCTGGATGCGGCGGCGCAGCGCGCGCAGCTCCCGGCGCGGCAGAGCGAAGATGTCGCGCCCCTCGAAACGGACCGTGCCGGACGTGGGACGCTCGGCCGCCAGCAGCAACCGGGCCAGGGTCGACTTGCCGCAGCCGGACTCGCCCACCACGCCCAGGGTCTCACCGCGGTCCAAGTGCAGGTTCACCCCGTCCACGGCCTTCACCCGGCCCAGCTCGCGCTTGAACAGCAGCCCCTGGGTGACCGGGTAGTGCTTGACCAGATCCTCGACCTCGATGATCGGCTCAGCCATGGGCGTGGACCTCGTCGGCGAAGTGGCAGGCGGCGGCGTGGCCGGGCGCCACCTCGACCAGCCCCGGACGCTCTTCGGCGCAGACCCGCTCGACGCGCGGGCACCGCGGCCGGAACGGGCATCCGGACGGCAGCGCGGCCGGGTTCGGCGGCACGCCCCGGATGGGCACGAGCCTGCCGCCGCCGCGGTCCAGGCGGGGCACCGAGGCCAGCAGCCCTTTCGTGTACGGGTGGGCGGGGCGTGCGTACAGGTCCCGAGCCGGTGCCTGCTCGGCCACCGACCCCGCGTACATCACCACGATGCGGTCGGCGACGCCGGCGACCACGCCGAGGTCGTGGGTGATGAGGACCAGGCCCATGCGCAGCTCGTCCTGAAGGTCCGCCAGCAGCCGCATGATCTGCGCCTGGACGGTCACGTCCAGCGCGGTGGTGGGCTCGTCGGCGATCAGCACGTCGGGCTCCAGGGCCAGCGCCATCGCGATCATGATCCGCTGCCGCATGCCGCCCGAGAAATGGTGCGGGTGGTCGCCGAGGCGGTCGCGGGCCGAGGGGATCCGCACCCGCTCCATCAGCTCGACCGCCCGGGCCTTGGCCTCCTTGCGGCGCATCCCGCGATGCACCTGGAACATCTCGCAGATCTGGTCGCCCACGGTGAACACGGGGTTCAGCGCGGTCAGCGCGTCCTGGAAGATCATCGAGATCCGGTCGCCGCGGTAGGCGCGGCGGCGGCGCTCCGGCAGGCCCAGCAGCTCCTCGCCGCGCAGCCGCACCGACCCCTTCGTGATCCGCGCCGGCGGCGTGTCCAGGATGCCCATCACGGCCTGCGCCGCGACGCTCTTCCCCGACCCGGACTCGCCGAGGATCGCGACCGTCTCGCCCTCGTCCAGGGTGTAGGAGAGCCCGTTGACGGCCCGCACGTCCTGGTCCCGGACGCGGAACCGCACATGCAGGTCGTCGACCTCGAGAAGCTTGGCCATCGTCATCGCAGTTTCGGGTCGAGGGCGTCCCGTACGGCGTCGCCGAGCAGCAGGAAGCTCAGCACCGTCGCCGACAGGAACGCCGCGGGGAACACCAGCAGGTGCGGGTGCTCGACGAAGTAGGACTGCGCCAGGTTGAGCTGAAGCCCCCAGGACACCTGCGGGTACTGGAGGCCGACGCCCAGGAAGTCCAGGGTGGCCTCGCCGGAGATCACGTTGCCCACGTTCAGGGTGGCCACCACGATCACCGGCGCCAGCGCGTTGGGCAGCACGTGCCGCAGCATGATCCGCAGGTCGGAGGCGCCCAGCAGCCGGGCCGCCCGCACGTAGTCGGCGTCCCGCACCGCGATCACCTGCGCCCGCATGATCCGGATCATGGTGGTCCAGCCGAGCAGCACCAGCACCAGCGTCATCGCGCCCACGCCGTGCCCGGGGAAGGCCACCAGGATCACGGTGGCGCCGAGCACGAACGGCAATCCGAAGAACACGTCGGTGATCCGGGCGACCATGGTGTCCAGCAGCCCGCCGTAGTAGCCCGCCAGCATCCCGAACACCATCGCGATCAGCAGCGCGAACGCCGTGACCGCGACCCCGATGAACAGGGTCGGCCGGGCCCCGTGCACCACGTGCGCGAAGTAGTCGCAGCCCGCCAGGTCGGTGCCGAACCGGTGCCCGCCGCCCGGCGGGAGCCTGGCCTGGTTCGGATCGCAGTTCTCGTTCCTGCCCAGGTCGGTGAACAGGCCCGGCGCGACCGCCATCGTCCCGACCAGCGCGAGCACCGCCGCCGCCCACCAGAACACCCAGCGGCGCCGCAGGTCGCGCCAGGCGTCGTGCCACAGCGACGCGGGCCGCCCGCCGCCGACCGCGCCACCGGCCTCCGCGACCGCCGCCCCATGCTGCCCCTGGTCGACGTCCTTGACCGTCATGTCACCGACACCTTCCACTCCGCTGGAGCTCCGGTCCAGGTGCCGGCCCTGCCACACCTGAGGGGACGACCCCTCAAACTCCCCGGCAAAAGCTGAATGACCAACACCTTCCACTCCGCTGGCGCACCGCTCCAGGTGCCGGTCATTCGTACCGGATCCTTGGGTCGAGGACCCCGTACAGCAGGTCCACGACCAGGTTGACCAGCAGGAAGATCAGCACGAGTATGGTGACCGCGCCGACCACCACCGGGCCCTCCTTGAGCTGGATCGACTGGAACACCTGCTGACCGATGCCGGGCAGGTTGAAGATCCCCTCGGTGACGATCGCGCCGCCCATCAGCGCGCCGAAGTCGACGCCCAGGTAGGTCACCACGGGGATCAGCGAGTTGCGCAGCGTGTGCCGTCCCACCACCCGGACGCGGGTGAGGCCCTTGGACCTGGCGGTGCGGACGTAGTCGGCGCGCAGGTTCTCGGCCAGGCTGGTGCGGGTCAGCCGCGCCACATACGACAGGCCCAGCGAGCCCAGCACCATGCCGGGCAGCAGGTAGCTCACCGGCCAGCCGTCATCGGTGCCCGCGGTGGGGAAGATCGACCACCGCACGCCCAGCAGGATCTGCGCGGTGTAGCCCAGCACGAACACCGGCACGGCGATCATCAGGGTGGTGCCGCCCAGCACCAGCGTGTCGGCCAGCCTGCCGCGCCGCAGCCCGGCCCACACGCCCAGCGCGATCCCCACCACCAGCTCGAACACCCAGGCGGTGAGCGCGAGCCGGACGGTGACCGCCCATCGTCCGCTCAGCATCTCCGACACCTTCTGGCCGGTGTAGTTCTCCCCCAGGTCGCCCTGGAGCAGGCCGGCCATGTACTTGCCGTACTGGACGAGCAGCGGATCGTCCAGGTTGTAGCGCTCGCGCAGGGTCTGCTGGACGGACTCGGGCAGCGGCTTGTCCCCGGCGAGCGCCTGGATCGGATCGCCCGGCAGCGCGAACACCATCACGTAGATGAGCAGCGTGGTGCCGAAGAAGACGGGGATCGCCTGCAACAGCCGCCGGAGAGCGTAACGCCACATAGGCGGCTACTTCACCGTCACTTCGTGGGCGAGCAGGCCGGTCGCGTACGGGGTGATCGTGACGTTGTCGACCTTCGCGGAGCGGCCGCCCTGACCGGCCCAGGTCCACAGCGGAATCTGCGGCATCTCGCGGATGGCGATGTCCTCGGCCCGGTTGTAGTACGCGATGGCCTCGGCCTCGCTGGCGGCGGCGTTGCCCTTGGAGATCAGCGCGTCGAACTCCTTGATCTCGTTGGAGGTCTCCCAGCCCATCTTGTTGCCCGCGCTGCCCCACATGTTCTGCAGATAGTTCTGCGCGCTGGGGTAGTCGGCCTCCCAGTTCTGCCGGTACGGGCCCTTCTCCTCGCGCGCCGACAGCATCGAGAAATAGTCGGAGGCGGGGATCTGCCGGAACTGGATGTCGCGGATGCCGAGGTTCTGCCTCAGCGAATTCGCCACGATCTGCATCCACTGGTAATAGGTCGGCTGCGCGTTCGAGAAGTACAGTTCCATCGTCCCGGAGAATCCGCCCGCCCTGTCGAACAGCCGCTTGGCCTCGGCCGGGTCGTAGGTGCACAGCCGCCCGCACGCGCCGGGGCGATGCCCCTTGATGATCTGGGGGATCAGCGAGTCGGCCACCAGGTAGTCGCCGTTGTAGACGGCCTTGTTGATCCCGTTGCGGTCGACCGCCATCGAGATGGCCTTGCGCAGGTCGGCGTTGGCGTACCGCTTGTCGAAGAGCGGGAAGCCGAGGTAGTCCATCGTGCCGGTCTTGCGCGGCAGGAACCGGTCGCCGAACAGCCGCTTGGCCTCGGGCACCTTGGCCGCGGGGATCGTCTGGAGCACGTCGATCCGGCCCGCCCGCAGGTCGGTGTAGGCGGTGTCGGCGCTGGAGTAGCTCTTCCAGATGATGCCCTTGTTCCTGGGCTTGCGCGGTCCGGTGTAGCCGGGGAACGGTACCAGCTTGATCTGCTTGTTGCGTTCCCACTTGCCGCTGACCTGGTACGGGCCGTTGCCGATCGGCGCCTCCTCGTACGCCTTGAGGTCGGCGAAGGCGGCCTTGGGCATCGGCGCGAACGCCGGGTAGGTCAGCAGTTGCGGGAACTGGTTGAACTTCTCGGTGAGCGTGACCCGCAGCGTGGTGTCGTTCACCACCTCCAGCCCGGACATCCTGTCGGTCGCGGGCTTGGCCTTCTCGTCCTCGGGGTTCAGATCGTCATAGCCTTCGATCTGCGAGAAGTAGTCGTTGGCCTCGTAGGCGTTGGGTCCGTAGGCGGCGTGGTTCCAGGCGTCGGCGAAGCTGGCCGCGGTGACCGGCTCGCCGTTGTGGAACCTCTGCCCGGGACGGATCTTGATCGTCCAGACCCGCTGGTCCTCGGTGGTGACGGACTGGGCGGCCTGGTTGACGGTCGCGCCGTCCTTGGTGAGCCCCACCAGGTTGTCGAACAGCTCGTCGAGCACGTCGAAGGAGTAGCTGCTCGTGGTGTTGCCGGGGATCAGGTGGTCGGGTTCGGAGTGCCCGGCCGTGAACGTCTCGTCGCCGGACCCGCCGTCGCCGCCGCACGCCGACAGGCCCGTCGTCGCCAGCGCCGCCGCGATGAGCATGGCGGCGCTCCGGCGCGCACACCTCCGGTTGGCCATGGTCTTCCCCCTGGATCGTCGGGAGCCTGCGCCGGGTGGGAGCCTCCCGGCGCGTTCCAGGAAGCGTCGTATCGCGGACGCCTTCCAGGTAAGGCGACGGGCGATTCTTCATCGGATCGAGATGATGTGGTAATGATCATGAATCCTGGGGTCGCGCCCGTCCGGGCCGCCGAAGCGGAGGGACCTTTCATGGGCATGAAGACGATCACCTATTCCGGTCCGGAACGGCCGGGGAAGGCGGGATGGTGACGAGTCCGCGGGTAACGGAAACGGGCGCCGGCGACGAGGCCGCCGCGCTCTGCTCGGATCTCATCCGTTTCGCGACCGTGAACCGGGGCGAGGGCGACGCGGACCCGGAGCGGCCCGCCGCCGAGCATGTCGCGGCGCTGCTGGACGAGGCCGGCGCCGAGCCGGTCGTCGTCGAGTCGGCGCGGGGCCGGGCCAGCGTACTGGCCCGGATCGCCGGCACCGACCCGTCCCATCCGGCGTTCCTGATCCACGGGCACCTGGACGTGGTCCCGGCCGAGCCCGCCGACTGGAGCACGCACCCGTTCTCCGGCGAGATCGCCGACGCCGACGGGTGCGTGTGGGGACGCGGCGCGGTCGACATGAAGGGCACCCTCGCCATGACCCTCGCGGTCGTCCGGCGGCGGCTGCGCGAGGGGCGGCGCACCCGCGGCGACCTGATCCTGGCGTTCCTCGCGGACGAGGAGTGCACCGGCGACTTCGGCTCCCGGTACGTGGTACGTGAGCACCGCGACCTGTTCACCGGCTGCACCGAGGCGATCAGCGAGTCCGGGGGGTTCAGCGTCGCGGCGCCCGGCGGGCGGCGGATCTACCCGATCGCGACCGGCGAGCGCGGCACCATGTGGATGCGGCTGACCGCGCGCGGCAAGGCGGGGCACGGCTCCAAGCCGGCGCCGGAGAACGCGGTCGCGGAGCTGGCGCACGCGGTGTCGCGGCTGGCCTCCTACACCTGGCCGGTGCGCATCACCCCCGGCGTCCGGGCCCTGCTGGACGAGCTGGCCCGCGCCCTCGGCACGACCATCGACCACGACCGCCTGGACGAGGAGGCGCGGCGGCTGGGCACGCCCGGTCGGCTGTTCGAGAGCACGATCCGCAACTCGGCCAACCCGACCATGCTGGACGCCGGCTACAAGATCAACGTGGTGCCCGGGGTGGCGCACGCCCAGGTCGACGGCCGCTACCTGCCGGGCACCGGCGAGGAGTTCCTGGCCACCGTCGACCGGCTGCTGGGCCCGAAGATCACCCGCGAGTTCGTCAACTACGAGGAGGCCCCGTCGGCCGATCCGGGCGGCGCCACCTTCACGGCGCTCGCGGACGCGCTGCGGGCCGAGGACCCGGCGGCGCACCCCGTCCCGTACGTCATGGGCGGCGGCACCGACGCCAAGTCGTTCCACCGCATCGGCATCACCAGCTACGGTTTCGCGCCGCTGATGCTGGACGCCGGGCTGGACTACTTCGGGATGTTCCATGGCGTGGACGAGCGGGTCCCCGTCGAGGGCCTGCGGTTCGGCACCCGCGTCCTCGACCGGTTCCTGGACACCCGCTGACGCGCGGCCGCCGCCCGGTGGTGACGGCTCCCCCGGCCTATCCGCCCAGGTCCTTGAGCCGGTCGAGGACCTTGTCCGCGGTGGGGTCCGCCATCTCGTCCACGATCCGGCCGTCGGCCAGGAACAGCACCCGGTCGGCGTAGGCGGCGGCGCCGGGCTCGTGGGTGACCATCACGATCGTCTGCCCGAACTCGTCCACCGAGCGGCGCATGAAGCCCAGCAGCTCGGAGCTGGTACGGGAGTCGAGGTTGCCGGTCGGCTCGTCGGCGAAGACGATCGTGGGGCGGGACAGCAGCGCCCGCGCCACCGCGACCCGCTGCTGCTCGCCGCCCGACAGCTCGGTGGGCCTGTGCGACAGCCTCTTGCTCAGGCCGAACTCCCCCACGACCCGTTCCAGCCAGGGACGCTCGGCCCTGGTCCCGGCGATCGCCAGCGGCAGCTCGACGTTCTCCTCGGCGGTGAGCGTGGGGATCAGGTTGAACGCCTGGAAGACGAACCCGACCCGTTCCCTGCGCAGCACCGTGAGCCTGCGGTCCGACAGGCCGCTCAGCTCGATGTCGCCGATCCAGACCTCGCCGGAGCTGACCTTGTCGAGCCCGGCCATGCAGTGCAGGAGGGTGGACTTGCCCGATCCGCTCGGCCCCATCACGGCGGTGAACCGTCCCTCGGGAAAGGCCACGGTCACATCGTCGAGGGCGCGGATCTCGGTGGCCCCCGCCCCGTAGACCTTGCTGATGCCCACCGCCCGCGCGGCGAGCGCGTCACCGCCTTCTTCCCGGGTCATGTCCTCCCTTGCCTTTCCGCCGCCACTTGCGACTGTGACCCGGTATCGGCGGGACGGCAAGGCCCCAATCACGCAATTGCCACGGCGCGCACAGGGGTAAAGACCCGAGGTGGACTTCTCCAGCGCCGCGCGCGAGCTCTACGGGGTCCCTCCCGGCGAGTTCACGAGCACGCGGGAACGCCTCGTCCAAGAAGCGAGGTCGGAGGGCGACGCCGCGCTCGCCAAGCGGATCGGCGCGCTGCGCCGGCCGACGCTGCCCGCGTGGGCGGTGAACCTGCTGTCCCGCTTCGCGGCGGACGACCTGGGCGAACTGCTGGACGTGGGGGCCCGGCTGCGGGAGGCGTGGGCGTCGGGAGGC
Organism: Actinomadura sp. NBRC 104412; assembly: GCF_030269515.1. Lineage (GTDB taxonomy): Bacteria > Actinomycetota > Actinomycetes > Streptosporangiales > Streptosporangiaceae > Spirillospora. Next base: position 48,320 of record NZ_BSTM01000017.1, on the reverse strand, counting down.
GGCATCGGCGGGCTGGAGCAGCGGCGCGGCGAGCTGGTGACGAGGCTGGTACGGAAGGCGCGCGACCTGGCGGGCGAGGCGGGCCGGCCGCTGCGCGATCCCGCGGTGCGGGAGGTCGAGGACACCTTGCAGGCGGCCACGGTGGACGGGGACATCGCGGAGGAGGTCAGGCAGGGGCGGCTCACCCATCCCCGCAGCCACACCGGGTTCGTCCCCGCCGGGTTCCCCGTGGCGGAACGCGAGAAGGCAGAGCCGGAAAAGGCGGAACCCGAGAAACCGAGGCGCGAGAAACCGAGGCGCGAAAAGGCACCCCGTGCGGAGGCGCCGCCGCGGCGGGCGGAGGATACCCGGCGTGCGGAGGCACGGGAGAGGGCCCGCCAGGCCGCCGTCCGCAGGGCGGAGAAGGCCGCCCGCGACCTGGCCGAACGCGAGACCGAGCACGCCGAGGCCCGGGAGGATCTGAGGACGGCCGACGCGGAGGTGGGCCGTCTGCGCAGGGAGCTGGACAAGGTGCGCCGCGACCTGGACCGGGCCGTGGCGCGGCAGGAGAGCGCGGAGCGGCGCCTGGAGAAGGCGGAGCAGCGGCGGGACAAGGCGGCGCGGGCGGCCCGGGAGGCGCGGCGCAAGGTCGACGAGGTGTCCGGCGACGCGGCCCCTGCGATCTGACTCACATTCCGACCCTGTGTCACCCCCGCGGGACGACCCCGAAACATTGATGAAGTACCGTTCGGGCGAACCTGATCGTGAAACCGTGAAGGGATGCGCCGTGGCGGTACCGGCCTTCGAGCAACCGGACGACTGGACCGAGCCGGGTGCCCATCCGGTCGCCCCCGGCGTCCACCGCATCCCCTTGGTGCTGCCCATCCCGTCCCTGCACGCGGTCAACGTCTACGTGATCGAGGACCCCGGCGGCCTGGTGGTGGTGGACGCGGGCTGCCCGCTGCCCGACAGCCGCGCCGCCCTCTCGTCCGCCCTGCGCGCGCTCGGGCACCGGCTGGAGGACGTCACCCAGTTCCTGGTCACGCACGCGCATTGGGACCACTACTCCCAGGCGCTGACGCTGCGGGAGGCGTTCGGCACCCGGGTCCGGATCGGCCGGGGCGAGCGCCCGTCGCTGGAGGCGCACAAGGCCGGCGTGACCGGTCACTCCGGCCAGATCGAGCTGCTGCGCCGCTGCGGCGCCGCGGACCTGGCGGACGAGGTCCAGGCGTTCGACCGCGCCCAGCCGCAGGACCCGCTGCCCGACAACACCCCCGACGGCTGGCTCGACGACGGAGAGCGGATCAAGCTCACCCGCCGGGGCCTGGACGTCTTCGCCACGCCCGGCCACACCCGCGGGCACGTCGTTCTGCGCGACGCCGCCGCCGGGCTGCTGTTCGCGGGCGACCACGTGCTGCCGCACATCTCCCCGTCCATCGGGCTGGAGACGGTTCCCGAGCCCCTGCCGCTGCGCAGCTACCTGGACTCGCTGCGGCTGATCCGCGACCTGCCCGACACGCTGCTGCTGCCCGCGCACGGTCCCGTGACCGCCAGCGTGCACACCCGGGTCGACGAGCTGGTCGAGCACCACCGCGCCCGGCTCGAACTGGCCGCGTCCCAGGTCAGGGCCGGGCGCACGACGGCGTTCGAGGTGGCGCGGGCGATCCCGTGGACCCGGCGCCGCAGGAGGCTGGACGACATGGACGTCTTCAGCCGGATGCTGGCCGTCCTGGAGATCGGCGCCCATCTCGACGTGCTGGTCGACCAGGGCGTCCTGGACTCCTCGGAGAGCGGCGGCGTGCGCGTCTACGCCGACCGCGCCTGAGCGCTCAGCCGAGCCCGGGAACGCGGCCCAGGAAGGCCACCAGGCGGTCCGTCGGCTGCGCGTCCGGCGGCACGGGGACGGGCGGTCCGAACAGCCCGCCGCGGGCATCACCGGGGATCAGCAGGGGCACCAGCCGCAGCAGCCGCTCGGCGAGCGGTTCGGGGATCCGGACGTCGCCGCCGAGCGCCCGGGAGACGTCCCAGCCGTGCACCACCAGCTCGACGGCGCCCGCGCCGGCCACCACGCCCGCCGTGACGGCGCAGCCTCCCACCATGACGACGCCGCCCGCACGATCGGCGTCCGTCCAGACGTTCACCAGCCGCCGCGCTCCCTCCCGCAAGGAGGCAGGCAGATCGCGGACGGGGTCCCTCGGGGGCGGGACGACCCGCACCGCACCGTCGGTGACCGCCTCGTGCAGGGCCGCGAGCGAGTCGTCGAGGTGGAGCAGCAGCATGTGCAGGTTCCACAGCGCGCAGGGCGTGGGGCGTGCCAGGTCGGCACGGGTGAGCGGCGGCAGTCCGTCCAGCAGCTCCACGCAGAAGTCCACCGCCCGTCGCAGCAGGCCCGAGCCGTACCGTTGCAACGCGGCCAGGTCCTCCGCGCGGTCCGTATCGCCCGCCCGGCCCGCCGCCTCCGATGCCGTCATGGTTCTCCCTTCCCCCTCATACCGACCGGGGTCCGGGTGCGAACTCATCTCCGCGCGGCGACCGAAAACACTTTCGAGCAGCCCAGCCGCCCGGCTTGGCAGCCGACATCATCAACGGCTACGTCACCCGGGACCGCCCGTGCCGCCGGACCCACACGGGCCGCGGCACCGGCGGCGGGTTAGCCTGGTGACCTCCCCGACACGGACGGAGGCGACCGTGACGTTCCCTGCGACGACCGCCCTCTCGGAGATCACCTCGGAGGCCGAGCTGCGCGAGCTGCTCGGCGAGGTCCATCCCCGCGCCGCGGCCAAGGACCGGCCGCGCCTGCACCAGCGGGACCGCGAATGGCTGGCCGCCTCCCCGTTCTGCCTGATCGCCACCAGCGACGCCGAGGGCAACTGCGACGTCTCGCCCAAGGGCGACCCGCCCGGGTTCGCGCTCGTCCTGGACGACACCACGATCGCGATCCCCGAGCGCCCCGGGAACCGGCGCGCCGACGGGTACCGCAACATCCTGGCCAACCCGCATGTCGGGCTGATCTTTCTGATCCCCGGACGCGGCGAGACGCTGCGGGTCAACGGCCGCGCCCGGCTGGTCAGGGACGCGCCCTTCTTCGACCGCATGGTGGTCAAGGGGCACCGGCCCGTCCTGGCGGTGGTCGTCGAGATCGAGCAGATCTTCTTCCACTGCGCCAAGGCGTTCCTGCGCTCGTCCCTCTGGGAGCCCGGGACCTGGAACCCCGACGCCCTCCCCTCCCAGGCACGGCTGGTCAAGGACGTCCAAGACGTCAAGGAGAGCGTCGAGGAACTCGAGACCTACTACGGCACCGCCTACGCCGAAAAGCTGTACAAGGGCTGAGCCCGAGCCGCCCCCTACCCGGACTTGCGGCGGAACTGGCGTTGGTGGTCGGCCCGGTCGTGGGTGCCGCGGACCTTCGATCCGGCCCGGCCGCCCTGCGCGCCCTTGTTCCGCGAGGCGTCGCGCTTGCGCGCCAGCGCCTCCCGGAACCGGCGCTTCACCTCGTCTTCGGTGCCGTCGTGCTCGCCCGGTCGATCTCCTGCGGAGTCGGCCATGTGGACCTCCAGCCCTTCTAGGAACCTCCCCTAGCCTCGCACGCCCAGCCGCTCCTTGCGGATGCGGGCCCACGCGGTCCGCACGTGGGACTCCTGGGTGGCGGGGCCGCCGATGGCCAGGCGCAGCACGACATGCCCGTGCGCCTTGGTGTGGATGAGGAAGAGCTCCCCCGAGGCGTTCACACGTTCCAGCAGCTCCAGTGTGGCGGCGTCGGCCTCGTCGCCGTCCAGGCCGTCCCAGACGGGACGGAAGCAGACCAGGCCGAACGGGTGCGGCTCCAGCAGCTCCCAGCCGGGCTCGTCCCGGATCCACGACGCCAGCTCCTGGGCGAGCCGGATGCCGGTGCGGACGTGCTCGCGCAGGCCCTCGGCCCCGTACCAGCGGATCACCGACCACAGCTTCAGCGCCCGGAACCTGCGGCCCAGCGGGATCTGCCAGTCGCGGTAGTCGATGACCTGGCCCGACTCGGTGGCCTTGTTGCGCAGGAACTCCGGCAGGATCGACAGCGCGCCGATCATGGGCTCGGGGTCGGCCATCCACAGCACCGAGCAGTCGAAGTTGGTGAGCAGCCACTTGTGGGGGTTGGTGGCGTAGGAATCGACATGCCCGTCCAGGCCGTCGTTGATCCACCGCATCTCCGGGCAGACCGCCGCCACCCCCGCGTACGCGGCGTCCACGTGCAACCACACACCGTACTTGGCGCAGACCTCACCGATGGCGCGGACGGGGTCCACGGCGGTCGTGGACGTGGTCCCGATGGTCGCGCACACCATCGCGGGCACCGCGCCCGCCGCCACGTCCTCGGCCAGCAGCGCGTCCAGGTGGGACGGGTCCATCGCCAGGGTGCGCGGGTCCACGTCCACGAGCCGGACGTTGGCGGACCCGATCCCGGTGATCCGCGCCGCCTTCTCAACGGCCGAGTGGGTCTGCGAGCTGATGTAGACGGTGTGGCGGCGCGTGATGCCCGACCGCGCGGGCCGGCCGCCGTCCGCCCGGTGCAGCGCCGCCAGCATCGCCACCAGGGCCGCGCTGGACGCCGAGTCCTGGATCACCCCCTTGCCGCGGAAGCGGTCCGGCAGGCCGAGCAGCTCGGCGAGCCAGTCCGCGACCCGGGTCTCCAGCTCCGTGGCGGCCGGGGACGTGGCCCACATCATGCCGACGAGGCCCAGGCCGGACGACAGCAGGTCGCCCAGGATCGCCGGGCCGCTGGCGTTGGCCGGGAAGTAGCCGAAGAAGCCGGGATGCTGCCAGTGCGTGACCCCCGGCATGATCACCCTGTCCAGGTCGGCCAGCACCGCCTCGAACCCCTCGCCCCGTTCGGGCGGGTGGTCGGGCAGCGCCGCCATGACGTCGCCCGGCTCGACACGGGACCGCACGGGACAGGAGCCGACGTTCTCCTGGTAGTCGGCGATCCAGTCGATCACCTGCCTGCCGTACCGCCGGAACTCCTCCGGGGTCATGTGCCCGCTCAACGCCCCGTCCCCCTCCTTCGCTCGGCCCGTCGCCCGTCCGTCATCGCCCGGGATCAGGCATTCTCCCGCGAAGGGTCAGATCCGCGAGGACCGGGTAGTGGTCGGACGGGAAGCGGTCCCCCTCGTGGTAGGTGTCGATCCCCGTCCAGCGGGTCCCCACGTCGCCGCGGGTCAGGATCCAGTCCACGCGGTTCCCGCCGGGCACGGGCGGCCGCCAGTGGTTGTAGGTGTTGTACACCGGGCCGCGCGACCGCGCCGCCCGCCAGGTGTCGTCGAACGCGTCCGGCCCGGTGAGCAGGTCGTACCCGGGATGGCGCCCGGCGGGCACGTTGAAGTCCCCCGTGAAGACCACGGGAATCCCGGGCGGGAAGGCGCGCACCCGCCGCAGCAGCAGTTCGGCGCCCTTCCACCAGGCGAGCTGGGACCGGTTGTCGAAGTGCGAGTTGACGTGGTAGAACACCACCCCGTTGCGGCGGTCGCGGAACCTGACCCAGGTGACCATGCGGACGTACTTGTTCCCCCAGGTCTTCGAGCCCATCACGCTGGGCGTGGCGGACAGCCAGAAGTGGTCGAACTCCAGCACCTCGAACCGGTCCCGGCGGTACAGGATCGCCATGAACTCGTCCCGCGAGCCGCCCTCCCGGCCCATGCCGATCCACCCGTACCCGGGCATGTCCGCGAGCAGGTCCCGCACCTGCGGCCAGATGGCCTCCTGGAGGCCCAGCAGGTCCGGGTCCTGCCGGTCCAGGAGGCGGGCCATCAGCGGCCGGCGCGACCGCCAGTCCCGGGGCGGCGGGTCCATGTCCTCACGCACGTTGTAGGTCATCACGCGCAGCGTCACGTCCCGCGCACGGGCCTGGGGCGCCACCATCGCGCCCGTCGCGAGCGCGCTCGTGGCCAGCAGGACCAGCACGAACACAAGGTAGGAGTGCCGGGCTCGCCCGGCGTCACGTCCCGGAGGGGGCATGGCGGTCCTTTCTCAGGGCCGTCGGGGTCCGGGGCATGCGGAGCCCATCGTCCTCTCGTTTATCCCCCGCCGCGCGGGAACGACCCAGCAGGAAGGGGGAGAACCATCATGCAAGAGGACAGAAGCGACAAGCACAGCCCCAGGCTCGACGACGAACTCGCCCACGAGACCGAGGGCATGGTGCGCGGCAACCACTCGACGCACGCCGAGGAGTTCGCCGAGACCGAGCCGTACAGCGACGCTCCGATGTGGGAACCGGGGCCCCAGACCCCGGAGCCGGTGCCGGAGGGCTCGCCTCCCGGCATGAGCGCCGAGGACGTCGAGGAACGCAGCGCGCTGGCCCGCATTCTCAACGGCGTGCGCTACCCGGCCAGGCCCGGCGACCTGGCCGCCCACCTGTCCGGCGCCGACGCCCCCGACCGCGCCGTCGCCGCGCTGCGGGACCTGCCGGACCGGGAGTACGTGAACGTGGCCGACGTCGCCGAGGCGCTCGGCTACGGCAAGGAGAACCGTCGCTTCTGACACACGATGGTTCGGACGGCCCGCCGCCGCGGACGGCGCGACGGCCGGATGTGGCCAGAGTCGGGCGTGGGCCGTTCAGCGGCCGGTGGTGGCGGAGCGGGAGAGGCGGCACCTGAGAAAGGGGATCTGGCCGCCCGCCGCGACCAGCTCCCGCTGCCTGGGCGACAGCCGGTGCCGGAGCCGGTAGGTCTCGTCCCTGGTCAGATTGCGCACGTGGAGCTCGTCGCCCGCCGCCAAGGTCTCCCTCAGGTCGCCCGCCTCCAGCTCGTCCCCCTGCGCGATGCGCCCGTAGTCATCGGGATCGGCGAACTCCAGCGGCAGGACCCCGAAGTTGACGAGGTTCTGCCAGTGGATGCGGGCGTAGGAGACGGCGATGACCATGCGCAGCCCCAGGTGGCGCGGGGCGATCGCGGCGTGCTCACGGGACGACCCCTGCCCGTAGTTGCGGCCGCCGACCACCACGTGCGGGCCGGCGGCGCGGGCCCGTTCCGGGTAGCCCTCGTCCAGGCGGGTGAACGCGAAACCGGCGAGCCGCGCGATGTCGCTGCGGAACGGGAGCGCGCGGGCGCCGGCGGGCAGGATCTCGTCGGTGGACACGTCGTCCCCGACCTTGATCACGACGGGGGCGCGCAACCGGTCGGGCAGCGGGTCGAGGTCGGGCAGGCCGCCGATGCTCGGCCCCTTCTCCAGCTCCGGCCGCTCCCCGGGGGCGGACGGGGGCGGCTCCAGCATGGCCGGGATGACCGAGGAGCGGGCCGGAAGCCGGACCTCCGGCGGGTCCTGCGGCAGGTCGCGCGGGTCGGTGATGCGGCCCGTCAGCGCGGCGGCGGCCGCCGTCTCCGGTGAGCACAGCCACACCAGGTCGTCCTCCGTCCCCGAACGCCCGGGAAAGTTGCGCGGGAAGGTCCGCAGGCTGTTGCGGCCCACCGCCGGGGCCTGGCCCATCCCGATGCAGCCCAGGCAGCCGGGCTGGTGGATCCGCGCGCCCGCCCGGATCAGCCCGGTGGCCGCGCCCATCGTCGTCAGATCCACCAGGATCTGCCGCGACGTCGGATTGACGTCGAACGACACCCGCGGATGGGCCTGCCGTCCCCGCATGATCGCCGCGACCACCGCGAAGTCGCGCAGGCCCGGGTTGGCGGACGACCCGACCACCACCTGATGCACCTCCTCGCCCGCCGCCTCCCGTACCGGGACGACGTCACCCGGCGACCCCGGGCGGGCGATCAGCGGCTCCAGCGAGGACAGGTCGATCTCCTCGGTCACGTCGTAGACGGCGCCCGGATCGGCGGTCAGCTCGGTGAAGTCGCCCTCGCGCCCCTCGCCGCGCAGGAACTCCAGCACGCGGTCGTCGGCGGGGAACACGGTGGTGGTCGCGCCCAGCTCGGCGCCCATGTTCGCGATCACGTGCCGGTCCATCGCCGACAGGGACGCCAGCCCGGGCCCGTGATACTCGATGATCCGCTGGACGCCGCCCCGCACCCCGTGCCGCCGCAGCATCTCCAGGATCACGTCCTTCGCGCTCACCCAGGGCGGCAGCTCCCCGGTGAGGCGCACGCCCCAGATCTCCGGCATCGCCACGTACAGCGGCTCCCCCGCCATCGCCATCGCCACCTCCAGGCCGCCGACGCCGATCGCGAGCATCCCCAGCGAGCCCGCCGCGCAGGTATGCGAGTCCGAACCGACCATCGTGGCGCCCGGAACCCCGAACCGCTGCATATGGGTCGGGTGCGAGACGCCGTTGCCCGCGCGTGAGTACCACAGCCCGTACCGGCGGCAGGCCGAGCGCAGGAAGATGTGGTCCGCCATGTTGCGCTCGTCCGACTGCAACAGGTTATGGTCCACGTACTGCACGGACGTCCGCGTGCGGACGCGGTCGAGGTCCAGCGCCTCCAGCTCCAGCATCACCATCGTGCCGGTGGCGTCCTGCGTCAGCGTCTGGTCGATGCGCAGCCCGATCTCCGAGCCGGGACGCGGAACGCCCTCCACCAGATGCGAGTCGATCAACTTCCGCGCGACCGTCCTCGGCGCTGCGCCCACGCTCAGGCCCTCCTCTCGTGCTGCGGGAACTCCGTCGGGGCGCCGCACCAGCGGGTCAGCGCCTCCCTGATGGCCGCCGCCCGGCGATCCGGGACGGTCTCGTCGGTGGCCCACGCGACATACCCGTCCGGCCTGACCAGCACCGTGGTGCGCGTCGCGCCGCCCGCCACCGCGCAATGCACCCGATCCGCCCACCGCTTGGTCGCCAGGTACGTCACCGCCGGATCGTTCGCGGACACCACCAGCACGAACCTGCCGTCCCGCAGCGCCTCGAACAGCCGCCCCCGCTCCCCCGCCAGCCGGACATCCGGTGCTCTCCGACCGGCCAGCCGGTGCGCGCCCTGCGGCGCCGGATACGCGACATCGATCCCCGAGACCGCCCCGGCCAGCCTCCGCTCCACCGGCCCGACACTCGTCGCGACACGCGCCAGGAACCCGCGCAGGACCCGCAGCGGCCGCTGTTCGAGCAGGGCGCCGCGCAGCATGACGCCGCTCGCCACGATCACCGCGCGGCCGACCGGGCGGCGCTCCTCGTCGTAACTGTCCAGCAGGCCCGGCGGCGCCCACCTGTGCAACTCGGCCGCCAGCTTCCAGCCGAGATTGGCGGCGTCCTGCAAGCCCAGATTCATGCCCTGCCCGCCCGCCGGCGAATGGACATGAGCCGCATCGCCCGCCAGGAACACCCGCCCCACCCGATACCGGGGAACCTGCCGCTCGTCACTGTGGAACCGGGACGTCCAGCGCGGGTCGTGCATCCCGAAATCCGTGCCCAGCGAACGCCGCGTCGCGTCCCGGATCTCATCCATGCTGACCGGCTCGCCATCCGGCACCTGATTCCACCGGTTCCACGCGATCACCCGGTACCAGCCGTCCCCGAACGGCGCCAGGAACGCCAAAGCATCCCCCACCGCGCCCAGCGTCAGCACCTCGCGGGGCGCCTCCTGCAACCGGACATCCGCCAGCATCACCGACCGCACCACCGACCGCCCCGGAAACGGCAGATTCAACAGGCGCCGCACAGTGCTCCGCGCCCCATCCGTCCCCACCAGATAACCCGCACGCAGCGTCCGCTCGGCGCCGTCCTCTCCCCTGACCCGGGCCTCCACCCCGTACTCGTCCTGCTCCAGACCGACCAGCTCACAGCCCCGGTCGATACGCACACCCCCATCCAGAGCCCGCTCCTCCAGCACCCGCTCCGTCTCGTACTGAGGCGTGACCAACACGAACGGAAACCGCCCCGGCAACCGCCCGAACCGCAACCTCGCCCGCCCCAGAAACCGCACCGTGGACACCCGCTCCCCGGTGCGCACCAAATCCCCCGCCACACCCCGCATATCGAGCAGCTCCAACGTCCGCGCATGCACCGCGAACGCCCGAGTCAGATTCAGCTCCGAAGACCGCCGCTCCAACACCCTGCACCGCACACCAGAAGCCGCCAAATCCCCAGCGAGCAGCAACCCGGTCGGCCCCGCCCCCACCACCAGCACATCCCCCGCAGAAGCCCCCACGCTCTCGCTCCCCACAGCCATGCCCACACTCTTCCCGCTGTTGCTGTGCTTATTGCAGCCGCGAGCTGCGCTCCTCGCCTTGACGGCTCGTCGCTTGTCGCGGCTGCGGCGATCGCTGCATCGCTCCGACTCGCCCAAAGGCTCGCTCCGCGATCAGTTCCTCGCAGGCTCGGAACTGCCTTCGGACGCGATCGCAACGCTCGGGCGACCATTCGGGGCTGGGCTTGCGGGCTGAGGCAGTCGCGAGAGGTGTTTGTCGCATGCGCGAGCAGCGCTGTGTTCAACCAGTTTTTTTGTAGTTTCCCGGCGTGGTGTTCGGGTTGGGGGGCGGGTCAGCCCTGGATTTTGTGGGGTTTGGTGGACCATTCTTTTTCGCGGAGCTGGAATTTTTGGATTTTGCCGGTGGAGGTCTTGGGGAGTTCGGCGACGAACTCGATTTCGTCGGGGACCTTGAAGCCGGCCAGGCGGGCGCGTACGTGGGCGGTCAGCTCTTCTTTGGTGGGTGCGGTGTTCTCGCGGAGGACGACGAAGGCTTTGGGGCGTTCGCCCCAGTGGTCGTCCGGGATGGCGACGACCGCGACCTCCTGGACGGCCGGGTGGGAGTCCAGGGCGGTCTCGACCTCGACGGTGGAGATGTTCTCGCCGCCGGAGATGATGATGTCCTTGGCGCGGTCGCGCAGTTCCACGTAGCCGTCGGGGTGGCGGACGCCAAGGTCGCCGGAGTGGAACCAGCCGCCGCGGAAGGCGCGGGCGGTGGCCTCGGGGTCCTCGTGGTATCCGGCCATGACGTTGTTGCCGCGCATCACGATCTCGCCCAGGGTCCCGCCGTCGGCGGGGACGTCGTTCATGTCCTCGTCCACGACGCGCAGGCCGTCGGTCTGCAGCATGCCGACGCCCTGGCGGGCGAGGAGGCGGGGGCGGTCCGAAGCGGGCCAGTCACGTTGCGGCTCGCACACGGAGTAGGGGCCGTAGGTCTCGGTCAGGCCGTACACGTGGACGATTCGGGCGCCCAGTTCCTCCATGCGGGCGATGATCGTGGGGGTGGGCGGGGCGGCGGCCGTGGTGATGGTCAGGGGGCGGGGCAGGCGGTGGGCCTGCGGGGCGTCGGCGATCATGCGGAGAACGGTCGGGGCGCCGTTGAGGTGGGTGACGCCCTCGGCGTCCAGCAGTTCCCAGATCCGGTCGGGGTCGACGGTGCGCAGGCACACCTGGGTTCCGCCGATGGCGGCCAGCGCCCAGCCCGTGCACCAGCCGTTGCAGTGGAACATCGGCAGCGTCCACAGGTACACGCTGTCGGGCGTGTGCCCCGAGTGGACGATCTCGCCGAGTGCGTTGAGGTACGCGCCGCGGTGGGTGTAGACCACGCCCTTGGGACGGCCGGTGGTGCCCGAGGTGTAGTTGATGGAGATCGGCGCGTTCTCGTCGTCCACCGCCCAGGGCAGGGGGTCATCGGAGCCGCGTTCCAGGAACTCCTGGTAGGAGATGCCGCCCACGGCCGGGGCCGGGGTGGCGCCGGGGGCGGGCACGGTGACGATCTCGTCCGGCAGGCCGCCGGCCAACGGGGCGAGCGTGGGGTGCAGGCCGGCGTCCACGACGAGCACCTTGGCGCCGGAGTGGTCGCAGATGTAGCGGACCTCCTCGGGCGCGAGCCGGGTGTTGATCGCCACCAGCACCGCCCCGGCGAGCGGGACGGCGAACTGCGCCACCAGGGCTTCGGGGACGTTGGGCGCCAGGTAGGCCACCCGGTCGCCCGGTCGGACGCCCAGGGAGCGCAGCGCGTGCGCGACCCGGGTGGCGTGCGCGGCGAACTCGGCGTAGGTGCTGCGCCGGTCGCCGTAAACCATCGCGGTCTTGGCGGGGAACACCTCTGCGGACCGCGCGAGGAAGGACAGCGGGCTCAGCGGCGTGTACACGGTGACCTCCGGGGCGGGACGGCTGGGCCTTCCATGCTGCCGTCAGCCCTCGCCCCCGGCCAGACCACGCGAGATCGCGGTTCGGGTCAGCGGGCGCGCAGGGTGAGGCCCAGGTTCTGGAACTGTTCCACGGGACGGTGGTAGCCCCGCTCGATGTGGTGGACGCCGCGCAGCGTGGACGGCCCCTCGGCCACGGCGGCGGCGAGGACGGCGGAGAACCCGGCCCTGATGTCCGGCATGGTGACGTCGTTGCCGCGCAGCTTGGTGACCCCGCGGACCACGGCCGAATGCAGGGCGCTGGTGTCGTGGTAGCGGCAGGCGGGGCCGCCCAGGCACGTGTCGTACACCTCGATCTCCGCGCCCATGGACTTGAGCGCGGGCACGTAGGCCAGCCGGTTCTCGTACACGGTCTCGTGCAGGACGGACATGCCCTCCGCCTGCGTGAACAGCACCATCAGCGGTGTCTGCCAGTCGGTGGCGAAGCCCGGGTGGGTGTCGGTCTGGACGGCGGCGGGCCGCAGCCCGTCCGGCGCCGACGCCATGATCCACTCATCGGTGATCTCGAACCCGGCGCCCATCCTGGCCAGCGTGGTGATGGCGGTGACCAGCCGGTCCTGCGGGCAGCCGTGCACCCGGACCTCGCCGCCGGTGACCAGCCCCGCCACCAGGTAGGAGAACGCCTCGATCCGGTCGCCCGCCAGGGTGGTCTCCGCGCCGTTCAGCCGGTCGACGCCCTCGACCACGATCCGGCGGTCGGGGGCGAAGGCGATCCCCGCGCCCATCCGCTGCAGGAACAGCGCCAGCTCGATGATCTCCGGCTCGGTGGCGGCGTTGCGGATCACCGTCTTGCCCTCGGCGAGGACGGCGGCCAGCAGCACCGTCTCGGTGGCGCCGACGCTGGGATAGGGCAGCTCGATCCGAGTGCCGCGCAGCCGGGACGCGCGGGCGTGGATGCCGTCCTCGGCGATCTCCACCTCGGCGCCCAGCGCGCGCAGCGCGTCCACATGGAAGTCGACCGGGCGGCGGCCGATCGGGTCGCCGCCCACCAGCGGAACGAACGCCTCCCCGGCGCGGTGCAGCAGCGGGCCCAGCATCAGGATCGGGATCCGGTTCAGCCCGGTGAACGCCTTGGGCACGTCCGGCTCGGTCACCGGTCCCGTGGTGATGTCCAGCCGGTCGCCGGACCGCTCCACATGCGTGCCGAGATGCTCCAGCATGGCCGCGGTGATGCCGACCTCGCCCACGTCGGGCGCGTTACGGATGATGCTGGGGCCGTCCCCGAGCATGGCGGCCACCATGTGCTTGCTCACCGCGTTCTTGGCCCCGCGCACGGTGACGTCGCCGCGCAACGGCCCGGACGGCTCGATCTCCCACACCTTTTCGGTCACCCGAGCAGCCTACGGCCGCTCGCGGCGCGGCCCAACCGGAACGAGCCGGGTCATACCCGTTCGGGCATGTGTGGGTTACCGGCTTCGCTTGGGGCGCGGAGTCATGGGAACATCTTGATCTCAACGTCGCGCCTCCGGAGGAACGCATGAGCACTTACCCGCCCGGCCCCGAGACCTACCCGTCAGGTGCCGGAGGCTACGGCGCCCCGCCCCCCAACCATCTCGTCTGGGCCATTCTGACCACCCTCTTCTGCTGCCTTCCCGCCGGCGTGGTGTCGATCGTGTTCGCGGCGCAGGTGAACTCCAAGTGGTCGTCGGGCGATCAGGCGGGCGCCTACAGCGCGTCCAAGAACGCCAAGACCTGGGCCATCGTCTCGGCCGTCGCGGGCGCGGTCGTCCTCGTGATCTATGGCGTGCTCATCGCGCTCGGCGCGCTGAGCACCAGCGGGAGTGGTGGCCTCTGACGGCCGCTGACCTTCGCGTACGCGCGGCCGCGGGCAGGCTGGCGGCCCCGCTGTGGACGCTCGCGCTGGCGGCGGCCGCGCTCACGGTGGTCGCGGTCGCCGATCCCAACGAGCCCGGCCACTACCCCACCTGCCCGTTCCTGACCCTGACCGGGTACCAGTGCCCGGGCTGCGGGTCGCTGCGGACCCTCCATGCCCTGGCCCACGGCGACCTGGCGGCGGCGCTGGCGCTGAACGTGTTCACGGTCGCGATGCTGCCCGTCCTGGCGTTCTTCTGGACGAGGTGGACCCTGGCCCTCGCGCGAGGGCGGCCGGCCCGCGTCCGGGCGGGCGATCCGCGGCTGATCTGGGGACTTCTCGGGCTTGTGCTGGTCTTCTGGGTGGTGCGGAACCTGCCGTTCGGGGCGTTCCTGGCCGCTTGAGGACCGGTCAGGTCACGGGGACGATCTCCGCGCCGGCCAGGCGGCCGTCCCGGATGTCCAGCAGCCCCAGCGTCCCGTGCGGCTGGCGGCGCCGGTCGGTGGGCGAGCCCGGATTGAAGATCCGCAGATCGGGGCCGGCCTCGTCCAGCGGGATGTGGGAATGCCCGAAGACGACCAGATCGGCATCGGGGAACCAGCGCCGCATCCGGGCGAGCCGGCCCTGCTTCTGCCCGCTGTCGTGCACCATCGCCACGCGCAGCCCGTCCAGGTCCAGTTCCAGGCGCTCGGGGGCGCCCCACTCGGCGACGTCCGGGCCGTCGTTGTTGCCGAGGACCGCGTGGACGGGCGCGTACTGGGCGAGCTCGTCCAGTACGGCGGCGGTGCACACGTCACCGGCGTGCAGGATCAGGTCGGCGTCCCGCAGGTGCGCGGCCACCGCGGGCGGGCAGGACCGCCAGCGCCGCGGCGCGTGCGTGTCGGCGAGTGCCACCACTTTCACCCTCCTCGTTCTACCCCCTTTGCGGGCCGCACCGCCCCGGCCAGAATGTCCGGCATGTTCGTCTCCATCGGGGATGTCCGTCTGTACTTCGATGTCGACGGCCCCGCGCTGGTCCCGGACGGTCCGGGGATGGTGGAGCGTCCCACGATCGTCGCGTTGCACGGCGGTCCGGGTGCCGACCATTCGATGTTCAAGCCGGTGCTCGCCCCCGCCGCCGCGTTCGCCCAGGTGGTCTATCTCGACCAGCGCGGCAGCGGACGCTCGGACCGCAGCGGTCCCGACCAGTGGACGTGGGAGCGCTGGGCCGACGACGTCGCCGCCTTCTGTGACGCCCTGGGGATCAAGCGGCCCGTGCTGCTGGGCACCTCCAGCGGCGGCTGGGTCGCGCTGACGGCGGCGATCAGGCGTGCGTCCCGCCTGGGAGGGGTGGTCCTGGACAGCGTCATGCCGGGGCCGGTGGAGGAACGGCTGGAGGTGTTCGAGCGGCTCGGCGGTCCCGAGGCGCGCGAGACGGCCCGGCGCTACTGGGACGGCGAGGACGTCCAGGAGGACTGGGAGCGGATCTGCCTGCCCCTCTACTCGCGGCGCCCCGGCGGCGATCCGGACGCGGCCGACAGGATGCGGCGCGTCCGGTTCAACCATGATGTCATCGAGCATTTCCGGCGGAGCCTCGCAGGCCGGTTCGACCCGTGGAAACAGCTCGGGCGGGTCACGTGCCGGACGCTGATCCTCGCCGGTGAGCACGACCCGGTCGCCACGGTCTCCGCCGCCCGGCGGCTCGACGCGGCCCTGGACGCGGCGGGCGCGCCGCACCGGCTGCACGTGTTCCCCGACGCGGGGCACGGCGTCTTCCGCGAGGCCCCCGAACGCGCGCTCGCGCTGCTCCGTGACTTCGTCGAGGGCCGGGAGTCCGGCGGGACGTGACGCGAGGCGAGGTGGCGCGGGGCGGCAACTATCGACCGCCGGTCCCGGACCGGAGTGGGAAACAACTGTAAGGATCCGGTCACTTCACTCCGTATGACCTGCGGCGTTAACGTCGAGTCCCGCGTCATCGCGCCGAGACGCCGCACCGGACCAGGCCCGTCGCCCCCGGGCCTGGTCCACTGAGCCGCGCGGCGGGGGACGAGGGGAGGCGGCCGGGCGTAGCGGAGAAGTCCACTCCCTTGCACCGGCCCAGCCCGGCCGCCTCAACGCGCCCCGCTCCCATGGCGAGCGGGATGACGGAATCAGCCGTATTCGCCCGGACTTGTCGGTGATTGTTGAGAGAATGGCCCATGGCGGCTTCCCCATCCCAACTTCGGCCGAATACCAATTTCCGAGATCAAAAAAAGATCACCCTGGCTGTCACTGATTCGTCGGACTCCGCCGCAAAAAAGGGTTCTCGGTAGGTAGATCTCTTCGGATTTCCGGCGCCCGCCTGTTACCGTCGAAGACATGAGCAATGCGACCGGAAAGCTGCGTGAGTCGTGGGAGGCGGCCCGCGACGACCTGCGCCACAAGATCGCTGCGATCCCGATGCAACCGGCCGACCGCCGGGCGCTGATCCGTTCGCTGGACGCCTACCACGCCACCCTCACCGCCTGGCTCGTCGGCCGCGACCTTCCCGCACGTCGCGGCCCTGACCTGGCCGATCGTCCCGCCGAGGGCAGGCGCTGACCCTCACGAGACCCCTCGCGAGGCCCGCGCCCGGCACGGCGGCCGCGCCGTTCGCCCCGATCGCCGGCAGGCCGTGGCGGCTCCGGCGGGGATCCGCCCCGGCTCCCCGCCCGGCGGCGGCGCGCCCTGCCGCCGTTCCGTCGCGGCCGGCCCGCGGGTATTCCCGCGATGAGTTCATTGGCCCCCGTGGCCGTGCGCGCCCGGCCCGCCATAAGCCTGAGAATTACCGTTATCGAGCGGCGTTATCGTCCATCGCGGCCGTTCCGGATCTCCTTCCCCGCAGGGCATCCGGCCGTTTCCGCCGTCCCGGAGACCATGGCGATCTCCGTGCGTCGCCGGTCGTTCGTCTTCACGGAACGTGGACGGCGCTCTCATGTTCCGCTCAGGTTCAGGGGTTAGGGTCCGATCATGGACGTGCGACGGCGCCCGGTCCGGGAGGGAGCGGCTCGATGACGCGAAGCGACCCCGCGGTGGTGCGGTTCCCCGCCGAGGTCGACCTGACCAACGGCGAGCTGGTGCTCGGCGAGGCGAGGCGGGCGCTGCGGTCCGGCACGGCCGGGCTCGTCCTGGACCTGAGCGGCTGCGCGTTCTGCGACTCCGCGGGCCCGAACGCGATCTTCCGGTCCGCGCTGCGCGCCGACGCGATGGGCGTGCCGGTGGTCGTGGTGCTGCCCCGCCGTGGCATCGTGCGCAAGATCTGCGACATCGCGGGCGTCACGCGCCGCCTCACCACCGTCCACGACCTCGGAGCCGCGCGCCGCGCGCTGTCGGCGCGTCTGGCAGCATCGGAGTGATCCGCCGCCGGGCGGCGTGGACCGAGGGAACGGTGACGCGATGACCGTGGTGACCAGAAAGAACGGGCCGATCACGCTGATCGGCATCGACCGTCCCGCACGCCGCAACGCGGTGGACCGCGCCACCGCCGAGGCGCTGTCCGCGGCGTTCCGCGCGTTCGACGCCGACCCGGAGGCGTCCGTGGCCGTGCTGTACGGGGAGGGCGGTACCTTCTGCGCGGGCGCCGACCTGCGCGCCATCAGCGAGGGCGACGGCAACCGCGTCGCCCCGGACGGCGACGGCCCGATGGGGCCGACGCGCATGACCCTGTCCAAGCCCGTGATCGCCGCGGTCAGCGGCCATGCCGTGGCGGGCGGGCTGGAACTGGCGCTGTGGGCGGACCTGCGGGTCGCGGACGAGAGCGCCGTGTTCGGGGTGTTCTGCCGGCGCTGGGGCATCCCGCTGATCGACGGCGGCACGGTACGGCTGCCCCGCCTGATCGGGCGGAGCCGGGCGCTGGACCTGATCCTCACCGGCCGCCCGGTGGACGCCGCCGAGGCGTACGAGATCGGGCTGGTCAACCGGCTCGTCCCGAAGGGGCGCGCGGTGGCCGGGGCGTGCGGGCTGGCCGCCCAGATCGCCGCGTTCCCGCAGACGTGCCTGCGCCGCGACCGGGCGTCGGTCCTGGAGCAGGAGGGACTGGACGAGGAGGCGGCGATGGCGGTGGAGTTCCGCCACGGGCAGGTGTCCCTCGCGTCCGCCGAGGCGGTCGAAGGCGCGGCGAGGTTCGCCGGAGGCGCCGGGCGCCACGGGGAGGTCTGACGGTCAGGCGCCGTGCCCGTTGAGGGGTCGGGTGGCGGTGCGCAGCGCCCGGTACAGCAGGGCGGGGTCGCCGAGCCTGTGGCGGAGGAGCTTCTCCAGGCCGCCGATGGGGACGAGGTTCTGCGGCGCCCTGGGGTCCTTGTAGTCGACCCCGGCCAGCGCCGGAATGATCGCCGCGCTGGCGTCGGCCAGTTCCACGGCCGTGGCCACGTCCAGGTCCGCCGCCGCCTCGCACCGGGCGATGCCCGCCCAGGGCGCCCCCGACGGGCTGGGCAGCCGCAGATACCAGGAGAACCGTCCCCAGCTAGTGGTCATCAGGAACAGCGGGGTGCGCTGCCCCGCGCGCAGGCCAGCCAGGACGGACGCCTGATGGCCCGACAGGTACGCGGCATGGTGGGTCTTCACGTACCCGATGGTGCGCGGCAGGTGCGCACGGCCGCGCAACGGGCCGTCCACGATGAGCAGCTCGTCCGCCCTGGAGGCGTTCTCGGAACGGTGGCGGGTCGCCAGGCTCACCTCCAGGTCGCTGAGCTGCCGCTGGAGCGCCAGTGACAGCTCCTCGGCGGTGGCGCCCCTGGCCCGTCCGGCGACGTAGGTCCCCGCCCAGGTCGGCAGGTCGGCGGCCTGGGCGGACGGCGTGAACAGGAACCGCCGCACCTCCACCTCCGCCAGTTCGGCGGGACCGCCGGGCGCGCAGCGCACCAGCCCGGCGGCGCAGGACGCGGCGATCCCCGGCACCGGCATGCCCCCGGACGGGTCGCCCACCCACACCCGGGCCTCGATCCGGCGGACACCGTCCGCGATCAGGATTCCACCGGTGGGCGGGCCGGACGCGGAGGGATCGATCGGGGTCCATCGCGCGGCGGGCATCTCCACGTCCAGGTCGATCTGGACGGACGTGGCGTCCATCTCGGTGAGCGCCTCGGCCGTGAGGGACGTCGCGTACCCCGGGTCCCACGGGTCGATGGTGATGGCGGCGGCGGCCTCGGTCGGTGCTGTGGTCATGCGCTCTTCTTCTCGACGTGGGAGCCCGTGCCGTCCCGTGACACCTCGAAGCGGACCGGGACGCGCTCGGCGAGTGCGGGGACGTGGGTGACGATGCCGACCACGCGGTCGCCGCCGGACGCGAGGCGTTCCAGGGTGGCCGCGACGGTGTCGAGGGTGGCCGGGTCAAGCGTGCCGAACCCCTCGTCCAGGAAGATCGACTCCAGGCTGCGGGCGGCGCCGCCGCCGAACCCCGCCACCTGGTCGGAGAGGGCGAGCGCCAGGGCCAGCGACGCCTGGAAGGTCTCGCCGCCCGACAGGGTGCGCACGTTGCGCCGCATCCCGGCCTCGGCGTAGTCGATCACCTCGATCGCGTTGCGGTCGCTGAGGGCCAGCGCGAACTGCCCGTCCGACAGCTCCCGCAACGTCTCGGACGCGGTGGCCACGAGGAGGTCGAGCGCCTCGCCGCACAGCCAGTTCTCGAAGTTGTTCGCGCGCAGGTGGACGGCCAGCGCGTGCGCGACCCGCGCGTCCTGCGCGTGCCGGTCGGCCTGGGCGCGCAGCGCCGCAGCGTCCCGGCGCCTCTCCTGGACGCGTTCCAGCCGGTGTTCGGCCTGGTTGCGGGCGTTCACGATGGTCTCGCGCACCGTGTCGGGCTCCAGCCGCGCGGGCGCGGCGATCTCGTGGTCGGCGAGCGTGGCGGCGAGCGCACCGGCCCGCTCGTCGCGTTCGAGCCGGGCGGCCCGCAACCTCTCTTCGAGGGCGTCGGTGTCCTGCCGCCGCCGGTGCTCCTCCTCGTCGCGCCAGGCCAGCAGGCCCGTCCAGGCGGCGTGCAGGTCGGACCTGTCGACCGGTGGCGCGCCGAGCGCCACGACGGTGTCGCGGGCGCGGTCGAGCTCGGTGAGGGCCTGCTCGGCCTCCTTGCGCAGGTCGGCGGTCTCCGCGTCGGCACGGTTCTTGTCCTGCCGGGCAGCGGCCGTGGCGCGCCGCGCGTCCTCCGCCTCCTTCTCGGCGGAACGGATGGCGGCCAGGCGTTCCTCGGCGCCCGCGGCATCGGGCTGATCACGGAGGTGCTCGGCCTGCGCGTCCAGTTGCCGCCGGAGACCGGCGAGCTTCTCCTCCAGGACGGAAAGCGCGTTCTTGCGTGCCGTCTCGTCCGCTTGGGCCGCGTCGAGTTCCTTCCGCGCGTCCGTCACCGCCCGTTCGGCCTCGTCCAGAGCGGCCGGTGCGTGGTGTTGTGGCCGTTCGGTCACCTGCCGCCGGCAGACCGGGCACGGCTCGCCGAGCTCCAGCCGCCGGGCCAGGTCGGCGGCGGTGTGGGCGTCCCGCAAGCGCTGCCGCTCGCGTTCGGCCTCCTCCAGCCGCCGCCGGGCTTCCGCGACACGCGTCTCGGCACCGGTCACGGCCCGGTGCGCGTCGGCCGAACCCGACTCCGCCTCGGCGATCTCGCCGATGAGGCGGGCGTGCTCGCGGTGGGCCGTGCGCGCGAGTTCGAGGGCCGTCCGGTCGCCCAGGCCGGCGAGCCGGTCGCGGGCCGCCTCCTCCCGCTCCTCCAGCCTGGTCACGTCCTCGGCCAGCCGCTCCGCGCGCTCGGCGGCCCGGCGGATGTCCTCGGCCAGGGTCGGGACGTGGCGGGGCATCGCCAGCGCGCCCAGGGCGGCGAGCGCGCGCCTGCCCTCGACCGCGGCCTTCTCCCGTTCGGCGATCTCGGCGTCGGCCTCGCGCAGCCCGTCCAGAGCCGACCTGACCTCGTCGCCGAGGGCGCGCAGCCGGTCGAGGCGCCGCCGCGCCGCGGTCTCGGCCGCCTCGTCGGCGTCGGCCAGGCCCGCCAGCATCGCCTCGGCGGACTCCCGCCTGGCCTCCGCGGCCCTCGCCTCCTCACCGGCCCTCTGCTTGACCAGCTCGAACGTGCCCGCGTCCAGGAGCTGGACGAGCAGGTCCTGCCGTTTGCGCGGCTCGGCCTGGAGGAACTCGGCGAACCTGCCCTGCGGCAGGATCACGCACTGGGTGAAGTACTTGAACTCCAGGCCGGTGATGCGCTGCACGGCCGGGGTGACCCGGTCGCCGTCGGCGACCGTCCTGGCGGACGCCGCCAGCATCGCCTCGACGCCCTCGGCGGGGTCGACGGCAGGGTCGAGTTCGTCCAGGCGCGCCTCCTTGGTGCCAACGGTCCCGCGCGCGCTGCGCGTCAGCGCCCGCACGACCCCGTACCGGCGTCCCGCCGACTCGAAGACCAGCGCCACCTTCCCGGACGTCGCGGACGGCGCCAGCGCGAGCGCGATCGTCTTCTCGTTGGCCCAGCGCGGCACCGTCCCGTACAGGGCAAAGCTGATCGCGTCGATGACGGTGCTCTTGCCCGAACCGGTCGGGCCGACCAGCACGAAGTAGTCCACATCGTGCAGCGCGATCGAGGTCGGCGTCCGGTAGCTGCAGAAGTTCTCCATGTGGACGCACAAGGGGCGCATCAGCCGTCCCCTCCCCCGGCTCGCCCGGCCTCCGTGGTGACGTCGTCGTAGAGGCGGTCGAACAGGGCGACGACCTGCTCGTCCTCGTGCCCCGTGTGGTCGAGGTAGGCGCGGAAAAGCTGCCGTGGCGTGCGCACCCCCTCGCCGAGGACGGCCGTCCCCCGGCGGGAGGAGGTCGGGCGGAACTCCTCGTCGATGTCCACGGTCAGCGCGTTGGGCAGGATGTCTCGGACCTGGTCGGCCAGGCCCGCACGCGGCTTCTCCGAGACCACGACGCGCAGCCAGGCGTCGCCCAGGTCGTCCTTCATCGCCTCCAGCCTCCCGAGCGGGCCCTTGACCGTGCGCAGCTCGCGGGCGCTCTTCAGCGTCACCTCGCGGACCTTGGCGGGACGTCCCGGAGCCGCCTCCACCAGGAGGGCACCGGGCGTGTTCTGCTCCTCGCCGAAGTCCACCGCGATCGGGGACCCGCTGTACCAGATCGGGCACGGCCCCGGCATGCTCTGCCGCCGATGCAGGTGCCCGAGGGCCGCGTAGTGGGCGGACGCGGGGAACGCCGACGCCTCGACGTAGTAGTCCATGATGGTCTGCGCCTCGCGCTCACCGCCGCCCCACGTCCCGCCGGGCAGCGTCCCGTGCGCGGCGACCAGGTTGACGGTGTCGTCGGCGAACCCGGCCGTCAGCGCCTCGGCGAGCCGGGCGAACCGGTCGGCGTACCGGCGGTTGTGCTGGTCGGGGGTGTCGGTGAGCGCCTCCACGGCCCGGACGACGTACCGCTGCGACAGGAACGGCAGCGCCGCGAGCCGGACCGGTTCGCCGTGCCGCGTCGTCCAGGACACCACGCCGCCCGCGTCCGGCCGCCGGAACCGCCCGACGACCCGCACGCCCAGCCGATCCAGGACCGGCCGGTAGACGTCGTCGAGCAGCCGCGGATCGTCGTGGTTCCCCGCCAGGACGACGACCTGGCGCCCGCCTTCCCGCAGGGCGAGGAGCGTCTTCATCACCAGGGCCTGCGCGGGCGGGGTCGGCACGGCGCCGTCGAACACGTCACCGGCGACGATGACCGCGTCCACGTCCTCCTCCCGGGCGACCTCGACCAGCTCGGCCAGCACCCTCGCGTGCTCCTCCGCCCGCGAGCGGCCCCGGAGCACCTTCCCGACATGCCAGTCGGCGGTGTGCAGGAACTTCATGGCGGCTCCTTCAGAAGGGCACTTCCTCGTCCGGGTCGGCCTCGCCGCCGAGCCCGGCGAACGGATCGGCCGGCCCCCTGTCCCGCAGCGGGGCGGCCGCCGCCTCGGCGGGACGGGTCGCCCACGCCGGGAACGGGAACTCCACCGCGAGCGGGACGGGGATCTCGGGCTGGCCGACGAACATCGTGCCGGGCTTGGCGATCGTGGCGCGGGCCCGTGCCGCGGGCGGGAGCCAGGCGTACTCGGAACGGGACGCCTCCGCCGCGTCCAGCCGTCCCGCCACCCGGACCGCGCAGTTGGCGACGATACGGCGTTCCACCTCCGACGCCGTCTGCTGCGCCCCGATGAGGATCACGCCGAGCGAGCGGCCCCGCTCGGCCACGTCCAGCAGGATCTCCTTGATCGGGGAGCCGCCCTCGCGCGGCGCGTACTTGTTCAGCTCGTCCAGCACCACGAACAGCAGCGGCCGTGCGCTGCCGGTGCTCTCCTTGTGCGCGAACTCCCCGCGCAGCACCGTGCCGACCACGAACCGCTGCGCCCGCTCGGGCAGGTTGTGCAGGTCGACGATGGTGACCTGGGCCTCGGAGGTGCTGATCGACCGGTCGCCCCGCTTCGGCAGGTCGCCCCGGACGACCGGCGACAGCGGCCGCACCGACGACCGCAGCCGCCGCAGGAACGCGTTGACGGTGCCGAGGCCCATCAGCGCCGCGCCCCACTCGCGGCGCGCGTCCTCGTCGGACAGTTCCTGCTCGATCACGTCCACCAGGTCGGCGTACGTGCGGCAGACCGGGCCATCCCCGATCCGGACCGCTCCTCCGTCCCCCGCCGGGACCGCCTCCCGCTTGAGACGCGCCGCCACCTGGCCGATCAGCATCGTGTACTGGGCCCGCTCGTCCTCGGTGTCGGCGAAGACGAAACGCAGCAGCTCCTCGTCACAGAACTCGGCGAGCGTCCAATAGAAGGGACTCACGTCCCTCGTCCGCGCCGAGACATGCGGCGTCCCATTGGGATCGCCCGGCCTCGGCGGGGCGAACACATGGACGCTCCCGAACGGCCCCACCGGCAACCCCAGCTTCTTGTACGCCGCCCGCGCGTCCTGGTCCAGCCGCGTGTTCGCATGGTCGAGGAACAACAGGTCCTCGCCCTTCACCGAGAAGATGAGCGCCTTGGTGTTGTGCGTCTCGGCCCCCAGCGCCCCCGAGTTGAAGATCGAGTACAGCAGGAAGGTCGCGAACGAGGTCTTCGTCGCCACCCCCGACACCCCCGAGATGGAGACATGCGCGCCGCGCGTGCCGTCCAGGAACTCCAGGTTCACGTGGATCGGCTCCCCGTCCCGGCCCAGCCCGACCGGCACCCGGCGCTCCATCACATCGAAGTACAGCGCCCGCTCCCGATCGTCCGTGTCGGCCCTGTACGCCACGGCGCCCGGCAACGGCGGCACGTACACCTCGGGCTCGACCCGGGTCACCGTGACCTCCGCCGACTCCACCACGGCCGCCGGAAGCACCCCCTGCACGATCAGGAACACGTCCGAGTCGTACGCGGCGCCCTCATGCCTCGCCTCCACATTGGTGACGACCCCGGCGATCAGCACGTCCCCGCGCCCCGGCACCTCCCGCCGCGCGACGACCACCTCATCGAGCTGGAGCACCGTGCCGGGCTCCAGCCCCACCCAGAACGCCAACGGCGTGGCCGCCTGCGTCCCGAGCACCCGCCCGACGCCCCCGGCCTCCCGCACGAGCCCGGCGTCCCCCCGAACCGCGTCCTCGGTCATCTCGCCAATCCCACCCCCAGAGCACACGAAGACCACAAGTGCCCCAGAGCGTAGCCCCGCCCCACGACAGGATCCGCCGAACACCCCGCCCCGTCCCAGTGTGGACAGCCACCCGACTTTCCCCTACCGAACACCCAAAACGATAATTTCAAACATTTCAGAAAAGACCACAGAAGCAACCCTTGATACCAGTCATTTCTGTAAAAGCCCGGCGCGACCGATGAATAGCCATTACCTTCAATGCCATGCCCAGTTACGAACACGAGGTGCCGCTGCACATGATCAGACAGCGCCCCCACCTCGCTGTCGACATATTGCGGGCCGTCGACAACGTCGACATCCCCGCCCACGACCAGGTGATCACCGGCTCGGAGAACCTCACCACCCTCCACCCGGCCGAACTGAACTGCGACGGAGCCGTCGTGGCGAAGCTGAACGGGAAAGCGGTCCTCGGGATCATCGCCGAACAGCAACAGCAGCACGACCCCGACAAACAGTTCAGCTGGCCCGCCTACGTGGCCACGTTCCGTCACCGCCTCAAGTGCGACGTGGCGCTCCTGGTGCTGTGCGTCAACCAGGCCGCGGCCGAGAGGTTCAGGACCCCGATCCGGCTGGGTCCACCCGGCTCCGTGGTGTGCCCGGTGGCCGTATGCCCAGCCGACCTACCCCCCGTCACCGACCCGGAGGAGGCTCGCCGCTACCCCGAACTCGCAGTACTCACCACACCCGCCCACGCCGACAGCCCCCGAGGCGAAGAGGTCCTCCGCGCCTTCTGCGAGGCCCTGGAGGTCCTCGATCGCGAGAACGGCAAGCTGTACCATGATTACGCTAAGAGCGTGTCTCACGTGGTCAGTTTGGCGAGTTTCTTGTAGCAGGTGATGGTGGCCGCCAGCGTCAGGAAAGCGGTGAATAGGTGGCCGTGCCGCTCGTAGCGGATGGTCAGCCGCCGGTAGCCGAACAGCCAGGCCAGAGTCCGTTCGATCACCCAGCGGTGGCGGCCCAGGCGCTCGCCGGACTCGATGCCGGGACGGGCGATGCGCGGCACGATCCTCCGTCCGCGCAACCAGGCCAGATGCTCGGCCGAGTGATACGCCTTATCCGCGCGGACCTTGACCGGCCTGCGGCGGCGTGGCCCGCGCCGGGACCGGATCGCCGGCAGCGCCATCAGCAATGGCTTGAACGCCTGGCCGTCGTGGACGTTGGCAGCCGAGACCGCGACCACCAGTGGCAGCCCGGCCGCGTCGGACAACACGTGGAGTTCGCTGCCTTTCTTGCCGCGATCGACCGGATCGGGACCGGTCAGCGTGCCCCCCTTTTCGCCCGGACCGCGGCGGCGTCCACGATCGCCGACGCCCAGTCGATCTGCCCGCGCGCCCCCCAGTTCGTCCAGCACCGCACGGTACAGCCGGGGCCACAGCCCGGCCTTGGTCCAGGCGGTGAACCGGCGATGCGCAGTGGGCACGCTCACCCCGAACTCACCCGGCAGATGCCGCCACGCGCAACCGCTGGTCAGCACGTACACGATCGCGGTGAACACCGCCCGATCCTCCACCGCCGCCGTGCCACCGCCCTGGCGCCGCGGCGTGAACTTCGGGATCAACGGCTCAGCGATCTCCCACAACTCATCCGGCACCAGCCGCAACGCAAGATCCGACGACACAACCCCGCATCATCCCGCAGATCGCACGCAATCCACGTGAGACACGCTCTAAGTCGCAGCTCTCGTCGGCGGCTCAGAAGCTCCTGGAGGAGATCGTGAAGATCGACGAATACCAGTGGCAATCCGACTTCGCCATCGAACACCAAGCAATCGGCCGCACCCAGGGCGAGGTTGGGGAAGCCGCCAAGGCGCTCCAGCTAATTCTCAAGACCCGCAACATCCCCATCCCCGAAACAGCCCAACAGCGCATCAACAACTGCACCGACCTCGAACAACTCGAGCACTGGATGACACGCGCCATCACCATCGACCAGATCGACGAGCTTTTTGACTGATGCCGTCCTCGCGGGTCCTGACCGCCGGGTCAGGTTTAGCGGAGGGTTTTGGGGCCAGGGCCGCAGCGGGGATGGTGGTGACGGTCGGGGCGCCCGGTTGCGCCGGCATTCATCCGGAAGCACCGCCGAAGCGGGTAAGAGCTGGACGACCCGGCGGACCGTGAGGTGTCGGCGCGGGTGTCGCCGCAACCCCTCGGGGCCGCTGTGGTATGCCGTCCGTGACAGCGACGGCGAAATACCTTGATGCACCGTGTGTCGGCAACGGCAGCCTGCGGTCCCTCACCTTCAGGGAGCGTCCGCCCGACGCGTACAGGACGGGCGTGTGGCGCTGACCCCTGACGTGTGGTTCCAGGTTGGGCCGGGTAGGTGACCTGGGCCCGGCCTGGGGCCGGATGTGGGGTTCAGGTAGCCCGCGGCCTGGGTCAGGAAGAGGGCGGCGTACTTCTGGCGTCGTGCCATCAGCTCGTCGTGCGTGCCCTGCTCGATGACTCTGCCCTCGTCCAGGACGTAGATGCGGTCGGCGCCGCGGACCGTGGAGAAGCGGTGCGAGATCAGCAGCACCGTGCGGTCGCTGAACAGCAGGCGGATGTGCCGGAACAGCTCCTCCTCGGCCTCGGGATCGAGGGCGGCGGTCGGCTCGTCCAGGATGATGAACGGGGTGTTGCGGTAGAAGGCGCGGGCCAGCGCCAGCCGCTGCCACTGGCCCCCGGACAGGTCCTCGCCGCCCGCGAACTCCTTGCCGAGCGTGGTCGCGTACTCCTGCGGAAGGCTCCACACGAAGTCGTG
This sequence comes from Actinomadura sp. NBRC 104412, assembly GCF_030269515.1. Taxonomy (GTDB): domain Bacteria; phylum Actinomycetota; class Actinomycetes; order Streptosporangiales; family Streptosporangiaceae; genus Spirillospora. The sequence goes on along the minus strand of NZ_BSTM01000017.1, from coordinate 21,157 downwards.
CGCCCCGGCCCGCCGCGCCGAGGTGACGACGCGGGCGACGTCGGCGGGCTCGCCGGCGCGGCCGAAGGCGATGTTGTCGAGCGCGGGCAGCTTGTACCGGACGAAGTCCTGGAACACCACGGTCGCGGCGTCGCGCAGCGCCGCCGGGTCGGTCACCGGCCTGTTGTTGAACAGCAGCATCCCCTCGTCGGGCGCGTACAGCCCGGCCAGGATCTTGGCCAGCGTGGTCTTGCCCGACCCGTTCGTCCCGACCAGGGCCACGATCTCCCCGGCGCGCAGCGTCACGGTGACGCCGCGCAGGGTGGGACGTGCCGAGCCCGGGTAGGTGAAGCCGATCTGCTCGGCGTGCAGGGAGGCGAAGCGCGGCGCGGGCGTCTCCGCCGCCACGGGGAGCGGGGCGGCATCGGATCCGGCGAAGAGCCGCAGGTCCTTGAGGTAGAGGACGGAGTCGCCGATGTTGCCGACCAGCCCGCTGATCATCTGGATGCGGGTGGACAGCAGCCAGAGCCCGGTGAGCGCGGCCGCCGCCGTGGCCAGGTCGACCAGCCCGCTGCCGAGGCCGGCCCAGACCCCGCCGATCACGGCCATGACCAGCAGGTCCGCGACCAGCCGTGCGCCGATCTTGCGCCACAGATGGCGGCGCTGGGTCCGGACGGTCCCGTCGATCTCCTGTTCGTACTGCGCGTCCCAGCGAGCGGTCAGCATCGGCCCGAGGTCCAGCGCGCGGACCTCCTTGGCCTCCTCGCGCCCGGTCATCAGCTGCTCGAAGTACTGGCGGAGGCGGCGGTTCTCGGCGAGGTCATGGCTGAGCCCGTAGCTGGCGTTGCGCTCGGCCCGCGCGGCCCGCAGCGTGGGCACGGCGCTCAGCGCGGCGAACGGCAGCAGCCACCAGGCCATCGCGACGAACGCCACGCTCACGGCCGCGGCGGTCAGCACGGCCTGGAGCGCCACGACCAGGGTGGTGACGACCACGACCGGCTGGCCTCGGGAGGCGAAGACGGCGCGTTGCAGGCCGTCGTGGAACTGGGGGTCCTCGAAGCGCGGCAGGTCGGCGCCGACCGCGGCGCGCAGGACGAGCGAGATGACGTGCCGGTCCAGCCGCGCGGCAAGAATCCGCTGCCGGGCGGAGGTGACGGCGTTCAGGACGCCGCCGACGCTGCGCAGGCCGAGCAGCACCGCCAGGCCGACGAGCATGGAGGCGCCGCCCGACGACTGCATCTCGGCGCCGCCCGGCAGGCCGCCATCGCCCAGTACCGACTTCAGCAGCAGGAGCCCGGCGCCCAGTCCGAGCGCGTTGACGCCCTGCACCACGACGAGCGTCAGCAGGGAGCCGCGGTCCGATCGCCACGCCAGCCGTACCGCGAACGTCGCGGAACGCATCAGGTCGCCCGGCCGAACCTTCGCCTGGTTCTTCGGCACGGTCACCACCGCCCCAGCCAGGCGCGGTGTTCGGCGGCGACGGCCTCGTGCGTCTCGCGGTACCGGTAGTGGTGTCCCTCGTGCGGCAGCAGGACGAGCCGGGCCTGCCCGCCCGCAGCGACGATCGCCCGGTAGAGCTCCACCGATCGCTCGGCGGGCGTGGCCGGGTTGGCGTCCTCGGCGCCGTGGACGAGCAGCACGGGACGGTCGAGCAGATCGGCGAAGCACACCGCGCTGAACGCGTGGTAGATCTCCGGGACGGCCCAGTACGGGCGCCGCTCGTAGTGGAACCCGGTCGGCGTCAGCGTGCGGTTGTAACAGCCGCTGTGCACGATGGCCGAGGTCAGGTCCGGGAGGTGCGCGAGCGCGTACAGGGCGAGGGTCGCGGCGAAGCTGTGGCCGCCGACCGCGACGGGGCCGTTCCAGCGCTTGACCGCGGCCTCCACGGTGCCGAGGATCTGCGACCGCAGCATGCCGAGCGTGGCGTCGGCGGGCCAGCGCAGCGGCAGGTCGAGCGTCGCGACCGGGTGCCCGGAGGGGGCGGTGGCCAGGTCGACCGGTGCCGGGCAGGGGACGTCCGAGCCGGGCGGGAACGCCCGGATCCACATCAGGAGGGGCCCCGGCCCGGCGGGCGGGAGCGTGAGGCGGGCCGTCCCGAACCCCGTGGGGATCGGCGTGGCCGCGTCCGGGGAGCCGTCCGGCCGTGGCCAAGGCCGCGGAGCCGGGATCGCGGCGTCCGGTACGGGCCGCGGTCGTCCCGGATCGTCGAGGTCGATCAGGACGTCCGTCCAGCGCGGTTCCCCATCGCCGCCGTCCTCCCAGCGGCCGAGGCCCACGATCACGGCGCCATCGGCGGACGCCGGGAGAAGGCCCCGTACGAGCATGGGCGGGGTCAGCGGCGCGGCGGGCGCGGCCTCGCCGCCGTTCCGGTCGACGACGGCGAGCCGGGCGGCGGCCAGCCGCTCCAGTTCCCCCGGCGGCGGCTCGAACGAGACGGCACGCGGCCCCGACGCCTCGAACACCACGGGACGCCCGGTCGGCGGCTCGGGTTCCCCGCCCGGCGCGGCGGCGGGAACGAGCAGCGCGAGGCGGTCGCCGCACCAGGCGAGCGGCGGCAGCCCGTAGCCGGTGAACGAGACGGCGGCGCGCAGGTGCGTGAGGACGGTGACCGTCCGGTCCCGGTGGTCGGCGATCCACGGGTACGCGCGGCGATCCCGTGCGACCAGTCCCGCGACCAGCGGGCGGCGCGGATGCCACGCCAGCCTGGACGGCAGGACGCCGTCGAGCGGCAGCCGCCACCCGTCCGCGCCGTCGCCGTCGCCGTCGCCGTAGAAGACGATGGAGGACGGGCGGGCCCGGCCCGGCACCAGGCCCGCCAGATCGGGATCGAGCAGCAGGTCGCGCCAGCGCACCGCCGCGGGGTTGCACTCGGCCACGGAGGGCAGCGCGGGCGTGCGGACGACGGCCCACGCCGACCCGTCCGGCGCCTCGTCCCGGCGCTCCCGTTCAGGCGACACGGCTCGCCTCCCCACCGGCCGTTCCGCGCACGTTCCGGACCGTGATGCCGTCGACCAGCGCCTTCACGGCGCCGATGCCCTCGACCGGCGGGCAGACCGGCGTCCCGGAGTCGTCGACGCCCACGGCGCACGGCACCGCCAGCCCGGCCACCGGCGCGGGCAGCGGGGTGCCGCGCACGGCCGGGAGCATGACGACGGCCTCACGGCGGGCCGGTTCCACGGTCTCCAGCAGTTGCTTGAGCGACCGGCACGACGGGCAGTCCTCGGCCAGGTACATCAGGACGCCCGTGATCGGCCGGTCGCAGGCGGCGTCCCCGTCCCGGCGTGACCGCCGGTCGGCGAGGAGGACGGCGCCCAGCGTGACCACGGCGGCCACGGCGCCCGCCGCCGTCCGCGCGACCGGCTCGGAGCCCGGACCGGCCGCCAGCGCGGACGCGGCGACCAGCGCGCCGCCCGCGTTGAGCCCGATGTGCGCACGGCCCACGGACGCCAGCCGGGCCACGCCGAAGCAGGCGCAGCGCGCGCCGCGCAGCCGCAGCGCCACGGCGGTCAGGGCGAGGTACCCCAGCAGGGCGACGATCGCCGCCGTCCTTCCGGGGACGAGCACGATCGCCGTGGCGGCGGCGGTCTCGGCGGCGCCGGTCAGCCGCGGCCCCCACGGGGGACGCAGCGGCCCGCTCCGCAGCGGCCAGTCGATCCGGTCCGCGGGCGCGGCGGCCTTGGCCGTCCCGGCGGCCAGCAGGGGGCCCGCCGTCAGGGCGAGCACGATGTCGGCGAGCATCGGTCACGGCCTCCGATCGTCCAGCAGCCAGCCGGACTCGACGAGCTGTTCTCCCAGGTGCCGCAGCGCGGCGGCCGGCGGCACCGCGTCCGCCGCGGCGCCGGGCGCGGGCATGCCGCGGGTCAGCAGGTGCTCGATCAGCGCGGCCTCGGGTTCGCCGCACTCGGTCATGGCCAGCGTCGTCCCGTTCACCAGGACGGCGCCGCCCTGCGGGAGCCGGGTGAAGGTCACCCCGGGCGCCGTTCTCACGATCCACCTCCCAGCCAGCGTTCGAGCCAGACGAGCCGCAGCAGCGGCAGCGCGTTGTCGGCGAGGTCGCGCCCGTCCGAGAGCGTCCGGATGATGGCGCGCGGCGAGACGAGCCCCAGGTCGGCCAGGGCGCACTCGCGGCGCAACCGGTCGATGACCTTGCCGCGCTCGCGGTGCAGGTGCGCCGCGGCGGCCCGTCTGAGCCAGGACCCCGGCGCGGCGTTGCGCACCCCCGTGATCCGGTGCCGGTCCAGTTCCCTGTGCAGCGGAAGGTGGCGTTCCAGCACGCCGCGCCTGATCCGTCCCAGGCCGGACGGGCCGAGCGCGATCACGGCGGCCAGCGCGCGGGGGTCCAGGGCGGGCAGCCGCATGCCCGCGTCCCCGCGTTCCTCGATCCCCGCGGCGGCGGTGCCCAGAACCGGGTCGAGGAAGTCCAGGTGCTCCTGCCAGACGGCCATGGACGCCCGGAAGGCCGACTCGAAGACCTCGGCGCCTTCGGCGGTCAGGCCGGGAACCACGCTTCCGCCCCTCGGCAGGGCCAGCCGGTCGCCGTCCGTTTCGGACGCGCCTGCGGCGTCCCGGCCGGGGTCCTGCGTGTCGGGGGCGTGGACCCTGCCCAGGCCGAGCAGTTCGCGGGCCTCGCCGAGCGTCCGCAGCGTTCCGGAGATGTGGAACGGCTCGCAGCCGAGCAGCCGCCGGCCCCGCGCGCCCGTCTCGACCTCGGACAGCTTCGCCGACGTCAGGTCCTTCATCAGCGTCCCGGCGGCCAGCGGCACCTCGCCGCCCTCGGCCCGAGCGAGCGCGTCCGCCAGCCGCCTGGGCACCTCGCGGTCGGGCATGGGCGGTACGGGTTCGGCCCCGGTGACGGGGTGCTCGTCCAGCAGCTCGGACGGGTCGACCGGGATCCGCTTGACGGCGAGCCCGGGGATGTCCGGGGCAGGCGTCCGCAGCACCTCCGGGCCGAGGTCGGCGTGCAGGAGGAGCGGGCGCCGCCCCGCCGACAGGGCGCAGGCCGCCAGGAACGCCGACCCCAGCCCGCCGCTGTAGGCGATGGCATGGTCACCTCCGGCGAGCACCGTGGCCACCGCCTCGGCGAGCCCGGTCCCCCGCTCCGGCTTCGGCAGGACGGGACGCCGCCTGGTCACCGTGATCCCCTCCTCGGTCACCCGCACGGCCGTCCCGACGGGCAGCCGCTGGACGCCCGGGACGGGGCTGGAGTCGGGTGCGGGCGCGTTGCCCTGGAGCAGGCTCAGCAGCGCGCCATGGGAGGGCACGGGACGGCCACCAGGCCCGGGAAGGAAACCGTCGAGCTCGAAGCCCCACTCCAGGCGCCCGTAGTCCACGCGGTAGTAGACGGGGCGTGCGTGCGGGTGCTCGCGGGCAATCTCGAAGGACAAGGGCGAGCGTTCCACCCGGATCCCATCGATGCCTTCGCCGGCACCCGGCTGCGGCTCGCCGACGTGGCGCACTCCCCCGCCGGGGACCTGTTCGACCACCATCGGCCTCGGGTTCGGTGCCATCACGCCACCGACCTGTGGATCTCGATGTACTCGTCCCGTACGGGCAGGGACGTGCTCACCACTTCGTCGCCGTGTTGCACCCATGCGAAATAGCCCGCCGGGGGACGGGCGGTGGCCAGTTCGCGGCCGAGGTGGAAAGAGACCGGAAATCCCAGCCGGCGCAGACCCGCGGTCAGGAATACCGCGTCGTCCACCGGGTCCAGGAATCCCGCCGTCAGTCGCTGGGCGATGCGCAGGCGGACCACGTCCGGCCGGACGTCCCGCGCTTTCCCGCGGCGGACACCGCCTCGTACGCGCGGCCATTCCTCGAGCCGGTAGGAACCGCCCGGCCCCTTGGCCTTGGCCAGGAATTCACGGGCCTCGCGTGCGGCCTTCGCCGCCTTTATCACTCGTAGCATTCCGTCCCCCGTACACAGAGAGAAAGGACCCGGAGCCGCCGGGCGGCGGTGGGGTCGTCCTCCCACCGCCGCCCGGGGGTATCTCCCGATCAGGCGTAGCGGCAGGTCCACCACTCGCAGATGAGCCGGACGGTCTCGTTGCAGCAGTCCGAGTCGAACCAGCAGCTGTAGCCCGCGTAGCGGCACTCGGCCACGGTGGCCGGCTCGGCGTGCAGGTGCTGCTGCATGCCGTTGGCCGCGATACGCGAGGTGATCGAGGTCGTGGACACGACCCCTCCTTTCCCCGGTTTGGCGGAATGGGCATCCCCCGTATCCGCCGAATTCGTTGGACAGCTAGGACCGTAGGCGGCGGCGCGGGATTACGGCAAGACAACGGCGTCATCCCGGCTTGTCCCGCCCTGTCCCGGAGAGATGGACACGGTCGTAAGGCGGCACGGAACACTTACTGTGAGGCTGTGCAGGACGCCTGGTCGAAAGGAAGACGATCAGCGTGACGCCGCAGGAATGGACGGCGGAACGGCTGCGCCGCGCGGGAATTACGATCACCGGACCGGCGGAGCAGGCGGAGACCCGGGCATGGTCGTGCCAATTCCGCGTCCCCACCACTGCGGGGACGGTCTACTTCAAGTCGTCCCCGCCCGCCTTCGGCCACGAGGCGGCGCTGACCCGCGCCCTCGCCGAATGGTCACCCGGCGACGTGCCCGAGGTGCTGGCCGCCGATCCCGATCGCAACTGGATGCTCACCGCCGACTTCGGGACGGGCCGCCGCTACGCGGACCCGGCGCGGTTCGTGCACGCCTACACCGAAATGATCCCCGCGTTCGTCCGCATCCAGGCCAACGCGTCCCGCCACGTCGGCGAGCTGGGATGCACCGGCTGCCCCGACCACCGCCTCGCCACGCTCCCCGAACGTTTCGACACGCTGGTCCGCGAGGCCGCCGGCGGGGGGCCGCTCGCCGGCCCGCGCGGGCTCGCGCCGGACGAGCTCTCCGCGCTGCGCCGCCTGACCGGCCCCTTCGGGGAGACCTGCCGGAGGCTCGCCGCGCACGGCGTCCCGGAGACGGTGGTGCACGCCGACATCTGGCGCGGCAACTTCCTGCTCACCGCGCGGGGACCGGTGGTGTTCGACTGGGCGGAGAGCATGATCGGCCACCCGTTCCTCTCCCTGGAGGTCATGCTCGCGGACGTGCGGACGCTCGTCCCCGGCGACCGCGACGCCCTCGACCTCGTCCGGGACACCTACCTGGAGGAGTGGCGGCGCCGGGGGATCCCGGCCGGGCGGGCCGAAGCGGCGGTACGGCTCACCGCCGCCCCGGCCCTGGTCAGCCGCGCGCTGATGTGGCGGGACGCGATCGCGGGACTCGACGACGCCACCCGTCCACGCTACGAGGGCGCCGTCGCGCAGCACCTGCGCCACCTGCGCCGGCTGCTCGTCCCGGCCGGTTGATCGGCCTGGCACCGGTCGACTACCGGTCGTCTCCGCGGGCCTCGGCACGTTCCAGGGCGAAGAGGCGGACCAGCTCGGGGACGCGGTAGCGGCCCGGCCCTCCGCTCTCCACCAGGTTGGCGTCCACCAGGCGTTCGAGCACCCGGTCCGCGGCGTCCCGGGAGGCGTCCAGGGCGGCCGCGGCGTCCGGCAGCCGCACCTCGCCCGGGGGCAGGCCCGCGATGAGGCGGAGTGCGCGGGCCGCCATCCGGTCCTGTTCGGCGCGGCTGCGCTCCAGGTCCTCGAAGCTGACGGCCAGGCTCGCCCGTACCTCCAGGTCGTCCACCCGGAACTCGTCGAGCCGCCGCCGCTCGTCGGCCATCCGCCCGGTCAGGGCGCGCACCGGCCAGTCGGGCCGCGCGGCCAGCCGCGCCGCGGCGACCCGCAGCACCAGCGGAAGGCGGCCGCACTGGCTCGCCAGCGTCCGCACCGCCTCCGGCTCGGCCCTGACCCGCTCCTGCCCGAGGTACCACGCCAGCACCTCCTGCGCCGCCTCGTGCGACAGCTCGCCGACACGCAGGTGCAGCGACCCCTCGATCGAGGTGAGCGACGCCCTGGAGGTCAGGACCGCGGCGCTCGGCCCGCCGATCGGGACCAGCGGCCGGACCTGCGCGGCGGAGGCGACGTCGTCCAGCAGCACCAGCACGCGCCGGTCGGACAGCGCGCTGCGCAGCCTGGCCGCGGCCTCCCCGGCGTCCGAGGGCACCTGCGCGTCCGGGGTCCCGAGGCTCCGCAGCAGCGCCCCGGCGACCTCGGCCGGGGTCATCGGCTCGGCGCCCGGGGTGGTCCCGCGCAGGTTGACGTAGAGCCGCCCGTCCGGGAAGCGGTGGGCGGCCAGGTGCGCGGCGCGGACGCCCACCGCCGACTTCCCGACCCCCGGCGGGCCGGTGACCACGGTCACCGGCGCACTGCTGATCATCGAGAGCGCCTGTTCCAGCTCCCGTCCGCGTCCCACCAGCCGGGGCGGTACGGGCGGGAGCTGCCGGGGCACCGTTCTCTCGGCGGGGCGCGGGGGCCTGTCCCCCGGGTGCCCGTCCCCGGCGGACCCGTCCCCCGTGTGCAGGACGGTGAGGCGCCTGCGGGCACGGACCCAGGGAGCCGGGTCGAGCCCGCAGGAACGCACCAGCGCCTCCACCACGTCCGGGCGGGGCAGCGCGTCGCGGCGCAGCGTGGAGGCGAGCGTGCTGCGCGCGAGGTGGTCCCCGTTGTCCCTGGCGCGCGACTCCAGCTCGCGATAGGTGAACCCGGCCCATCGCTTGAGCTGCCGAAGCCTGATCATGAACTCCTCCGGCGTGGCGACATGGTCCGGGGTGGGAACGGCGTCGAACTCGTTGGCGGGATGCGACTGTTCGGCGGGATCGAACTCGTAGGCGGGATGGGACTCGTAGGCCATCAAGCTCCCCCTGGTGCACGTGGGCCTTCGGACGGTAGGACGCGGAGCCGGCACCGTTTGTTGGAAGGCCGGCCAAAAGCGCGCCCAGAAGGCCGCCGCGTGATCATCTTCCGTCACTTTTCGCCATCTGATCCATCCGGCCACGCAAGCCAACCGAGCTGCACCCGCGCCACCGCGGTTCCGGCCGCCGAATCCTCAAACCGTTGATCAACGCAGAGACGGCCGCGCTCTTTTTGGCAGACGTCGCCCATGATCCGGAACCCGTCCGGGCGGAGACTGAGCGCGACGAAGATGATCACGCCGGAAAGGGACAAGGACCTCCCCTTTCCGGCCGCCAGGACGACGAAACCCAGGCCATCGGTCCGGGCGCCGGCGACGACGCCACGCGACCGCGACTCCCGGTCATCCCACCCCTTGCTCCCATAGGCCCGCCTGCCCGTATGCCCTCGTTCCCGGGGCGTTCCGGCACGCGGCCTCGGTTCGCCGCGCCCGCGGCGCGGTCGATCATTCCCGTAAGGAGAGTGGCCCGTTGTGTGAAACCGACCATCTCGACTCGTCCGGAATGAGCCGGCGCGACATGCTGGGCCTGCTCGGCGTCGCGGGCACCGCCGCGGCCGTCACCCCGATCCTGACGGCCGACCCCGCCATGGCCGCGGCCTCCGACCTCGCGCTCGACCCCAGGACGACGCCCGCCGACCCCGCGAACTACGCTCCCCCCACCGGCCTGGCCCTCGACTCGCAGGCCAAGGACGCGGCCCTGTCGTGGATCGACCGCCGGTCCAACGCCATCATCGGGCTGAACGACAGGATCTGGGAGTTCGCCGAGCCCTCGCTCGCGGAATGGAACTCCTCGTGGGCCGAGGCGCAGTTCCTCGCGGCCAACGGGTTCACCATCAAATGGGGCGCCGGTGGCATGCCGACCGCCTTCGTCGCCACGTTCAGCAACGGCACCGGAAAACCCGTGATCGGGTTCAGCGGCGAGTACGACGCACTGCCGGGACTTTCACAGGAGAAAGGCAACCCCAGGCATTCCCCGCTCGCCTACCACCATGACCCGTACGCCCCCACGTACGGATTCGGGCACGGCTGCGGGCACAACGCACTCGGCGCCGCCGCGGCGGCCGCGGCCGTCGCCGTCTCCGTGGCGATGAAGGCCCGCAACATCTCCGGCACGCTCAAGTTCTTCGGCTCCACCGCCGAGGAGCAACTGGTCGGCAAGACGGTGGCGGTGAAGGCCGGGGTCTACAAGGGCCTCGACGCGTTCGTGGACTGGCATCCCAGCAGCAACAACGGCACCAACTGGGGTTCCAGCAACGCCATGTACAGCATCGCCTTCCACTTCCTGGGCACCGACGGGCACGGCGGCTCGCCCCTGGCGACGCGCTCCACCCAGGACGCCGTGACGGCGATGGCCACGCTCACCGAGTACCTGCGGGAGAGCTACCAGGCGCACACGTCCCGGATGCACTACGCGATCCGGCAGACCGGGCAGGCGCCCAACGTCTTCCCGACCCTGTCGTCCATCTGGTACTACGCCCGCGAGGGCAGCCCGGCCCGCGCCAAGATCCTCATGGACCGGCTCATCAAGTGCGCGGAGGCCGCGGCGCTGGCCACGGGCACCCGCATGGAGCACCGCATCATGGCCGGCACGTGGAACCAGCTCGGCAACAAGCGCGGCGCCGAACTGATGCACGCCAACATGACCCAGATCGGCCCCCCGAAGTTCTCGGCCGCCGACCAGAACTTCGGGAAGGCGCTGCAACGCTCCAACGGGACCGAGGAATCGGGGTTCTCCGAAACGATCAGCCCGCTCACCCCGCCCGCGCCGGTGTTCATGGGCGGCGGCTCCACCGACGTCGCCGACATCAGCTGGCAGGTCCCCACCATCCAGATGGGCACGGCGCACCAGCCCCGCGGCACCAAGAACCACTCGTGGCACCACACCGCGACCGGGGCGCACCACTCCGGCCACGTCGGGATGCTGATGGCCGCCAGGTACCTCGCCGGCACCACGGTGGACCTGCTCACCCAGCCCAAGGTCATCGCCGAGATGAAGGACGAGTTCGAGCGGCGCACGAAGAACATCAAGTGGAAGAGCATGCTCCCCGACGACTACGAGCTCCCGCTGTACGAGCCGCCGAAGTGGTTCCTTGAGCGGACGGGCCAGAAATGGCCGCCGAAGGGCGTCACCTGGCCGCCGCGCCGGATCGTCTCCACCGAGACCGCGCCCGACCTCGGCCCCGCGCTTCCCCCGTCCAACCTGCCCCCGCTGGAGTAGCCTTCCGCGTTCCACCGTCCCCCGGCGGCCCTTCGCGCGAAGCGGTCGCGGGGGACGGCGTCTTCCGCGCGAGCCGCGTCGCGCGTCAGCGGTGACGTGCACGAAATGGCGAGCGGGGGTGCACTATGTGGCGACCCCGAAGCCGCGTCGGCCGCCTAACGTCTGCGGTAACGCGTCCACCCCGCGAGGCGCGCCCGAGGAGGGGTACACGGTGAAGACGAAAGCGGCGATACTCACCGCGGCTCACCAGCCGTTCGAGATCGTGGAACTGGACCTGGACGGCCCCAAGGAGGGTGAGATCCTCATCCGGTACGTGACCGCCGGGCTGTGCCACTCGGACCTGCACCTCATCGACGGCGACATCGAGCCGCGCTTCCCGATGGTGGGCGGGCACGAGGGTGCCGGAGTCGTCGAGGAGGTCGGTCCGGGCGTGACCAAGGTGGCGCCCGGCGACCACGTGGTGTGCAGCTTCATCCCGAGCTGCGGGCACTGCCGCTACTGCTCCACCGGCCGGCAGAGCCTGTGCGACCTGGGCGCCGGCATCGCCGTCGGCTGCATGCCCGACCAGACGTTCCGGATGCGCCTGGACGGCGAGGACGTCGGCGGCATGTGCATGCTCGGCACGTTCTCCCAGTACGGGACCATCTCCCAGGACTCCGTCGTCAAGATCGACCCGAGCATCCCGCTGGAGGTCGCGGTGCTGACCGGCTGCGGCGTGCCCACCGGCTGGGGCACCGCCGTGTACGCGGGCGGGGTGCGGCCGGGCGACACCGTGGTGATCTACGGCATCGGCGGGGTCGGCATCAACTCCGTCCAGGGCGCCGTGCACGCCGGGGCGAAGAACGTGGTCGTCGTCGATCCGGTGGCGTTCAAGCGGGACACCGCCATGAAGATGGGCGCCACGCACGCGTTCGCCGACGCGGAGGAGGCGCAGCAGGCGGTCGTGGAGATGACCCGCGGCCAGGGCGCCGACCAGGCGCTGATCACGGTCGGCACGGTGGACAGCGCGGTCGTCACCGCCGCGTTCGAGACGGTCGGCAAGGGCGGCACCGTCGTGATCACCGGCCTGGCCAACCCGGGCCTGCTGAACATCCAGCTTCCCAGCGGGCTGCTGACGCTGTTCGAGAAGTCGGTCAAGGGCGCCCTGTTCGGGTCGTCCAACCCGCAGTACGACATCGTCCGGATGCTGGACCTCTACCAGGCCGGCCAGATCAAGCTGGACGAGCTGATCACCCAGCGCTACCGCCTCGACCAGATCAACCAGGGCTATCAGGACCTCCAGGACGGCAAGAACATCCGCGGCGTCCTGGTCCACGAACACTGAACGTTGTCTCACCGGCCGTCCCGCGGGACGGCGGAAGGATGGGCGATACGTGCCTCAGCGCATGCTGATCGACGGGAAGTGGACGGCCGGGCGCGGCACCACGTTCCCCACCTACGACCCCGCGACCGGGAAGGTGATCGACGAGGTACCGGAGGCCACGGACGCCGACGTGGACGAGGCGGTCGAGGCGGCCGCCCGCGCCTTCGAGTCGGCGGAATGGGCAGGCATGCTGCCCGCGGCGCGCGCCAGGCTGATGCTGCGGCTGGCGGACCTGGTCGAGCGGAACGCCGAGGAATTGTCCCGCCTGGAGACCACCGACCAGGGCCAGCCGCTGTATGTCAGCGGCGGGTCTGTCGCCGGGCTGGCCGAGCACCTGCGGTACTACGCCGGCTGGGCCACCAAGATCACCGGGGTGACCGCGTCGCCGTCCGTCCCGGACGTCGACTTCAGGACGCACCGCGAGCCGCTGGGCGTGTGCGCGCTCATCGTCCCGTGGAACTTTCCGCTGCCCATCGCCGCCTGGAAGTTCGCCCCGGCGCTCGCGGCGGGCAACACCGTGGTGATCAAGCCGGCCGAGCAGACGCCGCTGAGCACGTTGCGGCTGGGCGAGCTGTTCGTGGAGGCCGGGTTCCCCGCGGGCGTCGTCAACATCGTCACCGGCGGTCCCGCGACGGGCCGGGCCCTGGTCCGCCACCCCAAGGTCGCCAAGGTCTCGTTCACCGGGTCGACGGAGGTGGGGCGGGAGATCGCGGCCGAGGCCGGGCGCTCCCTCAAGCGCGTGTCGCTGGAGCTGGGCGGCAAGGCCCCCAGCATCATCACCGCCGACGCCGACGTGGACGCCATCATCGCGGGCAACCTGATGGGCGGCGTGTTCAACTCGGGGCAGATGTGCGCCGCGCTGTCGCGCTACTACGTCGACCGCAGGCGGGCCGACGAGTTCACCGAGAAGCTCGCGGGCGCCGCGTCCGGGATGAGGCTCGGCCCCGGCCTCGACCCGGCCACCAACCTCGGCCCCCTGGTGTCGGAAGAGCAGCTCGAACGCGTCGACGGCTACGTGAGGCTCGGCAAGGAGGAGGGCGCCGAGCTGGTCACGGGAGGCGCCCGTGCCGACGGTGACCTGGCGAACGGCTACTTCTACCAGCCGACGGTGTTCGGCGGCGTCGCCCAGGACATGCGGATCGCCCGCGAGGAGATCTTCGGCCCGGTGCTGTCCGTCCTGCCCTACGACGACCCGGACGAGCTGGTCGCCAAGGCCAACGACACCGAGTACGGCCTGACCGCCTACATCTGGTCGCGGGACATCTCCGAGGCCAACCGGCTCGCCCGCCGGATCCGGGCCGGAAGCGTCTACATCAACACCTTCCCGATCCTCGACCCGGCGGCGCCGTGGGGCGGGATGAAGGCGTCCGGCATGGGACGCGAGATGGGCTGGGAGGCCATCGAGGCGTACACCGAAGTGAAGAGCATCTGGACCAAGCTCTAGGGACCCGTACGGGAGGCGGGGCCGGGCCACCGGACCGGCCCCGGGTTTCCGTGCGGTGAAAGTCCCCGGGTGACCTTGCTTTACGCCGGTTTACGATCCTGCCACAGTTGAGGTGCCGGCGCTCCGGCCGCATGCGCGCCACCGTGGAGAGGCTGTGACAAGGTGACGGTCACCCCTGACCTCGTGGACCGCGAGGTCGACGACGTCGGCGAGCTTGAGCACGCGATGTCGGACGTCTGCGCCCCCATGCGCATCAAGCCCGAGGGCGACCGCCCCTTCACCGCCGCGTGCCGCGGCACCCGGATCGGCGACGTCCTCATCGCCCGTGTCCGCAGCGGCCCGTGCACGATCCGCAGGGATCCCGGGCTCATCCGTTCCACCGACCGCGAGCTGGTCAAGCTGATCTTCCTGGACGCGGGCCGCCTCGCCGTCGAGCAGGACGGCCGGCGGTCCCTGCTGAAACCCGGCGACATGGTCGGGTACGAGACCGTCCGCCCCTACGAGCTGCGCTGCCTGACCCGGAGCGAAAGCGTCATCGTCGGCGTCCCGGCCGCGTCGCTGGGCGCGCACGCCAACCTGGTGTCCCGGCACACCGCCGTCGCCGCCCCGACCGACACCCGGCTGCACGCCGCCATCGGCGGATTCCTGCGCGACCTCACCGAGGTGCCGGGCCCGTCCAACGGCAGCGCCGGGCACTACCTGGCCGACGCGCTGGTCTCGCTCGTGATCGCCCAGCTCACCCACGTCCTGCCGCCCGCCGAGCCGGACGGGCTCGCAGACCGCGTCCTGGCGTACTGCCTGGCGCACCTGTCCGACCCCGAGCTGTCGGTGGAGGCGGTCGCCCGCGCACACCGGATCTCCGTCCGTTACCTGCACAAGATCCTGCGACCCCGCGGGGTGACCCTGTCGGCCTGGATCCGGCGGCACCGCCTCGAACGCATCCGCCGCGACCTCGCCAACCCGGCGCTGGCCGACCAGACCGTCTCCACGATCGCCGCCCGCTGGGGCGTCCTGGACGCCACCCACGTCAGCCGAGCGCTCAAGGCCGAGTTCGGGCTGACCGCCGCCGACATCCGCCGCCACGCCCTGGAGAACCACACCACCGTCCCCTCGGGCTAGGGCGCCGCCGAGTCACGGAACCGCCGCCCGCGCGTCCGCCTGGACGATTTCCCCGACGACACGTTCGGCGGACTCCAGCGCACCGTTCATCCAGGCGACCCACAGCGTGGCGGTGTGCTCGCCCGCGAAGTGCACCCGGCCCTCGGGACGGCGCATGGCGGGCCGCATCCATCGCAGCTCGCCGGGTTGCGGGGACCCCCAGCCGCCGCCCGCCCACGGGTCCTCCTGCCACGCCTTGTGAGCGACCCCGATCACCTGCCCGTCGATACCGGGCACGAGCCTACGGAACAGCCTCCGCATCTCCGTGACGCGCCGCCGGCCGTGGGAGGCGAACTCGATCGCCTCGGTGTCGAACATGTAGGCGTGCAGCATCCCCGTGGTCGAGTCGCGCTGCTGGGAACTGGTGTTCCACACACGTCCCGCCATCGTGTCGGTCGCCACGAGGTCGAGGCCGCCCAGCCTCCCCAGGGGATCGTGCTGCCAGAACCGGCGGCGGGTCTGGAAATGACACCGGGCGGCGGCCATGTACTGCAATTTGCGGATCGCGGCAATCTTGTCGTGCGAGAACCCGCCGTCCAGCCGGACCCGGCGCAGCGGCGCGAAAGGCAGCGCGCACACGCACCGATCCGCCCGCAATTGGTGCAGGCCACTGCGATCCCTGAAGCCCACCGTCACGCCACGGGCGTCCTGGGCGATCCGCACGACCTCACTGCGGTACTTCACGCGACGCCCCAGCGCAGCGGCGAACGCGTAGGGAAGCCGATCGTTGCCGCCCCGGATGCTGGAGACCCGGTTCCCTGCCGGTAGCGACTCCACCGCCAGACCGGCCGCCGCGTTGGCGCGGGCGACCCGTCCGTTCTGCGCGTAGAACCAGTCGCGCCAGGTCTTCGAGGCGCCCCGCCCGGCCAGGTACTCGTCGACCGTCACCCGATCGAGCTCGAGAGCCGACGGAACCGACCCGGGCCAGCCCGGATCCGAGACGTCCCCGAGCATCGCCATCCCCGACAGCACGTACTCCGGGAGACGCGCCGAAGGATCGGGCTGCTCGCTGGGGTGGAACCCCGGCACAGGCCAAGGCCGCCCCGCCTCAGGCGCCAGGAACCGCTTCCCACGCAGGTAGAACGCCCGTACCCCGGTGTCGTAGGGCGTCAGCTCAAGCCCGAACTCCTCGACGTACCTGAGCGTGTACTCGTGCGTGTCGAAGATTCGCACGGCTCCCAGCTCGGCATGCCCGCCGTACCGGAACGCGTCACGCTCGGTCTGCACCCGCCCGCCCGGACGCCCCTGCGCCTCAAGCACCGTCACCTCGTACCCGCGCTTCATCAGGCTGTAAGCGGCCCCCAACCCGGCCAGCCCGGCACCGAGCACGACCACCCGTCCACGCCTCCCACCCGCGGCCGCAGGCTTCGGCGCCAACGACACCACTCCAGCCGCCCCGAGCGCGCCCAGGAACCGCCGCCGATCGACCCCGTACCCCATCGAGACCACCCGCCCGAGTTACTCCAATCTGGACCAACCCGGACGCTACTCCAGACTGGAGCACCGTCAACCCCCTGTCCACTTCCCGCCGCCCACCAAGCCGCCCAAGACCGGTGAGCGCCCGTCCCCAAACTGCCTGACCTGCATGCTCAACGCGGGCTGCGACGGATTGAGCCGTTCAGCGGCGCGAATGAAGTCGCAATGCCTCGACGACCGCGACGCGAAACCGCAGATGCACCTTCATAACTGCGGGTTATTACAGCGGCTATTGGACGGTCCGAAAGCCCGCGGCGCAGGATGGGCCACGTCCGGAGTGAAGGCCCGGACGCATCGACCATAGGGAACTGATGAGCACCAACGAGGACCGGACGTCGATCGTCGAGACCTGTACGCGGATGGCGTGGCACGCCGACCAGCGCGAATGGGATCGGCTCTCCACGATCTTCGCCGACGAGGTCACGCTCGACTACACCAGTCTCGACGGGGGCGAGCCCGTCACGCTCACCCCGGCCGACATCGTCGCCGGATGGCGGGACGCACTCGGCGCCTACGCGGCGACCCAGCATCTGATCACCAACCACCTGGTGACGGTCGACGGCGACACCGCCGTCTGCACCGCCTCCTTCCAGGCCACCCACCGCCATCCCGGCCCGCTCGGCGACGCCCCGCTGTGGACGCTGGGCGGCGACTACCGGTTCGACCTGGTCCGGGCGGGCGGCGAGTGGAGGATCGCGGGCGTGGTGATGACCGCGAAGTGGTCCCAGGGGGACCGGGAACCGAAGGCCACGGAGGAGGCGCGGTCGTGACGACCAGGCACAAGGTGACGTTCACCAGCGAGGGCGCGTCCCTCACCGGCAACCTGTTCCTCCCGGATGGCGCCGACGGCCCGGTGCCGGGGATCGTGGTCGCGGGCACCTGGACCAGTGTCAAAGAGCAGATGGCCGACCGCTACGCCGAACGCATGGCCGACCGCGGGTACGCCGCGCTGTCGTTCGACTTCGCCGGCTTCGGCGAGTCGGAGGGCGAGCCGCGCGACTGGGAGCGGCCAGAGGCGAAGGTCCGCGACATCCGCAACGCGGTGAACTTCCTGGCCGGTCATGCGGCCGTCGACGCGGACCGGCTCGGGGCGCTGGGCGTGTGCGCCGCCGCGATGTACATGGGCGCCGGCGCGGTCGAGGACACCCGCATCCGCTCCCTCGCGCTGATCGCGCCGTGGCTGCACGACCCGGAGATCTGCCGGGACGTCTACGGGGGCGCCGAGGGCGTGGACGCCAAGCTCGCGGACGCCGACAAGGCCCGAGCACGGTACGAGGCGACGGGCGAGGTCGAGTACGTGCCCGTGGTCAGCGGCAGCGACCCGCGCGCCGCGATGCCTATGGAAGTGGACTTCTACCTCAACCCCGAACGCGGCGGCATCCCGCAGTGGCCGAACCGGTTCGCGGTCATGGGGTGGCGGGACTGGCTGACGTTCGACTCCATCGCGCTGGCACCACGGGTCAGCGTCCCCGTCGTCCTGGTCCACAGCGAGGACGCCGCGATCCCCGAGGGCGCCCGCCGCTTCCACACCGCGCTGGACGGCCCGAAGAACTTCGTCTGGACGAACGGCATCCAGTTCGACTTCTACGACCAGGACACCACCGTCACCACGGCCGCCGACGCCGCCGCAGCCCACTTCGCGACCACCCTCAAGGCATAGCCGACACCAGGGCGTGCATCGGCCGCAACACCTGCGGCCGATGCACGCTTTTCAACCTGGCGAATTCCCTGGCCCCGCGGAGATACGGACAGATACCCCATCCGCCGGCACTCCAGGTCGGCCAAGATCCAAAAAGGGTCCCGGAGTGATCTCCGAGACCCTGCCTGAGCTGGTGGAACCGGGTGGCCCCTATTGACCCCTGTTACAACCCTGGTACCCAAGCCGCAGCCCTTGAGGCGCTCCTCCGCAAACTGCCGTCGCCTACCGACCCAGAACCAGAGAGGCGCCCTCGAGACGTTCGGAGTCATGCGAAGCAGCTCAAGGAACGGGAAGCTCAGCAGGTAGTCGCTGCCTACCGGGCTGGCGCCACCGTCTACGAGCTAGGCCGCCGCTTCGGCATCCACCGGAACACGGTGAGCAAGATCCTCAAGCGCCAAGGCGTCAGGATGCGGATGGGCGGCATGAGTCCTGAACAGATCGACGAAGCCGTCAACCTCTACCAAGAGGGTTGGTCGCTAGCCCGGATTGGTAAGCACATGGGGGTCGACGGCCAGACTGTGCGGAGCCGCCTCCTGGAACGGGGTGTGAAGCTACGACCGCGCCCCGGCAACAGATAGCGACGCGCCGTAAATCAGGATAGCCATGCCTAACTCGTATGCTGAGTTGCCGATCTAGCCCAAGATCATAAATCTGCCCGCAGGACTTGAAGAATTCCGTTACCGAAGTGGGCCGCGAGTATGGCACCCTGCAATGTTGACTCACTACCAAGGGGGAGAAAGGGTGCCCAACGACGACTTCCGGGAGCTGCTCTCGGTGATGCCGGACATCGCCGCGGCAGTCAACACCTTCAACTCTGAAGCTGCCCAGCTCAAGGCGCTGAAGGCGCTCATCCAGACAGCACGCAACGGCTCGGATCGGCCCGCGCTCACGACGGCCACAGCGGTCGCACTGCCGTCCCAGCCTTCCGAACGGGCGTCGGTTCAGCGGGAGATCGAGGCATCATCCACTATCCCGGCCCTTCCCCCCGCTCCTAGTAGCGACGCGGACGCAGCCCTCAGGGTCGAGCCGACGGCGAAGAAGCCGCGCAAGGCTTCAGCGAAGAAGAGCATCAGCCCCGTCCGGGGCCTCAATTTCGCTCCCGATGGCAAGCAGCCCCTGGCTGACTTCGTCGCGCAGAAGCAGCCGCGCACGATGTTCGAGAAGAACCTCGCCGCCTGCTACTACTTGCAAGAGATCATGGAAATCTCGAACATCACCGTTGGTCACGTGCTGGCGGTATATCAGTTCTGCTCATGGAGCTCTGCTTCCCAGCCCGATGTCTCTCTACGACAGACTGCATCCAAGCGTGGCTGGATCGACACGAGCGACTCAAAGGACATCAAGCTCGAGTGGGGTGGACAGAACTACCTCGAAACTCAGATGCCTAGCTCTGCCCCCACGAACGGTGGCAAGTGATGCAGCTAGACGCGTCGACCGCGCTCGGCCACCTTCCCAAGACGCTGCGGGACGAACTCGTCGAGGAGTTCGGCAAGATCACACGGAACTACCGTGAGCATCGCTGGGAGGCGGCCGAACTGGACGGCGGCCGGTTCTGCGAGATCGTCTACACAATCCTCGCCGGCCATCTGGACGGGGACAGCTACCCAGGGAGGGCCAGCAAGCCCGCGAGGTTCAAGGATGCGTGTGATGCCTTGGGCCAGAAGCCACGGACCTACTCCGACTCAGCGCGTCTCATCATCCCCCGCACCCTGATAGGGCTGTACGACGTGCGCAACCGTCGAGGGGTGGGACACGTCGGCGGCGAGGTCAACGCCAACCACATGGATGCGACGTTCGTACTCCACACAACACAGTGGGTCATGGCCGAGCTCGTGCGCATGTTCCACAGCACGGACATCAAGACGGCGACGACCGTCGTTGATGCGCTCGTCGACCGGACAGTACCCCTGCTCTGGGAAGTGGGTGGAGTCACCCGGATTCTGAAGCCGGCCATGTCCCTAGCGGACGGAACCCTGCTCCTGCTGCATGCCTCGGCTCAGGGCCTTACCGACAAGTCGCTGGCCGAGAGCCTCGAGCAGGACCGCCTGTCCAACTACAAGCGCGTCCTAACACGGCTTCACCAGAGTCGGCAGATCGAGTACAACCGGCAATCCGGGTTGGCCGTGATCTCGCCCCTCGGTGTTCAAGAAGTTGAGGAGAATATCCTCACGAGCAAGTGATGCCCCACGATTAGCCAACCCGACCACCTGGCCCAGCTCTGAGGTCGCGACATGGCCGTACGCAGCCGCCTGCTGGTGCGTGGGGTGAGCATGCGGGCGAGGCAGGCTGGAGAGCGGTAGGCGCCCCCACTCCTCCAGCTTGCGCCTGAGGACCGAAGAAACACGAGTGCGAAGAAGTACGACGGTAGCTAGCCTTGGCTCATGCTCCATCTACTTATCGACACTTCGGTGTGGCTCGATCTGGCCAAGCGTCGTGATGGGCAACGACTTATCGTGCCTCTGCGCGTACTGGCCTTCCAGGGAAAGTTGGAACTGCTTGTCCCATCAGTTGTACGTGAAGAATTTGAACGAAACCGGCCGCGTGCTGAAGCAGCGGTCACGCAGGCAGTGAAAGATCGGTTCCGGCTGTTACGCAAAGATCTCCAAGAATACGGGGGCGACGTGAACCATGGGTGGCTTGATGAGATGACCCATCAAGTGCCACTCGTGAGCGCCATGACCCTCCAGAATTTTTCGGAGATTGACGAGCTGCTCAATAATGGGCGGAAGCTCGAACCAGGAGAAATTGAGCACGCCGAAGTAGTCAAACGGGGCCTCCTCAAGAAGGCTCCATTCCATCTACAGAAGAACAGCATGGCTGACGCCTTGCTTATCGAGCTATACAACACAGCCTGCCCTCAACCGGTGGAAGCAACTCCGCTGGTCAGTAGCTCGGCGAACACTTCCTTCGGCTTCTTGAACCCGAAGATAGCGCGGGGCCGGTTGTTGAGTTCGTCGGCTACGGCCTGCAGGTAGT
>NZ_BSTM01000016.1 GCF_030269515.1 Actinomadura sp. NBRC 104412 | reverse complement strand
GTGTGGGTCGTTCGGTGGTTTTGGCGGAGGGGAAACACCCGGTCCCATTCCGAACCCGGTAGTTAAGCTCTCCAGCGCCGATGGTACTGCATGGGAGACTGTGTGGGAGAGTAGGACGCCGCCGGACATATATTGGTCGAGGGTCGCCCCTTTTCGGGGCGGCCCTCGACGCGTGTCTTGGACCTGCCAGAATAAGGCGCAGGTCTCCAACCACCGAGAACAGTGACGGACGTGATGAGCGCGGAAGAGGACGGCCGCAGCGACGGGAACCGTGAGCGGCGCGGCAACGACGGGGGACGGGGTAAGCCACCTCGCCGCGGGAACGACGCCCGAAATGGCGGTCCGGGGTACCGCAAGGGCGGCGGCCGGCAGGACCGTGGTTCTGGTGGCGACCGGGGCCGCTCGTCCGGCGCGGGTCGTCCTGGTTCGGGCGGTGGTTGGAAGGACCGTCAGCGCGGTTGGCGGGATGACCGCCGACCCGACCGGCCCTTCAGGCATCCGGATGAGCGCCAGGGCTCGGGTGGGGCGCAGCCCGGCTCCCGTGGACGGGATGGAGCTCCCTCTGGAAGCCCGCGTGGACGGCGTCCCGCAGGCGGTCCCCAGGGAGCTGGGGGATTCCAGCGGCGGCCCCAAGGAGGCCCGACCGGTGGCGGCTTCAAGGGCCGCGGTGGCGGGCCCCGTAGGGACGGTGCGGCCCGCCCTTCGCGAGATGACAGGTTTCGCAGGGACGACCGCCCAGGACGCCGCGATGAGCGCGCTTCCGAGGGCGGCCCGAAGGGGCGCGACGGCCGTCCCCAGCGCGATTTCTCCGCTCGTCGGGACGACCGGCGGCGCGCTACGGACCGCTACGAGCGTGCGGAACGGCAGAGTCGCGATGACCGGCCGCCACGGGGTGATCGACCGCGCCGTGACGACCGTCCTGGAGGCGGACGCCGCTTCGAGGGTGGCCGTGACAAGCGTTACGGCGCGCGCGGCCCCCGGCAGCAGCAAGGGGGTGGCGGCAAGCGTGCCCATGGCCCCTCGTCCTCGCGGCGCCGTGAGGGCTTCCAGACGCAGGAACGGCCCGCGCCGAAGCACGACGAGCCGCTGCTGCCCGATGATGTGACCGGTGAAGAGCTGGACGCGGAGGCGCGGGCGGAGCTGCGCACGCTGCCCCGGGACCTGGCGTCGCGCGTCGCGCGTCACCTGGTGATGGCGGGTCGGCTTGCGGAGGAGGACCCCGAGACCGCGTACCGGCACGCCAAAGCGGCTCGCCGTGTCGCTTCGCGGGTCGGGCTCGTGCGTGAGGCCACCGGCCTCGCGGCGTATCACGCGGGGGAGTGGGCGGACGCTCTCGCCGAGTTGCGGGCGGCTCGTCGCCTGAGCACCGCGGAGGACTCCTACCTTCCCGTCATGGCGGACTGTGAGCGCGGCTTGGGCCGTCCCGAACGCGCCTTGGACCTCGCCAAGGCGCCGGAGGCGAAGAAGCTCGACCAGGCGGGGCGCGTGGAGCTGCGCATCGTGGAGTCGGGCGCGCGGCGGGATCTGGGTCAGTACGACGCGGCCGTGGTCACGTTGCAGGTGCCCGAGCTCAGGGACCGCCGGTTGCGGCCGTGGTCGGCGCGGCTCTTCTACGCCTACGCCGACGCGTTGGCGGACGCCGATCGCCGGGACGAGGCCGCCGAATGGTTCGCTCGGGCCGCGGCGGCCGACCGTGAAGGCGACACCGACGCCGCTGAACGGTACGCGGAACTTGAGGGGCTGCACATCCTCGACACCGAAGAGGACGAGGACGAGGCGCCCGCGTCCGCTGAAGGGGCCGAGGCGGAGCCGGAGGACGCGGTGCCGTCTCAGGAGGGTCCCGCCGCCGGTGACGTTCCCGACGCGCCCGGCACCCCGGCCGAGGCTGAGGCGGACGCCGGTGATCCGGTGCGGCAGGAACCCGGCGAAACCGGGGCGGAGCGCGACGCTCCCGGCCCGACCGCGATCGAGTTCAAGGCGGCACCGCCGGCCGAGGCCCCAGAAGCGCCGCCAGCGGGTCCGGGCGAGGCCGAGGGCCATCAACCCTCCCCGGAGGTGCCCGAGGCTCCAGCGGTCTTCCTGGAGCCGCAGGAGGCCGATCGGGACGTGCCCGAGGACGGCGCCGCCGACTCTGCGGCCCATGGTGGCGACGGGGAGTCCGGCGAACAGGCGCCCGGAACGAAGCCTTGACCGGTCTGGGTGATTCGCCTGATATTCACGAGGTCGTGGCATTTCGGGGGTGAGGGGGTCATCGGCCGCTGATCGACTCCCTCGGAATCGGGACGATCTCGTGAGGTGCGTCATGCCCACCCCCTTGAACCGACGTGTCTTCCTCAGGGCCGCCGCGGTCGCCGGTGGCACGGCCGCCTTTTCGGGGGCGCTGTGGCAGCAGGCTTTGGCCGGGCCCGCTCAGCCCGGCCCCGGCCCGTACGGGGGCCTGCTGCCGGCCGACGCGAACGGCGTCCAGCTCCCCGCCGGGTTCACCAGCCGCATCGTCGCCCGCTCGCTGCGGCGCGTGCCGGGTACGCGGTACGTCTGGCACCCGGCGCCGGACGGCGGCGCGTGCTTCCGCGACGGCGACGGCTGGATCTACGTGAGCAATTCCGAGGTGCCCTTGGTAGGCGGCGCCTCCGCCATACGTTTCGGTGCGGACGGCACGGTCACATCGGCGTACCGCATCCTGCTTGGCACCAGCATCAACTGTGCCGGCGGCGCCACCCCCTGGGGCACGTGGCTGTCCTGCGAGGAGCACGACATCGGCCTGGTGCACGAGACGGACCCGCGCGGCCGGCAGCCGGCCAGGGCACGCCCGGCCATGGGCCGGTTCAAGCACGAGGCCGCCGCCTGCGACCCAGAGCGCGGGGTCATCTACCTCACCGAGGACCAATCGGACGGATGCTTCTACCGGTTCCGTCCGCAGACCTGGGGCGACCTGACCGAGGGCACTCTCGAAGTCCTGGTGGGCTCGGGCACAGGCCCCGTCACCTGGGCGCGGGTCCCCTCGCCCCGCCTCTGGATAACGCCCACGCGCGAGCAGGTGTCCGGAGCGATGCGGTTCGACGGTGGCGAGGGCTGCTACTACGCGAACGGCATCTGCTACTTCACCACCAAGGGCGACAACCGTGTCTGGGCGTACGACGCGGCCGCCCAGAGGCTCGACCTGGCGTACGACGACGACCTGGTGACCGGCGGCGAACCGCCGTTGACGGGCGTGGACAACATCACCGGCGCCGCCTCCGGGGACCTGTTCGTCGCCGAGGACGGCGGCAACATGGAGATCAACCTCATCACGCCGGAGGGCACGGTCGCGCCCTTCCTGCGCGTCCTCGGACACGAGGAGTCCGAGATCACCGGCCCGGCCTTCTCACCCGATGGGACCCGCCTGTATTTCTCCTCCCAGCGCGGCGAGAGCGGTGTGTCCGCAGGCACGGACGGCTACACCTACGAGGTGACCGGCCCCTTCCGCCACTGACCTCGCTACTGGCCCATGGCCGCCCTCACCGGTCCTGCCGGTCCAGGGCGTGCATGATGCCCTGCACGTTGGATTCCGTGCCTTCGAGGATCTCGTACTTCGCGGTCTGGCCGGGGTCTACCGCGTCCCAGTCGAACGCGTAGCGCTCCCTGGTGCGGTCTCGCACCATCGCCACCGCGTGGTCCAGGTCCAGGCCCGCGTCCCGTGCGTCCTTCACCATGTCCACCCAGGCCCTCAGCTCCTCCGCGGACCGCTCCAGCGTGTCGTCCACCTCCGCCACCGGACCGTAGTGGGCGAACAGCAGGCGCTGGGGTCCCAGTTCCCGGAACTTGCGGAGCGAGCCGAGCGCCGTCTTCAGGTCGAAGTCCGGGGGCGGCGTGGCCGGTCTCAGATCCTTGGTCTCCGGTATGTAGACGCCGACGGCATCGCCCACGTACAGGTCGCCGGTCTGGGAGTCGAGCAGGCCGACGTGGTGCTTGGCATGGCCGGGGGAGTAGTAGGACTCCAGCCGCCTTCCCCCGCCCAGGTCGATGACCCCGGTCTCCTCGACGGCGTGAATCCTGGCCTGTTCCGTGGGTTTCAGCTCGCCGAACAGCGTGTCGAGCTTGCTGCCGTAGACCATCCTGGCGCTGCGCATGAGCCGCTCGGGTGACGCCAGGTGCCGCGCGCCCTTCTCATGCACCACGACTTGCGCCTCGGGATACATCTCGGCGATGTCACCCACACCGCCCGCGTGGTCGAGGTGGATGTGGGTGACCACGACCGTCGCCAGATCGGCGGCGCCGACGCCCAGTTCGTCCAGCGCCCGCCGCACGACCGGTGCGGAACCGGCCGTGCCCGGCTCCACCAGGCATGGCCGATCCGAAAGGATCAGGTATCCCGCCGTGATGCCGGGGTAGCCCGCCATCCGCGTGTCGATCTCGTAGACGCCGCCACCGAGGGGTGTGACCGTGGACTCCATCCGGCGATCATCGCGCGCCGGCCGGCCATCCACAATCCGCGGGGTCTTCGACGGGTCAGGGAAGGGAGAGGAGCCGCAGGACCAGACCTGTCCGGGGTTTGGGGCCGAAGGAGGTGGACTTCCGCGGGACGCGTTCGCCTTGGGCGGCTATGGCCAGGACTTCCTCGACCTTGAGGGGGTTGAGGATCACTGCGGTGCCGCCGGTGTGGCGGGCGCGGTTCAGGGCCAGCAGCGGGTCGTCGTGGACGACTTCGACGCTCTGTTCGTCCTCGGGTACCCGCCAGAGATGCCTGATCAAGAGGTGGTCCAGTACGGCCGTGCCGAGGTTGCGCCAGCGTGCGGAGTGCTGCGCGGGCATGGTGCGTTCGAGGTAGGCCGGGGCGGGATTGGTGAGCAGGTAGGGCGTCTCGCCGCCCGCTAGAAGGAATGCCGGGCCATCGGCGCCTTTCAGGGCGGGGAGGGCTTCCGGCCAGGCGAGCCGGGCCGTCTCGAAGGCTTTGGCGGCCAGTTGGAGGGCTTTCTCGGGCGGGAGGCTCGGTAGGACGCGGTGGATGGCGCCTAGGTGGGGTGGGTAACGCGTGGAGTCGACCAGCAGGGCGAGACCGTAGTCCCAGGGGTTGCCGGACCTCGGCGGGGTGGGGCTGTCCAAGGGCGTGTTGTTGTGGCGCGCTTGCAGGGCCCGGTAGGTGGCGTAGCGGTGGTGGCCGTCGGCGATGAGAGCCTGCCGGTGGGCAAGGTCCGCGGCGATACGGGCGTGGAGCGCCGGGTCGGCGATGCGCCAGAGCCGGTGCCGCTGGTCACCGGTGTGGAAGTCCATGAGCGGTGAGCCGTCGACCGCCTCGTCGAGGATCTGCGAGGCGTCGCCGCCGCCCTCGTACACCAGGAAGATCGGCTCCAGGTTGGCGCGGGTCTCGACCATCAGGGCGAGCCGGTCGCGCACGGGTCCGGGATAGACGTTCTCGTGCGGGAGGATCACCCGGTCGCTCTCGGGACGCAGGCCCAGGGCGCCGATGAGGCCGCGCTGGCCCGCGGTCTCGTAGACGTAGAGCGCCGGGTCGGGGTCGTGGACGAGGGACCCGTCGTCCAGCCAGCGCCGGAGGGTGGCGGCCGCCTCGCCGTAGTCGGTGGGGAGCGTGATCCGGACGATGTTGTGGCCCCCGCCTGCCTTCAGCCGCTCGACCTGCTCACGGTCCAGCAGGTCGTACGGGGGGCTGGTCACCGCCTCGGGGTCGATCGAGGGGGCGAACCGGACGCCGCGGAACGGCGCCAGCTCAAGGCCCGCCCCGGAGCGAGGGGCCGTCGACCCGAAGATCCGGGCGCTGAACTCCTCCGGGGTCGGCCCGGAGGGGAGATCGCCGTCCACCGTGGGCATGCTAGCCAGCGAGGGATGCTCGGCGTCCGATGGGAGGTCCACATGAAGGTTCAAGGATCGGGACGGGCGGACGATTCCACCGGCGGCGATCCGGGAGGGCATCCCGACCCCGCCGGGCCGGGCGGCGGGGTGTACGAGTGGTACACGCGTGGTCTGCGGCTGCTGAGATCGGGGAGCGCGGCGGCCGCCGTCCAGGTGCTGTCGCGGGCGGCGGAGGCGGAGCCGCGCTCGCGTTCGATCCGTGAGGCTCTGGCCCGCGCGCAGTACGGGGCTCGGCAGTTCCAGGAGGCCGCCGACAATTTCCGGAGCATCGTCGAGGAGGACCCGGCCGAGGACTACGCCCTGTTCGGCCTGGGTCTTTCGCTGAGCCGCTTAGGCCAGTTCGAGCGGGCGGTGGAACCGCTGGCGCTCGCGGCCGCCATGCGTCCGGAGAACAAGGACTACGCCAACGCGCTGCGTCACGCACGCGCGACGCTGAAATTCCGCAAGTGAGCCTCCCGCCGGTGAGCAGGGTGCACTAAGAAGGGCTCTGGGGCCTTTCGTACGATGCCGCGATGGACGCGATGAAGAGCAGTGACCGCCCGCTCAGCGAGACCTACGACGTGGCCCTGCTCGATCTCGACGGTGTCGTCTACATCGGGTACAAGGCCGTCCCCAGGGCGGTCGAGGCGCTGGAGAAGGCCCGTGCCGCAGGTCAGCGGCTCGCGTTCGTCACCAACAACGCCTCGCGGACGCCGTCGGCGGTCGCGTCGATCCTGACGGACGTGGGTGTGCCGGCAGGGGCGGAGGACGTGGTCACCTCGGCGCAGGCGGCGGCTCGCCTGCTCGCGGAGCGGTTGCCCGCGCATTCCAAGGTGCTGGTCGTCGGCGGCATGGGGTTGCGGCAGGCGCTGTACGAGCAGGGGCTGCGGCCTGTGTCCGTGGCCTCGGAACGCCCGGCCGCGGTGGTGCAGGGGTACGACCCCGGGCTGTCCTACGGTTTGATCGCCGAAGGGACCAGGGCCGTACGGGACGGTGCGCTGTTCGTGGGTTCCAACGGGGATCTCACGATCCCGGGAGGCGGCGGGCGGATCCAGCCCGGCAATGGGGCGCTTCTCAGGGTCATCACCGCGGCCACCGGGGTGGAGCCCATCATCACGGGCAAACCCGAGCGGATCCTTCACCATGAGTCGATCCTGCGTACGGGGGCGCAACGACCGCTGGTGGTGGGCGACCGGCTCGACACCGACATCGAGGGCGCTCACAACGGAGGGTCCGACAGTCTTCTGGTGTTCACGGGCGTGACCGACCCGATGGAGGTTCTTACTGCCCCACCTCATCAACGCCCGACCTATTTCGCCCAGGATCTGACCGGACTGCTCGTCCCGCATCGGGGAGTGGAAACCGAGGGTGACCGCTTCCGCTGTGCGGGCTGGACCGCCCGTTGGGAAGGCGACCGGGTGGCGTTGACCGGTGACGGTGATGCCTACGACGGGCTGAGGGCCTTGGCCGGTGCCGCGTGGAGCAGGGAGACTCCGCCAGAGGCGGCCGCACTGAGCTCGGCGTTGCAGCGTTTGCCTCTTGGACGCTCTGGCTAGTGGCGGCCGGGGCGGTGTCGGCTGGTTGACCGGGTGATGTCGTAGGTCTCGCCTTGGGTGGCCTGGCGGTGGCTTGCTGCGTGGGGTGAGCAAAGAACGGCGGTGTTCCGGCGAGGGTCGACTGACGTTCTCCAGGAGGCAACCGGTGGATGGTGATCTCTCCCAGAGTTTCCATCTGGAGGGATCTCCATGAGACGTCTACTGGTAATCGGCATGGTAGTAGCGGTGCTCGCCGGAACAGGATCTCCGGCTCTGGCCGGTGGGCACCCTCACGGCAAACGCAAGGCGTTCGACCTTCAGGCACACCGGGGCGGCATGGGACTGGTCGTGGAGAGCACCATCCCCGCCTTCGAGAACGCGCTCCAACTCGGCGTCAGCACATTGGAACTGGACGTGCAGATCACCGAGGACGGACAGGCGGTGGTCACGCACGACCGGCGGATCAGCAACCGCACGTGCCTGGACACCGCCCCGGCGACGCCGAACGACCCCGAGTTCCCGTACGTGGGCAAGTACATCCACACGCTGACGCTCAAGCAGATCCGCACCATGGACTGCGGCTCGACCCCAAGTGCCGCGCACCCGGGGCAGCGGACCGTGCCCGGTCAGAAGATGGCGCTGCTGAGCGAGGTGTTCGCTCTGGTGCACCGCTACCGTGCGTACGGCGTGAAGCTCAACATCGAGACCAAGGTGGAGGCGGGCGCGCCGCACGAGACCGCTCCGCGTGAACAGTTCGTCCAGGTCACCGCGAGGGAGATCCGGCGTGCGCGCATGCTCAAGCAGGTGACCATCCAGAGCTTCGACTGGGGCGCCCTCATGCGGATGCGGCAGGTCGAAAGGCGGCTGCCGCTGGTCGCGCTGACCAACATCACCTTCCTGCAGACGGGCCAGCCCGGAAAGTCACCCTGGCTGGGCGGCATCGACATCGACGACTTCGGCGGTGACCCGCTCAAGGCGATCAAGTCCTTCGGCGCGGACGCGTTCTCGCCGGTGCACGGCTCGCCGGAGAACGGCAAGATCACCGACCCGGGCTACCGCCCGTACGTGACCAAGGCCATGGTCGACCGGGCCCACCGCATGGGCCTCAAGGTCGTCCCCTGGACGGTGGACGACGAGCCGACCATGGAGAAGCTGATCGACGACGGCGTGGACGGGATCATCACCGACTACCCCGACCGGCTGCGCAGGGTCATGGAGCGGCGTGGTCTGCGCCTGCCCCGGGCGTACAGGCCCCGCTGACCTGTTCGGGCAAGGCCCCCGCGACCTGGCGGGGGCCTTGTCGTTTTCCCGGGCCTGTCGTCTTCCCGGCCTGTCGTTCTCCCGGGCGTTGTCGCGGCGGGTGGTCAGAGCAGCTTGCGCAGCCGCAGCAGGTCCAGGAAGCTCGCCTCGATCTTGAGGCGGCCGCTCGCCCACGCCTTGGCGGGGTTCAGCTCGTCATGCGCGAGCGCGACCAGGTCGTCGCTCGCCACCGTCAGCCTGACCTGGGCGTCCTCGGGCGCGTCGGTGAGCTCGAACGGGTCGAGGCCGCCCGCGTGGATCCTCGTCAGGTACGCGAGCCGCAGATCGGTGATCCGGCAGCTGATCGTCCGCTCGACGATGTGCTCGGCCAGCCGGTCGCCGTCCACCTCCGCGAGACGCTGTGAGATCCGGTCGAGCGCGCCGCGGCACTCCTCCTCGTTCGCCATGGTCAGGCTGTTCCCCGTTCGATCGACAACGATGTCGTGAAGGGACGGTAGCGTTCTGACTGGGCCCGAAGCGACTCGCCATAGACGATGAACCCCCGATGGAGCCTTCGATGGGGTTCTCTGGGAGGAGACGAGCATGTCCGACGAGGCGGCGGGGGAGCCCGTGGAGGAGCCGCCCCCGCCCTTCCCGCCACCCCCGCCCTTCCCGCCACCCGCCGGTACGGAGAGCGCCGGGAGGCTCCCCAGCCCGCCCTCCGCGACGCCCGTGATCCCGTCCCCGCGTCCGGGCGAGACGGTGGTGGAGCCGACCGGAGACCCCCGGGTGGACGAGGTGCTGGCCCGGCTCGGCGAGCTGAACGCGGCGCCGGTGGCCGAGCACGTGGCGGTCTTCGAGGAGATCCATCAGCGGCTCCAGGACCTGCTGACCTCCGCGGACCGGCAGGACGAACCCCGTCCGCCCGTCCCCCGGCCCGCCGGTGCGTGGCGGACGGCCATGGCGGGCCGAAGCGGTCACGTCGGGCAGGGCGCGCCGCCGGAGGGGCACGGTCGGCGGCCATGACGCGCCGCAGGCTGGACGCCGAGCTGGTCCGGCGCCGCCTGGCCCGGTCCCGCGAGCACGCCGCCGAACTGATCGCCGATGGCCGGGTACGGGTCGGAGGGCGGCCGGCCGGCAAGGCCGCCACGCAGGTCGAGGCGGGTGCGGCGATCGTCGTGGACACCGCCGACGCCGGTCCCGAGTACGTCTCGCGGGGCGGGCACAAGCTGGCGGGCGCGCTGGAGGCGTTCTCCGACCTCAAGGTCGCGGGCCGGGTCTGCCTCGACGCGGGCGCGTCCACCGGCGGGTTCACCGACGTGCTGCTGCGGGCCGGGGCCGCGCACGTCTACGCGGTGGACGTGGGACGGGCCCAGATCGCCTGGTCGCTGCGCACCGACGACCGGGTGACCGTCCTCGAACGGACCAACGTCCGCGACCTGACCCCCGAGATGCTGGGGCAGCCCGAGGCGGCGCCGCCGGGGTTAGTGGTGGCCGACCTGTCGTTCATCTCGCTGCGCCTGGTGCTGGAGCCCATCCGGCGCTGCGTGGAGCCGGCGGCCGATTACGCGATGATGGTCAAACCCCAGTTCGAGGTGGGCAAGGACCGCGTGGGCGCCGGCGGCGTCGTACGCGACCCCCGGTTGCGGGCCGACGCGGTGCGCGGTGTGGCGGAGCACGCGGCGACCCTGGGCCTGGGCGTGCTGGGAGTGACCGCGAGCCCGCTTCCCGGCCCCGCCGGGAACGTGGAGTACTTCCTGTGGTTGCGGGCCGGAGCTCCGCCTCTGGACGAGGCCGACCTGGAACGTGCGGTCGCCGAGGGGCCGCAGTGATCCTGGACGCCGTGCCGGACGTAGAAGCGGGCGTGAACGTTACAACGGAGCGTGTGCATGGGTGAGAGATCGGTGCTGGTCGTCACCCATACGGGACGGCCCGAGGCGGTGCGGAGCGCGCAGCTCGTGATCGAGCGTCTCACCCAGGCGGGCATCACGGTGCGGATGCTCGAGAACGAGGCGCGGGACATCGGCCGCGCCGACGTGGACGTCCGGCCGGGCGACGCGGCGGCCGAGGAGGCCGAGGTCGTGATCGTGCTCGGCGGCGACGGGACGCTGCTGCGCGCGGCCGACCTGGCGCGGCCCGCCGGAACCCCGCTGCTCGGGGTCAACCTCGGGCATGTGGGCTTCCTGGCCGAGGCCGAGCGGGAGGACCTCACCGCGACCGTCGACCGGGTCGTCGGCCGCCGCTTCGAGGTCGAGGAACGGATGACCATCGACGTCGAGGTCCGGCTGAACGGCGGCGGCTGGAACACGTGGGCCTTGAACGAGGTCACCGTGGAGAAGGCCGAACGGGAGCGGATGCTGGAGGTCGTCGCCGAGATCGACGGGCGTCCCCTGTCGGCCTGGGGCTGCGACGGGGTGGTGTGCGCCACCCCGACCGGCTCGACCGCGTACGCGTTCTCCGCGGGCGGCCCGGTGGTGTGGCCCGAGGTGGAGGCGATGCTGGTCGTCCCCATCAGCGCGCACGCCCTGTTCGCGCGTCCGCTGGTGGTGTCGCCCCGGTCGGCGGTGGCGATCGAGGTGCTCCCGGACACGCCGCGCGCGGTGCTGTGG
The DNA here is from genome assembly GCF_030269515.1 of Actinomadura sp. NBRC 104412. GTDB lineage: Bacteria > Actinomycetota > Actinomycetes > Streptosporangiales > Streptosporangiaceae > Spirillospora. Next base: position 144,247 of record NZ_BSTM01000016.1, on the reverse strand, counting down.
TGCGACGGTCGCCGCACCCTCGACCTGCCGCCCGGCGCGCGCGTGGAGGTGCGCCGGGGCGCCAAGCCGGTCCGGCTCGCGCGGCTGCACCCGATCCCGTTCACCGACCGGCTGGTGACCAAGTTCGGGCTGCCGGTGACGGGCTGGCGCGGCCGCGGGCGGAGCCGTGTCCGCGACGCCGCCCCGCCGCCCCCGCTGCACGACCCGGGCCGGGACGACCCGGCCGGACGGCCGTGACCTGGGCGGACATCCGCGGGGCCTGGAGGGGCGATAACCTCACCACCGAGGCGCCATACCGGGACTGGTTTTGCGAGGGGTTGTGACGCTGGTGCGTCCGATGGTCGATGAGGTGCGGATCGAGGGCCTCGGTGTGATCGACGAGGCCGTGCTCGATCTGTCCCCTGGGTTCAACGTCGTCACCGGTGAGACCGGGGCGGGCAAGACCATGGTGGTCACCAGCCTGGGACTGCTGTTCGGCGGCCGCGCCGACCCGCAGCGGGTCCGGCCGGGCGCGGAGCGGGCCACGGTCGAGGGCCGGATCGTGGTGGAACCGGGCGGCCGGGTGGCCGAGCGGGTCGAAGAGGCCGGCGGGGAGCTGGACGACGGGGCCCTGATCGTGACCCGGTCGGTGTCGGCCGAGGGCCGGTCCCGCGCGTTCCTCGGCGGCCGGTCCGTCCCGGTCAGCCTGCTGATCAACCTGGCGGACGAGCTGGTGGCGGTGCACGGCCAGTCCGACCAGCAGCGGCTCCTGCAGGCGGGCCGCCAGCGGGCCGCGCTGGACAGGTACGCGGGCGAGGCGGTGGCCGGGCCGCTGCGCGCCTACACCGCGACCTACGACCGGCACCGCAAGGTCACGGCGCTGCTGGAGGAGCTGACGACCAGGGCGAAGGAGCGGCGGCAGGAGGCCGACGTGCTCCGGTTCGGCCTGGAGGAGATCGAGAAGGCCGACCCGAAGCCCGGCGAGGACGAGGAGCTGGCGGCCGAGGAGGACCGGCTCGGGCACGCCGACGCGCTGCGCGGCGCCGCCGACGGCGCGCACGAGGCGCTGCTGGGCGACCCGTCCGCCGCGTTCGAGGCCCCGAACGTGGTGAGCCTGCTGGGCACCGCGCGCAACGCGCTGGACGCCGTCCGCGACCACGACCCGGCCCTGGCCGCGCTGGCCGACCGGCTCGCCGAGGCCGGCTACCTGGTCTCCGACGTGGCCACCGAGCTGGCCGCCTACGCCGAGTCGATCGACGCCGACCCGGCGCGGCTGGCGGTCGTCCAGGAGCGCCGCGCCGAGCTGACCGGGCTGACCCGCAAGTACGGGCAGTCGCTGAACGAGGTGCTGGAGTGGGCGCGGACGGCCGCGGCGCGGCTCACCGAGCTGGAGGGCGACGACGACCGGATCGAGGGCCTGCGCGCCGAGCACGCCGAGCTGACCGAACGGCTGGAGAGGGAGGCGGCCGAGCTGACCGCGGTGCGGACCGCGGCGGCCGAGCGGTTCTCCGCCGCCGTCACCGAGGAGCTGACCGCGCTGGCGATGCCGCACGCGAGGGTCGACGTCGCGGTGACCCCGACCGGCGAGTACGGCCCGCACGGCGCGGACGAGGTGGAGGTACGGCTCGCCCCGCATCCGGGGGCCAAGCCGCTTCCCCTGCACAAGGGCGCCTCGGGCGGCGAGCTGTCCCGGGTGATGCTGGCGATCGAAGTGGTGTTCGCGGGCGCCGACCCCGTGCCGACGTTCGTGTTCGACGAGGTCGACGCGGGTGTGGGCGGCAAGGCCGCGGTGGAGATCGGGCGGCGCCTGGCACGGCTCGCGCGCACCGCCCAGGTGATCGTCGTCACGCACCTTCCGCAGGTCGCGGCGTTCGCCGACCAGCATCTGCTGGTGGAGAAGTCCGACGACGGCACCGTCACCCGCAGCGGCGTCACCGCCCTCGACCGGGAGGGGCGGGTGCGCGAGCTGTCCCGGATGCTGGCCGGCCTGGAGGACTCCGAGCTCGGCCGCGCCCACGCCGAGGAACTGCTCGAACTCGCCGCCCAGGAGCGATAGCCTCCCTGTCCGGAAGACCTCGCCGGGGCCGCGGCCGGCGCCGCTGAGGAACCCGGACGGCCTCCAGGACGTCGAAGAGCACTGGGGATCGCGGCGAGCCTTCCCGAGCGCGCCGCCCCGCCGGGGAAACGTTCCGATCGCGGGCGAGGGTGCGCGAGCGAACACGCCTGATCGCTCGTCGTTGCGGAAGTCCACTCGCGCGCTCTGGCAGGATGGCAGTGATGAACGACCCGTCTCCGATCACCGAGCGGCGCTCCCGCCCGCCCGGGCCGCCGGAACCGTCCGAGCGCCCCGGGGCGCACGAACGCGCAGGTCAGCGAGCCGTCGCGGAGCCGGAGACGGGCCCCGACGCCGACCTGGCGGCCGGGAAGACCTCACCCGACGCCACGACCGTCGTGCCCGAGACCACCGAGACGACCGGGATCAGAGAGACGACCGAGACCACAGAGACGACCCGGACCACGGAAACGACCCGGACCACAGAGACCACAGAGACCGGCGGAACCACGAGCACCACGAGCACCACGGGCGGCACCGGCGCGACCGAGCGGCGGCGGAGCGGCGGCCTGAAGCGGTTGAGGATTCCCGGCCGGCGCCGCCCCTTGCGGTCGCTGGTCTGGCGGCCCGGCCGGGAGGACGGCCGCAACGGCGCCACGGTACGGCTCGACCGGCGCACCAAGAACCTCACCAAGCGTCTCCAGCCGGGCGACATCGCGGTGATCGACCATGTGGACCTCGACAGGGTCAGCGCCGAGGCGCTGGTGTCCTGCGGGGTGGCCGCCGTGGTGAACGTCGCGCCCAGCATCTCCGGCCGGTACCCGAACCTGGGGCCGCAGATCCTGATCGACGCGGGCATCCCGCTGATCGACGACGTGGGCCCGGAGATCTTCGCGCGGCTGAGCGAGGGCGACGTGGTCCGGATCGAGGACGGGACGGTGTACCGGGGCGACGAGGTCATCGCCAAGGGCACCGCGCAGGACGCCGCGACCGTCGAGGCGTCCCTCACCGAGGCCAAGGCGGGCCTGTCGCACCAGCTCGAAGCCTTCGCGCTCAACACGGTGGAGTACGTCAAGCACGAGCGCGACCTGCTGATCGACGGGATCGGCGTCCCGGACGTGCGCACCAAGATCGAGGGCAGGCACGCGCTGATCGTGGTGCGCGGCTACCACTACCGTGAGGACATCGCGGTGCTGCGCCCCTACATCCGCGAGCACCGCCCGGTGCTGATCGGGGTGGACGGCGGCGCGGACGCGCTGCTGGAGGCCGGCTACCGGCCCGACATGATCGTCGGCGATATGGACTCGGTCTCCGACAACGCGCTGACCTGCGGCGCGGAGATCGTCGTGCACGCCTACCGGGACGGCCGGGCGCCCGGCCTGCAACGGGTGAAGGCGCTGGACCGGGAGGCGGTGGTGTTCCCCGCCACGGCCACCAGCGAGGACATCGCGATGCTGCTCGCCGACGACAAGGGCGCCACGCTCATCGTCGCGGTCGGCACGCACGCCAACATGATGGAGTTCCTCGACAAGGGCCGGGCCGGGATGGCCAGCACCTTCCTCACCCGGCAGCGGGTGGGCAGCAAGCTGGTCGAGCCGAAGGGCGTCAGCCAGCTCTACCGCAGCCGCATCTCCACCTCGTCCCTGCTGTTCCTGGTGCTCGGCGCGTTCATCGCCATGACCACCGCCGTGTTCATGTCTCCCGCGGGCGACGTGATCCGGCCGCTGCTGGCGGACCGCTGGCACGCCTTCGTCTTCTGGCTGACCGGACTCTTCACGTGATCGATTTCCGCTACCACCTCGTCTCCATCGTCGCGATCTTCCTGGCGCTCGCGCTGGGGATCATCCTGGGCTCCACCACGCTGTCGCAGTCGGTGACCAAGGGCCTGCAACGGCAGACCTCGTCCCTGGCCAGGAGCAACGAGGAGCTGCGCCAGTCGCAGGCCCGGATGGAGGCCCAGCTCAAGGGCGACGAAAGCTTCGCCAGGGCGATGGGACCGCACCTGGTCGCGGACCGGCTGAACGGCCAGTCGGTGGTGTTCATGGAGACGCCCGGGGCGAGCAACGACAGCATCGAGCAGCTCAGCGCGCTGGCCAAGAGCGCGGGCGCCACCGTGACCGGCCGCGTCACCATCCAGAAGAAGTTCCTGGACGACAACCAGACCGGCACCATCGACGAGCTGGCCAATCAGCTGAGGCCGGCCGCGATGGCGTTCCCTGAGGGCTCGGGACCCTACGAGAAGGCGGCGGCGGTGCTGGCATCCGCCGTGGTGACCCGGGACGGCGCGATGACGGGACGGGAGGACGCCTCGGCCGCGTCCGTCCTGGGCGGTTTCCGGCAGGCGGGTTACGTGACCGTCAGCGGCAAGCCCGGCCAGCATGCGACACTCGCCGTCATGATCGCGCCGTCGTCGCTGTACGCCTACGAGGGCGGCGACTCCGACAACCGGGCGCTGCTGGCGCTGGCGGCGGCCCTGGACGGCACGGGACGCGGCACGGTGGTCGGCGGGCCGTCCACCGCCGCGCAGAAGGGCGGGCTGATCGCGGCGCTGCGCGACTCCGACACGGTCAAGTCGGTGTCGTCCCAGGACACCGTGGACACCGCCTCGGGCCAGGTGGTGACGATCCTGGCGCTGCAGAACGAGCTGGGCGGCCGGTCCGGCCGGTACGGGACGGGCTCGGGAGTCAACGGGTACCTGCCCTCGCCGGTGCCCGCCGCCGGAGGGAGCGGGTGAGCCCATGACACGATCGCGATCGTCGGGCGGGCGCGTGGTGCGCCTGGTGGCGGGCACGGCCCTGGGCGCGGTCGCGGCGCAGGCCGCCTACCGCGCGCTGGTCCGCCGCCCACCGGGTTCCAACGAGCCGGTGCCCGGAGCGGAGCGCCGGCGGAACGGAGGGAACCGGCCCGTTGGGCTTTCCCGGGGGATGTGGGAGGGCGTCCTCCCACAGGTGAAGGGGCTGGGCGGTGCCGACGTGTGGGGCCGTACCAACCATCGGGGCGAGCCGGTGACGCTGCTGGAGGGCCCCGCGTTCGTGGCGGGCGCCGCCGCGGCCGGGCTGCTGGCCCCCGGCACCGGCGGCCGGATGCGCGCCGCCGCGCTGCTGGCGGGCGCGGGCTCGGGCCTGCTCGGCGCGTACGACGACCTGGCCGGTTCCGCGGATTCGCGCGGCTTCAAGGGGCATTTGGGCGCGCTGGCCCGCGGTGAGGTCACCAGCGGCGCGGTGAAGATCCTGGGCATCGGCGCGACGGGGCTCGCGGCGGCGGCGGTCGCCGGCCCGCCCGCCTCGTCCCGCTCCGCCGGGACGGCCGCCGGGCTCCTCGACACGCTCATCAACGGTGCGATCATCGCGGGGTCCGCCAACCTGATGAACCTGTTCGACCTGCGTCCCGGGCGCGCGATCAAGGTGGGGCTGATCGCGGGGACGCCGCTGGCGCTGTCCTCGTCCGCGTCGGCGGTGGTGGCGGCCCCGCTGGGCGCCGCCGCCGCGCTGCTCCCCGAGGACCTGGCCGAACGCGCCATGCTCGGCGACACCGGCTCGAACGCGCTGGGCGCGCTGCTGGGGCTGGCCGCGACCCGGCTGGGACGCGGCCCGCGGCTGGCCGTCCTGGCGGGCCTGGCCGGGCTGAACGCGGCCAGCGAGTTCGTCAGCTTCACCAAGGTCATCCGGGAGACTCCGGTGCTGAACTGGGTGGACATGCTGGGGCGGCGGCCGCCCGCGACCCCGGGCCCGTCCCCGTCCGTCCAGGTGCCGCCGCAGGCGGGTCCGGTGAGCGCCGGTGACGGCGCCGTCGCCGGCCCGGCGTCCTGACGCGCCGACCGGCCTCCCCGACCGACCATCATCCCGCCTCCAGCCCGGTGACCCGAAACCACGACCTTGACGCCGACCCCGGCGCCGCCACGCCGCCCGCTCCCGCCCCGGAGCCCCGTGCGCCCGTCCCCGAACCGGGCTCTGGCGCGGCGCCGTGGCTGCGCCGGCTGGCCGGAGGGGTGGCCGGTGCTGCCCTGATCATCGGGGTGATCACGGTGCTGTCGCGGCTGGCCGGGTTCGGGAGGACCTACGCGTTCTCGCAGACCGTCACCACCTCGTGCCTGAGCCAGGCGTACTTCACCGCGACGCAGCTCCCCAGCATCGTGTACGAGATCGTGGCGGGCGGCGCGCTGGCCGGGATGGTGGTGCCGGTGCTGGCCGGTCCCGCCGAGCGCGGCGACCGGGACGCGGTGCGGCGGACGGCGTCGGCGCTGCTGACCTGGATCGTGCTGCTGATGGTGCCGCTGTCGGCGCTGATGGCGGTGCTGTCGCGGCCCCTGATGCACCTGCTGGTGGGCACCGACCTGGAGGGCTGCTCGCGGTCGGGGATCGTCGCGGTCGGCGGCGACATGATGGCGATCCTGGCGCCGCAGATGGTGATGTACGGGGTCGCGGTGGTGCTGTACGGGGTGTTGCAGTCGCATCGCCGGTTCGTGGCGCCGGCGCTGGCGCCGCTGATGTCGAGCCTGGTGGTGATCGGCGCCTACCTGGTGTACGCGCCGCTGGGCCGCGGGCATGAGAACGACCTGGCGGGCCTGCCGCTGGCGGCCGAGCTGACACTGTCGATCGGGACGGCGCTGGGCGGCGTGGCGATGGCGGTGACGGCGGGTGTGGCGGCGTGGCGGCTGCGGCTGGGGTTGCGTCCCGCGCTGCGGTTCCCCGAAGGCGTGGCCCGGAAGGTGCGGCGGCTGGCGTTGGCCGGGCTCGCCACGGTGGTGGCGCAGCAGTTGTCGGCACTGCTGGTCGTACGGCTGAGCTATGAGGGCACGGGCGGCGCCTTGGCGAACTACCAGTACGCCTGGGCGCTGTACCTGCTTCCTTGGGCGATCCTGGCCGTGCCCATCGCGACCAGCGCGTTCCCCATGCTGTCGGCACGGATGGAGGAGGCGGCCGCGTTCGACCGGATCACGGCGTCCACGACCCGCGCGGTGATCCTGGTGTCGTGCGCGGGGGCGGCGGCGCTGGGCGCGGTGGCGGTCCCCGTGGCGGCGGTCTTCAACCCCGGCCTGTCCGGTCAGCAGGAGGTGCTGGCCCGCGCGGTGCTCGCCTTCGCGCCCGGCCTGCTGGGGTACGGTCTGGTCGCGCATCTGCAGCGGGTGCTGTTCGCCTGCCATCGGGGCAGGATGGGGGCCGTCGCCATCGTCACCGGGTGGGCGGCGGTGATGGCCGCCGACGTGGCGCTCGTCCTCACGGTCGAGCGGCAGTGGGTGGTGGCGGCGCTGGGAGCGGGCAACGCCGCGGGCATGACGTTGGCGGGGGTGCTGCTGCTCGCCACGCTCGTACGGGCGCGGGGGAGCGGCGCCGTGCGGGGCGTGCCGCGCGCGCTGACCGCCGGGCTCGCGGGGGGCGTCGTGGGAGGGGCCGCGGGCGCCGCGGTCGCCGCCGTCCTCGGCACGGGGGGCCAGGTGCGGAACATCGGTGTGGCGGCGCTGGCCGCCCTGACCGCCGCGGCGGTGTTCGTGGCGCTCGCGTTCGTGATCGACGGCCGGGATCTGCGGGCCGTCCTGAGCCGGAAGGTCGCGCGACAATGACGGAATCGGACATGGCCGCCAGGGGGAGCGCCGCCCCGAGGAGCGCGGGCAAGGACCTGGACGGCCTGCGGGTGGCGCTGGTCCTCGGCACCAGCGCGGGCGGGGTGGGCCGGCATGTGCGGTCCGTCGCGGCGGGGCTGGCCGGTCGCGGGGCGCGTGTGGTGGTGTGCGGGCCCGCCGAGACCGAGGCGACGTTCGGGTTCGAGCGCGAGGGCGTCCGGTTCGCGGCGGTGGACCTGGCCGACCGTCCCCGTCCGCTGAACGACGCGAAGGCCGTGACGCGGCTGCGCGCGCTGCTGCGCGGTGCCGACGTGGTGCACGCCCACGGCCTGCGTGCGGGCGCCCTTGCGGTCGCGGCCTGCGCCAGGGTCGCGCCGGGGCCGCTGCGGTTGGCCCCTGGCGGCCCGCCGCTCGTGGTCACGCTGCATAACGCGCTCATCGCGGACGGGCGTACGGCGCTGGTGTACGGGGCGCTGGAGCGTGCCGTCGCGTACGGCGCGGACGAGGTCCTGGGCGTGTCCCCTGACCTGGAGGACCGGATGCGCGCGCGCGGTGCCCGCTCGGTGGGGCACGCCCTGGTCCCGGCGCCGGTCCCGCGCACGCGCCTGGGGGCGGCGGCCCGCGCCGACCTGCGGGAGGAGCTGGGCGTGGGGGAGCGCCCGCTGATCCTGACCGTGGGGCGGCTGGCGGAGCAGAAGGGCCTGCCCACCCTGCTGGACGCGTCCGAGGGGTGGGGGCGGCGCACCCCGCCGCCGCTGGTCGCGATCGTGGGGAACGGGCCGCTCGAAGAGCGGTTGCGGGCCCGGATCGACGCCGAGGACCTGCCGGTGCGGCTGCTGGGCCGCCGCGCGGACGTCCCGGCGCTGCTGGCCGCCGCCGATGTGGCGGTGGTGCCGAGCGTGTGGGAGGGGCAGCCGCTGATCGTCCAGGAGATCCTGCGGGCGGGCCGCCCGCTGGTCGCCACGCGCGTCGGCGGGATCCCCGGGATGGTGGACGACGCGGCGCTGCTGGTGCCCCCCGGTGACGCCGCCGCGCTGGAACGGGCCGTGAACGACGTCCTGGACGATCCGGCGCTGGCGGCCCGGCTCGGCGCCGAGGCGGCGCGGCGCGGGGCGGACCTGCCCACCGAGGCGGACGCGGTGGACCAGCTCGCGGGCATCTACCTCAGGCTCGCCAAGAGACCCGCCAAGAAAAGGTGAGGATCATGGAACGTGTCCGCCGCGTTCCACGTTGGGCCGGGTAGTGGAGGGGAGTATCCCCGCGCGCCCGCTCCGTCAGCACGGCCGGTCGCATGGTCACCCGCGTGGACGGCCGCCGCGTGGTCACCCCGCTGTCCCTGTCGGTGATCGCGATCACGCTCGTGGTGACCACCGTCGCGAGCCTCGCCGCCGCCGCGCGGGGCGGCCGGGCGGGCTCTCCCGCGGAAGTTACTGAGACGTAACTCACCCTTCGACTCCACCTCTCGGCCCGGGACCGAATCCTGTTCTAGAATCGGGGTCATCAGCGCTCTGAGAGAGGGTGACGCATGGCCATCGGGCTGACCGAAGAGCACGAGGCGCTCGCCGAGTCCGTCCGCGGGTTCGCCGAACGCAACGTTCCCGCGACGGTCGTACGCTCCGCGCTCGACGCGGACGAGGAGACCCGGCCCGGCTTCTGGCAGGCCCTCGCGGAGCAGGGCCTGACGGGGCTGCACCTGCCGGAGGAGCACGGCGGGCAGGGCTTCGGCCTGCTGGAGCTCGCGGTCGTCCTGGAAGAGCTGGGGCGGGCCATGGTCCCCGGGCCGTTCCTGCCGACCGTGCTGGCGTCCAGCGCGGTGAACGCCTCCAGCAACGCCAAGGCCCGTGCCGAGCTGCTGCCCGGCCTGGGCGACGGGTCCAGAACCGGCGCCCTCGCCCTCACCGGCGACCTGACCGGGCGCCGCGACGGCGGCGCGCTGGTGGTCTCGGGCACGGCCCGCACGGTGCTGGGCGCCGCCCTCGCCGACGTGCTGGTGCTGCCCGTCACGACCGGCGAGGGCGCCCGCGAGTGGGTGGCGATCGACGCGGCCGACGTGAGCGTGACGCCCGTCCACAGCCTGGACAGGACGCGCCGCGTCGCCACGGTCGAGGTGTCCGGCGCGGCGGTGGGCGCCGGCCGTGTCCTGGACGGGCTCACCGACGCGGCCGTGCGCGACCTGGCCGTCACGCTGATGGGCGCGGAGGCGGCCGGGACGGCCTCCTGGTGCGTCACCACCGCCGCCGAGTACGCCAAGGTCCGCGAGCAGTTCGGCCGCCCGATCGGGCAGTTCCAGGGCGTCAAGCACAAGGCGGCCCGGATGCTGATCGCCCTGGAGCAGGCCCGCGCCGCCGTCTGGGACGCCGCCCGCGCCCTGGACGACGCGGCGCCGGACGCCTCCTTCGCCGCCGCGGTCGCCGGGGTGATCGCGCTGGACGCCGGCGTCCAGACCGCGCGCGACGCCGTCCAGATCCTCGGCGGCATCGGGTTCACCTGGGAGCACGACGCCCACCTGTACGTGCGCCGCGCGTCGACGCTGCGGGCGCTGACCGGGCCCGCCAAGGGGTATGCGGCCGAGGTCGCCCGCGCCGCGCTGGCGGGCGGGCGCCGCGCGGTCGAGGTGGAACTGGACGAGGACGCCCAGCCGCTGCGCGAGACCGTCCGCGCCCAGGTCGCCGAGCTGGCCGCCATCGAGGACAAGGGCGAGCGCAACCGCAGGATGGGCGACGAGGGCTGGAGCGTGCCGCACATGCCCAGGCCCTGGGGGCGCGGCGCCTCGCCGGTCGAGCAGGTCCTCATCCAGCAGGAGCTGAAGGCGGCCGACGTCAAGCCGCCGAACCTGGTGATCGGCACCTGGCTGGTGCCGTCGCTGGTCGCCTACGGGACGCAGGAGCAGAAGGAGCGTTTCCTGCGGCCGACGCTGCGCGGCGAGCTGGTGTGGTGCCAGCTGTTCAGCGAGCCGGGCGCCGGCTCCGACCTGGCGTCGCTGTCGATGCGGGCCGAGCGGGTCGAGGGCGGCTGGAGGCTGACCGGCCAGAAGATCTGGACGTCGGTGGCCCAGTACGCGCAGTGGGGGTTCTGCCTGGCCAGGACCGATCCCGACGCCCCCAAGCACGAGGGCATCACCTACTTCCTGGTCGACATGAAGGCGCCCGGCGTGGACGTGCGGCCGCTGAAGGAGATGACCGGCGAGAGCCTGTTCAACGAGGTGTTCCTCGACGGGGTGTTCGTCCCCGACGACCAGGTGGTCGGCGAGGTGAACAAGGGCTGGCAGGTCGCCCGCAACACCCTCAGCAACGAGCGGGTGTCGCTGTCGACCGGCGGCGGCATGGGCATGGGCGTGCCGGAGCTGCTGAGGTTCTTCGCCGAGCGGGACCTGGACCCGATCGCCGAGGCCGAGGTGGGGCGGCTGGTCGCGCAGGGCCAGTCGATCGACCTGCTCGGGCTGCGCACCACCCTCAAGCAGCTCAACGGGGTGGAGCCCGGCGCGGAGGCGAGCGTCCGCAAGCTGCTGGGCGTCCAGTTCAACCGGGACGTCGCGGACTACTGCTGGGCGGCGCAGGGAGCGGAGGCGGCCACCGAGGTGCCGTTGCAGGGCAGCGGGATCGTGGCGCGGGCGATGCTGTTCAGCCGGGCGATGACGATCTACGGCGGCACCACCGAGGTGCAGCTGAACATCATCGGCGAGCGCATGCTGGGCCTGCCCCGCGACCCCGAGCCCGGCAAGTGACCGGCTGATCCGGCGGCGCCGGGGGCTCAGCGCCGCAGGACGCCGAAGACGATGTTGACCAGGACGATCCCCACCCAGGCGATGAGGAGCCCCGCCAGCCCGGCGGTGCCCACCCCGATGGCGCTGAGCGGGATGGCCGTCACCAGGGAGACGATGGCCAGGGCGAGGGTGCCGTCGCCGTGGCCCTTGGCCGGCGGCTCGCCGGCGCGGTCGCGCCTGGACCGGCGCGGCGCGGCGTTCTGCCGCGCCGCCAGGGTCTCCTCGATCCGGTCCACCAGGCTCTCGATGAAGGCGTCGTCATAGTCGGGCCCCAGCTCGCGCCGGGCCGCCAGCGCGGCGGCGAGGTCGTCGCGGGGCAGACCTGGAGTCGTCATCCTTCGTTTATAGGCAGTGGCCACGCGGATGGCGTCCCTCCTGGGAAGGAGAACAGCCGTACGCCCCAGGGACGAGGACCGGGAACAACGCCGGAGATGCGACGATGATCCGTGACCGGTGGCCCTGGCCGCGAAGGTCGGTACATGAAGGCGCACGCAGACAGGAAGGCGCACGCGGAGATGAAGGCGCTCGCGTACGAGAAGGCGCACGTATGACCGCTGAGGGCACCGGGGGGCTCGCGGAGCACGGGTTCGCGGGGTTCGCCTCGCCCGCCGACGTCGTCCGCGGACTCGCCGAGATCGGCTACCTGGCGGACGAGGCCATCGCGACCACGGTGTTCCTGGCCCAGGCGCTCGGCAAGCCGCTGCTGGTGGAGGGCCCGGCGGGGGTCGGCAAGACCGAGCTCGCCAAGGCCGTCGCCGCCGCCACCGGGGCCGAGCTGATCAGGTTGCAGTGCTACGAGGGCCTGGACGAGGCCCGCGCGCTGTACGAGTTCAACTACAAGAAGCAGCTGCTGGCGATCCAGGCGGCCCCCGGCGACCAGGGCTGGCAGCGCACCCACGACGACATCTTCTCCGAGGAGTTCCTGCTGGAACGGCCGCTGCTGGCGGCGATCCGGCGCACCGGCCCGACCGTGCTGCTGATCGACGAGGCGGACAAGGCCGACGTCGAGGTGGAGGGGCTGCTGCTGGAGGTGCTGTCGGACTTCCAGGTGACCATCCCCGAGCTGGGCACGGTCAGCGCGACCCGCCGCCCGTTCGTGGTGATCACCTCCAACGCGGCGCGGGAGCTGTCGGAGGCGCTCAAGCGCCGCTGCCTCTACCTGTACCTGACCTATCCCGAGCCGGAACGGGAACGGGAGATCGTGCTGTCGCAGGTGCCGGGGATCGAGGCGGCGCTGGCCGAGCAGCTCGTGCGCACGGTCGGCACGCTGCGCGAGCTGGAGGTCAAGAAGGCCCCGTCGATCGCCGAGACGGTGGACTGGGCCCGTACCCTGCTCGCCCTGGGCCTGGACGAGCTGGACGAGGACGCGGTCGCGCGCACGCTGGGCGTGGTCCTCAAGCACGCCTCCGACCAGGAGCGCGCCGTGAAGGAACTGGGGCTGCGGGGCTGATCGTGGGGGAGGACGGGGCACGGCGGGGGGACGGGGCGCGCCGGTCGCTGGTGGACCGGCACACGGGCTTCGTGGCGGCGCTGCGGGAGGCGGGGCTGCCGGTGTCGGTCGCCGAAGGGCTGGACGCGGTCCGCGCGATGCGGGTGATCGACCTGGTGGACCGGGAGGGGCTGCGCGCCGCGTACGCGGCGACGCTGGTCAAGCGGCCCGCGCACCGCGCCACCTTCGACACGCTCTTCGACCTGTGGTTCCCGGCCGCGCTCGGGGACGGCGCCGCGCACGCGGCCGACCCCGCCGCGCGCCGTCCGCCCGCCCGCGAGCCGGGCGGGCGCCCCGTGCCGCCGCCGCTGGACCCGGAGGTGCAGGCGCGCCGACGCGAGCTGTTCCGGTTGCTGCTGTCCGGGGACGACGCGGGGCTGCACCAGTTCGCCCGGACGGCCGTGGCCGAGTACGGGCGGACGCCGGGACAGGAGTCGTGGTTCTCCTCCGGCGTGCTGCGCGCCATGTCGCCCGAGACGCTGATGGCGGGGCTGTTGAACGCCGTCCTGAACGGGGAGCAGCGGGGCGGGCTCGCCGAACGGGTGGCGCGGCGGACCTTCCGGTCGCGCATCACCGCGTTCGAGGAGATGGTCGCCACCGAGGTGCGCCGCCGCATCGCCGAGGACACCGGGGTCGAGCGGACCGCCCGCATGGCCGTGCGCCCCCCGCTGGAACGGCTCGACTTCGGCCGTGCCGCGCGGGCCGACCTCGCCGCGATGCGCCGCGAGGTCTACCCGCTGGCACGGCGGCTGGCGACCCGGCTCCAGCAGAGGCAGCGCGCCGGTGACCGCGGACGGCTCGACTTCCGGCGGACGGTGCGGGCGTCCCTGGCGACCGGCGGCGTCCCCCTGGTCACCCGGCACCGGCCGCGCCGTCCGCACCGTCCCGAGCTGGTGATCCTGTGCGACGCCAGCGACTCGGTGTCGGCGTTCGCGCACTTCACGCTGCTGCTGACGTTCGCGCTGAGGGAGCAGTTCAGCAAGGTGCGGGCGTTCGCGTTCATCGACGCCACCGACGAGATCACCCGGTTCTTCGCGCCCGGCGTGGACGTGGTGGACGCGATGACCCGGCTGGCGCGGGAGGCCGACCTGGTGTGGATCACCGGGCGCAGCAACTACGGCCACGCGATCAAAATGTTCGAGGAGCGGTACGGCGACGCGGTCACGCCCCGGGCCTCGCTGCTGGTCCTGGGCGACGCCCGGTCCAACTACGGCGAGCTGTCGCTGCCCATCCTGCGCGACATCGCGGGCCGGGCGCGGCACGCGTACTGGCTCAACCCCGAGCCGCGTTCCCAGTGGGACACCGGCGACTCGGCCGCCTCCCGGTACGGGGAGATCATCCCGATGTACGAGTGCCGCAACCTGGTCCAGCTCACCGAGTTCATCGAGGAGCTGGCGTGAGGACCTGGGCCGCCCGCGCGGGCTCGCGGACGACGAAGGCGAAGACCGTCCCGAGCGCGGTGAAGGCCGTGCAGACCAGGATCGCGATGTTGGCGCCGTGGGCGAACGCGTCGGCGGGGGAGGCGTGCGCGTTGCCCGTGCCGGTCACGATGGCGCCGACCAGGGCCACGCCCAGCGCGGCGCCGATGTAGCGGGCGGTGTTCCCGGCCCCCGAGCCGAGGCCGGCGCGGTCGGGCGGGACGCTCTCCACGGCCAGCCGCGCCAGCATCGAGTTGCCGAGCCCGCTGCCCACGCCCGCCACGATCAGCCCCGGGAGGAGCCGCCACCAGCCCCCGCCGGGCCCGAGGCCCAGCATCGCGGCCTGGCCCACCGCGCTCAGCGCGAGCGCGACGGCCAGCAGCCGTCCGGCGCCGAACCGCGCGGGCAGCCGCCGCGCCTGGATCGCCACGACGAACGACAGCCCCGACCAGATGGCCAGCAGCAGCGCGGAGTGAAGCGCGTCCATCCCCAGCACCACGCCCAGGATGTTGGGCAGGTAGCTCATCATCCCGACGGTCCCCAGCCCGGTGAGCAGCGACCCGACCACCGACAGGAGGAAACCGGGCCGCCGGAACAGGGCGAGGTCGAGCATGGGCTCCCGGGTCCGCGCCTCGACCGTCACGAACGCGGCCAGCAGCACCACACTCGCCGCCAGCAGCCCCAGGGTCGCGGGATGGGTCCAGCCCGTCCGGCCCCAGGTGATCGCGGCGAGCAGCGCGGCGCCGCCGAGGCTCATCGTGAGCACCCCCGGCAGGTCGAGGCGGTGACGGCGCGCGGCCCGCGACTCCGGAAGGAGCCGGGCGGCGGGCACGGCCAGCGCCAGGGACGCGGCGACGGCGACCCAGTACCAGAGCCGCCATCCGACGAGCTCGCCCAGCCCGGCCGCCGCGATCGGGCCGAGCGCGATGCCCAGCCCGAGCATCGCCCCCCACACGCCGGTGGCGTGCGACAGCCGGGGGCCAGGGGGGAAGGTGGCGCCGATGATGCCGAGACCGGCCGCGATCAGCGCCGCGCTCGCCGCGCCCTGCACGATCCGCCCGGCGACGAAGACCGTCGCGTCCGGCGCCACGGCGCAGACGGCGCTGGAGACCGCCAGCAGCACCGCGCCTCCGGTGAACACCCGGCGGCGGCCGTGGCCGTCGGCGAGGCTCCCCGCGGCGATCAGCGCCGCGGCCAGGCCGAGGCTGATCGAGCTCATCACCCAGATCTGCGCGATCGGGCCTGCCCGCAGACCGGCGGCGGTGTCCGACAGGGTCGCCAGCGGCGCGGTGTAGTTCATCAGGGCCAGCAGGGTGGCGGCTCCGGGGAGGATCAGCGCCGGTGAGGCACCGGCGGTCCGGGGGGCTGCCGATGAGGTCATGCGGGTCTCCGTCTTCCGGACAGGGGAGGCTTCCGAGCAGGGCAAGTTCAATGAACGAACCAGAACCCGGCCAACTCTAGCATGGGCGGTTCGTTCACCGAACCTCGGATGGGTAGGGTGGGCGCATGGCACTCGGCAAGGACTATGTGAAGCAGGACTGCTCGCTCGCCCGCGCGCTGGAGGTCGTGGGCGAACGGTGGACGCTGCTGA
This sequence comes from Actinomadura sp. NBRC 104412, assembly GCF_030269515.1. GTDB lineage: Bacteria > Actinomycetota > Actinomycetes > Streptosporangiales > Streptosporangiaceae > Spirillospora. The sequence continues at coordinate 128,394 of NZ_BSTM01000016.1, read as the reverse complement.
TCGTCCGGGACGCCCTTTTCGGTGTGCGCAGGTTCGGGCACTTCCTGGCCCATCTGGAGATCCCCCGCGCGGTGCTGTCGGCCAGGCTCCAGTCGCTGGTGGAGGCCGGCGTCCTGGAGAAGGACGGCCAGGACTACGTCCTCACCGCCGTCGGCCGCGAGCTGTGGCCCGCGATCCACATGCTGTCCCGCTGGGGCGAGCGCAACTACTCCGGCCGCGGCCCGTGCCGGCTGTTCTTCCACGTCCCCTGCGAGACGCGGATCGGGGCGGACGGCGTCTGCCCGGCCTGCGCGATCCCGGCCCCGCTGGAGGAACTGGAGGTGCGCCCCGGCCCCGGGCTGAACCCCGAAAGGGACGACCCGATCAGCGTCGCGCTGCGGCGCCCGCACCGGATGCTCGCTCCGTTCGGCGGCTGACGGGCCGTCACGACGCGCTAACCTGCACGTCGATGGACGATGTCGATGGACGGTGATGCCACCGAGGCGCTCGGCGGCCCTGGCCGCCGCGGCCCCCTCGGCCCCTTACGGCGCCTGATCGACGGCCGGCCGGGCGACTCCAGGACGCGCATCGCCCGCCGCGCCAGGCTCCTGGTCACCGCCGCCACCGGGCTGGCCAACGTCGGCGGCGCGCTGGTGGTCCTGCTGTTCACGATCATGGTGCCCGACCCCGGCACCGGGATCTCCGAGCGCGTCCGCTCCATCAACTACCTGGTCTTCACCGCGTACGTGATCGCGGCGGCCCCGGTCGGGCTGCTGATGGGCGAGCGGTTCTTCCGGCGGGTGCGGCGGCCGGCCGAACGGCACGGCGCCCCCGACCGGCGGGAGCGCTCCCTGCTGCTGTACGGGCCGCTGCGGCTGATGTCGCTGCACCTGACCCTGTGGGGGATCGGCACGGTCGGCTGGGTGCTGATCAACCTGCCGTTCTCGGTGCTCCAGGCGGTCAAGGTCGGCCTCACCAGCCTGCTCGGCGGGCTGACCACGTGCACCGTCGTCTACCTGCTCACCGAGCGGCTGCTGCGGCGCGCCCTCACCACCGCGCTGGCCGCCGAGATGCCGCGCCGCACCGGGCTGCCCGGCGTGGTGGCCCGCTCCGTGCTGGCCTGGGCGCTGGGCACCGCCGTCCCCATCCTCGGCCTGATCGTGCTGGCCATCGGCTCCTTCGTGATCGCCGAGGTGACCGTGCGCGACTTCGCGGTGGCCGTGCTGCTGCTCGGCTCCACCGCCCTGCTGGTCGGCTTCGGCGTCACCTACTTCGCCGCCCGCGCCATCGCCGACCCCGTCGAGTCGGTACGGCTCGGGCTGGCCAGGATCGAGCGCGGCGACCTGGACGCGCAGGTGCCCGTCTACGACGCCAGCGAGGTGGGGCTGCTCCAGGCCGGGTTCAACCACATGGCCGCGGGGCTGCGCGAGCACGCCCGCCTCCAGGACCTGTTCGGACGCCAGGTCGGCGAGGACGTGGCCAGGGTCGCTTTGGAACGCGGCATCGACCTGGGCGGCGAGCTGCGCGAGGTCTCGGTGCTGTTCGTCGACATCATCGCCTCCACCCGGCTCGCCTCCGACCGTCCGCCCACCGAGGTGGTCAGGCTGCTCAACGACTTCTTCGCCGTCGTGGTGGAGACCGTCGGCGAGCACGGCGGCTGGATCAACAAGTTCGAGGGCGACGCCGCCCTCGCGATCTTCGGCGCCCCGCTGGACCTGGACGGCTCCGCCGCGCGGGCCCTGGCCGCCGCCCGCGCCCTGGCCGAACGCCTGCCGCGGGACGTCCCGTCCCTGCGCGCCGCGATCGGCGTGTCCGCGGGCGAGGCCGTCGCCGGGCACATCGGCGCCGAGGAACGCTTCGAGTACACCGTGATCGGCGACCCGGTGAACGAGGCCGCCCGCCTCACCGACCTCGCCAAGGCCACCGAGGCGCGGGTGCTGGCCGCCGGGTCGCTGGTGGAACGGGCCGCCCGGGAGGGGGCGGAGGGCGCGGAGGAGGCCCGGCACTGGCGCCTGGACGGCGAGGTCACGGTCCGCGGCCGCACCGAGCCGACCCGGCTCGCCGTCCCCGTGGAGCCCCGAGAGCCCTAGCGCGCGGTCAGCCCAGGCGGATCGCGCGCAGGCCGTCGGCCTGCGCGCGGTCGAGGAGGGTGACCGTGGCGGCCGGCGGGACGGCGCCCTCGCGGGCGCGCCGCACCAGGGGTCCCCACCGGCGGACGTGCCGGGCGAACGTCACCGTGGTCACCACCCGGCCACGGGCGACCTGCCCCGCCAGGGCGGTGCCGGGATCCACGTCGATCAGGACGAGGTGCACCTGGGAGCCGTGCCTGCGCGCCATCCACGCGAACAGATGCAGGATGTGCGGCCAGGTGCCACGGGTGTGGGCGACCACGCCGTCACCGCGCAGGACGGCGCGCGCGATCCAGCACACATGCGTCGCGTTCACCAGGGGCACCCGTGCGCGGGCCGGAACCGGCCGCAGCATCCGCGCCCAGCGGTTGCGGGCCTGCCGCGAGTCGATCACCCACCCGCCGTCGATGCGGACGGGCCCGCACTCGTCACCGCGCAGCCGGTAGAGCCGTTCCAGAAGCGTGCTCTTGCCCGCGCCGGGCAGCCCCGCCACCAGCACGAGGGACCCGGCCGGATAGCGCAGCTCGGCGCCCGTCGCACCCGCCCCCTGTTCGGATTCCGCCTTCTTGAGCTCGCGGATTATTCCTCTCCCGGTGTAGCACCCCCGTGGACACTGCCGGTCGGAAGAACGAACACCCGCCGCCAGTGGTTCCTGGGGCGCTCACCAGCCGCGCGAGCGCCATTCCGGCAGCGAGGGGCGCTCGCGGCCGAGCGTGGAGTCCTTGCCGTGGCCGGGATAGAACCAGGTGGCGTCGGGAAGGCGGTCGAAGACCCGCTCCTCGACGTCCGACAGCAACTGCTTGAACCGTACGGGATCGCCCCAGGTGTTGCCGACCCCGCCGGGGAACAGGCTGTCCCCGGTGAACAGGTGCGGGCGCTCGGCCAGCTCGCCGCCGGCGTCGTACAGCAGGGCGATCGAGCCGGGCGTGTGGCCGCGCAGGTGGATCGCCTCCAGCGTCGCCTCGCCGACGCGGACCGTGCCGCCGTGCTCCACCGGCTCGGTCACCGGCTCCGGCAGCGCCTCAGCGTCGAACGGGTGCGCCACCACGGCGGCGCCGGTCGCCCGGACCACCTCGCTCAGCGCCTCCCAGTGGTCCTGGTGCCGGTGGGTGGTGACCACACGGGCGAGCGGGCCGTCCCCGACCAGCTCCAGCAGCCGGGACGCCTCGTTGGCCGCGTCGATCAGCACCTGCTCCCCGGTGGCGGTGCAGCGCAGCAGGTAGGCGTTGTTGTCGTACGGTCCCACCGCGAGCTTGGTGACGGTGAGCCCGGGCAGCTCCCGGCGGTCGGGAGCGCCTCCGACCTCGACGTTTCCCGTGTAGCCCATGTGCGCCTCCGCGGTAGCGGCAGTGATCTCAAGGGACCATCTTCCCCCATCGGCCCCACCCCGTGAACGCGGGGCGCCCGGGAGAACCCCGACCGGGAATGCGTCAGCGGACTCATCTCAACCGTGTCGTGCGGGACGGAAGTTCCGGGCGTCCGGTCCCACCATCGAAGTGCGACGGCACGAAAGATGTGGAGGGCGCCTTGGTCACGACTTCCCGTTCCGGTGCTCCGCGCCGCGGTCCCGACCGCGGGCCGGGCACCGGAGCACCCGAGGACCTGCTCGGGCACGCCTGCGCGGTGCTCCGGCTGTGCGGGCAGGACGCGGCGATCGCCGCGGTGCTGCTGTTCCTGGTGGCGATGGGGACGGTGACGCAGCTCGCCTACGCCGGCCGGCCGTCCCTGCTCGCCCAGATCCCACTGGTGGCGGTCACCGGCGCGTTCGCGATGTCGGCCTCGCTGGCGGTGCGGTCCCGCCGCACCCTGGTGTCGGCACTGGGCTCGGTACGGGCGGCTACGGGAGCGCCGCTCGACCCGTCGGTGCCGTGGACGCCGTTCGGCCTGGCCGCGTCCCTGGACACGGGCCTGCGGGACGCCGAGCTGCGCAGGCTGCTGGGCGCCGCGCACCGCTGCGCCGACCTGGCCTGGCAGGCGGTCGTGTGGGGGGTTGTCACGGCCGTGCTGTTCGCGCTGTGGTCGCTGGTGATGGCGGCGGCCGGTCCGGGCGGGTGAGCCGGGCACGATCGGAAGGCGGGCGGGGGCAGAATGACCCCCATGAGCCACCCGATCTGCGTCACCTGTGGCGTCCAGTACGCCGAAGCCAGACCGGACTGCCCCATCTGCGACGACGAGCGCCAGTACGTCGGCTGGGGCGGGCAGCGCTGGACCACGCTGGCCGACCTGCGCGCCGCCGGGCACCGTGGCAGGGTCGAGGAGGAGGGGCCGGGGATCGTCGGGATCGGTGCCGAGCCCAAGACCGCCATAGGCCAGCGGGCCCTGCTGGTGCGCACCCCCGAGGGCAACATCCTCTGGGACATGATCACCCACCTCGACGACGACCTGGTGCGCCAGGTGCGCGACCTGGGCGGCGTCGCCTCGATCGCGATCAGCCACCCGCACTTCTACGGCACGATGATCGAATGGTCGCGGGCCTTCGACGCGCCGGTCTTCATCCACGAGGCCGACCGGCGGTGGGTCGCCCGTCCCGACGACGCGGTGACCTTCTGGACGGGCGACACCCTGGAGATCGCCGACGGGCTCACGCTCATCAACGCGGGCGTCCACTTCGCCGGCGGCCAGGTCCTGCACTGGCGGGACGGCGAGGACGGGCGGGGCGCGCTGCTGTCGGGCGACATCCTCCAGGTGGTCATGGACCGCGACTGGGTGAGCTTCATGTACAGCTACCCCAACCTCATCCCGGAGCGGCCCCGCGTCGTGCGCCGGGCGCTGCGCCTGCTGGAGCCGTACCCGTTCGCCCGCGTCTACGGGGCGTTCTGGGGTCGGGTCGTCCAGGCCGACGGCAAGCAGGCCGTGCGCCGCTCCGCCGATCGCTACCTCGACCACGCCCTGGACGACGGGCCGGCCTGACGCTCCGGGTGGCGGTAGATCTTCGAACACGTGTACGGTTTCCGGTGGGCCCGCCACTCCCGGGACACGAGTGACGTGTGATCACCTGGGAAATGCGGTGGCGGGCGCCGCTGTTACATCCACGTTGGAGATCCAGGGACACAGATCCAGGGACGCGGGAGCGGGGGCCGCGGGGACGACCGGAACTGTCCGACCCTCCGGCTAGCCTGTGACCGCGCCGGCATCATCGCCGCGCCCATGAAGAGGAACCGGAACGACGCCGTGCATGACCGACTCATCGTGCGTGGAGCACGCGAGCACAACCTGAAGGACGTCTCGCTCGACCTGCCGCGGGACTCCATGATCGTGTTCACCGGGCTGTCCGGTTCCGGCAAGTCCAGCCTGGCCTTCGACACGATCTTCGCCGAGGGCCAGCGCCGGTACGTGGAGTCGCTGTCGGCCTACGCCCGCCAGTTCCTGGGCCAGATGGACAAGCCGGACGTCGACTTCATCGAGGGCCTGTCCCCGGCGGTGTCCATCGATCAGAAGTCCACCAGCAAGAACCCCCGCTCGACGGTCGGCACCATCACCGAGGTCTACGATTACCTGCGGTTGCTGTACGCCAGGATCGGTCACCCGCACTGTCCCGAGTGCGGCCGCCCGATCAGCCGGCAGGCCCCGCAGCAGATCGTCGACCGGGTGCTGGAGCTGGAGGAGGGCACCAGGTTCCAGGTGCTGGCGCCGGTGATCCGCGGCCGCAAGGGCGAGTACCTGGAGCTGTTCCGGGAGCTCCAGTCCAAGGGCTACTCGCGGGCGCTGGTCGACGGGCAGATGATCAGGCTGGACGAGCCGCCCCGGCTGAAGAAGCAGGAGAAGCACGACATCTCCGTGGTGGTCGACCGGCTCGCGGTCAAGGAGTCGGCGCGGCAGCGGCTGGCCGACTCGGTGGAGACCGCGCTGGGCCTGTCCGGCGGCACCATCGTGCTCGACTTCGTCGACCTGCCCGAAGACGACGAGCACCGCACCCGCATGTTCTCCGAGCACCTCTACTGCCCCTACGACGACCTGTCGTTCGAGGAGCTGGAGCCCCGTTCGTTCTCGTTCAACTCGCCCTACGGCGCCTGCCCGGAGTGCACCGGCCTGGGCACCCGCATGGAGGTCGACCCCGAGCTGGTCGTCCCCGACCCGACCCTCACGCTGGGCGAGGGCGCGATCTCCCCGTGGTCCAACGGGCATGTGAGCGAGTACTTCCTGCGGCTGCTGTCGGCGCTGGGCGACGCCATGGGCTTCGACCTCAACACCCCGTGGGAGAAGCTGCCCGCCAAGGCGCGCAAGGCGATCCTCAACGGCCACCACACCCAGGTGCACGTCCAGTACAAGAACCGGTACGGCCGCACCCGCTCCTACTACACCGCCTACGAGGGCGTGATCCCCTACATCCAGAGGCGGCACGCCGAGTCCGAGAGCGACTCCACCCGGGAGAAGTTCGAGGGCTACATGCGGGAGATCCCCTGCCCCGCCTGCGGCGGCGCGCGGCTCAAGCCGGTGATCCTGGCGGTCACCATGGGCGGCCGGTCCATCGCCGACGTGGCGGCCATGCCGATCGGCGAGTGCGCCAAGTTCCTGCTGTCCCTGGAGCTGAACGAGCGGGAGCGGCAGATCGCCGAACGGGTGCTCAAGGAGATCAACGCGCGCCTCGGGTTCCTGCTGGACGTCGGCCTCGACTACCTGACCCTCGACCGCGCGTCCGCCACGCTGGCCGGCGGCGAGGCACAGCGCATCCGGCTGGCCACCCAGATCGGCTCCGGCCTGGTCGGCGTCCTGTACGTGCTGGACGAGCCGTCCATCGGCCTGCACCAGCGCGACAACCACCGGCTGCTGGACACGCTGCTGCGGCTGCGCGACATGGGCAACACCCTCATCGTCGTCGAGCACGACGAGGACACCATCCGCGCCTCCGACTGGGTGGTCGACATCGGCCCGCGCGCGGGCGAGCACGGCGGCGAGATCGTGGTGTCGGGCACCGTCGACGACCTGGTCGCGTCGGAGCGGTCGCTGACCGGCGCGTACCTGTCGGGCCGCCGGGAGATCCCGGTGCCGCGGATCCGGCGTCCCCGGCAGAAGGGCCGCGAGGTCTCCGTCAAGGGCGCCCGGCAGAACAACCTGCGCGACGTCGACGTGACGTTCCCGCTCGGCGTGTTCACCGCCGTCACGGGCGTGTCGGGTTCGGGCAAGTCCACCCTGGTCAACGACATCCTCTACAACTCGCTGGCCAAGCAGTTGCACGGGGCCCGCACCGTGCCGGGGAAGCACCGCCGGGTCACCGGCATCGACCTGCTCGACAAGGTGGTGCACGTCGACCAGTCCCCGATCGGCCGCACGCCCCGGTCCAACCCGGCCACCTACACCGGCGTGTTCGACCACATCCGCAAGCTGTTCGCGCAGACCACCGAGGCCAAGGTGCGCGGCTACCAGCCGGGCCGGTTCTCCTTCAACGTCAAGGGCGGCCGCTGCGAGAACTGCTCGGGCGACGGCACCATCAAGATCGAGATGAACTTCCTGCCGGACGTCTACGTCCCCTGCGAGGTCTGCCACGGCGCCCGCTACAACCGGGAGACGCTGGAGGTCCACTACAAGGGCAAGACGATCTCCGAGGTGCTGGACATGCCGATCGAGGAGGCCACCGCCTTCTTCGAGCCGATCAGCGCCATCCACCGGCATCTGAAGACCCTCAACGACGTGGGGCTGGGCTACGTCCGGCTGGGGCAGCCCGCGCCGACCCTGTCGGGCGGCGAGGCCCAGCGCGTCAAGCTGGCCTCCGAGTTGCAGCGCCGCTCCACCGGCCGCACCATCTACGTGCTGGACGAGCCGACCACCGGCCTGCACTTCGAGGACATCCGCAAGCTGCTGGACGTGCTGAACGGCCTGGTCGACAAGGGCAACACGGTGATCGTCATCGAGCACAACCTGGATGTCATCAAGACCGCCGACTGGATCGTCGACATGGGCCCGGAGGGCGGTTCCCGGGGCGGCACCGTGGTCGCCACCGGCACCCCGGAGGACGTGGCGGCGGTCGAGGCCAGCCACACCGGCCAGTACCTCGCCAAGATCCTGGGCACCTGAGCGTTCGGGCCTCCCGGGCGACCCTTCTTTGTGAGCGTCGGCGCCTGCCGACTGGTGGTCGAGCTCACGGTGAGGGCGATGGCGCTCGACGACTGACCAGGTCCTCGAGCGCGCCCTCCAGCCCGCCGTCCCCGGCCGGCATCACGACGAGCGGCAGGCCCAGCAGGGCCGCGGCCTCCCGGGCCGCCGCCCGCAGCTCGGCCGTGGGCCGCTGTCGATGGTGGTCATCACCGCGCTGATCGACGGCCCCGGGCTGGGCGAGACGATCATCCAGGGGCTGGAGCGCGTCAACGTGGGGATGGCCCTGGACGCGGGGCTGGCCGTGGTCGTGATGGCGATCGTCCTGGACCGGCTGACGATGGGCGCCGGCCGCCGGGCGGAGGCCGCGCAGAGGTCCGGGCGCCCGCCCGACCCTCGCCGCCGCCGTCTCGTGCTGGGCGGCGGCGCGGCCGTCGCGCTCGCCACCGTCGTCCTCGGACGCGCCCTCGCGCCCGAGGACTTCCCCTCCGGTGTGGAGTTCCGCTTCGCCCCGTACGCCAACGACGTCGTGGAGTGGGTGGCTGCACCTGTTCGGCGTCACCGACGCGATCAAGAACGCGGTCACGGTGGCGCTGCTCAACCCGCTGCAGACGCTCCTGACCTCCAGCCCGTGGTGGCTGATGATCGTTGTCGTGGTGGCCATCGGATGGCGGGTGGCGGGGCCGGTGCAGGCCGCCGTCGGCGCGGGCTGCCTCGGCGCGATCGCGGTGACCGGGGTGTGGGAGCACAGCATGCAGACGCTGGCGCAGGTACTGGTCGCCACCGTCCTGACGCTGGCGATCGGGGTGGTGCTGGGGGTGTGCGCGGCGCGGTGGCGGGTGTTCGCGGGCATCCAGCGGCCGGTGCTGGACGCGGCGCAGACCATGCCGTCGTTCGTGTACCTGCTGCCCGCGCTGGCGCTGTTCGGACCTCGACCAGTCGGTCGTCCTGGCCGAAGGCGCCCAGCTCGTGGAGGCACCGCCGCCCGAGGTGATCACCTCACCGGTGCCGATGCTGGGCCATGTGACCTCCTCCTACCGGGGGACGGTCGGGTCGTTCGCGCTCGCCCTCCTCGCCGGCGGGCTGGAACGCGAAGGGCAGACCCTCTACGCCTTCGACTCCGGGCGGTCCGTTCCCGTGGTCGTGACCGATCCCGTGCACCACGACAGGGAGGGGCGCCGCCGTGACGGTGATGACCAGCGCCATCGCCCATCTGCCGGCTGAGCCTCCGGCCGCGTTCACCGATCCCGCGAGCCCGGTGCGGCTACGGGAGATCCCCTTCCCCGCCCAGGTGGAACTGCGGCTCGACGACGGCTCTCCGGACGCGTCCGAAACGAGCAGGTTCCTCGTCCTTCGCCTGCCCGGAGCCGGGCACGCGGCCGGTGACGGCGAGCCCTACGTCCTGTGGCTCGGCCCGGGCTGGTACCTGGTCGTGGACCGGGAGGGCGGTGAGACGGAACTGCTCGCGGGCCTGCCGGACGCCGTCGTGGTGTCGGCGGCGCGCACCGTCCTGGAGCTGTCCGGGCCCAGTGCCCGCGACGTCCTCTCCCACGACTGCCCGCTGGACCTGCATCCCCGCGTCTTCGGCCCCGGCCGCTGCGCCCAGACCCGGCTGCCGGGATGCAGGTGATCGTCCACCGGACGGGCGGCGAGACCTTCCGCCTGCTGGCCCGCCGCTCCCAGGCCGAGCATCTCCTCCGCAGGCTTCTGGCGTCCACGGCCGAGTACCTCCAGGTCGGCGCCTAGACTGCGGCCGTACGCAGGGATCATGTGAACCCGCGAAAGCGATCATACGTTCACCTGGTGACGGAACGAGGCGTACGGAACACGGAGGAGACCGCATGGCACAGGCGCCCGCTTCGCGGACGGACGGATCCGAGGCGGCGGACGACGCCGACCCCGCTCCCGGCGGCGAGACCCGCCGCGGACTCCTGATCGGCGCCGGGCTGGCCTGCGTCGCCGGGCTGGCCGCGGCGTGCGGAGGCGGAGGCGACGACGCCGGCGACGCCGGCGACGGCGGTGACTCCGGCGGTGGCGGTGACTCCGGCGGTGGCGCGGCCGGGACCGTGCTGGCGCGGACCAGCGAGATCCCGGTCGGCGGCGGCAAGATCTTCAAGGACCGCAAGGTCGTCGTGGTGCAGCCCGTCCAGGGCCGGTTCAAGGCGTACGAGGCGACCTGCACGCACCGTGGCTGCTCGGTCGAGAGCGTCGCCGACGGCATGATCGACTGCCCCTGTCACGGCAGCAAGTTCAAGATCACCGACGGTTCGGTGGCCAGCCCGCCCGCCGACGAGTCCCTTCCGGAGAAGGCGATCAACGTCCAGGGCGACCAGATCATGCTGGCCTGAGCCCGCTGGCCGGCCCTCTGGACGGGTCCGCCCCGGGCCCGTCCAGAGGGCCGGATCCGGCCGGGTCCCCGTTGGTGAGCTCGGCCCGGAACCGGGGCAGCGCCCCGGGATGGTTCTCGCGGATGTAGCCCACCAGGTGCTCGCGGACGTCGCACCGCAGGTCCCAGGCGCTGGCGGAGTCGGCCGCGCTCATCGTCGCGCGCAGTTGCAGCAGCCCGTTCGGCAGCACGTCGGTGACCTGGAGGATCCACTCGCGCCTGTCCCACAGCGGGTTGTCGCGCAGCATCGCGTACAGCTCGGAGCGCAGCTCCTCCACCGGCACCGACCAGTCCACGTGCAGCAGCACCGAGCCGACCACCCGGCTGCTGTGCCGGGTCCAGTTCTCGAACGGCTGCTCGGTGAAGTAGGAGACGGGCAGGATCAGCCTTCGGTCGTCCCACAGGCACACCACCACGTACGACAGGGTGAGCTCCTCGATCCTGCCCCACTGGCCCTGCACCACCACGACGTCGTCCAGCCGGATCGCGTCGCTGAAGGCGATCTGCAGCCCGGCGAACATGTTGCCCAGCGTGGGCCGCGCCGCGATCCCGATCACCAGCCCGGCCACCCCGGCGGAGGCCAACAGCCCGGCGCCCAGCGTCCGCACCGCGGGGAAGGTGAACAGCGCCGCGCCCACCGCCACCACCACGACCGCCGCCGCGGCGATCCTGCGCAGGAGCAGGAGCTGCGTCCGCGTCTTGCGGGCCCGCCGGTTGCGCTCGCCCTCGATCCGCGTCAGCCGCGCCAGCGCCGGATCGGTGATCGCATAGGAGATCCGCAGGATCAGCCAGGTGGTCACGGCGATCGCGGCGATCCGCAGCAGATGGTCCACCACCCGGTGCGCCGGGCCGGTCAGCGCGTGCTCCGGCAGCGCGACGACGGCGCTGACCACGACGGCGAACGCGAACGCGGGCGCCGCGCACCGGCGGGCCGCCTCCCCGGCGCTCGGCCAGCGCTCCGACAGCCGCCGCCCCGCCAGCAACCGGCGGCCGGCCTCCACGACGATCACGGCGAACGCCACCGTGGCCGCCAGCACGATCCACTCCCAGAACGCGGACACCGCCGAATCGACCTCCTCGTCGTGGCTGGGCTCGGTGATCCCCAGCCTTGCGTTTCCGGACGCCCGGCGCCAGAACGAGACCTGTGTCACCAGTGGCGGGTTTGTCTGCCGCCCCTACTAGGCTTTCAGGCGTGGCAGACCCTGCGACCTACCGGCCCGCGCCCGGCTCCATCCCGGAGTCACCCGGCGTCTACCGATTCCGTGACGAACACGGACGGGTCGTCTACGTGGGCAAGGCCAAGAACCTGCGGTCCCGGCTCAACTCCTACTTCGCCGACTTCGCCGGGCTGCACCCCCGCACGCAGACCATGCTGCAGACCGCCGCCCGCGTCGACTGGACGGTGGTGCGCACCGAGGTCGAGGCCCTCCAGCTCGAATACTCCTGGATCAAGGAGTTCGACCCGCGGTTCAACGTGCGCTACCGCGACGACAAGTCCTATCCCTATCTGGCGGTCACCCTCGACGAGGAGTACCCGAGGGTGATGGTGATGCGCGGCGCGAAACGCAAGGGCGTGCGCTACTTCGGGCCGTACTCCCACGCGTGGGCGATCCGGGAGACGGTCGATCAACTGCTGCGGGTCTTCCCCGTCCGCACGTGCCGTCCGGGGGTGTTCAAGCGGCAGCGCCAGCTCGACCGGCCCTGCCTGCTCGGCTACATCGGCAAGTGCTCGGCGCCCTGCGTCGGCCGGGTCACGCCCGAGGAGCACCGGGTGCTGGCCGAGGACTTCTGCGACTTCATGGCCGGTGAGACCGGCCGGTTCATCAAGCGCCTCGAACGCGAGATGCGCGAGGCCGCCGCCGAGCTGGAGTACGAGCGGGCCGCCCGGCTGCGCGACGACATCCGCGCTCTGGAGCGGGCCCTGGAGAAGCAGGCGGTGGTGCTGGGCGACCGCACCGACGGCGACATGATCGCGCTGGCCGAGGACGAGCTGGAGGCGGCCGTCCAGGTGTTCTACGTGCGCGGCGGCCGCATCCGCGGGCAGCGCGGCTGGGTGGTCGACAAGGTGGAGGACGTCACCACCTCCGACCTGGTCGAGCACTTCCTGATCCAGATCTACAGCGAGAGCGAGTCGGTGCCGCGCGAGGTGTTCGTCCCCGAGGCGCCGCCGGACGAGGCCGCGATGACCGAGCTGCTCAGCGAGCAGCGCGGCGGTCCCGTCCACCTGCGGGTGCCGCGGCGCGGCGACAAGAAGGCGCTGCTCGACACCGTCGCGCGCAACGCGATGGAGGCGCTCAAGCAGCACAAGACCCGCCGCGCCAGCGACCTGACCACCCGCAGCCGGGCGCTGCGCGAGCTCCAGGACGCCCTGGAGCTGCCCGAGGCGCCGCTGCGCATCGAGTGCTACGACGTCTCCAACCTGCAAGGGTCCAACGTCGTGGCCTCGATGGTGGTGTTCGAGGACGGGCTGGCCCGCAAGGGCGAGTACCGCCGCTTCACGATCAAGGGGGTGGAGGGGCAGGACGACGTCCGCTCCATCCACGAGGTGATCACCCGCAGGTTCCGCCGCTATCTGGCCGAGAGCGAGAAGTTCGGCGAGCTCGACGCGATCGGCGAGGACCCCGGGGACTCGGCCGCCCAGGCGGCCGCGCACCAGCCGATCGACCCCGAGACCGGCAAGCCGCGCAAGTTCGCCTACCCGCCCAACCTGGTGGTGGTCGACGGCGGCCCGCCGCAGGTCGCCGCCGCCCGGCGGGCGCTGGACGAGCTGGGCATCGACGACATCGCGGTGTGCGGCCTGGCCAAGCGGCTGGAGGAGATCTGGCTGCCCGGCGACCCCGACCCGGTGATCCTGCCGCGCAACAGCGAGGGCATGTTCCTCGTCCAGCGGGTACGCGACGAGGCGCACCGGTTCGCCATCACCTTCCACCGGCAGCGGCGGTCCAAGGCCATGACGGTGAGCGAGCTCGATGACGTTCCCGGTCTCGGGCCCGCGCGGCGGGCGGCCCTGCTGAGACACTTCGGGTCGGTGAAGCGGTTGAGGGAGGCGACGCCCGAGCAGATCGCCGAGGTCCCGGGCATCGGCCCGAGCAGTGCGAACCGGATCGCCGCCGCGCTGCACGGGGGGACGGCGGGCGATCCGCGGGCCGCCGGGCGGAGCGGCGGCCACCACGGGGGAGAGGCGAGTTGACGACAGAGACCCAGGTACCCGACATCGTGATCGTCACCGGCATGTCCGGTGCGGGGCGCAGCACGGCCGCCAAGTCCCTGGAGGACCTGGACTGGTTCGTGGTCGACAACCTGCCGCCCGCCCTGCTGGCCACCATGGCCGATCTGGGCGGCCGGGTGAAGGACGCGGTGCCCCGGATCGCCGTCGTGGTGGACGTGCGCAGCCGCGCGTTCACCGACGACCTGCACTCGGCGATCGCCGAGCTGGAGGCGCGCGGCGTCCATCCCCGGGTGGTGTTCCTGGAGGCGGGCGACGCCGACCTGGTCCGCCGGTTCGAGAGCGTCCGCCGCCCGCACCCGCTGCAGGGCGACGGCCGGCTGGTCGACGGGATCGCCCGGGAGCGGGAGCTGGTGCGCGAGGTGCGCGCCGAGGCCGACCTGGTGATCGACACCAGCGGGCTGAACGTGCACGAGCTGCGCGCCAAGATCGTCGGCTTCTTCGGCAACGACACCGGCGAGTCGAGCCTGCGGGCCACCGTCGTGTCGTTCGGCTACAAGTACGGCCTGCCGGTGGACGCCGACCTGGTCGTCGACTGCCGCTTCCTGCCCAACCCGCACTGGATCCCCGAGCTGCGCCCCAAGACCGGCCGCGACGCCGCCGTCCGCGACTACGTGCTGGGCCAGCGCGGCGCCAAGGAGTTCCTGGACGCCTACACCGAGGTGTTGCGGCTGCTCGCCGAGGGGTACGAGCGCGAGGGCAAGCACTACGTGACGCTGGCCGTGGGATGCACCGGCGGCAAGCACCGTAGTGTGGCCATGGCGGAGCAGCTCGCCGCCCGGCTGAGAGATGAGGGCATCGAGGTACAGGCCACCCATCGCGACCTCGGCCGTGAGTGAGCTCGGGAGGCGTGATCCAGGTCCAGCGAACGCTCCGGGTGGTGCCGTGGTGAGCCGGTCCGGGCCCGAGGTGGTGGCGCTCGGCGGCGGGCACGGCCTGTACGCGTCGCTGTCGGCGCTGCGCCGGGTCACCGGCCGGCTGAGCGCGGTGGTGACGGTCGCCGACGACGGCGGCTCCAGCGGCCGGCTGCGCCGCGAGCTGGGCGTGCTGCCGCCCGGCGACCTGCGGATGGCGCTGGCCGCGCTGTGCGGCGACGACGAGTGGGGCCAGACCTGGCGCGACGTCGTCCAGCACCGGTTCCGCAGCCAGGGCGAGCTGCACGACCACGCCGTGGGCAACCTGCTGATCGTCGCGCTGTGGGAGCTGCTGGGCGCCGCCGCGCAGGACTCCGGGCCCGGCAGGCCCGGCTCCACGGTGGCGGGGCTCGACTGGGTGGGGCGCCTGCTGGGCGCGCAGGGCCGGGTGCTGCCGATGGCCTCGGTGCCGATGGACATCGTCGCGGAGGTGCGCGGCGCCGACCCGTCCCGGCCCCACGAGGTGACACGGGTGAAGGGGCAGGTGGCCTGCGCGAAGACGCCTGGTACGGTGCTGGGCATCGACCTGGTCCCGGCCGATCCGCCGGCCTGCCCCGAGGCGGTGGAGGCGGTGCGGTCCGCGGACTGGGTGGTGTTCGGCCCGGGGTCGTGGTTCACCAGCGTGCTGCCGCACCTGAAGGTGCCCGAGCTGGCCCGCGCGCTGGTCGCCACGCCGGCCCGCCGGGTGGTCGCGCTGAACCTCGCGCCGCAGCCGGGGGAGACCGACGACTTCTCGCCGCAGACCCACCTGGAGGTACTCCAGGCGCACGCACCCGACCTGCGGGTGGACGTGGTGCTGGCCGACCGGGGGGTGGTGGAGGACACGGCGGCGCTGGACAAGGCCGTCCAGGACCTCGGGGGCCGCCTGGTGCTGGCCGACGTCGCCGCCGCCGACGGCTCGCCGCGTCACGATCCGGCCCGGCTGGCCCAAGCCTTCGTGAAGATTTTCGGTGACTGACCTCGGGCGGGGCCGCCATCGGCCACACTGCTGGCGAGGCCAGGTCCTAGGGGGAGGGTGCGTTCATGGCGATGACAGGGGTGGTCAAGGACGAGCTGAGCCGGCTGCCGGTGCTCAAACCGTGCTGCCGGAAGGCCGAGGTGTCGACGCTGCTGCGGTTCGCCGGTGGCCTCCATCTGGTCAGCGGGCGGATCGTGATCGAGGCCGAGATCGACACCGGGTCCGCCGCCCGCCGGCTGCGCCGTGACATCGCCGAGGTCTTCGGCCACAGCTCCGACGTCGTGGTGCTGGCGCCCAGCGGGCTGCGCAAGGGCAACCGGTACGTGGTGAGGGTGTTCCGGGACGGGGAGTCGCTGGCCCGCCAGACCGGCCTGATCGACAACAACGGCCGCCCGGTGCGGGGGCTGCCGCGGCATGTGGTCGCGGGGGCGGCCTGTGACGCGGAGTCGGCGTGGCGGGGGGCGTTCCTGGCGCACGGGTCGCTGACCGAGCCGGGCCGGTCGATGTCGCTGGAGGTGACCTGCCCCGGCCCGGAGGCCGCGCTGGCCCTCGTCGGTGCCGCCCGCCGGCTGAAGATCCACGCCAAGGCCCGCGAGGTGCGCGGCGTCGACCGGGTGGTGGTGCGCGACGGCGACGCGATCAGCGCGCTGCTGACCCGGCTCGGCGCCCACGACAGCGTGCTGGCCTGGGAGGAGCGGCGGATGCGCCGGGAGGTGCGGGCCACCGCCAACCGGCTGGCCAACTTCGACGACGCCAACCTGCGCCGTTCGGCGCGGGCGGCGGTCGCCGCCGGCGCCCGGGTGGCGCGGGCGCTGGAGATCCTCGGCGACGACGCGCCCGAGCACCTGGTCAGCGCGGGCCGGCTGCGCCTGGAGCACAAGCAGGCGTCCCTGGAGGAGCTGGGCCAGCTCGCCGACCCTCCGCTGACCAAGGACGCGATCGCGGGACGGATCCGGCGGCTGCTGGCGATGGCCGACAAGCGCGCCCAGGACCAGGGCATTCCGGGCACCGACGCCAACCTCACCGCCGACATGCTCGCGCCCTAGCGCCGCGCGCGCCCCGCAACTTTGTGGTGTTTCCGCTGGTGACGCGGCGCATGACATCGGCTTGACGGCGGGCCGCCCAGCCCCGTTCACAGGTCCGTAACCCGCCCGCCGTTGGATTCGGTGGATGCGTGCCTACCTTGCGATCTCGGTGAGCGACCGCGGGAACGTGATCCCCGGTCAGGTACGGGACGCCGCCCGCGCGGCGATCGGCGACGCGGTGCCGGTGCCGCCGGACCGGTGGCGGACGGCGGAATGGTTCTCGCCCGACGGCGGTGTCGCGCTGCTGGGGTGGTCCAATGAGCCGGACGAGCCGCCGTTCCCGCCGCCGCTGCGGTCCGCGGGCGGCCGCGTCCTCGGCTACTGCGGCTACCTGGCCGGTGAGGACGACGCCCGCGTGCTGCTGGAGGCCGAGGACCCGGGGGAGGCGTCGGACGGGCTGGGCGGCTGCTTCTCGGGCTTCCGCGCCGACCCGTCCGGGTTCGTCGCGCTCACCTCGGTCACCAGGGCGTGCCCGGTGTACTACGCGGAGGCGGGCGGGATGCGGTTCGCCGCCTCGCGCGCCCTGCTGGCGCACCTGCCCGCGCGCGCCGCGGTGACCGGGCTGGTCCGGCCCGAACCGGCCTACGACGTGCCCGCCCTGCACGTGATCGTCCGGCACGGCTTCTTCACCTCCGACCACACCCCGTTCCAGGGCGTGGCGGCGGTGCCCAACGCGGGCACGCTCACGGCCCCGGTCGGCGGGCTGCTCAAGGTCGCCGAGCGCCCGCTGCCCGAGCAGGGCGAGATGCCGCGCGGCCGGCGCGACGCCGCCCGGCTGATCGCGCCGCTGGCCGAGGCGATGACCGAGGCCGTGCGGCCGTTCACCCGGCACGACCGCCCGATGCGGCTGGCGCTGTCGGGCGGGCGCGACAGCCGCCTGATCGCCGCCGCCTGCCATGCCGCCGGGGTGCCGTTCTTCGGCGCCGTCCACGGGCTCGCCGACGACCCGGACGTGCGGATCGCCGAGCGGGTCGCTGCCGTCCTGGGCGTGGAGTGCCAGGTCACCCTGGACCGGCGGGAGCAGGGCGCGGTGGTCGTCCCCCACCCGCTGCGCCGCGCGCACGGGATCGTCCGGACGTGCGAGGGCATGAACTCCGCGTACGAGAGCGTGAACGGGTGGGCGCCCTTCGACCCCGAGCCGCGCAGCTCGGGCAGCGGCGGCGAGCGGCTGCGCGGCGGGTTCCTCACCGACCAGAAGGACCTCACCCCCGACGGTGTCCGCCGCAGGCTCCAGACGATCTTCCTGGCGCAGCGGGCGCTGCTGGGCCCGGAGAGCAACGCCCTGGCCCACAAGAGCTACGAGCACTGGTGCGCCAGGTACGAGGACGAGGGCATCGGCGTCCTGGACCGCCTGCACATGTACTACAAGACCGGCCGCTGGCTGGCGGGTTCCCACACCGCCACCCTCATGAACTGGGCGTACTACCACCCGTTCCTGGACAACCGGGTGGTGCGGGCCGCGCTGGCGCTGCCCGTCGAGTGGCGGCTCAGCGAGGAGCCGGTGGCGATGCTGATCAGGATGTTCGCGCCCGCGCTGCACGACGTCCCGCTGGAGGGGCGCCGCTGGCGGTACGAGCGGCGGCGGCCGGCCGGGGTGCTGGAGCTGCCGGGCTGGTGGCGCCGCGCCACGCCGCGCGCCCACCGCACGCCCGGGTTCAACTGGCGCCGCTCCTACGGCAGGGACCTGGCGGACCTGATGCGCAGGGAGATCATGTCCGCGCCGGCCGAGCTGCTGGAGCTCGTCGACAGGTCGGCGCTGGAGACGCGGCTGGCGGAGGTGCCGCCCCGCCGGCCCCACCAGGCATGGGCCCTGCTGACCCTCAAGACGCTGCTGTCCAACGCCTGGCGGGAGCCCGCCCCGGACCTCCCCGAGATCACCGTCCCGGTGACCTGATCATCCCCCGTCCGGGGGAGCGGCGGACCACCCGCTCCTCACCTCGCGCCGGTGTCGGGACGGGGTCGCGCATTCGATAGGGTCGGAAGCCGGGGGACCCACCCCGTTCCAGGTGAGAGACACGTCGAGACACGTCATGAGGAGAGCCGTTCCGTGACCATCCGAGTAGGCATCAACGGGTTCGGCCGGATCGGCCGGAACTTCTACCGCGCGCTCAAGGCGAGCGGTGCCGACATCGAGGTAGTGGCGGTCAACGACCTGACCGACAACGCCTCCCTCGCGCAGCTGCTCAAGTACGACAGCATCCTGGGCCGCTTCCCCGAGGAGGTCACCGCCACCGCCGACGAGATCGTCGTGGGCGGCACGCCGATCAAGGTGTTCGAGCAGCGCGACCCGGCCAACCTGAAGTGGGGCGAGCTCGGGGTCGATGTCGTGGTCGAGTCCACCGGGTTCTTCACCGACGCCAACAAGGCCAAGGTGCACGCCGACAACGGCGCCAAGAAGGTGATCATCTCCGCGCCGGCCAAGAACGAGGACGTGACGCTGGTCCTCGGCGTGAACGACGACGCCTACGACCCGGCCGCCCACACGGTGATCTCCAACGCCTCCTGCACCACCAACTGCCTGGCGCCGCTGGCCAAGGTCCTGAACGACGCGTTCGGCATCGAGAAGGGCCTGATGACCACGATCCACGCCTACACCCAGGACCAGAACCTCCAGGACGCGCCGCACAAGGACAAGCGCCGCGCCCGCGCCGCCGCCATCAACGTCGTCCCGACCTCCACCGGCGCCGCCAAGGCGATCGGCCTGGTGCTGCCGGAACTGAACGGCAGGCTGGACGGCTACGCGCTGCGCGTCCCGGTGCCGACCGGCTCGGCCACCGACCTGACCGCCACGCTGTCCCGCGAGGTCACCGTGGACGAGGTCAACGCCGCCTACCGGGAGGCCGCCGAGAGCGGGCCGCTGAAGGGCTACCTGACCTACACCGAGGACCCGATCGTCTCCGCCGACATCGTCACCGACCCGGCCTCGTGCATCTTCGACTCCGGCCTCACGAAGATCATCGGTGACCAGGTGAAGGTCGTCGGCTGGTACGACAACGAGTGGGGTTACTCCAACCGCCTGGTCGACCTGGTCAAGCTGGTCGGCTCGTCGCTGTAGCCCAGGGTCGACCGCCGTGGCCGCGCCGGCGCGCGGCCACGGCGGTCCCGTCTCCGGAAGGACATCGCACTCGATGCGTACCATCGACGACCTGGACGTGGCCGGGAAGAGGGTGCTCGTCCGGGCCGACCTGAACGTTCCCATCGAGGACGGGCGGATCACCGACGACGGGCGGATCCGGGCCGGCCTGCCCACGATCTCCACGCTGCGGGAGCGCGGCGCCAAGGTGATCGTGTGCGCGCACCTCGGGCGTCCCAAGGGAGAGCCGAGGCCCGAGTTCTCGCTGGCCCCCGTCGCCGCCCGGCTCGGCGAGCTGCTCGGCGCGGAGGTGGCGTTCGCGTCCGACGTCGCCGGCGAGTCGGCCCGCACCACCGCCGGGGGGCTCGCGGACGGCGAGGTCGCCCTGCTGGAGAACCTGCGCTTCGAGCCGGGCGAGACCAGCAAGGACGACGCCGAGCGCGGAGCGTTCGCCGACCGCCTGGCCGCCCTGGCCGAGCTGTACGTGGGCGACGGGTTCGGCGCCGTGCACCGCAGGCACGCCAGCGTGTTCGACGTCCCGAAGCGGCTGCCGCACGCCGCCGGAGGGCTCATCGCGACCGAGGTGGCCGTCCTGGAACGGCTCACCGAGGACGTCGCGCGCCCCTACGCCGTCGTGCTGGGCGGATCCAAGGTCTCCGACAAGCTCGGCGTGATCGACAACCTGCTCGGCAAGGCCGACCGGATCCTGGTCGGCGGCGGGATGGTCTTCACCTTCCTCAGGGCGCAGGGCCACGAGGTCGGCGGCAGCCTCCTGGAGGAGGACCAGCTCGACACGGTGCGCGAGTACCTGCGGCGGGCG
The DNA here is from genome assembly GCF_030269515.1 of Actinomadura sp. NBRC 104412. Classification (GTDB taxonomy): domain Bacteria; phylum Actinomycetota; class Actinomycetes; order Streptosporangiales; family Streptosporangiaceae; genus Spirillospora. The sequence continues at coordinate 107,794 of NZ_BSTM01000016.1, read as the reverse complement.
CGGGAGGCGGGCGTGGAGTTCGTGCTGCCCGTCGACATCGTCGCCGCGACCGCCTTCGCCGCGGACGCCCCCCACGACGTGGTCCCGGCCGACGCGATCCCCGCCGACCGGCTCGGGCTCGACATCGGCCCCGAGTCCGGCAAGCTGTTCGCCGCCCGCCTCGCCGACGCCGCCACGGTGTTCTGGAACGGCCCGATGGGCGTGTTCGAGATGGAGCCGTACTCGCACGGCACCCGCGCCGTCGCCCAGGGTCTGGTCGACTCGGGCGCGTTCACGGTCGTCGGCGGCGGCGACTCGGCCGCCGCGGTCCGGCGGCTCGGCTTCGCCGAGGACGGCTTCTCCCACATCTCCACCGGCGGCGGCGCCAGCCTCGAATACCTCGAGGGCAAGGCGCTCCCCGGTCTGCAGGCCCTGGAGGACTGACACATGGCACGGCCCGCACCGTCCAGGAAGCCGCTGATGGCCGGCAACTGGAAGATGAACCTCAACCACTTCGAGGCCATCAAGCTCGTCCAGCAACTGGCCTTCGCGCTGAAGGAGGCCGACTTCGACGCCGTCGACGTGGTCGTGCTGCCGCCGTTCACCGACCTGAGGTCGGTGCAGACGCTGGTGGACGCCGACAAGCTGCCCATCGCCTACGGCGCGCAGGACATCTCGCCGCACTCGCACGGCGCCTACACGGGCGAGGTCTCCGGCGCCATGCTGGCCAAGCTCGGCTGCTCGTACGTCGTGGTCGGCCACTCCGAGCGTCGCCAGTACCACCACGAGGACGACGCGCTGGTCAACGCCAAGGCCAAGGCGGCCATCGCCAACGACATCACCCCGATCGTCTGCGTCGGCGAGGGCCTGGACGTGCGCAAGGAGCAGCGGCATGTCGCCCACACCCTCGCGCAGGTCGACGGCGCCCTGGAGAAGATCCCGGCCGACAAGGTGCGCGAGCTGGTGATCGCCTACGAGCCGGTGTGGGCGATCGGCACCGGCGAGGTCGCCACCCCCGACGACTGTCAGGAGGTCTGCGCGGCGATCCGGGGCCGGGTCGGCGAGCTCTACGACGCCGAGGTGGCCGGGCAGACGCGTATCCTGTACGGAGGCTCGGTCAAGGGCTCCAACGTCGCCAAGATCATGGCGCAGTCCGATGTGGACGGCGCGCTGGTCGGCGGCGCCAGCCTGGACCCGGGTGAGTTCGTGAAGATCTGCCGTTACCGGGATCTTCCGCTCTGAACCCGGCGTCGGACCGGCTGAATCGCCCGAAAACGCCTAAACAGCACTGATTCGGGCGGGATCGGGGCCGATCAGGGCAAGAGTTCTGATCGATTCGGTCGCGGTCCGGGTGTTCTCGCCTAACCAGCGGGAAAGTCGTCGTACTCTTCGGTGTGCGACGGGACCCGCCGTCCGCCCCCTCGTCCACCGCACATGTCCAACCGCACAGTCCCCTGACCTACGTGAGCTAAGAGGCACAACCGTGATCATCGCAACGTCCGCCGTGCTCATCATCACCAGCGTGCTGATGGTGATCCTCGTCCTGGCCCACAAGGGCAAGGGTGGCGGCCTGTCGGACATGTTCGGCGGCGGCGTCACCTCGTCCCTGGGCGGGTCCTCGGTGGTCGAGCGCAACCTGGACCGGCTGACGATCGCCACCGGCCTCATCTGGTTCGCCTCGATCATCGTGCTCGGGCTGCTGTTCAAGAGCAAGGGCGTCGGCTGAGCCGCTCGCGGGGCGAACGGGCCCGGCGCGCCGCCGAGACGGGGCGGTCCGGCCAGACAGAGATGTGAACGACCCCGCCGCGAGTGGTGTGCGGCGTGGGGCACACGAGCAAGGAGTGATCCGTGGGTAGTGGCAACGCGATTCGGGGCAGCCGTGTCGGGGCCGGTCCGATGGGAGAGGCCGAGCGCGGCGACGCGGCTCCCCGGATCTGGGTGACCTTCTACTGCGCCAACCGGCACGAGACGCGGCCCAGCTTCGCGACGGACGTCGCGGTGCCCGACACCTGGGACTGCCCCCGCTGCGGGTTCCCGGCGGGCCAGGACGCCGACAACCCCCCGGCGCCGCCGAAGACCGAGCCGTACAAGACGCACCTGGCCTACGTCAAGGAGCGCCGCAGCGACGAGGACGGCGAGGCCATCCTCGAAGAGGCGCTGGCCAAGCTGCGGGAGAAGCGCGCCGCCGTCAAGGCCGCGATGGAGTCCGCGGGACGCGCGTAAGCGACAAGTGCTCAGGCCCGGTTCCCCGCGAGGGAGCCGGGTCTCGCTCGTTGCCGCCGTGCGAGGCAGCGGCCTAAGCGCTGGCAGGGCGCCTCGGCGTACCGGTAGGTGACGGTGCCGACCACGAGGACCGCCACCAGGTACGGGACCAGCATCAGCGGCGTGTCGGCGGAGGGCCGCCCGAGGGCGATGTTGAAGATCGTCAGCACGACGGGATGCACCAGGTACACCGAGTAGCTGATGAGGCCGAGCCGCGGCAGCCAGCGGGGGACCCGGCGGTTCCGCAGCGCCATCCCGGCGGCGAACGCCAGCCCCGTGACCGCGATCCCGATCGTCCAGGAGCGCTTCAGCACCTCCTCGGTCTGCCCCGGCGCGTACACCTCGATGTGCCATAGACCGCCGCCGACCAGCGCGGCGGCCACGGCGGTCACGGCGACGGCCGCGGCGCGGACGGAGATGCGGCCGCGCTCGGCCCGGCGGATCGCGGTGCCCGCGAACATCACCGCCAGCAGGCCGAGCCCCTGCCAGACCGGCACGCGGCTGTTGCCCAGCACCAGCACGGCCGCGAGCACGCCGCCGAGCGCGGCGCCCGTGCGCCACAGCCAGGGACGGGACGCGCAGGCCAGCCCGATCGCCAGCGCCATGATCCCGGCGGCGGTGAGCGCGACCGGGGTGACGCCGAAGCGTCCCGACAGCGCGGCGACCGGCAGCACGGCCGCCACGGTCAGCGCGCCCACCGACAGCGCGGTGGCGATCGTGGCGGAGTGCCGGTCGAGCCGTCCCAGCGCGAACAGCGCCACCACCAGCAGGTAGAACACCATCTCGTACGACAGCGTCCACAGGACGTTGACGGCGTTCGGCACCGCCAGCAGGTCCTGCATCATCGTCAGGTGGGCGGCGACGGCCGCCGAGGCGTCGTAGGACTCCAGCATCCCGGCGCGCAGCGGCTTGACCCCGGCGCGGTCCAGCAGCAGCATCGCGGCCAGCACCACCAGCAGCAGCGGGTAGATCCGGAACACCCGGCCGATCCAGAACCGCCTAACCGATGCCGCGCGCTCCAGCGAGGCCGGGATGATGTAGCCGCTGACCAGGAAGAACAGCAGGACGCCGCAGTCGCCCAGATCGATGAACCGCAGGATCTCGTGCCGGAACTCCGGCAGGTACTCCGAGCCGCCGTGGTGGAAGGCCACCACCAGTGCCGCGATGCCGCGCAGGGCGTCCAGCCATTCCAGCCGTGGCGCAGCCGGGGCCGCCGGATCGGCCTGGGCCGCCGGATCGGCCGGAGCCACCGGATCGGCTGGAGCCGCCGGATCGGCCGGAGCCGCCGGATCGGGAAGGGGAGCCGACAGGACGGGGGGAGACGAGGCGGGGGCGGACGAGGCGGAGGGCGTGGGATGTCCTGTTTTCATTATCCGGCGACCCTAATGGATGGGGATCGCCTGAGCTGCCCGGATGCGAGCGATCTCACCGGACCTTCAGCGAACTCCCAGCCGGCACCGAGCGCGCGGGGAGGACGGGGCGGCCGGTATGCTGGCCGGACGCGACTGGCGCGGTCAAGGTGGAGACGACCACCGGGGAGCGACGTTAGTCCGCACACCGCGCGCCTGGGTGTACGGACCCCGCACGCCGGGGTTCGCGCATGCGAGAGGGCTCCGGCGACGACGTGAAGCCGCGGAGGCCACCATGCACGACCCGTCCCTGCCCCATCTCACCGGCGAGGACCCCGAGCTGGCCGGGCTCGTCGAGGCCGAGGCCCTGCGTCAGCACGACAAGATCAGGCTGATCGCCTCGGAGAACTACGTCTCGGCCGCCGTCCTGGAGGCCACCGGCTCGGTGCTGACCAACAAGTACTCCGAGGGGTACGCGGGCCGCCGCTACTACGAGGGCCAGCAGAACATCGACCCGATCGAGACGCTGGCCATCGAGCGCGCCAAGGCCCTGTTCGGCGTCGAGCACGCCAACGTGCAGCCCTACTCGGGCTCGCCCGCCAACCTGGCGGTCTACCTGGCGTTCGCCGAGCCGGGCGACCCGGTGATGGGCCTGTCGCTGCCGATGGGCGGGCACCTGACGCACGGCTGGTCGGTGTCGGCGACCGGCAGGTGGTTCACCCCCGTCCGGTACGAGGTGCGCGCCGACACCGGCCGCGTCGACATGGACCAGGTGCGCGACCTGGCGCGCAAGGAGCGTCCCAAGGTGATCTGGTGCGGCGGCACCGCGATCCCCAGGACCATCGACTTCGCGGCGTTCGCCGAGATCGCCCGGGAGGTCGGCGCGGTGCTGGCGGCCGACATCGCGCACATCGCGGGGCTGATCGCGGGCGGCGCCCATCCGTCCCCCGTGGGCCATGCCGACGTGATCACCACGACCACGCACAAGACGCTGCGCGGCCCCCGCGGCGCCATGATCCTTTCGACCGCGGAGCACGCGGCGGCGGTCGACAAGGCGGTCTTCCCCGGCCTCCAGGGCGGCCCGCACAACCACACCACCGCCGGGATCGCGGTCGCCCTGCGCGAGGCGGCCCGGCCGGATTTCACCGACTACGCGCACCTGGTCGTCGCCAACGCCAAGGCACTGGCGGAGGCGCTGCTGGAACGCGGCTACGACCTGATCTCCGGCGGCACCGACAACCACCTCATCCTGATCGACCTCACCGGCAAGGGCGTCCCCGGCAAGCCCGCCGCGCAGGCCCTCGACCGCGCCGGGATCGAGCTCAACTACAACGCGGTCCCGTTCGACCCCCGCAAGCCCTTCGACCCGTCCGGCCTGCGGCTGGGCAGCGCCGCGATCACGACCAGGGGCGTCACGCCCGACCGGATGCCGCAGATCGCCGAGTGGATCGACGACATCGTCCGGGCCACCGCCCGCGGCGAGGACCAGGCGGAGAAGGAGGAGCGGCGGGTCGCGGCCGAGATCCGGGAGCTGCTCGCCGGCTACCCGATGCCGGGCTGGGCGCCGGCCCCCTGACCCGGTCGCCCGCCGCCCCGCGCCCGCCGGAAAATCGTGATCATCCGCCAGGCGCCGGGGTCGGTGAGGGCGACGTCGCCGAAGTCGCCGTACCGCGCGACCGGTTCCAGCGCCCCCGACAGGCGGACGGCGGCGTCCAGTTCGGTGGCGCTCCAGAAGCGGTAGGGGACCACGTCCTGGATGATCCGCGCCGGCCCCGCGCCCTCGGTGATGGTCACCGTGACATGGTCCGCGGAGATCTGGGTGACCGGGTCGAGCCGGTCGGACGGCTCGCCCCAGCGGACGGTGGCGCGCGTGCCGCCGCGTTCCACCGTCCACCCGGTGCTGGTGGTGGGTTCGTCGCCGAGCCGGTCGCGCGGATGCGACATCTCGACGACGTACAGCCCGCGGCCGGACAGGTGCGCCGCCGCCCGGTCGAGGTGGGCGACGAACGCGTCCAGGTCCATCAGATGGGACGTGGAGTCCAGCATGGTCACCACCAGGTCGAACCGGCGGCCCAGATCGAAGGTGGTCATGTCGTCCTGCACCACCTCCAGCGCCACGCCCTCCCGCCCGGCCCGTTCCGCCGCGTACTCGCACATCGCGGGGTGCAGGTCCAGCGCGGTCGCCGCGATGCCGCGCCGGGCGAACTCGCGGGCGTGCTCGGCGGGGCCCGCGGCCAGCTCCAGCACGCCGCCGGGACGGGACGTGCCGTGCCGGTCGCACCAGCCGAGCAGCACGTCCACCTCGGCGGCCACGTCACGGAACGAACAGGCCAGCTCGTAGGCCCAGGGGTCGTCATAGATGCCGGTGGTCACCGGTCGATTCTGACGCACCCGACGGGCGCTGCTTGAGGCGCACCCGCCGACCGCCTAGCGTGCGGTGGGTGATCGACCCAGTGAACGCCGGCCTCGGCGACCCCGTCCCCGCCGACCCCGTGACAGATGACGCCATCCCTCCTCAGGACGCGGAGCCCGCCGATTCCGATCCCGGGCGCGCGGGCGTCCGCCTGCCGCTGCTGCGACCCGGACTGCTGAGCGAGGAGCAGCGGGAGGTGTACGAGGCGGTCACGGGCGGGCCGCGCCGCGACGGCACCTCGCCCATCCGGTACATGGACGACGAAGGCCGTCTCCTGGGCCCGTTCAACGCGATGCTCTACAGCCCGGCCGTGGGCATGCCGCTGCAGGAACTCGGCGCCGCGCTGCGGTTCCGGACGGCCTTCACCAAACGGGAACGCGAGATCGCGATCCTGGTCGTGGCGGCCGGGCACCGCGCCCCCTACGAGTGGTACGCGCACGAGCGGATCGGCCGCCGCGCCGGCCTCACCGAGGACGAGCTGGACGCGCTGCGCACCGGCGTCGCCCCCGTGCTCGCCGACGTGCGGGAACGGGTGGTGTACGAGGCGGCGCGCCAGATGGTCGTGGACGGCGACCTCAGCGACCCCGTCTACACCGAGGCGGTCGCCACGCTCGGCCGCGCCGCCGTCGTTGAACTGGTCGCCCTCGTGGGGTACTACTCGGCGCTGGCGCTCCAGATGCGGGTGTTCCGGGTGGGCCTCCCCGAGGGAGAACCCGAGCCGCAGTTTGGCCAAGATGCCTGACGTGCTGCGAAGCCCCCGGCATTGGATCAGGATGAGGCATGGACTCGCAACACGCCCCGCTCGCCCCCGGCTTCCGCAACGGGGGAGTGTCGTACTGGTACCGCGACGCGGGTGGCGTCCCGTCCCCCGGTGAACGCCTGCCCGGACCCCGCTCGGCCGACGTGTGCATCGTCGGCGCCGGCTTCACCGGGCTGTGGACGGCGTACTACCTCAAGCGCGCGCGGCCCGACCTCGACATCGTCGTGCTGGAGAAGGAGTTCCCCGGGTACGGCGCGTCCGGCCGCAACGGCGGCTGGGTGGTGGGGGAGGTGGCCGGGTCCCATCAGCGCTATGCCCGCCGCCATGGGCGTGCCGCCGCGATCGCGTTGCAGCGCGAGATGTTCTCCACCATCGACGAGATCATTCGCGTCGCGAAGGACGAGGGCATCGAGGCGGGACTGCTGAAGAGCGGCGTCCTGTACGTGGCGCGCAACCAGGCGCAGCTCGTCCGGCTGCACAAGCACGTCAAGCGGCTCCGCGAGTGGGGCTGGACCGGCGAGGACGTCACGCTCGACGCGGACGGCCGTGTCACCGTCGAGGGCGCCGTGGGCGCGGCGTGGAGCCCGCACTGCGCCCGTGTCCAGCCGGCCGCGCTCGTCCAGGGCCTGGCCCGCGCGGTCCGCGCCCTGGGCGTCGAGGTGTACGAGCGCACACCGGTGCTGCGGATCCGGCCGCGCTCCAGCGTCTCGCCCGCCGCTGCCGCCACCCCGTACGGGACGGTCGCCGCCGAGTACGTCCTGCGCGCCACCGAGGGCTTCACCCCCGACCTGGAAGGCCACCACCGGGACTGGCTCCCGATGAACAGCTCCATGATCGTGACCACGCCGCTGCCCGCCGAGACGTGGGAGGACATCGGCTGGGACGGCGGCGAGCTGCTCGGCGACATGGCGCACTACTACATCTACGCCCAGCGCACCGCCGACGGCCGCATCGCCTTCGGCGGGCGCGGCAAGCCGTACCGGTACGGCTCCCGCGTGGACGGCTCCGGCCGTACCCACCCCGACACCGTGGACGCCCTGTGGCGCGCGCTCGCCGGCATGTTCCCCACCGCCGCGTCCGTCTCGGCGTCCGTTTCAGTGGCCCACGCCTGGTCGGGCGTCCTCGGCGTCCCCCGTGACTGGTGCTCCACCGTCACCCTCGACCACCGCACCGGCCTCGGCCACGCGGGCGGCTACACCGGCACCGGCGTGGCCACGTCCAACCTGGCCGGGCGCACGCTCCGCGACCTGCTCCTCAAACGGGACACCTCGCTCACGCGGATGCCGTGGGTCGGCTGGAAGGCCCGGCACTGGGAGCCCGAACCCCTGCGCTGGCTGGGCGTCCAGACCACCTACGCCCTCTACCGCGCCGCCGATGCCCACGAGCGGGCCTCCACCTCCCGCCGTACCTCACCCCTGGCCCTGGTGGCGGACGCGATCACCGGGCATTGACGGGGGCCGGCTCGGGAAATGGCCGCATACCCTGGACGGAGGCCGTCGTTCGGGGGGAGAAGGGCCGCGCATGACCGAGCGCAAGCCGCCGGGGATGAACTTCGAGACGTGGGTCGACAGGCAGATCCGCGAGGCGGAGGAGCGCGGCGCGTTCGACGGGCTGCCGGGCGCGGGCAAGCCGCTCCCCAAGAGCGATCAGCCTTTCAGCATGGAGCGGTGGGTGGCGGACTGGGCCCGCCGCGAAGGGCTGGACACCGAGGCGATGCTGCCGGAGCGGCTGCGGCTGCGCAAGGAGATCGACCGGCTCGCCGAGACCGTCCGCGACCTGCGTTCCGAGCGGGCGGTCCGGGACGTGGTGGACGATCTCAACCAGCGGATCAAGGACTCGCTGCGGCGCCCGTCCGAACTTCCGATCATGGTGTTCCCGGTCGACGCCGAGGCCGTGGTGGAACGATGGCGGGAGGCGAGGCGGGCCGCGGCCCCCTCCACGGAACCCGGCAGGCCACCCACCCCCGAGCGGACGGAACGCAAAGGCCGTTTCCGCCGGCTGCGCCGGATCATCCGGCGCTCTTGAGGCGCACGGCCGGACGGTCCGTGCCCCGGTCGACCGCCTCGACCAAGGCCGCCGCACGCCCGGCGGCGCGGCTCCGGTCCGCCGTCCCGAGGACACCGGCGAGGTCGGCGGGGACTCGCCTTCCGTTGCATGGGATCGGCGATGCTCCAGGGAAGCGGCCCCCCCACCATCGAGATGACCGGCTTCACATCCGGAATCTCTGGAGGCCTGCCTTGGTAGCCGAAACGTTCCCCTCCGATCTCGACATCGCCCGCCAGGCGTCCCTCAAGCCGATCGAGGACATCGCCGGCGAGATGGGACTGAGCACCGACCTTCTGGAGCCGTACGGCGAGACGGTGATGAAGATCAAGCTGTCGGCGATCGACGAGCTGGCCGAGGCGCCGCGGGCCAGGTACGTGGTGGTCACCGCGATCACCCCGACGCCGCTGGGGGAGGGGAAGACGACCACCACGGTCGGGCTGGGACAGGGCTTCAAGCACATCGGGAAGCGGGCCACGGTCGCGATCCGGCAGCCGTCGATGGGGCCCACGTTCGGGATCAAGGGTGGGGCGGCGGGCGGCGGCCACAGCCAGGTGGTGCCGATGGAGGTGCTGAACCTGCACCTCACCGGCGACATGCACGCGGTGACGGCGGCGCACAACCTGCTGGCCGCCATGCTGGACAACCACCTGCACCAAGGCAACGAGCTGGGCATCGACCCGCACGAGGTGACCTGGCGGCGGGTACTGGACGTCAACGACCGCGCCCTGCGCAACATCGTCATCGGGCTGGGCGCCCGCGCCGACGGGGTGCCGCGCCAGACCGGCTTCGACATCACCGCCGCCTCGGAGGTGATGGCCACCCTCGCGCTGGCCGACTCCCTGGACGACCTGAGGGCACGGCTGGGACGCATCGTCGTCGCCTACACCCGTTCAGGCACCCCCGTCACGGCCGAGCAGCTCGGCGCCGCGGGGTCGATGGCGGTGCTGCTGCGCGAGGCGATCAAGCCGAACCTGCTGCAGACCCTGGAGAACACACCGGTGCTGGTGCACGCCGGGCCGTTCGGGAACATCGCCACCGGGAACTCCTCCGTGGTGGCCGATCTCGTCGGAATACGCTCGGGGGACTACCTGATCACCGAGGCGGGGTTCGGCGCGGACATGGGCGCCGAGCGGTTCTTCAACATCAAATGCCGCACGTCGGGGCTCACCCCGGACGCCGCCGTGGTCGTCGCCACCGTCCGCGCGTTGAAGGCCCATTCGGGCAAGTACGCCATCGTGGCCGGGCGCCCGCTGCCCCCCGAGCTGTTCGAGGACAACCCCGGCGACGTCGAGGCCGGCGCGGCCAACCTGCGCAAGCAGATCGAGAACGTGCGGCTGCACGGGGTCACCCCGGTCGTGGCGATCAACGCGTTCCCGTCCGACCACCCGTCGGAACACCGGGTGATCCGCCAGGTGGCCGAGGAGATGGGCGCCCGCGCGGCGGTCTGCACGCACTTCACCGACGGCGGACGCGGCGCCGCCGAGCTCGCCGAGGCCGTCGCCGACGCCGCCGAGGAGCCCAGCGACTTCCGGATGCTCTACCCCGACGAGGCGAGCCTCCGCGAGAAGATCGAGACGATCGCCACCAAGGTGTACGGGGCCGCGGCCGTCGACTACTCGCCCACCGCCTCCCGCCAACTGGACACCTACGAGCGCGCCGGGTTCGGGGGGCTGCCGGTGTGCGTCGCCAAGACCCACCTGTCCATCTCCTCCGACCCGTCCCTCAAGGGCGCCCCCACCGGGTGGACACTGCCGGTCCGCGAGGTCCGGGCGTCCGTCGGCGCCGGATTCGTCTACCCGATCTGCGGGGAGATGCGTACCATGCCGGGCCTGGGCAGGCGACCCGCCGCCACCCGCATCGACCTGGACGAGAACGGCGAGATCGTGGGTCTCTCGTGACGTCTCCTCCGCCTGTCGGACGCCCGGCCTACCGCGACATGACCGTCGCGGGCTGGCTGGACGCCGTCGCCGCCCCCGAGCCCGCGCCCGGGGGCGGCGGCGCCGCCGCGTTCACCGCCGCCCTCGGCGCCGCCCTGGTCGCGATGGCGGCCCGGTTCGCTCCCGCGTCCTACGGCCGCGCCAGGGACATCGCCGCGCGCGCGGACGCGCTGCGCGAACGTGCCCTCACCCTCGCCGAGGAGGACGCGACCGCCTATCGCGCCGTCCTGGAGGCGTACCGGCTGCCCAAGGACACCGAGGGCCGCCGCGACCGGATCCTGAAGGCCCTCACACGGGCCTGCGAGGTCCCCCTGGAGATCGCGGAAGTGGCCGCCGAGGTCGCGGCGCTGGGCGCGGACATCGGCGAGCACGGCAACCCCAACCTGCTCGGCGACGCCGCCACCGGAGTCCATCTGGCCGTGGCCGCCGCCCGCTCCGCCGCCGAGCTCGTACGGATCAACGCCCGGCTGGGCGACCTGGGCACCGGCCCCGGCGACCGCGCCCGCGAGCTGCTGCGGGCCGCCGAGTCCGCCGCCGGCCGGCTCGGGTAGTCGCCTCCGGCCGGCTCGGCCGGTCACCTCTGGCGGCTCGGCCGGTCGCCTTCGGTCGGCTCGGCCGGTCACCTTCGGCCGTACTCCTCGTCGGTGACGGGGGCGCCCCATTCGTTCTCGGCGCCCTGGTCGGCGCCGCCGAGCCCTTCCCACATGGACAGGTGGGTCATGAAGTTGTCGGGGGTCGCGCCGTGCCAATGCCATTCGCCCGGCGGCGTGTACACGGTGTCGCCCGGGTGCATCACCATGACATCGCCGCCCCGGGACTGCACCAGCCCGATGCCGTCGGTGACGTACAGGGTCTGCCCGAAGACGTGACGGTGCCAGACGGTGCGCGAGGAGGGGGCGAAATGGACGAGGGTCGCCCGCATCCGGGACGGCTCGGTGGCCGTGATGATGACGTCCGTCCAGACGTCACCGGTGAACATCTCGGCCGTTCCCTTGCCGGACGGTTGCTTCGGCAGAAAATCCATGGCGCTCCCTCCCAGATGACCGTCCGCCCGCGGCGAACCCGGGGACGGGACGCGCGGACGTACAGGACCCGTCGCGCGGGGTCACTCGTGATCGATTCACGCGGGGATACCCGGCAGCCCGGCCGCAGCAGTGGGCGGAGGAAGAGATGACCGGCCGCGAACCGAACTTTCGGGGCGGGTTGACCTCAGGTCCGGTTGAGTTCCCAGCGTGGTCCTCGCTCCCCGAGTCCGAGGAGGACGGCATGACGGCCGGCGACACCGACGGCAAGGTCCAGACGCCGCGCTCCTGGAAAGCGCAGGCATCGAGGCGGAGCGGTCCCTGGAGAACGCGCGCCCTTCGATCGCGGCCCTGCCGGGCTTCCTGCCCACGATCGCGCACGAGGTCGACCGGCGCGAGCACGCCGTCGAGTGCGGCGCGCTCAAGCACCACCTGCCCTCGGTCGACGACCTCGTACGGGAAAGCCGGGCATTTTCGTGGCGGCTGGGGGGTGAGGTGAAGCCGCGACCTGAAGGCTCGGGACGCGATCGCCGTCAGCGGAAACCCGCGGCGAACGTGCGGCTCAGGTAGGACCAGGTCTCGGCGTCGAGGATTCCCTGCGTCGCGGCCTCGGGACCCTTGGCCTCGATCTTCTTGTAAATGGCGGAGAGGGTGCGCCTGTCGCCCTCCACCATCTCCAGCATGGCCTCGTTCCATCGCCGGGCGAGCGCCTGCGCCGCCGGGTCCGCGGGGTCGGTCTCCAGCCGGATCTCCGTACGGAGTTCCGCGACCAGCGCGGCGCATCGTTCTCTCCAACGGGCGAAGCGTTCGGCGAAGCCCGGTTCCTGATGGCGGCGCCGTGCCCGTTCGAGCTGGTCGGGGCTGAAATGGCTGCCCTGCATGATGGCCTCCATGGTGGCGATGAGCTGGTCGACGGAGGGCTCATGCTCTTTTTGGATCGCCTGTGCGAGCGCGCGGAGCATCTGCCTCATGTGGTGGTGGTCTGCGATCACTCGTTCCACGTGGTCGAGCTGGGTGCGGACGGACGCGCCGAGGTCCGAGGCGTCCCCGTCCAGGGCGCGGGCGATCTCGCGTAGTGGGAGGCCGAGCTGGCGCAGGGCGATGATGCGGTAGAGCCTGCGTACGTCATCGGCCGTGTAGAGGCGATGGCCGCTGGGCGAGCGGGCGGCGGGCCGGAGCAGGCCCACGTCGTCGAAATGGTGCAGTGTACGGATGGTGAGCCCGGTGGCCTTGGCCAGTTCGCCCACGCGCCACCGTCGTCCGTCCATGCCGGAGACGCTAAGACCTCACGTGGGGTGAGGTGCAACAGATGGACCGAAGATCCAGGGCAGGTGGGCTATGCCTGCGTCCGCGTAGAGGTAGCTGCCGGTGGCGAGGCCATAGGCGATGTCTTCCAGGACGGAGCATCGTGCGTAGAAGAGGACTCGTTCTCGGTCACACGGGCCCTCGTAGTGGCGGAGCACTGCCTCGAAGACCTCTGGGCCCAGGTCTCTGTAAAGGAGGGCGAGGTCGTGCATCGGGTCGGTGATGGCGGCGTCCGTCCAGTCGATGATGCCGGTGATGGTGCTCGTACCCACGTCCACCAGGATGTGCTCGGCGCCCAGGTCGTTGTGGGAGAACACGTGCTCTTGCGGCTCGTCGGGGGGTGGCGCGGCGAGGAAGCTTTCGATCCTGGGGCGGTACTCGGCGGGTAGCTGGGACGCGAGCGTTGTCCACAGAACGTCGTTCGCCTTTGCGGGAGGGGTGTCGGGGTTGACGATGGGAGTAGCGGTCCGCCCCCGGGCGGGAGGGGACCGCTTTTTCATCTGGAAGGGTTGTGCGTAGGTCTCTTCGGCGTCCGCGAGCCAGACCGCCAGGGGTTCGACATCGCGGGGGACCAGCCGTTCCATGCCGTCCGCCTGGTGCAGGGCACTCAGGAAACGGCCAAGCGCGGGTGCCAGCAGGAGGGGATCCTTCACCGGGTGCCCCAGCAGGGGGACGCCCGGCAGTTTGCGATAGGCGAGAACGCCCGCCTCGCCATCAACGAAGACGGGTTCGGGCACCGGCAGGGGAGAGAACCCGCTCAGGGCGGCGAGCAACTCGGCCTCGCGCCGGAGGGCACCTGAGTCAAGCCCGTCTCCGTGCTCGCCTTCGAGTCCGTCGCCGTGCTCGACGGCCCGCTCGGTTCCCTGCTCGCCTTTCAGCTCGCCTTGGTGTTCGCCTTCGTGGTCGCCCGTCAGAGCGCCTTTCAGCTCGCTTCCGGCTGCGCTCGGGTGGGCCTTGGGGCGGGGAGCGGGGGTGCCGTGGTTCTTGATGATCCGGATGATCAGGTCGCCGTCGACCTCGTAGGCGCGGTTGTCCAGGCCCTCGCCCAGGACGGTGAGGGATCTGATCTCGCGATCCGGGAGGTGGCGGGCGATGGCGGCGCGGACCCTGGACTCCGGTCCGGGTGACTCGGGAGGGGCCGCGTCACGTGCGGGATCCAGGGGGAAGTCGGTGGGCTCGCCTGGCATGGTGTTCGAGTTCGACGTTCTAGACCTTCACGCCGTCCATCGAACGCAGCGTGGCGGCGGCGCGTTCGCGCAGGAACTCTTCCTCGTCCTTGTCGGCGATGGTGCGCAGGTTGGGTAGGAGCGCCTCGTACCGGGTGTAGGAGGCGGCGAAGATCGAGGCGTAGCGGACGCGGGCGTCCTGGTCGGCCAGGGCGGTGCCGATGCGCTTGATGACCTGCTGGTCGGGTTTGGGGGGTGCGGCCAGGCCCAGGCGGAGCGCGGCCTGGCCTCGGGCGCGGGGGTCACCGGACTGGTCGAACGCCTGGCACAGCTCCTCGACCGTCCACGGGTCGAGGGCCTGCGCGGCGTTCGCGGCGAGGGTCTCCACGACGCCCTTCGGCCTGCCGGTGAGGTAGTAGTAGCCGATGCCGAACATGGCGTCCTGCACGTAGTGCAGCGACCCGGTCTTGAGGACCTGCTTGCCCAGCGTGTGCCCGTCGGCCTGCCAGACGACCTCGCCGTCGGTGCCGGACTCCCGGTCGCGTTCGGTCACGCCGACCATCGGCCAGTGAGCGCCCTTGGCGAACTCGTCGACATGCTCGACCGTCGTCTCGGGGCGGAGGACGCGTCGCCGCGTCACGAAACGATCATCTGTACGAGACATGCGGGGCATTGTCCTGGGCTTTGTCACCGTTCGCCACCGGAATGACGCATTTGGTGCGCTGATCACGTTTCAGGCTCGGTATGGGTTCGGTAAGGGATCGGTGACCGCTCGGCGTGCCCGGCCGGCGCCGGGGCCCGCACCGCGGGGCTCTGGATGGCGGTGCGGGTCCCGGTGCCGGCTTCGCGCAGGGCGCGGCGTCACTTCACCTCGCGGCGGACGAGGCGGATCGTGCCGATGAGGAGGGGGAGGAGCACCCACACGGCCACCGACGTGCCGAGACGGGCCCATTCGACGCCCGTGACGCCGGGTGAGGAGAGGGCCTCCAGGGTCTTGTTGGTGTCCAGCCAGCGGGCCGGGCCGGTGAGCCGCTTCACCATCTCGCCGAGCGTCGTCCACAGGGTCGGCAGGACGAAGTACAGCACGATCGCCAGCGCCGGGCTGCCCAGGACCAGGCCGAACGCCACGCCCATCACGACGAGGACCACCGAGGTCAGCAGGGTCTGGCCGACCAGCTCGGGCGGCAGCGACCAGGACCCCTCCGACCGGCCGGTCGCGCCGCCGATCGCGCGGGCGACGACCGAGCCCGCCAGCCCGATCCCGACGAACGCGGCGCCGAGCAGCGCGCAGGCGGGCAGCTTCGCCGCCAGCACCCGGCGCCGGTGGGGGACGAGCGCGAACGTGGTCAGTGCCGTGCGCTGTGACCATTCGGAGGTGACCGACAGGATGCCCAGGACGGGCAGCAGGATCATCGGCCCGGCCTGGGAGGCGATGAACAGCTCCCGCAGCGTCTGCTCCTTCGCCGGCATCGTGAACAGGATCAGCGGCATCAGCGCGGGCGTGCACAGCGCGATGACGATCAGCAGCCAGCGGCCCGACCGGGTGTCGACGGTCTTGCGCAGCTCGATCAGTGTCAGCCGCGCCAGGGACGGCGCGGGCGGGTCGTCCACGACGGCGGGAGCGGCGTCGCGGGGAGTGGTCACGGTCGCGGTCATCGGGCCACCTCCACGGCGGGCGCGGGTGTTCCGGGCGCGGTGGCGGCGGCCGAAGCCGTGGTGAGGGACAGGAACAGCTCCTCCAGGCCGCCGCCGGACGCCTGGCGCAGTTCCAACAGGACGACCCCGGCCGCGGCGGCCGCGCGTCCCACCGCCTCGGCGGTCCCGTCCACCGCGAGCGTCCCGTCCTCCTGGGGCCGCGCGGTCAGGCCCGCGGCGGTCAGCGCGTCGCGGAGCGCGGCGGGATCCAGGCCGCGCACCAGCATCGGTCCGGGCGCGGACAGCAGGTCCTCCTTGGCGCCCTGGGCGACGATCCGGCCTCCCGCGATCACCACGAACCGGTCGGCCACCGCCTCCACCTCGCGCAGCAGGTGGGACGACAGCAGCACCGTCCCGCCCCGGTCGGCGAAGTCCCGCAGGAGCGACCGCATCCAGAAGATGCCCTCCGGGTCCAGGCCGTTGGCGGGCTCGTCCAGGATCAGCACGCTCGGGTCGCCGATCAGCGCCTGCGCGAGCCCGAGCCGTTGCCGCATGCCCAGCGAGTACCCGCCGACGCGGCGGCGGGCGGCCTTGGCGGGCAGCCCGACGCGCTCCAGCGTCTCGGTGGCGCGTTCCCGTTCGACCCCGAGGAGCCGGGCGGTCAGGGCGAGGGTCTCGCGCCCGGTCCGCCCCGGATGCATGGCGGCGGCGTCCAGGAGCACGCCGACATGCCGGCCCGGGTTGGCGATCCGCCGGTACGGGACGCCCTTCACGGCGGCGGTGCCCGAGCTCGGCGGCGTCAGCCCGCAGATCATCCGCAGGGTCGTGGACTTGCCCGCGCCGTTGGGGCCGAGGAAGCCGGTGACGGTGCCGGGTTCGCAGCGGAACGACACGTCGTCGACCGCCACGACCTCCCCATAGCGTTTGGTGAGCCGTTCAGCCTCGATCATGCGTCCAGGGTGGCGGGACGTCGCCCGCCGCCGCGTCGGCCGATGGTCGAGCGCGCGGAGCCGGAAGTCGACCGCCCGGCGCCGGTCGGCTACGGCGTTCCCGTGGCCTCGCCGTCCCGCTCGCCCGCGTCGTGGACGAGCAGCGCGATCTGCACCCGGTTGTTCAGCTCCAGCTTGGTCAGCAGCCGTGACACGTACGCCTTGACCGTCGCCACGCTCAGCGACAGCTCCTTGCCGATCTCGCCGTTGGTACGGCCCCGCCCGACCAGCGCGGCCACGGCCCGCTCGCCCTCGCTGAGCCGTCCCAGCAGCTCGCGGGCCCGTTCGCGGCGCGGGTCGACGCCGGTCCCGGCGACGTACGACATCATGCGGCGCAGCACCGCGGGGGACAGCATCGGCTCGCCCGCCGCGACCTGCCGGATGGCGCGGATGATGTCGGGCGGCGGCGTGTGCTTGAGCAGGAACCCGCTGGCACCGGCGCGCATCGCGCGCAGGATGTGGTCGTCGGTGTCGAACGTGGTCAGGATGATGATCTCGGGCGGGTCGCGGCGCGCGCGCAGCAGCTCGGTGGCCGCCAGCCCGTCCAGGCGCGGCATCCGGATGTCCATCAGGACCACGTCGGGGCGGTGCCGGTTGACCGCGGGCACCACCTCGGCGCCGTCGGCCACGTCCGCGACCACGCGCAGGTCGTCGGCGGCCGCCAGCATCATCGTCAGTCCCGCGCGGACCAGGGCGTCGTCGTCCACGATCAGGACGCGGATCGGCGGTCTCCCGGTGGGGTCGCTGGCGGATTCCATGGTGACAACCCTATGAGCCGACGGGCGGGGGAAGCGTGGCGTGGAGGCGGAACCGGCCGTCGTCGGTGCGGCCGTGCTCCAGCTCCCCGCCGAGCATGGTGACGCGTTCACGCAGGCCCACCAGGCCCATGCCCGCTCCGGGCAGGCCCGTGCCGTGCACGGCCGGTCCCGGCGGGAGCGGGTTGACGATCTCGACGCTGAGCCCGCCCGCGCCGGTGGCCGCGACGGTCACCCGCACCAGGGCGCCGGGGGCGTGCTTGCGGGCGTTGGTGAGCCCCTCCTGGACGATCCGGTACGCGTGACGCCCGATCCGGGACGGCACCTGGTCCGGGTCGGGCACCCGGTCGTCCAGCGTGACGTGCGTCCCGGCGCGCCGCGACTCCTCGATCAGCGCGGGCAGGTCGGTGAGGGCCGGCGGCGGCCGCTCGGCGCTCTCGCCCGTGTCCTCGGGAGGCGCGTCCCGCAGCATGCCGATCACCTGGCGCAGGTCCTCCATCGCCTCGTACGCGCTGCGCCGGATGATCCCGGCGGCCTCCCTCTGCTCGGGGGGCGCGTCGGCGTGGAACTCCAGCGCCCCGGCGTGGACGGCCAGCAGCGAGATCCGGTGGGCCAGCACGTCGTGCATCTCCCGGGCGATCCGCTCCCGTTCCAGGTGCCGTGCCTCCTCGACGCGCAGCCGCTGCCCCTCCTCGGCCTGCCGCGCCCGTTCCTTGAGCGACTCGATGAGCTGCCTGCGCGAGCGGACCAGCAGCCCGGTGGCGACCAGTGCCACGTACATGGACAGGAACACCGACATCGCCTCGACCCGCTCCTGCCTCCCCATTCCGGGCACCACGGTGAACGCGAAGACGATGAACCCTCCGTTGAGGGCGGTCACCAGGGCGGTGGCCCGCCACGAGCAGTGCAGCGCGACGGTGAACACGCCCATCGCCGGCGTGCCCCACGCCGACCCGGAGAAGACGGCCATGACGGTCAGGACGAGGGTGACCGCCACGGGGCGGCGCCGCCGGAACACCAGCAGGATGAGGCAGGCGACGATCCCGATCGCCAGGTCGCGCACGGTCTGCGTGGTGGAGGGCTGCGGACGGGTCTCCTCGGCGCCGACGAAGGCCAGGGACCCGATGCACGCGGCGACCGCCACCACCGACACGTCACGCGCCGCCTGGGCCAGGACCGGGCTGCGCAGGGGCGAGCGGAACCTCACCGGATCAACGGTAGCCAGCATCCGGCCGGCACCGGCAGCGCCCAAAGTCGAGTGGCCCGTCTACTTTGGTCACTCCAGCGGGAGGCCCCGGACGGGGGCGCCCAGCGCGCTGCCCTTGACCCAGTCCTCCCAGGACTTGGCCCACGGCGTGGGGCCGTTGCCGAATTGCAGCTTGCGGGTCGTCCCGGTCACCTCGATGATGTCGCCGCGGTTGGTGAAGTGGTAGAACCACTTGGCGTCGGCCGGGGACGCGTTGACGCAGCCGTGGCTGACGTTGGCGCTTCCCTGCGCGCCGGTGGACCAGGGCGCCGAGTGGACGAACGTGCCGCTGTAGGTCATCCGGACGTTCCACTTGGTGGGCGTCCGGTACTCGCCGGGGTTGCCGGTGGTGGCCGAGTCCATGACCATGTCGGCCACCTTCTCCTGGGCGATCATCTTCCCGGAGTAGCTGTCGTCGCCGGGCTTGCCGAGGCTGACCTTCATCGTGCGGACGGTCCGGCCGTTCTCGGTCACCGTCGCCCGGTACTTCTTCGCGTCGATCAGGGTGATGTGCCGCGGCCCGACGGTGAACGTGGCCGTGCGGTCCTTCACGCCCCACAGGCCCTCCCCGGCCCGTACCCCGGCCAGGTGGGCGATGACCTTGACCTTCTGCCCGGTGGGCCAGTAGTCGCGGGGACGGAAGTCCACCTCCTTGTCGCTGATCCAGTACCAGGCGCCCTCGACGGGCTTGGACATGCGCACTTCCAGCGACCGCTCGACGTTCTGCTTGCCCTGCTTGGTGGTGACCGGCTTGGACAGCAGCAACTGGATGGGCATGCCCACGCCGACCTTCTCGCCGTCCAGCGGCGCCATGCCGCTCTCCAGCTTGGCCGTGGGCGTCAGGGTGGTGAAGGTGGACGTGGCGGTGCCCGCCTTGCCGTCCTTGGCCGTGCTGCGGGCCGTGACGGTGTAGGTGGTGGACGGCTTCAGGCCCCACGACGAACGCCACGAGGTGCCGTCGGCGGCGAGCTTGCCCTCCGCCTTGCGTCCCTTGCTGTCGGCGAGCGTGACGCCGGCGAGCCTGCCCTTGTCGACCTTGACCACCACGGGCTGGTCGGGCGCCACGCCCTTGGCCCCGTTCGCCGGGGTGATGGTGAGTTTGGGAGGAGCGGCCTCCCCTTCCTTGCCGCCTGGTGTGCCGCCGTCGCCGGAGGAACACCCGGCGACCGCCAGTACCAGCGCGGCCGCCACCGCCGTGAACGCCCCGATCGCCCGACCCTGGAGCACCTGTGACCCTCCTCGCCATGGGATGCCGTGCACCCGCAAGGGGACATTCCCCAGGAAGTCACAATATTCGGGTATAGGCCGGGCGATGACCAGGGGCGGGCGTCACGGCGAGCCGATGCGGTCCATCCCCGGCGGCAGCCGGGACGCCGCCGCGCGGTCGAGCAGGAACAACGTGCGCTGGCGGCCCCGCGCGCCCGCCGCCGGCACCTGCACGGGCCCGGCGCCCGACAGCGCCATCCGCACCGCCGTGGCCTTGGACTCGCCCGCCGCCAGCACCCACACCTCGCGCGCCGCCCGGATCGACGGCAGCGTCAGCGACAGCCGCGTCGGCGGCGGCTTGGGCGCGCCGCGGACCGCCACCACGGGACGCTCGTCGTACAGCGCGGGCATCTCCGGGAACAGCGACGCCACGTGCGCGTCCGGGCCGATACCGAGCATCAGCACGTCGAAGGACGGCACCGGCCCGTGATCCTCGGGACGGGACGCGGCGCGCAGCTCCTCGGCGTACCGCCGCGCCGCCGCCTCCGGATCGTCGCCGTCCGGGCCGTCGGCCGCGGGCATCGGATGCACGCGGGCCGGGTCGGCGTCCACCTTGTCGAGCAGCGCATTACGGGCACCGGTCTCGTTGCGCTCGGCGTGGCCGGACGGCAGGAAGCGCTCGTCGCCCCACCAGATGTCCAGGTTCCGCCAGTCGATGGCCTCCCGCGCGCCGGACGCGGCCAGCTCCGCCAGCACGGCCGTGCCCACCCCGCCGCCGGTGAGCACCACCGACGCGGTGCCGCGCGCCGCCTGCACGTCCACCAGGCGGGTCACCAGCCGCGCGGCGGCGGCCTTGGCCAGCAGCGACTGGTCGCTGTGGATCAGCACTCCCGGCGTGGCGCTCATGGAGCCTCCGTGCCGCCATCGAGGCCGGACACCGGGTCCTCGGGCAGCTCGGGCGTCGCGCCGGAGGTCTCGGCCGCCTTGGCGCCCGGCGGCACCTCCGCCTGCGCGGCCACGGCCGCCAGGTCCTTGGCGAAGCGGGCCGCCGCCTCGTGGTAGACCTCGTCGGGGTCGAGCCTGCGCAGCTCCTCGGCCAGCAGCTCCGGCAGCGGCCGCCGCATCAGCGACACCTGCCGGTCGGGCTGGTCGGGACGCGACAGCGTCGCCACCCGCCCGTCGGGCCGCGTCACCGTGATGTCGCCGTCGGCCGTGACCAGCCGCACCCCGGTGATGCCGGGGCCGTCGGAGGCCGACCGCGAGAACGGGACGCCCAGCCGCAGCGACAGCCAGGCCGCCAGAAGCTCGGCACTGGGGCTGTCCGGCTCCGCCGTCACCTCGCCCGCGGTGATCTCCGCGTGCTCCTGGTCGAGCGCGGCGGCCAGCAGCGACCGCCACGTGGTGAGCCGGGTCCAGGTGAAGTCGGTGTCGCCGGGCCGGTAGACCTGCGCCAGCCGGGCCAGCGTGCCCAGCCGGTCGGGCGCGGCGTAGGCGTCGGTGACCCGGCGCTGCGCCAGCTTGCCCAGCGGGTCCTTGCTGGGCGTCTCCGGCACCCTGCCGCCCGGCCACCAGGTCACCACGGGCGTGTCCGGCATCAGCAGCGGCACCACCACCGAGTCGGCGTGCAGCGCCAGCGGCCCGTACATCCGCAGCAGCACCGTCTCGCCCGGCCCGGTCTCGCCCAGCCGGATCTCGGCGTCCAGCCTGGAGGAGTTGCCCCGCGAGTCCCGTGAGATGACCGTCAGCACCCGGCAGGGATGCTCACGGGCCGCCTCGGTCGCCGCGCGCACCGCGTCGTACTGCGCCGACTCGTCCGTCACGATGATCAAGGTGAGCACCATGCCGACGGCGGGGCCGCCCATCAGGTGCCGGGCCTGCGTCAGCGCGTCCTGGATACGGCGCGTGGTGGTGTTGGTGAGGTCGATGTTCACGTGTTCCCGCTCCTAGAGCCGCCGCCAGGAGCGGCCGTCGCGCGCCATCAGCTCGTCGGCGCTCTCGGGCCCGTAGCCCCCGGACTTGTACTGGTCCATCCCCGGGGTCGCCGCCCAGTGCTCGGTGATCGGGTCGAGGATCCGCCAGGACAGCTCGACCTCCTCCTGCCGGGGGAACAGGGGCGGATCGCCGATCAGCACGTCCAGCAGCAGCCGCTCGTACGCCTCGGGCGAGGACTCGGTGAACGACTCGCCGTAGGCGAAGTCCATGTTGACGTCGCGGATCTCCATCGAGGTGCCCGGCACCTTCGAGCCGAACCGCACCGTGATGCCCTCGTCCGGCTGCACCCGCATCACCAGCGCGTTCTCGCCCAGCTCCTCGGTGTCGGTCTGCGAGAACGGCAGGTGCGGCGCCTGCTGGAACACCAGCGCCACCTCGGTCACCCGGCGGCTGAGCCGCTTGCCGGTGCGCAGGTAGAACGGCACCCCCGCCCAGCGCCGGTTGTCGATCTCCAGCTTGATCGCGGCGTAGGTCTCGGTCCTGGAGTCGGCGGGGATGCCGTCCTCCTCCAAGTAGCCGCGTACGTTCACGCCGCCCTGCCAGCCCGCCGCGTACTGGCCGCGGGCGGTCGAGGCGTCCAGGTCGCCCGGCACCCGCACCGAGGACAGGATCTTGGCCTTCTCCGCCCGGACCGCCTCCGCGCTGAACGAGGTCGGCTCCTCCATCGCGGTCAGCGCCAGCAGTTGCAGGAGATGGTTCTGGATCACGTCCCTGGCGGCGCCGATCCCGTCGTAGTAGCCGGCCCGCCCGCCGATGCCGATGTCCTCGGCCATGGTGATCTGCACGTGGTCGATGTACGAGCGGTTCCACAGCGGCTCGAACATGGAGTTGGCGAACCGCAGCGCCAGGATGTTCTGGACGGTCTCCTTGCCCAGGTAGTGGTCGATCCTGAAGATCGACTCCTCGGGGAAGACCTGGTGCACGGTGTCGTTGAGCTCCTTGGCGCTGGCCAGGTCGTGCCCGAACGGCTTCTCGATGACCACCCGCCGCCAGGACCCGTCGCCGTGGTCGGCCAGCCCGGCGCGCTGCAACTGCTCCACCACCTGCGGGAAGAACTTCGGCGGGATCGACAGGTAGAAGGCGTAGTTGCCGCCGGTGCCGCGGACGACGTCCAGCTCCTTGACCGCCATCGCCAGCGCGTCGAACGCGCCCGGGTCGTCGAACTCGCCGGGGACGAAGTGCATCCCCTCCGACAGGTGCTTCCAGACGTCCTCCCGGAACGGCGTCCGGGCGTGCTCCTTGACCGACTCGTAGGCGATGTGCCGGAAGTCCTGGTGGTCCCAGTCCCGGCGGGCGAACCCCACGAGGGAGAACCCCGGCGGCAGCAACCCGCGGTTGGCCAGGTCGTAGATGGCGGGCAGCAGCTTCTTGCGGGACAGGTCCCCGGTGACACCGAACAGCACCAGCACGCACGGCCCCGCCACCCGAGGCAACCGCTTGTCCCGGGGATCCCGGAGCGGGTTGGGTGTCTTGGTCACGTGAGGGCCCCCTCTTTCCAGATCATCGATGCCGTCCAGTCGACGGCCGCGCCGACCCGGTCGCCGTCGCGGACGCGTCGTCGCTCAGCGGTACGCACGTGCGGCCGCCGTATCCTCACCCCGCCGCTCGACGTTCCCTATCGCATAGGGGTATACGCCACCGCCGAGGTGATCATTCCCGATCCCGGGCCGCTCGTCGGATGCCTGCCCCCGATCGCGCCCGACGAACACCGGCGTCATGCCCACGCCGCCGTCCCGGCGACCTCGGACAGCCGCCGCGCGCCCTCCACGGGGTCGCGCAGATGCAGCCGCACCACGGGCAGCCCGCGGCGCCGCAGCGCCCTCGTCTCGGCGATGGCGCGGGCCAGCCGCAGCCTCGCCAGGCTGTAGGGGCGGCCCGCCACCGGCTCGACGGCCAGCGGGTCGTCGGCGGGCGGGTCGCCGCTCACGATCAGGAACGCGCCGGTGCCCGGCCCGTCCAGGTGGACCGGGCCGGTGGCGTGCAGGTGCGCGGGGCCCGTCCCGTAGGTCACCGGGCGGCCCGACCGGCGGGCCAGCCCCGGCGCCGGCTCCCGCCCGGTGAAGCCGCCGGTGACGAACGAGGAGACCGACAGGTAGCCGTCCCAGGGGACGCCCTCCACCAGCGCCTCCAGCGTCATCGGGAGGTCGGCGCGGCCCACCCCGCCAGGCCAGACGAAGTCGGCGTGGATCTCGATGTCGCCGTCCACGTACGCGGGCCGCTGGTCGGGCAGCGGGCCCTGCCCGGCCGCCCGCAGCATCGTCACCGCGTCGTCCTCGATCTCCCGCGCCACCGCGCCGGCCGGCTCGAACGGGTTCACGCCCATCAGCCAGCCCGCCACCGCCGCGGCGTACTGCCAGAGCAGGAACTGCGCGCCCAGCGGCGCCCACACCGAGGTGTCGGCCTCCGAGGGCCCCTCCCGCGGGTTGATCTCCAGCGTGTGCGCGTCGGGGATCGGGCCGGGGCCGCCCGGCGGCTCGAACGCCAGCAGCCCCCGCCCCTGCCTCCCGGTGGCGCAGGCCAGCAGGTGGGTGATCCAGGCCGACAGGGGACCGCCGCCCGGCGGCTCGTGCAGGATCACCTTGTCCTGGGGCCGCCCGTCGGCGCCGCGTTGCGCGCAGCCGCCGAGGATCGCGCCGAGCAGCAGCCCCGGGTTGTCGTCGTCCTTGGACAGCGACGGCAGCAGCGTCGCCGCCTCGTCCAGCAGCGTGTGCGCGTCCGCGCCCGCCAGGACGGCCGGGACCAGCCCGTACGCCGACAGCGCGCTGAAATGACCGGGCAGGTTCGGGTCGGTCAGGCCGATGCGGAACGCGCTCTGCTTGGCGTACTCGTGCAGCGGGCTGCCATGATCGGTGATCACCAGGAACCGGCCGGCGATCTCCTGCTCGGACATCCCCAGCGAGCGGAACGCCTCGGAGAAGATCCGCCGGTACGCGTCGCCTTCGAGGGACACCCCGGACTTGCTGGACAGCACCACCAGGGTCCGGTCCAGCCGCTCCAGCGCGCGGCCGAGCACGGCGGTGTCGCCGCCGTCCAGCACCGTCAGCCTGGAGGCCGCGGGCCCGCCCGCCATGATCGCCTTGGCGGCCAGGCTCTCGGCGCCCAGCCCGATCAGCACGATGTGGTCCAGCCCCGTGTAGCGGATCTCCGCGACCAGTCCCTCGATCTGGTCCAGCAGCCCGCGGGAGGCGAACGGCAGGTCGAGCCAGCCCAGCCGGCCGTGGTCCACCGCGCGCCGCCCCCACAGGCGCGGATCCTTGGCGGCGAGGGCGGCGGGCACGCCGCAGCTCACGAGGTAGTCCCGTGCCTGTAGTGCCGCGTCCAGCACGTCGCCGCGCGTCAGTACGTCGAATCCGGACACCGTTCCCTCCCGGCCTCCTATGGTTCCAGGAGTGAACGGGCGTCCGCGACCTTCTGGGCGATCCTGTGCGATCTTCTGGTTCCGGAACGTGAGGAGCGCCGTGCTCCCCGCCATGCTCGGGGCCGGGCTCCCCGCCGTGCTCCGGGGCCGGTTCAGGAGGTGAGGGCCTTGGCGAGCTGCGCCAGGCCGTCCACCCGGTCCCGGAGGTGCAGCCGGACGGCGGGACGCCCGAGCGAGCGCAGCACCCGCAGGTCGCCGAACGCCTGCGCCAGATGCAACTGCCCCAGCGTGTACGGGCGGCCTGGCACCGGGATGTCCGCGGCGGCGTCACCGGTGACCACCAGGAACGCCCCGTTCGGCGGCCCGCCCTTGTGGTACTGGCCGGTCGTGTCCAGGTACCGGGGCCCCCATCCGAAGGTGACCGGGACCGGGTTCCTGCGGACGACGGCGCCCCGCCCGGCCAGCAGCGGGCGCAGCCCGGCCGCGTCCGCGTCGCCCCACCGGTCCAGATACGCCAGCACGGCCAGATAGCCGCCGTCCGGGACCGACGACAGCAGCTCGTCCAGGGCACCCGGGAGCGACCCCGCGCCCTTGAGCGCGCCCTTCAGCAGCTCTCCCGGGTCGTGGACCTCCACGGCACCCGCCACCATGGCGGGCGCGCGCCCGATCACGGTCGGTGCGCCGCCCTCCTCGGCGCGCAGCAGCGCGGCGGTGTTGCGCGCCGACTCCCGGACGTCGGGACGGTCGAACGGGTTGACGCCCACCACGCGGGCCGCGACCGCCGTGGCGTACTCCCACAGCAGGAACTGCGCGCCCAGCGGGCCCGCGACGCCCAGCTCCGCGTCCTCCCGCGCCCCGTGCTCCCCGGGCCGGTCGCCCAGCATGATGCGGAACGCGCCGTCGGCGGCGCCGAATCCGGGCGCCTCCACGCCCTCGACGACGACCGGCAGCGGCCCCTTGCCCTGCTTGCCCGTCGACTCGGCGATCAGATGCTCCACCCAGCCGCCCAGGCCCGCCTCCTGGTCGGCGATGACCAGCGCGCCGTGGCCCGTACCGCGCCCGGACGAGGTGGCCGAGACCGCGCCGAGGGCGGCGCCCAGGGTGAGCGCCGGATTGTCGAAGGGCCGGCCCAGCGCGGGGGCCAGCGCGGCGGCCTCGTCCAGCAGCCGCGCCACGTCCGCGCCCGCCAGCGCGCTCGGGACGAGCCCCGGCGCGTCGAGGGCGCCGTAGCGGTCCGGCACGCCGGGGCTCGCCTCGACGAGCCGGTGACCGGACTCCTCCGCCAGCCGCGCCAGCGGCGATCCCGGCTCGGTCACCACCAGGAAGCGGCGGGCCAGCTCGGGCCCGGTGATCCCGGCCCGCGCGAAGGCGCCCTCGAAGATCCGCCGGTGGGCGTCCACCACCAGGTCCGCGCCGTCCCGGCTCGACAGGACCACCAGGGTGCGCGCCAGCCGCCCGTCGGCGAGGACCGCGCCGGCCTGCTGCGGGTCGGTGCCGTCCAGGACGGTCAGGTCCGCCCCCGCGTGCCGGCCGATCACCTCGGGCGCGGTCGCGCCGCCGCCCGTCGCCACCAGCACCAGCCGGTCCAGCCCGGCGCCGCGGGCCTCGCCGGCGATCCCGGCGAGCCGCGCGAGCAGCCGTTTGGACCGTTCCGGCAGGTCGAGCCAGCCGAGTCCCCGCTCGGCGGCGGGGGCCGCGTCGGGCCCCCACAGCCGGAACGCGCGGCACCCGCCCTCCGGACGGGACGCGCCCGGCCGCAGCCCGGCGGGGACGCCGTCGGAGACCAGACGTTCCAGAACCGTCTCGCCCGCCTCCACGACGGCGCCCCGCATGGTGACCGAGATCCCCCCGGCGGTCACCACGGACGTCATGCGCTCCCCCGATACGCTCCCATGCGGGCTAGCGGCCCTTGTCCTTCAGCTCGCCCGCGATCGAACCGAGCAGCTCGTTCCAGGAGGTGGCGAACTTCTCCACCCCCTCGTCCTCCAGCACCCGGACGACGTCGTCGTAGTCGACTCCGACCTGCTCGAGGGCGTTCATGTGCTCGCGGGCCTCATCGTAGGCCCCCTGGACGGTGTTGCCCCGGACCTCGGCGTGGTCGGCCGCCGCGTCGAGCGTCGCCTCCGGCATGGTGTTCACCGTGTTCGGCGCGATCAGCTCGTCGACGTAGAGGGTGTCGGGCAGGTTCGGGTCCTTCACCCCGGTGGACGCCCACAGCGGGCGCTGCGCCCGCGCCCCGGCGTTCTTGAGCGCCGTCCAGCGGTCGGTGCCGAACTTCTCCTCGTACAGCGCGTACGCGAGCCGGGCGTTGGCCACGCCCGCCTTGGAGCGCAGCGCCGTGGCCTCCGGCGAGCCGATCTTGTCCAGCCGCTTGTCGATCTCGGTGTCCACCCGGCTGACGAAGAACGAGGCGACCGACGCGATCGAGGACAGGTCGCGGCCGTTGGCGCGGGCCCGCTCCAGGCCCTCGAAGAACGCGTCGATCACCTCGCCGTACCGCGCCAGCGAGAAGATCAGCGTCACGTTCACGCTGATGCCCTCCGACAGCGCCTGACTGATCGCGGGCAGCCCCTCGCGGGTCGCGGGGATCTTGATGAACAGGTTGGGCCGGTCCACCAGCCACCACAGCGCCCGCGCCTCGGCCACGGTGCGCTCGGTGTCGCGGGCCAGCCGCGGGTCCACCTCCAGCGACACCCGCCCGTCCTTGCCCTCGGTGCGGTCGTAGACGGGCCGCAGCACGTCGCAGCCCCAGCGGATGTCGTAGGTGGTGATGGCGCGGGCCGCCTCCTCCACGTCCACGCCGCGGACCGTCAGGTCACGCACCTGGTCGTCGTACGCGGAGCCCTTGCTCAGCGCCTTGGAGAAGATGGTCGGATTGGAGGTGACCCCGACGACGTGCCGCTCCTTGACGAGCTGTTCGAGGTTGCCGGTGCGCAGCCGCTCCCGGCTGATGTCGTCCAGCCAGATCGACACGCCCTGGTCGGAGAGCCTCTTCAAGTTCTCGGTCATGGCCTCGTCTCGCTTTCTCAGTTGCCCGTGGTCTCGCCGCGGCCCGCGCCGTGCACCCCCGCGTTGATCAGGCTGGCGTGCGCGGCGGCCACCACCCGCTCGGCGGTGATGCCGAACTGCTGGAACAGCGTCTTGTAGTCGGCCGACGCGCCGAAGTGCTCCAGGCTCACCGACTCGCCGGCGTCCCCCACGTACTGGCGCCAGCCCAGCGCGACCCCCGCCTCCACCGACACGCGGGCCCGCACCGACGGCGGCAGCACCTGCTGCTTGTACGCCTCGTCCTGCGCCTCGAACCACTCCACGCACGGCATCGACACGACCCGGGTGGGCGTGCCCTCGGCCTCCAGCGTCTCCCGCGCCTCCAGCGCCAGATGCACCTCGCTGCCCGTCGCGATGATGATCACCTCCGGGCGGCCGTCGCTCGCGTCCGCCAGGACGTACCCGCCCCGCGACACGCCCTCGGCCGAAGCCAGGCCGTTGCCCCGGTCCAGGGTCGGCAGCTTCTGCCGGGTCAGCGCCAGGCCCGCGGGACGGTCGGTGTGCTCCAGGATCGTCCGCCAGGCGTGGGCGGTCTCGTTGGCGTCGGCCGGGCGCACCACGTCCAGGCCGGGGATCGCGCGCAGCGCCCACAGGTGCTCGACCGGCTGGTGGGTCGGGCCGTCCTCGCCCAGGCCGATCGAGTCGTGCGTCCACACGAACGTCACCGGCAGCTTCATCAGCGCGGCCAGCCGCACCGCCGGGCGCATGTAGTCACTGAAGATCAGGAAGGTGCCGCCGTACGGGCGGGTGCCGCCGTGCAGGGCGATCCCGTTGCAGATCGCGCCCATCGCGTGCTCGCGCACCCCGAAGTGCAGCGTGCGGCCGTACCGGTGGCCGGGGAACTCCTTGGTCTGGAACTCCTCGGGGATGAACGACGGTTCGCCCTTCATCGTGGTGTTGTTGCTCTCGGCCAGGTCGGCCGACCCGCCCCACAGCTCCGGCAGCACCGGCGCCAGCGCGCCCAGGATCTGCCCGGACGCGGCGCGGGTCGCCAGGTCCTTGCCGGGCTCGAACTCCGGCAGCGCCGAGGCCCAGCCGTCCGGCAGCCGGCGCGCGGAGATCCGGTCGTACTCGGCGGCGCGCTCGGCGTTGGCCTGCCGCCAGCCCTGGAAGGTCTTCTCCCATTCCGCGTGCAGGGCGCGGCCCCGGTCCGCCACGGCGCGGGCGTGCTCCAGGACGTCCTCGGGCACCTGGAAGTTCTTGTCCGGATCCATGCCCAGGATCCGCTTGGTGGCCGCGACCTCCTCGGCGCCCAGCGCCGAGCCGTGGATCTTGCCGGTGTTCTTCTTGTTCGGCGCCGGCCAGCCGATGATCGTGCGCAGCGCGATCAGGGACGGCCGCTCGGTCTCGGACCTGGCCGCCTCGAACGCCGCCGCCAGCTCCGCGACGTTCTCCTCGTAGTCGCCGCTCACCGTCCAGTCGACATGGTGGACGTCCCAGCCGTAGGCGGCGTAGCGGGCGCGCACGTCCTCCGACAGCGCGATCGCCGTGTCGTCCTCGATGGAGATGTGGTTGTCGTCGTACAGCAGCACCAGGTTGCCCAGCTTCTGGTGCCCGGCCAGGGCGGACGCCTCGTGGCCGATGCCCTCCTCGATGTCGCCGTCGGACGCGAACGCCCAGATGGTGTGGTCGAAGGGGGACTCGCCCGGCGCCGCGTCCGGGTCGAACAGGCCGCGCTCGCGGCGCGCCGCCATCGCCATGCCCACGGCGTTGGCGATGCCCTGGCCCAGCGGGCCCGTCGTGGTCTCCACACCCGCGGTGTGGCCGTACTCGGGGTGGCCGGGGGTGAGGCTGTTCCACTTGCGGAGCGACTTGAGGTCGTCCAGCGTCATCGGGTACCCGGACAGGTAGAGCTGGATGTACAGGGTCAGGCTCGAATGCCCGCAGGAGAGCACGAACCGGTCCCGGCCGGGCCAGGCGGGATCCGTCGGGTCGTGCCGAAGGAACCGCTGGAAGAGCAGGTAGGCGGCCGGGGCGAGGCTCATCGCCGTACCGGGGTGGCCGGAGCCCGCCTCCTCGACCGCGTCCATGGCGAGGGCGCGGATCACGTCCACCGCCCGCCGGTCCAGATCGGACCATTCAAACGTGCTGATGTCCCCACTCACGGAACGCCAGGCTCCTCTCGAACCGAATCGTCTTCCCGTCTGCCGGGGTGTACGGCTCCCTGCGCCCCCATGGCCGAACCCCGCGCTCGGCTGAACGTGATCTCGCGGGCGTGTCTTCCCCGATCGCCCCGTGCACGGCCGCCTTGAGCGGACCCGTTGAAGATCATGCCTTGCCCTTCCGACCCTATCGAACGGGGCAGCGGCGCTCGGGGGGCGCGCTGTAGACGACCCTTGTCGACCCTTGCCCAGAGCGTTTCGCGACTAACCCCCCGCGAGGGTGAACCCTCGGGGGAGAAGGGGGCACCCCATCCTGGCGACGCGCGTCGGGGGTGCCCCGGTGCACGGCCGCGGCGGGGGCGGGACTACAGTGATGGCGCGGCCGGGAGAGAGACAAAGGCCGTAGCAGAACCCCTAATCCGAGGTGGCGGCCAAATCGCGCGGGGGCACCGCCGGAGTGGTACGCGATTTCTCATGCCTAGTTGGACGTGGACCCGATTGTGACGGTGCTCAGTAACAAGCGCGCGGTCGATCTCGACGACCTCGACGACGCGGTGCCCGACGCGCCCCCGCCGCCGGCGGCGGCGCCGGACGCGGCCCGCGCCGCCAGGCGTCCGGTGGGCGGGCTCGTGCGCGCCTACGTGGCGCTGACCAAGCCGCGCGTGATCGAGCTGCTGCTGATCACGACGCTGCCGGTGATGTTCCTGGCGGCCGGGGGCGTGCCGCCCGCCGGGGTCGCGCTGGCCACGCTGGCGTTCGGCACCCTGTCCGCGGGCGCGGCCAACGCGATCAACTGCTACATCGACCGCGACATCGACGCCAAGATGCGCCGCACCCGCCGCCGCCCGCTGGCCCGCGCCCAGAGCGGGACGCGGCAGATCAGCCCCGCCGAGGCGCTGGTGTTCGGGGTGGTGCTGGCGGCGGCGTCCACGGCGGGGTTCGCCCTGGCCGTCAACGCGCTGGCCGCGGCCCTGTCGCTGTTCGCGATCCTCTTCTACGTCTTCGTGTACTCGCTGCTGCTCAAGCGGCGCACGTCGCAGAACGTGGTCTGGGGCGGCATCGCGGGCTGCATGCCCGTCCTGATCGGCTGGGCCGCCGTCACCGGGCGGCTGGACTGGACCCCGTTCGTCCTGTTCGGCGTGGTGTTCCTGTGGACGCCGCCGCACACCTGGACGCTGGCCATGCGCTACCGCGAGGACTACGCCGTCGCCAAGGTCCCGATGCTGCCCGTCGTGGCGACCGAGACCCGGGTGATCGTGGAGAGCCTGCTGTACACGTGGGCCACCGTCGCCTGCTCCCTGCTGCTGTGGCCGGTCGCGGGGATGAGCGTCGTGTACGGGGCGCTCGCGGCCGCCCTGGGCGCCGTCTTCCTGCTGGAGGGGCACCGCCTGCTGCGCGCCTCCCGCGCGGGAGTGACCGGTGTGCACCTGAGGCCGATGCGGTTCTTCCACCTGTCCAACGTCTATCTCGCCCTGCTGTTCACGGCCGTGGCGCTGGACCCCATCTTCACGTAGGCCTCCTGACCACGTAGGCCATCCTGACCTGGGCCGCGGCCGCGCGGCGCTCGTGATGATGGGTCCGTGCCGTTGACCGGGGGTTGTCCTTACGGCCGGGAGGCGGATCCGGTTACGCTCGCGGAATGACAGGCGTAGATCCGAAAGCGGTGCTCGAGGGGCGTGTCGCCGGGCGTCCTCCGATCGGGCTCATCGTGGGGATCACCATCTCCGCGGTGTGCGGCATCCTCGCCCTGCTCGTGGACGCCATCGACGGCGGCCCGGGGTTCTGGGCGGGGCTCGCCCTGGCCATCCTCCCCATCCCGCTGCTGATCTCGCTGGTGCTGGCGCTGGACCGGCTGGAACCCGAACCGCCCAGGATGCTGGTGTTCGCGTTCGCGTGGGGCGCGGGCGTGGCCGTGCTGGGCGCGCTGGTCCTCAACACCCTCGGCCTCATCTACGTCACCACGCCGATCTTCGGTGAGGC
The DNA here is from genome assembly GCF_030269515.1 of Actinomadura sp. NBRC 104412. Classification (GTDB taxonomy): domain Bacteria; phylum Actinomycetota; class Actinomycetes; order Streptosporangiales; family Streptosporangiaceae; genus Spirillospora. The sequence continues at coordinate 75,244 of NZ_BSTM01000016.1, read as the reverse complement.
CGAGGCCCATTTCGTCAGCGCCACGTTCGGCGCCCCGCTGATCGAGGAGACCCTCAAGGGCTCGGTGCTGTTCGGCATCCTGTGGTTCCGCCGCAACGAGATCGACGGGATCGTCGACGGGATCATCTACGCCGCCATGGTGGGCTTCGGCTTCGCCATGATGGAGAACATCACCTACTACTCGCGCGCGTTCGACGAGCAGGGCGCCGCGGGGCTCCAGGCCACCTTCGTGCTGCGCGGCGTCATCGCGCCCCTCAGCCACCCGCTGTTCACGTCCATGACGGGGCTGGGCGTGGCCTGGGCCGCGACCCACCGGCGGTTCCGCGCCGGCGCCGTCCTGCTGGGCCTGTTCGGCGCGATGCTGCTGCACGGCCTGTGGAACGGGGCCGGCGCGCTCGGCGCCGGCGGGCTGCTGCTGGTGTACGTGCTCGACCTGCTCATCCTGATCGTGCTGGTGATCATGATCCTGGCGGAGCGGCACGGAACCGTCCAGAGGATCCGCTCCTACCTGCCGATGTACGGCAACACGGGACTGGTCACGCCCGCCGACGTGCAGATGCTGGGCAGCATGCACGCCCGCCGCGCCGCCCGCCGCTGGGCCCGCCGGGTCGGCGGCCAGGGCGCCGCCCGCGCCATGACCGACTACCAGCTCGCCGCGACCGAGCTGGCGCTGCTGCACAAGCGCGCCGAACGAGGCGTCGCCGACCCCCGCTGGTTCGCGAGCCGCCGCGACGCCCTCCTCGGCCTCATGGCCCTGGCCCGCCAGGCGTTCCTGCGCACCCCGCCGGTCGGCGCCCCACCCTGGGCACACCAGGGCCCTTCGGGCTTCATGCCACCCCCCAGCCATTGACCCCCGGCCGTTGACCCGGAGGCTTGTCCCGGGGGGCTTGTCCGGGGGGCGAATCCCGGGCACGGGACACCGCCCATACGATGAATGCCGTGGCTGAAGGAAATCCCCTGACGCGCGTGCGCGACGCCGTGTGGCGGCCGACGCCCGCCTCGATGCGGACGCTCGCCCTGCTCGGCGTGATCGGGAACGCGGGCATCATCGGCACCGGAGGCGCCGTCCGCGTCACCGAGTCCGGCCTGGGCTGCCCCGAATGGCCGCGCTGCACGGGGGACAGTCTGGTGCCGACGCACAGCGCCGAGCATCCGGCCGTGAACATGGCCATCGAGTTCGGCAACCGGATGCTGACCTTCCTCGTCCTGGCGGTCGGCCTGCTGGTGTTCATCGCGGCGCTGCGCCTGGCACCGCGGCGCCGCGGGCTGGTGTGGCTGGCCGCGGCGCAGCCCGCCAGCGTGGTCGCCCAGGCCGTCATCGGCGGCATCGTGGTGCTGACCAAGCTCCATCCCACGTCGGTGTCGCTGCACTTCCTGCTGTCGCCCGCGCTGCTGATCTTCTGTGTGGCGCTGTGGGTCCGGGCCGGCGAGACCGACGAGCCACCGCGCCGCGTCGTGGGGCCCGCCGTGCGCGGGCTGGCCGGCGCGCTGGCCGCCGCCACGGCGCTGGTGCTGGTCGCGGGCACGGTCGTCACCGGCACCGGCCCGCACGCGGGGGACGCGGAGGCCCGCCGGTACGGGTTCAACATCGAGGACGTCACCCGCGTCCACAGCCTGCTGGCCTGGGCCACCGTCGCCCTGACGGTCACGCTTCTGGTGGTCCTGCACCGCGTCCGGGCCCCCGCCGCGCTCCGGCGCCGCGCCCTGGAGCTGTTCGCGCTCGAACTCGCCCAGGGCCTGATCGGCTACGTCCAGTACTTCCTGGGCGTCCCGGCGGCCCTGGTCGTCCTGCACATGCTCGGCGCCGTCCTCATGTGGATCGCCGCCCTGCGCGTCGTGCTCGCGACCCGTACCCGGGGGCCCGTCCCCTCTGCGCCCGCGCTGGCGTCACCGCGTCGCAGGGCCCACCAGGTCCTGCCCGCCTAGACGGGCCGCGGTCAGGAGCGGGCGGGCTTTTCAGCGGGCGGGCTTCGTGAGGAAGGCGCGGAGCCTGTCCAGCGGCCAGGTGTTGATCACGTCGTCGGGGGTGAGCCAGCCCCGCTGGGCGGTGCCGATGCCGTAGCGGATGTTGCGGTGGTGGCCCACGGAGTGGGCGTCGGTGTCGACGGCGAACTTCACGCCGTGGCGCAGCGCGCGGCGGATCAGGTCGGCGGGCAGGTCGAGGCGGTCGGGGAACGAGTCGACCTCCAGGGCGGTGCCGGTGCGGGCGGCGGCCTTGAAGACCTCGTCCCAGTCGGCGTCCACCGGGCGGCGCCTGCCGATCGACCGGGCCGTGGGATGGCCGATCACATGCACGTGCGGGTTCTCGCAGGCGCGGACGAGGCGGCGGGTGATCTCGTTCTGGCCCTGGGTGAAGTGCGAGTGGATCGAGGCGACGCAGATGTCGAAGCCGGACAGGAACTCGGCGTCCCAGTCCACGCCGCCGTCCGGGTCGATGTTCAGCTCGGTGCCGTGCAGCAGGGTCAGCCCCGGGTGTCTCTCCTGAAGCGCGCGGACGCGCTCGCGCTGGGCGAGCATCTTCTCGTCGGTCATCCGCTGCATGAACAGGTTGGGCGCGTGATCGGTGATCGCGTAGTACTCCAGGCCGCGCCGCTCGGCGGCCTCCACCATCTCCTCCAGGGACGCGGTGCCGTCGGTGAGGTCGGTGTGGGAGTGCAGGTCGCCCCTGAGGTCCTCGACGGTGACCAGGCGCGGGAGGGTGCCGTCGAGCGCGGCCTGGATCTCGCCGGTGTCCTCGCGCAGGACGGGCGGGATCCAGGGCAGGCCGAGCCGGGCGTAGACCTCCTCCTCGGTCTCGGAGACGATCAGCTCGTTCGACTCGGCGTCGAACAGGCCGTACTCGGAGAGCTTGAGCCCGGCGCGCACGGCGATCTCGCGGGTGCGGATGTTGTGCGCCTGCGAACCGGTGAAGTACTGGAGGGCGGCGCCCCAGGACTCGGGCGGCACGACCCGCAGGTCCACCTGAAGGCCGCGCGACGTGCGCACCGAGGTCTTCTTCCCGCCGCTCGCGATCACCTCGGTCACGTACGGCAGCGCGGTGAACGCCTCCATGATCGGGCGCGGGTCGGAGGAGGCGGCCAGCACGTCGATGTCGCCGATGGTCTCCCGCATCCGCCGCAGCGACCCCGCGTACGTGCAGCGGTGGCACCCGGTCACCGCCGACAGCGCCTCGACGATCTCGTCGGCGAGGCCGGCCGCCACGTCCAGCAGGACGCGCTCGCCCGACTGCTGCATCAGCTCGATGCCGTGCAGGATGTTCTGCTCGGTCTTGGCGCCGAACCCCTTGAGCCCGCGCAGGCGGCCCTCGCGGATCGCGTCGGCCAGCTCGGGCACCGAGGAGATGCCCAGCTCCTCGTACACCGCCAGCGCCTTCTTGGGGCCGAGGGTGGGGATCGTCGTCAGGGTGCGCACGCCCGCCGGGATCTGGGCGCGCAGCTCCTCCACCTGCCGGATGGTGCCGGTGGTGTTGTAGTCCACCAGCTTCTTGGCGATCGCCTCGCCGACGGAGGGGATGCGCCTCAGCCCGGCCAGGTCCATCTTCGAGATGTCGTCGGGATAGCCCGCGATCGCCCGTGCCGCCTTCTCGTACGCCCGTACCTTGAAGGCGTCCCCGCCCGTGATCGACAGCAGGTCGGCCAGCTCCTGGACGAGGGCCGCCGCCTCCTCGTTCGCCCGTGCCATAGGCGCGAGTCTAGGCGGCGGGTACGACGTTTCCCGTGGAGGCAGGCCCTCGCCTCGCCGCTGGTCAGCGCAGCGGCGCCACGGGGCCGTCGGGGCGTTCGAGGCGGTCCCGCACGACCGCCTCGGAGATCCGCGCGACCTCCTCGCCGGGCAGCCTGCGGTAGCCGTCGGCGGTGACCACGGAGATCACCGGGTACAGGCCGCGGGAAGTGTCCGGCAGGCCCGTCGCGGTGTCGTCCTCGGCCGCGTCGTAGAGGGCGTGGACGGCCACCGTGGCGGCGTCCTCGGCCGACAGGTCGGGGCGGTAGAGCTTCTTGAGGGCGCCGGTCGCGTACGGGGAGCCCGATCCCTCGGCGTGGAAGTCGCGGGCCTCCTGCGGCGACCCGGTGATGTCGTAGGTGTAGATCTTGCCCTCGCCCGCGTCCGGGTCGTACCCGGCGAACAGCGGGACCACCGCGAGGCCCTGGAGGGCCATGGCGAGGTTGGCCTGGACGACGGCGCCGAGCCTGCGGGCCTTGCCCGGCAGGGACAGCGGCACCGTCTCCATCTTCTCGTAGTGCTCCAGCTCCACCTGGAAGAGCCGCATCATCTCCAGCGCGAACCCCACCGCCCCGGCGAAGGCGACCACGGAGTACTCGTCGGCGCGCTGCACCTTCTCCAGCTCGCGGTAGGCGATCTGGTTGCCGCGCACGGCGCGGCGGTCACCGGCCATCAGCACCCCGCCGGGGAACGTCATGGCCAGCACGGTGGTGCCGTGCGGGAGGTCCGGCGCGGTGGCGCCGTCCTCCAGCCGGTTCACCGGCAGCATGTCCGGGGAGTGGAGGCGCAGGAAGTCGACGAAGGACGGCGTGCCCGCCTCGAAGTACTCGGGCGGCAGCCCCTGTTCCTGTGGCCGGCCGGTCACGATGACCCCTCTCCGATGTCGCTTGCCCGATGATCCTTCCACGTCCGCGGCGGCGCCCGCCACACGAGCCCAGGGACGAGCGCGGGCACGGGACTAGGGCTCCGGCGCGGCCGGGCGCGGCCTCTCGGGGCCGAGGGTGGCGCCCGCGCAGGCCACGACGACGCACACGATCGCCAGCCACTGGCGGAGGTTCAGGATCTCGCCGAGCAGCACCACGCCGACCAGGGCCGCGACCGCGGGCTCCAGGCTCATCAGGATCCCGAACACGCGGGCCGGCATGCGGCGCAGCGCCTCCAGCTCCAGGGAGTACGGGATCACCGACGACATCAGGCCCACGCCGGCGCCCAGCGCCAGCAGTTGCGGGTCGAGCAGGGCGCCGCCGCCCTCGGCGACGCCGGCGGGCAGGACCGCGACCGTGCCGACGACGCTGGCCAGGGCCAGCCCCGACGACCCCGCGAACCGGCGCCCCGTGGCGGCGCTGAGCAGGATGTAGGAGGCCCAGCAGGCCCCGGCGGCCAGTGCGAACGCGATGCCCACCGGGTCGGCGTGCCCGCCGCCGCGGGACAGCGTGACCACGCCCACGCCCGCCAGCACGGCCCACAGCAGGTCGCGCGGGCGCCGGGACGCCGCGATCGCCACCCCCAGCGGGCCGAGGAACTCGATCGTGACCGCCATGCCCAGCGGGATCCGCGAGAACGACTGGTAGATCGAGAAGTTCATGACCGCGAGGGAGAGCCCGAAGCACGCGGCGACGCCCAGGCTCTTCCGGTCGTGGTCGCGCAACACCCCGCGCAGGGCCTTGCGCGCCACGAAGCCCAGCACGATCGCCGAGGTCAGCAGCCGCAGGAGCACCATCGCGCTGGGCGGCATCCGGTCGAACAGGTGCTTGGCCAGCCCGGCACCGGCCTGAAGCGACAGGATGCCCATGAGGATCAGCGCGGGGGGTGGCAGCGCCCTCCATGACACCCGATCCCGGACCGCCTTCGGGCGGCTCATTCCCAGCGGAAGAAGCGCGCGGCCAGCACCGTCCCCGCGACCGCCCAGACGGCCAGGACGAGGAGGGGCCCGCCGGGGAACGCCACGCCGTCCTGGAGCACCCGGCGCAGGCCGTCGGCCAGCGCGGAGATCGGCAGCAGCTCCAGCGCGGAACGTACCGCCGAGGGGAAGCGGTCCAGCGGGAACACCACGCCGCCGGTCGCCAGGAGCAGGACGTACACCAGGTTGGCGGCGGCCAGCGTCGCCTCGGCGCGCAGCGTGCCCGCCATGAGCAGCCCGAAGCCGCTGAACGCGGCGGTGCCCAGGAGGATCAGCGCCAGCGCCGACAGCGGGTCGCCGTCCGGCCGCCAGCCCATCGCCAGCGCGACCGCGCAGATCAGGACGGCCTGGAGCGCCTCCACCACGAGCACGGTGAGGGTCTTGGCCGCGACCAGCCCCGAGCGGGGAAGGGGGGTGGCGCCCAGCCGTTTCAGGACGCCGTAGCGGCGCTCGAACCCGGTGCCGATGGCCTGGCCGGTGAAGGCGGTCGACATCACCGCGAGCGCCAGGACGCCGGGTGTGAGGAAGTCCACGCGCGGACCGGGACCCAGGTCCAGCAGGGACGTCCCGCCGAACAGGACCAGCAGCACCACCGGGATGATCAGGGTGAGCAGCAGCTGCTCGCCGTTGCGCAGCAGGGTGCGCAGCTCGTATCCGGCCTGTGCCGCGATCATCCGGGGGAGCCGGGCCGCCCCCGGTGCCGGGCTCAGATCGAGCGCGGGCGTGCCGGTCATGGCCTCAGCTCCCGGCCGGTCAGCTCCAGGAACACGTCCTCCAGGGTGCGCCGTTCGATCCGCAGTTCCTCGGCCATGACGCCGTGCGAGGCGCACCAGGCCGTGACCGTGGCCAGCAGCTCCGGCCCCACCTCGCCCTCGACCACGTAATGGCCGGCCGGGGACTCCTTCGCGGCGCTTCCCACGGGCAGCGCGGACAGCAGCTCCTCCAGGCCCAGTCCCGGGCGCGCCCGGAACCGTAGCTGCCGTTCGGCGCCCGCGAGCTCGGCCGGGGTGCCCTGGGCGACCACCGTGCCGTGGTCGACGATGACGACCTGGTCGGCCAACCGTTCGGCCTCCTCCATGTAGTGCGTGGTGAGCACCACCGACGTCCCGGCGGCGCGCAGCTCCTCGACCAGCTCCCAGGTGGAGTGCCTGGCCTGCGGGTCGAGGCCGGTGGTGGGCTCGTCCAGGAAGACCAGCTCGGGCCTGCCCACCAGGGCGACCGCCAGGGAGAGGCGCTTCCGCTGCCCGCCCGACAGGCGCCGGATCGGGACGCGGGCCTGCGCGGTCAGCCCGAGGCGCGCGAGCAGCGCGGCGGGGTCGAGCGGGGTGCTGTGGAATGAGGCGACCAGCCGCAGGAACTCGCCCGCGCGGGCCGTGCCGGGGACGCCTTCGGACTGCGGCATGACGCCGACCCTCGCCTTGAGCGCCCGGCCGTCGGCCACCGGGTCGAGGCCGAGGACCCGCACCGTTCCCGAGTCGGCACGGCGGAACCCCTCGCAGATCTCGATCGCGGTGGTCTTGCCGGCTCCGTTGGGACCCAGCAGCGCGGTGACGGCGCCTTCGGCGGCGCGCAGGGAGAGCCCGTCCAGGGCGGTCGTGGCGCCGTAGCGCTTGACCAGTTCGGTGAGCTCGACCGCGGCGCCTCCGTTCGCGCCGCCCGCTGGGGGTGCCATGGCGACGAGTCTAGGTCCGCGCCACGGGTGTCCCGCCGCCGCCCCGGCCAAGGTCAACAATTCGACAGATACGACAAAAGCCAATAAACCATCTCTGTCACCTGGAATGGGGGTCGAGATGGGGCTGTCGGCGGACGAGCTTCGCGTGCTGAACGAGATGGCGATGCGCACCGCCGAGGAGGATCCCGCCTACACCCGGCGCATGATGTCTTACGACCGTCCCAAGGGCGTTCGGAGGCCGCGTGCGGAAAACCGTGACCGTAAGAAGGAGCGCCGTACGTCCCGTCGTTCTCGGCCGTCGCATCCGCCGCTCGCGTTGCGCCCGGCGCTCATGCTCGGGCTTTTTCTCATCATCGCTCTATTGACGATGTTCGGGGTGGCCGTCCGGAGCCTGGGGCCCGCTCCCGCGGCCACCATCCCGGACGTGGCATCGCAGATTAGGTAAGCCTTACCTGCGTGAGCCATGACATCCGTGACGCCTTGGCCACCGGGAAGGAATTAAGGCACACTGATGTTGTGAAAAACGTGGGCGAGAAGACGACGGGGGTGACCGAGCGCGACACGCGCGCCCGGGTGGCCCGGCTCGTCCTCGAACACGGTCCCATCACCGCCTCGGCGCTGGGGGAGCGGGTCGGCCTCACGCCGGCCGCGATCCGGCGCCATCTGGACGCGCTGCTCGCCGAGGGCATGATCGAGGTCCGGCGGACCCGTCCGCAGCCGCGGCGCGGGCGAGGGCGGCCGGCCAAGCGCTTCGTCATCACCGACGCCGGGCGCAGCGCGTTCGTGCACGCCTACGACGACCTGGCGACCAGCGCCCTGCGGTTCCTCGCCGAGAAGGCGGGCTCGCGGGCGGTGACGGAGTTCGCGCGGCGGCAGATCGCCGACCTCGAACGCCGTTACGGGCCCGTGGTGCAGGAGGCCCCACCGCACCAGCGCGTGCGCAAGCTCGCCGAGGCCCTGTCGGGGGACGGCTACGCGGCCGCGGCCGCCAAGGGGCCGCGGCCCGGCGGCGGCGAGGAGCTGTGCCAGCACCACTGCCCGGTCGCGCACGTCGCCGCGGAGTTCCCGCAGCTGTGCGAGGCCGAGACCGAGGCGTTCAGCCGGTTGCTGGGCACACCCGTCCAGCGGCTGGCGACGATCGCGCACGGCGACGGGATCTGCACCACCCACGTCAGCCCGCCCTCGCTGGGAGCGGGCGGTGCCGCGAGCGACGCCGTGGAGAGCGGCACCGGCACGGCGAGCGGCGACACGCGAGGCGGCGACCGAGAAAGCGTCCAGGAAAGCAACCAGGAAAGCAACGAGGAGTCCGGGAGGACCTCCCTATGACTACGGCAGCCCACCCGGAGCTGGAAGGGCTCGACAAGTACAGGTTCGGCTGGTCCGACCCCGACGAGGCCGGGGCCTCGGCGAGGCGCGGCCTGAACGAGGAGGTCGTGCGCGACATCTCCGCCAAGAAGGGCGAGCCCGAGTGGATGCTCGACCTGCGCCTCAAGGGGCTGCGGCTGTTCGACAGAAAGCCCATGCCGACCTGGGGATCGGACCTGTCGGACATCGACTTCGACAACATCAAGTACTTCGTCCGTTCCACGGAGAAGCAGGCGGCGTCCTGGGAGGAGCTCCCGGCCGACATCAAGAACACCTATGACAAGCTCGGCATCCCCGAGGCCGAGAAGCAGCGGCTGATCGCCGGCGTCGCGGCCCAGTACGAGTCCGAGGTCGTCTACCACAAGATCCGCGAGGACCTGGAGGAGAAGGGCGTCCTGTTCCTGGACACCGACACCGGGCTGCGCGAGCACCCGGAGATCTTCCAGGAGTACTTCGGCTCGGTGATCCCGGCCGGTGACAACAAGTTCGCCGCGCTGAACACCGCGGTGTGGTCGGGCGGCTCGTTCATCTACGTCCCGCCGGGTGTGCACGTCGAGATCCCGCTCCAGGCGTACTTCCGGATCAACACCGAGAACATGGGCCAGTTCGAGCGGACGCTGATCATCGCGGACGAGGGCTCCTACGTCCACTACGTCGAGGGCTGTACCGCGCCGATCTACAAGTCCGACTCGCTGCACTCGGCCGTCGTGGAGATCGTGGTGAAGAAGGACGCCCGCGTCCGCTACACCACCATCCAGAACTGGTCGAACAACGTCTACAACCTGGTGACCAAGCGCGCCGTCGCCTACGAGGGCGCCACCATGGAGTGGATCGACGGCAACATCGGCTCCAAGGTCACCATGAAGTACCCGGCGGTGTACCTGCTCGGCGAGCACGCCAAGGGCGAGACGCTGTCGATCGCCTTCTCCGGCGAGGGCCAGCACCAGGACGCGGGCGCCAAGATGGTGCACGCCGCGCCCAACACCTCGTCCACCATCGTGTCCAAGTCGGTGGCGCGCGGCGGCGGCCGCACCAGCTACCGGGGCCTGGTGCAGATCCAGGAGGGCGCGCGGCACAGCAAGTCGACGGTGAAGTGCGACGCGCTGCTGGTCGACCAGATCAGCCGGTCCGACACCTACCCCTACGTGGACGTCCGTGAGGACGACGTGGAGATGGGCCACGAGGCCACCGTCTCCAAGGTGTCGGAGGACCAGCTGTTCTACCTGATGAGCCGGGGCCTGAACGAGGACGAGGCCATGGCGATGATCGTGCGCGGGTTCGTCGAGCCGATCGCGCGCGAGCTGCCCATGGAGTACGCCCTGGAGCTGAACCGGCTGATCGAGCTGCAGATGGAAGGAGCCGTCGGCTGATGGGGCTGGAGACCGGACCGCTTTCCGCCCTTCGGGCGAAGCCCGGAGGGTCTGGGGGTCCGCCCCCAGAGGCAACTCTGACGCTGCACGAGAAGGCGTCGTTCGAGGTGGCCGACTTCGACGTGCCGACGGGCCGGGAGGAGGAGTGGCGGTTCACGCCGCTGCGCCGGCTGCGCGGCCTGCACAACGGGAAGGCTCAGGCCGACGGCAAGGTTTTGCTGGAGGCCGACGCGGCGCCCGAGGTGACGGTCGAGCAGGTCGGGCGCGACGACGCCAGGCTCGGCACGGCCTACACCCCGTCCGACCGGGTCAGCGCGCAGGCGTGGGCGTCGTTCACCCAGGCCACCGTGGTGACCGTGCCGAAGGAGACGGTCGCGTCGCGGCCGACGATCCTGCGGCTGCGCGGCGAGGACGCCTCCGCGGCCGCCTTCGGGCACACCACCGTGATCGTGGAACCGTTCGCCGAGGCCACCGTGGTGCTCGCCCACCGCGGCCCGGCGACCTACGCCGACAACGTGGAGTTCGTGGTCGGCGACGGCGCCCGGCTGTCGGTGATCAGCCTCCAGGACTGGGCGGACGACGCCGTGCACGTGTCCCACCAGCACGCCAGGCTGGGCCGGGACGCCCGGTTCGTCTCGCACAACGTCAGCCTGGGCGGCGATCTGGTGCGGATCTCCCCGTCGGTGTCCTTCGACGCCCCCGGCGGCGACGCCGAGCTGTACGGGGTGTACTTCGTGGACGGCGGCCAGCACCTGGAGCACCGGCTGCTGGTCGACCACGCGCAGCCGCGCTGCCGCAGCCGCGTCGACTACCGCGGCGCGCTGCAGGACAGGGACGCGCACGCGGTCTGGATCGGCGACGTGATCATTCGCGCGGAGGCCGAGGGCACCGACACCTACGAGCTCAACCGCAACCTGGTGCTGACCGACGGCACCCGGGTCGACTCGGTGCCGAACCTGGAGATCCTCACCGGCGAGGTCGCCGGCGCGGGGCACGCCTCGGCGTCCGGGCGGCTGGACGACGAGCACCTGTTCTACCTGCAGGCGCGCGGCATCACCCGCGACGACGCGCGCCGGATGATCGTGCGCGGCTACCTCGGCCAGCTGATCGAGCGGATCGAGGTCGAGGAGATCCGCGCCGGCGTGGAGGCCGCGATCGAGGCGGAACTCGACCGGGGGGCAAGGGACGGGGCAAGGGACAAGGAAGCCGGAAGCCAGGGAGCCGGGGAACGATGACCGCGACGAACGAGACCACGCACAACGACGACGGCGGCGCCGCCCGGTTCGTGAAGGTGTGCCGGCTCGCCGAGATCCCCGACGAGGGGGCGCTCGGCGTCGAGGTGGGCGACACGCCGGTGGCGCTGGTGCGCAGCGGCGAGGACGTGTTCGCGGTGAACGACATCTGCTCGCACGCCGAGGTCTCCCTCTCCGAGGGCGAGGTCTACGACGGCACGATCGAGTGCTGGCTGCACGGGTCCTGCTTCGACCTGCGCAGCGGCAAGCCCACCAACCCGCCCGCCACCCAGCCCATCGCCACCTACAAGATCAAGGTCGAGGACGGCGATGTGTACGTCTCGCTGGACGCGGCCGACGACTGAGCGACGACGAGCGACGACTGAGAGATACGAGACCATGACCACCCTAGAGATCCGTGACCTCCACGTGCACGTCGCCGAGGGGAGCGACGGAACGAAGGAGATCCTGCGCGGGGTCGACCTGACCGTGAAGGCGGGCGAGATCCACGCGCTGATGGGGCCCAACGGGTCCGGCAAGTCCACCCTGGCGTACGCGATCGCGGGCCACCCCAAGTACGAGGTGACCCGGGGCAGCGTCACCCTGGACGGCGAGGACGTCCTGGGGATGACCGTCGACGAGCGCGCCCGCGCCGGGCTGTTCCTGGCGATGCAGTACCCGGTCGAGGTGCCGGGGGTGTCGGTGTCGAACTTCCTGCGCTCGGCGGTCACCGCCGTCCGCGGCGAGGCGCCCAAGCTGCGCGAGTTCTCCAAGGAGATGCGGCAGGCCATGCAGGCGCTGTCGATCGACCCCGCGTTCGCGCAGCGCTCGCTGAACGAGGGCTTCTCCGGCGGCGAGAAGAAGCGCCACGAGATCCTCCAGCTCGAGCTGCTCAAGCCCAAGGTGGCCGTCCTGGACGAGACCGACTCCGGCCTGGACGTGGACGCGCTGAAGGTCGTGTCGGAGGGCGTCAACCGGTTCGGCGGCTCCGGCGACACCGGGATCCTGCTGATCACCCACTACACCCGCATCCTGCGGTACGTGAAGCCGCACTTCGTGCACGTGTTCGCGGGTGGTCGCGTGGTGGCCGAGGGCGGCCCGGAGCTGGCCGACGAGCTGGAGGACCAGGGGTACGAGAAGTACCTGAAGGCGGGCGTGGCATGAGCCTCGGAGGGCGGGCGAGCTTGCTCCCCGAAGAGCTGAGGAAGGACTTCCCGCTGTTGCAGCGCACCGTGCGCGGCGGCCGTGACCTGGTGTACCTCGACTCGGGGGCGACCTCGCAGAAGCCGCTGCGGGTGCTGGACGCCGAGCGGGAGTTCTACGAGCGGCACAACGCGGCCCCGCACCGCGGCGCGCACCTGCTGGCCGAGGAGGCGACCGCGGAGTACGAGGCCGCCCGCGCCACCATCGCCTCGTTCATCGGGGCGGTGCCCGGCGAGATCGTGTTCACCAAGAACACGACCGAGGGGATCAACCTGGTCGCGTACGCGATGAGCAACGCGGCCACGGCGGGCCCGGAATCGGAACGCTTCACGGTCGGCCCCGGCGACGAGATCGTGGTCACCGAGATGGAGCACCACGCCAACCTGGTGCCGTGGCAGGAGCTGTGCCGCCGCACCGGGGCGACGCTGCGGTGGTTCGGGATCACCGACGACGGCCGGCTCGACCTCGCGGAGCTGGACACGGTCATCAACGAGCGGACGAGGCTGGTCGCGCTCACCCACCAGTCCAACGTGCTGGGCACCGTCCCGCCGATCGACCTGATCGGCGCGCGGGCGCGCGCGGTGGGGGCGCTGGTGCTGCTGGACGCGGCGCAGTCGGTGCCGCACCAGCCGGTCGACGTGACGCGGCTGGACGTGGACTTCCTGGCCTTCTCCGGGCACAAGATGCTCGGCCCGACCGGCATCGGGGTCCTGTGGGGCCGCAGGGAGCTGCTGGAGGCGATGCCGCCGTTCCTCACCGGCGGGTCGATGATCGAGGTCGTGCGGATGGAGGGCACCACCTTCATGCCGCCGCCGCAGCGGTTCGAGGCGGGCGTGCCGATGACCGCGCAGGCCATCGGCCTGGCCGCGGCCTGCGACTACCTGTCCGAGGTCGGCATGGACCGCGTCCACGCGCACGAGGAGGCGCTGGTCGCCCACTCGCTGGAGCGGCTCGGCGAGATCCCCGGCGTGCGGGTGATCGGCCCGCTCAGCACGGACGCCCGGGGCGGCGCGGTGTCGTTCACGGTGGAGGACATCCACCCGCACGACGTCGGCCAGGTCCTGGACGAGCTGGGCATCGCGGTCCGGGTCGGGCACCACTGCGCCTGGCCGATCTGCCGCCGCTTCGGCATCCCCGCGACCACCCGGGCGACCTTCTATCTCTACAACACCCTCGCCGACGTGGACGCGCTCGCCGACGGGGTGCGGCAGGCACAGAAGTTCTTCGGCACCCACTGACCGGCCGCGCGGCCGGCGGCCCGTCCCGGAACAGCGCGGGCGGTTCGCCGGTTCCAACCGGAGAGGGAGCCGCGAGACAGCGAGGAAAAGGACGACATGCAGCTCGAGGCGATGTACCAGGAGGTCATCCTGGATCATTACCGCAACCCCCGGAACAAGGGGCTGCGGGAGCCGTACGGGGGCGAGGCGCACCACGTCAACCCCACCTGCGGCGACGAGGTGACGTTGCGCGTGCGCCTCGACGGCGAGGGCCAGGACGCCCGGGTCGCCGACGTCTCCTACGACGCCATGGGCTGCTCGATCAGCCAGGCGAGCGCGTCGGTGATGAGCGAGCTGATCATCGGCAGCTCGGTCAAGGAGGCGATGGCGGTCGGCGACGAGTTCCTCGCGCTGATGCAGTCGCGCGGCCAGAGCGAGCCGGACGAGGACGTGCTGGAGGACGCCGTCGCCTTCGCCGGGGTCTCGCGGTACCCCGCCAGGATCAAGTGCGCCCTGCTCGCCTGGATGGCGTGGAAGGACGCGACCGCCCGAGCGCTTGGAGAGGCATCATGAGCGACACCCCCGCGAACACCGCAGAGGCCACCGCCGCCGAGCAGGAGCAGACCGAGGCGCAGACCGGGGCCGGGGCGCAGAGCGAGACCGAGGCGGAGATCCTCGAGGCCCTGCACGATGTGGTGGACCCCGAGCTGGGCATCAACGTGGTCGACCTCGGGCTGGTCTACGGCGTGCACCTGGACGGCGACGTCGTCACCCTGGACATGACGCTGACCAGCGCGGCCTGCCCGCTCACCGACGTGATCGAGGACCAGGCCGCCAGCGCGCTGGACGGCCTGGTCAAGGACGTCAAGATCAACTGGGTCTGGCTGCCGCCGTGGGGCCCGGACAAGATCACCGAGGACGGCCGCGAGCAGCTGCGCGCGCTCGGCTTCAACGTCTGAGCCGTGCACGCCACGCCCCCCGACTGGGATCCGGACCTGGCGGCGCGGCGCGCGTCGTCCTTCGGCGCCAGCGCCCGCGCCTACGCCGCCGAACGCCCCGACTATCCCGCCGACGCCGTCCGCTGGGCGCTGGAACCGGCGGGGCCTGCGCCCCGCGTCCTCGACCTCGGGTCGGGCACCGGCAAGCTGACCGAGATGCTGGCGCGGATGGACGTGCGGGAGCTGACCGCCGTCGAGCCCGACCCGGACATGCGGGCCGAGGCCGAGCGGCGCGTCCCCGGCGTCCGCCCGCTGGCGGGGAGCGCCGAGGACATCCCGCTGCCCGACGGATCGGTGGACGCGGTGCTGGCGGGTCAGGCCATGCACTGGTTCGACCTCGACCGCGCCCTGCCCGAGATCCACCGCGTGCTGGCCCCCGGCGGCGTGGTCGGCGGCCTGTGGAACCTGGACGACGACCGCGTCGGCTGGGTCGCCGGTCTCCAGGAGGCCGCGCGCAGCAGCGTCTCCCTGCGGCACTGGCGTCCCAGGACCATCCCGTCCACCCCGTACTTCCCCGAGGTGGAACGTGCCGAGTTCCCGCATTCCCAGCGCCGCACGGCCGAGTCGCTGGTGGCCACCATCGCCACGCACTCGCACATCCTGGTGCTGGACGAGCGGGAACGGGCCGCCGTCCTGGACCGCGTCCTGACCTACCTGCGCGGCGTCCCCGAGACCGCCGAGGGCGAGTTCGACCTTCCGATCGTCACCCTCACGCTGCGGGCCCGCCGGGCTTGACCGGCTCCGTGACGGGTTCCGTGACGGGTTCTGCGACCGGCTCCGCCGCCTTCTCCGTCTCCTGCGCCTTCTCCGTCTTGCCGGCCTTCGGCTTGGCGGGCCACAGCGTGGCGCTGATCGGCCAGATGGACCAGATCGCCAGGACGTGCAGGAGACGGCCGACCCAGGTCCAGAGCTGCTCGGTCCGCGACGGGGCGCCCACGAAGACGATCATGGAGATCAGCACGCCGCAGGCGATGGCCGTGGCGAGGGCGGCCTTGCCGAACTCCCGCCACTCGTAGCGGGTCCTGGCCCGGCCGTACTTGGGCTTGCCGCGAGGGGGCGGGCCGCCGGCGAAGCGGTGCGCGAAGCGTTCGTCGGCCCACCGGATCATGCTGCGGCCGAACGCGACCGAGTAGCCGAGGTAGGCGGCCGACAGGCCGTGGGTGAAGTCGGCCGTGGCGCCTCCGCGCAGGTCGATCGCGGTGACGGTCAGCAGCGCCACGTCCAGCAGCGGGAGGCACATCAGCAGCGCGGCGCCGAGCCTGCGGCGGCGCAGCAGGTAGCGGGCCGACAGGCCGGCCAGCAGCAGCACCCAGAAGCCGATCTCGCAGGCGGCGATCATCACGAGCAGCATCGCGTCCCCTCCGTCCGGCGGTCTCGGTTCGATGGTCGCGCGCAGGAGGGCGCGGCGCGTCGTCGCGAATGCCGAACGCGGGGTCGTCCGAAGGATGTACGCGCCGCCGTCACGACGGGGGAGGCGGCGCGCCCGCGGCGGTGGTGAGATGGGGCCATGCCGACGATCAAGCGTCCGCCCGTCACCCGGACGGACGGCCTGCTGGCGCTGGCGGCGCTGGCCGGCGGCCTGCTGCTGATCGCGGCCAGGGGGTACGCGGTCTGGTGGGGCGACGCCGACCCCGGGCGCGGCTGGCGGCTGGTGGTGCTGCTGGGGCTGGCCGCGATGGTCCCGTTCCGGCGGACGGCGCCCCGCACCGCGCTGGCGCTCGCGACCCCGTTCGAGCTGGCCGACGTGGTCATGGGGCCCGGGTTCGTGCCCGCGGTCGTCTACGGCGACCTGCTGTACGCGGCCGGGCTGTACGGGCGGCGGCGCACCGCCGAGCGGCTGCTGGCCACGACCACGGCCATGGCGCTGACCGTGACGGTGGCCGTCGGCGTGGCGGTGTCGACGGTCAGCGGCGCGGTGGTCGCCGGGGCGATCGCGGTGATGTCCTGGGTGCTGCCGGTGCTGAGCGCGATGGCGGTGCGCGAGCACCGGCTGACCGCCCGCGCGGAGCGGGCACGCGCCGAGCAGGTCGCGCGGCTGGCCGAGCTGGACCGGCGCAGCGCGGTCAGCGCCGAGCGCGCCCGGATGGCCCGCGAGCTGCACGATGTCATCGCCAACCATCTGAGCGCGGTGGCCCTGCACTCCTCGGCCGTGCTGAAGATGCCCCACCTGGACCGGGACGGCGTCACCCGGGCCATGGAGGTCATCAGGGAGAACAGCGTCCAGGGCCTGGACGAGATGCGCCGCATGATCGGGCTGCTGCGCGAGGGCGAGGCCGAGGATCCGCGGGCGGAGCCGCGGCTGGACGGGCTCGACCGGCTCGTGGCGCAGGCATCCCGCGCGGACCTGACCGCCGAGCTGAAGGTGGAGGGCGAACGGCCGGATCTGCCCGCGGCGGTCGAGCTGGCCGCGTACCGGATCGTGCAGGAGTCGCTGACCAACGCGCTCAAGCACGGCGGGCGGGGCACGGCCCTGGTGCGGGTCGCGTTCTGTCCCGGCCGGGTGGTCGTCGAGGTGACCAGCCCGCTGGGACCGGACGGCGAGCGGCTGCCCGGCGCGGGCGCCGGGCTGATCGGGATGCGCGAGCGCGCCGCCATGGTGGACGGGACGTTCGAGGCCGGGCCGGAGGGCGGCGAGTGGCGGGTCCGCGCGGAGCTGCCGACCGGGCCGCGGGCCGCGGTGGAAGGGAATGACGCGTGATCAGGGTGCTGGTGGCCGACGATCAGGCGGCGGTGCGCGCGGGACTGGTGCTGATCCTGGACGGGGCGCCGGGCGTCAGCGTGGTCGGTGAGGCGGCCGACGGGGAGCGGGCGGTGGAGCTGGCCCGCGCGCTGCGCCCCGACGTGGTGCTGATGGACATCCGGATGCCGCGCCTGGACGGCGTCTCGGCCACCCGGGAGATCGCCGCGTTCGCGGACGTGCTGGTGCTGACGACCTTCGACGTGGACGAGTACGTGTTCGGCGCGTTGCGCGCGGGGGCGGCCGGGTTCCTGCTCAAGGACGTGGACGCCGACCGGCTGGTGGACGCGGTGCGCACGGTCGCGGCGGGGGAGGGGATCATCGCTCCGCGGGTGACCCGTCGGCTGATCGGCGCGTTCGCGGCCGGTCCGGCGCCGGTCCGGGCGCGGCCGCGCGGACTGGACGAGCTGACCCCGCGCGAGCGGGAGGTGTTCGCCTGCCTGGGCGAGGGCCTGTCCAACCAGGAGATCGCGGCGCGCCTGGACATGGCGGAGACGACCACCAAGACGCATGTCAGCCGGATCCTGAACAAGCTGGGGCTGCGCAGCCGCGTCCAGGCGGCCATCCTGGCCCAGGAGACCCTAGGGTGACAGGCCGCGGATCAGGTCGGCGACACGGACGATGCCGAGGCAGCGGCCGACCTCGTCGGTGACGACCAGGTCGTCGTAGACGCGGTCGCCCTCCTGGCCCGCGGCCCGCAGCGCCGCGACGGCCGGGACGGTGCGCGGCACCAGGCGGGGCGGGTCCGCGAGGATCGAGGCGGGCTTGTGCGCGTACAGGGCGTGGCCGTAGGCGCCCGACAACCGCAGCAGGAACCGGGTGCGGTCCACGGTCGCCAGCGGGCGCTGCCGGCCGTCGATGAGCACGACGCTGGTGATGCCGGTCTCGGCGTTGAGGACGTCCAGGACCTCGTCCGCGGTGGCGTCCTGCCGTACCGTCACGGCGGGCAGCGTGAACTCCGACACCCGCGGCCCGAGGGTGTCGCCCGGACGGTCCCGCCGGGGCTCCTCGCGGGCGGCGACCGGCACCGTGACGCGCATGCCCGGCCGCCATTCCGGCGGGGCCAGCGCCGGTCCCTGGACGAGCCGCACGCCCAGCTCCCGCTGGTGCAGCACCTGCTCCTCGGTGGCGAGGCCGGGCGCCAGGACGTGGGTGCCGAGCCGGTGCGCCAGGTCGACCAGCGAGGCGACCAGCGAGGCGCGGCGCGGATCCGACCCGGACCTGCGGGCCAGCTCCGGGTCGAGCTTGACCAGGTACGGGACGGCGTCCACCAGCAGGTCCAGCGGCGCGTGCGCGGCGCCGAGCCCGGCCGGCGCGATGAGGTAGCCCGCCTGCCGCAGCCGCCGCAGCGAGTACTCCACGGCGGGCCGCAGCGCGGGCGCGAAACCGCCGTGGACGCACAGGATGATCTCGTGGGGCCGGCGGCCGGTCTCGGTGAACCCGTTGTGCAGGTCGTGCAGCAGCCCTTCGCCGTGCGTCAGCGTCTCGGCGCGCAGGCCGATCTGCAACGGCAGCGGGGTGCCCAGGCCGGCGATGGCGCGGGCGCAGCCGATGGCGCGCCGGACGTCCTCGGCGGCGGGGTCGCCCTCCAGGGCGGGACGTCCACCGTGCGCCTCCACGGGATCCGGGGGTCCCGTGTGCGTCTCCACCGCGACGACGGTGCCGGTGTCCAGATCGACCACCGGCTGGAAGACCGCCCGCGCGGGAAGGAGGACGTCAACGGCTGACACATCGGTATCATGCCGTCTCAAATCGGACGAAACCGCAGTTGTCAGGAGATGTTCACGCACACTTCCTCTGTGCCCTGACCGGCCGGCCTGCGCGTTCCCGGGCGGGTGGCCCCGGGGTGGCACGGAGGGGGCGTGGCTCAGAACGGGCGGCCGGTCGCCATCGCCGACAGCAGGTACGTGACGCCGCCGAGCGCGGCCAGCCACACGTACGGGGTGATGTCGGCGCCGCGCAGCCCCTGCACCACGACCGCGGCGACCACGGCGCAGGTGAGCACGTCACCGGTCATCGCGGCGGCGCGCAGGTGGGCCCGTGCCCGGTGCCCGCTGCCGAACCCCTCGCTGATCGTCAGCGCCGGCTCGTTGCGCCGGTAGGCCAGCGCGGCGGCGTACCCGGCCAGCACGGCCAGCGCGACCAGCCCGGTGCCGGCGCGGCCCTCGGCGGCCAGCACCGCGGCCACCACCGCTCCGGCGGCGAGAACGAGCGCGGGCACGGCCCAGCGGACGGGGCTCCGGTTGTCGGGGGCGATCCACATGGCCGACATCTTTCCCGATCCGGCCGAGACGCGCGACGGAAGCGTCGTGCCCGCCGCCGCGCCCGGCCACGGTGCCCGCGGCCCTCCGGCCGGTATCTTGTGACGCTGTGACGCGATTCCGATTGAACGGCTCGAAGATGCTGGCCGTCGATCTCGCGGGCGAGACCGTCAGGGCGCTGAACGGGTCCATGGTCGCCTACGAGGGGCAGATGGCGTTCAAACGGCAGGGCATGACCGGAGGCGAGGGGCTGCGCGGGGCGCTCAAGCGCCGCATCGCGGGTGAGGGCATGACCCTCATGGAGGTCTCCGGGCATGGCACCGTCTACCTGGCCAGTGAGGCCACGGAGGTCACGCTCGTCCAGTTGCACGGCGACACGCTGTTCGTGGAGTCGGAGAGCCTGCTGGCTCTGGACGGGCAGTTGCAGACGGGCGTGGAGTTCGTCGGGCTGCGCGGGATGGGCACCGGCCAGGGCCTGGCGACCACCAAGGTCAGCGGTCACGGCATGGTCGCGATCCTGTCGGCGGGCCCGGCGATCGCGCTGGAGGTGACGCCGCAGATGCCGCTGTGCGTCGATCCGCACGCCTACGTCGCGCACCACGGCCAGTTGCAGCAGAGCGTGGTGACCGACGTCAACTGGCGGACCGTGCTGGGGCAGGGGTCGGGCGAGAGCGTCCAGTTCCAGTACCAGGGGCAGGGCCTGGTCTACGTGCAGCCGGCCGAGCGCGGCGGGATTCTGGAGATCTGATGCCCGGATACGAGTCGATCAACTCCAAGATGCTCCAGGTGACGATCGCGCCCGGACAGGAGGTCTACAGCAAGCGCGGCGCGATGCTGGCCTACACCGGACGGGTGTCGTTCGCGCCCACCGCCACCGCCGGGCAGGGCATCGGCGGCACCCTCGGCCGCGCCATGGCGGGCGAGCACAGCGCCATGATGCACGTCACCGGGCAGGGCACCGCGCTGTTCGGGCAGGCCGGGCTGCACGTCAAGGTCGTCGACCTGGTCCCCGGCGAGACGCTGGTCGTGGAGGCCGACCGGCTGCTGGTGTACGACGCCACCCTCCAGCTCGGGACGCTGTTCATGGGCGAGCAGGGCGGGATGCGGGGCGTGATCCGCGGCGCGGTCAGCGGCCAGGGACTGTTCACCAGCACGCTGAACGGGCAGGGCTCGTGCGCGCTGCTGTCGCACGGCGGGGTCATGGAGCTGCCGATCACCCCCCAGAGCCCCGTCCACGTCGATCCCCAGGCGTACGTCGCGCACCGGGGCCAGGTGCAGAACAGGCTCACCACCGCCGTCGGGCTGCGCGACATGATCGGACGCGGTTCCGGCGAGGGCTTCCAGCTCGAACTGTCCGGCTCCGGCGTCGTCTACGTGCAGG
Organism: Actinomadura sp. NBRC 104412; assembly: GCF_030269515.1. Classification (GTDB taxonomy): domain Bacteria; phylum Actinomycetota; class Actinomycetes; order Streptosporangiales; family Streptosporangiaceae; genus Spirillospora. The sequence goes on along the minus strand of NZ_BSTM01000016.1, from coordinate 54,188 downwards.
CCAGCGAGAGAAAGATCTGAGACCCGTGACCACTCCCACACCGACGCCCACGTACAACGCGATGACGCTGCCGTCCAACGACAACGTCAACCCCTACTGCTTCAGCGTGGACCTCAACGGCCAGTGGTTCACGCAGAAGGGCAAGATGATCGCCTACTACGGGCGGATCAGGTTCGAGGCGCTGTCGGCCGGGCCGCTGGACGCCCTGGTCGCGGCCAACTTCCACTCCCCGCTGTACGCGCACGACTGGATCGTGGCCTCCGGCCAGGGCAGGCTGCTGCTGGCCGACCGCGGCTTCGACGTCAACTCCTATGACCTGGACGACGGCAACCTGACCATCAGGGCGGGGAACCTGCTGGCGTTCGAGCCCGGCCTGGAGCTCAAGCAGTCGATCATCCCGGGCTTCCTCACCCTCATCGGGACGGGACGGTTCGTGGCCGCCTCCAACGGGCCGGTGCACTTCGTGGAGCCGCCGATCCGGGTGGACCCGCAGGCGCTGCTCGGCTGGGCCGACTGTCCCTCGCCCTGCCACCACTACGACCACTCCTACATGCGGGGCGTGCTGGGCGCGGCCCGCATGATGTTCGGTGTCGGCGGCACGTCCGGAGAGGAGCACCAGTTCGACTTCACCGGGCAGGGCACGGTGCTGATGCAGTCCTCGGAGGTCGTGGCCGACGAGGACACGCTGCTGCGCGATCTGGAGGGGCAGGTCGGCCTGCTGGGCGTGGGCGGCCTGCAACGCCTGCACCGGACCATCGGGCAGCGGCTGGCCGCCGAGCGGCAGTGACGGCCCGCACGGCTCCGGCGGCACGCCCGGGTCGGCCGCACGGCGGGGAATCACGCTCCTCCGGCGGCGTTCACATCTCACGTACACTGATCGAATGGTTTCGTTCCCGAGCTGACAGGCTCCACGGCGCGTCGCGGTCGCGGACCGTGACGCGCTTGTTCGTGCCCGCCGCCGTGTTGACGTCCAGGGAAGCCCCTCACCGTGATCATCGCCAAAGACATCGAGCTGCGCGCCGGCTCCCGGCTGCTGATCGAGTCCGCCTCGTTCCGGGTCAATCCGGGCGACCGGGTGGGCTTTGTCGGCCGCAACGGCGCGGGCAAGACGACCCTCACCAAGGTCCTGGCCGGGGAGGCGCTGCCCGCGCGGGGCGAGGTGACGCGCTCGGGCACGGTCGGCTACCTCCCGCAGGACCCGCGCGACGTCGACCTGGAGGAGCTGGCGCGCGACCGCATCCTGTCCGCGCGCGGCCTGGACGAGGTGCTCGCCAAGCTGCGGGAGGCCGAGGAGCGCATGGCCACGGCGTCCGGCGCCGAGCGCGACAAGGCCGTCCGGCGGTACGGGCGGCTGGAGGAGCGGCTGCACGTACTGGGCGGCTACGCCGCCGAGGCCGAGGCCGCCTCGATGGCCTCCAGCCTGGGCCTGCCCGACCGGGTGCTGACCCAGCCGCTGGGCACCCTGTCCGGCGGGCAGCGGCGGCGGGTGGAGCTGGCCCGCATCCTGTTCTCCGGGGCCGACACGCTGCTGCTGGACGAGCCCACCAACCACCTCGACGCCGACTCGATCATGTGGCTGCGCGACTTCCTGAAGTCCCACCAGGGCGGGCTGGTGGTGATCAGCCACGATGTGGACCTGCTGGACGCGGTGGTCAACCGGATCTTCCACCTGGACGCCAACCGCTGCGTGATCGACGTCTACAACGTCGGCTGGAAGACCTATCTCGCGCAGCGCGAGACCGACGAACGGCGGCGCAAGCGCGAGTCGGCCAACGCCCAGCGGCAGGCCGCGGCGCTGCTGTCGCAGGCGGACAAGATGCGGGCCAAGGCGACCAAGGCCAAGGCGGCGCAGCAGATGGACCGGCGCGCCCGGCAGCTGCTGGCCGGGGTCGAGGGCGAACGGCAGAAGGACAAGGTCGCCAAGATCCGGTTCCCCGAGCCCGCGCCGTGCGGCAGGACCCCGCTGACCGCGACGGGCCTGTCGAAGTCCTACGGCTCGCTGGAAATCTTCACCGATGTGGACCTGGCCATCGACCGCGGCAGCCGGGTCGTGGTGCTGGGCCTGAACGGCGCCGGCAAGACCACGCTGCTGCGGCTGCTGGCCGGGGTCGACAAGCCCGACACCGGCACCGTGGTGGCCGGGCACGGGCTGCGGATCGGCTACTACGCCCAGGAGCACGAGACCCTGGACACCGAGCGGTCGGTCCTGGAGAACATGCAGTCCGCGGCGCCCGCACTGGCGCCGGTCGAGGTCCGCAAGATCCTCGGTTCGTTCCTGTTCTCCGGCGACGACGTGGACAAGCCCGCCGGGGTGCTGTCGGGCGGCGAGAAGACCCGGTTGGCGCTGGCCATGCTGGTGGTGTCCAGCGCCAACGTGCTGCTGCTCGACGAGCCGACCAACAACCTCGACCCGGCCAGCCGCGCCGAGATCCTGGCGGCGCTGCGCACCTTCACCGGCGCCATCGTCCTGGTGACGCACGACGAGGGCGCCGTGGAGGCACTCCAGCCGGAAAGAGTGATATTGCTCCCCGATGGTGTGGAAGACATCTGGAGTGACGAGTTTTCCGATCTGGTGGCGCTGGCGTGACCTGCGGTGCGTTCCAAGCAGATCTTTTCTGGTGGAGTGGGTAGCCGAACGCGCGGGAATGACTGATCATGGCGGGGGATAACGCAGCGGTCACCACATCACTACGGGAGGTACTCGTGGCCGAGACCCTGAAGAAGGGCACCCGCGTGACCGGTGCCGAGCGCGACAAGCTGGCGGCGGATCTCAAGAAGAGGTACGACTCCGGCGAGAGCATCCGCGCCCTGGCAGCCGCCACCGGCCGCTCGTACGGTTTCATCCACCGGATTCTCACCGAGTCCGGCGTCAACCTGCGCGGTCGCGGTGGGGCGACGCGCGGTAAGAAGTCCTGAAAGGGCATCGACCCCCGAATGAGCGCACCGCCTGACCCGCCGCCGCCATCGTCCGAATAGGATTCGGTAGTGGCGGCGGGCAGGCCGCGGGGAGACCCGCTCCTCCTCCTCCCCCTCCTCCTCGCCGCGCCGCCGGTGCGCGGGCACCGGCCACGGCCCCCGTGCGGAAGGACAGCGGATGGCGGATGGACGTGTCGACGCGGGTGACGATGTGAAGGGCGCCGCGCCGGGACCGGAACAGGTCACGGCCGAGGCAGGGGGCTCGCGCCCCCGGAACGGAGAGGCCCGGGGAACGGCCGGGGAGGGACCGGTCCCCGGGGCCGAGGCGCTGGGGCCCCGCCTGGAGGAGGCGGGGCTTCGCCTGCTGGTGGACGGCGCGGTCGCGACCATCACGCTGAACCGTCCGGAGCGCCGCAACGCCATGACGTTCACGATGTGGCGCACCCTGGCGGAGATCGGCGCGAGCCTGCCCGACGGCGTGCGCGTGGTGGTGATCCGCGGCGAGGGGCCGTGCTTCTCGGCCGGCATCGACCTGGCCATGTTCTCCGCCCCAGGATCGGTGGGGCCGAGCGGTCCCGACCCCGAGGGGGACGACCGCTTCATCGCGGGCCTCCAGGCGGGCTACACCTGGCTGCGCCGCCCCGAGATCGTGTCCGTCGCGGCGGTGCACGGCCACGCCATCGGGGCAGGGTTCCAGCTCGCCCTGTCCTGCGACCTGCGCGTGATCGCGCCGGACGCCAGGTTCTGCATGAAGGAGTCCGCGCTCGGTCTCGTCCCCGATCTGACCGGCACCAAGCCGCTGGTCGACATCGTGGGACTGCCGCGCGCACTGGAGATCTGCCTGACCGCGCGCACCGTCGAGGCCGAGGAGGCGGCCCGGCTGGGCCTGGCCGAGATCGTCGCGCCCGAGGGCGGCCTGGACGGCGCCGTGCGCGGACTGGTCGACGCGCTGCTGGCGGTGGACCCCGGGGCCGCCGTGGCGACCAAGCGCCTGCTGCGGCAGGCCCCGGGGAACACGCTGGAGGAGCAGGCGGCGGCCGAACGGCGGGAGCAGATCGGCCGCCTGCGCGCTCTCAACCGGTAGCCGGCCCCGTCACCGCCCGAGGGCCTCCGCGCCTCCGGGCGCCACCGGCAGCCAGACCTTGCTGCTTCCCGGCTTGAGGGCGAGTCTCGTCCCGGCCGGGTAGCGCAGCGTGAAGTCGTGGTCGGTGGACAGGACGACCACCCCGAGCCGGTGGCCGGGCTTGACGACGTAGTCGGTGGGTTCGAGGTCCCAGCGGAAGTCGTACATCCGGCCCGGCGCGATCGGCTCGGTGCGGCTCGGGCTGTGCCGGTTGCGGGCGTCCAGCCAGCCACGGGTGATGATCTTGAACGGGGCGGTCTCGGTGCGGTGCGCCTGGCGGGTCGTGCAGCCGTCGTCGCCCTCGACGCCCTGGCCGAAGCAGACGCGTTCACCGGTGTCGACGCGGGCGCCGGTCGGGCGGGTGTCGGTGCCGTAGTCCACCAGCAGCGCGGTCAGGTACGGTGAGCGGCCGTCCAGGGACGCCCGGACGGTGGCCTTGGGGATGCCGTTGATCCGGACCGGCTTCTTCAGCGCCGGGGTCAGGAAAGCCAGGCGGTTGGGATCGGCCTGGGTCTCGTTGACCAGCAACTGCTCGGCGGTGCGGGTGCGGCCCGCGTCCACCAGGGACTGGGCGGCCCCTGGACGCGGCCACGGCGACAGGTCACCGGGCTGCGCGGCGCCCCGGCCCGCGTTCAGGCTCAGCGGGACGTGCCGGGTGCCGGGGACGGGCCAGTCGCGGGCGGTCTCCCACTGGCCGGGGGCGCGCTCGATGTCGACCCGCGGCTCCCTGGTGATGCCGTTGTCGATGTCGTACAGCCAGCGGTCGAACCAGTGGTGCGTCTGCCGCAGCCATTCCTCCAGCCGCCAGCGGAACGGCGTGGCGTGGTTGGCCTGGTGCAGCCACAGCTTGCGCGGCACGCCCGCCCGCTTGAGCGCGTTCCACCACTGGACGGAGTTCTTGACCTTGACGTTCCAGTCGTTCAGGCCGTGCACGACCATCACCGCGGCGCGCACCTTGCGGGCGTCGTCCACGTAGTCGCGGTCGGCCCAGACCCGGCTGTAGTCGCCGGTGACCCGGTCCTGGGTGGCGGTCAGGTCGTCGATGACCTTCTGGCAGACCTCGGGGTTCTGCCGGGTGAGGACGACCCGGACCAGGATGTCCAGGTCCTCGCCCTGGAAGCCGCCGGGCGCGACGACGCCGCCGTTGGCGCGGTAGTAGTCGTACCAGCTGGAGATCGCGGCGATCGGCACGATCGCCTTCAGCCCCTCGACGCCGGTGGCCGCGGCCATGTTGGGCAGCGTCCCGTTGTAGGACTGGCCGATCATGCCGACGTTGCCGGTGGACCAGGTCGCCTTCACCGGCGTCCCGTCCGGCGCCCACCCGCGGGCGCGGCCGTTCAGCCAGTCCACCGCCGCCTTGGTGCCGAGCTGCTCGGCGCGGTCGCCGGAGGTGGGGCAGCCGGTCGAGCCGCCCGTGCCGACGCTGTCCAGGTTCGCCACCGCGTAGCCGCGCGGCAGGAAGTAGTTGTCGTAGTAGCCGGGGAAGATCTCCGCCAGGTTCCGGTTCACGACGGCGCCGGACTTGGTCTGCGCGCCGTCGATGTCCACCGGGTACAGCGGGATGTCGTGCGTCCCGGCCCAGTACGGGCTGGGCTCCAGGATGGTGGGCACCTTGAGGCCCCGCTCGGTCTCCTTGGGACGCATGATCCGCATCTGCACGCGGTCGCGGACGCCGTCGGAGTCGCTGTCCACGGTGGTCTCGATGCTGACGGTCTGGGTGATCGCCTCGGCCCGGGAGAAGACGGGCTGGGTCTCGCCGTTCTCGACCTTGATCCTGGGTTGGGACGGCGGTGCCGCCGCCGAGGGGGGCGCGGTGGTGGCGAGCAGCGCGGCGACGAGGGTGATCACGCCGGCGCCGCCTCGCAGGAGGCGTCGTGTCACAAGGGCTCCTGGGGGTGATGAGCCGGAAGATGTTGATCACTTTTACCGCCGCCGGGGCAAGGCGTCCAGGGGATCCGCCCCCTCAAGGCGCCCGCGCACGCGAACGCCCCGGACCGCGGCATTTCGCCCTGAGCGGAGCGGGGAAGCGACGGGGCCGAGGAGGCGTTCACCATGGCGCACTGAGATGCTTACTTGATTACGCGACAAGCCGGGGGCGGAGAGTCGGAGGCAGAACGTGGGGATGCCGGGGATGCCGGCCAACGGCTGGCAGGTGATGGCCTCGTTCCGGCGGGACGGTTCGGTCACCCAGCAGCGGCTGAAGCCGGGCACGGTCAAGCGGATCGCGGGCTACGCCCGCCCCTATGTGCGCGAGCTGGTGATCTTCCTGGCGCTGAACTCGCTGGCGGCGCTGATCGTGGTGGCCAACCCGCTGCTGCTCAAGGCGATCATCGACCGTGGCATCGTCCCCGGCCGCCATGACCTGGTGGTCTACCTCGCCCTCGGCGTGGCGGGGCTGGCGCTGGTGGAGGCGGTGCTCGGCCTGGCCCAGCGCTGGTACTCGGCGCGCGTGGGCGAGGGCCTGATCTACGACCTGCGGACGCAGGTGTTCGGGCACGTGCAGCGCCAGCCGGTGGCGTTCTTCATGCGGGCGCAGACCGGCTCGCTGGTCAGCAGGCTCAACAACGACGTGATCGGGGCGCAGCGCGCCCTCACCACCACGCTCTCCTCGGTGGTCTCCAACGTGATCAGCCTGGTGCTGGTGCTGGTCACGATGGTGATCCTCTCCTGGCAGGTGACGCTGATCGCGTTGCTGCTGCTGCCGGTGTTCGTGCTGCCCGCCAAGTGGGTGGGCAGGCGGCTGTCGCGGATCAGCCGCGAGCAGATGCAGCTCGACGCCGAGATGAGCTCGCTGATGACCGAGCGGTTCAACGTGGCCGGGGCGATGCTGGCCAAGCTGTACGGGCGGCCCGCCGAGGAGGAGGAGAACTTCTCCGACCGCGCCGCCCGGGTCCGCGACATCGGCATCGTGTCGGCGATGTACGGCCGGGTCTTCTTCACCGCGCTCACGCTGGTCGCCGCGCTGGCCACCGCCATGGTGTACGGGGTCGGCGGGTTCCTGGTGGTCGACGGCGCCTTCGAGCTGGGCACGCTGGTCGCGCTGGCGACCCTGCTGACCCGCATGTACGGCCCGCTGACCGCGCTGTCCAACGTCCATGTGGACGTGATGACCGCGCTGGTGAGCTTCGACCGGGTCTTCGAGGTGCTGGACCTCAAGCCGCTGATCGCCGACAAGGACGGCGCCGAGGCGTCGCGTTCCGCCGGGGCCGCGGCGCCCTCGATCGAGTTCGACGACGTGGTGTTCGCCTACCCCTCCGCCGAGGAGGTGTCGCTGGCCTCGCTGGAGTCGATCGCGCGTCCCGACACCGCGCCGGGCCGCCAGGTCCTGCACGGGGTGTCGTTCACGGTGGAGCCGGGGCAGATGGTCGCGCTGGTGGGGCCGTCCGGCGCCGGCAAGTCCACCATCACCCACCTGGTCTCCCGGCTGTACGACGTGACGGGCGGCGCGGTCCGCATCGGCGGGCAGGACGTCAGGGACGTCACGCTGGAGTCGCTGCGCGCCCAGGTCGGCGTGGTCAGCCAGGACGCCCATCTGTTCCACGACTCGATCCGCGTCAACATGCGCTACGCCCGCCCGGACGCCACCGACGAGGAGATCATGGAGGCGCTGGAGGCCGCGCAGATCGGCGGGCTGGTGGCCGAGATGCCCGAGGGCCTGGACACGATCGTCGGGGACCGCGGCTACCGGCTGTCGGGCGGGGAGAAGCAGCGCCTGGCCATCGCGCGGCTGCTGCTGAAGTCGCCCTCGGTGGTGGTGCTGGACGAGGCCACCGCGCACCTGGACTCCGAGTCCGAGGCCGCCGTCCAGCGGGCGCTGCGGGCCGCGCTGGCCGGACGCACCTCGCTGGTGATCGCGCACCGGCTGTCCACCATCCGGGAGGCCGACCAGATCCTGGTGATCGACGGGGGCCGGGTGGCCGAGCGGGGCCGCCACGAGGACCTGCTGTTGCGGGGCGGCCTGTACGCCGAGCTCTACCGGACCCAGTTCGCCCGGCAGGCCGAGAGGCTGACCCTCTCCAAGACCTCCCAGGGTGACTGAGGACACGCGAGGAGTAATCCCCGATCTCCGGGGAAGCATCCGTTGATCCGCGCTCGGGTGGACGGTCTCCTGGTCTTCCTCTGGGCGCGCCGGTCCGGCAACCCGGCGGCCACCCGAGCGCGTCACGCTCCCCGTGAACCCGTGAGCCCCGCGGTCACGGGGCTCGCGCGTCGTCGAAGGAGGACAGGATGCGCCCGACGATCGGCCGTCCCGTGCCGAACCCGGCGCGGATGATCCAGCGGCTCGGCAGGAACGCCCCGGCCCGGTACACCGTCATGCTGGTGGGCCTGGGCGCCACCGGCGTCGCCATCGGATGGCTCGGCCCCCGGCTGTCGCCCGCCGCGGTCACCCGGAGGCGCTGAGCGGATAGCCCAGGCGGCCCAGCTCGGCGCCGGCGACCCGTTCCACCTGGGCGAGCTGCCGCGTGGTCAGCCGTTTGCGCCAGCCGCCCACCCTGGCCGCCCCGATCTCCCTCTTGCCGTTGGTCAGGGCGAGCTTGGAGATCTGCGTCCCCAGATACTCCGACACGCCGTCCGCGGTCGCGCCCGGCGACCGGACCAGATCCTCGTACCGGACGGTGAGGAGCTGGTCCTCGGGCGTCTGGGCGCGCAGCCGGGCGCTGAGCCGTACCGAGCCGCGCCAGCGCAGGGCGCACTTGACCGCGGCCGCCGCTTTCGGCCAGCGGGTGCGCTCCACGTCCTCCTCCACGCCCAGGAACGGGTTGGGGAACACCTCGTCCAGGTTGGCCAGGCCCGGCTTGAACCAGGCCAGGCAGCGTTCGTCGGCGAGCATGTCGGCGACCACGTCCCGGCCGTCCCTGATCACCTGGAGCAACTGCGCGTCGGGAAAGGCGTCCAGCAGCACGTCGGCGCTGTAGAGCAGGTCGGGGGAGGCGTCGCCGAAGCGGTCCACGCCGCGCGGCTCCACGCAACGGGGCGGCTCGGTCCCCTCGTGTCCGGCCGCCTCGGGCCCGCCGCCCCGCGGCGGCCGGCGCAGCCCGGCGGCCCGCCAGCAGTCGTCCGGGCACTCCGCGCAGCCGTGCCCGGAGATCCGCCACGCGTCGGCGTAGGCGTCCCGCAGCACCCGGGCGGCACCGCGTCCCCGCTCGGCGGCCAGCGACGGCCGCCGGGCGAAGGCGTAGGTGACCCGGAGGACGCCCGGGCGGCCCATGGTCAGATGGAACCCCGCCGAGCGCTTCACCGCCCGCGCGAGCAGCTCGGCACCGGAGTGCGGTGATCCCAGGATGAACACGGGGCGCCGGACCTTGGTCCCGTTGACCACGAGGATGTGCGGCGTCGCCTTCATACCACCGCCCAGTTTCTCATCTCTCGTCGTGGCGCGCGTGCGGGCCGGCTCAGAGCCAAGGCGATCATGGCCCGTAGCTTGCCAGGATAATCGGAGCAGAACCGGTGTTCCGGACCTTAACCTGGGTGTCCATGAGCGCGATGACCCTGGCGCAGTGGCTGCCCGAGGCGGCGGCGATCACCGTGCTGACCGGCGCCGGGATCAGCACCGACAGCGGGATCCCCGACTTCCGCGGGCCGAGGGGCGTGTGGACCATGGACCCCGGCGCCGAGGCGATGTCCACGATCGACGCCTACCTGGCCGACGCCGAGGTGCGGCGGCGCGCCTGGAGGTCCCGGCTGGACCACGCCGCCTGGGACGCCGAGCCCAACGCCGGCCACCGCGCCCTGGTGGACCTGGAGCGGGCCGGCCGGCTGCGCGCGCTGATCACCCAGAACATCGACGGGCTGCACCAGCGGGCCGGGTCCGGCGGCGAGCTGGTGATCGAGATCCACGGGAACATCCGGGACGCCGAGTGCCTGTCGTGCGGGCGGCTGACCCCGATGCGCGAGGTGCTGGACAGGGTGGAGGCCGGCGAGGAGGACCCGCCCTGCGCGGCCTGCGGCGGCATCCAGAAGTCGGCCACGATCTCCTTCGGCCAGGCGCTCAAGCAGGAGGTGCTGGACGCCGCGATCAACGCCGCCCGCTCCTGCGACCTGTTCCTGGCCGTCGGCACCTCGCTGACCGTCCAGCCCGCCGCGGGCCTGTGCCTGGAGGCGGTGGAGCACGGCGCCCGGCTGGTCATCATGAACGCCCAGGCCACGCCGTACGACGAGCTGGCCGACGCGGTGCTGCGCGAGCCGATCGGGACCGCCCTGCCACGCCTGGTGGAGCTGGCCCTCGGCGCCCCGCGCTGACCGCCCGGCCTGACGCGGGGTGTCCGTGAAGTGATCGGGTGGTCATCGATTGGCCATACAGTGGTGACCCATGGGGCGCCGGTTTGTTGGCGGGTCGTGACTTGGGCCCTCTTCCCCTGGCGGCGCAATCCTGACAAGCTCTATCCGTTACGGAGCAAGGAGGGATCGGGTTGGTGAGCGGGGTGTCCCGCACCGGGCGGCGGCCGGGCCGCCGGGGCGCGTCCGACCGGCCTCTTGACAGCGGGGCCGGAGGGCTGTCCGAAACCGACCCCGATCGCCCCCGGCGCTTCGGCCGGCTGGCGCCCGGCGACCGGGTGGCCGTGGTCGCGCCGAGCGGCCCCGTCGACCCCGTCCGGCTGGAGAAGGGCCGCGGCATCCTGCGCGAGCTGGGCCTGCGGGTCACCGTCGCCGAGCACGTCCTCGCCGACACAGCGCTCGCCGACGCCGGGCTCGCGGACGCCGGGCCTGCCGAGGCAGGCTCGTCCACGGCGGGCGCGGCGCGCAAGGGCTGGCAGCGGATCGCGGGCGCCGACGCCCACCGGGCCGCCGACCTCACCGCGGCCTGGTGCGACCCCGGAGTGCGTGCCGTCCTGTGCGCCCGCGGAGGCTACGGAGCCACCCGCGTCCTCGACCACCTGGACTGGGACCGCCTGGCGGCGCCTTCCGGCGGGACCGCTCCAAAGATCCTGCACGGGTCCAGCGACATCACCGCCCTGCACATGGCGTTCGGGCGGCGGCTGGGCGTCACCACGTCCTTCGGGCCGATGGTGGCGAGCGAGCTGTTCACCGAGGGGACCGACGGCGGCACGGCCGACGGCGACTGGCACCGGCGGTCACTGGAGCACTTCCGCGCCGTCCTGTTCGGCTCGGAGACCGCCGCCGACGGCCGTACCGGCACGGAGATCACCGGCACCCGCGTCCTGTGCGAGGGAACGGCGGAGGGCCCCCTCACGGGCGGCACGCTGTCCCTGCTCGCGGCGCTGATGGGCACCCCCTATGCGCCGCCGCCCGCCACGGGCCGGATCGTCTTCCTGGAGGACGTCGCCGAGGCCCCGTACCGGGTCGACCGGATGCTGACCCAACTGCTGCAGGCGGGCTGGTTCGACGGGGCGGCGGGGATCGCCCTGGGAGCGTGGCCGGGCTGCGGCGACCCCGCCGAGCTCGACGCCGTCTTCGCTGGGCGGCTCGGGCCGCTCGGCGTGCCGATCCTGGCCGGGCTGCCCGTGGGGCACGGGCCGCGCCAGCTGACCCTCGAGCTGGGCGCCCCGTACCGGCTCGACACCCACGCGCGGACCCTGGACGCGCAGCCAGGAGGTGTGCGATGAGCGGCAGGCACGCGCGTCCCGATCCGGCGGACGACGGCACCCTGGACTCGCTGCTGGTGCTGGTCGCCGAGAGCCTGGGCTACGCCTCGCGGCGGGTGCCGGGCGACGTGATGCTCCTGGAGGGCGCCAACCGGCTGCACGTCAGCATGCGCAACCTGCGGCAGCTCGCCCGGCTGGTGCCGCGCGACGACTGGCCCGCGCTGGTCTCCGACCATGTCACCACGATCGTCACCGCGATCGAGGAGCCGCTCGACCTGAGCGACTTCGACCTGGCGCAGCACCTGCTGCGCACCCGGATCTACCCGGCCGAGGCCGACAACGGCGTGCTGGCCGCACGGCCGTTCGCGCCGGGCCTGATCGAGGTCGTGGTGGTCGACACGCCCACCACGGTCCGCACGGTCACCACCGAGGAGATGGAGGGCTGGCCGGTCTCCGGCGACGCGCTGTTCATGCTGGGCCGCGCCAACGTCCGCGCCGACGGCCCCCTCCAGATGGAGGAGCAGGACCTGGGCGGCGTGCGGGTCGCCGCCCTGCACGGCTGGACGTTCTACGCCGTCACCCATCTGGCCTGGCTGGAGGAGTACCTGCCGATCGGCCCCTACGGGGCGCTGGTGATCGCGCCCAACCGCAGCCTGATCGTCGCGCACCCCATCCAGCCCGCCCATGGCGAGCCGCCCAGGGCCCGCTACCGCGCCGCCGTCGCCGCGGCCCGCGAGCTCCAGAGCCAGGCCCACACGGCCTACGAGGAGGGCCCGGGGTCGCTCAGCCCGCACCTGTACTGGTGGCGGGCCGGCGAGCTCACCCTGCTGGAGACCCGGTACGAGGACGACGCGCTGGTGCTGCCCACCGAGTTCGCCTCCGTCCTCACGACCCTGACGGCCGAGCCCTGACCAAGGTGAGCACCGTGGCCCGAGACTCCGGAAGCGGCGGCCGGCCCCGGCCGCCGCGGATCGTCGTGGCGCCCGACTCGTTCAAGGGCAGCCTCGACGCCGTCGAGGTGTGCGAGATCGTCGCCGAGGGCGCGCGCCGCGCGATCCCCGACGCGGTCGTCGCGTCGGTGCCGATGGCCGATGGCGGGGAGGGCACGCTGGACTGCTTCCTGGCGGCGCTCGGCGGCCAGGAGATGGTCCTGAACGTCCAGGACCCGCTGGGGCGCCGCATCCCCGCCCGGTACGCGCTGTCGATCGACGGGCGCTCCGCCGTGGTGGAGCTGGCCTCGGCGTCCGGGCTTCCGCTGGTCGCCGACCGCGAGCCGGACCCGCTGCGCGCCGACACCGCCGGAACCGGCGAGCTGATCGCCGACGCCGTCGAGAACGGCGCCCGCGACATCCTGGTCACCATCGGCGGCAGCGCCGGCACCGACGGAGGCACCGGGCTGCTGCGCGCGCTCGGGGTGCGGTTCCTGGACGCGCAGGGGGCCGAGCTGCCGCCCGGCGGGGGCGCGCTCGCCAGGATCGCCTCGATCGACGCCTCGGGCATCCCGGACGGCGTGCGCGAGGCCAGGTTCCGGGTCGCGTGCGACGTGACGAACCCGTTCATCGGGCCCAAGGGCGCCGCCGAGGTGTTCGCGCCGCAGAAGGGCGCCTCACCGGGCCAGGTGAAGGAGCTGGACGCGGCGCTGGAACGGTTCGCCGACGTCCTCGCCGAGACCACCGGCGTGCGCGTCCACGACCTGCCGGGCGCGGGCGCGGCCGGAGGCGTCTGCGGGGGCATGGTGGCCCTGCTCGGCGCCGAGCCCGCGCGGGGCGCCGAACTGGTGGCCGAGACGGTCGGGCTGGGCACCGCCCTGGCGGGCGCCGACCTGGTCGTCACCGGCGAGGGCCGGGTGGACGCGCAGAGCGCCGGAGGCAAGGTCGTGTCCGTGGTGGCGTCGATGGCCCGCGAGCGCGGCGTCCCCGTGGTCGCCCTGGCGGGGAGTGTCGCGGGGCCGCTGGAACCCCTGCACGCGATGGGCATGACCGCCGTCTTCAGCCTGGCCGACGGGCCCCGCACCCTGGACGAGCTGACCGGCTCGGCGGACCGCCTGCTGGCCGGTCTCGCCGAGCAGGTCGTCCGGCTGCGCTTCGGCTGACCGTCACGTGCCGGTCGTCACCTGCCGGTCGTCACCGGCCGGCCGGTTCGGGTTCGGGGACGGGCGTGCCGTCGTCCCCCGCTCCCGGCCTCTCGATCGCCAGCATGGGGACGAAGACGTGCGCGAGCGGCCCGATCGTCAGCGCGTACAGGACGGTCCCGACGCCGACCGTGCCGCCCAGCAGCCAGCCGGCCGCCAGCACGGTCACCTCGATGCAGGTCCGCACGACCCGGATGGAGTGGCCGCGCGCGGCCAGCCCGGTCATCAGCCCGTCCCGCGGTCCCGGCCCGAGCCCCGCGCCGATGTAGCAGCCGGTCGCGAACCCGCCCACCACGATCGCGGCGAGCAGGAACGCCCAGCGCGCCGCCAGGTGGCCGGGCGTGGGCAGCAGCCACAGGAACAGGTCGGCGAACACGCCCACCAGCACGGCGTTGCTGATCGTGCCGAGGCCGGGCCGCTGCCGCAGCGGGATCCAGGCCAGCATCACCGCCGCGCCGACGATGACGATCCAGGCCCCGATCGAGAGGCCGAACCGCCGGGACAGCCCTTGGTGGAACACGTCCCAGGGATCGTTCCCCAGCATGGACTCCACTTGCAGGGCGATGCCGAGCCCGTACGAAGCCAATCCCGCGTAGAGCTGGACCAGTCTCCGCGCCATCAAGGCCATTGACGCACCTTTCCACCATGTTCCCACCGATTTCGCCGCGTGACGTGACCAGTCTGGCGGGGTTTGGCCTGTCAGGTGGAGGGCCAATGTGCGAAAGTGGCTTGTATGAGCACGAACATGCGCTATGTCAACGGCACCCAGCTCGCGCGCCTGCTGGGCGACGTCCCCCAGGAGCGGCCCTACTACCTGGCCATGGCGCGCGCCGTGCGGGCGCTGGTGCTCGATGGACGGCTCGCCCTGCGCACCCGGCTCCCGGCCGAACGCGACCTGGCCGCCGCGCTCGGCGTCAGCCGCACCACGGTCACGGCCGCCTACGACCGGCTCCGCGACGAGGGGTACGTCGAGAGCCGCCGGGGCGCGGGGAGCTGGACGGCGCTTCCGCCCACCACCATGACCGGCCCGGCGCCGCGCCCGGTCCCGGCGCGGACGCGCGGGGGAGCGGGACTCTCGTTCGGGATGGCGCACGCGCCCGCCGCCGACGCGGGGTTCATCGACCTGGGCTGTGCCACGCCGGGCGTGCCCTCGATCTTCGACGAGGCGGTCGCGGCGGCGGTCGCCGAGCTGCCCCGCTACACCTGCGGGCCCGGCTACGAGCCCGCCGGGCTCGTCACGCTGCGGGAGGCGATCGCCGACCGCTACGCGCGGCGCGGCGTGCCGACCCGTCCCGACCAGATCGTGGTGACCACGGGCGCGCAGCACGCGCTCACGCTGCTGGCCCACCTCATGGTGGACCCGGGCACGCCCGTCATGGTCGAACGGCCCACCTACCCGCACGCCCTGGACGCGCTGCGCAGGGCCGGCGCCCGCCTGGTCCCGGTCGGCGTGAACGAGGGCTGGGACGTGGAACTGGCCGCCGGCAGCATGCGGCAGGCGGCGGTGCGGCTCGCCTACACCATCGCCGACTTCCACAACCCGACGGGACGGCTGATGGGGGAGGAGGACCGGGCCGCGTTCATCGATGCCGCCCGCCGCGCCGACGCGCTGGTGGTGGCGGACGAGACCTTCGCCGAGCTGGCCCATGACCTGGAGGAGGAGCCGGTGCCGCCGATGGCCGCGTTCGACACCGGCGGCCGGGTGATCACCATCGGCTCGGCGTCGAAGCTGATGTGGGGCGGGATGCGGATCGGGTGGATCCGCGCCACGGCGCCCCTGGCCCGGCGGCTGACGGTGGCGCGCGAGGCCACCGACATCGCCAGCCCGGTGATCGACCAGCTGATCGTGCGGGAGCTGATGGGGCGGATCGAGGAGGTCCGCGCCGAGCGCGCCAGGGATCTGCTGCGCTCGCGGGACGCGCTGGCCGCCGCGCTGCGCGAGCTGCTGTCCTCATGGGACTTCGTCCTGCCCGACGGCGGCATGTCGCTGTGGGCCAGGCTGGGCGCCCCCGTGTCCACGCCGCTCGCCGAGGCGGCCGAGCGGCTGGGCGTCCGGATCGTCCCCGGCCCGGTGTTCGGCGCGGACGGCGTGCTGGAGGACTACGTGCGGCTGCCGTACGTCCTGCCGCCCGGCACGCTGCGCGAGGCGGCCGAGCGGCTGGCGAGGGCCTTCGCCGAGGTGCGGTCGGCGCCGCCGGCCCGGCCGCTGCCCGCCTACGTGTAGGCACGTGTAGAAATTACGTGTAGGGACTGCGTGGACGACGGCTACTGGGCGTTCTGGATGTAGCCGACCAGGTACTCGCGCTCGCTCTCCAGCTCGTCGATGGCGCTCTTGACCACGTCGCCGATGCTGACGATGCCGGCCAGCCGCCCGTCCTCGACGACCGGCAGGTGCCGGATGCGGTGCTCGGTCATGGTGCGCCGCAGGTCGTCCACGGCGGCGCCGGGATCGCAGGTCCGCACCTCGGCGGTCATGATCTCCGAGACCGGCCGACCGAGCAGGCCGGCGCCGTGCTCGTGCAGGCCGCGCACCACGTCGCGCTCGGAGGCGATCCCGGCGATCGTGGCGCCGTCGGCGGAGACCACCACCGCGCCGATGTTGTGCTCGGCCAGCGTGGCCAGCAGGTCCCTCACGGTCGCGTCGGGAGGCACGGTCGCGACCGCCGTCCCCTTTCCGCGCAGAAGCTCGCGTATCCGCATGACATCACACTCCGGTGCCGGTTCGGACGCCGCCCGGGAAGGGCCGCGGTGGGCCGTGCGCCGGGCTCCTGCTGCCAAGGTGGCATGACTCGCCGGGCGGGAAAACCCCTGCGAGGGTAGGAAATCGGGTGCCCGGCCGGTATCAGGGGCGCACGGTGCGCGGCCCGGCGTTCCGGACCCCGGTGGCGTGCTCGGCGATCCAGGCCGCGATCACTCCGGGGTGGCTGCGCGGCACCCAGTGCCCCGCCGCGATGGCGCGCAGCGACAGGTTCGGGACGCGGGCCGCCAGGCCCTCCACCAGGTGGGGCGACACGAACAGGTCCTTGGTCGGGACGATGACCTGTGTGGGCACGTCGGTCCTGCGGTCCCGCGGGCGGCGCAGCCGTTCGCGCATGTTGGCCCGGTAGAGGCCCACCCCGTCGGCCCCGTCGCGCGCCAGCGTCGGGGCCGGATGGCCGGGACGGGGACGCACGCCCTCGCCGATCTCCAGCGCCCGTGTGAACAGCCCGCCCCTGCCGTACCGCCAGAGCAGCTCGGGCAGCATCGGCATCTGGAAGAAGGAGATGTACCAGGACCGCGCCCACTGTCCCGCCAGGCGCCTGAGGGCGCGCGGCGTCCGCCGGGCCAGCGCGCGGCGGGTCCAGTGCCCGACGTGGTCCAGGCACGGCCCGGAGATCGAGGTGAACGAGGCGAACCGCTCCGGCATGGTGCAGACCGCCTCCCACGCCTGGATCGAGCCCCAGTCGTGTCCCACCAGATGCACCGGCCGGCCGCCGGAGACGGCGTCCAGCACGGCCCGCAGGTCGGCCATCAGATGTTCGAAGGCGTAGCTCCGGGTGTCCGGCGGCCGGGACGACGCGCCCGCGCCCCGCACGTCGTAGCGGATCACGTGGAAGTCGCCGGCGAGCTCGTCGGCGACCTCGTCCCATACCGCGTGGGTGTCGGGGTAGCCGTGCAGGAGCAGCACGGCGGGGCGGGACGGCTCGCCCTGCTCGTAGACGGCCAGGTCGGCGTCGTCGCCCTGGACCCGCCGCCGCCTCGGGCCGGGGTTATCGGACACGCCGTCAATCATCCTGGACGGCGGTCGCCGGTCAAGCCCTCCGGACGTGACCCCCGCCACGGAGGGCGAACGTCACATCACGGGCGCGTCCGCCTCGATCCGGTGCGCGCCCGTGTAGACGTTCATGGTCTCGCCGCGCAGGAACCCTATCAGCGTCATCCCGGCGTCCTCGGCCAGCTCCACCGCCAGGGACGAGGGCGCCGACACCGCCGCGAGCACCGGGATCCCCGCCTGCGCCGCCTTCTGCGTCAGCTCGAAGGAGGCGCGGCCGCTCACCATCAGCACATGGCCGGACAGCGGGAGCAGCCCCTTGGCGAGGGCCCAGCCGACGACCTTGTCGACCGCGTTGTGCCGTCCCACGTCCTCGCGCAGGACCAGCAGCCCGCCGGACGCGTCGAACAGCCCGGCCGCGTGCAGCCCGCCGGTGCGCTCGAACACCCGCTGCGCCTCCCGCAGCCGGTCCGGCAGCGCGGCCAGCGACACCGCGGTCAGGCGCACCTGGTCGGAGGCGACGTCGTAGGGACGCCGTACCCGCAGCGCCTCGATGCTCGCCTTGCCGCACACCCCGCACGCGCTGGTGGTGGCGAAGGCGCGGCGCATCAGCTCGGAGGGCGGCTCGACCCCGTCCGCCAGGGCCACGTCCAGGGTGTTCTGCTCGGTGGTGTCGGCGCAGTAGCGCATCGCCACCAGATCGTCCGGCCGGGCGATGACGCCCTCGGCGGCCAGGAACCCCGCCACCAGCTCGAAGTCGTCACCCGGCGTGCGCATGGTGATCGTCAGGGGTCGGCCCGCCACCCGGATCTCGAGCGGCTCCTCGACGGCGAGCGTGTCGGGCCTGCGGCCGCGCACACCGGCCGTGCCCACCCTCAGAACCGGCCTGCGCACGGTGATGCGACCCATACGGCGACGCTACCCACGCGGGCCGCTCTCAGTCGTGTTCCCTTCGCCCGTGTCGCCTTCAGTCGTGGCGCTCGACGTTCCAGTTGGCCACGATCACGGCGAACGGCGGAATGATCATCGCGACCACCGACATGGCGAGGGCGGCCGTCACCGAGAACCGCCACACCACCGTCCAGGCCAGCACGAACAGTGTCAGGCAGACGCCCATCATGATCCCGTACACGACCTTGCGGCGCCTCATGACCGGGCCATTCCCGGCGGACGCCGGTCCGAACCGGGACCCGCGGGCGCCGGCCGCCCCAGGAGGCGTAGAGCCGCTCCTGCTTCCGGTCGGCCACGGGGTCACGCCGGAATTGCCAGTGATTGTGCTGGTCGTGTGGTACATGTCCACTCTGGGTATCCATGCGGTGACGCATCACCCTAGGAGGGAAGCGCACATGACCATCGGGGGGATCATCACCGCGATCATCTTCGGTGCGATCATCGGCTCGCTGGGCCGGCTGATCGTGCCGGGCAAGCAGGACCTGCCGGTCTGGCTGACGGTCGTGGCCGGCATCGTCGCGGCCTTCGTGGGCACCGCGCTGGCCAACGCCTTCGACCTGGAGACCCGGGGCTGGAACTTCTGGGAGACGCTGTTCCAGATCGCCGCGGCCGTGATCATCGTCGCGGTGCTGGCCGCGCTGTGGCCGAAACGGAGGGCCGGAACGGACGCCCGGCGCTAGCGCGGGCGCCCCGCTCGCGGGCGCGGCGCCCATGCCCGCTGGCGCGGCGCCCATGCCCGCCGGCGCGGTGCGCCCGGGTCACCCGGACCGCAGGATCGGGCGCAGGTCGTCCAGGACGGAGGGGTCCTCGATCGTCGACGGCACCGGCACGTCCCGGCCGTCGGCGATGCCCCGCATCACCCCGCGCAGGATCTTCCCCGAACGGGTCTTGGGCAGCGCCGGGACCACCGCGACCTCCTTGAACGCCGCGACCGGCCCGATCTGCCCGCGCACCATCGCCACCAGCTCGTCCCGGAGCGCCGCGGGGTCGGTGTCCACGCCGCTCTTCAGCACCACGAACCCGCGCGGCACCTGCCCCTTGAGCTCGTCGGCCACCCCGATCACCGCGCACTCGGCCACGGCCGGGTGCGCCGCGATGACCTCCTCCATCGTCCCGGTGGACAGCCGGTGCCCGGCCACGTTGATGACGTCGTCGGTGCGTCCCATCACCCAGACGTAGCCGTCCTCGTCGATGCGCCCGCCGTCCCCGGTCAGGTAGTGGCCGGGATGGCGGGTGAGGTAGGACTCCACGAACCGCTCGTCGTCCTGCCACAGCGTCGACAGGTTGCCGGGCGGCAGCGGCAGCCGCAGCACGATGTCGCCGTCGGTGCCCGGCGGCACCGGCGCGCCGTCCGGGCCCAGCACCCGCACGTCGTAGCCGGGGACGGGCACCGAGGGCGACCCCGGCTTGATCTCCATGGGCTCCAGCCCGCGGGGGTTCGCCACGATCGGCCAGCCGCTCTCGGTCTGCCACCAGTGGTCCACGACCGGCTTGCCCAGCACCCGTGTCGCCCAGTGGTAGGTGTCGGGGTCGGTGCGCTCCCCGGCCAGGAACAGCGTGTCCATCGACGACAGGTCGTGCCCGGCGAGCAGCGCGCCCTCCGGGTCCTCCTTCTTGATGGCGCGGATCGCGGTGGGCGCGGTGAACAGCGCCTTCACCCGGTGCTGCGCCGCCACCCGCCAGAACGCGCCCGCGTCGGGAGTGCCGACCGGCTTGCCCTCGTACAGGACGGTGGTGCAGCCGGTGAGCAGCGGGCCGTACACGATGTAGGAGTGCCCGACGACCCAGCCCACGTCCGAGGCGGCCCAGAAGACGTCGCCGGGACCGACGCCGTAGACGTTCTCCATCGACCAGCGCAGCGCCACCGCGTGCCCGCCGTTGTCGCGCACCACGCCCTTGGGACGTCCCGTGGTCCCCGATGTGTAGAGGATGTAGAGCGGGTCGGTCGCCGCCACCGGCACGCACTCGGCCGGTTCCGCGCCCGCGACCGCCTCGTCCCAGTCGGTGTCGCGCGGGCGCACCAGGTCGGCGTGCAGTTGCGGGCGCTGCCGGATCACGCAGCGGTCCACCTTGTGCGAGGCCAGCTCCAGCGCCTGGTCCAGCAGCGGCTTGTACGGGACGATCCGTGAGCCCTCGATGCCGCAGGACGCCGACACCACGACCTTGGGCCGCGCGTCGTCGATCCGCACCGCCAGCTCGTTGGCCGCGAAGCCGCCGAACACCACCGAGTGGACGGCGCCGAGCCGCGCGCACGCCAGCATCGCGATGACCGCCTCGGGGATCATCGGCAGGTAGATGACGACGCGGTCGCCCCGGTCCACGCCGAGGTCGCGCAGCGCCCCGGCGAACCGCGCCACCAGCTCGGTCAGCTCCCGGTAGGAGTAGGTGCGGACGGTGCCGGTGACGGGGCTGTCGTAGATGAGGGCGGGCTGCTCGCCGCGCCCCTCCTCCACATGGCGGTCGAGCGCGTTGTCGCAGGTGTTCAGCTCCCCGCCGGTGAACCAGCGGTAGAACGGCGGCGCCCCGTCGTCCAGGACGCGGTCCGGCGGGACCAGCCAGCGCACGTCTCGGGCGGCGAGCCCCCAGAAGCGAGTCGGATCGGCGATGCTGCGTTCGTATGCGGCGGCATAGGCGCCCATGGCTTCCTCCGAGGGGCGGGTTCGCTGCCCCAATACCCTATTCGGGGCGCATCCCTATAGGGCATGGCGGAGGCCCGGTTCGTCAAGTGCCCCCGGCGTGGCTTGTCGGTTCGGGACGCCTCACGTGTGCCCGTGCCGCAGGCCGTGCGTGAGCGCGACCAGCGCGGCCAGCACCGCGCCGCCCGTTCCGATCCAAAAGCACACGACGTAGGCGTGCAGGGTCGGGGTCGAGGTCCCCGCGATGGTCAGGCCCGCCAGCACGGCCGAGGTGACGGCGCCCGCGACGCTTCCGCCCGCGGTGCGCACCAGCGAGTTGATGCCGCTGGCGATGCCGCTCTCGCCCATCGGGACGTGCTGCACGGCCAGCGTTCCCAGAGCCGCGTAGGCGATGCCGAAGCCGATGCCCTGGATCGCGCTGAACGCCAGGATGTCGGACACGTGGGCGTGCGACACCGCGAGCCACATGTAGCTCACCGCCACGAAACCCGACCCGATCGCCAGCGTGAACGCGGGGCCGATCCGTGCCGAGATCCGTCCCGCCACCACGGAGAACCCGAGCATCGTCACGGTGCTGGGCAGCATGTACAGGCCCACGTCCAGGACGGACCCGCTCAGCCCGTACCCGAACCGCTCGCGCGGGGTCTGGATGAACCCGGCGATGAGCGTGAACATCGCGAACAGCGCGAAGCCGAGCAGCAGCGAGGCCAGGTTCGCCGACAGCGACCGCCGCCCGGTGAGCAGGGCCAGCCGCACCAGCGGCTCGCGCACCCGCATCTCCAGCCACACCCAGGCCGCGCACAGCACGGCGGCGCCGGCGAACAGGCCGATCACCGCGGGCGAGCCCCAGCCCCAGGTGTTGCCCTGGCTGATCGCCAGCAGCAGGCACACCAGCCAGCAGGCCATGAGCGCGGCGCCGGGCAGGTCGGGACGGCCGCCCGCGCGCTCGCCCACCTCGGGCGCGCACAGCGCGATGAGGACCATGCCCGCCGCGGCCAGCCCCCCGGCGATCCAGAACACCGGGGCGTGGCTGGTGGTGCGGGCGGCGATCAGGCCGGTCACCAGCATGCCGGCGGCGCCGCCCACGCCCATGGTCGCGCTGACCACGCCGATCGCGGTGGTGATCCGGTCGGCGGGGAAGGCGTCCCTGATCG
The DNA here is from genome assembly GCF_030269515.1 of Actinomadura sp. NBRC 104412. GTDB lineage: Bacteria > Actinomycetota > Actinomycetes > Streptosporangiales > Streptosporangiaceae > Spirillospora. Next base: position 31,982 of record NZ_BSTM01000016.1, on the reverse strand, counting down.
TCCCGATGGCCAGCGGGATCAGCGACACCGACACGCCCTGCAGCGCGCGCCCGGCGATGAGCAGCGCCAGCGAGTCCGACAGCGCGCACATCGCCGACCCGGCCACCAGCGTGCCGATCGCCAGCAGGATCATCCGCTTCTTGCCGTACATGTCGCCGAACCGGGTGAGCAGCGGGGTCGCCACCGCGCCGGCCAGGAGGGACGCGGTGAACACCCAGGTCACCGCCGTCACGCTCGCGTCGAAGGAGGTCATGAGGCCGGGCAGCAGCGGGATCACCATGGTCTGCTGCACCGAGACCACGAGGCCCGCCGTGGACAGCGCCACCAGCGTGAGCGCGGCGCCCGCGGGGCGGGCCGCCGGGAGGGGCCGGGCGGGTGCCGCTGCGGCGGACACCGGACGTCCAAGGCCGGCGGACACGTGACCTCCTGAACCGCGGGGGGCGGGAATCGGCGAACGGCTCGCGGCGACGGCCCAGATTCTAATACTTCGTTTAGTTAAGTAACTTGCCCGGGGGTCCCGGCCGCGACGCGGGAGCGCCGGGAGAGACGGAGGTCTCACCTCCGCGATCGCCTTTCGCGGCCGGGCCCGGGCTCTCTAGGGTTGTGCGTGACGGGCGGCCCGGCTCCCGGACCGGTCGCCGCGCCGTCGTCCTGGGCTGCCGGGAAGGGAACTGATGCAGGTCGTCGCCACCGCCGGCCATGTGGATCATGGAAAGTCCAGTCTCGTGCGCGCGCTCGCCGGCGCCGGGCCGGGCGGCCCGCCGGGGCGCAGCCTCGACCTCGACGTCGCCTGGGCCGCGCTGCCGTCCGGCGAGCGGCTGGCCCTGGTGGACGTCCCCGGGCACGAGCGGTTCGTCCCCACGATGCTGGCCGGGGTCGGGCCCGTGCCCGCGGTGCTGCTGGCCGTGGCCGCCGACGAAGGGTGGATGGCGCAGACCGAGGAGCACCTGGCGGCGATCGACGGGCTCGGCGTGCGGCACGGCGTGCTGGCGGTGACCCGGTCCGACCTGGCCGACCCGACGCTGGCGCTGCGCCAGGCCCGTGAGCGCGTGGCCAAGTCGGGGCTGCGCGGCATCGAGGCGGTGACCGTCAGCGCCAAGACCGGTGACGGGCTGGACGCGCTCACCGCGGCGCTCGACCGGCTCGTCGCACGGCTGCCCGTCCCCGACCCGGGCGCGCCGGTGCGGCTGTGGATCGACGACGCCGGCGCGGGCGGCGCGGGCACGGTCGTCACCGGGACGCTCGCCGCCGGGACCGTGGCGGTCGGCGACGAGCTGGTCCTCACGCCGTCCGGGCACAGGGTGCGGGTCCACGGCGCCGAGGTGGCGCGGGAGGGCGTCGAGCGGGTGAGCGGCGTCGCCCGCGTCTCGCTGGAGGTGCGCGGTGTCCCGCGCGGCCGGTTCTCGCGCGGCATGGCGCTGGTGAGCCCCGGCCGGTGGACGCACACCGCCTCGGTGGACGTGCGCACCCGCTTCGGCGAGGCGTCCGGGAGGCTGGCACGGCAGATGACCCTGCACATCGGGTCCGCGGCCGTCCCGGTACGGCTGCGCCCCCTCGGGCCCGACACCGCCCGGCTGACCCTCAACACGCGCCTTCCGCTGCACCTCGGCGACGCCGCCCTGCTGCGCGATCCCGCGCGGCGGGCCGTCGCGGGCGTGACGGTGCTGGACGTCCGCCCGCCCACGCTCGTCCGGCGCGACGCGGGTGCGGCCCGCGCCCGCGAGCTGGCGTCCTGGCCCGACCGTCCCGACGGGGCGCGGATCCTGCGCCGCCACGGCGTGCTGCGCCGCGCCGAGCTGGCGGTGATGGGGTGTGCCGAACCGCCGTCCGCCGTGGAGATCGACGACGAGTGGATCGCCGATCCCGGCCGCTGGGACGAGCTGCGCGGCCGGTTGTCCGCGGAACTGGCCAGGCACTGCGCCGCCAACCCGCTCGCGCCCGGCCTCTCCCTCGAAGCGGCGCGGCTGAGGCTCGGACTGCCCAGCCGCCGTCTCGTGGTCGCCCTCGCCCGGCCGCCGATGCGCGTCCAGGACGGGCGCGTGTACGGCCCCGTTCCGCCGTGATGAGCCGGCGTTTTCGCAAAAAACAAATTGAACCCGGGTGCCCTTATCTGGCGTCATAGAGCACGGTTCGGAACGCACTTCCATAATGCACTTCCGTGATGGAGAGGAGCAAGTGGTGCCGTACCAGACGCTCAAGGGCGGCCGCGTCCCCATCCGGATGTGGACCGACCCGGACACCGTCGAGGACGTCGCGCTCGAGCAGCTGCGCAACGTGTCCGACCTGCCGTGGGTGGAGGGCCTCGCGGTGATGCCCGACGTGCACTACGGCAAGGGCGCCACCGTCGGCTCGGTGATCGCGATGCGCGACGCGGTGTCCCCGGCCGCCGTCGGCGTGGACATCGGCTGCGGCATGACCGCGGTGCGGTCCTCGCTCACCGTCGAGGACATGCCCGACGACCTGGCCCATCTGCGCGGACGCCTGGAGCGGGCGATCCCCGTCGGCCGCGCGTCCCACACGCAGCCGGTCGACCCGGCGGGACTGCGCGCGCTGAAGGAGCGCGGCTGGTACGCGTTCTGGAAGGCGTTCGACGACCTGCACCCGGCGGTGCGCAACCGGCTCGGCAAGGCCCGCGGCCAGCTCGGCACGCTCGGCTCCGGCAACCACTTCCTGGAGGTGTGCGCCGACGACGAGGGCGCGATCTGGCTGGTCCTGCATTCCGGCTCGCGCAACATCGGCAAGGAGCTCGCCGAGATCCACGTCGAGGCCGCGCGCAGGCTGCCGCACAACCAGGACCTGCCCGACAAGGACCTGGCGGTCTTCCTCACCGGCACCCGAAAGATGGACGAATACCGCCGCGACCTTTTCTGGGCGCAGGAGTACGCGCGCCGCAATCGCGCGGTCATGCTCGCGCTGGCGCAGGACGTCATGACGAAGTATTTCGGTGCACGGCTGAGCAAGTGGGACGACCCGATCTCCTGCCACCACAACTACGTGGCGGAGGAGGTCTACGACGGCGTCGAGCTGCTCGTGACCCGCAAGGGCGCGATCCGCGCGGGCGCCGGCGAGCTGGGCATCATCCCGGGGTCGATGGCCACCGGCACCTACATCGTGCGCGGGCTGGGCAACCGGTCGGCGTTCAACTCCGCCTCGCACGGCGCGGGACGCAGGATGAGCCGTAACAAGGCGCGCAAGTCCTTCACGGTCGACGACCTGCGCGAGCAGACCGCGGGCGTGGAGTGCCGCAAGGACGCGGGTGTCCTCGACGAGATCCCGGGCGCCTACAAGGACCTGGAGAGCGTGATGGCGGCGCAGTCCGACCTGGTCGAGGTGGTCGCGCGCCTCAGGCAGCTCGTCTGCGTGAAAGGTTGATCGTCCAGGGTAGGGGCGACCGCATATGGTGGAGCTTTCCGGGCGGCCGGCTCCGGGGGCCACCCCCGGAGCCGAGCACCACCAGAAAGGGGCGCCCTTGCTGGTCGACACCTTCGGTCGTACCGCGACGGACCTGCGCGTCTCCCTGACCGACCGATGCAACCTGCGCTGCACGTACTGCATGCCACCCGAGGGCCTGGACTGGCTTCCCAAGCCCGAGCTGCTCACCGACGACGAGGTGGTGCGGCTGGTGCGGATCGGCGTGGAACGGCTGGGCATCACCGAGGTGCGCTATACCGGCGGCGAGCCGTTGTTGCGCCGGGGCATCACCGGCATCGTGCGGCGCACCGCGGAACTGCGTCCACGTCCGCAGATCTCCCTGACCACCAACGGGATCGGGCTGGACCGGCTGGCGGAGCCGCTGGCGCGCGCCGGGCTGGACCGCGTCAACGTCTCCCTGGACACCCTCGACAGGGAGGTGTTCAAACGGCTCGCGCACCGGGACCGGCTGCCCGATGTGCTGGCCGGTCTCGCGGCGGCCCGTGACGCGGGGCTGCTCCCGGTGAAGGTCAACGCCGTGCTGATGCGCGGTGTCAACGACCATGAGGCGGTGCCGCTGCTGCGCTACTGCCTGGAGAACGGTTACCACCTGCGGTTCATCGAGCAGATGCCGCTGGACGCGCAGCACGGCTGGACCCGCGCCGACATGATCACCGCGGACGAGATCCTGGCGTCGCTGGGCGAGGCGTTCACCTTGAAGCCCGCGGACGCCGCCGAGCGGGGCAGCGCGCCCGCCGAGACGTTCCTGGTGGACGGCGGGCCGGAGCGGGTCGGGGTGATCGCGTCGGTGACCCGCCCGTTCTGCGGCGCCTGCGACCGGGTCAGGCTCACCGCCGACGGCCAGGTGCGCAACTGCCTGTTCGCCACCGAGGAGTCCAACCTGCGGGACGCGATGCGCGCCGGCGCGTCCGACGACGACCTGGCCGGGCGCTGGCGGGCCGCGGTCCGCGCCAAGCGGGCCGGGCACGGCATCGACGACCCGAGCTTCCTGCAGCCCGCCCGTCCCATGTCCGCGATCGGCGGCTGAGGCCGTGCCCTCCGCGGCCCGTCCACGACACTCACCGGAGGAGCAGCACGTGCTGGAGGAATGGATCGACGCGGTCTGCCTTGAGCTGGGTCTCGACCGCGATGACATCGACCGTGACCTGGTGCTCGACCTGGCCCGCGACGTGGCCCGCGGCGTGGCCAGGCCGGGTGCGCCGCTGACGGCGTACCTGCTGGGGCTGGCCGTGGGACGCGGCGCGCCCGCCAGGGACGCCGCCGCGCGACTCACCGAGATGGCCGGGGGCTGGGAGGGCGCGCGGGCCTCCGCGCGCAGCAGGCGCCACGAGGTGTGACCTCCCGGGCGCCTCTCAGCCGTTCTGAGCCGTTTTTGAGCCGCCTCTCGGTGGCCCCTGGGCCGTCCGCCTAGCCGGGAGGGGCGTCGCGGTCGGCCACAGGGACGACGTCGCGCAGGAAGCCGCGGCGGTCCAGGAACGCCGACAGGCCGTCCCGGTGCTCCTCGCAGGCCAGCCAGATCTTCCGCCGCTCCGGCGTGTGGATCTTGGGGTTGTTCCAGCGGAGCGCCCACACGGCGTCGGCCCGGCAGCCCTTGGCCGAGCACTGGAGTTCGTCGGCGCCCTCGCTCGCTTTCTGGTCGCTCACCCTGCCTACCCTGACATAACCGAATCGGCTCCCGGAACGGGGCGTCGGCCGGGCGGAGGTCGCCGGTCCGTCCGGCCCTTCCGGAGTCCGGGACCGGGTGTTTGCACCCCTTCGCCCCAGGACATGATCAGTCCGTGCGGAGCGAGGGCACGGGCGGTGCGGGGGCGGCCGACGAGGACGCCGGGGAGAGGCGCCGCCGCTGGCAGGCCCTGTCGGTGTGCCTGCTCGCGGCGTTCATGACGCTGCTGGACATCAGCATCGTCAACGTGGCGCTGCCCTCCATCCGGGAGGGCCTGCACGCCTCCGAGGGCCAGTTGCAGTGGATCCTGTCGGGGTACGCGCTGATGTTCGGCCTGGTCCTGGTCCCGGCGGGGCGCCTGGGCGACGCACGCGGCCGCCGCGCGGTGTTCATGGCGGGCATGGCGCTGTTCACCCTGTCCAGCTTCGCGGCGGGCCTCGCCCCCGCCATGCCCTGGCTGATCTTCGCCCGGCTGGTCCAGGGCACGGCGGGCGGGATCATCAACCCGCAGATCCTCGGCCTGATCCAGCAGTTGTTCACCGGCGCCGAGCGGGGCCGGGCGTTCGGCGCGCTGGGCACCACGATCGGGCTGGCGATGGCGGTGGGCCCGCTGCTGGGCGGCGCGCTGATCGCCCTGGGCGGGCAGGAGCACGGCTGGCGGTGGATCTTCTATGTGAACGTCCCGGTGGGCTTGGCCGCGCTGCCGCTGGCCTGGCGGCTGCTGCCCCCTCCGGTGCCCGCCGACCGGCGGAGGCGGGAAAGCCTGGACCCGGTGGGCGTGGTGCTGCTCGGCCTCGGCGTCGTCGCGATCATGCTGCCGTTCCTGCAGGAACGGCAGTGGCACGGCCCCCTGAAATGGGCGCTGCTCCCGGCGGGCGCCGCGGTGCTGGCCGCCTGGGTGGCGTGGGAGCGCCGCCACCCCTCACCGCTGGCCGACGTGCGGCTGTTCCGGTTCCGCTCGTACGCGCTGGGCTCCTCGATCGGGCTGCTCTACTTCGCAGGATTCACCGCGATCTTCTTCATCTTCACCCTCTACCTGCAGAACGGGCTGGACTACAGCGCGCTGGAGGCGGGTCTGGCGATCACGCCGTTCGCGCTGGGCTCGGCGGTGTCGGCCGCGGCGGGCGGTCGGCTGGTGTCGCGCTGGGGCCGCCATCTGGTCGCCGCGGGCCTGGTGGTGGTCCTGGCCGGGATCGGCACCGCGTGGCTGGCGGTGGAGCTGCACCCGGGCCGCGGCGTGGCCTGGTACATCGCGGCGCCGCTGCTCCTCGCCGGGGTGGGCAGCGGGTTCGTGATCTCGCCCAACCAGACGATCACGCTGTCGCAGGTGCCGCCCGGCGAGGGCGGCAGCGCGGGCGGCGTGCTCCAGACCGGCCAGCGGATCGGCACCGCCTGCGGGATCGCCGCGGTCGGCGCGACGTTCTTCGCGGCCGTCGCCAACAGCGGCGGCGACTGGGCGCTGGCGTTCCGGCACGGCCTGGTGGTCATCCTGGTGTTCGTGCTCTTGGCGCTGGGCGCCGCCGTGGCCGACCTTACGGCCGGACGCCGCCGGAGCCGCGTCACCGGCTCCGGTGGAAGCGGCGGCACAGCGCCCGCCCGAGCAGGGCCGCCGCGCTCCCCGCGATGAGGGTGAGCGCCCCGGCCACCGCCGCGAGGATCAGGTTCTGCTTGCGGACCCTGCCCGGGATCCGCGCGTACGGGACGGTCGTGAACGACACCAGCTCGTACCGGGAGACGTACCGCCCCGCCAGGCGGCGCTCCAGCGCGTGCTGCGCGGCGTGGGCGACCTTGTAGACCGGCGAGGAGACGCGGTCGCGCATCTCCACGAAGTTGTCCAGCGCCATCTCGGCGATCGCGTCGGTGTTGGGCTTGCGGCGGTCCTGGTAGAGCGCCAGCGCCAGGTCCCAGCGCCCGCCGGTCTCGGTCAGGCACCGGTCGATCTCGATGCAGTCCTCGAACGCGCAGTTGGCGCCCTGCCCGAAGAACGGCACGATCGCGTGGGCCGCGTCGCCGAGTAACGCGACCAGGGTGCCGTCCACCTCCCGCACCCAGGGTTCGCAGCGCACCGTGACCAGCGAGCCGACGGGGTTGTGCTCGAAGTCGTCGGTGAGCGCCGGCATCAGGCCCGCCACGTCCGGATAGTGCCCGGCGAAGTGGGCGCGGACCTTGCCGGGCGTGTCGAGCGCGGCGAAGTCGTCGCGCGGCCAGAACAGCGTGCAGGTGAACGAGCGGTCCAGGTTCGGCAGCGCGATCATCATCGAGTCCCCGCGCGGCCAGATGTGCAGCGCGTCCGGGTCCAGCGCGAACTCGCCGTCGCTCGGCGGGATGGTCAGCTCCTTGTAGCCGTGCTCCAGGAAGTCCTGGCCCACCTCGATGCCGTCCAGCGACCCGCGCACCGCGCTGTACGCGCCGTCCCCGGCCAGGACCACGTCCGCGGCGTCACCCGGGACGCCGTCCACCATCAGCCGCCCGCCCGCGACCCCGGTGACCCGCTGGGAGAACCGCAGCGTCACCCCGGGCGTGGACTCGGCGGCGTCCAGCAGCGCGGCGTTCAGCTCGGCCCGGCTGATCGAGTTGATCGCGCGCCTGCCGTCCGCGCTGTACGGCTGGAAGTCCGGTGCCTCGTGCCGTCCGCCCGCCCGGGGGTGCACCATCCGGCCGTGCATCGGCAGTGCCCGCTCCAGGGCCTGCTCGCGCAGCCCCACCTCCTCCAGCGCCGCCAGGCCCCGCGCCGAGATCGCCAGGTTGATGGAGCGCCCGCGCTCGGCCCCGGCGATCCGCGGGTCGGGGCGCCGCTCGTACACCGTCACCTCGATGCCGCGCCGGCCCAGCAGCGTGGCCAGCAGGCAGCCGGCCAGTCCCGCGCCGACGACCGCCACCCGCCGCGCGCGGGGCGCCTCAGTCCCGCTCATCGGTCCCGGTCATCCTCGGTCACCGTCTCCTCGATCTGCGAGCGGACCTCCCACAGGTCGGGGAACGCGGGCCTGAACAGGGTGGAGCGCAGGTAGTCCGCCCCGGCGGAGCCACCCGTGCCGATCTTGGCGCCGATCGTCCGCTCGACCATCTTGACGTGCCGGTACCGCCATTCCTGAATGCCCTCGTCCACGTCCACCAGCGCCTCGCACACCTCGGCCGCCGGGCCGCTCTCGTCGGCGTACACCTCCAGCAGCGCGCGCTGCACGCCCGGGTCGGGCTCCCACGGCCGCGAGGGGTCACGGTCCAGCGCCGGCCTGGGCACGGGGTAGCCGTGCCCGTCCAGATAGCGCAGCAGCGAGTCGAACATCGACCTGCGCCGCACCGCCGCCCGCAGCCGCGGGTCGTCGCGCAGGTCCGAGGCGGGGAACCGGCGCCGCCCCAGCACGGCCTCCAGCTCGCGGAACTGGTACGACTCGAAGCCGCTCGACGTGCCGAGCGCGTCCCGGAAGGCGGCGAACTGGCGGGGCGTCATCGTCTCCAGGATGTCCAGTTGCCCGACCACCGTCTTGAGGATCTTGGCGATCCGCCGCGCGGTGTGCAGCGCCCTGGCGCTGCCGCCCTCCTCCAGCAGCCGCTGGAGCAGCGCGGCCTCATGGAGGATCTGCTTGAACCACAGCTCGTACACCTGGTGGATGATCACGAACAGCAGCTCGTCGTGCGCCTCGGTGCGCGGCCGCTGGCAGTCCAGCAGCCGGTCCAACCGGAGGTAGCTCCCGTAGGTGAGGGATGCCTCGTCGTCGTGCATTGCCGCGCCCCTGCCGACCCGTCACCGGCACCCCGTCGTGCCGGCCGATCTCCGCAGACTAACCGGACGCGTGGGCGTCCACCAGAAGGGTCTGGAGGCCGCTGCCGAAGCCGCCGGAGGGGTCGGCGAGCTCGGCCTCGGCCATGGCGCAGCCGCCCGGATCGGTGTGAATCCGCGCCCGCATGAAGATCCACTCGCCGTCGGGATCGCGGTGCAGCGCCACGGTGAGGTCGGTGTTGATGATGAACCACTTGGCGAAGTCGAGCTGGCTGCCCACGCCGGACATGCTGTCGGCCAGGGTGAGCGCGCGCACCAGAGGCGTGTCGTCCTCCCCGGCGACCAGCGGGATCCGCGACCGCGCCCACACCGCCGCCGGTCCCGGGCGGCCGAACGCGCCCTCGACGACCCGCCATTCCATGCACGACAGGTACCCGGCCATGTTCGCGTTGGGCCAGGCGGTGCCGAGGACGGTCGGGACGGCCGGCAGCGGGGGAGGGACCGGGGTGTGGGCGGTCGGCTCCAGGTGCGCGGGCGCGGCGGCGATCCGCCACGCGGTGGCGCGGGCGACGGGACCGTCCTCACCCGACAGCTCGGCCTCCAGGAGGTTGATCCGGCGGCCCGGCCGCACCGTGCGCACGGTCACCTCCAGCGGCGCCACGGGCACCGGGCGGAGGATCTCCATCGTCAGCCGCGCCACCCGCAGGCCGGGGGACGGCTCGTGCCGTTCGAAGGCGCGGCCGAGCAGCGCCGAGACCGGCCCTGCATGCTGGAAGCCGCGCGACCAGGGCCCGGCGGTGGCGGCGGTGGCGGCGAAACGCCCGTCGCCGAGCGCTTCGTAGAACGAGGCCGCGACAAGCGGCGGCAGATCCTTGTCCGAGTCCTTGCTCACGGGGGCGCTCACCCGGTCAGGTTACAGAATGTCGTTCGGTGCAGGAGGGGCGGGGTGACCGCGTCTCGTCCCTAGGTCGCCGACCTCATCGGCGCGTGGGTGCGCGAGCGCGGCTAACCCGCCGTGTCCCCTAGCCCGTCGCATCCTCTATCCGCCACGTCCCCCGCGGAGACGCGGACGGCGTGCAGGGCGGCGGTGATGGCGGCGGCGTCCTCGGAGCTGAGGCCGGGCAGCCCGAAGTCCGCCTCGTGCAGCGCGGCGGTCGACTCCTCGGCCAGCTCGCGGCCCGCCGGGGTGATCGCGGCCAGCACCACCCGCCGGTCGTCCGGTGACGGGCGCCGCTCGACGAGGCCGCGCCGCTCCAGCCGTCCGATCACGTTGGTGACGGAGGCCGGATGCACCATCAGCCGGGTGCCGATCTTGCCCATCGGCAGCGTGCCGGTGCGGGCGAAGGCCAGCAGCCGCAGCGCCTCGTAGGCGGCGAAGGTGAGCCCGTACGGCTTCAGCGCCGCCTCGATCACGCTGAGCAGGAGCTGCTGGGCCCGCATGACGGAGGTCACGGCCGCCATGCGGTCGGCGTGCTCCGGCCACCGGGCGCTCCACTGGCGGTGCGCCTCGGCGATCGGGTCGAGGGGTTTGACGGGCTCGGTCATGGAAACTACTTTAGCTTCCAAATATTGGACGACAAAGGGCCTGGGAGGGCGGGGGATCGGCATGCACGTTCCCGAGCATCCGGTGCGGTTCGTCACGGCGGCGGCCCTGTTCGACGGGCACGACGCGGCCATCAACATCATGCGGCGGATCCTCCAGTCGCAGGGCGCCGAGGTCGTCCACCTCGGCCACGACCGGTCCGTCCGCGAGGTCGTGGACGCGGTGCTCGAAGAGGACGCCCAGGGCGTGGCGATCTCCTCCTATCAGGGCGGGCACATCGAGTACTTCGAGTACCTGGCGCGGTCCCTGGCCGAGGCCGGCGCGGGCCACGTGAAGGTCTTCGGCGGGGGCGGCGGCGTGATCGTCGCCGAGGAGATCGAGCGGCTGGCGCGCGCCGGGGTGCGGATCTTCTCCCCGGAGGACGGCCAGCGGCTCGGCCTGCCCGGCATGATCAACGAGCTGATCCGCGACTGCGACGTGGACCTGGCGGCCGAGCCCGTCCCGGTCGAGGCGGTCCTGGCGGGGGAGCGGCGGGCGCTGGCCCGGACGATCACCTGCCTCCAGGCCGGCCGGCTCCCGGACGGCGACCGGCGCGCGATCGCGGAGGCCGCGGCGCGCAGGTCCGTTCCCGTGCTCGGCATCACCGGGACCGGGGGCTCGGGCAAGTCGTCCCTCACCGACGAACTGGTCCGGCGGCTGCGCGTCGACCGGCAGGACAAGCTGCGCGTCGCCGTCCTGGCCGTGGACCCGACCCGGCGCCGCGGCGGCGGCGCCCTCCTCGGCGACCGCATCCGGATGAACTCCCTGGACGGCGACCACGTCTTCTTCCGGTCCCTGGCGACCCGCGGGGCGCGCGAGCTGCCCGAGGGCATCGACGGCGTGATCGAGGCGTGCAAGGCCGCCGGATACGACCTGGTGATCCTGGAGACCCCCGGGATCGGGCAGGGCGACGCGGCGATCGTGCCGCTGGCCGACGTGTCCCTGTACGTGATGACGCCCGAGTTCGGCGCCGCGTCCCAGCTCGAGAAGATCGACATGCTGGACTTCGCCGACGTGGTGGCGATCAACAAGTTCGAGCGGCGGGGCGCGGCCGACGCGCTGCGCGACGTGTCCCGGCAGATGCTGCGCAACCGCGAGGAGTTCGGCCGGTCGCCCGAGGAGATGCCGGTGTTCGGCACCAGCGCCGCCACGTTCGACGACGACGGCGTCACCGCGCTCTACCAGCACCTGACCGGCCTGCTGGGGATCGAGCGCGGCGTGCTGCCCCGGGTGGACACCAGGGTCTCCACGGGCGCCGCGCAGATCGTCCCGCCGAACCGGGTCCGCTACCTGTCGGAGATCGCCGAGACGGTGCGCGGCTACCACGCCGAGACGGCGCGGCAGATCGCGGCGGTACGGCGCGTCCAGCGGCTGGAGGAGGTGCACGCCGAGCTCTCCGGAACCGGCGCGGATGACGCCGCGAAGGAGGTCGGCGCGCTGCTGGAGCGGGCGCGCCAGGAGGTGACCCCCGAGTGCGCCGAGCTGGTCGCCACCTGGCCCGCCGTCGTCGAGTCGTACTCCGGGGACGAGCAGGTCGTGAGGATCCGCGACAAGGAGCTGCACACGCCGCTGACCCGCGAGTCGCTGTCGGGCACCCGTATCCCGCGCGTCGCGCTGCCCCGCTACGAGGACCACGGCGAGCTGCTCCGCTTCCTGCGCAACGAGAACCTGCCCGGCAGGTTCCCCTTCACCGGCGGCGTGTTCCCGTTCAAGCGCGACAACGAGGACCCCGCCAGGATGTTCGCGGGCGAGGGCGACCCGTTCCGCACCAACCGGCGCTTCAAGCTGCTGTCGGAGGGGCAGCCCGCGACCCGCCTGTCCACCGCGTTCGACTCGGTCACCCTGTACGGGCGCGACCCCGGCGAGCGCCCCGACGTGTACGGCAAGGTCGGCACGTCCGGCGTGTCGATCGCCACGCTGGACGACATGAAGGCGCTGTACGACGGGTTCGACCTGTCGGCGCCCACCACCTCGGTGTCGATGACGATCAACGGGCCGGCGCCGACCATCCTGGCGTTCTTCCTCAACACCGCGATCGACCAGAGGCTGGACGCCTTCCGCGAGGAGAACGGCCGCGAACCGTCCCCCGAGGAGGCCGAGGAGATCAGGAGGCGGGTGCTGACCACGGTGCGCGGCACCGTCCAGGCCGACATCCTCAAGGAGGACCAGGGCCAGAACACCTGCATCTTCTCCACCGAGTTCTCACTGCGGATGATGGGCGACATCCAGCAGTGGTTCATCGACAACGGCGTCCGCAACTTCTACTCGGTGTCGATCTCCGGCTACCACATCGCCGAGGCCGGGGCCAACCCCATCAGCCAGCTCGCCTTCACCCTGGCCAACGGGTTCACCTACGTGGAGTCCTACCTGGCCAGGGGCATGGACGTGGACGACTTCGCGCCCAACCTGTCGTTCTTCTTCTCCAACGGCATGGACCCCGAGTACTCGGTCCTGGGCCGTGTCGCGCGCCGCATCTGGGCGGTGGCGATGAGGGAGCGGTACGGCGCGGGCGAGCGCAGCCAGAAGCTGAAGTACCACGTCCAGACCTCGGGCCGGTCCCTGCACGCCCAGGAGATGCACTTCAACGACATCCGCACCACGTTGCAGGCGCTCATCGCCATCTACGACAACTGCAACAGCCTCCACACCAACGCCTACGACGAGGCCGTGACCACGCCCACCGCCGAGTCGGTGCGCCGGGCCCTGGCCATCCAGATGATCATCAACCGGGAGTGGGGCCTGGCGATGAACGAGAACCCGATGCAGGGCTCGTTCATCACCGACGAGCTGACCGACCTGGTCGAGGAGGCGGTGCTGGCCGAGTTCGACCGGATCAGCGAGCGCGGCGGGGTGCTGGGCGCGATGGAGACCGGCTACCAGCGCGGCCGCATCCAGGACGAGTCCATGCTGTACGAGCGGCGCAAGCACGACGGCTCGCTGCCGATCATCGGGGTCAACACCTTCCGCCCGCCGGAGGGCGCCGGGGACGAGGGCGGCGGCAAGCCCCTGGAGCTCGCCCGCGCCACCGAGGAGGAGAAGAGGTCGCAACTTGAGCGGGTCCGGGACTTCCAGGCCCGCCACCGCGACGAGGCGCCGGCGGCCCTGGAGGCACTGAAGGAGGCGGCCCGCTCCGGCGAGAACGTCTTCGCCGTCCTGATGGACGCGGCGCGGGTGTGCAGCCTGCAGCAGATCACCGAGGCGTTCTTCGAGGTGGGCGGGCAGTACCGGCGCAATGTCTGAGCGGTCTCCCCGGGACGACACCGGCGCCGCGGTCCCGCTGCCCGGCCGGGTGCGCCGCGTGGTCTCGCTGGTGCCCTCGCTCACCGAGACGATCGCCGTGTCCGCTCCGGGGCTGCTGGTGGGCGCGACCGACTGGTGCTCGCATCCGCCCGGTCTGGACGTCCCGAGGGTGCGCGGCACCAAGAACCCCGACCTGGAACGGATCGCCGCCCTGCGTCCCGACCTGGTCGTGGGCAACACCGAGGAGAACCGCCCCGCCGACGTCGAGGCGCTGCGGGGGCGCGGGGTCCCGGTCTGGATGACCGAGATCCGCACCGTGGACGAGGCGCTGGCGTCATTGCGGCGCATGCTCACCGAGGCGTGCGGCGTCCCGTCCCCCACCTGGCTGGAGGAGGCCGCGCGCGCCTGGTCGCGGCCTCCCGTGCTCGAACCGCGCCGGAAGGCCGTCATCCCGATCTGGCGGCGTCCCTGGATGGTGGTGGGACGCGCCACGTTCGCCGGTGACGTGCTGGACCGGCTCGGGGTCGCCAACGTCTACGCCGGCCACCCCGAGCGCTACCCGAAGATCCCGATCGAGGAGCTGAACGCGGCGGGCGCCGACCTGGTCGTGCTTCCGGACGAGCCGTACCGGTTCACCGCCGGGGACGGGCCGGAGAGCTTCCCCGGCGTTCCGTCCGCCCTGGTCGACGGCCGGTACCTGACCTGGTACGGCCCGTCCCTCGTCGACGCGCCGCGGGTGCTGGCGGGCCGGCTGTCACATCCCCTGCCGCCCGCCGGCCGCGCTCACGCCTTGGGACCGCCCGCGACATAGATGACCTGTCCCGACACGAACGAGGACTCCTCACCGGCGAAGAACGAGACCATCGCCGCGATGTCCTCGGGCCGGCCGACCCTGCGCACCGGGATCTCCTTGGCCGCGGCCTGCTGGAACACCTCGAAGTCCACGCCGACCCGCTCGGCCGTCGCGGCGGTCATGTCGGTCACGATGAACCCGGGCGCGACCGCGTTCACGGTGATGCCGAACTTGCCGAGCTCGATCGCCAGGGTCTTGGTGAACCCCTGCATGCCGGCCTTGGCCGCCGAGTAGTTCGCCTGGCCCCGGTTGCCCAGTGCCGAGGTGGACGACAGGTTCACGATCCGGCCCCAGCCCGCCTTGGTCATGTACGCCTGCGCGGCCCGGCTCATCAGGAAGGCGCCGCGCAGGTGCACCGCCAGGACCGCGTCCCAGTCGTCCTCGGTCATCTTGAACAGCAGGTTGTCGCGGATGATCCCGGCGTTGTTGACCAGCACCAGCGGCGGGCCCAGCTCCGCGGCGACCCGCTCCACCGCCGCCGACACCTTCGCGGAGTCGGCGACGTCCACCCCCACGGCCAGCGCCCGCCCGCCGTCCTTCTCGATCGCCTCCACCGTCCCGGCGCAGGCGGCCTCGTCCAGGTCGCAGACGGCGACCGCGAACCCGTCGCGGGCCAGCCGCACCGCGGTGGCCGCCCCGATCCCGCGCGCCGCGCCCGTGACGATGGCGACCTTGCTCTCGCTCATGGCGTTTCCTCTTTCGTTACTGCCGTGCGATCCGTCCGTGCCGTGGTTGCGGCTCAGACCCGCAGGTCCTTGGCGATGATGGTCTTCATGACCTCGTTGGTCCCCCCGTAGATCCGGGTGACCCTGGCATCGGTGTACAGGCGCGCGATCGGGTACTCCAGGATGTAGCCGTAGCCGCCGTGGAGTTGCAGGCACTTGTCGATGACACGGCCCTCGACCTCGGTGCAGAACAGCTTGCACTTGGCGGCGTCGGCCGGGGTCAGCTCACCGGCGTCCAGCGCCTCCACGCAGCGGTCCACGAGCGCCTGCGCGGCCTCCACCTCGGTGGCGCACTCGGCCAGGACGAACTTGGTGTTCTGGAAGGACGACACGGGCTTGCCGAAGACGGTGCGCTCCTGGACGTACTTCTTGGCGAACTCGACCGCCGCCGCGGCGGCCGAGTAGGAGGACGCGGCGATGCCCAGGCGCTCCTCGGCCAGGTTGTGGGTGAGGTACTCGAACCCACGGCCCTCCTCGCCCAGCAGGTCCTCGACCGGGACGCGCACGTCGGTGAAGGACAGCTCGGCGGTGTCGGAGGCGCGCAGCCCGATCTTCTCCAGCTTGCGGCCGACCGTGTAGCCCTCGCTCTTGGTGTCGACGGCGAGGATGGACAGGCCGGCGCGGCGGTTCTCGGGGGTGGCGGGGGAGGTGCGGGCCACCACCAGCACGCGGTCGGCCAGCACGCCGCCGGTGATGAAGGTCTTGGCGCCGTTGAGGATGTAGTGGTCGCCGTCCCGCTTGGCGGTGGTCTGGATGCCCGCGAGGTCCGAGCCGGTTCCGGGCTCGGTCATCGCGATGGCCATCATCATGTCGCCGGAGATGAAGTCGGGCAGCCAGCGCTTCTTCTGGTCCTCGCTGGCGTACTTCAGCAGGTACGGGAGCACCAGGTTGACGTGCACGCCGTAGCCGCCGAAGCCCACCGCGGCCCTGGCGCACTCCTCGGAGATCACGAGCTGGTACTTGAAGCTGGTCTCGCCCGCGCCACCGTACTCCTCGGGGACCTGGATGCCGAACACGCCGAGCTCGCCCAGCTTGTTGTAGAAGTCACGGGGCGGATGCCCGGCCTTCTCCCACTCGTCGTAGACGGGAGTCACCTCGGCGGCGATGAAGTCCCGGATCATCGTCCGGAACGCCTCATGGTCCTCGTTGAACACGGTTCGGCGCACGGCCCCGCTCCTCGATCCCGAATGTCCCATATCTAACGGAACGCCAAGTTACGTGGAACGCAATTCTAGAATCAACCCGGGAACGTCCGGAACGCGGGGGTGCGCTTCGAGGGCGGCGGGAACGAGCGCCGTGCCTCTGGTAGCGGGCGTCTAGCAGGACGGGGCGCAGACGCGGCGCGAGACGGCCTCAAGGAACAGCTTGCGCACCTCCCCCGGGGTCTGGGCCACCACCACGTCGCCGCGGGTCGCCTGGGTGATCCGGCGGAGCTCGTCGACGTCCACGTCCTTGCCATAGCCGAACATGAACACCTGGACGGGTCGCGCGGGATCGTAGGAGCGGCGCAGCGCGTCCAAGGTCTCCTGTAAGGACGCCCCCTCCCGGTCCTGGTTGCGGCCGTCGGTCCACAGCAGCACCGTGTGCACGAACTCGGGCTTGTAGGTCCGTCGCATGTAGTCGAACGCCGCAAGGGTCGTGTCGTACAGGCCCGTGCCGCCGTTGCGTTTGGCCCGGATCTGGCTGAAGGCCGACAGCATCAGCTGGCGCCGGGTCGAGGAGCCCAGCCGCTCGCCCAGCGGTCCCACGCTGACCAGCTCCCGCCAGTCCTGTTCGCCGACCAGCTCGGTGGAGAACACCCACTGGCCCAGCTCGCTGTCGTCGGGCAGCAGCGACAGCCCGGCCTGGGCGGTCCGCACCGTGGACTGCAACCGGGTGACGCCCGGCTCCACCTCCTCGTTCATCGAGCCGGAGATGTCGATCACGCTGAGCATCCGGATGCCCAGCGACAGCCGCGCCCAGGACTGCATGATCCGTTGCACGTCCGCCGGGGAAGGCGGACTCAGCAGCCGGGGCGGGCGCGGGTCCAGCCCGGCGCGGTCGCCGAACGACTCGGGCGCGGCGCCCGAGGGCGCCCGGAATCCGCGCTCCAAGAGGTCGTCGCGGGTGTCGTCGCCGGTCAGCTCCTGCTCCAGCAGGCGCGCGGCGCGGGCCTTGGCGGCGGCGTCCCGGTCCCCGGCGCGCCCGACCACGGTGATCCGGTAGTCCATCGCGAGTGTGCCCTCGGACGGGTACACCGCGACGGCCTGCTCCGCCGGCTCGCCGCCGTTGTAGGCGTACACCGCCTGCTCCGGCGCCAGCGCGATCGGGTGGCGGCCCTGGCGGTCCTGCCGGAACGAGGCGAACTCCGCCTGTACCGAGGGGGTCACGGCCTCCCGCAGCGTCCGCACGGCGCCGGTGAACTGCGCGCTGCCCTCGTCCTGCCGTCCCAGCAGGGTGTTGGCCAGCATCAGCGTGGCCATCCCGGTCGCGGTGCGGTTGGGGTCGGGGACCCTCAGCTTCACCGAGCCGGGAGGGATCGCGGCCCCCCTTCCCGAGCCCGTGCCCGCGCCGGCTCCGGCCGCCACGAGAAGGCCCTGCCAGGACGGCCGGGCGCCGCCCCGGCCCTGGAGCCGCCGCGCGACCCCGGCGGGCGTGGCCACCACGACCGGGGTGGACGCGATCGACCGCAGGGTGGTGATCGTGTCGGTGCCCTGCCGGCCGCCGGACGCGGTGGACGGCGCCCGTGCGAGAACGGTCCACAGCGAGGAGTCGGGGATCCACACGTCCGGCTTTTCGGTGACCCCGGCCACGCCCCGTCCCGACAGCAGGGTGGACACCGCCACCGGGTCGGCGGCGCGCACGCTGACGCGGACGCAGCGATCCCCGACCTCGTGCCGGTCGTCGTTGAAGCGCCCGGCGGCCTCGGTGACGGCCGGTGCGATCTCGGGTGCCGCCGTCAGGTTCAGCGGGAGCGCGTCCGCCCCCGTACAGGGCCCTCCGGAGGCCAGCGCGTACACGCCCAGGCCCGCCAGGAGGGTCAGGACGGCGGCGCCGGCCATCGGACCCCAGAACGCGGTGCCGCGCGGAAGGGAGCGGCCCGGGGCGACGTGCCGTCCGGGACCGGTGGCGCCCGGTCTCGACGGGACGGTCGGCGAGGCCAGGCGCGGGCCGAACGGTCCCGCCTCGCCGAGCGGCGGCCGCGGTGGCCCGCCGCCTTCGGACGGGTTTCCGGGCAGGTTCCCGGGCGGATTCACGGGTGGCCGGAACCGGGGGACGGCGCCTCCGGCGTCGGAGGCGCCCATGAAGCCGCCGTAGCCGTGCGGCGGCCTCGGCTCGGGCGGAGGATCCTGTCCCCGCGGGGGATCCGGAAGCCACTCGGGGACGTCGTCGTGGCCGTTCATGGCCGGTTACCCGTGATCATCACGACTGCCACCTTCGCGGGGCCGATGGGGCGGATCATGAGACAGAAACTAGATATGTCTCGACCTGGGGCTAGTGATGGTCACCCCTTCCCGGGCGCTCGTCAAGCGGTATGCGGCAGGAGGCGCGGGTCGCGCCACGTTCGTTCGCGTCGGCCGCAAGAGCGACGCGATCCCATCCGGAGATACGCAGACGGCGCCCGCCAGGATCGACGGGATTCTCCGATGGGACTCACACGATGCGGATCCGGGGTCGGAGCCGGTGCGGTTTCGGGCCGTGGCCGGACAAGGCCAGCGTTGGGCCTTGCCATCCTGTGATCAGGCGCTAAGCGAGGAGGTGCGGCCCGGCCGGGCGTTCCGCGCGCAAAGAAAAAGCGACGCCGGGTGGATACGGGGGCAATCCACCCGGCGTCGCGTCATCGGTGTTCCGACGGGGGCCCGGAACACCGGCACGGGCGCTCCGACGGGGGACCAGAGCGCCGGTACAAATCGTACACCGAACCCCCCCGCCCTTAGTCAAGAGAAAGTCACGACCCGATTTCCGGACGCCGACCGGAAATACCCTTGTGGTGCGGGCCGCCGACGCCATCAGGCTCGCCGAACCGGGGCATCGGCTGCGGCTCCCGGCCGCCGTTGGCGTAGATCACACTGATGTACGGCAGGAACACCGCCCCCACAATCAGCACGCCCGCCACCCACACCGGGGCGCCGGCCGCCGCGGTGATCACCGCGGCGATGAAACAGCCGGTGCGCACCCCCATCGAGATCAGATACCTTCGCTGCCGGTAGCGGATGTCCTCCGACATCGGCTTCGGCGCGTTGGTCACGGTGTAGACCTCTGGGCCACGGCGGGGAATGAGCTTCACGGTTCCACGGTATGCCCTGGGGCATAGGCATGCGACATGGGAGGGGCCATGACCGACCGCACCTACCGGGTGACCGAGATCGTCGGCACCTCGCCGGTCTCCGTCGACGAGGCCGTGCGCAACGGGATCAGGCGCGCCGGGCGGACGCTGCGCCATCTGGACTGGTTCGAGGTGACCGAGGTGCGCGGCCAGATCGTGGACGGGGAGGTGGCGCACTACCAGGTCGGCCTGAAGGTCGGCTTCCGTCTTGAGGACGCCTGAACGCCCTGAGGGACGCGCGAGGCCACCGGCCCCTCCCTCTCACGGCGGGACGGGGCCGGGGCCTCTCCGCGGCGGTCTCAGGACGCCTGCGAGACCGTCGACATGTTGTAGTCGGCGACCCTCAGCGCGGGCATCGCGGCGCGGGTGAAGTAGTCCGACCACTCGCGGGGCAGGGTCGGCACGGTCGCGCCCGCCTCGGTGACGCGGCCGAGCAGGTCCACCGGGCTCTCGTTGAACCGGAAGTTGTTCACCGCGCCGACCACCTCCCCGCCCTCCACGAGGTAGACGCCGTCGCGGGTGAGGCCGGTCAGCAGCAGCCGCTGCGGGTCGACCTCCCGGATGTACCACAGGCAGGTCAGCAGCAGTCCCCGCTCCGTGCGCGCCACCATGTCGTCCAGGGACGCGGACGCGTCCGGCCCCGTCATCGTCAGGTTGTCGATCGCGGGGGTGAGGGACAGTTCGGTGCGTTCCGCCGACCGCCGTGTCTGGATGAGCGCGTTGAGCGTCCCGCCGGAGATCCACTCGGTGGCGGCCAGCCCCAGCCCGTTGTCGAACACCGACGTCTCCCGGCCGGAGGCGTGCGCGATCACGAACGGGCTGGCCTCCAGCCCCGGCGCGCGGGGGTCGCTGGACAGCGTGAGCGGCACCTCGGTCAGCCGCTCACCGACCCGGGTGCCGCCGCCCGGCGCGCTGAACACCGTCCGCCCGTCGTGGGCGTCCTGCGCGCCCGCCGACCAGTACAGGTAGATCATCAGGTCGGCGACCGCGCTGGGCGGCAGGATCGTCTCGTACCGGCCTGCGGGCAGCTCGACGCGGCGCTCGCCCCACTCCAGCCTCCGCGCCAGCCCCGCGGCCAGGCCCGGGACGTCCACGTCGGTGAAGTCGCGCGTGCCCACGCCCGCCCACGTCGAGCCGCCCGCGCCCTTGGCGTTCAGCTCCAGTAGCCCGGTCGGCTGGTCGTGCCGCAACCGCAGCCCCGCCGACGACCCCAGGAAGGTCGAGGTCAGCACGTGGTTGGCGAACCCGTACAGCTTCCGCCCGCCCGCCTCGGCCTCCTCGAACGCCGCGCCCAGCGCGGGCGCGAACCCCTCGTAGACCCCGATCCCGGTCTCGGCGGGCGGGTCGTCCCACGCGCCCGCGCCCGGCACCGGATCGCCGAGCAGCGGCGCGGCGTCCTCGGCCGGCTCGTTGCCCGCCGCGTCCGCCTCGGCCGCGCGCACCAGGTCCTCCAGGTCGTCCGCGCCCACGGCGGTGCGCGACACCACCCCGGCCGCGACCCGGTCCCCCTTGCCGCGCAGCGCGATCACGGTGAGCCGGTTGGACCGGGTCACCCCGTTGGTGGTCAGCGTGTTGCCGGCCCAGCGCAGGTTGGCGGTGCTGGACTCGTCGGCGATCACGATGCAGTCGTCGGCGCGGGACAGCTCCAGCACCCGCTCGACGGCCTCCTGCGGGCGCAGCACGCTCACTGGCCGGCCTCCTTCAGCGCGTTGAGGATGTTGACGCCGCGGAACAGCGCGGACGGGCAGCCGTGGCTGACCGGGGCGACCTGCCCCGGCTGGCCCTTGCCGCAGTTGAACGCGCCGCCCAGCACGTAGGTCTGCGGGCCGCCCACCGCCTCCATCGAGTTCCAGAAGTCGGTGGTGGTGGCCTGGTAGGCCACGTCCCGCAGCTGCCCGGCCAGCCGGCCGTTCTCGATCCGGTAGAAGCGCTGGCCGGTGAACTGGAAGTTGTACCGCTGCATGTCGATCGACCAGCTCTTGTCGCCGACGATGTAGATCCCGCGGTCCACCCCGGAGATCAGCTCGTCGGTGGACGGGCCGCCGGGCAGCGGCTGCAGCGACACGTTCGCCATCCGCTGCAGCGGCATGCTGGACGCCGAGTCGGCGAACGCGCACCCGTTGGAGCGGTCGGCGCCGGTGAGCCGGGCGATCCGGCGGTCGAGCTGGTAGCCGGTGAACATCCCGGCGCTGATGATCTCGAACGCCTGGGTCTGCACGCCCTCGTCGTCGAAGCCGATGGTCGCCAGGCCGTGCTCCGCGGTGCGGTCGCCGATGACGTTCATGGCCTTCGAGCCGTACTGGAGCGTGCCCAGCTTGTCGGGCGTGGCGAACGAGGTGCCCGCGTACGCCGCCTCGTACCCCAGGGCGCGGTCCAGCTCGGTGGCGTGCCCGATCGACTCGTGGATGGTCAGCCACAGGTTGGACGGGTCGATGACCACGTCGTAGGACCCGGGCTCCACCGACGGCGCGGCCAGCTTCTCGGCCAGCAGCTCGGGGACGCGGGCCAGCTCGCCCTCCCAGTCCCAGTGGGAGCCGGTCAGCCACTCCCAGCCGCGGCCGACGGGCGGCGCGAGGGTGCGCATCGTCTCGAAGCCGTTCTCGCCGATCGCGACCGAGTTCAGCACCGAGTGCAGGCGCACCCGCTGCTGCGTGGTGACCGTCCCGGCCAGGTCGGCGAAGAACTTGTTCTCCTTGACCTGGAGCAGCGTGGCGTCGGCGTGGTCGACGCGGTCGTCGTCCAGCAGCAGCCGGCTGCGCTCGGCGAGCAGGGCGACCTTCTCGGCGGTCGGCACGGTGAACGGGTCGACCTCGTACTCGGAGACCCAGACGCGCTCGCCGTGCATCGGCTCGGGCGCCAGCTCGATCGGCTCGCGGTTGACCGCGGCGGCGACCGCGGCGACCTCGACGGCCTGCGCGGCGACACGCGCGGCACCGTCCGGCGTCAGGTCGATTCCGGCGGCGAACCCCCAGGTGCCGTTCTTCACGACGCGGACCGACAGGCCCACGTCGTCGGCGTCCAGCGCCGTCTCCAGCGCGGCGTCGTGCAGCCGCAGCGTCTGGCTGCGGATCCGTTCCAGCCGGAAGTCGGCGTGCTCGGCGCCCAGCTCCCTGGCCCTGCTCAGGGCCGCGTCGGCGAGCGCGCGCAGCGGCAGCGCGGTGAATGCGGGATCGATGTCATGCACCCTTCGCAACCTACCCCGCGGCGCCTCCCTCAGGTGGCCTCAGGTGGGCGTGCCCGGGGAAACAAAGCCCGGTCGGCGGATCTTGTCGGAACGGCACATCTGGTTACCCCCGCGTAGGCCGTTACGCTCCTCGTCAGTTGCGGGGCCCGGGCAGCACGTCCCCGCGGTCAGTCACAGCGGAACGGCACGACGAGGGGTACGACGATGAGTCGCTCAGTCCTGGTGACCGGCGGTAACCGGGGCATCGGCCTCGCCATCGCCCGCGAGCTCGCGGAGGCGGGCGACGCGGTCGCGGTCACCTACCGTTCGGGGGAGCCGCCCGAGGGCCTGTTCGGCGTCCGCTGCGACGTGACCAGCGCCGAGGACGTGGACGCCGCGTTCGGCAAGATCGAGGCCGAGCAGGGCCCGGTGGAGGTGGTGGTGGCCAACGCCGGCATCACCAAGGACACGCTGCTGGCCCTCATGAAGGAGGAGGAGTTCACCTCCGTCCTCGACACCAACCTCACCGGGTCGTTCCGCGTCGCCAAGCGCGCCGTGAAGGGCATGATGCGCAAGCGCACCGGCCGGATCGTCCTGGTGTCGTCGGTGGTGGGGCTGCTCGGCTCGCCCGGCCAGTCCAACTACGCCGCGTCGAAGGCGGGCATGGTCGGCTTCGCCCGGTCGCTGGCCCGCGAGCTGGCCTCCCGCAACATCACCGTGAACGTGGTGGCGCCCGGGTTCGTGGACACCGAGATGACTCGGGTGCTCACCGAGGACCAGCAGGCCGCGATCCGGAAGCAGATCCCGCTGGGCCGGGTGGCGCGTCCCGAGGAGGTCGCCAAGGCCGTGCGGTTCCTGGCGAGCGAGGACGCCGCCTACATCACCGGGGCCGTGATCCCGGTGGACGGCGGACTGGGCATGGGGCACTGAGGGGTACGTGGCGATGGGAATCCTGGAAGGCAAGCGGATCCTGGTCACCGGCGTCCTGACCGACGCCTCGATCGGCTTCCACGTCGCGCGGGTCGCGCAGCAGGAGGGCGCCGAGGTCGTCCTGACCGCCTACCCGCGGCCGACGCTGACCGCCCGCACCGCCAAGCGCCTGCCGTCCGGCCCGGACGACCCGCCTCCGGTGCTGCCGCTGGACGTGACCAGCACCGAGCAGCTGGACGGCCTGGCCGACGCCCTGCGCGAGGTCGGGTTCGACAGCCTCGACGGGGTGATGCACGCGATCGCCTTCGCGCCGCAGACCGCGCTGGGCGGGACCTTCCTGGAGACCCCGTGGGAGGACGTGGCGACCGCCGTGCACGCCTCGGCGTACTCGCTGAAGTCCCTCACCATGGCCTGCCTGCCGCTCATGAAGGGCGGCGGCTCGGTGGTCGGCCTCGACTTCGACGCGTCCGTGGCCTGGCCGGTCTACGACTGGATGGGCGTGGCCAAGGCCGGTCTGGAGTCGTGCTCCCGCTACCTGGCCAAGTACCTGGGCCCGCAGGGCATCCGCGTCAACCTGGTCTCCGCCGGCCCGCTGGCGACCATGGCGGCCAAGAGCATCCCCGGCTTCGAGGGCATGACCGAGATGTGGCCGCAGGCCGCCCCGCTCGGATGGGACATCAAGGACAGCGAGCCCACCGCGCGCGCCTGTGTCGCCCTCCTGTCCGACTGGTTCCCCGCCACCACGGGCGAGATCGTCCACGTGGACGGCGGCCTGCACGCCATAGGCGCTCCCAGCACCACCTGAGCCGTTACTGGACCACCAGGCGGGCCAGCCGGGTCCGCCGTGGGGGCGCCTGGCGTTCGCGGACGGCCCTCGCCAGCGCCGGACCCGCCCCTTGAACGACCGACAGGTGTTCCAGAGCGAGCCCGAAGGCGGTCGCGACCAGGGGTCGTGACAAGGCGGCGGTATCGTCGGGCCCGTCGGGCGGCAGTACGGCGACGACGGCCCTGCTGCGCGTTCCGCGTCCCAGCGCGGCCGTGACCGCCCAGCCGGGACGCAGGCGCGCGGTGAGAGCGGGCGGGATCACGGCGTCCCCTCCGGCGAACCGCACGTGCAGACCGGTGGCGTCGGCACCGGTGACGGTGCCGTTCTCGCCCACCGCGGCCTGGGGGAGCGGGGCGGCGACCAGGACCCGGTCGCCGGGGTCGAAGCCGCCGAACCGGCCCGGACCGGGATTGAGGTGTTCCTTCAGCGCGGTGTTGAGCGCCGCCGCCCCCGCCTCGCCCGCCGCCGACGGCACCACGACCCGCACGTCGTCCACCGGGATCCCCAGGGCGCGCGGGATCGAGTCGGTGACCAGCTGCACGGTCCGGTGCACGGCCTCGCCGGGGCTCGCCGCCGGGACGATCACGACCTCCTTGCCGGGCGCCTCGACCGCCACCAGCTCCCCGCCCCGCACGGCCGCGGTGAGCGCCGCCAGGGGACCCCGCCCGGACGGCTCCAGAGCGATCATCGGGACGGTCTCGGACGCCTCCAGGTCGTCCAGGACGCGGCCTGGACCGGCGGGCGGCAGCGCGCCGGGCTCCCCGCACAGCACCAGGTGCGCGCCGTCCGGGCAGGCTTCGACGAGGACGGCGGCCGGCTCGACGTCCAGGCCCGCCGCGTCGGTGACGATCACCAGGTCCAAGTCGAGGGGACGCTGCTCGCCGCGTCCGTACACGACGGTGCCCGGAGGCGCCCCGGGGGCGGGCTCGGCGTCCGGCCGGGGCTCCAGCAGCGCGTGCAGGCTGCCGATCGGGTATGCGGCGCCCGCGCCCCGCAGCCGGGCCGCCGCGCGGTCGGTCGGCGCCGCGACGGCCGCGCGGACACCGTGGGCCGCGGCGGCCCCGGCGATCGCGCGGGCCGCGTCCTCCAGGTCGTCCGCCGCGCCCCGCAGGACGGTCACCCCGGTGCGGAGCGCGGCGGTCAGGGCCAGCGAGCGGTCCTCCGGCAGCCCGGACCGCAGCGTTCTGATCGTGGCGTCGTCCAGCAGCGGCCCGGCGGTGGCCGTCAGCCGGGCCAGGCCCTCGGCAGCGGCCTCCTCGGCCATCGCCCAGCGCGCCAGGCCCAGCGTCTCCTCGGGCTCGGGCAGGTCGCCGTCCTCGAGCGCGGCCTCGTCGAAGTCGGGCTCCTCGGTGAGCGCGATGACCTCGGCGGTGTCGAGCGCGTCCTCGACCGCCCGGCGCGCATCGGGGACGCGCAGCCGCTCCAGCGCGGTCAGCACCTCGGCGGGCGGGGTGACGGTGTGACCCTGCCGGGCCGCCTCGTCCAGCAGGTAGCCCACCAGGGACCGGCCGCGGCGGCGGTCGTCCGGGCGCGCCCGCTCACCCAGCACCTCGCGGGCGAAGTGGTCGGCCTGCCTCGGCCCCACGCCGGGGACGCGCAGCAGCCGCCACGGATCCTCGCGCAGCCGGGCGCCCGCGTCCGGTCCGAGCCGGGCCAGCGCCCTGGTCACCATGGACGGCGGGACGCCCGTCTCGGCGAACAGCGCGGCGAGATCTCCCGGCGGGGCCTTGGGACGAGTATCGGTCACGGGCTCCGGATCGTAGCCGATGAGGCGGGGGACGCCCCCCGCGTCACGCCGACCCGGAGGTCATGTCGGACACGTCGTCCAGCGCGGCGCGGATTTCCTGCGGCAGGGTGAGGTCCTCGCTGAGCAGCGCCTGCCCGAGCTGCGCGGCCGTGCGGGCCCCGACGATCGGCGCCGTGACGCCGGGCCTGTCGCGCACCCAGGCCAGCGCCACGCTCAGCGGGGTCACGCCCAATCCCTCGGCGGCGGTCACCACGGACTCCACGATCCGCGCGCACTCCTCGTCCAGGTACGGCTGGACGAAGTCGGCGAAGTGCGGCGCGGCGGCGCGCGACCCGGCCGGGATGCCGCCGCGGTACTTGCCGGTCAGCACCCCGCGGCCCAGCGGGGACGAGGCGAGCAGGCCGATGCCGGCGTCCTGCGCGGCGGGCGCCGCCTCCCGCTCGACGTCGCGGCTCAGCAGCGAGTACTCGAGCTGCGCGGAGATGATCGGCTCCCGTCCCGGCCAGGCCCGCTGCCACGCGCCGGCCTTGGCGATCTGCCAGCCGGCGTAGTTGGACACGCCGACATAGCGGGTCCGGCCCGAGGCGACCGCCTCGTCCAGCGCCGAGAGCGTCTCCTCAAGGGGCGTGGACGGGTCGTAGGCGTGCAACTGCCACAGGTCCACGTACTCCAGGCCCAGGCGCTCCAGGGAGTCGTCCAGGGCGGCGAGCAGGTGTCTCCGGGAGGCGTCGTAGCGGCCGTTGGACCGGATCGCGGCCTTGGTGGCGATCACCAGTCCGTCCCGGTCGGCCACCTCGTGCAGGAGATGGCCGAGGATGCGCTCGCTGCGGCCGTCGGCGTAGACGTCGGCGGTGTCCACGAGGGTGCCCCCGGCGTCCACGAACGCCCGTAGCTGCGCGGCCGCCTCATCGGGGTCGGTGTCCTGCCCCCAGGTCATCGTGCCCAGCCCCAGCCGGGAGACCGACAGGCCGCTCCGCCCGAGGTGACGCTCTTCCATGGGCGGAACAGTAGCGGGACGTACCGCCGGACCGGTCAGGTGAGGTCGCCTCGGGTCACGTCCGGCGGCGGTGCGCCCCCGCCCTCCCGGGAGCCGTCAAGGGCGGGAAGGCGCGGCGTAATTCCCGGAGTAATGCCATTGCCTGTACTTTTCCGGCACCACCCGCCAAACAGGCCAGAACCCAAGAATTTCCCGCTGATACCGTGTCAGCGGGAAATGGCGCCTAAGGCGATCCTGGCGACGAGTTCGGCGTCATAGACGCACGACACTGTGATCGTGCGGTAACGACCCGCCGCCGTCATTCCGCCGCGGCCTGGGGGAGTCGTCGTGCTTGGCCTCCAGGACCACGCGAGGGCAGTTGAGGACGGCGGCGAGCTTGTTGAGCATCGCGTCGGTCGCGTTGCGGGTGCCCTTCTCGATTTCACTGATCAGGCTGAAGGCGACCCCGCACTGCCGGGCGACCTGGGCCTGGGTCAGCCCCGCCTGTTTGCGTGCGTATCTGATCGCCGCGGGCTCGTGATTGAGCCGCCGGGGAGGTCTGCGCGGTGGCATGACCAGGACGTTAACGCGCAGTGTAGCGAAGTGCAAGAAGAAAAGAAATTGCACTGCGCAGCACTTCGCGAATTGTCGCGCGAAAAGCGCGGCCGGTCTGCGGAAAGGCAACGAAGTGTTGCGCAGTCATGCGAAGCTGTTGCGCATGGACGACGAGCCCATGGACGAGCGGCCACCGCAACGACCCGAGGGCAAGCTGATCGAACAGACCCTCAGGGAAGCGGGGCTCACCCGCCGCAAGGCCGCCGAGATCATCGATCGCAGCGAATCGCACCTGCGGCAGGTCATCAACGGCTACACGACACCGCGCGCGGGCCGCCATATCGCCGTGCGCGCCCGCGCCGACGCCCTGGCCTGGATCGCCTGGAACCTGGAGATCGGCCCCGGCGAGCTGGAGGAGGCCGGTCGTCCGGACGCCGCGGCGCTTCTGCGGGAGTACCGCGGGAAGCCGCCCCACCGCGCGACCGCTGCCGCAACCGGGGACCCGCCCCGGCCGGCCTGGGACATCGCCGAGGTCCGCGCCGACCTGCTGGAGATCACCGAGGACTTCGAGCGGGTCGGCGCGCGGATGCAGCAGATGGTCAGGCGCCTGGAAGAGCTCGAACGGCTCGCGGGAGGCGGGACGGCGTCACCGGGCTAGAGCCAGTGGTTCTTGTGCAGGCGCCGGTAGATGAACACGCACAGCGTCACCATCACCACGACGACCAGCCCGTATCCGTAGCGCCATCGCAGCTCGGGCATGTGCTGGAAGTTCATGCCGTAGATCCCGGCCAGGGCCGTGGGGACGGCGATGATGGCGGCCCATGAGGAGATCTTGCGCATGTCCTCGTTCTGCTGCTTGCCCATCAGCGCCAGGTGCGCGGTCAGGACGCTGTTGAGCAGCTCGTTGTGCGCGTCCACCTGGCCGTCCACGCGCAACAGGTGGTCCAGGATGTCGCGGAAGTACTCGCGGGCGCCGGCGAACTCGGGCACCCGGCCGCGCACGATCTCCTGCAGCACCGGGACCAGCGGGTCCTGCGCGCTGCGGAACTCCAGCACCTCGCGCTTGAGGGAGTAGATGCTCTCGGTCACGTCGGGGCCGCCGGGCCGGAACACGGCCCGCTCCAGCTCGATGATGTCGACCTCGACCTCGTGCGACACCACGCCGTAGTGGTCGACGACCTCGTCGCACACCGCGTACAGGACACCCGCGGGCCCGTGGTCGAGCAGCGCGGGATCGCTCTCCAGCCGCTTGCGGACGGGCCCGAGCGGGTTGCCCTCCCCGTGCCGGACGGTCACCACGAAGTCGCGGCCGACGAACACCATGATCTCGCCGACCTCGATGTCGGAGGTGCCGTCCTTGTAGACCAGGGTCTTCAGGACGAAGAACAGGGTGTCGTCGTACCGTTCGAGCTTGGGCCGCTGGTGCGCGGACACGGCGTCCTCGGCGGCCAGGGGGTGCAGGCCCAGCTCGTCGCGGACGAGGCCGAACTCCTCCGCGGTGGGTTCGTGCAGCCCGATCCACACGAAGCAGCCGCCCGGCTCCTCGGCCGCGCCGGTCCTGGCGGCCTCGGCGCGGGCGGCGTCGAACGCGTCGCTGATGTCACCCTCGATGGTGTGCCGGACCCCACGCGAGTAGATGGCCTTGTCAACGATCACGGTTCGTCATTCTTGCGCATTATGCCGAGCTTAGAGCGATACCCGCGATCGTGGGGTGGTCCCGGTCATCTCGTAGAGTGCCAGGCGTGACGACGCTTCTGCTGGTGCGGCACGGCCTCACCGCGATGACGGGCCCGGTGCTGGCCGGGTGGACGCCGGGCGTGGACCTGGACGAGCGGGGCCGGGCCCAGGTCCGCGATCTCGGCGCGCGGCTGGCGCCGGTCCCGGTGGCGGCGGTGGTGTCCAGCCCCCTGGACCGCTGCGTGCGGACCGCCGAGGCGGTGGCGGCGGGACGGCCGGGCACGGCCGGGAAGGTGGAGCTGGACGAGCGGTTCGGCGAGGTCAGGTACGGCGACTGGACGGGCAGGCCGCTGAAGGAGCTGGCCGAGGAGCCGCTGTGGAAGGTCGTCCAGGCCCATCCGAGCGCGGCGCGGTTCCCCGGCGACGACGGCGAGGCCCTGGCCGACGCCGCGCACCGCGCCGTCACCGCCGTCCGCGACTGGAACGCCAGGATCGCCGCCGAGCACGGCAAGGACGCCGCCTACGTGGTGTGCAGCCACGGCGACATCATCAAGGCCATCGTGGCCGACGCGATGGGCCTGCACCTGGACCAGTTCCAGCGCATCCAGGTGGCGCCCGCGTCCCTGACGGTGATCCGCTACACGGAGCTGCGCCCGTTCCTGTCCCGCCTGAACGACATCGGCGGCAACGTCCAGGACCTGCTGCCGCCCCCGCCCGAGGAGAAGGACGGGGACGACGGGGACGCGGCCATCGGCGGCGGCGCGTAGGGTCGTTGTCATGCCGGTCATCTCCTATGAACTTCCCGAAAGGTTCGTCGCCGGGGCGGTGGGCCAGCCGGGGGATCGTGCCTTCTACCTGCAAGCCCGTTCGGGCCGCAGGGTCACCAGCGTGGGGCTGGAGAAGTTCCAGGTGACGTTGCTGGCGGAGCGCCTGGAGGAGCTGCTGGACGAGGTGCTGCGCCGCAGCGGCGGCGACGCGCCCGTACCCGCCGTGACCCCCGCCGAGCTGCGCGACGACGGCCCGCTGGAGCAGCCGGTGGAGGAGGAGTTCCGCGTCGGCACGATGGCGCTGGCCTGGGACCCCGAGGACGAGCAGGTCGTGATCGAGGCCCAGGAGGTCACCGAGGGCGAGGAGGACGCCGAGGTCGGCGAGGACGACCCGGCCATCGCGGTGCTGCGGGTGCGCATCACCGCGGCGCAGGCCCGCGCGTTCGCCGAGCGCGCGCTGAAGGTGGTGGCGGCCGGCCGGCCGCCGTGCCCGCTGTGCGGGTTGCCTTTGGACGCGGCCGGGCATGTCTGTCCACGCCAGAACGGGTATCTGGGCTAGGACGAGGGACCCAGGGGGAACGGGAGTGACTTGGATCATGGACGGGGCGGCCGGAAGAATGAACGCATGACGCAGTCCTCCCGGGATCGCACCCCCGCGGGCGACGGGCCCGTGGTCTCCCCTCGAGACACCGAGACCGCCGAGCGGCTGCTGAGCCTTGGGCGGCTCACCGTCGAGGGGCGGCTCGTCCAGGCGTCCAACGCCACGCTGTACTGCTCCATCGAGTGGGAGGGCCTGACCGCCGCGTGCGTCTACAAGCCGGTGGCGGGGGAGCGCCCGCTGTGGGACTTCCCCGACGGCACGCTGGCCGAGCGCGAGGTCGCCGCGTACGCGGTCTCGGAAACGATGGGCCTGCGCGTGGTCCCACCGACGGTGCACCGCGACGGCCCGTACGGTCCCGGCATGGTGCAGCTGTGGGTGGAACCCGACCCGGAGGTCGACCTGGTCGCGCTGTCACGCTCCGAGGACGAGGCGATCCGCCGCATGGCGGTGTTCGACGCCGTGGTCAACAACGCCGACCGCAAGATCGGGCACCTGCTGCCCGTGAGCGACGGCCACGTGTACGGCTGCGACCACGGGGTCTGCTTCTCCGCCGAGTACAAGCTGCGCACCGTCCTGTGGCAGTGGCGCGGCCAGCGCCTGACCACCGAGGCCGTGGAGGCCCTCCGCCGCGTCGACAAGGCCCTGAGGAACGGTCCGCTGCGCGAGACCCTGCTGCGCCTCCTGACGGCCGAGGAGGTCGAGGCCACCGTCCGCCGGGTCGAGCTGATGCTCAAGCACAAGATCCACCCGTTCCCCCCAGAAGACTGGCCCGCCATCCCCTGGCCCCCCATGTAACACAGCCGCACCCACCCCAGCCCCGAACGACGGCCAAGCGTTGCGATCGCGTCCGAAGGCAGGTTCCGAGCTTGCGAGGAACCTGATCGCGTAGCGAGCCCCTGGGCGAGTCGGAGCGATGCAGCGATCGCCGCAGGCGCGACAAGCGACGAGCCGTCAAGGCGAGGAGCGCCGCTCGCGCATGCAATAAACACAGCCCCAGCCCCCAACCCCAGCCCCGAACGGCGCCCAAGCGTTGCGATCGCGTCCGAAGGCAGGTTCCGAGCTTGCGAGGAACCTGATCGCGTAGCGAGCCTCTAGGCGAGTCGGAGCGATGCAGCGATCGCCGCAGGCGCGACAAGCGACGAGCCGTCAAGGCGAGGAGCGCCGCTCGCGCATGCAATAAACACAGCCCCAGCCCCCAACCCCAGCCCCGAACGGCGCCCA